>DATAUE010000001.1:0-1542 GCA_036268425.1 Allostellaceae bacterium
TCGCATCACGTTGGCATAATCCGCCCCGTAGCTGACCAGCGCGCCGGCATCGACGTAATCGCGAACATCGAAGATGGCGGGCACGGCGTGACTTGCCGCCAGCGCGGCGATGCGTTTGCGGCGGCTGTAGAGGAATGCATCCGGGCTCGAGACCAGCACGTTTCCGGGATCGCGCGGCAGGCCGGCGAACACGGCATCGATCTCGTCTTCGGTGCTGGCGTGAAGGATGTCGATCTGAACGCCGAGGCTTGCCGCGCCCGCCCGCAACTGCCTGGTCACCGGCCCGGCCAGCGGCGATACCGGATTGACCAGCCCGAAATAATGCGCGGCCTGCGGCACCATCTGCTGCAGCACGCCAAAGCGTTTGGCGGAAATATCGGCGTTGATCGAGGTGATACCGGTGAGGTTGCCGCCGGGCCGATTGAGGCTCGCGACCAGGCCGAGCTCGACCGGATCGCTTCCGCTGGTGAACACGATCGGGATGGTCGAGGTGGCGTGCTTGGCCACGATCGATGCCGCCGTGCTGCCGGGCGTGACGATGACCGCGACCCGGCGCTGCACCAGATCGGCCGCCATCGTCGGCAGTTCGTCGTCACGACCTTGCGCCCAGCGATATTCGATCGCGACATTCTTGCCATCGACAAAGCCGGCGTCGCGCAAGCCTTTCAGATAAGCGTCGATACGCTTGGCGTTTGCTTCCGGTGAGCCGGCGTGCAGAAGCCCGATCACCGGCAGCGCGGCCGGCTGCGCGAGGGCAAGCGGCGGCCGCGCGACGGATGTCGCTGCCGCGCCGCCAACCAGCGTCAGGAATTGCCGCCGCCTCATATCCGCCCCGGGCTGCGACGCCCGCCAACGGGCACGCGTCTGTCAGTCTTGTTTTGACGCGTTTTCCTGGCGCGAACCGGTATCCACCCTTGGATCAAGTCCGAGGGCGCGCTTCGCTCGAAAACGCTATGGTCCGGTTATCGGCCCCGGGGCGGTCCGGTTCAAGCCTCAAACTTCAGCGCATTTCCGCCGGTTCGCCGCCGACCACGGCCGTCCCGGTGCCGCTACAGCCATTGTCGCCGTAGCGGACGAACTTCTGGACGCGTTTTCCGGTGTCGACTTCGCCGGTGTAGATATTGCTCTTGCTGTCGATCGCGACCTGGTGCAGCCAGTGGAAATCGCCGGCCATACGGCCGGCGCGCCCGATACGGCCGAGTTGTTCCAGGCTGGCGCGATTGAGGATGAAGATCGTCTCGCTGTCGAGATCGCCGACATAAAGGCAGCTCTGCGCCTTGTCCCTGGAGAAGTTTACCGACACCGCCGTGCCTGGCATCACCGGCTGGGTATAGCTGTTGCCGGCGATCCAGCGTTCGGCCACAAAGCCGCATTTGCCGGCCTCGCCGTTCGGGTTGCTGCATTCCTTGCCAAGGGTGGGATCCTTGCTGTCGAACACCTGGATGCGATCGTTGCCGCGGTCGCAGACATAGATCTTGCCGTCGTCGGCGATCTTCACGCAATGCACCGGATTTCGGAAGAAGGCCGGCTTCTTTTCGCCCT
>DATAUE010000002.1:0-1709 GCA_036268425.1 Allostellaceae bacterium
GCGCGCCGGGCCGCCATCTGGTGCTCAATTCGCTTGCCGTGCTCGCCGCGGTTTCGCTGGCCGGTGGCGACCTCGCGCTTGCGGCGCTGTCGCTCGACAAGCTCAAGCCGGCGGCCGGGCGCGGCACGCGCGTGGCGCTGATGGTGCCGGGCGGCAGCGCGTTGCTGATCGATGAGAGCTACAACGCCAATCCGGCCTCGATGCGCGCGGCGATCGCGCTGCTCGGTCAGGCGCCGGTCGGCAGCCAGGGCCGGCGCATCGCCGTGCTTGGCGACATGCTGGAACTAGGCCCGCAGGGCGAAACGCTGCACCGCGGCCTTGCCGAACCGCTTGCCGCGGCCTCGATCGATCAGGTGTTCTGCTCGGGCCCGCTGATGCACGCGCTGTGGGAGGCTCTTCCCTCCGGCGCGCGGGGCGGCTATGCCGACACCGCGGCGGAACTCGAACCGGCGGTTCTCAACGCCGTCCGCGCGGGCGACGCGGTGATGGTGAAGGGTTCGCTCGGTTCCAAAATGGGGCCGATCGTCAAGGCGCTCGAAAAGCAATTCCCGCGGCAAACGGCGATCGAGCCGGCGTCCGCGCAAGGCTGACACGCAAAGGCTGATCCGCAAGGTCTGGACTCGATGTTTTATTGGCTCGTCGAATTATCCGACAAAGTCTCGTTCCTGAACGTCTTTCGCTACATCACGTTTCGCACCGGCGGCGCGATCGTCACCGCGCTTATTTTTGTGTTTTTGTTCGGCGGCCCGATCATCGATCTGCTGCGCGTGAAGCAGGGTAAGGGCCAACCGATCCGTACCGACGGACCGCAATCGCATCTCGTCACCAAGAAGGGCACGCCGACGATGGGCGGGCTGATGATCTTGTCGGGTTTGCTCGTCTCGACGTTGCTGTGGGCGAACCCGATGAATCCTTATGTCTGGATCGTGCTCGGCGTGACGTTGAGCTTCGGGCTGATCGGCTTTTATGACGACTATCTCAAGGTCACCAAGCAAACGCATGCCGGGATTTCCGGCCGCGCCCGGCTCGCGGTGGAAGCGCTGATCGCGGTCGTGGCCTGCGTCGCGTTGAGCCATCTCGGACGCGGACCGATCGCAACCTCGCTGGTATTTCCGTTCTTCAAGGACCTGGTGTTCAATCTCGGCTGGGCCTTCGTGCTGCTCGGCGCCTTCGTCGTGGTTGGCGCCGGTAACGCGGTTAATCTCACCGACGGCCTCGACGGCCTGGCCATCGTGCCGGTGATGATCGCGGCGGCGAGCTTCGGGCTGATCTCCTACCTCGCCGGCAACGCGGTGTTCGCCGAATATCTTCAGATCCACTATGTCGCCGGCACCGGCGAACTCGCGGTGCTGTGCGGCGCGGTAATCGGCGCCAGTCTCGGGTTTCTCTGGTTCAATGCGCCGCCGGCCTCGATTTTCATGGGCGATACCGGTTCGCTGTCGCTCGGCGGTCTGCTTGGGACGGTCGCTGTCGCGATCAAGCATGAAATCGTGCTTGGGATCGTCGGCGGCCTTTTCGTGCTCGAAGCGGTCTCGGTGATCGTGCAGGTTGTCTCGTTCAAGCTCACCGGCAAGCGTGTCTTCAAAATGGCGCCGATCCACCATCACTATGAGCAGCTCGGCTGGACCGAGCCGCAGATCGTGATTCGGTTCTGGATTGTCGCGGTGGTGCTCGCGCTCGCAGGTCTTGCGACGCTGAAGCTGAGATAG
>DATAUE010000003.1:0-1579 GCA_036268425.1 Allostellaceae bacterium
ACGCCGGCGGAAGTGTTCCAGCGGCTGTGCCGGATCAATCCGTCGCCCTATGGCGCGCTGATGAATCTCGGCGACGGCGAATTTCTGGTGTCGGCCTCGCCGGAAATGTTCGTGCGCTGCGACGGCCGCCGGGTCGAGACCTGCCCGATTTCGGGCACCATCGCCCGCGGCGTCGATGCGATTGGCGATGCCGAGCAGATTAGGCAATTGCTCAATTCCGAGAAAGACGAATTCGAACTCAACATGTGCACCGACGTCGATCGCAACGACAAGGCGCGCGTCTGCGTGCCCGGCAGCATCAAGGTGCTGGCGCGGCGGCAGATCGAGACTTACTCGAAGCTGTTCCACACCGTCGACCATGTCGAAGGCATCCTGCGGCCGGGCTTCGATTCGCTCGATGCGTTCCTGACCCACGCCTGGGCGGTGACGGTGACCGGCGCGCCGAAATTGTGGGCGATGCAGTTCGTCGAGGATAACGAGCGCTCGCCGCGGCGCTGGTACGCCGGCGCGATCGGCGCGGTCAATTTCGACGGCAGCATCAACACCGGCCTGACCATCCGCACCATCCGGATGAAGGACGGCATGGCCGAGGTGCGGGTCGGCGCCACCTGCCTGTTCGATTCCGATCCCGCCGCTGAGGATCGCGAATGCCAGGTCAAGGCGGCTGCATTGTTCCAGGCGCTGCGCGGCGATCCGCCAAAGCCGCTATCGGATTTTGCGCCTGATGCCACCGGCTCCGGCAAGCGCGTGCTGTTGATCGACCATGACGACAGCTTCGTGCACATGCTGGCGGATTACTTCCGGCAGGTCGGTGCTTCCGTCACCGTAGTGCGCCATGTCCACGCCCAGCAGATGCTCAACACCGGGAAATATGATCTGCTGGTGCTGTCGCCGGGGCCTGGAAGGCCGGAGGATTTTGCGATCGCCAAGACCATCGATACCGCGCTGGACAAGAAGCTGCCGATCTTCGGCGTTTGCCTTGGCGTGCAGGCGATCGGCGAATATTTCGGCGGCCAGCTCGGCCAGCTCACCCAGCCGGCGCATGGCCGGCCGTCGCGGGTGCAGGTGCGGGGCGGGCGGCTGATGCAGAATTTGCCCAACGAGATCGTGATCGGGCGCTATCATTCGCTGTATGTCGAGCGCGACAGCATGCCCGACGTGCTGGCGGTGACGGCCAGCACCGAGGACGGCGTGGCGATGGCGATCGAACACAAGACGCTCGCGGTCGGCGGCGTACAATTCCATCCGGAATCGCTGATGTCGCTGGGCGGCGAGGTCGGCTTGCGCATCGTCGAGAATGCGTTCCGGCTCGGCGGGCGGGTCAATTGAGGGGAGTTCGTCCTTGCGAGGAGCAGTTGCGACGAGGCAATCCAGCCTTGCCTGTTGCCCTGGATTGCTTCGCTATCGCTCGCAATGACGAAATAATCGAGAGAGACAGAAATGGATTTTGAGCACGATTTGAGGGCGACCGTCCGCACCATCCCGGATTATCCGAAGCCGGGTATCCTGTTTCGCGATATCACCACGTTGCTCGGCGACGCCCGCGCGTTCCGCCGCGCGGTCGATGAGCTGGTACATC
>DATAUE010000004.1:0-2232 GCA_036268425.1 Allostellaceae bacterium
TGTGGCTGGCGGTCGGCTACAATTTGCTCGCCGTCCCGGTTGCGATCGCGGGGTTCGCGACGCCGTTGGTCGCCGCGGTGGCGATGTCCGGCTCGTCGCTGCTGGTGACGTTGAACGCGCTCCGCGCGCGGCCGGGCCCACGGGAGAATGGCTGATGGAAGTGATGATTTACCTCGTTCCACTGGCGCTGCTGCTTGGCTTTGCGGGTCTGGTGGGATTCCTCTGGACGCTGAAGAACGGCCAGTATGATGACCTCGAGGGCGCCGGCTGGCGCGCCATCGCCGACGATGAGCCGGTTGAGGAGAAACCCCGGTCCTGAAGCGCGCGCGGGGTTTCGCCCCGGCGGGTCATGCGATCAATAGCCGCCGTGAGACCAGATATAGAGTCCGACCAGTACGATCAGGACAAGGGTGAGCAAGGCCATCGCGGCTCGCACCCCGTCAGTGTGCTTCGATCGCCCGGTTGCGAGACTGGCGAGCAATGCCCTGAGCGCGAATTTTGCCATGATGCGCGAGTTTGCCGGGGTTGTGACAGGCCCCGTAGGGCCGGATACCGCAATATGCGCCTCCAGCGCGCGTCATTATTGACCTGAATCAAGCGAGAATCGCGCCGAGGGCGCATGCTGTGTGGCGGCCGGCGTTCGCTTACCGGCCGCGACATTTGAAACAGACAGGCTCTCCTTGCTATGCCCGACGGCTCCGCCAGCGCACATTTCTATCGCCCGAAACTCGCCACCGTACTGACCGAGGGATATGGCCTCGGCAGCTTTCGCAAGGACATCATCGCGGCGCTCACGGTTGCCGTGGTCGCGTTGCCGCTGTCGATGGCGATCGCGGTCGCCTCGGGGGTATCGCCGGAACGCGGATTATACGCCGCCGTGATCGGCGGATTCCTGGTGTCGGCGCTCGGCGGCAGCCGGTTTCAGGTCGGCGGGCCGGCCGGCGCCTTCATCGTCCTGGTGTCCTCGACGGTGGCGAAGTTCGGCCTCGACGGATTGCTGCTGACGGTTTTGGTTTCCGGGCTGATGCTGGGGCTGATCGGCCTGCTGCGGCTCGGCTCGCTGATCCGCTACATTCCGCACGCGGTGACCGTCGGCTTCACCTGCGGAATCGCGGTGACGATTCTGGCCAGCCAATTAAAGGATCTCGGCGGCCTGACACTGCCCGGCGCCGAGCCCGGCCGTTTGTTGCCGAAACTGGTGGTGCTGGCGCAGGCTTGGCCGACCCTCAGTCCGGCCGCGCTCGGCGTCGGCGCGGGCTCGGCCGCGCTGATCTTCCTGTTGCGGCGCTTGCTGCCGAACTGGCCCGGCATGCTGATCGCGGTGGCGGTTGCATCGATTGCGGCATGGCTGTTTCGGCTGCCGATCGAGACCATCGGCAGCCATTTCGGCGAACTGCCGCACGGCCTGCTGGCGCCCCGCCTGCCGCCGATGTCGTATTCGTTGTTGCGGGAAATCCTGCCCACGGCGTTGTCCTTCACGCTGCTCGGCGCGGTCGAAAGCCTGCTGTCGGCCAAGGTTGCCGACGGCATGACCGGGCGCAAGCATCGTTACAACATGGAGCTGGTCGCACAGGGAGTAGCCAACGTCGCTTCGGCGCTGTTCGGCGGCATCAGCGTCACCGGCACCGTGGCCCGCACCGCGACCAACGTTCGCGCGGGCGCGCGCAGCCCGCTCGCCGGGATGATGCATTCGGTCTTCGTCCTCTTGTTCATGCTGGTGGCGGCGTCGCTCGCGAGCTTCATTCCGCTGGCGGCGCTGGCCGGCGTTCTGGTGGTGGTGTGCTGGAACATGGCGGAGAAGCGGGAATTTGCGCTCCTGATGCGCGACTGGCGCGGCGCCAGCGTGCTGCTTGCGACCTTCGGTCTCACGCTGCTGGAAAATCTTACCGTCGGCATCGTCGCCGGATGCGCGCTCGCCGCGCTCTTCGCGGTCGTCGAGCGGTTTACCCGGCGCAAGCAGCCGGCTACGTAAAAGTACGGGCGCGCCTCGTGTAGATTCGATTAAGCGCACCGGCGTTGTTTGAACTTCGCGTTTTACGTGGCTGACACTCGCCGCGTGCAATATCCGGATCGAACATCCGGAGACTTTTTATGCGCAGCAACCAGCGAACGGCGAGGGCAGTCACCAGTGAGACTACCGAGGATCGGCATCCTCTTCGCCTTTTGATCGTCGACGACGATCCGGTGCAGCGGGAATTGCTGCGTCGCGTGGCGATGCGCGCCGGGTACGAG
>DATAUE010000005.1:0-2124 GCA_036268425.1 Allostellaceae bacterium
ATCGGATTTAAGTCGCAAAACCCGTAATTGAAGGCTCAAATCGCGTGGACGACATCACCAAAACCGCATACCGCCACCGCCCCGACCTGCAGGTTGCCAACGAGGGTGAATTCAGGGGCTGGCAGACCTGGACCCGCGACAATTTCGAGACCCATAACGGCCCGTTCTGGCACCGCATCGAGGACGACGGCAGCGTGCGCTGCGCGTTCCGGGTCGAAAGCAAGCATCTCAACGGCTCCGGCCACAACATCCATGGCGGCGCCTTGATGTCGTTTGCCGATTATTGCCTGTTCGCGATCGCCTCGACCATCCTCGAAGGCCCGGCGGTGACGCTGTCGTTCGGCTGCGAGTTTCTCGACGCCGCGCATGAGGGCGAACTGGTCGAGGGAACAGGCGAAATCACCCGCGCCGGCAGCTCGGTGATCTTCCTGCGCGGCTTGCTGAAATCCGGCGCACGGCCGCTGTTCACGTTTTCCGGCACCATCAAGCGCGTGAAGCGGCGAACGCCCGCGCCTAGCCCCGCTGCCAGCTAGCCGGAGAGCGTATCTTGGAATCGGGGGACCCGCAGGACAAAGAACTGCCGGACAACATCGCCGAGATCGAAGCCGGCATCTCGCCTGCGCCCGCGCCCGATCCGGCCAGCCTCGTCAAAGCCGGGCATGGCTGGCGCGACTATGCGCTGCTGCTGGCGCTGGCCTGCTGCTGGAGTTCGACCTATCCGCTGACCAAGATCGGGCTGGGCTCGATCCCGCCGGTCACCTTCATCTCGGCGCGCTCGCTGACCGCGGCTGCGTTCCTGCTGGTCATTCTCTATCTGCGCGGCATCCGGATTCCGACCGACGCCAAGGCCTGGAAACTGTTTGCGTTCCAGCAGACCATCAACTCGACGATTCCGTTTTTGATGATCACCTGGGCGCAGCAATATGTGCCGGCATCGAGCACCGTGGTGCTGGCCTCGACCACGCCGATCTTTGCCTTTCTGATCACCTGGGCGATCACCCGGCACGAGCCGGCCACGATGCTGAAGCTGGCGGGCGCGTTGCTCGGGCTTGCCGGCACCGCCGTGATCATCGGTCTCGACGCGCTGGGCGGCCTCGGCCACGACATCCTCGCCGAACTCGTAATCCTGCTCGCCACCGTATCGTTTGCCTGTGCCACGATCTTCGGACTGCGGCTATCCGACTACGACCCGATGGTGGTCGCCGCCGGATCGCTATTGTTCGGCGGTACGCTGCTGCTGCCGGCGGCGCTGATCATCGATCACCCCTGGACCCTGCACCCGACCACCGAAGCGGTCGTGGCCACCGTCGGGATGGGGATTTTCTCCAGCGCGCTCGGACTGATGCTGTTTTATATGTGCCTGACCCGGCTCGGCACCCTCATCACCAACGCACAAGGCTACTTGCGGATTCCGATCGGCGTCGGCCTGTCGGTCGTGCTGCTCGGCGAAACCGTGCCGCCCAATCTGGAGTTCGGCCTGGTGCTTGTCATGGCCGGCGTCGCCGCGATGACCGTGCCGAGCAGCGGCTATCGCCGCCTGATCGGCCGGTTTCGCACCGGGCTGAAGCCGCAATAAACCCGACTGATTACGCCGCGCGATCCAGATGCGCGGCAAGGCCTGCGAACAGGCCGCGGCCGTCGGTGCAGCCCATGATGGCTTCGACGTGGTTTTCCGGATGCGGCATCATGCCGAGCACATTGCCGTGCTCGTTGATGATGCCCGCGATCGAATGCGCCGCGCCGTTGATATTGGCCCGATCATCGACCACGCCCTCAGGCGAGCAATAGCGATAGAGCACGCGCCCCTCGCCTTCGATGCGCTTGAGCGTCTCTTCGTCGGCTTCGTAATTGCCTTCGCCATGCGCGACAGGCACGCGGATGACCTGACCGGCATTGTAGCCATGCGTGAACGGCGTATCGGAGCGTTCGACCTTCAGATGCACGTCGTTGCAGATGAATTTCAGCCGCGCGTTGCGCATCAGTACGCCAGGAAGCAGGCCAGCTTCGCAGAGAATCTGAAAACCGTTGCAGACGCCAAGCACCAGGCCGCCACCGGCCGCGAACGAACGCACCGCATTCATGACCGGCGAGCGCGCCGCAATGGCGCCGCAGCGCAAGTAATCG
>DATAUE010000006.1:0-92471 GCA_036268425.1 Allostellaceae bacterium
GCTTTCGCCGGAACGACGGCATGTTTTCCGCGGAGGGCATCATGGACGGCACGACGCAGCTTCTTGAAACCGACCGGCAGTATCTCGTCCACCCATTGCATCACCCGGAAGACCACAAGGCGCCGCTGTTCATCGATCACGGCAAGGGCGCGATGCTGGTCGACGTCGCCGGGCGCGAGGTGATCGACGGGTTGGCGGGGCTGTGGAACGTCAATATCGGGCACGGGCGCGGCGAACTCGCCGACGTCGCGGCGGCGCAGATGCGCAAGATCGCCTACGCCTCGGCTTATGTCGGCGCCACCAACGAGCCGGCAATCCGCCTCGCTGAGAAGATCGTCGGACACGCCTACGCGAACAGTTCGGCGGTCTACTACACGACCGGCGGTGCGGAATCGAACGAGTCGGCGTTCAAGACTGCGCGCTATTACTGGAAGCTGCAGGACAAGCCGGACAAGACCAAGATCATCTCGCGCATTCACGGCTATCACGGTGTGACGATGGCGGCGATGAGCGCCACCGGCATGGCCGTCTACCAGAAGATGTTCGGGCCGCTGGTGCCGGGTTTTGTACAGGTCGCGCCGCCTTATGCCTATCGCTGGCAAGGCAACCAGGAGCCGGGTTTGGGCGCCGCCGAGGCGGTCGAGAAATGCATCCTCGCCGAGGGGCCGGATACGGTCGCGGCGGTGATCTGCGAGCCGGTGATGGGCGCCGGCGGGGTCATCGTGCCGCCCGACAGCTATTTCCCTCGCCTGCGCGAGATCTGCGACCAGTACGATGTATTGCTGATCGCCGACGAGGTCATCACCGGCTTCGGCCGCACCGGCAGCTGGTTCGCGCTCGGTCATTGGGATATCGAGCCGGATATCGTCTCGTTCGCCAAAGGCGTCACCAGCGGCTATCTGCCGTTGGGCGGCAACATCCTGTCGAAACGCGTGCACGATTCGATCCTGAACGCGCCGATGGACCGCCGGTATATGCACGCCGCGACCTATAGCGGCCATCCGGTATGCTGCGCTGTGGGCCTGCGCAATGTCGAGATCATCGAGCGGGAGGATTTGCCGGGTCGCGCGGCGACAGCCGGCAAGCGCCTGCTTGGCCAGCTTGAGGAATTGCGCGACTTGCCCGTGGTGGGCGAGGTGCGCGGCCTCGGCATGATGTTCGGCATCGAACTGGTTACCGACAAGGCGAGCAAGGCGCCGGCATTGGGGGTCGGGGTCAAGGTGGCGCGCGAGGCGATGTCGCGCGGCCTGTTGTGCAGGGCGCGGCCGGGCGGTCTCGACCCGGCAATGGGTGACACGATCTGCCTGTCGCCGCCGCTTTCGACGCCGACCGAAATCCTCGATCGCCTTCCAGTGATTCTGCGCGAATCTATTGTCGCTGCGACAAAATAGGCGACATCATCTTGATGCCTGATAATCAGGCGTCAAGATGATGCTGAAACGTCGCAGGTAAAACGCCGCTTCAATGATGACGTTGTCATCATAGTTTCTTTTGCATCGCCTTTACTCGCTTTACGCGTTAACAAGCGAGTAGAAGGCAATGCGTTACCGAATTATTGCGGTCGGTCAGCCCCTTGCGGGCTGTTTTTTTGCTGCGGCGCTGGTGGCGCCGCTATCGGCAATGGCCCAAACGGCGCCGACCGACCGGATCGACGCGATCGAGCGCCAGATCGGCGGCATGCAAAGCGAGCTGAAACAGCTCCGGGGTTCGCTCGGCGAGGCCCGCGCGCAGTTGCGCCAGGCGCGCGAGGCCGCTACGCGGGCGCGCCAGGACGCCCGGGACGCCGCGGCTGCGCAGTCGCAGGCGAGCGCGGCCGCGGCACGCGCGCAAGCGGTTGCCGCCGCCCCGCCACCACCTCCGCCGGCCGTTCCGGCAACGCCACCCGGACCGCATGTGGCGCAGACCAGCGGCAATCGTTTTGGCCTCGAAAGCGCCGACGGCCGCAACTCGATCTACTTGACGGGCCGCCTGCATTTCGATGTCGGCGATTACCTCGATTATCATCCGCAATCCAAGGCTGCGGCGGTGCAGAACCTCAACAGCGGCGTCAACGCAAGACGCGCAAGGCTCGGCATTACCGGCAAGTTCGCCAACGACTGGGCTTACAGTCTGATTTACGATTTCGGCGGATCGAGCGACAGCAGCGCCGGCGCGACCGGCAGCGGCATCCAATCCGCGATGATCACCTATAACGGGCTCAACAAAGGCCCGCTGCCGCTGGCGTTCGACCTCGGCTACATGGACACGCCGTTCACCTTGCAGGAAGCGACCAGTTCCAACGACCTGCTGTTTGTCGAACGGGCGTCGATCCAGGCGGTCGCCACCAATATCTTCGCCAACGATTTCCGCTCGGCTCTCGGGGTGCGGTCCAACAACGACCGCTACTGGGCCGGAATGTATCTGACCGGGCCGCAATCCGGCGCTGTCCACACAGCCGGCGAGCAATACGGCGCGTTTGGTCGCGCCACCTACCAGCTTCTCCAATCGCCGGAATATTCGCTGCACCTCGGCGGCGATGTCGGTGCGCTGCTAAAGCCGCCGACCGCCAGCGGGATCCAGACGATCACGCTGTCCGACCGTCCGGAACTGCGTGTCGATCCGACCTCGATCCTCAGCACCGGCGCTTTGGGCACGGCGGCGCACCCGGTCGACGGCGCCGAGGTTTACGGCGTGGAAGGCGCCGCCAGCTACCGCAATTTCTTTGTCGAAGGCGAATATTACCACGTCGATGTCGATCGCCGTGGCCTCGCCAATAACGGCTTTGACGGCGGCTATATCGAGGGCAGCTGGGTCTTGACCGGCGAGCAGCGGAAATACGCTCCGGCCGCCGGCGCCTACACCAATCCGGTCCCCGATCATCCCTTTGCGCCGTGGGACGATGATTATGGTCTGGGCGCCTGGGAACTGGTCGGCCGCTTCAGCACGATCAGCCTGAACGACAATTTCGCGCCCGGCGTCGCGCCGGCCGCCACCAGCAACGCGGTCGGCGGTGGCAGGCAGGATGTTTATGGCGTCGGGCTGAACTGGTATCCGAACGCCAATATCCGCTTCATGTTCGATTATCTGCACGGCTCGATCGACAAGCGCTTCTCGACGGCAGCGGGCGGCGGCGCGGCGGGCACCACGCTCGGCACTCCGGTCGGCGGCAATTTCGATGCAGTCGTCATGCGGACGCAATTCGCCTTCTGAGTTGCGCGGGCGGTCTTCGGTTGTCGTGACGTGTGGGCTTGACGCCTGCCGCAGCCTGCAATAGCGCTGCCGCACCACCGCAACAGAACCGGAGGCCGCCCCGCATGGCCAGTCGTAAAATTGGCGTCGTTATCGATGGTGCAACCGGCCGGCTCGGCACGACGCAGCACTTGCGGTCGCTGCTGGCGATCCGCGGCGAGGGCGGCTTGCTGCTGGCGAACGGCGATCGCCTGCTGCCCGAGCCGGTATTACTCGGCCGCAATGCGGGAAAACTCGCGGCATTGGCCGAGCGCAGCGGCGGGCTGCGCTGGAGCACCGACAGTGCCGCCTGCTTTGCCGACCCGGATATCGAAATTTATTTCGATGCGCAGCCGACCGGCGGCCGTATCGAACGGGGCAAGGCCGCTTTCGCCGCCGACAAGCACCTTTATGTCGAAAAGCCGGTCGCCGAGACGCTGGATGGGGCGCTGTCGCTGGTCCGGGCGGGCGAACGGGCCGGCAAAAAGGGCGGCGTCGTACAGGACAAGATTTTCCTGCCGGGGCTGCGCAAGATGCGCAAATTGTTTGAGGCGGATTTTTTCGGCCGTGTCACCTCGATCAAGCTCGACTTCGGCTGGTGGGTGTTTGACGGCGAGCTGTTCCCGTCGCAACGGGTCAGCTGGAATTACCGCAAGGAGACCGGTGGCGGGTTGATCCTCGATATGTTCGCGCATTGGCGCTATGTCTTCGACCGCCTGCTCGGGCCGATCGAATCGGTGTCGTGCCGGCACATCACGGCGCAGCCGAAGCGTCGCGACGAGGCGGGGCGGTCTTTTGACGTTGATGTCGATGACCACGCCTTTGCAATGTTCGAGCTGCAAGGCGGGGTGTTGGCGCAGGTCAGTTCATCCTGGGCCAGCCGCGTCAAGCGCGACGACCTGTTGCAGATCCAGGTGGACGGCACCGCCGGATCTGCTGTTTGCGGGCAGCACCGCTGCTTTATCCAGCCGCTGACGGCGACACCGAAGCCGCTGTTCGGCCCGGATTTTCCGCAGAACATGCCCTATCACGAGCAGTGGCAGGAATTGCCGGACAACGAATTTTACGAGAACGGCTATCGCGCCGGCTGGGAATTGTTTCTGCGGCATGTTGCCGAGGATGCACCGTTTCCCGCGACGCTTCTCGAAGGCGCCAAGGCGGTACAGCTTGCCGAGGCGTGCTACCAGAGCCACCGTGAAAGGCGATGGGTGGATTTGCCGCCGCTCAGTCTATAGCGCGAGCAGACGCAGCACACCCACGCCTATTGGCCCTATCTGCTGGTGCTGTTGCTCGACCAAGCCCGATAATCGAGGTCAGGAGGCGGGCACGGCGGCCGGCTCGTCGGCTTTTTCACGGACTCTCGGAAAATAAAGGTGCACAGCAGTGCCGACCCCTTCGGCGCTTTCGACACGGGCGAAGCCGCCAATGCTGCGCATCGTGTCGGCGGCGATTGCGGCGGCGGGACGCGGCGAGGCGGCCGCACTGAAAACCCGGTCGAGCGCATCGTCCGTGAGCCCTGGCCCGTTGTCGCGTATCGTGATGCGCACGAAATCGCCGAGCCGCGCGCCGGGCGTTTCGGCAAGCCCGGCTTCGTCAAAGCTGATATTGCGGGTGCCGACAATGATGTTGCCGGCATCGGTCAAATCCGCCATCGCTGCGGCGGTCAAGTCGAGCACCAGACGGCGCAAGACGGGCGCCTCGGTACGGCATCGCCACAATTCCGGCAGCAGGGAAAGACGGAATCCGACGCGGCGCGGCAGGCGTTGGCGGATCGCCCGTTCCAGCCGGCTGATCAATGCATTGAGATCGGCGACGGGCAGAGCCGGGATGGGCGACGCTGCCACCGCTGCTTTCTCAGGCGAGGGGCCGGTTGCCGCGACGGCATCGGTCGCGGCGACAGCGTCCCCGGCCGGCCGGCGACGGCGCAACGCGAGCCATGCTGCGACGACGATCCCCGCCAGTATGGTGGCGCCGATGATGATGAAGGCACGCGTATCGGTATGGCGGCGCGCCTCGGCGTCGGGGTCGTAGACGAAATTGTCGGTGTCGGCGGTGCGCAGCAATGCCCCGACTCTGGTCATGCTGGCCTCGATCCGCTCCCATCGATCAGGGTTGGAATGGCCGAGGGCGATCGCCGGATAGCGCGCGAGATCGTGTGCGACTTCGGCCTGATAGCGGGCAAAACCGGCTGCATCGGCAATCCCCGGAGGCGGCGGCAATTCGGCGACGAGGCGTGCGGCAATTTCATTCGAGTGTTGCAGCGCGTATTCCCAGCCCTTCAACGATGCTGCGCGGAATTGCCGGACCGTCGCCGGCTCGCTCTTGGCCAGGCGCTGCAGGGTGAACAGCGTGTCGCCATAGAATTCGACCCGGTAATCGCCAGGGTTGAACGAATTCAGCAGCAGGTTTTTCTCGTGCGCCTGCCAGGGTATCTCCCAGGCCGATCCGATTACGGCGTCGGCGCTGTGGTCGGCCAGGGCGGCGACCGCTTGCCCTGGTTCAAGCAGTACCGATTTCAGCTTGCCGGCATCGACTCCTTCGGCTTGCAGCGCCGTCGCCAGCTCGATGTCGAGAATGTCGCTGGCCGGCAGGCGGCCGAGTTTCGCCTTGGCAAGGGCGCCGGGTGACGGAAAATCGCCATCGGTGCGATAATACACCGCCGCGCCGCTCTGCTGGAAAACCGGCGCCAGCAACAGCAGCGGCAGACCCTGCGCCGTGCGGATCACCAGATCGGCGGAGCCGGTGCCGAACTGGGCGCGGCCTTCGGTAACCTCGCGCACCGGATCGATCGGGGGCTGGCCGGCGGCGGCACCGGGCTTGATATCGACGTCCAGCCCGGCCGCGCGGTAGAAGCCCTGCCACAACGCCGCGTAATAGCCGGCGAACTCGAACTGCGCCGGCCCGTGCAGTTGCAGCACCAGCTTGTCCGCCGCGTTTGCGGCATGTGTCAGTACCAGCGCCGCCAGCATCCCGGCGAACGCTATCCATTTTGACATCGCGCCCCCCGGCGTGTCCCGGCAGCCGCCCGAGCAATCTGCTCGGCCGCTGCTGCCGGATCAGCCATGTCAGCGCGAAACAGCCGCAAAATCAATCGGCCAAGCGTCGCTCCTCGCGCCCCAGTACCTGCCGCAACTGCCGACTGGCGACCACCAGCATCGCCAGATCGGGCGCGGCGGTTCCGCGCAGTTCGGCGGCCATCGCTTCGGCCGGCGCCAGCGCCGCGGCCTGTTCGGCAGCCCACGCGGCAACGGCACCAATGGGGTCGTCGCCGGAATTCGCGGCTTTTCCAGGTTTCAGCGCGCGCGCGGCCAGATCGCTTTGCAGGGCGAACAGATCGTCGATGACGGTCTCGACCGCCTGCTTCTGCCACGGCGTATCGGTTGGCAGCCGGTATGCAGCGGTACGCATCTCATCGAGGGCAAACCGGGCGCCGGCTTCGTAATAGGTCTGTGCCGCCCGGTCGAGCGGCTCGCCGCTGCGTTCCGCCAGATCGGCGATCTCCAAGGCGGCGGCCAGGAAGACAAGCTGGCCGATGCGTTGCGCCAGCGGTGCCGGAACGCCGGACTGGGTCAGTTGTGCGCTGTTGCGGTCCGCGACGAGGCGGTCGCTCGCCGGCAGCAATTCCGGGAAGGCCGCCGCGAGGTGTCGCACCGCCGGGGCAAAACGCGCGATTTCGGTACCGCTGTCGAGCCGGTTGCCCCGCAGCAGCCAAGCAGTGGCGTGTTCGATCAGCGCCGCGATTTCCCGCAGCATCGTGGTTTGCGACGCTGCCGGCACCTGATTGTCGAGCGCTTCAATCTGCTGCCACAGCCCCGGCAGGTCAAACGCCTCGCGGACGATCCGGTAGGCACGCGTGATCTCCGGCGACTCGTGCCCGGTCGCGGCGTGCATGTCGTGGACAAAAGTGAGGCCGGCGCGGTTGATGAGATCGTTGGTGACGACCGTCGCGATGATCTCTCGTCGGAGCGGATGTGAGGAAATCTGCGCCGCGAAACGTTCGCGCAACGCGGCGGGGAAATAATCGCAGAGATCACCGGCATATTCCGGCATGTTGGGCAGGTCGGACGCCAATAATTCCTCATCGAGCGACATTTTGGCATAGGCGAGGAGCACCGCGAGTTCCGGGCGGGTCAGGCCGCGCCGCGCGGCGGCGCGAGCGGCGAGCGCCTTGTCGTCGGGCAGGAATTCGAGCGCCCGATCGAGGCGGCCGGCGCGTTCGAGATCACGAATCAGCCGCGCCTGCCGGTCGAGGCTGGCAGTGCCCGATGCTTCGGCAACCGACAATGCCTCGCCTTGCAGGTAGTTGTCGCGCAGAACGAGTGCCGCGACGTCATCCGTCATCTGCGCCAGTAGCGGTTCCCGGTCTTCGTGGCGCAGCGCACCGGCGGCTATCGCGCCGCTCAGCAGGATCTTGATGTTGACCTCATGGTCAGACATCGACACGCCGGCCGAATTGTCGATCGCATCGGTATCGATGCGGCCGCCGGTCAGGGCGTAGGCGACGCGACCGCGCTGGGTAACGCCGAGGTTGGCGCCTTCGCCGACCACCTTGGCGCGGACGGCCTCGCCGTTGATGCGCAATGCGTCATTGGCCCGGTCGCCGACGTCGAGATGGCTTTCGCTCTGTGCTTTGATAAAGGTGCCGATGCCGCCGAAAAACAGCAGATCGATCTCGGCGGTCAGCAGTACCTGCACCAGCTCGGCCGGGGTCAGATGGTCCTGCGTGATGCCGAACACGGATTTCATCTCGGTGCTGATCGCGATCGCCTTGGCGCTGCGTTCGAAAACGCCGCCGCCGGGTGAAATCAGCGCAGGATCGTAATCGGCCCAGCTTGAGCGCGGCCGGTGGAACAGCCGCTCGCGTTCGATATAGGCATGCGCCGCATCGGGGGTCGGGTCGACAAAGATGTGCAGATGGTTGAAGGCGGCCAGCAGCCGAGTATGGCGCGACCGCAGCATGCCGTTGCCGAACACATCGCCCGACATGTCGCCGACCCCGACAACGGTGAAATCGCTGGTCTGGATGTCGCGGCCCAGTTCGCGGAAATGGCGTTTGACCAACTCCCACGCGCCGCGCGAGGTGATCCCCATTTCCTTGTGGTCGTAGCCGGCCGACCCGCCCGAGGCAAAGGCATCGCCAAGCCAGAAGCCGTATACCTGCGAAATCTCGTTGGCGGTGTCGGAAAAAGTTGCAGTGCCCTTGTCGGCGGCAACGACAAGGTACGGATCATCCGCGTCGTAACGGATGACAGATGGCGGCGGGATGATGGCGTGCGCGCCTTCGCCGCTTTCGCCATTTTCGGGCGTGGCGATGTTGTCGGTCACGTCGAGCAGGCCGCGGATCAGGATTTTGTAACATTCGATCCCTTCCGCGGCGAATGTCTCGCGGTAGGCCGGGCTGCCGGGAATTGGCGGCTGCTTCAGGACAAAGCCGCCTTTTGAACCGACCGGGACGATGACGGCGTTTTTCACCGTCTGCGCCTTCATCAGCCCGAGGATTTCCGTGCGGAAATCCTCCTTGCGGTCCGACCACCGGATGCCGCCGCGCGCCACTTTGCCGGCGCGCATGTGCACCCCCTCGGTGCGCGGGCTGTAGACGTAGATTTCATAAAGCGGGCGGGGCAGGGGCAGCAGGTCGATGTCGTGCGACGCCAGCTTGACGGCGAGCGCTGGCTTGGGCTCGCCGGAGGGCAGCGTCTGGTAGTAGTTGGTGCGCACTGATTTCAGGATCAGCGTCAGGTAGGCGCGCAGGATGCGGTCTTCGTCGAGGCTCTCGACGGCGTCGAGCATATGGTCGATCGCCTGGATTTCGGCGAGCGTCGCCTGTGAGGTGGCCTCGGCTCCCGCCAAGTCGAAACGGATTTCGAAAAGCTGCACGAGGCGCCGTGCGATCGCCGGATGCCGCGCCAGTGTGTCTTCCATGTAGTTCTGGCTGAACGTCGAGCCTGCCTGCCGCTGCACCTTGCAGTAGAGCCGCAGGATCGTCGTCTGGCGGGCCGACAGTCCGGCAGCCAGCACCAGCCGGTTGAACCCGTCATTCTCGATGGCACCCGCCCATACTGCGACCAGCGCTTCCTCGAAGCAGATGCGGGTGGCAGGGGATAACGGCGCGGGGACGGCGCCGTCGCCGATCGTAAATTCATGCACCCAGACGGTGCGTCCATCGGTTGTATCGATGCGGAACGGCTCTTCGGCGATGATGCGCAGGCCGAGGTTTTCGAGGATCGGCAGCGTATCCGACAGGATCACCGGCTCGCCTGGCCGATAGAGGCGCAAGCCCGGAACATCGCTGTCGCCGCAGGGATGCAGCGAGGCGACCAGCGGCGCTCCTTCCAGTACCGCATCGATCCGGTCGAGATCGGCGAGCGCCTGCGCCGGCAGCGTGCGCTCCTGATACCCGGCGGGGAAGGGTCGCAAGCGATGCAGACGCTCGCGCCCGGCGCCCTCCCCGAACGTCGCCTCGGCCGCCACGGTGACGCGGTCGGACCAGGTTTGGCCGGCCTCGCTTACTTGCCGTTCCAAGGCGGTCATATCGACCTGCGGGACCGTGCCGTGCGTCACCCGGATGACAAACTGCACGCGCGCCAGCATGGAATCGTCGAAATGCGTGCGGAACTCGCTGACGGCGCCGGCAAAGGCGTGTTCGAGGATAGCGGCGATGCGCTGCCGCAATGCCGTGTCGTAACGGTCGCGCGGAACGTAGACGAGGCAGGAAACATAGCGGTCGAGCCGGTCGCGCCGGACAAAAAGGGCGATACGCTGGCGCTCCTGCAGATCGAGAATGCCGGTGGCGGTGTCGATCAGTTCGTGTTCCGAAATCTGGAACAAATCGTCCCGCGGAAAGGTCTCGAGAATATGCAGGAGGGCCTTGCCGTCATGGCTGTCGGGCGCTAACCCGGCGCGCTCGATCGTGCGCCGCACCTTCTGCCGCAGCAGCGGGATCGCGTGCGTGCTGCGGCTGTAGGCCAGCGAGGTGAACAAGCCGACAAACAGTCTTACGGCGACGACCTCGCCGGCGGCGTCGAAGCGGCGGATGCCGATCGCGTCCATATGCGCGGCGCGATGCACCGTGGCGCGCTTGTCGGTTTTGGCGATGATCAGCAATTCGCGGCGGCGCACGAACTGCCGCACGTCGGGCGGCAGATCGTCAAGATCGCGCAGGCCGCCGAACGCCTTGTGCGTGCTGTCGGTCAGGATCCCGAGCGGGGCGCGCCCCGCCAATTCGCCCTCGGCCTCGGCCGCAGCCGGAAAGGCATATTCCCGGAACCCGAGATAGGTGAAATTGTCGTCGTCGAGCCAGCGCAGGAAATCGAGGCTTTCGGCAATCTCTGCGGGCGGCAGCAGCGGCGGACGGCGCACAATGTTGCCGGCGATTTCCTGCAAGGTCCGGCGCATCGCCGGCCAATCCATGACGGCGCTGCGTGTATCGGCCAGCACCACAGCGATATCGGCCGCCAGCCGCTCGCGGGCGGCCGCGTCGGGTTCGCGCGTCACCTCGATCTGCATCCAGGACTCGCGCCACCCCTCTCCGGGATCAGCGAGGGCCGCGACGATGCCCCCGATATCACGTTCGACATCGAGGATCGGGTGGATGACGAGGCGGACTTCACGGCCGCTTTGGTTGATCGCGGCGGTAATCGAATCGACCAAAAACGGCATGTCGTCATTGACGATCTCGACGATCGTACTCGGTGACTCCCAGCCATCGGCGTCGGAATCAGGATTATAGACGCGCAGCTTCGCCTCTCCTGAGCCGCGGCTGCCGGCAAAGCGCCACAAGGCGCCGGCGGCGCCGGCCAGACTCTCCGGGCTGCGCGCACTGACATCGCGCGGCGGAACATGCTCGTAAAGTTTGGTGATAAAGCGGTGCAACGGTGTTGGTTGATGCGCCGATCCGATGTCGGTTGGCGGATCGGCGAGTTGTTGCGCTTCGCTGATCAGATCGGCTTTGCTTGCCTCGGATGTGCTTGTCACAGTGTCGCCTGCCCTTTTTCCCCGGCGGCGCCAGAGTCGCCGCTCGCCTCGGTGCGGACAAGTGCTTTCAATCGCGCGAAACGCTGGAAAAAACGCCGGCAGTTGACGATCATGGGCCACCTGCCGTTTCTGCGCCGAGAGGTGAGCAATGGAGCGGGAAGCTGACCTTCTGCAGATGAAGGGCGCACCGCGTTGAAGCGTGTTCTCGCGTTCCTGCGCCGCGGCCTTGTCTACTGGGTGCCGCTGGCCCTGCTGGCGGCTGCGGCCAGTGCGCACTTGTCGCTGCCGCTGCTGTTCGATCGGCTATCGCTGTTCGCCTTCGACATCTATGAGCGCCAGTCGCCGCGTGCGACGCCGGACGATCCGCCCGCGATAATCGTCGATATCGACGAACGCAGCCTGCAGCAGATCGGGCAGTGGCCGTGGCCGCGTACCGTCATTGCCGAACTGATCCAAAAGCTCAGCGCCGCCGGCGCCGCCGTGGTGGCATTCGACATTCTGTTCACCGAGCCGGATCGCATGTCGCCACAAATGCTGGTGAAGCAGTTGACGCAGGGCGGCGTCAGCGAGACGGAAGCAAAGAGCATACTTGCGCCGCTGCCCGACCCGGACCAGCAACTGGCCGAGCAGATGGCCAAATCGCCGGTCGTGGTCGGGTTCAGCCTGGTCGGCAAGGGCGGCGGCTCGACGATCGATTTCAAAGCCGGGTTCAATGCGGTCGGCGCGCGCAATGAGAACCCCTGGCGCTTTGTCAACGCCTTTCCGGAAGTCGTCGCGGTACTGCCCGAATTGCAGAAAGCCGCCAGCGGCAACGGCTTTGTCAACGAACCCTCCGATTGGGACAATGTCGTGCGCCACGTGCCGCTGGTGCTGCGGCTCGGCAAAAAGCCGGTTCCCTCGCTGGCGGCGGAAGCGCTGCGGGTCGGCCTCGGCGCGCGCAGCTTCATCGCCCGTTATGCCGGCGCGCAAGCCGAGAAATCTTTTGGCCAGAATACCGGCCTCAACGCGATCGAGATACAGGTGCCGGACGCCAATACGCGCATCGACATCCCGACCGACGCCCGCGGGCAGGTCGCGATCCACTATGCCAAGCGTGATCCGCGCCGCTACATTTCGGCCGCCGACATCCTATCCGGTAAATTCGACCCCAAACGGGTCGCCGACCATATCATCCTGGTCGGCTCGTCGGCCGCCGGTCTCAACGATTTGAAGGCGACGCCGATCGCGCCCGATATGCCGGGAGTGGAGATCCATGCCCAGTTGATCGAGCAGATTCTCGGGCAGGATTTTCTGTTTCGCCCGGATTGGGGGCCGGGGGCCGAAGTCGTGTTTGCCGTGGTTGCCGGGCTGGTACTGATCGCCACGGTGCCGTGGCTCGGTGCATTCCCGAGCGCGCTGGTCGGCGGCATTCTGATGACCATAGCGCTCGCGGTGTCGTGGTTCGCCTTCAGCCGCGGCCAGATGCTGATCGACCCGGTTTATCCGATTGCTGTGCTGGCGATGGTTTATCTGTTCAGCACGCTGCTTAATCATCGCCTGACCGAGCGCCGCCAGCGCGAAATCCGTGAGGCGTTTTCGCGTTACCTATCGCCGCATTACGTCGAGGAGTTGGCCAAAAACCCGGAAAAGCTGGTGCTCGGCGGCGAAGTTCGGCTGATGACGATCATGTTCTGCGATATCAGAGGCTTTACGACATTGTCGGAAGGGCTCAGCGCGCATGATCTTGGTGTGCTGATCAACGATTTCCTGACGCCGATGACCGAAATCATCATGGAGCATAAAGGCACCATCGATAAGTATATCGGCGACTGCATCATGGCGTTCTGGAACGCGCCGCTCGACGACCCCGACCATGCGCAGAACGCCGTCGCCGCGGCGAAAGAGATGCGGGTCAAACTCGCGGAACTGAATGAGGCGTGGCAGGCGCAAGACCGGCGCACGCTGCACATCGGCATCGGCATCAATACGGGTGAATGCAGCGTCGGGAATTTCGGCTCGCACCAGAAATTCAACTACTCGTTACTTGGCGATCCGGTGAATTTGTCGTCGCGACTTGAAGGGTTGACCAAAATGTACGGGGTTGATTTGGTCATCGGCGAAGACACCGCTGAGAAACTCGACGATCCCAGCCTGATCGAACTGGACCTTGTGGCGGTCAAGGGCAAGACGCGCGCCGTGCGCATCTTCACCCTGCCGCCGCACCAGATCGAGGCGCAGCAATATCTGACACACCACGCGGCGCTGCTCGACGCCTACCGGCGGCGCGATTGGCAAGCGGCGCTGGGCCTGCTGGAAGACCCGGTGCTTGCGGCGGAGCACGATATGGCGGGGCTGTATGGGCTGTTCCGCGACCGCATTACGCAGATGCAGATCGAATCACCACCGGCTGACTGGGACGGCGTCTTTGTCGCGCACGAGAAATAGCGGTGGGGCTGTGCCGGCGGGCAGGCCGCGATTGGCATTTTCGACACAGCGTGCCGCGTTTATAGGCAAGAAAATCGAAATATGCCTTCATTGTTTGCTAATCCCTGGCAATAATAATCTGGGTATGAACGGCATAGCGCCGGCTCGTCTGGCGATGCCTGAGTGGAAGTAAGAATTTTGATTCGGTCCGGGAGGACGCGGTGGCGGTCATGGAGTTCAAGGTCTGCCGGCAGGGGCGCGATGCACGTTGGGTCGTGCGCCTCGGCAATTCGCTTTACGGCTCCTACCTCGACAAGGAACAGGCCCTGCTCGATGCGGTAGAGGCGGCGCGCGACGCCCTGCAATGCGGCCGCGAGGCGCAAGTCTGGTTGCGCGAGCGCACGGACGCCGCCCGCATCTTTTGACGGATCCAGATCTTCTGACCGATCCAGCATTTCGGCGGGACGTCCAGGGCGCTACAGCTTGGGCTCCCGTTCACTCAAATCGTTAGTCATCTCGGCGTGAGCCAGAAGTTATCCGGCTGACACTAGCGCTTCCGCCGGGATCGGCTGTGCCGGGATGGCGCTATTTCAACGGTGCTCTTCGGCCTCATGCATTTCCGATTCGGCCATGCCGCCGTCGTCATCGTGGGATTTGACGTCGCCGCGTAGCCGCTGCTTGTAGTCGATCAGACGCCGTTCGGCCGCCTTGAACGCGTTGCGTAGCGCAATCCCGGCATTGGGGTCGGTGAACCGATCGTGCGCGTGATGCGGCTCGTGACTGACCACGAGATCGTCACCCGGCACCCGCATTTCGATGTGCACCTCATAGATGTTCCCCGATTGATGCCGGCGATGCAGCTGCTCGACGGACACCCGGCAGCCGATAAGGTGCTGAAACCGCCGTTCAAGCTTGTCGGTGCGGTCGCGGATCTCGACCTCGAGCGTCGCCGAGTTGGGCATGTTGTGGAACACGATCTCGACAGGGATATCCATTGCGTCCTCTCGCTGCGACAGCGTTTGGATACCGCGGCCAGGGTCGTTTCGTGCACGCGGCTCCAATAACCCCAACCCGCGATCGGCCGGTTTGTTCCGCGGTGTTTTGGGAACGCGATGTTTGGTCGTGCTCTCAGCGCCGGTCGATAAAGCTGCGGCCGATCAGCTGGCGGTGGATCTGGTTAGTGCCTTCCCAGATCTGGGTGATCTTTGCGTCGCGCATCAGCCGCTCGACGCGATATTCCTTGATGTAGCCGTATCCGCCATGCAACTGCACCGCCTCGGTGGCGATGCGCATCGCGAGGTCAGAGGCGCGCATCTTCAGCATCGACGCCTCGATGCCGATATCCGACACGCCGCGATCGATCAAGCCGGCGACGTGCCACAACCATGCCTCGCACATCGCCAGATCGGTTGCGAGATCGGCTAGCAGAAACTGGATGCCCTGAAATTCGACGATGCGGCGGTCGGATTGGCGCCGCTCGTTGATATAGGCGACGGCGTCCTCGAATGCGGCGCGGGCGATGCCGAGCGCATGCGCCGCGACGCTCGGGCGCGATTTGTTGAGTGCCGCCAACAGCAGCGGCAGCCCGTCGCCAGGGGCGCCGAGCAGATTGTCGCGGCTGACCCGGCAATCCTCAAAGGCGAGTGCCGCGGTTGAGGCGGCACGGTGCCCCATCTTGTCCTCCTTGCGCAAGACCACGAGGCCGGGCGTGCCCTTTTCGATGATGATCGCGGAGATCGATTTGCGCGCATCGTTGATTTCCGCCCATTTACCGAAGACGAGGTAAAGGTCGGCGACATCGCCGTTGCTGATAAACGTCTTGCCGCCCGACACGACGACCGTGTCGTTGCCGGCCGGGGTAAAGCGGGTGGTCATGCCAGTGGCGTCGGAGCCGGCGCCCGGTTCGGTAATCGCCAACGCCCCGATTGCCCCTGCCGCTATGCGCGGCAGCAGCCGCTGCTTTTGCGCCTCGGTGCCGAAATCGATCAGCGGCTTCATCGCATGAAAATTGGTCGCCCAGATGATACCGGTCGAAGCACAGGCGGCGCTGATCTCGCGCACGCAGGCGATGTAAGCGGCATAGGACAGGCCGGCGCCGCCATAGGCCTCCGGCACGAACATCGCGTTGAGGCCAAGCGCATTGATCGCGCGGATATTGTCCGCGGGAAATTCGCCAGTGCGGTCATATTCGGCGGCATGCGGCGCAATCTCATCGCGGCACAGGGCCTGCACGCTCTCAAGGAGCTGCCGCTCTTCTGACAAGAGCGGCGGCAACGCATCAAGCCGATCATAGACCTTCATGGGTGAGCAGCGTAATCTAGCTTGATCTGGACTGATAGGGCTCGATCGATGCGAGAAGTCGGCGCCTTCGATGCCAAGAACAAACTGGGCCAGCTTCTCGACCTTGTCGAGCAAGGCGAGGAGATCATGATAACTCGGCACGGACGTCCGGTGGCGCGCTTGGTGTCGGCGGCCGGCCGGGTTGACCGCGATGAGGCTCGCGCCGCGCTGCGCCGTATCCGCGAGCGGGCGGAACGGCTGCAATCCGGGGCATTCGATTGGGAGGAGTGGAAGGAACTGCGTGACACGGGCCGGCCATTAGCGCCGTCCTCGACAATTGCTGAAGGCCAATACTGCGGTCGATGCGGCGCGGTGCCCGATCTTTCTCTCTCGCGGAGCACGATGAGGCCGAGCACTGTTTTTTCCCGCACGATCGCTTGAGATCGATTTGCGCGGATAGTTGCCACCAACAGCCACTCTATCCCAGATAGTGCCGGGAGAGAATCGAGACGGCTCAATAGCTGAGCAGTCTATTGTAGGCCGTAAGCTCAAGTCGGGCTTTTCGCTTGAGGAGACTTCGGCTCCGACAGTTCGATTTTCACAACGATCTCGCCGGATAACCAACGCGATAACTGAGTTTGCAAGCTAGCTTGACTTTGTAATGCGTCTAGATCCGTGGGAAACGCCTTCACATCCATCGGAAATGCCATTTCTCCACTAAAGATTCTTGCAAGACCTTTACGAATAATCTCCTGATCGCTCTCGATAGCAGCGTGACGCCGAGGCAAATAAAGTTCGCGGGAAATTTCGACCGAATTGAATTTATATCCGAGTGCCGTTCCCATTTTTGTCAGCATAATCTTAAGAAGTTCGCTTCTCCTTTCTGCCCACCTCCTAGGGTCTTCTTCTTTATCTCTATAGAGGTAATCGATATATTCCTTCCAAGCATCAACCACTCGTTTAAACGATGCTCGTTTCCCATAAAATTCGATAGGGACAATATTTAGCGCTTCAACGTGTGCCGGTGAGAGCTGAGCGGCCCGAGTTGTCATTAGAACGCGGAAAACAGTAACTCGCCTCTGATGTCGTTCTCGGCTGCGCTCAATCCATTTTTGTGCCTGTACAGCAAGTATAGGGCCGAGGAGAGTTGCGATCACGATCGCAACGTCACCCGCTTTCCAGCCCCAGTCCATCGATTGTTCCCTTCGCCACTTCGTCGCCCGAGCCCGGATCAAATAGCGACGCCCCTGTGTTATTAACTATCAACTAGCGATCGATGTTTGTAGATAAAATATACAGTGGCTCACCCATCCTTGAACTGAGGCTTACGCTTTTCGATAAATGCGGTCATTCCCTCGATCGCATCGGCCGTCTGAAACGCCAGCGTCGATAAATCAGCTTCGATCTTCAACCCATCATGCAGCGGCAGATCATGGGCGCGGCGGATGGCGTCGCGGGCGAGGCCCAATACCGGCAGGCTGTAGCCGGTCATCTCGCGAGCGAAGACCTGGCCGGCTTCGATCAGGTCGCCGTCGATGATGCGGTTGACCATGCCCATGCGCTCGGCCTCGGCGGCGTCGATGCTGCGGCCGGTCAGGATCAGTTCGGTGGCGCGCGCCTCTCCAACCAGGCGCGGCAGCCGCTGCGTGCCGCCATAGCCGGGAATCAGCCCCAGTTTAATCTCGGGAAAACCGAGCTGTGCGGACGGAGCGGCCAGCCGGAAGGTGCAGGCCAAGGCCAGTTCGAGACCGCCGCCAAAAGCGTAGCCATTGATCAGTGCGATCGACGGCATCGGCAACTGGTCGAGCTTTGCCAGGACCGATTGTCCGAGCATCGCACCCGCGCGCTGCTCGACCAGCGTGCGGCCCATCAATTCCTTGATATCGGCGCCGGCGCAAAAAGCGCGGTCACCGGCGCCGGTGACCAGGAGGGCGCGCGCATCGCTGCTCGCCACCGTCTCGAGCATGCGGTTCAGGTCGTGCAATTGGCCAAAGCTCAGCGCATTGAGCGCTTCCGGCCGGTCGAGCGTGATCAGGGCCAGCTCGTCAATGCGGTTCATGTGAATCGCCATGCTCAGCCCTTTTCCTGCGCGTCAACTTCCGGCGCGTCGATTTCCGGTGGGGTCCAGCGCACCGGCAGCGGCCGGATGCGGCCCGACCGCGCCCATTCCACAAGTTCGCGTTTGAGGATCTTGCCGCTCGCGGTGAGCGGGTAGGCCGTCATCGCAATGTAATATTCCGGCATGTCGTAGCGCGATAGCCCTGCCTGATGCAAATGGACGAGCAATTCCTGTGCCTCGGCACCGGTGCCGTTGTGAAAAATGACCGACAGGCAGACCTTTTCGCCGAGCCGGCGATCGCCGACGCCGAACGCGGCACAGCGCGCCACTGCCGGATGGCGCATCGCCAAGTCTTCGATTTTAGCGGGATGGATGTTGTGGCCGCCGCGAATGATCAGGTCTTTTTTGCGCCCGGCGATTTCGAGGCAGCCGTTCTCGTCGATCCGCCCGAGATCGCCCGACATGAACCAGCCATCGCGATTGAACGAATCCTCGGTGGCCTGCTGATTGTCGAAATAGCCGAGGGTCAGGCAGGCGCCGCGCCCGCCGATCTCGCCGACCGTACCGGGCGCCGCCTCGATATCCGGGTTCTCCTGGTCCCAGATGCGGATTTCATAGGCGCGGCAGGCCCGACCGCAGGTCGCGACGATGGTTTCTGCCGGGTCGCTCGGCAGCGTGTATTGATGCGAGCCGTTTTCGGTCATCCCATACACATTTTGCGGGGTGACGCCGCGATCGAGAAACGCCTGCGCCACCTCACGCGGGATCGGCGATCCGGCCATGTAGAAGGTCTTTACATTACCCAGCCGGTCGAGCCTGCGGGCGCGCATCTGTTCGAGAATATCCATCGCGTGCGTCGGCACGCCCATCACGTAGGTGGCGCCGGTTTCGATGACCCAGTCGAGCGGGGTCTTGCCGGGCGGCGGTGCGTTGACCACCAGTTCGAGACCGGCCGCCATCATCTGCTCCAGCGCGACGGTGCCGATATGATGGCTCATCGGGCTGAGGCTCAGGAGGATCGAGCTGTGGTCGTGATGCCAATCCTCGACCATCGCGCGGCCGTTGGCGAGCAGCGTGTTGTCGGAATGCATGACGCCTTTCGGCGTCCCGGTGGTGCCCGAGGTAAAAGCGAGATAGACGATCTTGTCGGGGTTGGCGTCGACCGGCGGCAACGGCCGCGCGCTGTCAGCGTCGGGAAACGGGGCGGCATTTGCGGCGCCTTCGCCCAGCGTATAGATGCGCCGCAGACTCGGCACTTCGGCGGCGGCAACAGCAAAGATGTTGGCGGCACGCGCATCGGCGCCGTAGCCGGGCTGAGCGAACAGCGCTGCGGCCCGCGTGCGCGTCAGCAGTTCGACGATTTCGGCGACCGTGTAATTCTGATGCAATGAGGGGTTACAGACATATCCGTTGCGCGAGCAGGCGAGAAACACCGCCACCGCCTCGACCCGGTTCGGCAGCCACACCGCCACCCGCTCGCCGCGTTTAAGGCCGTGCGCATCGAGATCAGCCGCCACCGCCTCAACCAGTTTGAGCAGTGCCGCCCAGGTCAGCCGTCGCGTGCCGTCGCGCAGCGCGAAATCATCCGGCCGGGCTGCCGCATGCGCTTGCAGCAATGTGTACAGGGTGGCGGTGCACCATGCGCCGTCGGCGTAATATCGCAGAGCCGCCGCCGGATCGTGCAGAGTGAGGAGCGTATTGGTCATCGGGTTGTTATCACCGGACGCGCGAGCCGCTCGCCGCCACCGGAAATAATCCACCCCCGATTGCCGGTTGCTGACGCATGCATCTCCACCACCATGCCTCCGGAAATAGTCGCATGACTGCCAGCGACATCACAATCGTAACAACGGGGATCGACGCCATCGGGAAGGTATGGCGAACGGCGTGCGGCACGCCGCGGATGTTCGGCAACGCAACCGGCAGAAGAGGCGCTCTCGCTGTTGGGGGCTTTCGCACAGCCTCCGGCTCCCGTGGCTGAACATCGAGGGCACGTCACAACGCGCTGCATGTTCAGTCAAGCGGGGTCAACTCCATTCAATTGTACCTGTGTGGCGCCAATCCCTCGGACCCGCGTCGCAAGGCCAGTATACACGCTACTCAAGAACCGCGTCGAACGAGCCGCATTAGTTCCACTGATGCGGTGTCGAATACATGATCCCAGTCTCCATCCGCTCGCGGACGAAACAGCCGGACCGATGGATACCACGGGTTATCTGTGCGATCGAGCAGCCACAGCCAATGTGCGACATGGCCCAGCAGTACCCAGACGGGTCTACCAAGCGCACCAGCGAGATGGGCGACAGCACTGTCGGTCATAATGATGAGATCGAGTGCACCGACAGCTGCGGCGGTATCACCAAAATCATTTAGGTAGGGAGCCAGATCAATGATCGGTGAGCCGCGCGGCAGTGAAGCTAGTTCGTCTGTCCGCGGTCCCTTCTGCAAGCTGAAAAGTTGAACGCCGGGGACCGCGAATGCCTTGAAGAATTTAAGCAGGGGCTGCGCTCGATCCCGATTCCGTTTGAAGGTCACGCTGCCTGACCAAACGATGCCAACTTTCAGGCGGCCTGACGCAGTCGCAATCGCATCTTGAAGTTCTTTGGGATACGGCTTGGGAGTTAACAAGTAAGGGGGACTCGGGATCGAGTGCATGTCGTAGGTAAACAGCGAGGGTAGGCTGCAGAAGTAACAATGAAATTCAGCTTCGGGTATTGGTTGTCCCTGTGGAATTATTTGATCGGCGACTCCCATAGTCTCGATTAAAGAAGCGACTTCCAATTGGCATTCAATTAAAAGTTCGCCACCTAAGGCTTTTACCTTCGGGAGGTAACGTGCTGCCCACAGGGTATCCCCAAACCCCTGCTCTACAAGCAAGACCAGGCGTTGGCCAGCATACGATCGCCCGTCCCAAGGTGCACCAGGACGTTTGCGCTGCGGAAGTTGTCCCGTTACACGACGAATCTCGTAATCTTTCCAGCCTTCGCGATAATTGCCGAGGTAGAGATAGCTACGCGCACGATCCCAGCGGGCATTGTGATGTTGCGGATTGATCTCCAAAGCACGCGTGTAGGCGATAACGGCCTCGCCGTGTTGCCCCGCTTCTGCAAACGAAACGCCGAGGTTACGGCGCAGAAGGCTGTCATTTGGCGCTAGCTCGATGGCGCGCTGATGGCATTCGATCGCACTTTTCAGATACCGTAGCTTTGTTAAGCAGTTACCGAGATTTGTCCAAATCCCAGCGTTGTTCGGATTTAGAGCCACCGCATCGCGATAACACCAAAGGGCATCCAGGTTCCGTCCCAATGCCGCCAACATGACTCCACGGGCGTTCCGAATATCCGCGTTACCGCGGTCTTCCGTGATGGCGGCCGCCAGCAGAGCCTCGGCCTCGGCGAACTTGCCGGCTTCGTACAGTTCCTTGGCAGCGCGGTAGGCTTCTATCGATCTTCTGGATTGTGCTGCTGCCATAGGCTTGACTTCTTCGACAGATCGGGCCGGCGAAATTGCACAACCGTGTCAGATCGCGCAATGACGCCCTGCACTTCGTGAACAGGCGCTGACGGATGATACCAGCGGGCTTGCTGACATGCCCTCAATGTTCGTCTGCAGAGTCTGTTAGTGGGCCGGATAACGCCCTTGGCTTTTCCGGCCGGTCTATTTTAATCCGGCCAGCGCCGATGCACCCAAAACCACTGCTCGGGCCGGTCGCGAACCCAGCCTTCCAGTGTCCGGTTGACGGCTTCCATCAAGGAGGCGACATCGGTGTCGCGGTTACCAGATCGCACGACCGTCAGCGGTGCGCCGATCGTCAGGCGGAAATGCGCGCCGCCGAGCCGCTCGACGCGCGCCGGCAACACAGCGCAATCGAAATGCAAGGCCAGCGTCGCCAGTGACGGTGCGGTCATCGCCGGGCGGCCGAAAAACGGCACCGGGATGCCGTCGCCAAGCTTCTGGTCGACCAGCAGCGCCAGATGTGCCCCCCGCCGCAGCGCCGCCAGCGCGCGGCGCGAAGCGACAGCGCCTTTCGGGATGAATTCGCTGTCCTTGCCGCGGAACCGCGCCACCATGCGATCGACCAGCGGATTGTTGGCGGCGCGGTAGATCTGCGCCACGTCGATGCCGTATTGCCCGGCCGCCAGCGCCGCGATCTCCCAGTTGCCGATATGACCGCCGAAAATGATGGCGGAGCGCTTGTCGGCGGTGACCCGGTCAAGATGTTCGAGGCCGGCGGTTTCGACCCGGCCATCCGCCGCAAAGACCCGCAACCGCTGCAGATGGGGATATTCCGCGACGACCCGGCCGAGATTATCCCACATGCCGCGCAGGATGTTTTCAATGTCGCCGGCGCGCAGCTCGGGAAATGCGGCTTGCAAATTCAGTCGGGCGCGTTTCGACACGCCGAGATGCGGTCCGATCGCCCGCCCGAGAAAGCCGCCGAACGCCGATGCGGTATCAAGCGGCAACAGCCCCATCGCGGCGAAAAACAGCGCCGCGCCGCTTGCTTCGATGCGGTAAGGCCAGCCGACCGGGGTGGCCGGCGGTTCAACCGTTTGTGCGGTCATGTGCCGGATGCCGCAATACGGCGGCAAGGAGTTGCGCGACCTCGCATTCGTCGTGCCAGCGTAAATCGACCTTGAAAACCGCGATATCCCAGCGCAACGGCGATGGTAGCCGGACCCAATCCTTTGCGGTCGTGACCAGGATGGCGTCACTGTCCGAAGCCTGTTGCCGCAAGCGGGCGATTTGGATTTCCGTAAATGGATGGTGGTCCGGAAAGGATTGCGTCGCGGCCACTATCGCGCCGCTGGCGGTAAGGCTGGCAAAGAATTTAGCTGGGCGCCCGATGCCCGCAAACGCGACAACGCGCGCGCCGGCTACGCGATCGGCGTGCCGCGGCACTAGAGTCGCGCGCAGTACCGGGCGGCCGGCGCGATCCACGCTGTCGGGGGCATCGTCTTTTCCGATCAGCACAATTGCGTCGGCGCGTGCCAGTCCGGCGCCGATCGGCTCGCGCAACGGCCCCGCGGGCATCACCCGACTGTTGCCAAAACCGTATTCGGCATCGACGACCACCAGCGACAAATTCTTCGCGATGCTGGGGTTCTGGAACCCGTCATCGAGCAGGACGAGTTCGGCGCCTGCCGTTGCGGCGGCACGGATGCCGGCGGCGCGGTCGCGGGCAATCCAGCACGGCGTTACTGCCGCAATCAGCAAGGCTTCGTCGCCGACGGCGATGGCGTCGTGGCGTGTCGGATCGACCCGCACCGGCCCGGCGAGACGGCCGCCATAGCCGCGCGTGACGACATGCGCAGCCATGTGCCGCGCCGCCAGCCTGGCTAGCGACAGGACAACGGGGGTCTTGCCTGACCCGCCGGCGACGAGATTGCCGACGCAGACGACCGGAACAGGGGCGCGATAGGGTCGGGTAAGAGCACGGCGCAATCGCGCGGCGGTGTCCCATACCGTGCCCAGTGGGGTCAGCAATCCGGCGGCAAGGCCGGGTGGTGCGTGCCAGAACTCAGGGGCGCGCATCGGCGCCGACGGCGCGGTGCCGCAGGATCGGCGCCGGGCTTGCGTCGCGAACGATCGGCGCCAGCGCATCGAGCCACGGTGCAAAACGGTCGAGCACAGCATCCAGCGTGCCGCTGCTGGCGGCGGCGACGCGGGCGGCAATTTCGGCCTGCCGGCGCCGTCCATCCGGATCGGTGAGCAATCGCGATACCGCCGTGGCGAGCGTATCGGCGTCGTGCACCGTCATTGCGGCATTGGCGCTGTCCAGGGCTTCGGTGATTGCGGCACAGTTTGCCATGTCCGGTCCGTGCAGGATCGCGCAGTCGAGCCGCGCTGCCTCGAACGGATTATGACCGCCCTTGCGGACCAGCGAGCCGCCGATAAAACCGATGCCCGCGATGCGGAAGAACAGGCCGAGTTCGCCCAGCGTATCGACGAGATAGATGTCTGTCTCCGCCGTGACCGGCTCAGCCGCGCCGCGGCGCGCGACCCGCAGCCTGCGCTGGCTCAGCATTTCGGCCAGGGCTGGTCCGCGCACCGGATGGCGCGGTGCGATGATCGTCATCAGCCCCGGATGCTGTGCCGCTAGGCAAGCATGGGCGTCGGCAATGATTTCCTCTTCCCCCGCATGGGTGCTCGCCGCAAGCCATAAAGGCCGCTGGCCGATCTCCCGCTGCAATGCGCTAAGGACCAACGGGTCGGCCGCCAGCGGCGATGCGGCGGCTTTTAAATCGCCGACACTGGTTGCTCCGGTCGCTCCGAGCAGGCGAAACCGTTCCGCTTGCGCCTCGTCTTGTGCGAGGCACAAAGCGAACGCCTGCAGCACCGGTTGCACCAGCCCCGGAACAGCACGCCACCGTGCCAGAGAACGGGCCGACAACCGCGCATTTGCCAACAGCAGCGGAATGCCGCGGCGATGGCTCGCCAACACAAGGTTCGGCCACAATTCGGACTCTACCCAGATCGCGAGGTCGGGGTGCCAGTGTGACAGAAATCGGTCGACCGAGCGCGGCGTATCAACCGGCACGTATTGATGCCGCGCCCCCGCCGGCAGCCGGGATTGCAGCAGGCGCGCGGCAGCTACCGTGCCGGTGGTCATCAGCACCGCAATCCTCGGTCGTTCCGCGAGCACGCGGTCGAGCAGGGCCAGCACGGAATTGGCTTCGCCGACACTTGCCGCGTGTATCCATAGGAGCGGTCCGTCCGGCCGTCGGGTGTCGGTGATGCCGAAGCGCTCACCGAGGCGCTCGCGATCTTCCTTGCCGCGGCGGCAGCGCGCGTTGAGATACTGTGCGACCAGCGGCGCCAGGGCTGCTGTTGCGATGCGATAAAAAAATGGCCAGGCCGGGTGCGTCATACAGGCGCTACGGCCGCGCCCGATCGGACCATTGGGAGGTACACACAATCTGTGTGTCTCCCCTCACCCGAGGCCCGATGAAGATCGCCAAAATGCCTCACGTTTCATGTGATCGCGTCAAACGCCGTTACCACGGCCGAATGGGTGCCGATGGATGTCCGGAAGACAACCGGGCGCAAGCTCTTTTTGCACAAATTCCGGCAGGATGTCAGCCGCGAAGAGGCAAACGATCTATCAGTCGATATCGTCTGCGGGTTCAAATGGCAGATTGCCAAGGCACGCGGCCGACCAGCCACCCGATGGATGCACCCGACCGTGCCCCATCAACTCGACATCCCGAACCTTCCCCTCGACTCGCTGATCAGACCGAGGAAGAATCTTCAGCCTAGCGAAAACCGGCGGCGCTTTTGGCGGCTCACGAGGGAGCCGAATTTTTATGCCGGCAGTTTCGCCGTTTCGGTGAGGGCAACGGTAGCGTTTACCGTTTTCTGATGCTGGGATTAAGCGTGTGGTGAAACGCCATCGCAATAACAATTAATAGGATGGCGAACACATAATATTGCGGCTTGTCGAACCACCACGCCATCATCCACAAAAACACACCGATGCCGCCAAATACCGTCTCCGCAGCCCATCCGACGAGATAGACAAAATGTGCCATTGCGTTGCCCCAGCGTCCAAAAGCGCCAGCAACGCCACGACCAATCAGCGAGTCAAAAAATTAGATGGTTAACGATCCCTCGCTACCCCTAATAGGTTCAAAACGCCAAGCGGCACCCCCCCTTGCGCCAGGAGAGCACCGCGGCGTCTATTATTACGGGGGTGCGCAAGGGTGCCGGAAACCGGTAGAAACCCGACACTCTTGGTCATGCTGGATAGGCCATCCCCGGCCGTTCGGCGCTGTCGCCCCGCTGGCCGCAAGCGGCATTGCGGCGCCGTGACCGACCCGGCGGTCGGCCTCCGCGGCGAGATCGTTCATGCGTCGCTCGACCGTGAGGCGCGCGGCTTCGACACCGGCAGGGTCGAGGTCGGGCGCAACGTCGATCGGCTCGCCCCACAGAAATACGCCGTGCCCGAAGGGCAGCGCCAGATGAAACCGATCCCAGGTGCCGAGCACGCGACGGCGGCTGGTAGCGAATACGACAGGCACGATCGGCACCCGCGCAAGGCGCGCCGTGTTGACGATGCCACTGCTCGCAACCATCGCCGGGCCGGCTGGGCCGTCCGGCGTGATGCCGACGCAATCGCCGGCCGCCAGATGCTTCAGCATTGCCCGCAGGGCGGCGCGGCCGCCATGCCGGCTCGATCCGGCGACCGAGCGCACGCCGAAATACGTCACCGCATCGGCAATGATACGGCCGTCGCGATGTGCCGAAATCAGCATGTGCATGGGCGCGAGCCGCTGCCACACCATCGGGATCATCAACAGCCGGCCGTGCCAGAAAGCAAGGATGAAGCTGCGTCCGTCCGCGCGCAGGTCACGCGGAATGGCGGCGCCGTCAACACTCCAGCGGTTGGTGGCAAAGACGAGGCGGATGTAGAGGTGAATGACCCAGCACAGGACCTTCTGCGTCTGGTCGCTGCGCAAAAGGCGCCGCATCCAGCGGCCCAGCATCGTCATGCGCCGAGCGCCCCGGCCGCGTCGACCGGCGCCAGCGTCTCGTCACCGGCTTCCTGGGTCTCTGCGTAGGTCTGGTAGAGCCGCGCATAAAGCCCGCCGCGCGCCAGCAGCTGTCCGTGCCGGCCGCTTTCGACGATGCGCCCGTGATCCATGACGCAAATCAGATCGGCATTGATGATCGTCGATAGGCGGTGCGCGATGACCACCGTCGTGCGGCCGCGCATCAGCCGGCGCAACGCCGCCTGCACCTGCCGCTCAGTCTCGCTGTCGAGCGCGGAGGTCGCTTCGTCGAGCAGCAGGATCGGCGCGTCCTTGAGCATCGCGCGGGCAATCGCCAGCCGCTGCCGCTGTCCCCCCGACAGGCGGACGCCATGCTCGCCGACCAGGGTGTCGTAACCTTCCGGCAATTCGCGGATAAACCGGTCGGCGCCGGCGGCGACTGCGGCGGCCTCGATAGCGGATTGCGGCGCGCCAAACCGGCCATAGGCGATATTGGCGCGCACCGTGTCGTCGAACAGGCTGACCTCCTGCGACACCAGCCCGATCGCGTGGCGCAGCGAGGCCAGCGTCACCGCGCCGATTTCCTGGCCATCAATCGCGATGCCGCCGCCATCGACGTCGTAAAACCGCGGGATCAGGTTGAGCACGGTCGATTTGCCGGCGCCTGACGGACCAACCAGGGCGACGGTGCTGCCGGCCGGCACGGTGAACGAAATGCGGTCGAGCGCCACCGCGCCCGGATGGTAGCCGAAACTGACAGCATCGAACCTGATTTCGCCGCCCTCGACGCGCAATGGCTGCGCGCCCGCCCGGTCGCGGATCGCCGGTTCGATATCGAGCACGTCGAACACGCGCTGCGCCGCCGCCAGCCCTTCCTGCAGCGACGCGTTCAGCGTCGCGAGGCTCTTGACCGGCTGGTAGGCCAGCAGCAGGGCGGTGATGAACGAAAAAAACGCCCCCGGCGTGCGCGCGCCGATAATGACCTGATGGCCGCCATAGAAAATCACCATCGCGATCGCCGCGCCGCCCAGCGCCTCCATCATCGGCCCGGCGCGGGCGCGGGTACGGTTGGCGCGATCGACCAGCGCATAGATGCGCTCGAACAATTCGGCGGCGCGGCCTTCCTCGTAGGCCTCCATGCCATAGGCTTTGACGTGCCGGGCGCCCTGGAAGGTCTGGCTCAGCAGCGTCGTGACGCGCCCCAGTTCGACCTGGGTATTCGCCGACACCCGGCGCATCCGGCGCCCGATACCGACAATCGGGCGAATCGCCAGCGGAAACGCGACGAACGCGATCAGTGCCAGCGCCCAATCCTGGTAGAACATGACGCCGACCAGAAACACCACGGTCACCGCGTCGCGTCCGATCCCGGTCAACACGTTGGCCGCCGCGCTGCGCAGCAGCCACACGTCGTTCATCACGCGCGAAATCAGGATGCCGCTGGGGTTGGCGTTGAAATAGGCGAGGTCGACGCGGATCAGGCGGGCATAAAGCGCCGTCTGCACGTCGGTGATGACCCGTTGGCCGACACGGGTCATCAGCACCGTCTCGGCGTAATCCGCCAGCCCCTTGACCAGCGCGAGCACTAAAGCCGCGCCGGCCAGCAGCAACAGCAGCGATGAATCGCGGGCGATAAAGATGCGGTCGAGCACCGGCTCCATCAGCCAGGCGCGCAGTGCCGTGCTGCCGCCGCCAATCCCCATGCACAGAAAGGCAAAAACGATCCGATGCGCGTGGCGCCAGATGAAATCTCGCGCCAGGCGCCGCACGAGCACCCGCGTCGGTACTCCGTTTGGCGGAATGGGTGAAATGTCGCGCATCAGGCTCCTATCGCCAGTGTTAGAGACGCCTGGGGTGATTGGCAAGGCTGGCCGCCGGGCACCGGCGCCCTCAGCGGTGGGGCCAAGGTTTGCGCGCTGCCGGTTTCCGCTCAGGTAGCGGCCGGCATGTCGGCGAGCGCGCCGTCGGGCACGATGTGGCGGGCTGGGTCGAGAATCACGGTCGTGCGTTCATCAGGCGGCGCGCCGACGCGTCAAACCTCGCAGGCGAGCGTCGGGTGCAACAGGCGCGTTTCGAGCGGCATCGCGGTTCTCCGAAGCGGCAGATCGGGCGATGATCCATTTCCACGGCCCGAAACAAGGGTGCAGAGTAGAGCGATGAGCCAACAAACCTATACCGACGAGTTTTTGCGCGACCTCCTGACCGGCATCCACACGATCGCGGTTGTCGGCGCCAGCCCGCGACAGCACCGCCCGAGCCACGGCGTCATGCGCTACCTGCAGCGCCAGGGCTATCGCGCGATCCCGGTCAATCCGTTTGCCGCGGGTGAGATGCTGCTGGGAGAACATTGTTATGCCGGGCTTGCCGAAATTCCCGAACCAGTCGACATGGTCGATATCTTTCGGCGCAGCGAACTGGCCGGCGCAGCGGTTGACGAGGCGATCGCGATTGGTGCGAAAGCCGTTTGGTTGCAGCTTAATGTAATCGATACGGCAGCAGCCGCGCGAGCCGAAGCCAAGGGCCTCAAAGTGGTGATGGACCGCTGCCCGGCGATCGAGATCCCGCGTCTCGGCCTGTCCCGCTCTTGACCCGGTCCCGCGCTTGACCCGGTTACAGGCGACCCCCTCAAAGGGCGGGCCGAAATTGTCTCCGGTCGGCCGCCTCTGGCATCATACGCATCGGCATTTCCGGGCACGGCCGCGGCTGTTCGTCTCGATCGCGGTAGGACTGCTCGTCACCTTTCTGATGCCGGGGCATCTCGGTTCGACATTGCGCGCCGTGGTCGGCTGGGATAGCGGCGCCGCGATCTTTCTAATTCTCATCATCGCGATGGCGGTGCGGGCCACGCCGGCCTCGATGCGCCGGCGCGCGGCGCTTGAGGACGAAGCGGGTTGGGTTTTCCTGATTCTCGTCGCGGGTGCCGCGTTTTTCAGCATGTTTTCAATCCTCAGCCTGTTACGCGAGGCAAAATCGGCGGGCGGAAGTGTCACGGCACTCCTGTCGCTGACGGCGGCGGGCACTATCCTGTTGTCATGGCTGTTTACGCACACGATGTTCGCGGTGCATTTCGCCCACGAGTTCTACAATGACGACAAGACCACACCGGGGCTGGAGTTTCCGGGTAAGGAAGAAGACCAGGATTACTGGGACTTTCTCTATTTCTCATTTGTCATAGGCATGACGGCGCAGGTTTCCGACGTGCAGGTGCTGACGCAAGGCTGGCGCCGTCTGGTGCTGGCGCACAGCATCCTGTCGTTTTTGTTCAATACCGTCGTGCTGGCCCTGTCGATCAATCTGCTCGCCGGGTTTTTCTGACGCGCCGGTGAGACGATCGCCTCAATGCGACATCAGTACCGGCACGGTCATATGCCGGAAAATCCCCTGGCTGACCCCGCCCAGCACATACTCGCGCAACCGCGAATGGCCATAAGCGCCCATCACCATCAGATCGGCGCTGAGATCGGCAGCTCGCGACAACAGCAGATCGTCGATCGAGATGTCTCCAGCGGTCTCTGTCTCCGCGGTTGCGGCAATGCCGCGGCGGGTCAGTGCTTCCGCGACATCGGCGGCGGTGGCGCGGCTGAGGCCGGGCAGCGGCGCGGCAGGCGCCACCTCGATCACGGTGACGGCCTCGGCGCTTTCAAGCAGCGGCATCGCATCGTGCAGGGCTCGCGCCGATTCGCGACTGGCGTTCCAGGCAACGATGACCCGCCGCCCAACTGTCGTGAAATCCCCGGCATAAGGGACCACCAGCACCGGGCGCCCGGCGGCGAGAACGACTTCCGACGGCGTCATGCCGAACGAGCCGATCGTATCAGCGTCGGGATCGGGTTGCCCGAGCACGATGAGGTCGAATAACGCTGCCAGCGCAATCGCGTTGTCGGTTATCGCGCTTTCGCGGTAGATCCAGTCGCCGCCGAGCTTGTGCCGGCCGAGTTCCTGACGGAACGTTGCTTCGGCGGCTGCGCCTTCGCTGCGCTGCGCTTCCATGTAGGTTTCGACCAGGGTCAGCCAGCCCGACGTATCGCCGTAACTGGCGGAAATCGGATAGCCCGTCGCAAACAGCCCGGTCAGACTTGCCCCGGCGGCCGTCGCCAACGCGGCAGCCGGCGCTACCCGCCGTGCGACGATCTCCTGGCTCTCGATGACGACGAGGATTTCTCGGATGGTCATGGCTTCTCCTGCGACGCCGGGCAAGGTGAGGGCAGGTTAAAGGTCGAGTACCGCCTCGCGACACACTCCGACGCGCCGCTCGCCGTGTGACGTATAGAATAGCGGCGCCTCGGCCGGCGCGGTGCCGGCGCGCACCGCGATCGCTCGCGCCAGCATGAATTGGGTTACATCCCGGAACGGTACAAGCGGCTGGCGGCCGATCGGGTGCCACCCGACATCCTCCAACTCGTCACTCGACACCGGGTCGCCGATCACCGCGCTGCTGTCGGCAAGGAAAAACCGCGTGTTGAAGCGGCGGAACACCCGGGTCGGGGTGATTGCCCGTCCGATATACGTCAGCACGTCAAAGGCCGGCACCGCGCCTTGGGCGGCATAGGCGGCCTCGGTCGGTGTGTGTGCTCGTTTCGTGGCGGCGGGTGAGCCGTTCGCGGCATCGCGCCGACCGACCAACACGCCGACCTCCTCCCAGGTTTCTCGCAGCGCGGCACGCGCCGAGCGCAGCAGGCGCGGCGGCAGGTGCTCGCCGCCGGTTTCGCCGTGCCACGGCCGGCGGTCTTCGGGGTCAATCGCGCCGCCTGGGAAGACCCAGACGCCGGGCATGAATTTGACGTGCGCGGGACGCCTCCCGGCCAGCAATTCGAGGTCACGCCCTTCGCCGCGCATCAGGATAAGCGAGGCCGCGTCGCGCGGCCGGGCGATGGCGAGTTTGGTAGCAACCGGTTCGGTGATGTCGTTCATCGGCCTACTATGCGCGATCCGGCAGCAACGGAACACAAGCCGTTGCCGCCGGTCATCGTTTTCAGTCGGGGTTTATCCCGGGGCCGCGTTCGCGATATCTCGCCCGACCAAAGCCGCTGCCTGCCGCACTACGCTTCCTTGCCGGGCTCGGCCACGGCGGCGGACCACGGCGACATCACGTCGCTGACGCCGTAGTTGAGACCGTCTTCGCCGCGCAGCACGAGGTTGGGGCAGGCGAACAGCGACGGCCAGGCCGTGTGTTCGACCAATGTTGTGCCGGCCCGCGACAAAAGTCGCTCGCAGATCGCGGCCGGCAGCCGCCGGTCGAGCGAGATGCCGGTCTCGCCGCTGACATCGACGCGCGGGTGGTGCGCCGCCTCCTCCGGGGTCATCGCGAAATCGACGATGAAATTCGCGATCTGCACAATCGACGCCAGGATGCGTCGCCCGCCGGACGCGCCGACACCAAAGCGCGAGCGGCCGTCGCGCGAGCCGATCACCGGGCACATGTTGGTCAGTGCGCGCTTGCCCGGCGCAATCGAGTTCGGCCGGCCGGCCCGCGGGTCGAACCACATGATGCCGTTATTCATCAGGATGCCGGTCTGCGGCAGCACATAGCGGCTGCCAAAGCTCGACAGCAACGTCGTGGTCAATGCCGCGATGCCGCCATCGCGATCGACAGCGGTGACGTGCGTCGTGCAGCTTTCTCCGGCCGGATCGACATCACCGAGGCCTTCAAGGCGGCCGTGATACGCCTGCTGCAATGCGTCGATCAGCGTCTCGAAATAGATCGCGTCGGGCGCCTGCGCAAAGCGCCGGCTCGACATCCGGTCGAGCACATCGGCCAAGGTCGGTGCGGCGGTCAGGCCGCGCGCCGCATGCAGCGAATAATCGCGATAGGGAATTTCGAGCGACGGCACATGCCGCGCGCGGCACGCCGCCAGATCCTCGAGCGACAATGCACCGCCTCCGGCCTTGACATCAGCGGCGATCGACCGGGCAATGTCGCCGCGATAGAAATCCTCCGGCCCGTGTTCGGCGAGTCGCGCCAGCGTGTCGCCGAGCCGACCGAGCGACAGCGTGGGCGCCACGCCGCTCGGCGGCGCCGCCGGCGGCAGTCCGTTCGGCAGCCACACCCGGCGGCTTTCGTCGTAGCGGCGCAAATCCTCAGCGGCGCTGGCGGTCTTGACGGTGACCCACCAATCGACGGGCAAGCCCTGCTTCGCCAATGCCACCGCCGGCACAACGAGCTCGCGCCACGGGGTGCGGCCGAACCGTTCGACCGCCAGCGCATAGCCGCGCACCGCGCTTGGGATGGCAAACGATAACGGGCCGTGCATGTTGCGGTCTTCAACAACCCGCGGCCAGGTGAACAATTCGGTGATCGTTTCTCCGGTCAGCGGATAGGCCGCGAGATCAAGCCCCGCTGGTGAGATCGGACCGAAATCGATGATTTCGGTGCGGCCGCCGCCCGGCGGGCTGACCACCATAAAGCCGATTCCGCCGAGGCCGCTGTTCCACGGTTCGCGTACCGACAGCGCAAACGCCGCCGCCACGACCGCATCGACCGCGCTGCCACCGGCCGCCAGGATTTCGGCGCCGACCGTCGCCGCGACACCGTTCTGCGAGGCGACGACCCCGCCACGGGACACCGCGACCGGTTTGCGCACCTGCCAGTTCTGCATCAGCGCCGTCATGTCAAAGCACCTCGATCGCGTCGACCCGGCTATCATAAAACGCATAATGGCCGGCGAGGCCCATCGCCTCGTCATAAGGCGCCTTGTAGCCCCAGACCGCGTTTTCGGCCTGTTTCGGATCGCCGCCGGCATCGACCACGATGGTCCAGTACGAACAATCGCCTTTGAACGGGCAATAGGTCTTGTGCTCGGTCGGCCGCATCAGGTCGAAGCGCAAATCCTTTTCCGGAAAATAGAAGACCGGGCCGTGGCCGGTCTCCTCGCAGCGCACGACAGCGCGGCTGTCGGCAATCACCGTGCCGGCGAAGGTGACGCGCACGCGTCGCGCATCGGGCAGCAGGTCGACCTTGTGCTCGGGCTTTTTCACATAGCCAGGCGCCGGATTTGCCATCGGAATGCCTCCTTTAGAATTCAGCTCTTCCGCGCGTATTCGCGGATCATCGCGCAGTTTCAGACGGCGGTGCGCGTCGCCAATGCGGCCGCCGCGGCGGCTGGTTGCACTCGAACGAGGCGAGGCAACTGGCATGCATCTGCGGGTCGGTCACAGGACCGCATTCCTGGGCGATGCGCCTGGCGCGGAATGACGGGTTGGAGCATAGCAGGTTTTCATACTGTTGGCTCTCGCGCACATTCTGCTCGGCTGTTTCGCTGGGCCGCGATTGCGCCTGCGCGACACCAGTGGCGGCGAGCAATCCGAAAGAAAATGCTGTGATCCAAAGACGCCGGCGCATGCTGCTGCTCCTGATTGATTGTTGTGGCTTCTATTGCGGTTCGCGGTTAGCCGACCATCGTCAGGCCGCCGCTGACACTCAAAACCTGGCCGGTGATATAGTCGGAACGCCGGCCGATAAAAAACATCGCGGCCTCGGCGATTTCGTCAGGCTGTGCGATGCGGCGGAACGGGATCGCGCGGGTCAACGCTTCGCGCATGCGCTCCGGCTGGTTCTGGAAGAGGGGGGTATCGGTCGGGCCGGGACAGACGCAGTTGACGTTGATCTGATACCGCGCCATTTCGCGCGCCAGCGATTTGGTAAAGGCGAGCAAGCCGCCTTTGGCCGCGGCGTAAACGGTCTCGCCGGTACTGCCGACCCGCCCGGCATCGCTTGAAATATTGACGATCTTGCCGCGACGTGCGGCAATCATCGGCGGCAGCAAGGCTCGCGTCAGGCGGATCGCGCCGAGCAGATTGATCGCCAGCAACTGCTCCCACATCTCCGGTGGGTTTTCCATAAACGGCTGTATCCGGTCCCAGCCGGCGGCGTTGACGAGGCCGTCGACCTGCTCGACCCGCTCATGTACGGCTGCCGCAAATTCACCGACCGCGGCAACCTGTGTCAGATCGAGCGGCAAAAATTCGAGTGCCAGCCCTTCGCCGGCCGCTTGTGACGCCGTCGCGCGGCCGCCGGTCTCGTCGATATCACCGACAAACACCCGCGCCCCTTCGCGCGCCAACAGCAGCGCCGTCGCCTTGCCGATTCCCGAGGCGCCGCCGGTAACGACGACGGCGCGCCCTTGCATCTCCATATCGCTCTCTGCTCCGGATTGCGCAGCTTCGTATGCACAACGGATGTTCGGCGCAGCCTATGCCAGTGTCAATGCGCCCCGGGAAAACTCGGCGCCTCGCCTGTTTGCGGCCTGCGTCCGGTCGGGTAGTGTGGCGGCTTCCGCGACATGGCGATGACCCGAATGACAACCGCCGCCGAGAACGCCAGCGGTGCGGTGCGGCTGGCGATGCCGCCGCGCCCGGCGCGTCCGCTCTCGACCTTTCAGATCATGCGCGTCGGCTTTACCAACACGCTGGCCGCGTGCGACGAGGAATTGTTCGACGAATTGTTCGTCGAGCGCCGCTACATCTGGGGCCGCCTGTTCGTTGTCAGCGACCCGGAGGGGGTGAAGCGGGTCCTTCAGGACAACGTCGACAATTATCCCCGTATCGAGGCGATCCGCCGGGTATTTGCGTTTGGCTCGGGCACTGGCATGTTGTGCGCCGAAGGCGATGTCTGGCGCCGCCATCGCCGCATGCTGAACCCCACCCTCGACCGTCGCGCCGTGCTGAGCGACGTTCCGGGCCTTGTTCAGATCACCGAGGAACTCGCGGGGCTGCTCCGCGCGTTGCCGCCGGGGCACGAGGTGCATCTCGGCGACACGTTTACCCATCTTTTGACCCGTTCGACCAGCCAAGTCTTTGCCGGCGATGACCGTTCGATCGATCCGATGATCGACCACATGGGCCACTATCCCGGTGAATACGGGCTGTTCGATTTCCTGACGCTGCCGCGCTGGCTGCGGTTTATAGACCGTTTCCGGCGCAGCCCGGCTGAGGCGCGGGAACTGCACCCGCTGCTGGCGCGAATGCTCGATGAACGGCGCAGCGACACTTATGCGGGCGGCAAGGATCTGCTGTGGCGTCTTGCCAATGCGCGCGATCGCGACACCGGTGAGAGCATGAGCATTCCCGAGCTTGAGGACGAGGCGCTGACCCTTGGCTCGACTTCGGTGACGTCGCTGCAGGTCTATAGCTGGTTATGGTATCTGCTGGCGCAGCATCCGTGGGCCGAAGAGCGTGTCGAGGCGGAGCTTAGCGCCGTGCTGGGCGATCGCTCGCCGACCGCGGAGGATTTGCCGAAACTGGTTTACACCCGGAAAGTTGTCGATGAGGCGATGCGGCTCTACCCGCCCTTGCCGGTCATGCTGCGTGCCGCGGCGACCGATGATGTCGTGTGCGGCCGCAAGATTCCGCGCAAATCGGTGGTTGCGGTGATGCCTTGGGTGGTGCATCGCCACCGCCGCCTGTGGCGTGATCCCGATGTGTTCGACCCCGAGCGCTTTGCACCGGACGAGATCGCGGCGCGTTCGCGCTATGCCTACCTGCCGTTTTCGGTTGGCCCGCACGTCTGTATCGGCGCGACGCTGGCGTTGATCGAAATCCTGATTACCGTCGCGGTCCTGGCGCGGCGCTTTCGCTTTCGGCTGGTGCCGGGTCAGAACATCACCCCGGTTGCCTGGACCAGCCTGCGCCCCGGTCGCGGCATCAGGATGACGCTGGAGCCGCGCGGCGCGGCGGTGCGTAGCGAGGCTCTCAGCGAAAGCATTGGCTCTGTCGGCTGACGCTCCGGCTTTAATGCCGCCAGTTGCCGATGCGGTCATCCCGGCAATGCCACCGCGGCCGCCGCGTGCATTATCGACGCTGGGGTTGTTGCGGGTTGCGCTGTCGAACTCGCTGGCGGCGCTCGACGAGGAGTTGTTCGACGAACCGATCGTCGAACGGCGCTTTGTCTGGGGCCGCGTCTTCGTGGTCAGCGACCCGGCCGGCGTGCGGCATGTCATGCAGGACAATGTCGACAATTATCCGCGCATCGAACCGATCCGGCGGGTCTTCGCGTTCTCTGCCGGCAGCGGCATGCTGTCGGCTGAAGGCGAGACATGGCGACAACATCGCCGCCTGCTCAATCCGGTACTCGATCATCGCGCAGTGCTCGCCGATCTGCCGGTCCTGGTCGAGCTGACGCAGGAACTGGTGCGCCGCCTCAGCGATTTGCCGCCGCCGCGCGAGATCAATGTCGGCGATGTTTTTACCCATTTGATCACGGCGTTTACCGGCCGGCTGTTCGCGGCGGACGAACGCGCGATCGACCCGGTGCTGTACCGCCTCGGCCAATATCCTGGCCGGTACAGCCTGTCTGACTTCGTGCGGCTGCCCGGCCAGCGTCGCGGCGGGCGCTCCGAGGCGAACGAGTTTCATGCCTTGTTCGACCGGCTGATCGCCGCGCGCCGCGCGCCGGATTATGCCGGGCCGCAGGATCTGCTGTGGCGGATGGCGAATGCCCGCGATCGCGAAACCGGCGAGACGCTGCCGGCGATTGAGCTGCGCGACGAGGCCCTGACGCTAGGCGCCACCTCGGCAACGCCGCTGCGGGTGTTTCCCTGGCTCTGGTATCTGCTGGCGATCCACCCAGAGATCGAAGCGCGGCTGCACACTGAACTAGATCAGGTGCTCGGCGGCCGGATGCCTGGTGCGGCCGATATTCCGCGATTGATCTACCTGCGCCAGATCATTGACGAAACGCTGCGGCTCTACCCGTCGGCGCCGACGATGCTGCGCAGCGCCGCTACCGAGGATCAAATCTGCGGCCGACGAGTGCCGCGCAAGGCGGTGATCGGGGTGCTGCCCTGGGTGGTGCACCGCCATCGCAAACTGTGGAACGACCCGGATCGCTTCGATCCCGAGCGTTTCACCGCCGCTCAGACCGCGCAGCGCTCGCGCTATGCTTATCTGCCGTTCGCGATCGGTCCGCATGTCTGTATCGGCGCCTCGCTGGCGCTTGTGGAAATCGTCGTCGTGACGGCGATTCTGGCGCAGCGTTTCCGGTTTCGTCTGGTGCCGGGGCAAGCCATCGAGCCGCTCGCCTGGACCAATTTGCATCCAAAAGGCGGCATCCGGGTCACGGTCGAGGCGCGTTAGCTGCCGGATCGAGGACCAAATCCACGACGGCGCGCCCGAGTTGGTGGGCTTGCAGATCATGCCGCCGCGTCATCCCGGCTTCCTGGTTTGCGCGCCAGATGACATAGTCACTGTGTGGTTCCGTGAAACCGAAATGTGCAAATGCGTTCGGCAGACTCGGTAGGTGATCGCCGTAGAAAGCCAGAATGGCCGGTGATTTGCGCTCTTCAAGCCCTGCCATCAGCAGGCGAAGCATCGCGTCGGAGCGCCGCAACCCGTCGAGATAGCGCAGCAATTCCGCCCCACCCGGCATGCCGGCGGGATCGAACAGCGCCGTTACTGTCGGGTCGAGCGCCGGCCCCTGCGGCAGCCACGGCCCGTGATTGCCCATCGTGATCGCGAAAATAAGGCTGCACGGCCCCTCCGCATCGAGCGTATGCAGGATGTGGCTGGCAAGATCGGGGTCCGGCGCATAGGGCGGGGTGCTTGAGCCGCCCAAAACCCGGCGGTCGAGAAACCGCTCAAAGCCGAGCGCCGGCATTACCACGTCGCGACGGAAAAACCGCGCATCGAACGGGTGCAGGCAGAGCGTGCGATACCCCCCGCGGCGCATTCGCCATACCTGCGAATCGAGCGGTACGCGTGCCAGCGCGTAGTACGGATTGAACCGGTCGTAGCCGAGTTCGCTTTCGGCGATACCGCTCACGACGGCAAACTCGGCCCGCATTGTGTTGGCGCCCCAGCCGGGCACCTCGACATGACCATACTGCACCGCCGATGCGCAGCACGCCTCGAACCCCGGCAGGAAATCGCGCGGGATTTGCGGCGACAGCCGCCGTGCGTCGAAAAACGATTCGCACTGGACGATGATGACCGGAACACCGTCATTCCCGCGCCTGGCGATAAACGCCGGTGCCGCCAATGCGACCTGCCGCGCCCGTCGCTCGTCGCGGGCGATCACGGTTTGTGCGATCAGCATCGCAAAAGGGCCGAGCGCGGCGGCGTCGGCATAGGGTTCGCCGCTCGGCCGCAGCCGGCGCAAACCGTGCGCCGTCGCACCGAGCAGTGGTTGCCGCGCGACCAGCCAACCGGTCACCGCGACCAATGCCGTCGCGAAAAGCCCGGCCACGAAATGCGGCGTCCAGAGCGGCGGCTCGACCAGCAGCAAAGCGATAGCGAGCAACGCTGCCCCGATTGCACCTCCGATCACCAGCCCCGGCCCGGCGAACGGCAAATAGAGCTGCGGGTGGGTAAAGACCTGCGGTAGTTCGGACATTTCCGAAAATACGACCGGCTCGTGCAGGGTCTGGCGCATCGTGTAGTCGGCGAGCGCAAAACCGGCGCCGGCCGCCAGCATGATCACCCCGGCAAACAGCGGCCGCCCGGCGGCGACCCCGAGGAGGGCGGCACCCAAGGCAACCGGCGATGCGTCGAGCAGCACCGCCGGCAGTGACACAAAACGTGCCTGTGCGATATGTCGCGGCACCAGCCACGCCGCGACCAGCAAGGCCGCACCGGCGGCCAGATGCAGCACTCCTGCCCACCCCATCGATCAGGCGGAGCGGATGTGGAAGTGAAACCCGCGCACAAAACGGTCGCCGATCATCGCCGGCGCCAGATCGCAAAACCGCATGCCGAATACCAGTGGCCACGGAAAATTGATCCGCGCACGGCCGCGATCGATGCCGTGCTTGATCCGCCGGGCGGCGCGCTCGCCGCTCGCGAGAAACGGCGTCGCCCCCTCCCAGCGATCGGTCATCGGCGACGAGAAGAACCCCGGACAGACCACCGTCATGCCGACCCCTTGCGGGGCGAGGCGAGGGCGCAGCGCTTCGGCATAGGCACGCACACCGGCTTTGCTGGCGCAATAGCCCGGACTGTAGGGCAACCCGCGCAACGCGGCGACCGAGGCAATCGCAACGATGCGTCCGTGGCCACGGGCGCACAGGCGCGGCACCAGGGGGGCGATCGTGTGGATTGTGCCGAGCAAATTGACCTCGATCTGGCGCAATGTCAGCTCGGCGGATTCGCCGGGGCTGTCAGCGTCAGGGCCGGCGGAAATCCCGGCATTGGCGATCAGCAATTCGACCGGATACAGCCGGTCAAACTCCTTGAGCCAAAGGCCGAGCGCATCGCGATCGGCCACGTCGATGGCGGCGCTGTCGACCGTCGCGCCGATGGAGCGGCAGAATTCGGCCGTCGCCGCGAGGCGTTCGGGGTTGCGCCCGATCAGTCCCAGCACTGTCTGCGGCCCGGCATAAGCGGCCGCGAGCGCCGCACCGAGCCCGCTCGACGCGCCGGTGATCACCACCACGCGGTAGGGTGCGCGTATTCCGGAAGCCCGCATCAATCCGGCAGCCGCTCGCGCGCATGCCGTAGGCTGCCGCTATCGGCCGTCACGAACAGCCGGCGGAGGCGGGCGAGCCGCGCCGCCGCGATGCCCTGCAGGCGGCGCGCCAGGATGAGAGGTCCCGGCCGCCACAATTCCGGGTGATCGAGTCGCTCGACGATCACTTCGGGGCCGCACGGTAGGCCGGTTAACGGGTCGAGATAACGGGGATATAAGATCAGAACACCTGCTATCAGTTCCGCCAGTGCGAGGCGGCGGCCACGATCGAGCGGCGCTTTGTCGATGGTCAACCCCCAGCCGGCATAAAAGGGCCGACCGTATACCGTAACGCTGCGCCCGCGCAGCAACGCCTCGAAGCCGGCGAGCGAGGTCATCGTGTGCAATTCGTCGACCATCGCGAGCAATGAAGCTGTCGACCCTTCGCGTAGCACCATGTCTGCGAAACGGCGGGCCTCGGGTTCCGCGACGGCGCCTTTGCGGTGCCCGGCGACCACGTCTGGGTGGGGCTTATAAATGATGAAGGCGTCGGGGTTGGCGGCGCGCACCGCCTCCAGCAGGGCGACATTGGTGCTGACCTCGCTGCCGCCAAAGCGAATCGACAGGTCGTCCTCGACCTGACCGGGCACCAGGATGCGGCGAGAGCCGGTGGGCATGTCGAGAGCCGGACCGCGGCCGCTGAGGTTGTATTTGGTGACGCCACGAGCGACGAGTTGCACGGCAAGGCGCTGTGCCCGGTCGATCAGGGCCGGGGTAAAATCGGTTTCGCGCAGCAGGATTTCGAGGTCGCTTCGCACCCGCGGGTCGAAATACATGCCGCGCGAATCGAACACCAGCGAAGCCGGCGGCATGAAATCGGAGCCGAGGCCGACCGACCGGATGAATCCGTCCTCGACCCGAATCAGGGGCACATGCTGCTCGGCCGCGGCTTCGTCGAGGCCCGGGGGCAGCCGCGATGCCCAACCAGCGATGGCGCGCGGCGGTGTCTCTGCGCCGTGCTGCGCTGCTGCCAGCGCGCCGGCGGTGTCGCGGCGGAACACCGGCGTTCCCGATGACGAGCGGACAAATTCGGCGATGCGCCGCCGCTTCCAGAACGACATGCCGACGCAGACGCCGATCCGCCGGTTGGCACCCTCGATCCGCCGCCATTCCGCCAGGATGCCCAGCGCCTCGGCGAAATTCGTCGGAGTGTCGTGGAAGGGGTCGCGATAGCGCGTTGCGATCAGGCAACAGGCGGCGAAAATCTCGTCCACGCTGCGTCGGATCGCATGCTGGGAAACACCGGCGGCATCGTTGGTGACACCCCAGCCCGTATAGAACGATGCCGCGAAGGCGGAGACGGGGATGCCCGCCGTCAGCGCGAGAAAGCCGGTTTCGCCACCGGCGCTGTAGACCCGCGCGGCGCGATCCAGCAGCAGCCAAGGATCGAACGGCCGGTCGATAACCGTCACGCCGGCCACGCCCGACACGGCGTCCTGCCCCACCGCGCCGTCTGTCAGGACCACGACGCGGTCGGCTGGATTTTCGGCAAGCGCCGATGCCAGCATCGCCTCCGAATCGCCGCGAGCGGCCGTCTCGTCGAGCGCTACGACCGCGAGGTTATCGTAGGCCGGCAACAGTGCATCGCCGCCGGATTGCCACCAGGTACCGCCGACCCGAGCCGCCGCCATCGCGCGGCGGCAGGTCTGAGCCTCGAGCAACAGTTCGGGTCGTTCCCAACCCGGCGCCGCGAGAAGGCGGTCGGGTGTGGTAACGCCGCCCGGTAACAACGTGTCGGGTGTCGCCGATATCATGCCGCTGATGGCCACAGGCGGCACGGGGCCGCGCGGCGCGGCGCGCAGCAATCCGGGCATTAGGCGCACTCCCGGCAGGCCGGCGCATTCCGGGAACAGCACGGCGATCCCGCCACCGGCGGCCGGGCGCTGCATCTTTACCGTGTGGCGGAAGCGGCGCATGCGCAAAGCGCGTCGCGAGCTTGCATGCGGGGCAATCTCGGCAATCACCTTCCGACTGTCCATGAAAATCGCCCTCTCGAAGGCGCATGCCCGGCACGGAAAGGGCCGTTGCCGGGTTGACAGCGCACCGGGTGGTGCGACAAGTGCGACGCATGGTCACTCAGGCTGTCATTCTGTGCGGCGGATGCGGCACCCGCCTCGGCGCGCTGACCGCCGACCAGCCGAAACCGTTGCTGGATATAGATGGCGCGCCGTTTCTCGACGTGCTGCTGTTCGAGTTGGGGCGGCACGGCATCAGGCGAATCCTGTTGCTCGCAGGCTTTGCCGCCGCACGGATTGCAGCTTATGCCGCGGCGACACCGCTGAAAGAGCGCTTCGGTCTCGATATCGACATCTCAACCGAGGCCGAGCCTGCCGGCACTGGTGGTGCGCTGTGGCAGGCCCGCGCCCGGCTCGATGAGTCGTTTCTGCTGCTGAACGGCGATTCCTGGTTCGATATCAACCTGCTCGATCTTGCGGTGCGGTTGGGACGTGAACCGGCGGCGTCGGGTGTGTTGGCGTTGCGCCGCATGGTCGACGCCAGTCGTTATGGCTCGGTTTTTCTCGACGGCGACTGCATCAGCGCGTTTGCCGAGCGCCCGGTCACGGCTGGGCCCGGCCTCGTCAGCGGCGGCGTTTATGCATTGCGCCGGGCGGTGGTCGATTTTCTGCGGACGCCGGGCTCGCTCGAAACCGATCTGTTTCCCCGCCTCGCTGCGAACGGCCAGTTACGCGGCGCCGTGTTCAACCGGTATTTTGTCGATATCGGCGTGCCCGACGATCTGGCGCGCGCGCGCCAGGAAATCCCGCAGCACCGCATGCGGCCGGCCGCGTTTCTCGATCGTGACGGGGTGCTGAATCACGACGACCGCTATGTCGCCTCGATCGAGCGGTTCCGCTGGATCGAGGGGGCACAAGCCGCGGTCAGAAGCCTCAACGATGCCGGCCTGTTCGTCTTTGTCGTGACCAATCAGGCCGGTATCGCCCGCGGCCTTTACGGTGAAACCGACGTGCGGGGCCTGCACGCTCATATGCGCGAAGAGTTGGCATCAGCCGGGGCCTATGTCGACGACATCCGCTATTGCCCGTTTCACCCCGATGGCAATGTCGATGCGTATCGCCGGGTCAGCGACTGGCGCAAACCGGCACCCGGCATGCTGGTCGACCTGATGCGCTGCTGGCCGGTCGATGCCGCGAACAGCTTTTTGATCGGCGACAAAATGACCGATATCGAGGCGGCAGCGGCGATCGGAATTCGCAGCCACCTTTTTCCCGGCGGCGATCTTGCCACGTTTGCCGCGCGGCTGATCGCAGGAAAATCAACCCAGGGATAACAGCCCAGGGCTATCGGGCCGGGATGCGGCAGGAGGCCTCGTGCAACGGCTCGGTTTCCGGTTCCGCTGAAGCCGGCTCCAGCGTATTATCCGGTGTACTGCGCCGTAGATTACCGGGGGTGGCGCATGTGGGTTTTGGCCGGTGGTTCCCGGCACGGTCGACGATTTCCCCGGCGGACAAGTTTGGATTTGTGAATGGTCGATATCGTTCGCCGCCCGCACGCCGGGCGTGACGCCGCCGTCATCGGCGGCGCACGGCCGCATATCGGCATCCGGATTGGCACGTTTTTCGCCTCGCTGAACATCTGGTTCTGGGCCCTGGTGGGTCTGCCGACGCTGCTTGCCGGTGTCTATTTCTTTGGCATCGCCTCCGATCTTTACCTGTCGGAGGTCAAGTTCGTCGTGCGGGGGCCATCAAAAACCCCGACCAGCGTGATCAGCGCCATGCTGAGCAGCACCGCCGGCTCGGCGGCGACCGAAGACACCTTTGCGGTGCACGAATTCCTTATGTCCCGCGACGCCGTACGCCGCCTCGAAAAAGAAGACGATTTGCGCGGTCTGCTGGCCCGGCCCGAGGGCGACATGCTGACGCGGTTTCCCGGCTTCCTATTCTGGCGCAAGGATTTCGAGGCCTTGTACAAGGCTTATGCGCATTTCGTTTCGGTCGATCTTGACGCCACGACCGGCGTCAGCACGCTGGAGGTAAAGGCGTATCGGCCGGAGGATGCGCAACGGATCGCGCGAGCACTGTTGATGTTCAGCGAGCAACTGGTCAATGCGCTTAACGAGCGCGCCCGGCATGATGCTCTGGCGGCATTCGAAGGCGAAGTGCATACGACTGAAGACCAGATCGCCAAAATCCAGACGCAGCTCACGGCCTATCGGGTGAAGCAGAAAATGCTCGACCCGAAAAGCGCGTCCTCCGGGCCGATCGAACTGCTGGCGACGATGAACGCCCAGCTCGCCAATTCCAAAGGGCAGCTCGCGGAGATCATCAGGAACTCACCGAACAGCCCGCATATTCCCCTGGTCAAGACGCGTATCGCCTCGCTCGAAAAGCTGATCGGCGAGGAGCGCACCAAGATCACCGGCGATGACAATTCGGTCGCCACCTCGCTCAGTGAATACGAGCGGCTCGACGTCCAGCGGCTGCTGGCGGAAAAAACGCTAGCCTCGGCATTCACCTCGCTCGAAGCCGCTCGCCTCGAGGCACAGCGCCAGCAGCTTTATCTCGAGACGATCGAGCAGCCGAATCTGGCGGATTACCCGCTTTATCCGAAACGGCTGGTATCATTCGCCACGGTCGTGATGACCTGCCTCCTGGCCTATGGGATCGCCTGGCTGCTGATCGCCAGTGTGCGTGAGCACGCCTCGGCCTGATCGATCAGACGCGATGGCTCCCGATTCGATGATCACGGCCACCGGCGTGACCAAGGATTATCTGTCGGAAACCGGGCACACCCACCACCGGGTGCTAAGCGACATCTGGCTGACGGTGGCGCCTGGTGACAAAGTCGCGGTGCTGGGGCGCAATGGCGCCGGCAAGTCGACGCTGATTCGCCTACTGGCTGGGATCGAGCTGCCGACCTTTGGGAAGATCGAGCGGGGCATGACGCTGTCGTGGCCGGTCGGCCTCAACGGCGGCGTCGGTGGCAGCATGACCGGCAACGACAACATCCGGTTCATCAGCCGTCTCTACAACAAGCCGTTCGCCTTAATGCGTGAGTATGTCGACGACTTCGCCGAACTCGGCAAATATCTTGCCGAGCCGGTCAGGACATACTCGGCCGGTATGCGGGCGCGGCTGAATTTCGCGCTGTCGATCGCGATCGATTTCGACTGTTACCTGATCGATGAGATCATCTCCGTCGGCGACCAGCGCTTTCAGAAGCGCTCGCACGAGGAATTGTTTGAGCGGCGCGCCGACCGCAGCCTGATTCTGGCCTCGCACGTCCCGAGCGTCGTCAAGACCTACTGCAACCGCGCGCTCGTCATGCATCGCGGCCGCGGCAAGGTGTTCGACGACCTCGATCTGGCGCTGGACATCTACCAGGACCTGTAGCGTGCGGCGGTTCAGCTTTCCGGGACGATTTTGACGCCGGCAAGCTGCTCCAGCACGGTGACGATGGCCGAGCCGTCTTTTTTGTTGAGGCCTGCGGCGCGGCCCATCTGGTAGACCTGCTGCGACACGTTGGCGAGCAGCAGCGGCACGCCGAGCCGCTTGGCGAACGCCGTTTCGAGTTCCTGGTCCTTGAATGAAATATCGATCGTGCCGCCCGGCGCGAAGTCGCGCTTCAGCATGCGCGGCACCCGGTTTTCAAACTGCACGGACGCGCCGGTGCTGACCCGGATCACCTCATAGATCTTGTGAGGATCAAGCCCGGCCTTGACGCCGAACACCAGCGCTTCGGCGATCGCTACGGTTTGAATCTGCCCCAGCATGTTGTTGAGCAGCTTCATTGCGAGGCCATGCCCAAGGTCGCCGACATGGAACAGGTTCTTGCCCATCGCGCGGAACAAGTCTTCGCAGGCGGCATAGGTTTCGGCGGCACCGCCGACGATGATCGACAGCTCGCCGGATTTTGCGCGCACCGTGCCGCCGCTGACCGGCGCATCGAGCATTGCGATACCGCGCTCGGCCAGCGCTTTGGCAAAGCGCTGTGCTGCAAACGGATCGATCGTGCTCATGCACAGCACGGTGTGGCCGGGTTTCGCGGTGGTGATGATGCCGTCGCCGCCGATGATGACCTGTTCCGCTTGGTCCGTCGTCTCGACGATGCAGATCGTGCGGTCTACCGCCGCGGCCACCGCGGCTGGCGATGCTTCGACGGCGGCGCCCACGGCGGTCAGCGGTGTCAGCTTGCTCGCATCGATGTCATGGACGACCAGCGAAAATCCGTGCTTCACGAGATTGAGCGCCATCGGTCCGCCCATCGCGCCGAGGCCGATAAAACCTACCTTGCCGGACATCGCGTCTCTCCCCTGGGGTTGTCGCGCCGATGTTACCGCGGTTACACCCCGATCGCTGCTTTGACTTGCGCCGGGGATAGCGGGATGTCGCGCAGCCGCACGCCGATCGCGTCGGCGACAGCGTTGGCGACGGCCGCTGCGGTTGGGCCTTGCGCCGCTTCGCCGGTGCCGAGAAACGGCTCTCCGGGGCGTTCTACGACCTGCACCTCGATCCTGTCCGGCACCGCCGGAAAGCGCATGATCGGATAGCTGCTCCAGTCGCGGCTAGCGATGCGGGTGCGGTCGAACGCGACGCTCTCATAGAGGGTCCAGCTCGCCGATTGCAGAATGCTCCCCTCGATCTGGTTGGCGATGCCGTCGGGGTTGACCGCCTCGCCGCTATCCACGGCGGCGGCGGCACGCACCATGCGAACCTGGCCGCTTTCGCGATCGACCGCCACCTCGACGGCGACCGCAAGATAGGCGGCGAGGTTTTTGTAGCGAGCAAACCCAAAGCCCCGCCCGGTCCCCGGCGTGCGGCTGAACCCGAGCCAGCCGAAACGCTCCGCTGCCCGGGTAACGACTTCGCGCGCCCGCGGGTCGCTCAAATGGTTCAGCCGAAAATCGACCGGGTCGAGCCCGGCCGCCTGGGCCAGTTCGTCCATAAAGCTCTCGATCGAAAACACATTCATATAGGCGCCGAGACCACGCAGGGCCGAGACACGCAGCGGCATTGCCGGCATGAACTCGTACATCACCCGTGCGCTGGGGATCGTATAGATCGGCGCGGCGTTGCGGTGGCCGCCGCCTTCGGGCAACGGCAGCGGCTTTGGCACCGGCTGGGTCAGCGGTTTTTCGCGATACCACGCGGGCATCAGATTGCCGGCGCCGCCCGGTCGGGTCGCATGCGTGCTGCTGCGCACCGTGTAATCCCAGGCGATGATCTGGTGCTCGGGGCTCAAGGCGGCGCGTGCCTTGGTCAGCATCGCGGAGCCGTAAGGCTCCCAGATGTGTTCCTGCTCGCGCATCCATTGCACCCGTACCGGCCGACCGGGCAGGGCCAGCGCCAGCAGGGCGGCATCGGCGCCGGCGTCATCGGCGCCGTTATGGCCATAACACCCGGACCCTTGGACATGGATGCAGCGAACCTTGTCGCGCGGCAGGCCTGTCAGTTCAGTGAGCGCGGCGCGCAGCGGAAAGACGCCCTGAGCGTGCGTCCACACCGTCAATGCGCCGTTTTCCGATAATCCTATCGCGCAGGATGGCCCGATCGAGCCGTGCATGTGATAGGCGCGGCGATAGCTCGCTTCGACGATGCGGGCATTCGGCGGAATCGCGATTGGGTCGTCGCGCACCGGCACTTGCTGTGCCGGGAGGCCGGCCAGCGTGTCGAACAGTGTCGCGGAATCGGGCAATCCCGGTTTCTCGTCCCAGTGCGCCGCGGTCTCGAGCGCGCGCATCGCCACGATCGCCTGATATTCCTGCTCGGCGATGACCGCGAGATAGCTGCCGTCGCGGACGATCTTGATGACACCGGGCAGATGTTCGACAGCGGCGGTGTCGAGCCGGCTCAGCGTCGCGCCGTAAGAGGGCGGGCGCACGAGGCGGGCATGCGCCATGTTCGGCAGACGCATGTCCTGGATAAACGCGATGCCGCCGGTTACCTTGGCCGGGATGTCGACGCGCGGTACCGGCTTGCCGATAAAGCGATACCGGCTGGGATCGACGAATACCGATTGCGGCGACGCCTGGACGTGCAGGATCTGGTCGCCGACCAGTTCGCCGTAACGCAGTTGCCGTCCGTCTTCGGCGATGACCATGCCGTTTTCGGCGCGCAACTTGTCGCCCGGAACCTGCAGGCGGGTTGCCGCCGCGTCGATCAGCAAGGCACGAGCCTGGGCGGCGGCGTTGCGGATCGCCGTGCCGCTGTCCTGCATCGAATGGCTGCCGGCGGTGTAGCCCTCGTCGGGCGTGCGCGCGGTATCGGCGGTCACCAGGTCGATCGCCTCGGTAGTGACTATCAGCTCCTCGGCGGCAAGCTGGATCAGCGCCGTCTTGATCCCTTGGCCCAATTCCGCTTTGCCGGTGAAGACGGTGATCGCGCCGTTGGCGTCGATGCGGACCCACGAATCCAGCATCGGAAACTTGGCGAGGCTGCCGGGGAGGGCAGGGCCGGTTTGGCCCGCAGCCTGTGCCGCCGCAAAACGAGGCAACAGCGAAAAGCTGACGATCAATGCACCGCCGCCGGCAAGAAAACCGCGGCGGCTGGGGCCGGCTTCGGCCGGGTGGCGACACGTCATCGCGGCAGGCTCGCTTCAGCGGCTTCGCGGGCCGGCTGACTGGCTCGCCGGATCGCACGCACCACCCGCACCTGCGTGCCGCAACGGCACAAATTCGGCTCCATATAGGCGCGGATTTCGGCTTCGGTCGGGATCGAATTGTGGTCGAGCAGCGCCTGCGCCCGCATCACCATGCCGGCGGTGCAATAGCCGCATTGCGCTGCCTGTTCGTCGATAAAAGCCTGTTGCAGCGGGCTCGGCTTGTCATTTTCGGCAAGCCCTTCGATCGTTAGGATCGGGCGGCCTTCCAGCGCGGCAACCGGTGTCAGGCAGGCATAAACCGGCTCGTGGTCGACGAGCACAGTGCAGGCGCCGCACTGCCCGAGACCGCAGCCGAACTTCGCGCCATTCAGGCTGAGGTCGTTGCGCAGCGCGTAAAGCAGAGGGGTCGCCGGGTCGATATCGAGTTTGTGCAGCGCGCTGTTGACCAGAAGCGTAATCATAACGGACCCTTACGTTGCCTGAGGTCGCGAATCTTGCTTTCGAGGCTGTGCCACGGCGGCGCGGTGGCGTAATGCGCCCGCAGATATCGCAGCAAGGCGGCCATCTGTGCGTCGGTAAAGGTGTCGGCAAAGCGCGGCATGAGGGGCCCCGAGCGCTCGCCGGAGGGCTGGACTCCTCGGAGAACGAACTGGATCGCATTGGTCGGCTCGGGCTGGTAGAGCGCGCTGCTGAGCGCGAGGTTGATGCCGTGCGGCGGCACCATCGCGGCGCTGCCGGTATGGCAACTGGCGCAGGCGCCGGCAAAAATCGTCGCGCCAAGCTCTTCACCGGCGGCCGGAGCCGGCGGCTTCACCTCGGCTGCGCGGGCGAGCGCGGCACTGGCGCGCTGTTGCCGTTCGGTGGATACGGGGCCTTGCTGTGCGGCCAGATATGTCGCCATTGCGTGGATGTCGGCATCGTCGGCGCGCGCCAAGGCGGTGACGACCGGCTGCATCGGGCCGGCGGCGGCGCCATGCTGATCGGCCCAGCCATGCCGCAGATAGGTGAAGAGATGTGCCTCGTCCCACGGCACCGGTGCCGGCGAGGCCGTATTCAGCGCCGGCCCGACCCAGCCTTCGCTTTCCGCACCGCCTTCCAATGGGCGGCTGCTTTCCTCCGCGCTGAACAGGTTGCGCGGGGTGTGGCAGTCGCCGCAATGACCGAGGCCGGCGACGAGATAGGCGCCGCGGTTCCACGCATCGCTCTGCTGCGGGTTGGGCTGGAATGGGGTTTTGTCGAGAAACGCCACGTTCCAGAAGGCGAGGGGCCAGCGCTTGTTGAGCGGAAACGGCAAAGCATTTCTCGGGGTAAAGCTCTCGACCGGCGTCCGCGTCATCAGGAAGGCGTATAGCGCGTGCAGGTCGTCATCGGTCAGCCGCGCGTAGTGGTCATACGGGAAAGCCGGAAAAAGATGCTCGCCGCGGCGCGAAATTCCCTCGCGCATCGCGCGGCGAAATGCCTCCTCGGGCCAGCGCCCAATCCCGGTGCCTGGCGCCGGGGTGATATTGGCGCTGAAGATCGTGCCGAACGGCGTTGGGATCGCGCGGCTGCCGCTGTAATCGGCCTTGCCGCGCGTCGTGTGACAGCTATAGCAGTTGCCGATCGCGGCGAGCTTGGCGCCTTTCTCGATTAATGTCTGGTCGAATGCGGACCGTGGCGGGGCTTCAACGCCGGCAATGACGGGTTGTCTTGACAGCACGACAAAAAATGCCGCCGCAACAAGCAGGAGGACGGCGAAACACAGGCCGAAACGCAGGAGCCGCATGATTTGTGCTTAACGATCCCAATCAATCGAGGTCGGCCACACCATCCCACGCATCTGGGCGGTGAGCCAGAAAACGGCGGCACCGCGTCACCATCAGCTGAGCGGCTTTATCCCCCAACCGTATCGTGCCGGCGGTCTCGAACAGTCGCAGGGCGTCGGCCCATTCTCCGGCGAGATAGGCGCCAAGCCCCTGCTCGTACGCTTCGACCGCCCGGCCGGCAAGCTCGGGCCGGTGTTCGACGATTTCCCACAAATCGGTGGGTCGGGTTTGGCCGCGCAGCCGCACGACATCGAGGCGGCGCGCCCGCGGTGGCGACTTGAGCTGCGCCCAGGTGGTGCCGCACACCAGAATGTCGGCGCCATAGGTTTTGGTCGCCGACTCGATCCGCGAGGCAAGGTTGACCGGGTCGCCGATCACGGTGAAATCCATGCGTTTCGGCGAGCCGATATTGCCGGTGACGACCACTCCCGTGCCGATCCCGACGCCAATGCGGATCGCCGCCTTGTTTTCTGCGACGCGCCGCGCATTGAGCAATCGCAGCGCCTGGAACATATCAATGGCGGCTCGCACCGCATTGCCGGCATCGTTGTCCGACGGAAACGGCGAGCCGAATAGCGCCATGATCGCGTCGCCGATATATTTGTCGATCATGCCGCTGTGGTTGGTGACGACATCCTCCATGAACGAAAAATATTCGTTCAGCATCGACACCGTATCCCCGGCGCCGAGCCGTTCGGTCAGCGTCGTAAAGCCGCGGATGTCGGAAAAAAGGATGGTAACCGCATGCGAGCTGCCGCCAAGGCCGCCGCCGGTATCGATCATCAGCCGGTCGATGACCTCATTCGACAGGTAACGCGACATCGTGCGCCGCAGCTCTTTTTCGCGTTGCACATCCTCGATGACGATCATTGTGCCAAGCGGCGTCTGCTTGGCGTCGCGCAGCGGGATCAGTGTCAGGTTGGCGGCAACCCAGGTATCGTCCTGCTCGATGTAGAATTCGCTGTTCGGCAACAGCCGTTCGATGCCGTCATCGCTGACTTCCTCGACGGCGGGCGCTACCCAGCCGTTGAGACCGTCGAAAATGTCGCCGAGCCTACGTCCGACTGCCGCGTCGTCGTCGAGACGCAGAATACGACTCGCCGCCTGGTTGATGAACGTCACGACGTGGTTGAGGTCGACCGTCACGACGCCGTTGCTGAGGCTGCGCAGCATGCTCTCATTGTATGATTTCAGGCTGAGCGTCTGCTCGAACAGCGTCGCATAGTCGATCGTTACCCCCATCTGCGAGGCCAGTCCGCGCAGCCGGCGCTCGTCGGCAGCGGTGAAATTGCCGCGCCGCTTGTTCAGAAGCTGAACGGCGCCGACGCGCTTGCCGTCATTGCCGAAAACCGGGGCGCACAGAACGCTGCGCGTGCGGTATCCGGTGTTCCAGTCGAGGCCGGGGTGAAAGCGCGGGTCGTGATAGGCGTCCGCGACATTGACCGTTTCGCCGCCCTGGAACGCGGAGCCGATGAGGCCCAAGCCGGCATCGATGCGAATTTCGCTGTTGCCGATGCCGTCGATACGGCGGGCGTATAATTCCCGCGTCGCCGGATCGTACAGGAATATCGCGCCGCGATCGGCATCGAGCACATCGATCGCTACCGCGAGGATTTTCGACAGGATCAGATCGCGTCCGGAAAGATCGTCGATGCTTTCCTGCTGTTCGATGATGCGGAACGACGCGCGCCGTTCGTCTTCGATTTGTGGCAGCAGCCCGCCACCTGCTACCAGCGCCGCGAGGCACGGCGCGGCTACTTCGGCGAGCGCGATGTCCGCCGCGTTAAGGTCGCCGGTGGCTTTGTCGCCGAGTTCAAGAACCCCGACAACCCGGCCGTGGCGGCGCAGAGCGACGCAGAACGCCTGCCGCTTTTCCTGGGCGCAGCTTTCGAGCAGGCCTCGGCGGCCTTTGCCGTCGGCGAAAACCGCGGCTGCGAGGCCGGACAGGCCCGGCAGTTTCTTTTCATCAATGCTGCCGTTGCCGCGCAATACGAAAAAATCGCCGTGGGGCGGGTCGGCAAAGATCAGGCGGCACCATCCCGTGCCGATTGCGCTGTTCAGCCCGGCGACGACAATCCCGATTGCGCCGTCGGTCGCCACCCGACGGTCGGGCCGCGGGTGCAACGCGTGGACTCGCGCCGCGGCCCGGAAAATGTCGAGCAGCAACGGGATCGGCGCGGTGGGTTGCTGCAACGCCTGGCCGGCGAGCACGCGGACCATATCGGGTTGCGACAGGCGGTGCTCGATCAGCCGTTCCGCCAGTTGGGTCATGTCGAATTCGGCCGGCGGGGGCGCATGCAGAGGCGCTGGGGGCCGCGCATCACTCATTGCCGGGTCGGCTCGGCAGGGAGCGGCGGGTGCGGGCACCGCACAACCGCAACATCAGCTGCTCGCCGGCAAGGCGCGTCGAAACCGCGTCGAACCAGTCGCCGAGCGGGCCGATCGGAGGCAATGGCGAGAATTCGTCGTCGTCGAGTTCGATCAACCCCTCCACCTGATCGACGATCAGCGCCGCGATGTCACCGGCTTCCTGCTTTAGCAGGACGCAGGCACTGGACGGGGTTTTGTTCGCCTCGAACAGGTCGCGCAGGTCGACGATCGGCACCGTATCACCCAGGCCGCCGGTTTCCAGGCCCTCCGCACGTATCTCGACGATCTGTGCCGCATCCAGCAGATACCGCGCCGCGCCGACGGTGGTTTGCAAATAGAGACTCACGAAGCCAGCCGGCTCGCAATCAGGGTGGATGGATCGATGCCACGGGCCGCGAGCTGGATCAACTCCTCGCCATCGAGCACGAGGACGACCCGGCCGTCGCCTAGCACCGAGGCGCCGCCGACACCGGGAAACCGCGCCAGCCGCGGATCGAGATCTTTCAGAAACAATTCCTGGCGCTGTTCGATCGCATCGACTTCGAGGCCGATCATCTGGCGCCCGTTGGTGGTGATGACGATCGGCTCCAGCTCGCGTACTGGCGGTGCGGCGCCATTTCTCATGCCGAGCAGGTGCCCGAGATCGTAAAGCGGCAGTACCGATTGGCGATGCAGGATCGAGCGGTGCGCGCCGACCAGGCTGATCGAACCGGTCTCGATTTCGGCGACCGCCATGACGTGGCGTTCCGGTATCGCCAGGCTCTGGTCGCCCACCCGCACGATCAGCGCGGTCTGCAACGCCGCCGATACCGGCAGCACCAGCGTAAAAGTCGTGCCCTTGCCGCGCTCCGAGCGGGTGGTGATGTCGCCGTTCAGCCGGCGTACCGTCGAGAGGACGATATCCATACCGACGCCGCGCCCCGAGGTTTCGGTCACGCTCGCCGCCGTTGACAGGCCAGCCGCGAAGATGAACTGGAACAAAGCCGCCTGCGGCATTGCCGCGACCTGTGCCGGCGACGCCAATCCGCGGTCAATAACCTTGGCGCGGATCGCGTCGGCGTCGAGGCCGCGGCCGTCATCGGTGATTTCAATGTGGATTTCGGAACCGCGCTGCGCGGCGCGCAGGGTCAGTTGCGCGCGCTGCGGCTTGCCGACAATGCGCCGTTCCTCCGGGCCTTCGATGCCATGATCGACAGCGTTGCGCACCATATGGATCAACGGGTCGGCCAGCGCTTCGACCATGCTCTTGTCGATGCGGACATCGCGGCCTTCGAGCACCAATTCGACCGACTTGCCCTGTTGCTGGGCCAGATCGCGCACCATGCGCGGCAGGCGGTTGAAAACGACATCAACCGGCACGACGCGTAATTCGAGCGCCGCCTGGTGCAGCCGGCTCAGTAAACCGGAAATCAGTTCCTCGGTTTCGAGCAGGCGATGGTCGCGCTCGCGAAAATCCTGGAACGTCGCCATGAATTCGTTGCGCTGATCACGCGACAGCCGGTCGACAAAAGTACTGGCCCGCGCCACCATCGCGCGCGAGCCGATGCCGCGGATCAGATGCGTCAGGGTTCCGGTCATCACCCGCAATTCGCCGATATCGTCAAGAAAGGCATCGACGATATCGCCGCGCACCCGGATCAGGTTGGTCGCCGCATTGGGATGACCAGCAGTTGGAAGGCCGGCATCCGGCCCGGCCGCGACGCCGCCGGAGCGATCGAGCACCAGTTCGCCGGCCGGTGTATCGGTCAGCCGGCGCACCTGCTTGACGCAGCGCCGGTCGGGGTCCAGCACCTGTAATGAGGCGGCAAGCGCGCGCGGTTCGAGGGGCGACAGCGCGAGAAACTCGAACCAGCTTTCGCCGTCAGTCACGACCGTGCGGTTGGTGATGGCCTGCGCCTCGGAGGTCAGCCAGCCCATCAATCCCCCGGCGATCGCCGGATCAGCTTCCAGGTGCACCAGGATTTCATAAGGAACCCGGTCGTCCTGCAAAATCCCGCGCTCCAGATCGGCGAGGTTCTCGTCCGACAGAACCGCCAGCAACTCCGTCGGGATGTAGAGCCCAGCGACGAGCCGCGCCTCGCCTTCGCCGTGCGACACCCGGTCGGCGGCCGAGGCCAGCAACGCCCGTAGCCGGAGGGTGAGATCGGCCGCCTCGTCTTCGCCAAAATCATCGGTGCGGCCAGTTTGTGCGCGATCGGTAATGTGGGCGAAGACATCGTCGGCCACATCAAGCAGCAATTCCGGCGGCTCGAGTTCGCCGCTGGCGACGCGGCCATAAAGATCCTCGATCAGCAGCGTCATCTCCGCGGTACGCGCCAGCGACAGCGCCGCCATGATGCCGTAGAGGGTACGTGCGTGCCGGCTCATCGCAGCAGCGTCGGCCTCTACCGCGAGACGATCGGCAGCAATCAGATCATCGCGCAGGCGATGATTGAGCGCGCCGATTGTCTGCGCGAGATGCAGCCGCTCGTCGCCGATGTTGTGGGCCAGCGCCGCCGAGAACGTCGCAGTGCCGGCATCCTGACCGGTAATCTCGGCCATAAGCTCGATTTGCAGCCTGATATCGCCGAGGCGGCTGAGCAGGTCGTGCCGCGTCGAATCGTCGAGCGCGACGGCGCAGGCCGGCGATTGCAGACGGGCGCACAACTCGCCGAAGCTCGCCGCCAGCGCATCGAAATTCATCACTTCGGCAGCGTGCGTCAGCGTTTCCGCGGCGTCGATCGCCGTTGCGCGCTCGGCGGGTTCCGCAGCCAGTGCGGCGCACAGATCGGCACCGCGGCCTTTCAGCATCTCGACGAATATCCCGAGCATTTCCGGGTCTTCGTGCAGCGGGGTGTCGCTGACAGAAGCGGCCGGTGCTGGCGGTTCGCTTGGCGTTTCGCCGCCGGCATGCGCGAAAGCCGCGGCAAGGCGGGCGATAACCTGGGGGTCGGGGGTCGCATCGCCGCGCTGGCCGGTGACCGCGTCGCGCATATTTTTCAGCGCGTCGACGGCCTGCAACAACAGGTCGGCCAAGTCTGCAGTCAGTGCGCTGCGACCCTCGCGGACCAGCCCCAGCAGGTTTTCGGCGTGGTGGGCGACGCTCTCCATGCCGAGCACGTCCATCGCCCGCGCCAACCCCTTGATCGAGTGGAACGAACGGAACAGCTGCGCGATTTCCGGCGCGGTGGTGCGCAGCGGGTCGGCCTGCGACAGGATCGGCTCGACCGCCTGCAGATGTTCCTCGGTCTCGACCGCGAACTCGGTCCACAGCGTATCGGCGAAGGTGTCCATCGCCCGTCGGTCTCGCCGCTATAATCGGCGCTGCCGGGTCTTTATCCGGCCTCTTTGGTATCGAGCGCCAGGGCGCGGCGCAGCGACTGGACGATTTCGTGGCCTTTTTTGGCCTGCAGGTCGAGGCTCATTGCACCGGACGGTTTGGCGATAACGTCGACAGCGCCAAGGCGACGGGCTTCCACGGCCTGCGGCGAGCCGGTCTGCCCGACCGACGACACCACGATGACCTTGGTTTTGCCGAGCAGGGTCAGCCGCTTCAGCATCTCGATGCCGGACATTTCCGGCATTTCGAGATCGAGCAGGATCGCTTCCGGTTTCAGTTCGCGAACGCGTTGCAGCCCCACCTTGCCGTTTTCGGCAAAGCCGACAACTTCGAGGTCTGGGTCGCTATCGACGATGTCCTTGATGATCGTCCGCATGATGAACGAATCATCGACGACAAGAATGGGCTTCTTGCTCATGGGTTTGCCATTTCAGCTTTACGCGGAGTGAAGGTTGCCGAAGCCCACTGGCGCAGCCGGCGGGCGATATCTTCAATGAGCAGCGACTCGCTGGCGATTCCGGCCTCGATTGCGGCGCTCGGCATGCCGCCGACGACACAGGTATCGGGGCGCTGCACCAGCACCGGCAGATTGCGGTGGGCCAGCCGCCGCGCGCCGCGCGTTCCGTCATTTCCCATGCCGGTCAGGATCACCACAACCGGGTTGCGGGCTGCCATCGCGACCGATTCGAACAACAAATCGGCAGAAGGATGCACGGCACCATCGGCTTGGGTCAACCGCAGCTCGAAGCCGCCGCCTTCGCGCGGCGCGATGACGGCGTCCTTGCCACCGGGCAGGATCGTCACTTCGCCCGGTATCACCGGCTTGCGGTGTTCGCCCTCGCGCACGACGATCCCGGCATCTTCGCTCAACGACTGTGCCAGACAGGCGGTGAAAAACTGCGGCATGTGCTGGGCGATGACAACCGGTGCGGCGGTGGTGCCGAGCGCTTTCAGCAATGTGCTGAGCGTTGTCGGACCGCCGGTCGATACGGCGATGGCAATCAGATCGACCGGGCCGTTGGGCGTGCAGGGCGCCCGCGCGAGCGGCATCGGCGGTGACACGGAAGTCGCGGTCGTTTTGGCCGTCCGATTGTCTGCCGCTGTTGCAGAGATGTGGCGGCGTTGCGCGAGCTGACGGATTTTGACCCGCAGCGACGCATCGATATGGCCGAGATCGGTTTTGGAGAACGCCGATTCCTTGGAGACAAAATCGGCGGCGCCGAAATGCAGAGCCTTCACCGTTGCGGTGGCCCCGGCCTGTGTATGGCCGCTGACCATGATGATGACCGGACGCGGGATGATTTCGGCGACAATCCGGCGCGTCGCTTCGAGCCCGTCCATGATCGGCATCTCGACGTCCATCGTGATAACATCGGGCCGCAACTCGCGGGCCAGTGCAACCGCTTCCTCGCCGTTCTTTGCCTCGCCGACCACCCGCATGTCACCGTCGGTCTCGATGATCTGGCGCAGCGCAATTCGCATAAACCCAACATCGTCCGCTACCAGCACGCGCAGCGCGTCGCGCGTATACGCTTTGGCGGCCAGAGCCATCAGCCCCGGCTCCATAGGCGCGACGGCCGGATGAGGCGCAACAGTGTTCGGTCGTGCGTCGAACCGTCTGCGACGAATGCGACGCCCTCGATCAAATCGCCGCCGATTGCCGGTGTCGCAATATCGGCCGGGTGCAGCGCAACGATCTGCTTGACCCGGTCGACGCCGATTGCGCTGAGCCCGTCGCGGCCGCTCAGGATGACGTAGGCAGATGGCTCCCCATCGACAGCCCCCGCGCCGACAGCGCCTGCGCCTTCAGCCCCCGTGCCGGCAGCGGTACCGCAATGGTCGGGCGCATCGAGGCCGAGCCGATGGTGCAGCGCCGCGACCGGCACGATCCGGCCGCGCAGTTCGATGGCGGCGGCAGTTTGTGCCAGAAAATCGTCGTCGTTGGCGGCGCACGGCAGCCGGATTAACGGCTGCGGTCCGACAATTCGGTCGACGCTGGCAATCGGCACGGCGAAATCCTGACCGGCCACCGAAAAGGCGAGATAGACCAGCCGTTCTTCCGCCGCGTCCTCGTCGCTTGCAGCAGCATTACCGTGACGGAAACCGGCAATGGCGCCGTACAATGCCGCCGGGATTATCGCCGCGAGATCGATTGTCTCGCCGTCCGCGGGGATGCCGTCGGGGTTCTGAAAGCGCAGCCCAACGACCCGGTCGAGCGCCAGCAACATCCGGTGCCCATCGATGTCAGCCAATGCGAAGCCGCCGGGCATCCCCGCCTCCGGCAGATCCAGCAGCGCCGCCAGGGACAGGATCGGCAAGGCGCTGCCACGCAACACGCCGATCCCCAACAGGCCCTTCGGGGATCGCGGCAGCCGGGTCCACGGTACGGCGTCAAGCAACTCGATGATTGCGTCGCGATCGAGCTGAATCGCCTTGCCGCACACGTCGATCAAAATATAAGCCGCACCGTCGGGCGACAGGCTCGATCGGTGCACCTCATCCGGCACGACACCAAGCGGTGCCTGGCTCTCGACCGCAAGAAGCGGCGGCGCAAGCCCGGCGGCAATCAGCGGCGTCGGATCGATCAAATTGATATTGCTGAAATCGTCAAGAAGGTCGCGTGCGCTGGGGGCGTTGCCATCGACCGCCACGGCATGTTCCGGATCAACCAGGACCACCCGCTCGACGCGGTCGATCCAGGCGCCGACACCGCCGCCTGAGCTTCTCAGGCGTACGATTTCTCCGCTCCCATCGTAGCTTCCAGGTGGGCGCCGGCGTCCCAGAAGGCGAGCGAGATCGACGATCGGCACAATCTGGCCGCCGAGATTGGCGGCGCCCAGCAAGGCCGCCGGCGCATGCGGCACCGCGGTCAATGGCGGCGGTGCGATTACCGTTTCGACGATCGCCATCGGCATCGCAAATTGTTCACCGGCGGCGGTGAAGATAAGCCAACTGCTGCCGCTGGAGTGCGGCGCTGCGGCAGTGCGGCGGTCGAAATGGTCATTCATCGCCGGCATTAGCGGATTTTAGCGCATAGGCCAGCGCTCCGGCGCCCCAGCGCACGACATAGGATGCCGGGTCGGCAAGAGCATCGGTTGGACCCAACAGCAGGTAGCCGCCCGGGCGCAACGATTGCCGCAGAGCGGCCTGTGCCCGGGTGCGAGCCGGTGCAGTCAGGTAGATCAACACATTGCGGCACAGTACGACATCGAAGCCGGCCTCGACCGGCGCATTTGCGGTCAAGTTGCAATGCTGGAAACGCACCACCCGGCCGATCGCGGGATGTACGCCGCGCCGCTCGATGTCACCGGTTTCGGGGCTTTTCGGCAATATCGGGAAAAATCTCTGCATCTCGCGCGGCAGATCGCGAAAGGCGCTCAGCCCTTCGGTGGAATAGACGGCGCTCTTCGCCTGGGCCAGAACCAATCGCGAAATATCGCTGCCGAGGACATCGAGTTGCCACGGCGGGCGGCAGACGATGCCGTGCTCGACGGTCTCGGCGGCAAATCCGGCATCGCGCAGCGCCAGCAAGGCGAGGATCGCCAGCGTGTAGGCTTCTTCGCCGGTCGAGCACCCGGCCGACCACAGGCGGAGCGTATGCCGCCCGCTGTGCGCCGCGGCGGCGATGATTTCCGGCAATATCCAGGTCAGCAGATTGAGTTGCGAGCGGTCGCGGTGAAAAAAGGTTTCGTGGACCGTCAGCGCTTCGATCAGACTCAGCCATTCGGGATCGTCCCCGGAGCACAGATGCAGTCGGCTGACCCAGGTGCCGAGTGTCGGCAAGGTGACTGAGGCCAGCACTCGCCCGAGTTTTGCCTCCATCATCCCGGTCATCTCGATTCCGGAAATGCGCTCGATATCCGTCGCGAGCCGCCGCATGATCAGCAATCTTGTATCGGTAATTTCCGGACGCACCGACTGCCGAAGATGTGCCGTACGGGTTTCGGAGAGCGCGCGCCGATGGGCGTCCATCGCCAGTTGCAGATCGCGGAGCGTCTCCTCCATCCGACCGAATGATCCTATTGCGGCGTGTGGGTCAGCGATGCGCGCTGTTCACCGGTCGAGCATAGCTGAATCCGGTGGTCGCGGCATTCATCTTCGCGGCGATCCGCTTTTTGCCTCCGGTGGTCTTGCAGCCGGTACGGCGCCCCTCAGAGTCCGACCTTCTTGAACTCGTCGACATCGACGCGCGACCGCTCGGCCAGCTTGGACAGATCGAGCATCGTCGCGGTGATTTCTTCCGCGGCGGTCGCGTTCGACTGGCCGATGCGGGTCAATTCGGCGACGTTGCTATTGATGCCTTTGACCGTCACCTGCTGTTCTTCCATTGCGGTGGCGATGGCCCCGACGAGCCGGTCGCTCTGCTGCACGCCGTCGGCGATCTGGTGCATGTTGTCGCTGACCTGCTGCGCCATCTCGACGCCGCGGCCGGCCGCTTCGGTAGCGTGCTCGACGAGGCCGGCGATCTCCTGCGCAAGGCTGCCGGAATTCTCCGCCAGTTTGCGTACCTCCTCAGCGACGACGGCAAACCCCTTGCCGTGCTCGCCGGCTCGCGCCGCTTCGATCGCGGCATTCAGCGCCAGCATATTGGTCTGGCTGGCAATGCGCGAGATAGCGCCGGCTATCTGGGCGATCTGATTGCTATTCTGCGAGATGACGTTCACCACATCGACCATTGTGCTCATCCGGCTGATCCCGTCGGCGACAAGGTTGGCGGCATCTTTGGCCTGCTCGCTGGCCAGTTGCGTAGAGTGGGCGACCTCGGCAATCGCCTCGGCGCTTTGCTGGAGCGCTGCGGCCGATTGCTTCAGCGCGGTCAACTGAATATTCGAGCCGTCCGAAACCTGACTGACGGCGGTGCTGGCCTGGGTGGCCGCCATTGCCACGCGGCGGATGTTTTCGGTGACCCGCTCGGTCAACCCCTGGGCGGCGATCGCTTGTTCCTGAAAGATCCCGAGAGCGCGCGCCATGTCGCCGATCTCGTCGCCGCGCTCGCGGGCCGGTACGGCGACGCTCTTGTTGCCGGAAGCGAGCGCCGTCATCGCCGATCTGATGCGAGTGATCGGGCGCGTGATATAGCCAACGACCAGGGATATCGCGACAATGCCAAGCGCGACGCCGATCAGGCCCAGCACGATCATCGTCGCGAATTTCGATCGGTAGTATTTCTGCGTCAGGTCGGCGAGTTCCTGGATGTGCGTCGCATCGACCGCGGCGAGCGATTGTATCTCGTTGTTGAGGGCGGTGCGGTTGGCGCGGTTCTGGTCGTTGTCGCCGAACTCACGCGCTTCGGGCAGCGTCGCCTCGCGCGACAGGCGCACCAGTTCGGTGCGGAACCTGATGAACTCGTCGGCGCGCGCATTGGCACGGTCCATCAGCATCTTGTCGGCGGGGTCGCTAAAGCCGGTCCATTCCGCCATCTTGGCTTTCAGCCCGGCAAGGTTCTTCAGGATCAGCGGCGCGTATTTTTCGGCTTCCGCAAGGTCGCGCGCCATATAGACGCCGCGCGAATCCATGACGACCGCAAGGATCAGGCCGTTGACCTGCTCTCCGACGATGGCCGCGTGGGTGACGTGCTGCATCTGGTGCACCCGGCGGTTGTACGTCCACATCGTCTGCACGCCGTCATAGCTGATAAAGGCGGCGACAACCGCCAGCAACAGCACGACCGAACAGATCTTCGGTCCGAGCTTGATGTTCTTGAGCAGCTTAAGCCTCCCCCGCGGCAGCCCGGCGGTATCCGCTCAGGCAGCGCCAGAGGCAGAATACCATAGGACGTGTCGGGATGTGTCACGGGGGGACGGTCGGAACCTGATGCGCGGTCAGAACAGCGGGGGAAACAACGCCCAGCTATGGCGACAATAATCGGTGTATTCCGGAAAGGTCAGCCGCATTCTTTCTTCTTCAAGCTGCATCTTGCGCAGCAAGGAGCCCAGCATCAAAGCCAAGGCGAGAAGCGCGCGCCACTCGCCGATCGCCAGGGCGGTGCCGGCCAGGGCGATCAGCAGCCCGGTATAGATCGGGTGACGGACCACCCGGTAAGGACCGGTGCGGATCAGCGTATGCTGGTCCTTGACCATGACGATCGAACTCCAGTTGCGGCCGAGATGCCAGCGCGCCCAGAATGCCAGGACGAGGCCGGCGGCGGTAAGCAGAGCGCCGATCACCGGCAGCACGATCCCGATCGGCAGGAACCGGCCGCGCAACGGTGGGATCAGGCTCGGCACCGCCAGCAACAGCAATGCGAGAATGCTCGGCGCACTGTAGCTCATGCGTGACATCCGACATTCCTCCCAGCGCGTCGGCTTTACATGACGCGCCGCAAGAAGCCAGCCGATGAGCCAGAAGATCCATAGCGAGATGATGATTCGGCTGATTACGATGCCGGCCATGTGACCCTCGTGCTCGTACATGCGGGCAAGTGCGTTATTCCGCCGCGCGATCTGCTATTATAGCCTCGATAAACGGGTCGCTTTGAACAGACGGGGTGCAGCGATGGGCGAAATTCTCGGCGTCGGCGTTACGCATTATCCCGGGTTGATCCAGCCGGATGCCCAAATGGCGGGGTTGCTCAACCGTACCCTCAACAGCGATCAGGTGCCGGAGGAGGCGAAAAACCCGGCGCGCTGGCCGGAGGCGATGCGCGCCGAATGGGCCGATCCGGTCAAGGCGGCCACCGAGCACCGCCGCCGCCTTACTGCCGGCTTTCGCAAAGCGCGCGAGGCGATCGATGCGTTCGCGCCGGATTTCGTGGTGATCTTCGGCGATGACCAGTACGAGAATTTCCGCGAAGACGGCGTGCCGTCGTTCTGCGTGTTTCTGCAGGAGGAAATCCAGTCACATCCTTTTGCCCGCTACGCTGCCGGCGCCACCAATGTGTGGGGCGAGGGCAAGGAGACGGTGTTCAACACCAGGGGCCATCATACGGGGGCGTCGTACCTCGCGGCCAATTTGATCAAGCAGGATTACGACGTCAGCTATGCCTATCGCATGCGCTATGAAAACGGCCTGCCGCACGCCTTTATCAATACGGTGCTGTATCTCGATTACGACCGTAAGGGGTTTTCCTACCCGGTCGTGCCGTTTCATGTGAATTGCTACGGTTCGTCGGTGATCGCCAAGCGCGGCTCGACGGCGCACTTGACCGGCGAGGCCGATCCGAACCTGATCGATCCGCCGGGGCCGAACCCGCGGCGCTGTTTCGATATCGGCGGAGCCGTCGCGCGGGTGCTGGCCGACAGCCCGTGGCGCGTCGCGCTGATCGCCTCATCGAGCTGGTCGCACGCGTTCCTGACGCCGAAAAACCACTATCTCTATCCCGACAATGCTGGCGACCGGGCGCGCTATGACGAACTCGTCTCGGGCAAGATGGCGCGCTGGCGCGACCTCACGACGGCGCAGGTCGAGGATGCCGGACAGCAGGAATTTCTGAACTGGGTCACCCTCGGCGGCGCGATGCATGAACTCGCGCGCGAGCCGGTCATCGTCGATTACGTCGAGAGCTATATCTTTAACTCCGACAAGTGTTTCGCCCTGTTCCCGGCCTAGAGAAGTCCTCTCGCTCTCCGCCCTTTCGCGGCGGAGAGCGAGAGCTAATCACCCAGCAATGAGGGAGCGTGCGGGCGTACCGCCGTTACTCGCTGGCGAAAACTCAGCCCCAGGCGGCCTGCCCGCCGACCGCGGTGATCGTGATGTGGCCCATTGTCGTGGTGGCTTTGGCGCCGTGCCAATGCCGCTCGCCGGCCTTGATGTGCACGACATCGCCGACATTGATCTCCTTCTGCTCGTGCTCGGTCGCAACGAGACCGGAGCCTGAGGTCACAACCAGGATCTGGTCGCAGGTATGGGTGTGCCAGCCGGTGGTGCAGCCCTGGCTGAAATTCACCACGCTGCAATTGTAGTTGGGTGAATCACCCGCTTCGATGATGGTCTGGCGCGATCGGGAGACCGGCCCGGTCCATCCTTCGACGCGATCGGCGCCATCGACCGGAAGATCGGGGATATTTTTGAGCGTGACGACTTTCATGTTGCCTCTCCTCGCGTTGACGGGATGGGTGTGAGCGTTCCGCCTCTTGTTGAAAACGCTTGTTCGATGAAAGCAGTCGCGGCGATGCCGGCTGGTGTCTTGGGCGCATTCCCTCCCGCAGCCGACCTTCGCGACGTTGGATTGATTGCGAGCCTACGGTCGACCCGCCAGCGGCGTCAATCGCTGGCTCAACGGGCATGCTTGCCGATAGTATAGGTCAACACGCCGAAATCGGGAGGATGCAATGAAGTTTCTGAGCGATGACCAGCTGAGCCAGTTACTGCCGGCGGAAACCTCGTCCTACCCGTCGCCGGTGCCGACCCAGATCGTGTCGAGCGACGAATACCTGCCGGTGCCGCAAACGGCGCAGCAGCGTGAGGTCGAGGCGCGGCTCAAGGAAATGAGCGGCATGCTGGCAAAAAAGCAGGGATTGTCGCGCCGGCGTTTTTTCCAGACCGCGGCCGGCATGGCGGCGTCGTTTGTCGCCATGAACAAGGTGTTCGGACCGATTTTCGCGGCCAGCGAAGCCGAGGCGGCGACGCCCGAACTCGCCAACCAGCTCGCGGCGGCGCAGTCCGGCCAGTTCATCATCGACGGGCATACGCATTTCCTGCGCGACGACACGCGGCTGATGGGATTCGTCGCGATGCGCAACGCGGTCGGCAAGACCGGGTGGAACAAACAGCTTGCGGATGAAGGCGAACAGACCATCGCCAATCTGCAATACAATAATTACGTCAAGGAAGTGTATATGGACAGCGATACGAAGGTCGCATTGCTGTCGAATTCGCCGTCGGATATTCCGGAAGACTGGTTCATCCCGCAGGACCAAGTGTTCAAGACCCGCGCCGCGGTCAACGAAAAAGCCGGCTCGCGCCGCATGCTGGCGCACTTCACGTTCACGCCGGGGCAGGACGGCTGGCTCGACAAGGTCGACGAGGCGGTCGAGCGCTACAAGCCGGATTCATGGAAGGGGTACACGGTCGGCGACAACACCCACAAGGAGTTGGCAGCCCATCCCTGGCACGCGGATGACGAAAAGCTGATGTACCCGTTCTACGAAAAGATCATGAAGACGGGTATCCGCAACGTCTGCATCCACAAGGGCCTGTTTGCCCCCGGCGTCGAGCAGAAATTCCCGCGGTTGCGGCCCTATGCCGATGTCAGCGATATCGGCAAGGCGGCGAAGGACTGGCCGGGCCTGAATTTCCTGGTCTACCACTCGGCCTATCGCTGGGTCGGCGGCAACCCGGCCGACGGCATGGCTGAATTCGACAAGACCGGCCGCAGCTCGTGGACCAGCGATCTTGCCGAGATCCCGGAAAAATACGGCGTCACCAATGTCTACGGCGATCTCGGGCAGCTCTTCGCATGGACGGCGGTGGCGCAGCCGCGTCTCGCCGCGGCACTGATGGGGATGCTGGTCAAAGGCCTCGGCACCGACCGCATCGTATGGGGCACCGACGCGGTGTGGACCGGCGCGCCGCAGTGGCAGATCGAAGGATTGCGGCGTCTCGAAATCCCCGAGGACATGCAGAAGGCGCACGGTTTCAAGCCGCTGGGTCCGGCCGACGGCGCTGTCAAGACCGCGATCTTCAGCGGCAACTCGGCTCGGCTTTATGGCATGGAGCAGCACGCCGAACTGGTGCGGCACGACCGCTTTGCCGCGATCAAGACGGATTACGAGGCGAACGGGCCGGGGCGCAGCAATTTGCGCTATGGCTATGTGACGCGCGGTTGAGCCTTTACGGGCGGGAATTTCGAGGCCGCGGCGGTTCCGCGCCGCGGCTTGAAAGCCCTGGCGCCGCAGCGTATGTCAGGCGCTTGCAGGGCTGCTAGTGGGTTGCCGATGAAAGCCGCGATCGTCGTCTTCCCCGGATCGAACCGCGAGCAGGATGTCGCGATGGCGCTGAAACGCGCGAGCGGTCACGAGCCGCTGCGCGTATGGCACCAGGATTTCAGCCTGCCCGATACCGACCTGATCGTGCTGCCCGGCGGCTTTGCCTATGGCGACTATCTGCGTTGCGGCGCGATGGCGGCGCATTCTCCGATCATGCGCGAGGTGAAGGCGCGGGCCGAGCGCGGCACGCCCGTGCTCGGCATCTGCAACGGGTTTCAGGTTCTGACCGAGGCCGGGTTGCTGCCCGGCGCGCTGCTGCCGAACCGTACCCTCAATTTCATCTGCCGTGACGTGCATCTGCGGGTCGAGAACAACCAGACGGTGTTCACCTGTGGCTATGCCGCCGGCCAGACGATCCGGGTGCCGACGGCGCACCACGACGGCAACTACACCGCCGACCCCGACACGCTCGACCGGCTGGAAGACCGCGGCCTCGTTGCCTTCCGCTATTGCAGCCCGGCGGGCGATCTCGACGATGCCGAGAACGTCAACGGCTCGGCCCGCGCCATCGCCGGTGTATTCAACGACACCCGTACCGTGCTTGGCCTGATGCCGCATCCGGAAAACGCCACCGATCCGCTGCTCGGCGATACTGATGGCCAGGCCTTTTTTGACGGTCTGGTCGGGGCATTGCAGTGATCGGTTTTGTCGTAGGGCGGGAAAGCGCAGCGCCTTCCGCCATGCCGGTGCCATGCGTTGGCGGAAGGCGCTGCGCTTTTCCGCCCTACGACAGCAACGGCATATGAATACCGGCTCCAACGTCACCGCCATGCTGGCAGCCGAGATGGGGCTGACGGCGGACGAATTCAGCCGCGTTGAAGACATTCTCGGGCGTACCCCGAACCTGACCGAGCTTGGCGTCTTCTCGGCGATGTGGAGCGAGCATTGCTCGTACAAATCGTCGAAAATCTGGCTGAAGACGCTCCCGACCGAAGGACCGCATGTCATCTGCGGCCCCGGCGAGAATGCCGGAGTCATCGATATCGGCGATGGCGACGCGGTCATCTTCAAGATCGAAAGCCACAACCACCCGTCGTTTATCGAGCCGTACCAGGGTGCCGCGACCGGGGTCGGCGGCATTCTGCGCGACGTGTTCACAATGGGCGCGCGGCCGATCGCGATGCTGAACGCATTGCGTTTCGGCAGCCCGGACCACCCGAAAACCCGGCATCTGATATCGGGGGTCGTCGCCGGGATTGGCGGCTACGGCAATTGCGTCGGGGTGCCGACGGTCGGCGGCGAGTGCCAGTTTCACGCGGCCTATGACGGCAACATCCTGGTTAACGCGATGTGCGTCGGCATCGCGCGGGCCGACCGCATCTTTTATTCGGCGGCGTCCGGGCCGGGCAATCTGGTGATCTATGTCGGCGCCACGACCGGGCGCGACGGTATTCACGGCGCGACGATGGCGTCGGCCGAATTCAACGCGGACGCCGCCGAAAAGCGTCCGACGGTGCAGGTTGGCGACCCGTTCACCGAGAAATTGCTGATCGAGGCCTGTCTCGAACTGATGCAGGGCGACACGATCGTCGCAATCCAGGATATGGGCGCGGCCGGGCTGACCTCGTCGGCGGTCGAGATGGCCGGCAAAGGCGGCCTTGGCCTCGAACTCGATCTCGACCGCGTGCCGATGCGCGAAGCGGGCATGAGCCCCTATGAGATCATGCTCAGCGAAAGCCAGGAGCGCATGCTGATGATCCTCGCGCCGGGCAGCGAGGCCGAAGCGCGCCGGGTGTTCGAGAAATGGGAATTGGATTTCGCCGCGATCGGCCATGTCACCGAGACCGGCCGCCTTGTCTTGCGCATGCATGGCGAGGTGGCGGCCGATATCCCGGTCGGGCCGCTGGTGACCGAGGCGCCGTTATATGAGCGCCCCTGGGTGCGTCGCGACCCGCAGCCTGACATCGATGCCGCGAGCCTGCCGGCGCGTGACCCGATCGAATGCTTGAAGACGCTGATCGCATCGCCCGACATCGCCTCGAAGCGCTGGCTGTGGGAGCAATACGATTATCTCGTGCAGGGCAATACCGTGAAGCGGCCGGGCAGCGATGCGGCGGTGGTTCGGATCGGCGAGGGCAACAAGGCGCTGGCGCTGGCGACCGACTGCACCCCGCGTTATTGCCGCGCCGATCCGGTGCGCGGCGGCGCCCAGGCGGTCGCCGAAAGCTGGCGCAACCTGACCGCGACCGGCGCGCTGCCTTTGGCGCTGACCAACAACCTCAATTTCGGCAACCCGGAAAAGCCGGAAATCATGGGTGAACTGGTCGGTGCAGTCGAAGGCATGCGTGAGGCCTGCCTTGCGCTCGACTACCCCGTCGTCTCGGGAAACGTGTCGCTTTATAATGAGACCAGCGGCAGCGCGGTCCTTCCGACCCCGGTGATCGGCGGTGTCGGGCTGATCGCCGATGTCCGCCGCACGGTCGATATCGCGCTGAAGGCGGATGGTAACGTGCTGGTCCTGATCGGCGAAACAAGCGGCCATCTCGGCGCCTCGCTGTATCTTCGCGACATCGAGGGACGCGAGGCAGGGCCGCCACCGCCGGTCGATCTCGCCGCCGAGCGCCGCAATGGCGATTTCGTGCGCGCGATGATCGAGGCCGGGCGAGTCGCCGCGTGCCATGATATCGGCGATGGGGGGTTACTGGTCGCGGTCGCCGAAATGGCTATGGCAGGCGGCAAGGGGGTCGCGCTCGATGCCTTGTCCGGCGCTGCGTACGGCACCGGTTTCTTATTTGGCGAGGATCAGGGGCGCTACCTGATCGAGACCCCTTTCCCGGATGAACTGTTGGCGGATTCCAGAAATAAGGGTATATACGCTCAATCGATCGGTACGGTCGGTGGGGTTGCGTTGACACTCTTCGGTGCCGGTGCCATATCGATTGCGGAACTCAAAGCCGCCAACGAGGCTTGGTTGCCCGGCTATATGACGCAGGTGTAACGCATGGCAATGGATGCGGCGACGATCGAGCGGCTGATAAAGGAAAGCCTGCCCGATGCGCGAGTCTCGATCGAGGATTTGCGCGGCGATGGCGACCATTACGCCGCGCATGTCGTGTCCGGCGCGTTCCGCGGCAAAAGCCGGGTGCAGCAGCATCAGCTTGTGTATCAGGCATTGCGCGGCCGCATGGGTAGCGAACTGCATGCGCTGGCGCTCCAAACCACCGCACCCGAGGACTAGAACCGATTCTTTCTTTCTGAATGCCCTCCGGCTCACGCCTTTCCGGTCAACGCCGCGGCGCCACTTGACGAGGACCGTATGATGGACAGCACCACCCAGGACCGCATCCGCCAGCAGATTAACGAAGCCCCGGTCGTGCTTTACATGAAGGGCACGCCGGTTTTCCCGCAATGCGGGTTCTCTGCGGCGGTCGTGCAGATTCTCAGCCATATGGGCGTCAAGTTCAAAGGCATCGATGTACTGGCCGACTCGTCGGTACGTCAGGGCATCAAGGAATTTTCGAGCTGGCCGACCATCCCACAGCTTTATGTGCAGGGCGAGTTCATCGGCGGCTGCGACATCATCCGCGAAATGTTTGAGACCGGCGAATTGCGGCAGGTTCTTGAGGAAAAGGGCGTCGCCGTCCGCGTCTGAGCCCGCCTCGGCATCATTGCCGATGCCGTAGGGTGGGTAAGCGATAGCGTAACCCGCCACCTCGTGCCCGCGCCGAAAATGGTGGGTTACGCTATCGCTGACCCACCCTACGTTGCTGAGAGCGGGGCGACGGTTGCGCCGCGCTTTTCTTTCGTTATAGTGCGGCTCCCCTTGCCGGCTCCGGGCAATGCCTGGGCCGGCTCGACTCGTTCTGCGACCGCCGAAAGTGACGGCGCTCCGGGTCATCACCAGCCACAAGGGATCGATTGAGAATGCCGCTTTATGAAAACGTCTTTATCGCGCGCCAGGATATTTCCGGCGCGCAGGCCGATGCGCTCGCCGACAGCTTTACACAGCTGATTGTCGAGCAGGGCGGCGAAGTCAAAAAACGCGAATATTGGGGCCTGCGCAATCTGGCCTATCGCATGAACAAGAACCGCAAAGGCCATTACGTCCTGTTCAACATCGACGGGCCGGCGGCTGCCATCGCCGAGCTTGAGCGCACGATGCGGATCAACGAAGACGTGCTGCGCTATATGACGATTCGGGTTGACGAGCACGAAGAGGGTCCGTCACCGGTCATGCTGAACCGCGGCAGCCGCGAAGACCGGCCGCGCCGCAGCGACCGTGACCGCTATGGCGAAGGTCGGGGTGAAAGCCGCGGTGAAGGTGGCGGCGAAGGCGCTGGCGCCGGTGCACCCAGCGCCCCGGCAGCCGCGCCTGCCGCCGAACGAGTGGAGGCATAAATGGAAGGCCAGGCTGGATCGGGGCCGCGCGACGGTCGGGGTGGCGACGGTCGGGGTGGCGACGCCCGTGGTGGTGGCGGTGGGGGCGGAGCAGGGGCTCGCCGGCCGTTTTTTCGCCGCCGCAAATCGTGCCCATTTTCGGGGCCCAACGCGCCGAAGATCGACTACAAGGATGTGCGGCTGCTGCAGCGTTTTATTTCGGAGCGCGGCAAGATCGTGCCGAGCCGCATCACTGCGGTCTCGACGCAAAAGCAGCGCGAATTGGCACGGGCGATCAAGCGGTCGCGGTTTCTCGGCCTGATCCCCTACATGGTGAAATAGCCGAAACGCGCCACCGCAGCGACCGCAGGCAACGATGAACCGGCCCGCAATAGCGGCCGTTGCGGCCGCGTGTGGGGCCGTAGCCGGGTGTTTTTATCTGGCGGCGACGCTTGGCACACCCGGTGCGCTGATCCTTGTCTACGTCACACAACTGCCGTTGTTTATCGCCGGTCTGTGGCTTGGCGCGAGCGCCGCGGCGATTGCCGGCTCGACCGGTGTGATCGTTCTGCTGGCCGCGAGCGATCTATGGGGCGCGGCAGTCTTTGCCGTGATGAATGCGGCGCCGGTGGTGCTGCTGGTACGGCAGGCATTGCTCGCGCGGCGCCGTGAGGATGGCGTGCTGGTGTGGTATCCGCCAGGCCTGCTCGCCGGGTGGCTGGTGGGGCTGGCGGTGACGGGAATCGGTGCGGCGGTGTTGCTGTATGGTGGCCCGCAGGCGATACAGTCGGAATTGCAGGGCGTTGTCGGGCAGGTGCTTGATCGGCTGGCGGAACGGCCGGTGCCGAACCGCGATCAGGTTGCCGGAATGCTGGCGGCGATCATCCCCGGCATGATTGCCGCGTCATGGATGGCGATGTCGGTGATCAACGCAGCGCTGGCGCAAGGTCTGCTGGCGCGGTTTCGCGTCGGCTGGCGGCCATCACCGAACATGGCCGAACTCGGCCTGCCGTTGTGGGTGCCGATCCTTTTTGGCGGTGCCGCTGCGGCGACGGTATTCGGCGGGGCACCGCGTTTTATCGGCATCAACGTCGTGCTCGCACTGGTGGTGCCGTTCTGTCTTGCGGGCCTTGCGGTATTGCACGCTGCGTCACGCCGCCTGACGACGCCGACAATGGCGCTCGTCGGCTTCTACATCATGGCCTCGCTATTCGGCTGGCCGTTTATTGCGGTTGCCATTCTCGGGTTGTTTGAAAGCTGGCTCGGGCTGCGCCACCGCCTCGCACCTCAAGGAGCACATATCGATGGTTGATCTCATCCTGCTGCAACGGGTCGAAAAGCTCGGCCAGATGGGCCAGATCGTCAAAGTAAAGCCGGGTTACGCGCGCAACTATCTGCTGCCGCAGAAAAAAGCGATGCGCGCGACCAAAGACAACATGGCGTTTTTTGAGACGCAGCGCGCTCAGCTCGAAGCCAACAATCTGCAACGCAAGTCGGAGGCCGGCGAGGTCGCGGAGAAGGTCGAAGGGCTGACCGTCGTACTGATCCGGCAGGCCGGCGAAAGCGGGCAGCTTTATGGGTCGGTTGCGGCGCGTGACATCGCCACCGCGGTCACCGCCGCCGGTTTCACTGTTGACCGGTCCCAGATCGTGCTTGACCGCCCGATCAAGACACTGGGGCTGCATCCGGTCCGGGTCATGCTGCACCCTGAAGTTGGCTCGACCGTCACGGTCAACGTGGGGCAGTCGGAAGAAGGCGCGCGGATGCAGGCCGCCGGCATCGACCCGCTGCGCGAGCGCGATGACGACGACGAACCGGCCGACGACGCCGACCGGCAGCCCTAGGCATTGATCGGCGCACCCGTGGTAATGCTTGCCGATCCCTCGACGGCCGTAGCACCGAGCCGCAATCTGGTCGGGCTCGGCCGTACCGAATTGGCAGCCGAGATGGCGGAATTCGGCGCCGAGCCGTTTCGCGCGCGCCAGCTATGGCATTGGCTTTACCACCGCGGCGCCACCGATTTTTCGGTGATGACCAATCTGGCGAAAGGTTTTCGCCAGCAGCTTGCCGAAACCTATGAGCTGAACCGGCCGGAAATCAGCCGCGCCCTCGCATCATCGGACGGCACGCGCAAATGGCTGCTGCGCTTTGCCGATGGGCAGGAAGTCGAGACCGTTCACATCCCGGAAAGCGATCGCGGCACGCTGTGCATGTCGTCGCAGGTCGGCTGCACGTTGACCTGCACCTTTTGCCACACCGGGACGCAGCGGCTGGTGCGAAACCTCGGGGCTGCCGAAATTATCGCGCAGATCATGGTGGCGCGCGATGCGCTCGGCGAATGGCCGTCGCGGCAGGAAGATCGGCAACTCACGAATATCGTGCTGATGGGCATGGGCGAGCCGCTCTATAATTACGACAATGTCGCGGCCGCGATGAAGATCGTGATGGACCCGGAGGGCCTCGCGATCTCCAAGCGCAAGATCACGCTGTCAACCTCCGGCGTCGTGCCGATGATGGCGCGCTGTGGCGCCGAACTCGGCGTCAACCTCGCGATTTCGCTGCACGCCGTGACCGACGAATTGCGCGACACGCTGGTGCCGCTGAATCGGAAATACCCGATTGCCGAGTTGCTCGACGCCTGCCGCGCCTATCCCGGATCGAGCAATGCGCGCCGTATCACATTTGAATACGTCATGCTGAAAGGCATCAACGACAGCCCGGCCGAGGCACGCGAATTGGTGCGCCTGCTCCGGAGTATCCCCGCCAAGGTTAATCTGATCCCGTTCAACCCGTGGCCCGGCGCAATGTACGAATGTTCCGATGATGCGGCGATCGCGGCGTTTTCCGACATTTTGTTCAATGCCGGCTATTCCGCGCCGGTGCGCACGCCGCGCGGCCGCGACATCCTCGCCGCCTGCGGCCAGTTGAAATCCGACAGTATCCGCGCTCGCCGCACCGTATCCGCGCCCGCCCCGGCGGCGTAAGCCGCGAGGCGCGGCTGACGACGTCGGATGGGTTATTGCTGCTCGCGTGGTAGTTGCCGCCGGCTGGGCACCCCGTACTTTCCTGGGGTAGGAATCGTCGATGAATTTCCCCGTTGTACTTCATCAGCACGCGGTATCGAGGCCCGTCCTCGGCGATGTAGGAAGTGAGGGCGCCTTCCTTCTGCGTGTTTATCGCATTCATGAATGAAAAGCTCCGGCGGCGGTCCGTTCTGTCGGCGGACACAGCTTCACGCTCGGCGGCTTTCGGTTGCGCGGCGCGCTCGCCAATCACGACCTTTGCAACGTGTGACCGGCGCCGAGATCGGTACGCAGCTCGGGCGGTTTGAGAGGCCGCTACACGCCTCTACCGTTCAACTATTCTGGATAGGATACTTGGCGAAAATCTCTTTGCACCGATTAAGCGCCTTGGCGGCGGCGTCTTCAGCCTTCGTGCCCTGGGTGATCATTTCGGACCACGCGGTCTGAAAGACGTGGTTGGAATCAACCTCGGCGGCGGCCGGGTTATAGGCTGTAAAAAGCGGAATCGTCTCCCGGGTTAGGATTTGATTGATATACGCTGTCCGGTGCTGATCTCCGGACTTCAGCCAAAACGGGTCACTCTTGGCGGTCTCCGGCATCGGGATGGCCCAACGGCCGAGCCCGGCCTGGAGATACTCGTTGAGCACCTCTGGCTGGATTGCATATTTCAGGAACTCCTTGGCGACATCGACGTTTTTGGCACCCTTCGGGATGACCGCCCCGAAGATCCCGATCTCCGACGGCAGCGGTTTCCCGTCATTGTCGTTCGGAATCGCGTAAGTCAAAATATCTTCGTATTCGTCTTTTTTGTCGATGAGGGCGAGTTCAATTGATAACGAACCATTGAACACGCCAATGATCTGCTTTGCATGAAAGGCATTGTTATTGTCTGCGTCGTTCCAATTGAGCGCGCTCTTCGGCACATAGCCGCCGTCGAAAAGTTCGAACATCCGGCTCATGGTGCGGACCACTGCCGCCTTGACCTTTGGGTCGTCGGCGTGAAGTACGCCGTCCGAGGTAACCATATTTCCACCGCCATAGGCCACATTATAGACAGAGAAGGTGCGGACCGAATCCACACCCTGAGTGCTTATCTCCAAACCCCAGCTGTAGGCGTGGCGCATCCCCTGGTCGCGCAGCACTTTCTGCATTGGCTTAAAAAAGTCGATGAACTCATCCCATTTGTTGGGGATATCCGACACTTTGTAGCCGGCCTTTTCGACCAGCGATTTCCAGATGTGGAATGTCGCAGCGGATGCCTTCATTGGCACGCCATAATAGCTGCGCTGCTTTGTTTTGCTATTATAATTATGCATACTTTGCTTTGCGATATCCATCAGCGTGGATTTTTGTGTTTCCACGACATCGGATACGTCCAGCAGCGAGTCATTCCACGCATTTAGCGCGACAAAGAAGTAATCGGCGGCCTCCATGATATCGGGAACGGCGCCGCTGGTGATCGCAGACACCTCTTTCTGGCGCAGCGGAGCATAGGGAATGATGCTGAAATCGATTTTGTTGCCGCTGACCTTCTCGTACCCGGCGGCCAGCTTGCGAAACGCGATATCTTCGCTCTGTATAAAGCCTTGCGTCCACCACGCAGTCGCGGTCGTTGCTGCGGCATTGGCGATGCGAGGATGTGCCAGCGCTCCGGTTGCCGCCAACGCCGCCGAGCTACGAAGTACCGACCGTCTGGTAATCAACGCCATTTCTCTCTCCTCCCGGTTTCCAGCAATGCTGGTTTTGTTTGCGCCGAAGCGGTCGCGTCTTATCAGGTTGCGCGCTCTCCAGAGAGGAGATTGAGGTACCGCGCGATTTCGTACATCGGAACGCCCGCTGGATTGCTATTTTTCGATCCAGACGTCCTCCATCCGCCAGCCATTGTAGATGCTGTTGGTCATTAACGTCAAACCTTTGACATAGGGTTGATAGCACGTCGCGCCGGCCGGATAGTAGATCACCGGGCGGACACCATCCTCGGCAATCACGCGCTCGATCTTCCATACCAGATCTTTACGTGTTGCCTGATTGGTTTCCATCGATTGCTGGTTTACCAGCTTGTCGAGATCGTGATTACAATATCCACCATAGTTGCGCAGTGCGCCGCAGGTGAAATTCTCGAAAAACATCTGATCGGGGTCGTCGACTCCGGCTTCGATGGGCACGGCCCCAACGGTATAGTCCTTTCGCGTCATCTTTGCGTACCAGAGTGCCGTGTCGACCAGGTCGAGCTCGGCATCGACGTAGATTTCCTTCAACTGCGAGATCATCAGCACTGCCGGGTCGCGCCAAGCCGGAAAATTGCGCGTCGACAGCTTGACCGATAGATGCCTATCCGGCCCATAGCCGAGTTTTTCCATGATTTTGCGCGCTTCGGCCCGATTCTTTCCAACATCGGAGCCATAGCCGGGAAGTGTTTCCAGTACTTCCGGCGGCATCCCCCAGGCACCATCCGGCGGTGGCATCATATAGCCGCCGACGCCTCCCTTACCTTCGTTGAGTATTTTGAGAAAGGCCTTGCGATCGAAAGCGAGGCTCATCGCCCGGCGGAGATCGGCATTGTCGAATGGCGGCTTAGTCGGGTTCACGAGAAGTGTGCGCGGCACATTGCCCGTGCGGACCACGCAGATTGCCTGCGGTGCCTGTTCCTTGAAATCCTTTAACGTTGGAATCGTGACGCTGAGCGGGATAGCGTCAAATCGCCCTGCGAAAAAGGCGAGATTGCGTGGGCCCGCTTCGCGCATGATCGTGTACTCGATACCGTCGAGAAAAGGCCGGTCTTTCTTCCAGTACTCCGGGTTGCGTGTGACAGTGATGTGTTCGTTGGGCTTGAATTCGACGAACTTGAAGGGGCCAGTACCAACCGGATGCTGCCGCATCTCGCGCGCCGGAACATGGCACGGGTAGATAGGTGACCACCCCGAGGCGAGTAGCGCCAACAGCGCCGGCTGCGGTTGCTTGAGATGAAAGGTAACTTCATAATCGCCGCGCGTCGTCACATCGTCGACATTATTGTACCATGATTTTCGAGGATTAACCCGCAGCTTGTCATCGCCCTTTCCCATTAGCAGGTTCCAGGTACATTTGACATCCGCCGCGGTGAACGGTTTGCCGTCATGCCACTTGACCCCGTGGCGCAACGGAAAAGTCAGTTCTTTACCATCCTCGGCCCATCGCCATTCGATGGCGAGATCGGGGACGATCGACTCCATGCTATTTTGAGCGACGTCCTGTTTATACATAACCAGGTTGTTGAAAACGCCCATCATCGGCTGCAGCGTGGCGCGAGTTGATTCCTCTAGGATCGACATGCTGGCCGGGCTGTCGAAATGCGTTAGTTTCAGGATTCCGCCGTGGTTCTGTGCGAACCCTGGCACGGCGACAATTGCCGCGCATAAAAATACGCTCGCGCCCACAAGGTCCAGTCGAAGTGACTGCATCTCGCTTCCCTCCCTGAAACTATTATCTGCCTGTGCCGGTTCGGACTCCCTGCTGGCAGCCAGGAGCCACTTCCCGCATTCAAGCAACTTTTAGAACAGGATCGAACTTCTCGGCACCATGGGCAACAGAAATCGCCCTCTCCTACGGCCGATGGTAGTCAAAAACGGGGTTGAGCGTGTTTTGCGAGTTTTTTGGCGTCTCATTATGGGAGAGTGGAGCGGAACCGATAGGGTAGTTTGCGCAACACGGTCTGTAGAATTCGGGTCATTTCGTCTTTCTTCGCGAGCGGGGCTGCCGAGGCCACACAAAGGCAAGATGTTTTCGAACATCATCGAAGTCGTGAGGCCGCGTCACACACAACGAAAGGCCCGGCCGTTGCAGGTCCGCTAGCGGAGCGACTTGGCTGCTCCAACTGGCTAGCTCAGCCGGCGCTTGATTTGGGGACTTTTCCTCCTGCAATGGGCTACCGACCCAGGCCAAAAAACCAGCGGACTGCTCTCGGCGCTCTCTTTCCGCCGCCAGCTCAATGTCGGCTCACGATTGTCGTTGCCGCCCGGCAAACTCAGGGCCGCACTGACGGAGGTCGGAGTTCGACTTGCTCGCAGATGCTGAGCGCGTCATCGACCGTAATGCCCAGGTAGCGAACGTTGCTTTCGAGCGTCGTATAGCTGCATGCGGCGGCTTTTAGTGATCGAAGCCGAACAGCTTCTGCGCGTTGCGGTGCAGGATCTTGTCGGTGACGTCCTTCGGCAGGCCGAGCCGCTCGATATAGGCAAAAGTCTCCCGGTAGACTTCCCAATCCTGCAACACCGGATAATCGCTGCCGGTCACGATGTGATCGGCGCCGAACGCTTCGAGGGCGCATAGGAACGCCGGCTTCGAGCCGTAGCACACGGTGTCGTAATAAAACCTTCGGGCGGTGACGCTCGGTGCCTCGGCGAGGTCAGGATGGCCTCGCGGGCCCTGACCCTGTTTATCGAGACGGTTCATCAGCATCGGGATCGGCCCACCAAGATGCGGCACGATGAATTTGATCCGCGGGTAACGGTAGGGGATCTGCTTGGCGATCATATGCAGCACGAAAGTCGCGTCCTCGAGGGAGGTGCCGACCGACCCGCCATAGTTGTAATCGACGATGAAGGGCGAGCAGATGGCGCTACCGGCAGGATGCACGAACAGGACGGCGCCGCGGCGGTTCATCTCGGCATAGAGCGGCTCGAACTCGGACTCGGCGATCGAGCGGCCGAGGCATACGATGTTCATGTTAACGCCGACGCAGCCGAGCTCGTCAAAGCCGCGCTCCATCTCCTTCAGCGAGGCGTCGATATGTGGCAACGGCAGCATTACATAGGAGCTGATCCGGTCGGGGTAGCGACGTGCGAACTCGGCATATGCGTCGTTCAGCATCTTGACCGCGCTGACGCACTCCACCTCATCCGGTAGATAGGGCGGGTGGTTCGGTGACAGCACCTGCCGCCCGACGCCGGCGTCTTCCATCAGCCGGAAACGGGCCTCAATGTCCTCCTGTGTATCCGAGAACGGGTGCCGCGCCAGCCCGCGCTTCACCGCCAGATGCGTCGGCGAGGCAAAGCGGTCGCCCATGAACTCGCTGAAATTCTTCGGGGTGTAGTGCGCATGCACATCGCAGATCATCACAAGCTCCTCTCAATCACACGGGTTCGACGCGACCGGATGGATCACGCTCGTCGAGAACTTGCGACCCCACCTCGCGCACAGGCGCATCGCCTTGTCTAGCATCGCGTCCCACATGGGCGCGAGATCGCCCGGTGAGGGATTGCGCACGCGCAATACCTCGGCGATCGCTGGTTGCTGCTCAATTGCTTCACCCCGCTCAGCAGGACGGGGGCCCAGGCCGGCGATAATCGGCTCCGGATCAACGGAGGTGTCATGAAGCCAGTTTCCCACCGGCAGAGCTTCTACGGGCCACGCGACCCTCCGATCATACGTTGATCAGGCGGCCCCGCAAAATCTCCTTGGCGGCCCCTTTCTAAAGGGGGCCGAACGCCGCGGTCGGCGCTATGTGGAAGGTCCGTGTTTGACCCGGCCATGACCGTCAGATTCGAGCGTTTCCGCCAAGAAACGCTCGACTGTATCCCCGGTTGTATCCCCTTGCAATCTGAGGAGGCGACCGCGCTGGGCGCGGCCGAAATAGGCTGGGTGGTCAATTTCCCGTCCGGTACTCGCGGGGTTGGATCGTTTTTGGGGAGATATGCGTTCGGCGCGAGATGATATTGATATTTTACGAGCCAGCTTCATTTGCCCGAGTCGAACTCCAAGTCTGTAACATATGCTGAAAATAGCGCCCGTTGGGGAAGCATGGCCGTGGAGGGGGCAACGCCTGTTGCGCCGAAAGACGAACCTCTACAGATCGCACGCCGTTGGTGCGAAAAGAATGGGGCGGGTTGGTCCGTTCTCGCTGAAAGCGGCCAGGGAAATACAGCAACGGTTTTTGTAGTCAAATCTCCGGAAGGCGAACTGGCACTACAGCTCTATAACACCGCCTTCTCGCAAGGCGATGAAGGTAGAATACAGCAGAACCGCATTGACCAGCAGTTGCAGTTAAAACACCATGATTGTCCATCGTTGGTATCTGTTTTCGACGGTGGAGAGTTTGAGAACCGTCTATTCATTCTAATGGCGAGGGCTCCAGGACAAGAACTGGAAAAGCGCCTCACATTCATACCGCGAAAAAACATTCGTCTCATTGTCGACCAGATCGCGAGAGCTGTCATTTATCTGCGATCCAAGAGCCTGTGCCACCGGGACATTAAAAGTGCAAATGTCTTCGTCTCGGACGATTTTGAATGTGCAACGCTTTTAGGCATTCGGTAACACGAAATATCTATGATCCTGTCGGGATTGGAACTGATCACGACGGTCAATTAGCCATTGTAGCGACGGCACGGTACTGTCCCCCGGAATATCTGTTCCGCCTCTTGGATGCAGGAGAGGAGGTCGTGTCCCGCTGTGTGGTGTAGGAGCTGCGGATAAGTAGCCCGACGCAGCGACCGCCGAGAGTCTGGCGGCGGGGGGCTACTTATCCACAGCGGTGGTCATCGTGAATCGCCGATAGGGTTTGGTTGGCAACCACTCAACCGAACCGAGGACCCAGCGATGACCGACGAGATGATGAGCCTTCGCGCGCTGTAAATTCGCGAGCAATAGTGGCTCTGACACACTTTTGGTGCAGATGAGCTAGATTGGTGGTGAATTTCTGTTTGGGATGCCGCCAATGGTGTTTCAGAGCTTTTAATCGTTGTCGCCCGCCCGGTACGGCAGCATCATCTGCGATCTGGAACGTCGCCGTGTGGTCGACCTGCTGCCGGATCGGGAGCCAGCCACCGTTGAAGCCTGGCTGGCGCATCATCCTGAGATTTGTGTTATCTCGCGCGACCGCGGTGGCAGATACGGTCGAGCTGCAAGGAGAGCGGCGCCGCAGGCTGTTCAGGTCGCCGATCGTTGGCACCTGATGGAAAACGCGAGCGCGGCTTTTCTGGAAGCTTGCGCCGACAAATGCGGTCTATCCGGATCGCGCTGGGCACCACAAAAATCGATCCGGCGCTGCTGACGCATGCCGGGCGCTTACAGCACGAAGGCTATCTTCGGCGCGAGGAAGCATACGAGGTAATCCGCACCCTTGCTGCGGCTGGGACTCCGATCAAAGAGATCGTGCGTCGCACAGGGCGCAGCTGCAAACTGGTGCGCGACATTGTATGTGGCGGTGGGGCGACGTGTTCCGCTGCCGGTCCAACATTCTGGAGCCGCATCTTGCCTGGCTCGATGCTGAATGGTCGGCTGGTTGCCGTAACGGCTCTGAACTATGGCGACGCCTTCAAGCAGGCGGCTTCCGGGGTAGTTTGCGGGTCGTCACCGAATGGGCATCGCGGCGTCGCCGTGCCGGCCGCGAAACGCTTCGCAAAATACCGCCGGCTCGGTTGCTCCGTCGGCTCATGCTGAACGGCCGCGACCAGCTGACCAGAGAGGACGCGATCACCGTCGCCAGCATCGAGCGGGGCGTGCCGGGGTTGGTGCCGGCGCATTGCATCGTCGAGCGCTTCCACAGAATGGTTCGCGACCGTGATCCCGATGCTTTGCCTGCTGCCTGGATCGCCGATGCGCGCAGCCGCGTGCTCGCGTCATTCGGCAAGGGCATTGTGGCTGATCAGAGGGCCGTCGCCGCCGCGATGACCGAGCCGTGGTCCAATAGCCAGACCGAAGGCCAGATCACCAAGCTCAAACTTGTCCGGCGACAAATGTACGGCCGAGGAAACTTGGATCTGCTGCGTGCACGCATCGTTGCGCCGGTTTGACGCCGGTTGCACCGAAAGTGAGTCAGAGCCAATTATCCGGGCTAGTATCCGGTATCTGAGGTCCGCGAAACGCGGTTTGGGGCGTTTCTGGTATGGACGGCGGCATAGGTCCAGCCGGTGAAGATTGCTATTGCCTTGGCAGCATCGACTGCCTTTGAGTCGGTCGGCTTGTTAATCGTGAGAGGATCGGCACCGAGGATGAGGCCTTTTTCGCTGGTCTGTGGGATCTCCGCCTTGCGCATGCCGCGAGTGTTTTGCATGACGACCGCGCCTTCGGCTGTGAAGCCCTCAAGACGATTGACGCGATTACGCTTTTTTTATTCTGCTTCCAAAAAACTCGCATATGTATTGAGAAAAGCGAGGCGTAGAGGTGCATTCAGTTTAGCACCTTGGGCTCGACGAGACGCTTTTGTTGTGGGGATATTCCGTATGAAGGTTTCGTGATGGCCACTGTTTCGCTGTACGAAGAGCTGCTCGCGTTATTTCGTCGGTTCGCTGATCAAGGGGCCAAGGAAACTTCCGACTTAACAGTACTCCAACTGTGGCGCAAAACGTTAGGCACAGAAGACTACATTATTTTGCGGACGCTAGCACAATTGCGGATCGCACTCAAGCGCGCCACTGAACAAATTAGCGACACGCGGATTCTTGATCCTGAAGATAAAAACGCGGCCACTTTGGCTATGAATGCCTTGGATGGGCTCATAAATCCGGATCTACTTCACAAATCTTATTCTGAAGTTGCAGAGCACGTTTCCCGCGCCAAAATCGTCATGCTGAGGCTTCTGGCAAGTTCATTGAAAGAGGATTTTCCAGAGGCCACTGTAGCTCGGGAAGATGTTGTCAAATTCGTAGGCGACGTTGCTGAGATCGAGCAAGTGGTACGCGGCTTCAACAACCTGGATACGCTTTTTAAGACGCGGATTCTGGGCTACATAAAAGACATGAATTGGTGCGTCAGCAACATGGAAATTACAGGCGTCGAGGCGATATATACGACGTTTGGACCCCCTCTGTTGTTTCTGCGTAAAGAATTCTCACAGCAGACCGATGATGATGGGTTTAGGGAGCCCACTAAATTGGTCCATCAGCTAATCGAAGACCTGTTCGAGCGGATAGTCAATAAGATCGGAGATTAGGCGTAATTTACCTTGCGCCTTAATTCCTTCTCCAGCGACGCCAAGGATCAAATAAACCAATGTGTTGACTAAATCGTCAATGCTTCTCGCTCCCGAAGCCGAGTAGATGATTGATCGGCGCCTCGCTTCTGGTGCGCGGGAATTTCACCGTGCCGTTTTTGATGTAGCGAGCGGCAACGCGTAGACGCGCGCTTGTCCCTGATCGGGTGCATCGCCTGCACGCTGAAGGCGCGGCGCTCGAACTCGTCGTCGCGGCTTGACTGGTAGGCGACCGCCTCAACAAAGAACTTGCTGCTCATTGGCGAGCTGTGTCGCACGTCGTCGAGCGTATCCATCGTTTCGTGGAAGCTCATGCGTCGACTGATCGGATGCGGCTGCACATAGATTTCGAGCTTGCCGTCCGGGCAAGGCACTTTACCGGTGACGCACGTGGTGCAGTCCCCGCTCTCCTGGTGCTGATGGCGAGGCCCACGCCGTGCGCCAGGTAGTTGCCGTCAAGATCACCAGTGGACGTAAGGGAGACGATGAAGGGATAAAGCTCGGGCTTCACGACCGCAGCGTAGAGGACGTACGCGGTCCTGTAAGCGTCAGCTGAGGCCCGTCTTGCAAGCAAAAACGGCCCCCAAGGGCCGCTTTTGTACGCCTGATTCATTGAGGAAATCTGGAGCGGGCGAAGGGATTCGAACCCTCGACCCCAACCTTGGCAAGGTACCCGAAGGGCTACGCCAGTGTATCCGGCAGTCCGCCATGGCCTGACATTCTACGATAAATCAAATGTCTAACTCTCACTCGATCCGCTGTAGATATCCGATCCTATCCGGCGACCTGCTACCAAATGCTTGGAATCCGCGCCGATCAGGGGTATGATAGCGCCATTCTAAGCACACGTCCAGCAGGTGGTTGATATGGCTGGGGAAAAGCTCACCAAGCGGGTTGTCGACGCCTTGAAGGCTCCCGGACCTTCGAAGGTTGGGGTCAAGGTTCGGGAGAGTTTCGTTTGGGATCGCGAGCTCCGCGGCTTCGGCGTGCAGGTCATGCCGTCAGGTCTCAAGAGCTTCGTGATCCAGTACCGCACGCCCGAGGGACGCCCTCGGCGCGTGGTCATCGGGCGCTACGGCCTGATGACCGTCGAGGAGGCCCGCACCCTCGCCCATGAGAAGTTGGTCGCCGTGTCCAAGGGCGTAGACCCGGTCGCTGAAGAGGCCAAGGCAGCCGGACTCCTGACCGTCGCCGAGATCTGCGACTGGTACATCGCCGAAGCAGAAGCCGGTCGTATCCTTGGCCGCCGCCGGCGTGCGATCAAGGCGTCCACTCTTGGGATGGATCGCAGCCGGATTGAGTCCCACATCAAGCCGCTGCTCGGCAAGCGGCAGATCGGTTCCCTCAAGCTCGGCGACATCGAAGGCGCCCAGGCGGACATCGCCGCCGGCAAGACGTCGAAGGCCCGCGTCGGCAGCCGTGGCGGCGCCACCACGGGCGGTGAGGGTGTTGCGGCGCGGACGATTTCGACACTCCATGCGATCTTCGAGCACGCCGTGCGCCTGGGACAGATCGAAGCCAATCCCGCCAAGGGCGTTCGCAAGCTTTCGAGCACCCCCCGCGAGCGGCGGCTCAGCCGCATCGAGATTGAGCGCCTGGGAAGGACGCTTCGCACCGTGGCAGACGAAGGCGAGCATCCTACGGGACTTGCCGCCATCCGTTTCCTGCTGCTGACCGGTTTCCGGCGCATGGAAGGCTTGGGGCTGGAACGGGCATGGCTTGATGAGGAAGAGGAGGCGATCCGGTTCCCTGATACCAAGAGCGGCGCACAGACGCGCGTGATCGGACGCCCCGCCATCGATCTGTTACTCGAGCAGCCAAAGACAAAATCACCCTTCTTTTTTCCGGCCGATTGGGGCGAGGGCCACTTTATCGGCGTGGTTCGTGTCCTGGATCGAGTCTGCGAAAAGGCGCGGCTGGCCGACGTCACACCCCACACTTTGCGGCACACCTTCGCGAGCCTGGCAGGCGATCTCGGCTTTTCCGAGCTGACGATCGCCGCGCTGCTTGGTCACTCAGCCCGCGGCGTCACCCAGCGATACATCCACATCGACGAGGCGCTCAGGATGACCGCTGACCGCGTGGCTGCAGAGATGGCTGACATCCTCGACGGTCGAGCCTTAGCGACACGCGCGCGTGTTTCTCGCGGCGACCGCGCCGAACGGTCCCTTAAACCGGCAAGCGAACCCGCAATAAACGCGCCTTGAACAATGGCTACTACGTTGTCCCAAGGCGTCGCAGATTTGCCGCCAATCTGTCGCGTACGGCCATTTCAGGCTCGGTCCATATATCGGCCAATAGTGCGATGGATCTCTCCGCATCCCACGGAAGCGCCGCACGCCCCTCCAACTGGGCGAATGGCCCATCCGTCTCAGTAAGCAGCCGATCGCGCGGCATCCTCGCCGCCAGTGCCCGGCCTTTCTCGCCGGCGAGCATGGCGGGACCGACGCTGAACCAGCAATCGAGATCGACCGCTCGAGCGAGCTCCCGTTGCGTCCCGGAGAACCAATGGAAGATTGGGGTGCCGGCGCCCGGATGCGCCTCCAGTGCGTCCAGCACCGACGCCGCCGCTCGGCGACTATGAATCGTCAGGACTCGCCCCCCAATCCCCGCGCATAGCTCAAGGATTCTCGTAAATACGAAGACCTGATCTCGCCAATGGCGTTTGTACTCCGGCCCGCCGTCGAGACCGGTCTCGCCCACATAGCGCACGTCGGGGAGCAGTCGTTCAAAGAGGGGCAGTTCGCCCTTGCGCTCGTGTGCGATCTGCGGGTGTATGCCGAGGGCTGTTCGGATACGCGGTGCCTCGTGTGCCAAGGCTGCCGTGCCCGACCACGCCGAAGGCGTTGTGGTCACGGACAATATGTACAGCCCACGGTCGACGCATTCGCGCGCAACGGCGTGCGGGTCTGGATAGAGATCGAGATGGCAATGGAAGTCGATCACTTAACGCCACAGGCTTCGTGCAGCAGCTTCAGCTCAGCGAGGCCCTGCTCTACCATCGCCCTTAGTCCGGCGCGATCGCCGATCATAGGCGAGCGGAGCGCGTTGCCGAGCCACGCGTCGAAACCGTCGTCGACAATCGCCGCCAAAGCCATGGTGACCGACCGTACATCATCGAATCCGGCATGGTCGCCATCATCTTTTCCAAGCGACTCATAGACATAGTCGGTGGTGTCGGGCGCCCCGGCCCAAGCAAGAAACGCGGCCCGGCGGACCTGACAGGGCACACACCGCCCGCACTGGCGATAATTGAACCGCTGGAACCGCCCGCAGCTCGTTGATCGCGCCGCCTCGGTGTTCAGCAATGCTTGATCGGCGCAATCCCGGAGCATTTCCCCTTTGGTTTTTGCAGAGTAGGGATTTTCGATGCCAACCCGCAGACCGGCCGCGTCGAGCACGCGCTGAAGCCGGGTCAGGAACTCCGGATGCGCGGTGCGTGTGCTCAAGCTCCCCAAACGACCCCCCATCAGTGGCGGATTGATCGCAATGAAGCCGTTTTCGCAGACGTAGAGCGGAACCGAGAGGCCGTCATGATAGCGCCGCAGTGTGGTCGCCGCGAGCACCCCGAAAGTGACGAACACCAGCGAGCGCGCCCGCTGACTGGATTCCTGGGCACCGGGCGAGTGGGCGTTGTGGTTGAGCTGCAGATGATTGATCCCGCCACCGATGCGCGCGGCAAAATCAACCTGCTTGTCTGCGTCGCCGCGGACCGTTTGACTGATCGCAAAAGGCCGACGGCCGGCCGCTGTCAGATCGATCGCGCCGATCAGGCTGTCAAGCCCGCCCGAAAGCAGCACGACGCAGTCTTCGGCCGGACGGACAGGGTCACGGGGAGGCGCCGGCAGCATGCCGCCGCCGTGGAAGCGTAGCGTCCAGCGATCTGTCGTCAGGAAGGCAAGCGCTTCGGCGAGCGGCGCCGCTTGACCCTCCCAGAACGCCGGATCAGCCACCGCGATTTCGATGTCGAACTCACGCGTCCATCCGTCGGGACTGTGATCCCGCAAGCCCGCGAAGTCAGCAGTGACCACGGACAGCGCGATCGACAACAAATCCCAAGCTCGCGGGGCCGGTTCAATTCGGCGCCGCAGAACTTCCGATCTTGCGGCGTCCCCGGCGCTGCCGCGAACTTCCGCCCCAGGCTGGCCATAGAGGATAATCCGCAGAGCGTCGTCTGCACCGGTCAAGGCGAATGTGTCGGGGCCGCAGATCAATTTCATTCCGCGTAACCCTCGAATACCTCGAATGTCTCTTTGAGCGCGTCATGCACGACCCGCCCAATCCGGCCGGCGGTCAGCGTCCGGCCGGCATCGCGCAGCTTCCGAAACGCTGCGGCGACGGTCTGCTTGACGTAATCGCGCGCCTGCTTCAGCCGGGCGAGCGCCGCAGCCGCGCTCGGCGCTTTTTCGACGATGGTCTTGCCGACATCGAGCTCGAAACGGCGGAAAACGTCGATCGCCGTGAATCGCTCGATAGCGAAGCCGCGCTGCTCCGGGTCCAGGTTCAGAAGATCAGCCTCGGGATACCGTGTCAGCAACTCCGACAAGGCATCGCGAATCGCGGCGCGCTCGGCCTCTGCATCCTGCGTTCCGTCGATCGGGCGGACGGCTTCAACGACGGCATCCATCACATCATTCACCGACCGGCCGGCCAACAACGCCGGATCGAGTGGACTCCCGGGTGCTGCCGGCTGACCGGCGGCCACACCAGCGAGCGCGCCACCCAGCGCGCCCGCCGTCGCGACGGTGCCACCGAAACGTTGCGTCGCTGTCGGCGATCCGCCGTATCCGGACCGCACATAATGGCCAAGACCGCGGCGAAGGTCGCGCGCATCGCCAGTCCGAGAGAATTCGCCAAGACTGCGCCGCGCGCCGACAAAACGCGCCGCCGGCGCAATCGGCACTGGACGTGGCGGGGTGGCAGCCGGCGCGGCGGGTCTCTCGCCACTAGCTTCACCAGGTGAGGCGTCGTCATCACCCGCCGGAGGCGCTCCGGCAGGCGGGTCGGCGGCGGGCGGGTCCGGAGTCCAGGACGGCACCATCGGCACGCCTGGTCCGGGGCCTCCGCTAGACTGCGACGTTCCCATTCTCTCTCTGCCTCTTGATCGCAGCCTTGACCGGCCGAGAGACCTGTCGCTGGTCCCACAAGTCGAACACGCCCTTCGACCAGATCTGGTCACCGATCTTCGGGACGATGTTGGGCTGAATCTGCGCTGCTGGGCGCTCACCAAGGAACGCCGCCAAGCGCGCGCCTTGGGGTGGGTCAGCCTCGGCGAGAACCAGACATCCCTCAAGGATCGGCGGAACTCCCCATTCCTGCTCCTGCCGCGCCCGGTCGAGTAGTCTATCCATGATCACCGTCGTCTCAGCCCTCGGTACACGCTGCAAACGGGCTTTCAACGGGGCGGCCACTTCCGGATGCTGCAGGAGCGCTGTAAGCAGTTCTGCCGCCTCGGAAGAGAGCCGATCCTCCGGCGTAATGAGGGGCGCGTGCTCGCGGCTCACATAGAGCGCACCACGTAGATCCGAGTCGGCCAGAGCCGGCGGCAGCGTGAGCCATTCCTTCACAAAGGGCTCATCCCAAGGCGCCTGCATCTCGATGTCATGCCCCGCGTTGGCGCGCTCTTCCCATTCAGTGAGGAACGCAGGCTTGCCGCTGTCGCTGGCGCTCACCTTCGCGATCAGCTCCGCATAGGCCTTCGGATTGCCCAACCGCTCGAACAGCAGCAGCTTAGCAAGCACGGCCTCGTCCACTCCCACACCTTGCGCGTTGGAGATCGTCATGCGGATGGAGAGCGCATTCAGGAATCGCTTGATCAGGCGCGGATTTCCCGCAATGCCGGACGCCGTTGTCATCAATGGGGCGAGCCTATCCGCCGTGTCGAACTTGCCGATAAGCTCCGCGGGAAGTGGTTCGTGCAACGACTGGACGAACGCCCGGTCGACCCGCTTTCCCTGCCAAGTCTGCCGAAGCTGCGCGCAGACCCCCGCCCGAATCTTCTCCTGCGTCTCCGCGTCGAGATCGCTGTTCTCAACAAACAGGAGCATCATGTAGGCGCGGACCTCCTGCGTCCCGAGCGGCGGCACGCGGATCGGCACCTGGATCAGTTTGTCGAAATAGTTGGTGACAAGGAGATCGTCCGGCACACCCTCGAAATGCCGTCGAACCGCGTGCTTGATCATCTCGTTGTCCGCGGCGATCACGAAGGCGGTGTTCTTCAGGAACAAGAACAAACGAATTGCCTCCAACGTGGAAATCGTGGTCTCAGGCAGGCACCGGTCGAGATCGTCGATCAGCACAACCAGTGCCACGCCCAACTCGTCCAGCGTCTCCTCGAAGGTCGCCCGCAGGGCCTGAATCTCCTTAGGTGGCGAGGTCTCCTCCCTCGGCCTGAGAAGACCGCCCGCGGCGTCCGCGACGTCGCCAGCCTTGGCTTTCGCCTCATCCAGCAGCTTGCCGTCGACACCGCCGACGAGCGCACGCTGCCCAAGACCCCAAATCTCACCGATTAGCCCCGTGGGCGGCAGGCCGAACGACATTGCCACTGCCGACCCGGCCACCAGCTTCGCCGCGCGCAGCCAATTCACCCGTTTCAACAGCGCTTTGGCCTTGTCGAGGCCCTTCTCGCGTACCTTGGCCTCCGCCTCCAGCTTGGTGGCGATAACATCCATCAGCGCCGCTCGCGCATCATCGTAGCCCTGATAGAGCCACGCATTGAATTCGACGAAGATGAATTCCCTCTCGCCCTCTTTGCGGGGGCGCTTCGCCAAGGAGGCCTGTGTCAGCTTGATCATCGAGGACTTGCCGATGCCCCAAGCCCCGGACACACCGATCGAGATCGGACGGCCGCGCGCCTGGACGATAATCTCCGCGACCGTGTCCGCCACGCCGGAGAAGTTCAAGAAGTCTCGTTCGGTCTCGTTGTCAGGCCACATGTTGAATCGATTCAAATGATGTCGCGAAAGGACGCGAAGGCCATGCGGAAGCGGTTGGTTTCCAGCACGAGTTTGATCGCGTCAGCTTGGTCGATCGTGAGCTGATTTGCCCGAATAGCCATTACGATCAGTCCGGCCGTCGTCAGAATCCGCCCTTGTCCGAGACGGGCGAGTGCTTCGCGCCGGAACACTTTCTTTTCATCTGACGCGACGTACCAATGCCGGGTCTCGGCTAAGGCCAGGCAGGCGGCCTCGCCGCGTCCCATGATCCGCGCGAGATCGGCAAAAATCGACAGACCTTCGATCGTGTTCACCGCGTCGCGGTGTAGCCAAGCCACGTCGATGGCATGCCTCAGTGCAATCGCTTGCTCAGGCCTAGTGATTTCCGCTTCGACTTGATCGACGATGACGAATTCATAGCCGTCCAAACGGCCCAGCAGTTCCAACGCCTGTGCATGAATCAGATTGATCAGGATATTGGCGTCTGTGACGACGATCCGGATTGGCATGAGCAGACTCGATCAATCGGCCGGCAGCAGCAAATCGGCGGGTCCATGCGGATCGTCGGCAGTGAAATCGTCAAGAAGCCTTTCAGCCTCGGCCGCGTCGAGGACGGTCGCAGCCAGTTCGGCAAACTTCGAACGGGTGATCGCTTCGCGTCGAAACGCTTCCAGCGCCAAGCTGAGAAAGCGATGGCGAAAGAGCTGACGCGCCGCCTGATGATCCGGTTCCGGAAGATCAAGCAGACGGGCGAGTTCGCGACCCTTTCCAGCCTGATCCTGGGCCGCCAGGGTTTGAAAATCGCGTTCGCCGATGATCTTGAGATTGCGCAAGCGAAAGAGCGCAACGATGCGGCTGACGCCGAACTGATGGGCCAGCAATACGACGTCGTGGAGCTGGACGTCGAGCGAGGCGGCGTTGCCCCGAGCCTCGATCGAGATGGCGCCCGTCTCGGTCGGCGCCTCGGCGAAAAGGCGACTGTCGCTGCCTTTGCCCAGCGTCGCGAGAAACTGGCGAACCCCGGTTTCGGGCATCAACAGATTGGCCGCGAATGAGTTTGCACGGACCTCGGCAAGATCGTTGTGGTGACTGTCTCGGCTGATCATCCCCTGCGCGTCACGATCGAGCAGCACATGGGCGTATTCATGGGCAAACGAAAAATTCCGGCGCAGAAGATGCTCACGCTCATTGACGGCGACGAAAGGGCCGACCTCGCGATCGATCAGCGTCAGACCGGAAACATCCCCCGGCAGACCAACCAGCGCGGTCCGCACACCTTGGGCTTCGAGGAGTTCGATGATGTTGGGGACCGGCGCATCACCGATGCCGAGGCGGCGGCGCTCGTGATCGGCGACGCCGGCGCCCTGCCGGATCGCCTCCCATTTCGAACGGGGCGCGGACAAGCTGTAGCGGACGGCCGCCGTGGTGTCGCGATCGAGCCCGACCAGCCGCTCGAGGTTGGTCAACTCCCGACCCAGATTCATGCAATGGCGGAGCGTGTCCGCCGTTTCGGCATGGCTCGCGAGAGCCGCGTCGGCCCGAAATAGCGCGACCAGCGCATCCTCCTCGCGGAACTGATCCGAGAGAAGCTCACGGATATCGCGCCCGTAGAGATGAGCGAGGCGGTCAAGCTCCAGGCTGCTCACCGCGCGGTTACCTAGCTCCATCTGAGCGACAGCAGAGCGCGACAAATCCAGACGGGCGGCGACGTCATCCTGGGTCAACCCGATGGCTTCACGGGCAGCCTTCAGGCGCCGTCCAAGTTCCTGCTGGGTGATCGGCATGACTAGGCCTCCTCATGGGGTCGCGACCGGGCGAGGAGGTCTCCCCGGCCAGTCTTCGACGCGCCTCGTTGATAATATATCGAACGCTCCTTGTCAATTCCTGTTCCATGCCGATCGAATTTCGAACAATCCTCCTTGAACGCCGGCCCTCCGCATCCCATCTCGGTGTCGTCGTCCGAAGTCGGCCGATGCCGGGTCGCGCAGGCTCGGCCGGAGTGTCGCTTAGAGGCCAAAAACGTGGCGAACCTATTCGATGAGGGCCCCGATCTCGCGCACGCTTCTGCTTGGCTGGGAGAGCGCCGACTAATTTCCGCGTCCCACCGTCGCGTTCATCGGATGCCGCGTCACAACCAACTGATCGACACCAACACGGTCCGGCATTTCGTCGGATCCGCGGGAGGCTGGACCAAGCCGTGATGCTCGATAGCAAGATATCGCACGCCGACATCGTCGCGTTCGCCGACGACCGGGTGAACCTCAAGCGCGAGGACGTGAAAGCGCATCGGGAGCAGGTTGGCCGGCTGCGCGCCAAACTCGAAACCTATATCGCCGCTCATCCGGGCTTCGACCTCGTTAAAATGCTGCAATCCGGCAGCGTCGCGAAAGGTACCGCTCTCAAGACCATCAATGACATGGATGTCGCGGTCTACGTTAAGGCGGGCAGGGCGCCTGGTTCCGAGACGAAGCTCCTTGACTGGTTAGCCGAGAGACTGCGTGAGGCCTATGGCGACCTGATGACTGCAGATCAGTTTGTACCGCAGCATCATTGCGTGCAGGTCCAGTTCCGTGGCAGCGGCCTTGATGTCGATGTCGTTCCTGTCCTCTACGAGGGTGCGGCCGACGACCGGGGATATTTGATCACCAAGGATACCGGTGAACGTGTCCTGACCAGCATTCCCTTGCATCTAGCCTTCACACGAAAGCGCAAGAACGCCCACAAGACGCACTATCGGCAGATGGTCCGGCTGGTGAAGTGGTGGAAGCGTGTCCAAGCTGCGGAACGAGACGGCTTCAAGTTCAAATCGTTCATGACCGAGCTTCTGCTCGCCCATCTTTTCGACAACGGCTTTGATGGCGATGACTACGCAAAGGGGCTTTTCGAGTTCTTCGCCTACATTCGTCGCACCGGGTTGAAGGAGCGGATCATCTTTGCCGATCATTACCCGGCAAGCAATGTGAAGACCAACACCGCAGCCATTCAGGTCTACGATCCAGTCAATCCCGATAACAATGTGGCCAGCCAGTACACCGAGGCCGATCGCCGAATTATCGTCGAAGCTGCCGAAGATGCGGCCGATGCAATCGCGTTCGCTCGACGGGCAACGACCAAGGGTGACGCTGTCGCTCAATGGCAAACAATTCTTGGTTCCACTTTCCGGGCAGCGTCATGAGCACGACCCTCACACAGACCCGCACCTTCACGATCAGCCATGCGCGATATGTCGCCTCGAAGATTGCTGCCGATCTCGATCTGTTGCGTGCGTATCATGGCAAGCCGCTGACGTGACCCCCTGAAACTCCTCCAGGCGGAGCTAGAGTCCGGCCCAACGAGAGGGACGGACGATGAAGCGAGCAAGGTTCACGGAAGAGCAGATCATCGCGGTGCTGCGCGAGCAGGAGGCCGGGGTTCCGA
>DATAUE010000007.1:0-38908 GCA_036268425.1 Allostellaceae bacterium
CAGTGCACTCGCTCGTATTTCTGCAGTGAGCGGATATAGGCGGGGCGCGGCGTATCCGGGTAGAATTGCGGCCATTGCGTCCACGACACTTCGCCGACATAGAGGTCGCCGTGCGAATCGACGGTCAGGCCGTGCGGGCCGAGGAACGCGGTCGGCGCGGTGCCGGCATGCTGATCGCCAAACCGCGACAGCAGCTTGCCTTTGTTATCGACAATGCTGACGCGCGGCCCGAGGTTCGGGCTGTTGCGGTTGACCGGCTGCACCGGACCCAACTCGCCGATATAGCAGATCGGCGAATGCGTGTGCGGCATGAAGATGCCGCACGGGCGGTGCAGGTTGTTCCACTGCGCCTCGTACTTGCCGTTGCCGTCGAACACCTGGATGCGGTGGTTTTCGCGGTCCGCGACGTAGACCCAGCCGTCAGGGTCGCACGAGATGTTGTGGACGATGTTGAACTGGCCGGGATCGGTGCCGGGTTCGCCCCATGAGGCCAGCAATTTGCCGTCGGGTGAATATTTGTGGACGCGGGCATTGCCATAGCCGTCCGACACATAGATGTCGCCGTTCGGGGCCAGCGCGGTATGGGTGCAGCGGTGAAACGGCTCGCCGCTCATATAGGGTGCCGGCGTGCCCGGCACGCCCAGTTCCATCATCACCTTGCCGTCTTCGAGTCGGCATTTGCGCACGAAATGCCCGCCGTCATCGGTCAGGTAGATCGAGTCGTCGATTCCCATATGGACGCCGTGCGCCCGCGGATACTGCCCTTCGCCCCAGGAGCGCAGGAAATTGCCGTTGCGGTCGAACACCATCATCGGATGGTCGCCGCGGTTGAACACATAGACGTTGTCGTTTTTGTCGACTCCGACCGCGCCGACCTCCTTGAACGACCAGCCATCGGGCATTTTCGCCCAATCCTCGACGATGCGGTATCTGTAGTCGCCAGTCCCGACGATGATCGACATCAGGCGTCCCCCATTATTCGATTGCCGGGGACGAGCCTAGCGAAGCCGCTCGCGCGAGACAATCGGCACGCCGAGGGTATTCAACGATAAAAGGATTGCGTCAGGACGGCGGCAGCACCACGTCGCCGCCGCGCGGCACCTGCACCCGCCGGCGGCGGTGGCGGCGGTGCAGCAGCCACATCCCGCCACCGATCAGCACGAAAATGCCCAGCATGACGAGGCTGAACGACCGTGCGAGGTCACCCAGCACGGCGCGGAACGCATGCCCCAGGAAATAGCCGACAGACACGAACAACAAGGCCCACAGGCCGGCAGCGGCAAAGTTCAGCAACAGGAACCGGTTCCACCGCACGGCGCTCAGCCCAAGTGCGAAGGAGGAGAAATTTCGCACGCCGTAAATAAAGCGGAAGGTCAGGATAAATCCGGCATCATAGCGTTCGAGCCAGCGCAGCGCGGTGTCGACGCCATGCCGCCAGCGCGGAAAGCGTTCGAGCAGCCTGACGCCGAAATGCCGGCCAAGCCAGAAATAGGACTGGTCCCCGGCAAAGCTGCCGAGCCACGCGGCGACCAGCAGAAGGACCGGGTTGACCAGCCCCTGCGCCGCCGCAAAGGCCGCGAACAGCACGACCGTCTCGCCCTCTAAAAAGGTCCAGACAAATACAATGGCGTAAAAACAGGCGCCGTTATTGGCAATGAGCTGGTTAATGTCCATCAGCAGTATTTTCTGTCCCGTCGTTTACTTTCGACCCGTCTCCCTGTTCCGGGCGGCCTGCCGCGACAACGCCTGATGCTCGCAGCATGCATAGCCGGCATGCTAGGGTGTCCTCTCGCCTCGGTCGAGCGGTTTCCGGCCGTCTGCTTGATCGGCGATCGCGTATAATCCTTTGGAATAAGCATCTTAACCCTTTGGGTCAGAAGCGCGAGGACATTGTGGAAGCACACGAGATCGCCGAACAGATACATGAACATTCGGAATACGATTCCGATGCCCCGGAACATCATATGTTCCGCCGGATTGCCGCGATTTACATCGGCGTCGTCGCGATGCTGCTGGCGATCGCAACATTGGGCGGCGCAGCGGCCACCAAGGAAATGCTGAGCGAAAACATCCACGCGTCCGATACTTACGCCTTTTACCAATCGAAATATCAGCGTCAAATTAGTTACCAAATCGCTGCCGAGCAGCTCGAATTATTGGCCGCCGGCATGCCGGGCCTATCATCCGAGCAACTTGCAAAGGTTGAAAAGCTGGTGCAGCGATACCGAGATATCGCGGTACGCTACGAAAGCGAGCCGTCAAAGGGCGACGGCAAAAAGGAACTGCTTGCCAAGGCCGATGAGTTTGGCGCCCGGCGCGACCATGCCGCTGCGCAGAGCCCCAATTTCGAATATGCCGAGGCACTGTTTCAGATCGCGATCGTGCTCGGTTCGGTCGCGATCGTCGCCGGCTCCGGCGCGCTGCTCGGTGTCAGCAGTGTTCTCGCGATCGGCGGCATGCTGCTGACGGCCAACGGCTATTGGTTGATCGTGCCGCTGTCGCTCGGCTGAGCCGGCGACAGCGGCACCGGGTTTCAATCGGCGGCGTACTCCGCGATCACACGGTTGAACATCTCCGGCTCTTCGAACTGCACCCAATGACCGGCACCCGGCACCACGGTGAACCGCGCGCCCGGCTGAATACCGCGCAGGATGTTGGCGCGCTCCTCGACATGCGGGTAAGCCGTGGCGTCGCGTTCGCCCCAGATACCGTCGAGCCGCCCCTTGATCTTGGGCAGCGCCTCGATCAGCGCGCCGGAGCGCGAAAAGCGCCGGCTGCGCATGCGGGCGTGGGCGTGATTGGTCTTTTGCAGATACAGCGCCAATTCATCGATCTTGGCCGGGTCGTGAATCATCAACTGATTAAGATTGTAGCGATGCGTCGCAAATTCCTCTTCCTCGCCGGCATCCGGCTTGACCCGTTCCAGCGGGGTCGGCGAGCGTTCCAGCCCCATGCCGTTCGAGCCGACAACGGTAAAGCCGCGCAGCCGGTCGCCGAGTTGCGCCGCGACGGTGCCGCCGATTACGCCGCCAAACGAAAACCCGGCGAGATGCGGCGCCACGCCTTTCGGCAAGATAATGTCGAGGCCGGCAACGACGATCGCCGCGAGGCCTTCGGCGGTCCAGGGTTCGGGCGGCGTCGCCGACTCGCCGAGACCCGGCATGTCGCAGGCGAACACGGTGAATTTCCGCGACAGCGGCAACACGTTGCGCACCCAATGCATCCACGAGCCGTAGCCGCCATGCAGCAGCACCAGCGGCGGTCCGCCACTGCCCCAGATGTGCCAGACCAGGGTGCCGTCGCCGCACGGCGTCTCTACCCGCTGTGCCTCGGCCGCAATCCCTGCCACCAGGGCCTTTGTTGCTTCGCTGATGACCGCCACGATCGCCTCGCATGTCTGATGTCGCTGCGGCGACGCTGATAGCCGGTTTCATCGCATCCGCCTATAGCGAAGCGGCGTTTGCGGACGATACCAGCGGATACTGTCGCCGATCGCTGAGGCGATGGCTCGACTTTGCCGCAAGATGCGGCAATCCTTGGTTGCGGCATATGCGCGGCTGGCGACTGCAGCGCTTATCAGGGAGGACCCGAAAATGGCGGCAATCATGGTCGGTAACTGGTGGGCGCTGGCGTTGCGCGGGGCCGCCGCGATCCTCTTCGCGCTGCTCGCATTCTGCTGGCCGGGGATGACCGCGGTCGCGCTGCTTTACCTGTTCAGCGCCTACGCGCTGGTCGACGGCGTATTCGCACTGGTCGCCGGCTTGCGCGCCGCGCGGCGGCACGGCCGCTCCGCACCGCTATTGCTCGAAGGCGTCATCAACATCCTGATCGCGGTGATCGTCATCGTATCGCCGGTGACGGCGCTGGTCGCCTTGATCTATGTCATCGCGATCTGGGCGATCATTTCCGGCATCGCGCTGATCGCCGCCGGCATGGCGCTGATCCGGCTGGCGGGCGAATTGCTGCTGGTCTTGTGCGGCCTGCTGTCGGTGCTGTTCGGCATCGCGCTGTTTGTGCAGCCGGCGATCGGCATCGTCGCACTGTCATGGTGGCTGGGAGTTTACGCCCTGCTGTTTGGGATCATGCTGGTCGGCGCGGCGTTCCGTATCCGGTATCACCCGATCTGAAGATGCCTCAACCGAAGGCATATCTCCTTTCCCCGCCGAGGTTGCGCCCTCATATGAGCGACAGCCAATTTTGAGCAACGCCAAGCCCAGGGCGTGACCGCCCAGCGGGTGACGGCGCGGAGCCGACAATGTCGCAACGCCAGCTTGACGCAATGATGTGGGCCAACGCCTGCGCCGCGATGGAGCGCGCGCAGCGCCTGCGCCGGCAGTTTTTTCACCACGCCACGCCGCATTGGGAGGCGCCGGTCGATGTATTCGAGACTGACGACGCGCTGACAATCCTGATCGCGCTGCCGGGTGTCACGCTCGACAGCATTTCGGTAACGCTGAATGCCGGCGCGCTGATCGTCCAGGGCGAGCGTCCGCTGCCCGGCGAATTGCAGCATGCCTGTATTCTGCGCATGGAAATACCCTATGGCCATTTCGAACGGCGGATCGAGTTGCCGCCGGTGCCGTTCGAGATTTCGGGCCGGCATCTGGCCGATGGCTGCCTGATGCTGCGCTTGCAAAAAGGGGGACGGTAATGGACGCGAAAGAACCACGAGCCAACCCCGACACCGCCGCGGAGCCGGAAACCCCGGCAGCGACGGAAAACGCGCCAACCGCCACGACACCAACACCGACAACATCCGGCGCCCCTGGCCTGGAAGGTGTCGCCGCGATCCCGGTCGATGCCCTGATCCTCATCACGACGCGCAATCTGGTGCTGTTTCCCGGCACCGTGCTGCCGATGACGCTCGGCCGGCAGCGCTCGATCGTTGCGGCGCAGGCCGCGATCCGCCTCAACCGTCCGGTCGGACTGGTGCTGCAGCGCGACCCGACCGCCGACGATCCGCTGCCGGCAGGCCTTAGCGAGGTCGGCACCGAAGCCAATCTGCTGCGCTATGTGACCAGCCCCGACGGCAGCCACCATGTGATCTGCCAGGGCGTACAGCGCTTTCGCATCAAGGAATTTCACGACGGCTACCCGTTTTTCGTCGCGCGCGTCGAGCCGATGGCGGAATCCGAGGAGCAGAGCACGGCAATCGATGCGCGGCTGTTGAACCTGCGCAACACCGCGCTCGAAGTCCTGCAACTGTTGCCGCAGACGCCGACCGAACTGGTCAACGCAGTGCAGAGCGTCGGTTCCGCGCCGGCTTTGGCCGATCTGATCGCCAGCTTTATGGACATCACCTCGACCGAAAAGCAGGAGGTACTGGAAACCTTCGAGGTCGAGCAGCGGCTCGCACGCGTGCAGCAGCTATTGGAATACCGACTCGAAGTCCTGCGCCTGTCACGCCAGATCAGCGACCGCACCAAGGAGACGCTCGACGACCGCCAGCGGGAATTTCTGCTGCGCGAACAGTTGAAGACGATCCAGAAGGAGCTTGGCGAAGGCGACGACGCCAAAAGCCAGGAAATCGCCGATCTGCGCGACAAAATCGACGCCGCGAAAATGCCCGACGAGGTCGAGAAGCACGCCAAGAAGGAACTGGCGCGGCTCGAACGCATGCCGGAAGCGGCGGGCGAATATTCGATGGCGCGCACCTATCTCGAATGGCTGATCGAGCTGCCCTGGGCCGTCGCCAACGAGCCGCCGATCGACATCAACGAAGCGCGCGAGGTGCTCGACGCCGATCATTACGGGCTGCGCAAGATCAAGCGCCGCATCCTCGAGTTTCTCGCGATCCACAAGCTGAACCCCGGCGGACGCAGCCCGATCCTGTGCTTTGTCGGGCCGCCGGGCGTCGGCAAAACATCGCTCGGGCAAAGCATCGCGCGCGCCACCGGCCGCGAATTTGTCCGCGTCAGCCTCGGCGGCACGCACGACGAAGCGGAGATCCGCGGTCATCGCCGCACCTATATCGGCGCCTTGCCGGGCAACATCCTGCAAGGCATCCGCCGCGCCGGCAGCCGCAACTGCGTGATGATGCTCGACGAAATCGACAAGCTCGGCCACAGCAATCAGGGCGACCCGTCCTCTGCCCTGCTCGAAGTGCTCGACCCCGAGCAGAACTCGACCTTTCGCGACAACTATCTCGGCGTCCCGTTCGACCTGTCGCGGGTGATTTTCATCACGACCGCGAACGTGCTCGACAACATCCCCGGCCCGTTGCGCGACCGCATGGAAGTCATCGACCTGCCGGGCTACACCGAGGACGAGAAATTCGAAATCGCCAAGCGCTACCTGATCGGCCGGCAGATGAAAGCCAACGGACTGAAGGCGGAACAGGTCGAGATCGACGATGATGCGGTGCGGGCAATCATCCGCGACTACACGCGCGAAGCCGGGGTGCGCAGTCTCGAACGGGAAATCGGCACGACCCTGCGCAGTGCCGCGATGCAGATCGCCGAGGGCAGCGCCACTCAGGTCCACATCACGCCGGACGACCTGCACGACAGCCTCGGCCCGCGCCGTTTCGAGGGCGAGGTGGCGATGCGCACCAGCATTCCGGGCGTCGCAACCGGCCTCGCCTGGACCCCGGTCGGCGGCGACATCCTGTTTATCGAGGCGACCCGCATTCCCGGCCGTGGCGGCCTGATCCTGACCGGCCAACTCGGCGATGTGATGAAGGAAAGCGCCCAGGCGGCGCTGTCGCTGGTCAAGAGCAAGATCACCAGTCTCGGTCTCGACGCAACCTTGTTCGAAAGCAACGACATTCACGTCCATGTCCCGGCCGGCGCCATCCCGAAAGACGGGCCGAGCGCCGGGGTGGCAATGTTCACCGCGCTGGTGTCGCTGCTGACCGGCCGAACCGTCAACAGCGAGACCGCGATGACCGGCGAAATCAGCCTGCGCGGCCTCGTGCTGCCGGTCGGCGGCATCAAGGAGAAGGTCGTCGCGGCGGCCCGCGCCGGGCTGAAGACCGTGATCCTGCCGGCCCGCAACAAGCGCGATTACGAAGAAATCCCGGAGGCAGCGCGGAACGCCCTGCGTTTTATCTGGGCAGAACGGGTGGAGGACGTGATCGGCGCCGCGCTCGATCCTGCTGCCGCGCCGGCACCGGAACTTGAATCGGCAGCGGATTGATCGGGCTTTTTTACTGGCAGGTGATGTCGCGCCCGGCAAGCGTGCAGCGGCCGAGCACCGCTTCGTCCGGGGCATAAAGCACGCCGTCCCACCCGGCGGCGTTGCGGTCCATGATGAAATAGCCGAAGCGGGCCGCGGCAATGCCCTTCTGCACTTTCATACCGTCGATCTCCGCGCCGACGATCGGAGCGTTGCCGAGCGGCAGCAGCGTGTCGCCGCCGGTGCCGACCACAAGCTGCGCCGGACGCTGCGGCCCGAAGGTATAGCTGAGAAAATCATGCAGATGCCCGGACACCACCATGTCGAGATTGTCCGGGACATGGCCCCGGATCGCCTGATGCATGGTCTGGTTCGCGGTCAGCCCGCCGAGGCTCCCCTGCGCTTGCGCCCAGACCGGGCGATGCGTTAACAGCCAGGAATGCGGCGGCACATCGGCGAGCAACGCCGCAAACTGCGCCGCATAAGCTTTGACCTTGGCCGGCGGCGCGAGAAAATCATCGGCATCGGCATCATCGAACGGCAGAAGTTGCAATCCGCCGAGCGACAGCCGGTAAGGTTCAGTGCGGTCGACGCAATCGTTGCGCGCCGCGTGCGGATCGAGCAGGTGAAACCACCCGGCGCCGCCGCGCTTGCATAATTCGTGATTGCCGCGGATCACGACCCACGGCGCCGCCGCGAGCAGGGGCGCGGCCGGATCGAAAAACTCCGCCTTCCAGGTCGGCCACTTGTCGCCGTAAGGGCTGTTCGCACACCCCGTGTTGCCGGCCGGGCATGCGTTTTCGCGGTAGTAGTAATCTCCGACATGGATCACCAGATCGGGGTGTTTCGCCGCCGCGCCTTTGGCGATGGCCGGAAAGGGCCACGCCGCGGGATCGTGGCAATCCTGCGCCGCACGGCCTTCGATGCGGCAGCCGGTATCGCCAATGATGGCGATGCGGCGGATTTCTTTCGGCACGACCGGCAACGCGGTTCCACCAATCGCGAGCCGCGCCGTGCCGGCCGGCACGGCAGCCTCGCAGACTTGAACCGGGAAGTTCTGATCAGGCGCGCCGCGCGGCGTCATCGCCGCGACGCTGCCATCCGACGCGACCTGCGGGCAGGTGACGCCCGATGCAACCACCGCGCGCACCGAAAGCGCCCCATCGGCGCCGAACTCGACCCATGCCGACGGCTCGGCCGCCCCGGCTATCGAGGCAGCAGAAAGTCCACCGAGCAGCGCCATGATGCCGGCAGCGTGACGCCAGGTCCCGGCCATTTCCCTCACCTTCAGCGCCACTTGTGCCTCTGCCCCGCCAGATAGACCGCCGGGCATGATAACGTCGCTTTATGACAAGCGGGCAGGCTCCGGGCGACAGGCAGCAATACGGAAATCGTTGGGGAGAAATCGGTTAAGTCGCCGGATACGAGGCGCTCGCCATCGGGCGAGCCGCGATACCCGACGCGCGAACGTTGCTAGACTGGCTGATTTCTGGAGATTTTACGCGGCGCTGCCGCATCGGCATCATCCGGCGCCACATCGGGCAGAGATTCGGAACGGCTATCGGACATGGCGTCGTTCACGGTGTTGAGCCGGTCGAAGGTGGCCTTGACTGTCGCGATCTCGGCCTCCGACATTTCTTCCAGGGTAAGCAGCGAGTTACGCGCCCGCGAATTCACCCGAATCAGTTCGTCGAGCTTCAACTGCAATGCGCGGGTATCGCGGCTTTGCGTGTTCTGAATCAGAAAAACCATCAGAAACGTGACGATTGTCGTGCCGGTATTGATGACCAGTTGCCACGTGTCCGACCAGGCAAAAACCGGGCCGGAAATCGCCCACACCACCACGATGCCGACCGCGAGGGAGAACGTAACCGGAGACCCGACGAAGTGCTCTATCCAGCGTGCGAAATGATCGAAATGCTGGCTGTCGGCTGCTGTCCGGCCCGGCCGCTGGTCCGCCATGTGCTCGCCCCTTAGCGCTGCGTTTGCTGGTGAACACCGGCCGTGGCGTTCGCGTTCCGCGAGAGTTGCCTCTTGCCGCGCACCAACCGACACTGGGACCGCTATGAATCTCGACACATGAACACAGCCGAGCCGGCCTCCCCGCCGGTGCCGACGCAGGATGGGCCGTTCGGCATCCGCTTCGATTTCAACGACGGCGCGCGTATCTCCGTACCGGTCGGCGCTGCGTGGCAAGTGCGCTTATCGGATATCGATACCGCCAGTGTGTTGATCGACAGCCGCAATGACGGCGGCTTTATCACCAGCGACAAGCACTATTTCGTGCGGTTCCGCGTGGAAATTTGCAAAGACGGCACGGCCGCTCCGGTGCTGGTTCACGATTACGACGCGCGCGGCCGCAACGTACTGATCCATCTGCCGACCACGACGCTCGGGGATACGATCGCCTGGCTGCCGGCCGTCGCCGCATTCCAGGAACGGCACGGCTGCCGACTGACCTGCGCGATCGCCGGGCGCCTCATTCCGCTGTTCCGCGACGCCTACCCGCACATCGTCTTTGCAACGCCCGATGCCGTGCAGCCCGAGCGATTTTACGCCACCTACAAGATGATGATGTTCTACGGCGACGAACAGCACCGATGGAACCCGAGCGAAGGCCGCAGCATCGGGTTGCACCAGGCCGCGGCAGCCTTGCTCGGGATGCCGGTCATCGGCGAGCCGCCACGCCTGGCGCTACCTAGCGCCGCGCGGCCCATCGCCGAGCCGTATGTCTGCATCGCCGCGCAGGCGACAGCACAGGCCAAATACTGGAATCACCCGCATGGCTGGGACCACGTCGTCGCCTTTCTCCAGAGGGCAGGCTATCGCGTTCTGTGCATCGACCAGAAACCGCTGCACGGCGATGGCATGGTGTGGAACCGCATGCCCGACGGCGCCGAGGATTTTACCGGCGATCGCCCGCTGATCGAGCGCGCCCATTTCCTACATCACGCCGATTTCTTTATCGGCCTGTCGAGCGGGCTGTCGTGGCTGGCCTGGGCGGCCCGCTGCCCGATCGTGCTGATCAGCGGCTTTACCCACCCGATCAACGAATTTGCCACGCCCTACCGGGTGATCAACTATCACACCTGCAACAGCTGTTGGAACGACATCCGCGAGCCGTTCGACAACCAGGATTTCCTGTGGTGCCCGCGCCATAAAGGCACGCCGCGGCAATTCGAATGCAGCCGCCTGATCACCCCCGAGCACGTCATCCGGACGATCCGGCAAATCCCGGGCTTCGCAGCGCGTCACGCTGCCGATTAGAGAGACGGGTGCATGTGAGCGGGCCTCGCGACGAGGACCTGTTGCGGCGAGCGCCTGAAGGCTAGATGATGGGCGTCAGCGATTTTCGATTTTTTTCAGCAACCAAGGGATGGCGACGATGGCCTACGAAGGCATGATTGCGGAGACGGTGACGATTACCGGCGACAAGAACGAGACGATCTCGGCCTATGTTGCGCGGCCGCTGGGCGCCGGCCCGTTCCCCGGCATGGTGCTGCTGCATCACGCGCCCGGCTGGGACGAATGGTACCGCGAGGCGACGCGCAAGTTTGCGCATCACGGTTACGCGACGATCAGCCATAACCTCTATCACCGGGCCGGCGAAGGCAAAGCCGACGATGTCGCCGCCAAGGTGCGCGCCGAAGGCGGTGTGCCCGACGCGCAGGTGATCGGCGATACCGAAGGCGCCGTGGCGTGGCTGCGCGCGCAACCCTGGTCGAATGGCAAGGTCGGACTGTTCGGCACCTGCTCGGGCGGACGGCAGACGTTCCTGTTCGCCTGCCGCAGCAAGAGCATCAATGCCGCGGTCGAGCTGTGGGGCGGCCGGGTCGTGATGAGCAAGGAAGAGCTGAACCCGAAGCAGCCGGTCGCGCCGATCGAATACACCAAGGATTTGTCCTGCCCGCTGCTCGGCCTGTTCGGCAACGAAGACCGCTCGCCGACGCCGGAGCAGGTCGACCAGCACGAGGCCGAACTCAAAAAGCACGGCAAGAATTACGAATTCCACCGCTATGATGGCGCGGGGCACGGGTTTTTCTATTACGACCGGCCAATGTACCGCATCGAGCAAGCGGTGGACGGCTGGCAAAAGGTGTTCGCGTTCCTGCAAAAGCACCTCGCGGCCTAAGTCTCGCATGACGGGAAAGCGGCATGTGCACTTCCATCGTTGAGGTCGTCAGCGCGGCCGGCGCCGGCAAGAACGGTGACGGCTGGTTCGCGCTGACGCACTCGGTGGTGTCGTACGACCACCCGCACCACGCCCTGCTGGAAGAAGCGATCACGATCGATTTCGTGAACGCGTCGCTCGGGCCGGGGGTGCGCTGCGCGGTCGAACTGACGCTTGAATCGGCCAAGGAACTGAGCAGCGCGCTTGCCAAGGCGATCGCGCAGGCCGAGATCGAGGAGAGCGCGCGGCTGCGCACGCCGTAACCGCTCGCGGCACGACCGCCCGGACCGGGCGGTCGTGGTTGCCGGATTATCCGCGCTGTGGGCTCACCGACCATGCGCCGGCCAGCACGGCAAGGGCAAACCCGCCGGGGATGATCGCCAGCCACGGGTCGACCAGCATTACCGCCCCCGCACCCGACCAGGTGATCGACGAAAACGCCTCGGCAAACGTGGCGATACGCGACGAAACGTGGCGTCGGCGAAACAGGCTCCGCTTTACCTGCGCGCGAAACCAGAACTGAATGAGGCTCGCCGATGCCGCGGCGATCGCGACGCCGAGAGCGGTGACAAGTGCCAGGATCGGCTGGACGATCGCGAGAATCACCACGGCGGGCGCAAACACGATGCCGATCACCCCGGCCACCGCCTGCGCCTTGGCCCACCAAATGTGGGCCGTTGTTATCGGCGCCGAGCCGATCAGGTCCGGTGCATCCTCGCCGGAAACCGCCAGCCAAGCGAGACCCCCCGCCAGTTGCCCTGCGGCCATGATCAATACCGGGACGAGCAGCGTCGCGAGGTGGCTGTCGCCGTAAAAGCTGCGCCACAGCATAAAAAACGGCGGCAGCAGATAGAGAAGCTGCATCAGGCTCTGCGAAATCAGCCAAGGGTCACGGCGCAGAAGCGCCCATTCCTTGCGGCGCAGCGCCTGCCCCGGCGACATCACGCGAAAACGGGAACGCCACCGGCCCGAGGCTCGTGACGGTGCCTCGGAAATCGCCGCGGTCGCCAGGGCGAGCGTGCCGAAGAGCGGTGCACAAAACCGGATCGCGCCGCCCAGCATGATCGCCGCGACGGCAATGACGATCACCAGATCCAGCCCGTTGCCCGCGACTGCATACGCCGGCAACCACGCAATGCTGTCGCTCGCCGGGGTATGGCTGACAACCGCCTCCGATTCGAGAAACTCGATGCGCGACACCGTCCCGATCGACAGAATCGCCAGCAGCTGCACGCCAATCACAAAGCTCGCGCCGACAATGGCGGCAATGATTTGCGCGACAAGACGTGTCCGCCGCGGGCCAATCGCGGCGAATAGCAGGATCGTGGTGATCGTCGAGGCGGCGACCGCCACCATCGCCATCGCGATGATCACGCCATAGGCTGCCAGCCAATGCGCGCCCGACCGCAAGACCAGTACATCGATAACCGGCGCCGCCAGCAACAGTGACATCGCCGCGATCGACGCCGCCATCGCCACAATGCGCACTGCAAACAACCGGCTCGCAGAGGCCGGCGACGACAACACCAGATCGAGATCGCCCCGCGCGTAAAAGGCGCGGGTTACCGCCTCCATCGCCTGCGACAGCATCAACGACCCATAAAGCAACAGCGTGCCGCCGATCACCACCAGAATGCGTTTTGGCGGGACGCCAGCAAGATCGGGCGAATGCGGCAACATCATCGCCGCAACCCCGTGCATCAGCAGGACAAAACCCACCAGGCCGAGGGTTACAGCCACCCCGCGACGGCGATGACCGCCCGACAGCAGCCAGATCCAATCGCGCCACGCCAGGCACAGTTCGTGCCGGGCGAACCAGGCGACGGTTCCCGGTTTGACAAGGCCAGCGCCCGTCACGCTCACTGAGTCATGCCGCGACCGCCGGCTCCCCATCGGTATCAACCAAAGCCAGAAACGTGTCTTCGAGCGTCCCGCTGCCGGCGCCGGCCAGACGCCGCAATTCGTCCAGCGTGCCTTCGGCCACAAGCCGGCCGCCGGACATCACGCCGACGCGATCGGCCATGCGCTCGGCAACCTCCAGAATATGCGTCGTCATAATAACGGCACAGCCGGCGGTAACGCGATCGCGCAGCATCGCCTTCGCCAGCCGCGCCGAGGCGGCATCGAGCCCGGTAAACGGCTCGTCAAGGATGATCAGCCGCGGTTCGTGCACCAGCGCCCCGGCCAGGGCCACTTTCTGGCGCATGCCTTTCGACAGTTGTTCACAGCGCTCCCCGGCATGCGGCGCCAGCCCCAGAACCTCCAGGAGGTCGCGTGATTTGGTCTCGGCGGCGGCGCGGTCGATGCCCCAGAGACCAGCGATAAAATACAGATATTCGAGCGGCGTCAGGCGCTCGTAGACCATCGGCTCATCGGAGAGCCACGCCATCAGCCGCTTGGCGCCGACCGGATCGGCCAGGATATCGACCCCGAAAACCGAGACCGATCCGCGATCCGGCTTCAGCAGCCCGGTGGTCATCCGCAGGGTGGTGGTCTTGCCAGCCCCATTGGGACCCAACAGGACGTAGAATTCGCCGGCCCGCACACACAGCTCCAAGCCATCGACCGCCGGCCGGTCGAACGACTTGGCAAGATCATGAATCTCAAGCGCGTAGGTGCTGGTTGTCTCGGCCATATGCTCCCGCTACGGCAGACCGATTTTTAGCAGCGGACGCTACAGGTCAGGTCCAGGCGCGCCAGCTGCGCGTTCCCGCCCAGGTCGATCCCTGCGATCACAACATCCGTCGGTCTTCTCCTCCACCTCCCGCAACGGAAGCGACCCGTGTACCGATTGCTTCCGGAGCGAGGCACCATTCTATGATCACAGATATCGCGCCCCCCCAGGGGAAATCTCAACGGACCGCGAAATCCTCAATAAGCCGACTTACCCGGCCGTGCCGTCACCGGCTCTTCCGGCGCGGCAATGCGATCCTCGGCCGGAAACATAAAGGCGGCGACGATAAGCAGGACGCACAACCCCGAAAAGGCCTGAAGGGTCAGGCCGAACCCGCCATGCTCATGCAGCCACGCAACGAGCGCCACCGACGCACCAGCCGCGGTAAAGCCGAGGAAATAGCGCGCGGAATAAGCCCGCGCCCGCCATTCGTCGCTAGTATATTTGCCGATCATCGCATCGTTGACCGTCACCTGCCCGAACATGCCGATATTGAGGCCGATCGTGACCAGGATCAGCGGAATGCCGCGCAACCCCGCCGCCAGGAACAATAGCGGCGCCAGGATCAGCGACAGCGGCAGAAACACATTCCGCAGGGAATGGCGATCGATCAGGTTGCCGATTACATATTGCGCCAAGGCCCCGAACACATAGACCCCGGCGGCGATCAGGCCGATCAGGGCGGTGCTGGTCGTCAGGTTTGTCAGCCGCTCCTCGAACAGCTTGGGCAATGCCACGGTCACGGCATTAAACGTCGTCGAACTGGCGATGATCGTCAGCACCAACGCGATAATGACGCGCCGCATCGCGTCCTTAGGCACCCGCGCCGCCGCCGCGGACTGCTTCTGCCCGTTGCGCACCTCGTGGCTGACCCGCGCCATAAACGCCGCGCCGATGCTCAGCGTCACCAGCCCCGGCAAGATAAAGGCCCAGCGCCAGCCGATATACTGGCAGATCACGCCGGTGACCAACGCCGACGACGCGACACCGAGATTGCCCCAGACGCCGTTGACGCCGACCTCGCGCCCCAAGCGCTCGGCATAGGAAACCAGCATCGCGGTGCCGACCGGGTGATAGATCGCGGCAAACAGCCCCAGCATCAGCAGTGCCGCGCCGAGTTGCGCCGGGGTTTGCACCAGCCCGACGGCCATCAGGGTCGCGCCGATGCCGAGAAAAAACACCGCCATCATGTGCCGGCGGCTCCAGCGGTCGCCGAGCCATCCCGTCAACAGCGAGCCGGCGCCGAACGCGATAAATCCCGGCGTCGCATACGGCAGCAGATCGGCGTAAGGCATCCCGAAGACCGGCCCCATCACGATAACGGCGGCCGCGAAGACCAGCATCGCGTAATGGTCGACGAAATGGGCGGCGTTGATAAAGCTGATCACCGTACCCGGCCGATTCATGGCGAGCACCTTCCCCTGGTTCGACACGTTGTTTCCAAGATAGAGTGGCGCGATTTCGATATGCCGCCATTGATCATCGTCGAGACGCCACCGGCCGCTGCCGGTATCGGGACCCTGCCGCGCTCGTACGAGCGCGGCGTGCATCTCGGCACGCACGTTCACCGTGAGGCGCAACTGCTGTTCGCTGCAAGCGGCGTTATGCAGGTGACGACCCCGAAAGGCCGCTGGCTGGTGCCGCCGCAACGCGCGGTATGGCTGCCGGCACGGCTCGAACACGCGGTCGATGCGTTATCCGACATCGAAATGCGCTCGCTTTATATCGAGCCTGGGTGGCTCGCGGCGCATCCCAAGGCACCGCAGCTGGCGCGCGAGTTTGTCGTCGCCGTGCGCCCGCTGCTGCGTGAACTGGTGCTGTCGCTATTCGCCGGTGCCGCCGAACCGCGCCACAGCGAGTTGCAGGCGCAGTTGTTGCTGTTCGAGCTGATCGAAGCGGAAGACGGCGCAACTTTTATGCCGATGCCGAATGATGCCCGCGCCCGGCGGGTCGCCGAAGCGGTCCTCGCCGATACCAGCGACAGCCGGCCTCTGGCCGATCTGGCGCAGGCGGCCGGCGCCTCGGCGCGAACGATGACGCGGCTGTTCGCCGCCGAAACCCAGTTGACCTTCAAGGAATGGCGACAACGCGCGCGCATCATGGCGTCGATCGAATTGCTCAGCACCCGACGCGCTTCGGTCAAGCAGGTCGCCGCCCGCCTCGGCTTCTCCAGCACCGCCGCCTTCGGCCACGCCTTCCGCCAGATCATGGGGACGACCCCAAGCGAATTTGCCGCCAGATCGCACACCGGCCAGTGGGCGCGTACACCGTCGTTCAATGGCAGATAGTAAAAATTTAACCTGCCGGCGCTATGTCTACTAAACACGTTTATCGAGACCGCGGGACACCAGAGACAGGGTTCAACCTGACTGTCTGCGGCGAGCAGGTAACAAAATGCGCTTTGCAACCCTTGCCTTAGTGCTGCTTTCGATGCCATTCGCCGGCGAAAGGGCGGTGGCATTTAACTGTTCCAATGTTTCGTTTGCATCAAGCATCGTCATATGCAGCGACGCAGAACTGACGCGGCTCGCCGACGAGCGCCAGCAAATCTACAATGAAACAGTCGCCCGGCTGACGGCTGATCAGAAAGCGGCACTTTGGGAAAACCAGAAGGCCTGGGTCCGGTCTTATGCTACGGCGTGCGGCGTACCGCCGGATAATCCTCCAGCGATCCCGGCATCGCCGACTGTGCTTGCCTGCTTCAGAAGCGCCGCCGAAGCGCGCGCCGCCTATCTCCGCACCTATGGGCTTGCCGGCAGCACGTCAGTCGCGGCCCTGGCGCAATCTTCGGCGGCACCGGATGCCGATGAGGTCGCGTTGGTTCGGGAAGATGGTGGTCTGTTTGACATACCGGTCGAAATCAATCGCGCCATAACATTGAATTTTGTGATTGATAGCGGCGCATCAGACGTTCAGATCCCGCTCGACGTCTTCAGCACTTTGGTGCGTGCGAAGACGATTGTCCCTACGGACCTGATGGACGAAACAACCTACATTTTGGCCGATGGCTCAAAGCAGAAAAGCCCGAAATTCCATATACGCGAACTCAGGGTCGGTCATCACATTCTGCGGAACGTCGCGGCGAGCGTCGGCTCTGCCAACAGTGCGCTGCTGCTGGGGCAGAGCTTTCTTGCAAATTTCGATTCCTGGACGCTCGACAATAAAAATCATGTCCTCCGGCTGACCGGCAAATCGACGGAACAGAACGACGGAAATGCAACCGCCCGCGGCGGCACTGATACGGGAGAAACCGCCAGCTTGATGGCACCCGTCATGCCGAGACGCGCGGAGCCTGCGGCACAACACATTGCTGTTTGCGGGAAGGAAGTCGAATACACAATCGATCAGGTCGGCAGCAGCGGCGGCTTCCTCGGGGTCTGGAGCGGCAGTTGGAGCAACGGCGGGCGTTTATGCGGCGGCCTGATCGTTGAAAGCGTCGCTCCCGGCGGAGCGGCGGATGTCATCTACGTCTACGGCCCGAGCCGCCCGGGCAGCGCTCTGGCGTGGAAGCAACAACATCGCGTAGGGCGATTGCACGATGGCGTGCTTTCGTTCCAGGACGATCAGGGCAGCGCGTTCACGTTCGAAACCGTCGGATTTGGCGCGCTCGGCGGGGATTTCGTAAGCGGCTCAGGCCATCTGACCGGTGTTTTTCAGAAACTGCGCTGAACCCGCCGCGCAGGACGTGTGCGGTCATCTGGACGGGCCGGTCCTGATCGGTAGGTTGAGTATATTGTTTAGTTTGGTTGCGACCTGCGGCGTCAACAAGGCGTAACCCTGCGCGCTCAGATGCACCCCATCAAATGAGATTTCCGGACTGAGCCGCCCGTCGGCGTCGAGCAACGTATCTCCCAGGTCGGCGTAGAAGACGTATTCTCGATCCTCGCATGTCTGGAGCAGATGGTTGACCGCGGCGACCTGCATCCGCCGCCGGGAACCGGGTGACGCGCTCCTCGGTAATACGCCCAACAATAGGATGCGGGTCGCCGGAAGCCGCTCCCGAAGCAGCGTCAGGATATCTCGAATACCCTGAGCGATAACCGTTGCCGCCCGATTGCGGCCGATATCGTTGGTGCCGATCAGGAGTACGACCGCCGTCGGGTGCTGGCCGTTCAAATTGCCGTTCTGCAGGCGCCAGAGGAGGTTCTCGGTTTTGTCTCCATTAACCCCAAGGTTAAGGGCGCCGCTCGGAGCAAAGAAACGGTCCCACAAAGCCTGATCCCACTTTCGGGTCAGCGAATCGCCGAGAAAGAGGATTGCATTGGGGCCGGCGGCGATCTCTTTCATAATTTGCCGAAATCGCTCAGTGGCCTCGGGATCAGTTTGGGGTGAGGCTTTGAGGCTATCGCCTTGAGCGAAAACTCCACACCTTAAGCCACTAGACGGATTCCCGGCCGCCATACTGCGCGCACCCCCGAAAGCAACGCAGATCGCAACGAATAAAAACACCCCAAAAGACCGCCGCAGCAAGGTCGCCGCCCCGGTTCTGCTCAACCGCTCAGCCCGTCGCGGCGATGATGCCGGCGGCGGCAAGCGCGGTGATGTCAGACGGAGCAAAACCGGCGGCGGCGAGGATTTCGGTGTTGTGTTCGCCCATGCGCGGCGGCTGGCGCGCAATGCCGGGGCGCTGGCGGTCGGTGCCGAACTCGACCGGCAAGGCCGGCAAACCGGCCCATTTGCCGTCCCCATTTTCGCCGTCACCGCCGCCAAACCGGGAAATGAACACATCGACGAGACCGCCGGTCGCCAGCAGATGGGGGTCGGTAAACAGGTCACCTGGTTGATTGACCGGTGCCCATGACACGTTGGCTCGCTCGCAGCGCTGTGCCACCTCGGCCTGCGGCAGCCGCCCCAGCACCTCCTGCAACGCCGGGATCAGCCAGGAGCGCTCGCCGAGCCGCATAACGTTGGTCGCAAGGCGCGGATCGGACGCCAATTCCTGCAAGCCGAATTCCTCGACAAACCGGCTCCATTGCTGGTCACTGGTGACACCGATAAAAAGCTGGCCGCCGCCCGCCGTGTCGAACACTTCATAGATCGCCCAGGCACCACGGCGCGCCGGCATCGGCCTTGCCTCCAGGCCCGTGGCGGTCATCCCGGCCATGTGCGTGCTCATCAGAAACGCGGCGCTTTCGAACAATGCGCTTGATACGCGCTGCCCTTTGCCGGTCGTATCGCGCTCGCGCAGCGCCGCCTGCACCGCGATAATTCCGAACATCGCCCCCATGATATCGATAACCGAGGCGCCGGCGCGCAGCGGCCGGCCGGGCGGCCCGGTCATAAAGGCAAGGCCGGTCTGAAACTGCACCACCTCGTCGAGCGCCGGGCGGTGCTCGTAAGGGCCGGCGAGATAGCCTTTCAGCGCCAGGTACACGAGGCGTGGGTTGAGCGGCTCCAATTGTTCATAACCGCAGCCGAGCCGCTCCATCGTCCCGGGACCGTAATTTTCCAGCACGACATCGGTCGTTGCCGCCAGGCGGTGGATGACAGCCCGACCCTCATCGCGCTTCAAATCGACGGCGAGGCTGCGCTTGTTACGGTTGAAGGCAGCAAAAAAACCGGCGCCAAACCCGCCGAGCCCGCGCGTATGATCGCCCTTTGGCGCCGGCTCGACCTTGACCACATCAGCGCCGAGTTCCGCCATGATCAGCCCGGCGGTCGGCCCCATCACCGTGTGGCTGAATTCGAGGACCTTGAGCCCCGCAAGCGGTCGCGCCGGCATCGAGCGACCTTGTTTACGCGGCGCGGCGGCGGAAGGCGTCGAGGCTGCCGGCGTGCATCAGTTCGCCGGGGAGCTGATGCCCGACGATATCCTCCGCCATGCGCCCGACCTCGATCAGCGCATCGAGATCGACGCCGGTATCGATACCCATCTCCTCGCACAGCAGCACCAGTTCCTCGGTGCAGATATTGCCGGCCGCTTTCGGTTGGCCGGCAAACGGACAGCCGCCAAGGCCGCCGACCGTCGAATCGAACTGCGTCACGCCCATCTTCAGCGCGGCGTGCGCGTTTGCCACCGCGAGGCCGCGCGTATCGTGCAGGTGCAGGGCGATTGGGGTTTCCGGCCAGCGGGCGCGCACGTCGCCGAGCACGCGCTCGATGCGCATCGGGTTGGCCCAGCCCATCGTATCGGCGAGCGAGAAATATTTGATCTCGGCGCCGGTCTCCGCGGCGATCTCCAGCCCGTCTTCGAGCGTGCTGATGACCTGCGCCGAGGTGATGTCGCCCTGGTAGTTGCAGCCGAACGCCGCCATCACGCCGATGCGCGGCACCGGCACGTCGTTTTCGAGGTGCAACGCCGTCTGCTTTTTCATCGCCGCGACATTCTCGGCGTGGCTGCGATGCAGGTTCTTTTGCGTAAAGCCCTCGGAAGCGGTCAGCGAAATCGCGCCGGTGATCGAGAGCTTGTTGCGGAACACCAGGGCGCGGTTCAGCCCCGAGGCGTTGAACCACAGCCCGGTATAATGCACGCCTTCCTTGGGCGTAAAGCCGGCGACGACATCCTCGGCATCGGCCCAGCCCGGCACGATGCGCGGGCTGACAAACGAGCAGGCCTGGATATGGTGCAGCCCGGTTTCGGCCAGCGCCTCGATCACCCGGATCTTGTCCGCGGTGCTGATCGGGCCGGGTTCGATCTGAAAGCCTTCGCGCGGGCCTTCCTCGTGAATATCCACATGCTTTGGAAGATCGGTCATCAGTCGAGCCTTTCCCTTCGGTGGCGCCCCGCCGCGGCGACCTTATTATGCACGTCGCGGCGGGACTGTAAGCCCCGGATTAGTCGCGGCACCTGCCGCACGCTGAGATTCGTACCCTCAGATGACACGGAAATTGCTGTCGTTGAGGGCGGCGGTGGGGATTCCGTTGAGGGTGATGGACTGGGTCTGGTTGAGGGTGATGAGCGTTCCGGACGGAGTGGTGGCGGCGTCGTTTTTGAGGGTTGCCAGGTCGGCGGTGAGGTTGTGCGAGACGGCGATGGCGTCGCGCAGCGGGTCGAAGCCGGCGATGGTTTCGGTGCCAAACGCCACGTCACCAAAGACGAACTCGGTCGGCGTCCCCGGCACCGCGGTGAAGACGGCGTTGCCGGGGCCCGCGGTCACCGGCAAGTAGCCGCCTGCGGTACCGTTGGCGGCGAGCCCGCTCTGCAACGCCTGCTGCGTCGCCGTACCGCCGGCGAGCTGGTCCACCATCCCCTGTAGTTCCGCCGCGTCTGGGGCGCGCCCGGTCACGGTCTGGAATAATTGCGTCAGATTCGTCACCGACTCCGGCGATTGCGCCACCACCCGACGCACTCCGTCGATATCCGTGCCCGTTGCCAGTGCCGCCATATACGTCACCTGGCCGCCGCCATCGATGGGGCGACCCAATACATCCTCATAGAGCTGGTTCAAATCGCTCTGCGCCTCCGGCGACTGCGCCAGCAGTAGCTGCACCACCGTCAGGCTCGACCCGTCGATCAGCGCATCGGTGTACGTCGCGAGGCCGCCGGGGTCGGCGTCGCGATCGAAGATCTGGTGGTACAACTGGTTGAGGTCGGTCTGCGCTTCTGACGATTGCGCCAGTGTCTGACGGATCGAGGCGAGGCTGGTGCCGGCCGCGATCTGTCCGCTGTAGGTCGCGAGATCGTTACCGGTCGGGCTGCGGTCCAGTATTTCCTGGAACACCTCTGTCAGCTCGGCGGTGACGACGTCGGCATTGTTCGGCACCACCACGACCGGCTGGATGATCACCGACAGGGCCGGCTCCTGGGACGCACCAAAGCCAACGGTCATGCCGTTGACCACGATCGATCCCTGTTCCGAGCCCAGCCCCTTGCTGCCGTCAACCGATCCGGCCGTCGCATGCACCGGCAAAAACGCCGCATCGCCCGTCGTGAAGCGGTCTATCACGACGCTCCCGGCCGCCCGCGCCGTTACTCCATCGGCGAACACCGTATAAGTGCCCAGCACCTGGCCGGCGCTGTTTGTCACAGTTCTGCTGCCGGCCGTTACCGTACCGTCGCTCGCCACCGTACCGGTGTAGAACGCCGACGCGTCGGCATAAGTGTAGGTGAAACCAAACAAGGCGGTGGTCGAGCCGAAGCTCGCCGCCATCGTCGGGCTGAACGGATGGTTCTGGCCGTCGGTCCCCGGCACGGCATCGCTTTCGCTGCCGAGGCCGTTACTGCCGTCCGCCCGGCCCGCGGCAGTCGCCACCGGCGTGACCGACGCCTGTCCTGGCCCGGTATGGGTATAATCGGCGACCGATACCGAACCCACCGGCTCGGTCGACAGTGACTGCATGTTGAAGATCTGATAGGTGCCGAGCCCGGCATTCACCGTCTGCCCGACCTGGTAGCCATAGGTGCCGTCATCCGACACCGTGCCGTAGTAGTAATCCTGTCCGTTGCCGTAGGTGAACAAGAAATCGTAGACGCTCGGGGCGCTCGCGAGCACCACCGATACCGTTTCCGACCCGGCCGAGAGACTTCCTGCGAGATCGAACACGGTATAGGCAAAGTTGCCGCTGGTGCCGATCTGGTTCGCCCCCGGAGTGAAAACGAGGCCGGTCAGCTGCGCTACCGTCAGGCTGCTGAACACTCCCACTGGCGTGCCGTCAGCCAGCATTACCGTGCCGTTACTCGGCACCGCATCGACCCGGATCGACAATCCGCTCGGCGAATCGTCGGCGTCGCTCGGCGCTGCGATCCCCAGCGGCGTCTTGGAACTGCTCGGCAGCACCGCGAGAGTGCTCGGCGCCGCCGCGATTGGCGGCGCCAGATCGAGATCCAGCGCAAACACCGCCGACGGCCCACTGACGTTACCCGCCGCATCGGTCTCCCGCGCCGTCAGTTGATGTATCCCGTCGGCCACGATATGGGCCTGTGCAGCCCAGGACCCGTTACCGTCCACGGTACCGCTGCCCACCGCCGCCGACCCGTCATACAGCGTCACGGTATCCCCGACTTCGCCGCTGCCGAGGACCAACGGTTCCGTCACGTTGGTGACGCCGTCGTGCAGCACGCCGCTGTCGGAACTCGCCTGCAACGCGAGGTTGCCGGGCGCCGGCGGACCGGCCACCACCAGCGTGCCGCCCTGCCCGTCATTGCTTAGCGCAAACGCCGTTCCCGGAGACACGCCGCCCGCCAGAACCAGGGTATCCGACACGCCGCCGCCGCTGACCGTCAGCGCGCCGGTCGACCTGTCGAACATTGCCGTTGCCGCACCCGGCGGCAGCGTGTGCAGGTCGAGTATGTCGCCGCGGTCGAACCCGGAGAGCACCGCCGTCGGCATCACACTGCCGTCAATCTCCAATTCGCCGCCGATGCCGGAAAACTTGATCGTGCCCGGCGCTGCGGCGCCGGCCTGCACATCGAGCAACCCACCGCCGAACACCGTCGTGTCGATCGTCGTGCCGCCCGACTGCACGCTCTCGCGGCTGCCGTTCGACACCATCGTGCCACTCGCCACGCCGCCCGCAGCCACCGTCTCGGCGCCACCGCCAACCAGCAGCGTCGCGCTTGCCGTGCCGGACACGTCCTGAACGCCGCCCCGCTCGATCGTCGCGCTGATATCGAGACCGCCCGACCCGATGAGGTCCCGGCCGCCGCCCTCGATCAGCGAGCTGATCACCGCACCGCCCGACAGGACTTCCAGCGTGCCGCCAGACAGCACCGTGATTCCAGTCAGCGTGACCCCCGCCGAAACCACCAGCGTCTGCCCCGGACCAACCGTACCGAACACGTTTTCGACGATATCGGTGCCGCCTTGCCCATCATCCGACAGGCTGAATGTGCTGCTGCTGAAATCCTGCGCCGGGTCGAGCTGCAGCGTCGCCTTGCCGGCCGCTTCGGTCACCGTCAGCAAGTTGCCGGCGCCGAGCAGAACGCTGCCGGCCGCACCGCCCGCCAGCCCGCGCAGATCCAGCGTGTCGCCGATCCCCAGCCCGGCGATCGCCCCCTGCAATACCGAACCCGGCTCGATCACCAGCACGTCCGGGCCGCCGCCGAATGCCACCGCGGTGCCGGCCGCACCGATAATCGTGCCGTAATTGACGATCGTGCCGCCGCTCGCGGCACCGCCGATCACCACGCCGGCAGCACCGCTTATGGTTCCGAAATTAGTGATTTCACCGACGCCGCCATCGACCAGGACGCCGTACGCCCCGCCGCTGATCACCGCACCGGTCGTCAGCGGACCAGAACTGCCGCCTGCACCGTTGGTCACCACTCCGCCGGCGATCAGCGCCACTCCGTCGCCACCCGCATTGCCGCCCCCTGCCGCTTGCGGCGCCGCGATCGTGCCGAAATTGGCGACCGTGCCGGCGGCGTTCAGCAGCACCCCGAAACTGACTGGTCCGCCCGCCGTACCGGTCGCGGTGGTGGCAACCGTGCCGTAATTGGTCAGCACCGTCGGGCTGCCGGACGTGCCGCCGAACACGCCGACGCGATATCCGACAATGAGGCCCGATGCGGCGCCCGGCGCCCCGTTTGTTACCCGCCCGCCGGCCGCCAGTCCGACCGACGCGGCATTGTCGTTGGTGCTGACGATCGTGCCGAGATTGGCGACCGTCCCCAGCCCGCCATAAACATAGACACCGCGATCCGACCCGATGATCAGCCCCCGGTTGGTCACCAGACCACCCGGTTCCAGAAACACGCCGCCGGTTGCGGTGCCGACGCCGACAATCGTCCCGTCATTGGTGACCGTACCGCTCGCCACCAATGCAATAACATCGTTCTCACTGCCGATGATCGTGCCGAAATTGATCACCGTGCCGGCCGCGCCGGTATAGTGCGACCCGTAATTGCCGCCGATATAGATCGCCCCGCGTGTGGCATCGATCAGCGCCGCCGTAGCGCCGTTTTGGCCATTCTGAACTGTCCCGCCAAGCCGCAGATGCACTCCGATGCCGCCCACCGTCGATGTGCTCTCGATCGTGCCGAAATTGTCGATCACGCCGGGCGTGCCTTCGATCGCAACGCCGTTATGGCTCCCGGTCACCAGCGCATTCGTTACGCCCGGCGCGCCATTGATGATCGTGCCGCCGCCCTGCAGCCCGATCCCGGTGCTGTCGCTTCCCGCCCCGGTGACGGTTCCATAATTGGTCACCGTCCACGCCGCCACGGATTCCCCGTAAACCGCCCGGTTGTACGACGAACCCCCGATGCTGACCTGCGCCGTCGATGTCAAAACCGCCGGGTTCTGTAAAACGGGATTGCTCAACACAATCCCGTTCGTGTACGTCCCGTTGAAGATATTGGCCGGCAGCGCTTGCGCTTCGACAAGCGTCCCGCCATTGCCGTCATCGGCGGTGACAAAATCGGTGTGCGCCGCGACATCAATCAACGTCAGCGTATCGACGGCGCCGCCGGTGCCGGTGACCGTCAATGTCGTACCGTTCAGCTGAGCGGTATTGGCCGTGCTCCATCCCAGCGCGCGCAGGTCGATCGCATCACCCGACGCCATGCCGGCGATGGCATTTGCCGGGGGCGTCGACGCCTCCACCAGGATCAAACCGCCGCTGCCGGCGAATGTCGTCGTGCCCGAGGCGCTGGCACCGGTCAACAGAGCCAGCGTGCCGCTATTGATCGTGGCGTCGGCCGCGCTGCCGCCGGTTTCGACAATTACCGAGCCGCCGCTGATCAAAATCGCCTGGGCTGTCCCAAGAACATCGATGATGCCGCCGCCCACGGTGCCGCCGGCTTCCGTGGCGCCGGCGTCGATGATTTCACTGCCGCCGCCGACCACCAGCGTATTGCTCGCAACACCCCCGCCGCTGACGTGCTCGACACCGAAAACACCAACGGTCGTCCCGGATGCGGCACCGCCGGCCGAGATTGTCAGGACACCGCCGCTGTTGACGGTCGCTGCCGACACGGTTCCGCCGGCGGACACCGTGAGCGTCGCGCCGCTGTCAACGGCGGCGCCAAACTCGATGCCGCCACTGAGGATTTCGGTTCCGCTATCGACCGTGTCACCGGTAAAACCGCCGGACAACACGATCAGCGTGCCGCCGCTCTGCACCGTCACCGCCTCATAGGCCTGTCCCGACGACACGATCAGCGTGCCGCCCGACGAGACGACCTGGCCGGTGATAGCGGACTGCGCCGTCACGCCGAGCAGGATCGGCGTTTCGCCGGGACCATCCAGATTGGTAATGACGATCTGCTGCAGGGTCTGTCCGGCAAACGAGCCGTTCAAGACGAAATCCTGCTCGTCCATGCGATATGTGCCGGTATTGCCGGTCGTCACGTCACCGGTCCCGGCGGCGTCCTGCACACCGGTGACCGTAAACATGTTCTGCGCCGTGGTGCCGTTGATCGAATTGGCGAAACCGTCGTCGAAGAAATCGCGGAGCTGATTGCCGTTCACCAAGGTGAAGGTTTCGTCCGCGCCGCCGGTTCCGATAAATTCGACCGTCGCGGCAGTCGCTCCATCGGGCGGCATGTACGCTGCAATCAAGGTATGGACATGCGCGACGTTGGCAATCGACACATTGATCGTCAGCGAGGTGGTAATCTCGGAAAAATTATTCCCGGATCCGTCTGACACCACGTCGAACGGCACGCTGAGCCCTTGGTTGCCGGTGACGATGCCGCTCGGAAACTCCTTGATCAGGCTATGCTGGATACTGTTGGTCTTGTTGAAGTCAGTGATGAACGTATAGATCGGCAAGACCGGTGGGCTGACTGTAATCAGCGTTCCGCCGGTGCTGTCGCGCTGTTCGCTGAAGGCCGGCGCGCCGTAGATCGTCGCGACATTGAGTTGGGCGACGGTGACGTTTTTATTGGCAAGCGTAACGACGCCACCGGCATAGCCGATGCTGTCGGCGGCGATATTCGGCAAGTCGATGCTGTCGCCCTGCGCAAAGCCGGTGATCGCGGTTGACGGCATCGCCGTACCGTCGACCTGCAATTCGCCGCCGTTGCCGAGAAAGGCGATATTGCCGCCGCCGCTGACAGTGGCGCCATTATCGATGTCGAGCAGCGCATTGGGTCCGATATCAACCGCGCCGCTATTGGTGAGCGTGCCGCCCAACCCGAGCGTCGCATTACCCGCGAGCGCCAAGGTGCCGCCGCTGCCGACAGCGTTGTTTCCGGCAAATTGCCAGCTTGCGCCGGTTTCGACCGTAATGGTGCCGAACCCGGTGAAGCTCGACCCGATGCCGCTGATCGTGCCGGTGGCAGCGCCGGCAGCCAGGACCAGGTCTCCAGTGCCCGGCCCGACATCGACAAAGCCCGACACGATGCCGGAAAACACGGCACCGGGATCGACGATAACGGTGCTGTCAGTGCCGAGCGTCACCGCCACGCCACCGCCGCCAATGATCGAGCCGGCATTGGTCAGCGTGCTGCCCGTGTAGAGCGATACGCCGACGCCCGCCGTACCGCTGCCGATAATGGTGCCGCTATTCGCGACGAAACCACTGCGGGTCTCGATTTTGACACCAAACGAGGGAGCCGTCAGCGTCGCCCCGACGGAATTGACGACGGTGCCTCCGGTCAGGTAGACCGCGTCGGCATTGGCGCCGAATGCGGAGAGCGCGCCGTAATTGACGATTGTCGCGGTTGTGCCACTGCCGTTCACGCCGGCATAAATGCCGGTGACCGTACCGTGGTTGACGAGCGTACCGTCGACGCCGCCAAACGATACGCCTGCGTGCCCGCCCTCGATAACGCCGCCGGCATTGTTGGTGATGCCGCCGCCGCCGGTCAGGTTTATGCCGATGCCGAGGCTGTCCGACGCCAGGATCGACGCACTGTTCAGCACGGTTCCGCTGCCCGATGCATAGATGCCGTCGGTGACGCCGATAATGGCGCCGGTGTTGACCACATCGCCGCCATGCGTTAGATCGATGGCGTAATCACCGGCGATATGGCCGCTATTGGTGACGATAGCCGGCGTATCGAGCTTGACGCCCGCAGCGACGCCCTGGATGTCGCCCTGATTGTTGATCGTACCGGACAGGATGCGCAGGCCGACGCCGCGCGCACCCGTCGCCTCGATCGTACCCAGATTGACGACCGTCCCCACGGCACCGGCAATGACGGCGCCGTATTGGCCGCCGGTGAGCAGGCCGGTGCCCGCATTATCGAGCGTACCGCCCTCACTGAGCACCGCACCGGCCGCATTCGTCTGGCCAGTGCCGGCGATCGTGCCGTAATTGACGACGATTCCTGTCGTCTGGCCGATATGGACGCCGATTGCGCTGCCTTCGATCGTCGCCGTCGAGGCATTGGTGACGGAACCGCCGGTCAGATAGACGCCGTCGGCATACGTGCCGCTGCCGGAGATCAGCCCGTAATTGAACACCGCGGCGGTGGCATTTGCGATCAATATCGCGTTGTCACCGCCGATGACCGTACCGGCATTGAGCACCGTGCCGCCCGCGCCGCCGATCTCGATGCCGAGTTGGCCGCCATAGATATAGCCGGGTGCAGTGCCGCCATTATTCGTCAGATTGCCGCCGTTGGCAAAATCGACCGCAACACCGGACGCCGCCGCGCCGCGGATGACACCGGAATTGATGACTGAGCCGGCGCCGGCAAGATAGATGCCGTGAGCATCGCCGATAATGCTGCCATTATTCGTCGCGGTGTCGCCCTGCGACATCTGCAAGGCGTTGTTGCCGATAATGCGGCCGCTATTGAGAATGTCGGCGGCGATGCTCAAAACGATGCCGGCGCCGCGCAACGGATCGGCGTAGATGGCACCCTGGTTGTCGACATAACCGCCGCTATTGAGTTGCAGGCCGACGCCAGCCGTACCGGTTGCACCGATCGTCCCCTGATTGACGACGGTCCCGGCGGCGCCTGCGATAACCGCACCTGCGCCGCCGCCGGTAATCCGTCCGGTAACGGCGTTATAGAGATAGCCGCCATCGCCCATCGCGACGCCAGTGCCGGACGCGCCGCTGCCGACGATTGTGCCGGCATTGATTGCCGTGCCGCGGGCCTGGCCGATGTCGACACCCACACCGTCACCAACAATTGTGCCGGTGGACGCATTGGTGACTTCACCGCCGATCAGATAGACGCCCGCGGAAGAGGCGTTGGTGCCGGAGATGACGCCTTGGTTGATCACCGAGGGCCCCGCACCGCGCATGATGACGGCGTCATCGCCCCCTTCGATCGTCCCGGCATTGACAACGGTCTGGTTTGCGCCACCAAGGCTGACGCCATAATGTCCACCGGCAATGAAACCGGTCAGGCCGCCGGTTTGCGCGGCGTTGTCGAAACTGCCGCCGTCGGCCATGTTGACTGCGACGCCGTTGCTGGCGCTCGCGACGACCGAGCCATAATTGGTCACCACGCCGCCGCCGGGCATGTAAATGCCGGTGGCGACGCCAAAGATGTCGCCGGTATTCGTCAGCGTGCCGCTGAGGGTAATATCGATGGCGGTATTGCCAGAAATCGCGCCGCTATTGACGATTTCGGTCGGCTCACGGAAATACGCGCCGAAATTCGTTCCGATGATCGCTCCCGAATTGTCGACGAACCCGCCGGTCGTCAGATACAAGCCGGTACCGGACGTGCCGGTCGCATCGATGATCCCCGTATTGGTGACCGTGCCGGCCGCGGTCAGTTCAGCGCCGAACGCCACCCCTGCGATCCGTCCGGCATTGTTCAGCGAGCCGCCGAGATTAAGCAGGACACCGGCGCCGCTAATGCCGGAGGCCTCAATCGTGCCGCGATTGAGGACCGTTCCGGCCACCCCGGCAATTTGAACGCCAGCCGTATACCCGGTAATCAGCGCGCTGGCGCCTAGGCCGACGCCATTGGTGACGGTGCCGCCGGAGGCGAGAAACACGCCGGCCGCCAAGGTGTCCTGCACCGTCCCGATATTGGTCAGCCGCCAAGGGACTCCACTCAACCCGTAAACCGCATCGCCGCCATAAGACGCCGCGTCGGTATTGGTGACATATCCAGTGCCAGTAATCGTTGCCGGGTTTTGTGCGGCCGGGATACTGAGGACGATGCCGGTGGTATAGGTTCCGGCAAAGATGCCGGAATGGACAATCTCGACAGCAGTCGCGCCATTGCTGTCCTTGGTCGGCAAAAACGCGTCAGGAACCAGGTTCTGGTTGGGGTCGAGTGCGATTGTGAACGTCGTGCTGTTTTGGACGACGCTCAGCGTATGATTGCTGTCGATAACCGTGAACCCGACATTGCTGTACTGGATGAACGGCAGGTCGATGACATCGCCAATATGAACATTGGTGATCACCCCCTGCAGCGCCGATCCGGCCTCGATAACCAGGAGGTCGTTGCCCGAGCCGAGACTGACGGCAGTGCCATTAGTGCCGGTGATCGTGCCGAAATTGACGATGGTATTGGCGCCGGTATCGCCCTTCCCGATCGAGATGCCGACCGACCCGGTCAAGTTACCGCTGTTGCTGATGGTTGCTGCCGCATTCGTCGTGCCGTTGAAGGCGAGCGCAACAGCGCCGCGCACGGCGCTGATGACACCGCCGACCTCGTTGGTGACGAGACCGCCCTGGCCAAAATACACACCGGTACCGACCGTGCCGCTGGCCGGCGCCGTGCTGACGATGCTGCCGAAATTGTCGATCGTGCCGCCGCCGGTCAGCGACACGCCGGTGCGCGCCGCCGAGGAAATCAGTCCGTGATTGATGACGGAACCGCCCGACGCGAGATCGACGGCGGGGGCCGTGCTGGCAGTGTTTTCGATTGTACCGTAGTTGAAGACAAAACCGGCCGCGCCGCTGGTCGGCGTGCCGAACGTACCGCCGATGTAAACCGCCAGCCGTCCAACCGATATCGTCGCGTCGGTAACAGCGGTGCTGCCGTTGACCAGCGTGCCACCAGCCAACAGATGGACACCGTCTGCGTTGGTCTGCGATGCGGTGATCTGGCCGAAATTGACCGCCGTTCCCGCGACTCCGGAAAATTGCAGCGCCGCACCAAATGAATTGGGTGTGCCATAGGTCGCGACGTGGCCGCCGGTGATGGTTCCGTAATTGGTGACGATGCCACCGGCGGTCAGGGCGACAGCATCACCGCCGGTGCCGCTGCCGAGATGCGCAATCGTCCCGAAATTCGTCAGCGTTCCGGCGCTGCCTTCAATATCGACGCCGGACCGATAACCCGCGATCAAGGCTCCGCGCTGATTGGTGACGATGCCGCCGCTTTGCAGATAGACGCCGGACCCGGCCGTGCCCGTCACCGGGACGTTACTAAGCACCGTCCCGAAATTACTCACCGTGCCCGGTAGCGTATTGATCGAGATACCGGTACGATTGCTCGAAATAGCACCATAATTGACGACCACACCGCCGGCCGCTAACCGCGCCGCGGCCGTCGTGGTGGACGTATTCAGAACAGCGCCAAAGTTGAAAACAGTACCGACAGTATTGGTGAAAAGAACCGCGTTGCCGTCCGACTCCGATATTGTTCCAAAATTGGTGACCGTGCCGCCCGCAAGGGCGGCAAAGCCGGCTCCTGTACCGACGGCTGCAATCGTTCCGTAGTTGAACACGAACGCCTGCGCGCCGACGGTCGCGGTCCCGGCCGTTTGCCCCATTAATACCGCGTCCACCGACCCGGCGATTGTCGCCGCGGTAAACGCCGTCGAGCCGTTGATCAACGTGCCGCCGGTGTCGAGATTTAACCCATCGCCGGGATTGGTATTGCGAATGGTCCCGAAATTCGTGACGTTTCCCGATAAATTCGGGCCGTGGACGATAATCGCCGCTCCGTACTTTCCGCCGCCAGTGGCTCTCGGCTGGCGATTACCTTCGATCAGCCCGTAATTTGTGATGCTCCCGCCCTGAGTCAGGTAGAGGGCAATGCCGTTCGGTACCGCCGATGCATAACTGACAATCGTGCCAAAATTAGTTACCGTCCCGGCGCTGCCGTTGATCTGAATGCCAGCGTAATTACCTTCGATCAAAGCTCCGGGATCGTTGGCGTTGCCGTTTATGACGGTCCCGCCCGATTGGAGCAAAATGGCGCCACCACCGCCGGCGCTTTCCGCGCTGGAAATTGTGCCGAAATTCTGGACCGTGCCGGTCCCACCGTTACCGAACTGCACACCAAAACCGCTGAACCCGGTCCCCGCCGCGGTGCCCGGCTGGGTGCTGACAATGCGGCCGTAATTGATGATATCGACGGTGCCGGGATTCGCCGCAGTGCCTGGGAAAAACCCGATTCCCGTGTGATACGCCGTAATTAAACCGACACCACTGCCGGACATGCCGTTGACCAGTTCCCCGCCACCGGCGCCAAAAATTACGGCAATGCCGTTGGTCCCATCCGAGGCAATCGTACCGGTATTGGTGATCGTGGTTCCGGCACCTGTTGTGACGCCATTTCCGCTCGACTGGATGAGTCCGCGATTGCTGAGCGAACCGCTGCCGAGCAACATTGCGTTGCTGAGGGACCCGGGGCCAGTCCCCATGATCGTCCCGTAATTCACGACGGTTGCGGCGACCGCATTGACGGCGCTGCGATAGCCAGCGATCAGCGCACTGGTCGTACGAACAGACCCGTTGACGACTGTCGCGGCGCCGTTGAGGTTGACGGCAAAGCCACCGGTTCCGGATGCGACGATCGTCCCCTGGTTCCTCAGGGTAATCGTGCCCCCCGTTTGCAGATTGACGGCGGTCGAAAAGGTCCCTGTTCCGGTGCTTTGCACCGTGCCGAAATTAACGACGGAACTCCCGCCGGCACCAAGACTTATGCCGTTATCGCCGCTCAGCAGGCCATTATTGGCGATGGTCCCGGATTGGATGCTGATGGCAGTGGCGGAAGTGCCGCCGCTGGCGATGATCGTGCCGTTATTGCTCACCGTCGCGACAGCGGAAAATGCGCCGATACCGACATTGCTGGCGCCGCCGAACGCCTCGATCAAACCGTAATTCGAAACGCTGCCGCCCTGGCCCAGATTGATGGCGGTGCCATTGCCGTTGACATCGTTGGCGATGATCGTGCCTGAGTTGCCGACCGTGCCGGTAACCCGATAAAAGTAAATCCCGTGATTAAAGCCGCCGGTCGAGTTTGCGCGGACGGTTCCATAATTGACCACAGTACCGCTGTCGCCGGCCGCGCCGGTGATTTCGATACCAGCGAAGCTGCCGGCGATGTAGCCACCGGGGCCAGAAAGCGGCTGATTGACGATCTGCCCGCCGGTCCGCAGCTCGACACCGACCCCCTGGCTGCCAGTGCTTTCGATGACTCCGGAATTGTTTACGGTCCAGGCATAGCCGGCATTTCCGACCAACCCGCCGGCACCCGGAACACTCGAATCGACCGCGATCGTACCGGCCGACGTTACAAAGGCCGGGTTGTCGCCGGCCGTCGTCAGGTACTGCGTCGTCGTGTAGGTGCCGGTGAATGTTCTGGACATCGTGCTACTCCCCCGCGCCGCGTCTGGCGGGCATCAAATCAGCCGAAGCGTTTCCGATCGTGTGCGTCACACCGACACCAAGACCCCGGTCGGCCCGGTGAGAGCCGACGCTGAGCCGTTCATTTGCCTGTCTTTCCGGCGGCTGTCCCGCACCGAGCAGGGCCGGTTCATAACGCGTTCAGCGCCGTGTCTATTTTGTCGCACTGCGATGACATGCCGCTGCTGCGACCATTGATGCCGGGGCGAATCGAACGGTAGCGGCCGGGCAGCGCCAGCTCGCGTCAAAGGCATTGTCGCGCTGCGATGACATGCCGCTGCTGCAAGCATTGATGCCGGGGCGAATCGAACGGTAGCGGCCGGGCAGCGCCAGCTCGCGTCAAAGGCGGTACCACACGACGTTGCGTGCTCGGCACATCGCCGCGGTCTAAAGGTACCGTCATACATTCCCCCACCGGCAAATTCCCTGCCAGCAACCCGCAACCTGAATGATCCGCACCGGGCAGCCCGGCAATCCGTCAGCAATCGCCTGAGCCAAGTCGATTCAACTTGCCTCGGCGCGAAACGAACCATTTTGTTTTATTTTAAGTTGAATGTAAGATAGTTTGATCGCCTCGATCAAGGCAAGCACGAACAGTCGCCTGACACCGCGGCGACCTCGTCAGCGATCGTCCATGAGTATGAAGGCGCCGCCGCGGCTTATGCCCCCTCGGGGGCGCGCGTCAGTTTGTTAAAAACGTTAAGACGCGCGGCGTATCCGGCGGCAGTTGGTTCGTTCGTTCTCGAAGAGCCTTGATTTACTTGGTCGATACTTTCGAGACCGCAATCAAGGCATCGATCAGCGTCAGGAATTCGGAAATCGCGATCGGCTTGGCCATGTATCCGTCGCAGCCGCTGGCAAGGATGTCCTGCTCGTCGCCATGCAGTGCGTACGCCGTTGTCGCAATGACCGGGATGTCGCGGGTCTGTTCATCCGCTTTAAGGTTTTTCGTGACCTGCAACCCCGACATGCCCGGCAACTGGACATCCATGATGATCAGATCGGGATGATGCAGCTGCGCCATCGCCATGCCGCGCGGCCCATCCACCGCCTGCAGCACGTCATAACCCTGCGACGCGACCATGGCGCTGAACAGCTTCATATTGAGGAGGTTGTCCTCAACGATCAAAATACGTTTGCGGGCAACAGGTTGGCTCGGCGAGCGCATGGAGGATACTTTTCGCCTGATGAGTGGTTGCTACTCAACCTTTGCGGGCTGGGCAAGCGGTTCGCACCATACATAGGTTAACGAGGTTGTAGAAGTATGAACACGCCGGCCATCAGCTGTCATAGCTGATCATCGCGGTTAGCGGGGCAGTGAGGCGGGCGCGCCCATTCAGGAACGCCAGTTCGATCAGGCACGCGGCCCCGACGACCGCGCCGCCGCGCTGACGCACCAACTCGATTGCCGCTTCGGTGGTGCCGCCGGTGGCGACGAGATCGTCGACCACGATCACGCGCTGTCCCGGCGTGACGGCATCTTCCTGGATTTCGATCTCGTCCGTCCCGTATTCCAGCGCATAGGAATAGCCGACAGTCCGGCCCGGCAATTTGCCTTTTTTGCGGACCATGGCAAACCCGCAGCCAATGGCGAAGGCCAGCGGCGCCGCCACCAGAAAACCGCGCGACTCAATCCCCACGAGAAGGTCGGGGCGTTGCGGCCGGACAATATCGGCAAGCCGTTCGATTGTCGTCCGCCATGCCTGCGGATGCGCCAGCAAGGTCGAAATGTCATAAAACAGGATGCCGGGCTTCGGGAAATCCGGGATCGCGCGGATGTGCTCTTTCAAATCCATCGTTTCGCCTTCGCCGCCGGAGCCACGGTAGACGTTGCGGGATAAAGGGTTTTCGCGTAGTTGGAAAGCCCAGAGCAGCCGCACCGATCGCGAGCGACAAAACTGCGGTTCACGGAGTAATGGCGGCGCCCGCAACCACCCCGGCCAGCATCGACACATCGGAAGAGGCGGGGACGCTGATCCTGCGCCCGACGGGCGGCTGGCTGCTCGATGCGGCCGCCGACCTCGACCGCCGGTTGCATGCGCTCGATCTGCCGAACGACCGCCACGTCGTATTCGATCTCAGCGATGTTGACCGGCTCGACACCGCCGGTGCATGGCTGCTGTTGCGGACAGAGCACGCGCTGACCGCCCGCGGCAACGACGTCGCGCTGGAGAACGTGCGGCCGAATTTCGAACCGCTGCTCGCACAGATCCGCGCCCGCGGCACCAGCGAGCCGGTGCCCCACCCGATACCGGCGCATCATACTTTTACCGGGTTTCTGGCACGCATCGGCGAAATCACGGTGCGCGTCCTGTACCGCATGTACCGAATCGTCGGGTTCGGCGGCCTCATCACCATCACCACCGGTGAATTGCTGCGCAATCCGCGACGCCTGCGGCTGACCTCAACGCTGGTGCAGATGGAGCACGCCGGTCTCGATGCGATGCCGATCGTCGGGCTGTTGTCGTTTTTGATCGGTATCGTCTTTGCCTATCAGGGTGCGGACCAGTTGCGCCGCTTCGGCGCCGAAATCTATACGGTCAACCTGCTCGGCATTGCGATCCTGCGCGAACTGGGCGTGGTGCTGACCGCGATCCTGATCGCCGGCCGCTCGGGCAGCGCCTTTACGGCGCAGATCGGCACGATGCAGGTCAACCAGGAAATCGATGCGCTGCGTACCCTGGGCATCGATCCGACCGAGATACTCGTGTTGCCGCGCATGATCGCGCTGGTGATTACGCTGCCGATGCTGGTGTTTTACGCCGATGCGATGGGGCTCTTGGGCGGTGCGCTGATGACATGGGCCACGCTCGGCATCTCGATCCCACGCTTTCTCGACCAGTTGCGAGGCGCGATTACCGAGTGGACACTGTGGGTCGGCATCATCAAGGCGCCGTTTTTTGCCGTCATCATTGCGATGGTCGGCTGCTTCGAAGGGTTCAACGTCTCCGGCAGTGCCGACAGCGTCGGGCGCCTGACGACCCAGTCTGTCGTCGAATCGATATTCCTGGTGATCCTCGCCGACGCGGCATTCTCGATCCTGTTTTCGGTATTGGGGATCTGAGTGTGAGCGGCACGGCGGAAAACCCGCAGGACATCGTGATCAGGGTGCGCGGGCTGGTGAACCACTTTGGTTCGCAAACAATCCATGACGGCGTCGACCTTGCCGTCCGGCGCGGCGAGGTGCTGGGCGTGGTCGGCGGTTCGGGCACCGGCAAATCGGTCCTGCTGCGCACAATCATCGGCCTCAACCGCGCCGCCGCCGGTGAGATCGAGGTGCTCGGCCAGAACATGTCAAAGCTCAACGATGCCGAAAGGCGCGCCATAGAACAGCGCTGGGGCGTGCTGTTCCAGGACGGCGCGTTATTCAGCTCGATGACCGTGGCGCAGAACATCGAGGTGCCGATCCGCGAGCATCTGAGCATGCCGGAAATGCTGATGGACGAGATTGCCGCCTGCAAGATCGCGATCGTCGGCCTGCCCGAAGCCACTGCCGACAAATATCCGTCGCAACTGTCGGGCGGCATGCGCAAGCGCGCCGGGCTTGCCCGCTCGCTATCGCTCGACCCCGAAATTCTGTTTCTCGACGAACCGACCGCCGGGCTTGACCCGATTGCCGCGGCGGATTTCGACCAGCTGATCCGCGATCTGAAGATTAGCCTTGGCCTCACGGTATTTCTCGTGACGCATGATCTCGACACACTGTTCGCGATCTGCGACCGGGTCGCCGTGCTGGTCGACAAGAAAATCCGCGTTGGCACCCTGGCCGAGCACCTCAAGGACGACCATCCGTGGATCCAGGCTTATTTCCACGGTCCGCGCGGCCGAGCGGCGCAGTCAGGCGCCCAGCACTAGGCGAGCACGATGGAAACACGCGCCCACTACGCCGCCGTCGGCGCCTTCGTGCTGACCATGGTCGCCCTGGCGTTCGTCGCCGTGCTGTGGCTCGCCCGTGCCCAGTTGTCGACCGAATACGCGCTGTTCGACATCTATTTCTCCGGCCCGGTCAGCGGCCTCAATAACGGTGCGCCGGTCGAATACAACGGCGTCAGGGTCGGCCGGGTCAACGATGTGCGGATCGATCCGACCAATGTCGAGCGCATCCGCGTGACCGTGCAGATCGACCCCAACGTCGCGATCAAGGAAGACGCTGCCGCGAGCGTCGAAACCAACATCCTCAGCGGCGTCTCGTTCATCCAGATCGTCGGCGGCACCCAGGATGCGGCCGTGCTGATGCCAAAGCCGGGGCAGCGCTATGCAGTCATCCGCTCACACCGCTCCCGTCTCGCCAGTGTCACCGCGCGCGCGCCGCAACTACTCGAAAAACTGAATGACGCGGCAGACCGGCTCAACGATCTGCTCGACGAGAAAAACCGCCGGGCGTTCGGCGAAACCATGGAAAACGTGCGGGTCTTCAGCGGACGGCTGGCGGAGCAGAGCAAGAATGTCGCGGACCTGGTCTCGAACGCCGACGCCGCCGCTCAGACTCTGGCGAAGCTGCTCGACAACGTCGACCGCAGCTATACCGGCACCGACGGGCTGGGCAATAAATTGGCCGGCGCGATTACCGATTTCAGCCACACCGCCCGAGGCCTTTCCGACACCAACCGCATCCTGCAGCAGGAATTGCAGGAAGTGAGGCCGGGTCTGCGCACATTCAGCGAGCAGACGCTCAGCGATATCGGCACGCTGGTCGGGCAGACCCGGCAACTGGTCAGCGGCTTGAACCGGCTGACAACCCAGATCGAACGCGATCCGAGCCAGGTGCTGTTCGGCGACCGCCGCGAAGGATACCGCCCGAAATGACCCGCCGCGCGCCACCCCGCCGGATTTGCCTCGCCGTTGTTCTGGCGTTGACGCCGTTGCTGATACTGGCGGGATGTGGCGGACTGCTGCCATCGCCGCAGCATCGCGACATTTACCGCGTGTCGCCGGCTGTCAATTTCACCGCGCCGCTGCCGCGCATCACGGCACAACTGGTCGTCGCCGCGCCGACGGCTCCTGGCGACCTGGATACGAAGCGCATCGCGCTCAGCCGCGCATCCGGCTCGATCGATTATTTCGATGCCTCCGAATGGTCTGATCGCGCGACATTCGTCGTTCAGGACGCCCTGGTCGCAGCCTTCCGCCAAAGCGGATCGTTCCCGGCGGTCGGCCCCGACAATGCGGACCTGCGCGCCGATTGGCTGCTCAACATCACCGTACGCGATTTCGAGGCGGCATACGATTCGCCGGACAAGGCCCCGAAGGCTGTCGTGCGGCTCGATGCACAGCTGCTCCACATGCCCGACCGGCGGGTCGTGGCGCAGCAATCCTTCGGCCATGCAGCACCCGCAATGGCCAACGCGATTCCCGACATCGCACATGCCTTCGATGCGGCGCTCGGCGGAAGCGTGCAGGACATCGTGACCTGGGTTGCGACCCAGGGTAATCGCTTGAAGAGAATGCGGTGAGGGATTCCCCTCAGGGGTGAAAGAACGTATCGAAGAATCTCTTGTGGAGGAGGTTCGCGATGGGGCGGTCGGTGGGTCATGGGCTCGGTTGGCTTGAGTTTTTTGACGAGG
>DATAUE010000008.1:0-2298 GCA_036268425.1 Allostellaceae bacterium
TTCGGTGCCGAGGTTTCATGTCAGCTGGGGCACCGGTCCCGGCGTGGTCGAGCCGTTCGAACGCCGCGCGCGCCAGGCGCAGGCCAGCGGCCGCCTCGCCTTCCGCTTCCGCCATCGCGTCGACGGGCTGATCGTGACCAATGGCACCGTCACCGGCATCTCCGGTTCGATCCTCGAGCCGGACCCCGTCGAGCGCGGCAAGACCAGTTCGCGCAAGGTCGCCGGCGATTTTTCGTTGCGCGCGCAGGCGGTGATCGTCGCCTCCGGCGGCATCGGCGGCAATCACGATCTGGTCCGGCGGAACTGGCCGAAGCGGCTGGGCGAGCCGCCGAAACACATGATCTCGGGCGTGCCCGAACATGTCGACGGCCGCATGATCGGCATCACGGAAGCCGCCGGCGCGCGGCTGATCAACCGCGACCGGATGTGGCATTATGTCGAGGGCATCCGGAACTGGAATCCGATCTGGCCGCGCCACGGCATCCGCATCCTGCCCGGCCCCTCCTCGATGTGGTTCGACGCCACCGGCGCCCGGCTGCCCTCGCCGCTGTTTCCGGGCTCCGACACGCTCGGCCAACTGCAATACATCATGCGCACCGGTTACGACTACTCGTGGTTCGTGCTGACGCAGAGCATCATCAAGAAGGAATTTGCGCTGTCCGGCTCGGAGCAGAATCCGGATCTGACGGGAAAAAGCTGGCGGATGACGATCAAGCGCGCCACCAACAAGGGCGCGCCGGGACCGGTGGAAGCGTTCAAGCAGCACGGCGTCGATTTCGTGGTGCGCGACAATCTCGCCGATCTCGTCGCCGGCATGAATACGCTCAGCGGAGACAACCTGCTGAAGCTCGACCACATCAAGGCCCAGATCGAGGCGCGCGACCGGGAAATCACCAACGCTTACGTCAAGGATACCCAGGTGATGAACATCCACAATGCGCGGCGCTATATCGGCGACCGGCTGATCCGCAGCGCCAAACCCCATCGCATTCTCGATCCCGCACATGGCCCGCTGATCGCGGTCAAGCTCAACATCGTGACCCGCAAGACGCTGGGCGGTTTCGAGACCGACCTGGATTCGCGCGTGTTCGGCCAGCACGGCAACATCATGCCGGGGCTTTACGCGGCGGGCGAGGCCGCCGGCTTCGGTGGCGGCGGCATGCATGGCTATCGCTCGCTGGAAGGCACGTTTCTGGGCGGTTGCCTGTTTTCCGGCCGCAACGCGGGCCGCGCGGCCGCCAAGGCGGTGGCGTGACTCCCGTTCGTCATGGCCGGGCTTCGTCCCGGCCATGACGGTGCTTCTGATAACGCAGTGGCGCGCCGCAACTCCACGCGCTAAGTAACCGGCGCAACATCTTTGGAGAACAACATGACCATCCAGCGTTTCGACACCGGCCCGCGCATGAGCCAGGTCGTCGTTCACGGCGACACCGTCTATCTCGCGGGCATCGTCGCCAACACGACCGCCGGCGAAAGCGTCACCAAACAGACGCAGGAGGTGCTCTCGATCATCGACGGCCATCTGGCCAAGGCCGGCAGCGACAAATCGAAGCTTTTGTCGGCGACGATCTACATCACCGACATGAAGAATTTCGCCGAGATGAACGCGGTGTGGGACGCCTGGGTATCGCCCGGCAACACGCCGGCGCGCGCCACCGTCCAGGTCCAGCTCGCGGGACCGAAATACGGCGTCGAGATCATGGTGATCGCGGCGAAGTGAAGCGCATTTGCGCATCAGGAGCCGGGGCCCATAATCTCTCGCGTTGTTGATAAGCGAAATCAGCCTCACTGCGTCATACGGGACGCTGTAGCGAGCGCAAACGCGCTCGCGCTGGGGTCCCGGCTCGAGGCCGGGACGACACGGGTATGGGTTCTCGTTCTCGCGACAACATTTTTGCCCGAGGTTTTGCAAATTATGCACGCCCTCAATAAAAGGGCGCTCGCGACCCTCTAAGGAGAGGGCGCGGGGAAGACCGGGTGCGCGCTGCACCCGCGGTCTCGTGTGCAATATGTGCATCAAGATGCGCACACGAGCATACAGGTGAAGCGGGAGCATCCCGGCCTTCCCTGCGCAATGGCTCTACGGCTTATACGCGCTCTCCCCGGTGACCGGCTCTTTTGTCACCGTCGCCCCCAGGAAGCGTTAGCTTCCCTGGAACTTGACGCCAGCTCCGGGGCGTCAGGACCACACGACTTCACCGTACGCGCCGGCACCACTCGTCAATTGTGCCATCGCGTCCATCGCATCCCGGCCCGCGTTTCGTGACGAATGCGCATACGCCCCTCCTGTGGGCCAGG
>DATAUE010000009.1:0-3358 GCA_036268425.1 Allostellaceae bacterium
GTACCGACGGATTCGGAAACAAGCCCGTGGAAGTTCATTCACCCGGCGAGGCCGTAGCAGTCCTCATGGTGAGGAGGCGCGCGAGCGCCGTCTCAAGCCATGGGTCACACGTACTGCGTCCCATCCTTCGAGACGCGCGCAACAAAGAGCGCGCGCCTCAGGATGAGGGCGTCGCCTACCTAAACCCGCCGCACCTTCAGTACGCTCTGTTGCACCCGGAACGCGGCCAGCACCAATAGCCCCGCGCCAGCCACGGACCAGCATGCCACCGGCGCCCAGTGCAGCAGCGGGGCGTATTCGGGTAGCTTCTGCAGGCCGCCGGCGACCGCCGCCATCCGCGCGAAGGTCGCGAGCGCCAGCGCCGAGAATACCAACCCCAGCACCTTGCCTTCGGCACCTCGCTCGCCGATCGCCAGCGCCGCCGAGATCGCGCTCATCAGCATGCAGCCCCAGGCCGCGCCGGCGACGAACTGCGCCTCGATCAGCGTATGCAGATTACCGGCAAACTCCGCGCCCAGCACCGCCAGCGCGCCCAAAAGCCCGGCGACGCCCATTACGATCACCCCGCCGCGACGCTTGACGACGGCGCTGGCCGGAAACATCGCGATGTTGAAGCCGATCCAGAACACCGGCATCAGCCACTCCAGGTCCGCCGGCTTTGCAAATCGCAAATAGAACGGGGCGCTGTTGATGCTGAAATGCAACTGATAGCCCAGCGCCAGCAGCACCATCGACGTGATGAAGGCGACAGAAAGCCTGCCGAGCGGCTTTGCAGCCTGACCCTGCTCGACGGCCGGTGCGGATTCCCGTCCCAGGCCGCGCTCGACCCTGGACAGCGCCAGCGCGGTAAGCAGCACCACCACGCTGGAAATCACAAACGGCAGCCGGGCGTCCTGATTGCGCAGGAGCACGCCGAGATAGGGCGACACCGCGCCCGCCAACCCGTAACCGAGCATCGAAAGCGCCGATAAAAACGGGATCGACGGCTTTGCGCGGTGCCTGCCCAGCAGGGTCAATGGCGGCGCGCGCAATGCCGAAGACGTGATCGCCCAGATCACGATCAGCACGATGAACCAGTTCCGCGCGACGGGGCCGGTGCCGGCCACGAACGGCAGCGCCACAAAGGCGGCGCATGACAGCGCGGTCAATCCGCCCACGAACGCGCCGAGCCGGCCGACCAAACGCGCGATCCGGTCGGCGGCGATGCCCATCGCGGTATCGGTGATGGTGAAGATCGCCTGGTCCATCATCAGCACCAGAATCACCGTCGACGGCATGAGGCCGACCTTTGCCGCCAGTTGCGGCAGGTAGATCGCATAGGTGGTCCAGCCCAGCGTGAACACCAGTTGCAGGATGGCGAGATAGACGCCGGTGCGGTTGGCGGGCGCGGTGGCCATCTCGGTTGAAAGGTCGGTGCTGCTCATGTTGCCTCTGGCGTCCAGCATATCCGATGGAGGCCGGAAACGCAGCAATCGCGCGCGGTCGAGACTTAAATGAGGCATTTTGCCCCGGCGCCGCTACGGCCGGCTAACGCGCCTTGCGAAACGTCAGATTGATGCGCTGCCGGCCCATCAGCGCATGCTCGCCGTCGGCAAGCGGGGCGACGCCGTGGAAAGCGAGCCGCGCCGGGCCGCCCCACACCACGATATCGCCGTGCTGCAACCGGTAGCGCCGGGTCTTGTCGCTACGCTTGCCGCCGCCGAACAGGAAGATCGCCGACAGGCCCAGCGACACCGATACGATCGGGGCGCCGAAGTCGTTTTCGTCGCGGTCCTGATGCAGCGACATGCGCGCACCCGGTTCATAACGGTTGATCAGGCAGGCATCCGGCGCAAAGCCGCTGAATCCCGCTTCCGCCGCGGCCCGCCAAGCCAGTTCGCAAAACGAGTTGGGCATTACCGGCCAGGGTTTGCCGGATTGCGGATCGGCGCCATCGTATCGGTAACCGGTGCGATCGGTGACCCAGCCGGCGCTGCCGCAATTGGTCATCGCGACCGACATTTGGTGGCCGCCCGGCGTCGACATGTGACGGAACGGCGCCTGCTCGGTGATCTCGCGCAGTGCCGCGATCAATTCGGCTTCGGCCGGCCTGGCAAAACCGCGCAGCAGCACCGCGCCGTCGGCGATCGGCTCGCGCGAGGGTTCGACGTCAGGCAGGCTTGCGAACAAATCCGCGGTCAACAGGCGCTCATTTGGCATCGTGAAAGATCACGCCGACGGTGTGGCGGCGGCCGGAGCGGATCCGGCTGACGCCGTGGCGCAAATTAACCCGGTAAACCCCGCGCGTCCCCCGTACCGGCCGGTGATGCACAGCAAAGGCGACCGCATCGCCCTGCCCGAGCGCCACCACTTCGGCGCGCGACTGCATGCGCGGCCGCTGCTCGGTCAGCACGAACTCGCCGCCTTCGAAATCGCGGCCTGGTTCAGACAGCAGGATCGCGACCTGCAACGGAAACACGTGCTCGCCGTAGAGGTCCTGATGCAGGCAATTGTAGTCGCCGGGGCCGTATTGCAGCAGCAATGGCGTCGGCCGGGTCTGCCCGACATCGTGGCAGCGTTTCAGGAAGGCTTCATGTGACGCGGGATAGCGGATATCGATGCCCATCGCCTCGTTCCAGCGATTGGCGATGCCGTTGAGTTTTTCGTACAGCGCCGGCCGCAACTCCGCGATCAGGTCTGGAAGCGGATAGGAAAAATACTGGTACTCGCCACGGCCAAAGCCGTGGCGTCCCATTACGACGCGGCTGCGGAAATGCGCCTCATCCGGATAGAGCGCGGTAATGGCATTGCATTCCTCCGGTTTGAGCAGGTTTTTCAGCACCGCGCAGCCCTGTGCGTCGAGGTCAGCGGTTGCCCGCGACCAGTCGATCGTGTCGATGCGCGCGGGGATATCGGAGGGCGGAGCTACGGTTTTTTGAGCCCTGGTTTTCATGGCGAGCATCCTCGCAAACTGAGCCGCCCCAAACCACCCGATTTCCGTGGAACCGTGCATCAACCCAAGATCGGCAATTCGATGACATCATAGGCATGGCGAAGGCTGCGTTTCAGCACGGGGTCTTCGAGTTCGTACTCGAAGCGGCTCGCCGGGCGGATGCCGCCCTTGGCGGCAAAGGTGCCGCCAAACATGGCGCAGCCATCCGGCAGGCCCGACTTGCCGAACTTGCCTTCGATCAACGCCTTGACCGGCAGCATCGCGTCCAGCGTGCCCTCCTGATACAGCACCCGCTCGCCGTTGATCCAGGCGAAGGCGCGCAGGATCATGCGGTCCCAGTGATCCATGACGTCCTCGAGTTCCCACAGTTCCGGGGCGACCGGCTTGTCGCACATCTGCTTGGAGACGGTGACGCTGTAGGTCTCG
>DATAUE010000010.1:0-62878 GCA_036268425.1 Allostellaceae bacterium
CTCAGCGGCGAGGCCGGCCGGGACGCTGCGCTTCGCTGGGGCTCCGCGCCCCGGCCTCTTGCCACCCACGAAACAGAAGGTTCCAATCAACCCAGGACTCTCGTTCCGACTGGATGAAAAACGGGGGTCACGTCAGGTGGCCTTCTCGGGAGCGCGCGGGGTGACGATATCCTGTCGGCCATCCGCCATGCGAAGGGCGATCTCCAACCTTGTGGACAACGCCGTAAAGTATGGCGGCATGGCCGCCGTGACGCTCGCCTCCGAGGCGGATCGCGTCGTGATCCTCGTCGAGGACGAAGGCCCGGGAATACCGCGGAGCGAGCGGGAGAAAGTGTTCGAGCCCTTCTACAGGATCGACAGCGCTCGTGATTCCAGCACTGGTGGGGTCGGTCTCGGTCTTTCAGTCATGCGCTCCATCGTCTGGGAACACGGCGGGGATGTCACCCTCGGCAATCGCAAGGGTGGGGGCTTAAGCGTCCGCATGGAACTGCCATCTGGCCCGCGTCTGAACATATCGACTCATGGGGAGATCAGGTCCGGCGGTGAGGGTCGGAAGTCCGTTTCCAATGACGACAACCATTGACGAATATGATCGCTTCGAAGCGCCGTGTCTGCGCACGCACTCGACGTAAAGCTGATCGCTGAGCGAAGGCACCCTATCCGTCCGCCGATACCACCGCCTTCACAGCGAACTGGCGGGCAAATCCCTCCAGCGTCATGTTCTTCGCGATGGCATCGTGGGGAATGAGCACGTATGTCCAGGGTTTACCCTCATAGCTGGCTGCGTGATCGGTGGCGCGACGGCACCATTCGACGGCAACATCTTGTTTGGCGAGGACATCGGGCGCTGCCATCTGGTTCGAAGCTTTGGGCTCCAGCATGAAGATGCTTGTCTCCGTTTCCGCAACGAAATCAGGCTGATATTCTAGATCCTCTATCCCGCTGCGGTAGAAGAGCTGAAACTGGCCTCGGGCCGGCTTGAACCACTTGAGCGATTCCCTCTCCAGTACGACCGCGAGCTTCCGCTCGGCATCGGACTGGAATTTCTGCGTCGGGTACAGGCAGCGGGAAAACCCTCCGAACAAGTAGCGCGACATGTTGCTCTTGTCCGACGGCGAGATGCGGAAATCGAGCGGCACCTCGTCAGCGGCCGCAGTGTAGGCGCTGTTTCGAAGCTCAGTGAACCCACGGGTGATCACGACGTCGTAGGCGACTTGCGTGTCCTGCCAAAAATGCTTCTGCATCTGGGCATGGACGAAGCTTGCGATCTCCTTCTGATGGAGCCGCAGCACCTTCCGCGCATCTTCCTCGGAGAGATACGATAGAAAGTGACGGGTCACCTGTTCGGCTAGGTCGTAGAGAAGATCGGCGTGTTCGTCGTAAGCGACGTCATCGAAGTCTATGAGGCCGCTGACCACGTAGTCTTCGAGACGCTGTTCATCGATCGTCCCCGCGCCCATGCCGATCCGATCAATCTGACCCGTCCGCAGATGAGCCGCCCAGAGCGTTTCATTCGGCGCCTCATACCGCATCCGGGCGAGATCGAGGGTGAACGGCCGGAACCCCGACTTCACCTCGCCCTTTGGAACCACGAGGATGCGCGGGATGTCGATGGTTTGCTGGACGACGATTTCGGCCGTCTTCGCAACAATCGCTGCCAGGTTGGGCTGGGCCGCGATCCCGTCCAATTCCAACTGCCCTGGCCGGTACTGGCTCTCGACTTCGCGAAGCAGTGCTGCTTGAACCTCGGGCCTCTGAAGATGACCGACACTCGGCAACCGTGACGGCTGCGTCTCAAACTTCCGGATCACATCGTAGGCGATCTTGGCGATCTTCTGTTCATCGGCGTTGAAAACCGACTGCGCCTCATGGAAGCCGCTGGCCGCTGACGGCACGGCACCGTCAGACTGGAGCCCCAGTTTTGAGGCGAGCTGCGGTTGGGAGACAACGGTGACGGTCTTCTGCTGGAGCTGGTCGTTCGAGAGGATGACCTGCTGCAGCCGGATCGCCGAGTCGGGCTTCTTCGCCTCGTCGACGATCTCCTGGAAACGATCGTGCGCCACGATGTTGAGCCGGTCCACGGCCGTCACCCCGGTGCGCTTACCATAGGGCAATCGAAGACCGCGCCCAATCGACTGCTCGATGAGCGTGCGGGCATTCGCGGCACGCAGCGGCACGATCGTGTAGAGGTTGGTGACGTCCCAGCCTTCCTTGAGCATGTTGACGTGGATCACGATCTCCGTCGGCTCGTCTGTGTGCTCCACCTTCAGCAGGCGCTCGATCGTTTCCTCTTCCTTCACGCTCGAATCGACCTGGATGACCTTGTCCGTGTAGCGGCCTTCAAAAAAGCTCTCGGATCTGATAAGCTGCATCAGCTCGGCGGCATGTGTCGTGTCACGCGCAATGACCAGCATGAACGGTTTGACGATGCGTTCGCCAACCTGGCGCGCATAGGTTTCCAACTCGACCTTGACGCTCTCGTGCAGGCGCACACCGTCTTCGAGCTTGATCTGCTGGATCGACTCTGGCGATTTTCCGATCGGGGAGAAGTTCTCCCGCGTGACGACCGCAGGCTCCTTCACGAAACCGTCGGCCATCGCCTTACCAAGCGGATAGTCAAAGATCACGTTCTGAAACGCGACCGGCCCGCGCGATGTCTCTACGAAAGGAGTGGCGGTGAGTTCCAGGCCAATGACCGGCTTCAGCTCATTGATTGCGCGGATGCCGGCCGACGCGCGATAGCGGTGAGACTCGTCCATGATCAGCACGAGGTCGTCGAGACCGGCGAGATACTCGAAGTAGCTCTCACCGATTTCCTCCTTGAAACTGCGAATTTTGGGCGACCGCCCACCGCGGACCTCGGAATTGATCTTCGAGATGTTGAAAATGTTGATCGTCACCGGAAAGAGGTTTCCGCCGCTCGCGATCTGCCGTTCATAGTTCTCACCGGTCGTGATGACTGGCGGCGAGACGGCAAACTCCGAAATTCCCTTGAGCACGTATTTCGGCGTGTTCTGGGTGAAGTCGGTGATCAGCTTGTTGTAGATCGTCAGGTTCGGCGCCAGCACGAAGAAGTTGTTCAGACCGTGCGCGAGATGCAGATAGGCGATGAATGCGCCCATCAGTCGAGTCTTACCCACACCAGTGGCTAGCGCGAAGCAAAGGCTTGGAAATTCGCGTTCGAAGTCGGCGACGGTTGGGAACTCACCGCGAATGGCCCCAAGCGCGGCGTCCATGTCACCTCCCTTCTTTGGAGGGACGATCTCAGAAATTCGGTCGAGAATTTCGAGCGAGCGTCTCTGTGGTGGGCGAAGGCTCAAGCGGCCGGCGATAGCGTTGACATGACGGTTCATCACTTGCCCCCCTCTGGCCCAAACAGGTCGGCTTGGCGCTTGGACGGTCGGGCAACCGGCTCCGCCTCTACGTCATCCATCAGGGAAGCCGTCGGCGGCGCTTTCGGCAGGTTCTCAACGTTCAGGCTGTAATCGTCTCGACCCCACTCACAGCGATTTCGCACATGATTCGGGATCTTCTTGACGGTGAGATTCGGGAACGCCGCCAAGTTGCCGCGGAACGCCGAGCACAGCACGAGCAGGGATCGATCCGGTCCGACTTCGTCGCTCAAGTGTGCAAGCTGCTCTTGGTTGAACGACTGAGTCGTCACATAGATGAAGTCGCGTTCCGTCGATGATCCCTGCTGCCAATAGACACTCTCGCTGGGAGCGTATGAGAACCCTTCCAGCTTACAAAGTGCTTCAGTCAGCATCGCAGCGTTGAAGGATTTGCTGATTACCTCCCGGCCATAACGGTCGGTCTCAAGCAGCGATGGCGCTAATCTAAAGTATCTGAAACCTCCACCTCCCTCCCAGCCGACTGAGTCGCTGACCCCACCCCGGTCCTCGTCGTCAATGACCTTGATCAGCCGCGGAATGATATGGGTCTGACAGTGTTCACCGAGTTCTACCATGATCCATCGCCGGCCCATTTTGTGGGCGACCGCACCAGTCGTCCCGGAGCCTGCAAACGAGTCGAGGATCCAATCTCCCGGCTTGGTAGCTATTTCGATAATGTTGCGCAGAAGCTTCTCTGGCTTCGGGGTGCCAAAAATGTCATCCCCAAAAAGGCCGATTATTTCCTTCTTTGCCGCCTGGTTATCGCCCGCGAAGGATGCGTCCCACCATGTCATTGGTGCTAGACCGCTTTCCTCTCCTTTATATTGTTTGATGCGCGGACGGCCCGCTCCCCCGTTTGGGAAGTACACTCGCCCATCTCGAAGATATTTTCTGAAAACAGGCTCCGTGGCACCCCAACACCGCCCACCCGGGGGTTTAACCATAGCGCCCGACGGCGTCTCGATGTCATACATCTGGTTCGCTCGATATCCCTGTGCGCTAAAGGGAATCGAACGCCAAGGCCCTTTGGGATCATTATCTGCGTTTGAATAGCCGCCCTCGTCATCCAGGCGATTTCTTATATCCTTCCAGCGTTGCGGTCCGGCAGGCGCATACACAAGGATGTGGTCGTGCGCAGAGCCAATCGCGGCGCGATTTTCTCGCGAGGTCCGCTTTTGCCAGACGATATTGGCTACAAAGGCGCCACGGCCGAAAATCTCATCCAGCAGTACCTTCAGGTAGTGCGCCTCGTTGTCGTCAATCGTGATCCAAAGTGAGCCATCGTCGGTTAGTAGTCGGCGAATAATCTCCAGCCTATCACGCATAAGAGAGAGCCAAATCGAGTGCTCAATACCATCATCATAATGCTCGAACGCACTTCCAGTGTTGTATGGAGGGTCAATAAAAACGCAACTCAGTTTGCCGGCAAACTCCTGTTCAAGGGCTTTCAGTGCAAGCAGGTTGTCACCGCAGATCAATCGGTTGTCGAACATGTCATTATCGCCGACGCGATGCGGCGCATGGTAGGACTTGGACAGGTCCTCCAAGAGGATCCTGGGCTCCAATCGTGGCCGGCTTTCCTTACCGACCCAAGTCAGTTCGAGTTTCTGCTTTTTGGTCATCGCGTGTCCACGCTCGGTTGCGCTGGTGTGTTCGGAGGCGAAGGAACAGTAGCAGCAGCTGCGCGCGCTGCTGCTGCTTGCTCCGCTAAACGATCGAGCACGGCGTCAGCGAGGGGTTGTGAATCGGTAAGATTGCGGAAGATCGACAGGTAGCCCTTGAAAGTCTGCTGGGGCACGGATTGGGCGTAGATCAACTCCGCAAGTTCGTTTGTCTGAAGCGAGATCGTCCGCTCATCGTCCACCGAGATCCCCAGCTGCGGACGCCGCAAAACGTCGGGCAGGCGATGCGCGAGGAATGCCATGACGAAGTACCGGCCATGCCGGAAGAACATGCGACGATAATAGACCCCTTCAGACTGCTCGCTGCCTGCGAGAATTCGATCAACCAGCCTGTAGATGCGAACTAGACGGCATGCGCGGAGCCCGGAAAGGGTTGCCGGGAAGATTTGGCCATAGATTATTCCGTCCTGCTCCCAGAGCCTGCCGATTTCCTTCTTCGCGGTGACCACAAAGTCTATCGCATTGTGTGCCGGGCGAGGTCGTGCGCGGCTATGCGCGACCGGAAATGACAGGCAGGCAAGTGCGACGGCAGCTTCTTCGAGGGTGAAGGCATCATCACGTCGCGCTCGCGCCTCCGCGGAAGGGCGGTAGTGGTATTTTATTCCGACTACCGCGAGCTCCTGTCGCAAGCGTTCCTGATTCGGATCAAGAGCCGCAAAATAAACCCCTCGCACCTCGTTTTGGTGATTGCGCGCCCGAGTGATCTTGACGCCGAGGTCATCCGCCGCCACGCCGATTTCGATTACGGTGATGAGCAGCTTGGCGTCCGGCGAGATGGCGCCCGAGAGCGAGGCAGTGGTGATTGAGCCCGCAGTCTGAGCACCGTTGACGATGGAAACCTTCTTAAGTCCAAAGACGCACCGAGCGCTGGTTCCTGCCGCCGGCGTGATTTTCTCCGCAATGGCGGTGAGGCCATTGTTCAAATAGAAGAACTCGCCAGGCCTCCGCCGGACCGTATCCTCAATCGCGGCATTCACGCCAATGGACCCAAGGTAGAACCGGATGTTGCGCTCAAAGAGCGCTGTCCCATGCAGGCCAACCAGTCGCGCCAGTTCTTCGCCCTTGATCTGCCCGTAGATCGCTTTGCGCGGATGCGTAATCGACGCCCAATTCTCCAGCGTAATTTCAATATCGATGGTATTCGGCGCTTGCTCGGATACCAGCCAATCATAGGTGCGCGATAGGCCCACAATTTCGAGACTCATGCGTTCGGCGAGCCTGTTCGTGTCCGCGACCAGGGCCGCGAGGTCATCATTCGCGTGCCGATCGAGGGTCTCTCCAAGGAATGTCAATACTAGACAGATTTTTACCCCAGGGGTGTCGAGAGCTTCCTCGACTTCATCAAGGCGATCGCGGATAGCCACGTTGAACCCATCGAATCGTCTTTCGATCAGCGCCTTCACCCCATTCGTGAACTTGAGAGTCTCGCCCTGATCCGGCCCGGCGCCCTGTGGATTTGCAGGGTCCCGGGGACGTTTGAACTTCGATTGAACTACAAGAAGGCGATTGCCGACACGGTCGTACATCAAGGCATCGATGCCGCCATCATTTTCGCCGTCGACAAGCGACCCGACCCCAATCGCATCTTCCGCCGCGCACAATCCGCAAATGGCGTAGGCCGCGAACGAACGTGAACACCGATCGATATCGTGTTGTACTTCGGTCCAGTTCTGTGTGCGCTTGGGGACCAGCGGAAAAAATCTGCGCCGCAGAGCGTCTTCGATATGGCTGAGTTTCTCTCCAGGAGTGGGCATCGGTTCAGACCAATGACCAGCGGATGGTGAAGAGTGACGTTAAGTCTGTCGTCTGCTCCAGCTTTGCTTCGATTTGCGCGATGAGCGCCGCGCGCTGCCTGTCGATTTCGTCCTGGGCCTCGAACAGGTTGCGGCGCTTGGCGTTGCGCAGCACTTCCAACGACTTGATCTGCTTTTGCCCGGCAAGCTTTTCTTCCAGCGTCAACGCCGCCGTCGCGGCACGCCGCGCCTCCTTAATCTGCCGATCGATCTCCTTGATTTCCCGTTCCAGGCCGACCTTCAGGTCGTCCGCCCAGCCATCGAGTTTGTCGGCCTCTTCGCCGAAAAAGCGTGCATTTCGCTCCGAGACGACACGCTGGATCTGGCCAGCCTCAACGCCCAGCCGAGCAGTGAGTGCGTCCACTAATGGCGCCGGCGTCACCACCGACTCACCGTCATCAGCCGGCAGCGTCAGCAGACGCATCGCCTCGTCACGGCTCAAGGGCGCGCCGTCATCCGCAACTCCGGCCAGGAGGATGTGGTCTTCTGGCGTGTCGAGCGCCTCAATGGTCAGTGCTGAGGCACTGAGCCAGCCGCTCCGGCCGCGTAGAGGCTCCAAGGCGCTGATCCGTCCCGCATGGTTAGTATAGTCGAACGTCACCTGGATGGGTGTCAGCTGCCTCGCCTTTGCCCGCTCGATAACGGCCTCACCGAGTGGATGATTCAATCGATACAGATGCGCGTCGCCTGAGCGCCGGGGCAATTCGTAACGGCCGAGCGGGATATCGCGCCCAGTCGTCCATGATGGGCGAGAGCGCAATTCGAAGGTAGCTATGTTCCGAAATTCTGCGTCCGAGCGCAGCTCATGTTGCGTCAGGCGCATCAATAGATGTTCAAACCGGTCAAGATAGACCTTCGCATCGTCATCACGGACCTTCAGTTTTTCTCGGACCTCATCATCAAAATTCTCGAGCAGCTTTTGCCGCGTCTGACTCATCGCCTCGTTGACCTCGAGGCTCAGTTCGAGTTGCAGCTGGTCGAATGCCGACTTGATCTCATCCGTCTGGCGGCATCTCTGATAGATCGTCCCGATCCGCTTCTCGAAATCGACGCCAGACTCAATCGCGCCGAGAACCTCGTCGCTCGCGCCGAAAACGCCTTCGAAGAGTTTGAATTTCTCTGAGAGCAGCTGATAGACGCGCTTATCCGCTTCGTTCTTGCGGTTGAGAAAGTTGACGACGACGACGTCATGCTTCTGTCCATAGCGATGACAGCGGCCGATGCGCTGTTCGATGCGCTGGGGATTCCAGGGCAGATCGTAATTCACGACGAGTGAACAGAATTGGAGGTTAATGCCCTCGGCGCCGGCCTCGGTCGCGATCATGATGCGGCCGCTGTCGCGGAAATAATCCACAAGCGCCGACCGCATATCGGCGGTGCGGGAGCCGGAGACACGATCCGAGCCCTGATGTTGGGCGAACCAGGCAGCATAGATCTCCTTGGAACGCTCGTCCGTGTTTGTGCCATTGAACAGGACAATGCCTTGGGCATACGGGCTGCCGGCCAACACCCGCAGGAGGTACGCCTGCGTGCGGCGCGACTCCGTGAAAATGATCGCCTTCTTGACGGCGCCGAGTTCCTCAGCCTTTGCGAATGCGACGCCAAGCGCCTTCAGCAGAGCCTTCCCCTTACCGTTTTGATCAATCGAAGTGGCAAGCTTGGCAAACCCGGTCAGATCAGCGATCTCGGCTTCGATCGCTTTGCGGTCAGCGGCCGTCAGGGGTTCGGGCTTGTCATCCTCGGTCCATTCATCTTCGGTCTCATCGAGCGCCTCGTAGTCTTCAGCCAAATCCTCTTCGGCGGAGCCGAGTGCCGCGTCGTCATCGAGCTTCGATTGCAAGCGACGCGAAATCGACGTCAACGCGCCAGCGATCGCGAACGTGGAGGACGCCAGCAGCTTGCGAAGGACCAGCGTCATGAGCGACCGCTGGCTGGCCGGGAGGGCCTGCAGATTGTCACGGCGGAGGTATTCCGAGACGAGATCGTAAAGCTTGTCCTCGCCGTCCTCGGGGGTGAATTCCTCGACAATCGGATAGCGGCGCGTATAGGGGACGTAGGTGGTGACCTGGCGCCGCAGCGTCCGATGACAGATTGGCTTGAGCCGCTCCCGCAGGAGATTGAAGACCCGGGCGGGTGGGGCGTTCGCGAATTGCTCCCGGAAGCTTTTGAGATCGCCAAACGTATATTCGTCGATGAAGCTCACGAGGCCGAAAAGCTCCAGAAGCGAATTCTGCAACGGCGTCGCGGTGAGTAGCAGCTTCTGTTTCTGGGCGAGCGCCTGCTTGAGGGTGTTCGCGATGACGTTTGACGGTTTGTAGACATTGCGAAGACGGTGGGCCTCGTCGATGACGACGAGATCCCAGGGGGCTGCGTGGACGTCCGCCGCTTTGCTCCGCGCGAACTGGTAGGAACAGATGACGACCGTTCCATCGAGGTCCAGCGGCCGGAAGTTACCTCCCTTTATGGCTTGGTTGTACGATTTCGATTCCAGGATGGCGCACGGGAGAAAGAACTTTTCGCTGAGTTCCTGGTGCCACTGCTTTCGTAGGTTAGACGGTGCGATAATCAGGATTCGGCGCTTTCGCTCCGCCCAGCGCTGAGAGATGACAAGGCCTGCCTCGATGGTCTTACCCAGCCCGACTTCGTCTGCCAGCAGCGCTCCCTTGGATAGCGGGGAGGCAAAGGCAAACAGCGCGGCATCGACCTGGTGCGGATTGAGATCGACCTGCGCGCCCGCAACCGCGCCGGCCATGCGCTCGGCACTGTCAGGCGCATACCGACGCGTGAGATCGTAGGCGAAATATTTCGCTTGGCAGTCGGTCGTCAGCATCGCCGGCACCCATTGGGGACACGTCGGTTCATCCGTGCTCCCCATCAGGTTTATCGCGGTCGCGCTGGGCTACCTTTTGCTGCTCGATCCACTGATCGAGGTCGTCGCGCCTGAAGCGCCACTGTCCTCGGACCTTGAAGGCTGGAACCTCACCGCGCTGGGCCATCGTGTACACGGTCTTGTCGGCGACCTTCAGCAACTGCGCCACCTCTGCCAGGGTCAGAATCTCATCTGGCATCAGAAGGGCTCCGAGTCGACGGGAAGGCAGAGGATGCCAGACTTCACCATCAACTGCTAGTGATCACTACAGGACCCTGCGGTCGCCGATCGCCGACCACTGCCGGCATTGAAGGACGAGGCGCCAAGTGGGCTGACGGCCCGGCACCTGCCATCCCGGCGACGATCGAAACTGCTGGTGCGCTAGCGCAACCACCGCACGTTCTCTGATATGGTGTGCCGTCAGCGTGGGATGGCCGCGTGCCAATGTTGGGGGCGAGGGGGTTGTCCGACGCCTGACGGTGCCGAGACCGCGCCAGGGTATCCGGCGATTTCCGTTCAACTGCGTAGAACCCGCTCAGATTGGCTTGCCAGCGAGAGCCTCTAAGCAAAAACGGCCCCGAAGGACCGTTTTTAACAGCTTGAAAATATTGAGAGATTTTGGAGCGGGCGAAGGGATTCGAACCCTCGACCCCAACCTTGGCAAGGTTGTGCTCTACCCCTGAGCTACGCCCGCATCCGCGGGATGCATATCATAGAAGGGGTGGGGGGATGCAAGAGGCTGTCGCCGGTGCGTCATCGTGCGGTCGACGCGGAAACTCGCCCTGACGGAAGCCGGCGCCGCTTACGTTGCCGCATGCAAGCGCATCCTGGAAGACATCGACGATGCCGAAGCGAAGGCATCAGGCGAATACGGTATTCCGCGCAGAGATCTTACCATTACAGCCCCGATCGTTTTTGGCCGGCGGCACGTCCTGCCAATCATCAATGATGTTCTGGCTGATTTTGCCGAAATAACGGTACGTATGACGCTGTCTGACTAAACGTGAATCTGTTAGACGATCACATCGACTTGGCGGTTCGTATTGGCGACCTGCCTGACAGCGGTCTGATTGCCCTCAATGTCGGCACAATCCGGCGAATCGTTTGCGGAAGCCCGGCCTATTTTGCGGCGCATGGCACGCCAAAAACGCCCAGCAACCTTGCCGAGCACAGGTGCGTCACGTTTTCGGCAATGGCGTCCGGGACGTCTTGGGCCTTCAAATTCCGTGGTCGGCGGGCCCTGCTGTTACGGCCTCGGTGCCGCCTGCACGTCAACACCGCGGAGGCCGCGATTGACGCGGCGATTGCGGGCGTGGGGGTGACCAATGTCCTGTCCTACCAGGTTGCGCGCGCTGTGGAGGAGGGGAAATTGCGGATCGATCCCGGTGCATCTCGTCCATGCGCATTAAGGATTGTTGCCGCTGAAGATGCGGCGGTTTCTTGAGTTCGCGGCGCCGCGCATTCGCAAATCGCTCGACGCCGGCCGACACCAGCTGGATTGCAAATCCGGCGCCGGTTGAAAGGCCTGCCGGTCCGGCGCGGCGAGGGATGTTGAGCGACGCCGGCCTCCGGTGGCGGCAACTCCGGCGCACAAGACGCATCCGGGTACTAGTCCCGGCGCACGATGAAACTCAGCGATGCGGATAATGCCGTCGTTATTGCGAGGATTGCGGCCATCGCGAGCAATCCCATGATGAACGAGCCGGTTGCATCCTTGATCAAACCCACCAGAAACGGACCGAAAAAACCGCCAAGCGAACCAATCGTCGTGATGAAGGCAAGACCGCCTGCCGCGCCGCGTCCGGTCAGGAAACTGGTCGGCACCGTCCAGAAGATCGCTCGCGCCGAGGTCACGCCGACCAGCGCGACGGTCAACCCGATCAGAGCCGGCGCCAGTTCGGTCCATCCGACCGACAGGACAAGCCCGGTGGTGGCCATCAGAAAGCCGAGCGTCAGGTGGAGGATCTTGCGTCCGGTGCGGTCGACATAGGCGGCCCATGCGAGCATCGCGACGCTGGCGAACAGATACGGCACCGCCGAGACAAAGCCGACCGCCAGATTGGACATGCCGTGAGTCTTCAAGATCTGTGGCAGCCAGATGCCGACGCCGTAAGAACCGAGAGTGTAACCGAACTGGATCGCGGTCAGGATCAATACACGCACGTCCTTTACCGCCGACAGCATCGAATGCCGCGCCCGGTCACGCTGTTCTTCAGCCAGCATTGCCGCCATTGCCGAGCGTTCCTCGGGGCTGAGCCAAGTCGCTTCTTCGGGGCGGTCGGACAGCATCATCAGGATGAAAAATCCGACGATGCTCGCCGGTAATCCCTCGACGATGAACATCCACTGCCACCCGGCGAGGCCGATCAGCCCGTCCATTTGCAGCAGTAACCCTGAGATCGGGCCGCCGATGACCGACGATACCGGGATCGCCACAAGGAACCACGCCAGCACGCGCGCCCGGTAATGCGCCGGAAACCAGGCCGCGAGGAAAAATGTGATGCCCGGAAAAAACCCGGCTTCAAAGGCCCCCAACAAAAGACGCACGACGTAGAAACTGGCTGGTCCCACGACAAAAGCGTTTGCTGCCGCGACGATCCCCCAGGTGATCATGATGCGGGCGATCCAGCGGCGCGCACCGAACCGGTAAAGTATGAGATTGCTGGGGATCTCAAAGACGCTGTAGGCGGCGAACAGCAGACCCGCCCCCCAGCCGAATTCGTATGCGGTCAACCCGATGTCGCGGTTCATCGTCAAGGCAGCGAAGCCGACGCTGGTCCGGTCGAGATAGTTCAAGACATAGGCGATCGTCAGGACCGAAAGAAAGCGCCATGCCACTTTCGACAACGCGCGGCGGCGCAAGTCTGCGACCGCAGCCTCGGTGTGCAGCATCGATGATGTATCGTGGCCTGCTTCGGCTTTCATTCCTCCGCCTTTCGTTTTCTGTCCACAACATGCGCCGTGTAGCTTCGGCGCTGGCCGTCAGGCCGCAACAAGCTCGCATTTGTCTCCGGCTTACGCCAAAGCGCGTTTTGATACTGCGTGCCCGGCGGGCGCGTCACTGCCGCATCGTCGGGCGATCGCCGTGGCATGGCGGCGACTCGACGCCTCGGCCGCGGGATCGGGCGCGGCCGGCGGCGCGCAGGACTTGCATTGTGCGATGGATGCTGCGCGCCATTTCCCTCTAAGGTTGCCGACGCTATTCTGCGGTTGGAAACTCGAAAAAAAGAGGGGGGCTTATGATCGCCAGGGCGCGGCTTTCCCGCAGGGCATTGCTATCCGGGTCCGCCGCTGCCCTTGCGCTGTCTTGGACATCGCGCACGGCGCCCGCCGCGGCAGACCCGGCAATCAGCGATCGGCGCTGGGAGATGCTGGCGAAAACGGTGACGGGAGGCGTCATTCGGCCGGGCGACGCGCGGTTTGTCGCGCTGACCCGCCCGGAGAACCTGCGCTACTACAATCCGCCGTCCCTGCCGGGCGGCCCGGTCGATCCGGATGCGCCGTTCGCGGTGGTGCGCCCGCGCGATCCGAAGGAGGTTGCCGCTACGATCCTGTGGGCGCAGGAAGCCGGTTGCCGGATGGTGCCGCGCTCCGGCGGGCATAGTTATGCCGGTTGCAGCACGGTCCCCGGTCTCGTCATTCATGCGGAGTCCATGCGGCAGGTTAATTACCATGCCGGTTCGGGGCTGCTCGAAGTTGGCGGTGGCGCGCTGAACGGCGACCTGTTCGCGGCGCTGAAACGCAACAATCGATCGATTGTTCATGGCCGCTGCGCCACGGTCGGGGTCAGCGCCTATATGATGGGGGGCGGCATCGGGCTGGCGATGCGCGAGTACGGCGTCGGCTGCGACCAGGTGCAGAGCGTCGAACTGGTCCTCGCCAATGGCAGGACGGTCAGGGCTGCGGCGGCCAATGAATATAAAGACCTGTTTTGGGCGGTTCGCGGCGGCGGCGGCGGCAATCTTGCTTTTGCGACGCGGTGGTGGCTGCATACGGCGCCGGCCGACAAACTGATCGCTTTTAACGCGAACTGGTGGCCGGACGCCGGCGGTGTCCGAGACATTTTCCGTCGGCTGGTGCGGGGGCTCGAAGCCTCGCCGGAGCAGATGGGAGCGCAAATGTCGCTCTATGCCACGTCGCGCGACGACACCGGCCCAAACCGGATCAGCCTTATCGGCCAGTATCGCGGGTCGCTTGCGCAATTCCAGAAAGTTTTCGGCAATGCCCTCAGCGACGCGGCGCAAAAAACGGTTCTGGAGTTACCCTATTGGGACGCGCAGGAATTTTTCGAGATCGATACCGCACCTAACCGGTATCAGGAAACCTCGCTTTTCGCCGACGAACTGTCGGATGCCTGTATCGACAAGGCGTCAGAGCTGTTGCGCACGTTGCCAGGTCCCGCCGCGGACGCGCGGCTGACGTTCTTTCTGACGGGTGGGCGCATCAACAAGGTCAAGCCCGACGCTACGGCCTTTGTACACCGCTCGTCGCAATGGCTGATCAACACCATCCTCGAGTGGCGGCGCAATGACGAGGCCACCGATTACCTGACATGGCAGCGTCAGGCACAGGATGCCTTCAGCGGCATCCTCGGCGGCAGCAGCAGCTACCAGAACTTTCCGGACCCGGGGCTGAATAATCACGCCGAGGTTTATTGGGGCGCCAACCTGCCGCGTCTTTCCCGGATCAAGCATGTCTTCGACCCAAAATCGGTCTTTACGCCGCCGCGGCATCAGGAAATCCCTCAACCCGTGTAATATGGTCCCCGAGACCGCTGGAGTTGCCGTAATGAGACGGAGCGCGACAGGCGCCACGGTGGATGACGGGCTGCAGCGGCGCGCCCGCTGCTGATAATGGCGCCGGAAATGCCGATCGATATCACCATCTGGTTGCGTGGATTGGGACTGGAGCAATACGCCTCTGCCTTCCACGACAATGACATCGACGGCACCATTTTAGCCGATCTGACGGCCGATGATTTGCGTAGCCTCGGGGTTACGTCGATCGGTCACCGGCGTAAATTGCTGGTCGCACTGGCGGCTTTGCGCAAGCTCGGGCCAGTGACGGAGAATGCGCCGGCGGAAATACGCAAGGACAAGCCGGCGCCGGTGCCCGCGACTGAGCTTCCGATGGTCGAGCGGCGTCAGCTGACGATCATGTTCTGCGATCTCGTCGGGTCGACTGAACTGGCGACAACCCTCGATCCTGAGGATCTGCGCGACATCATCGCGACGTATCACCATTGCGTCAGCGAGTTGCTGACCCGCTACGGCGGCTTTGCGGCGAGATTGATGGGCGATGGCGTGCTGGCCTATTTCGGGTATCCGCTTGCCCATGAGGACGATCCTGAACGCGCCGTCCGTGCCGCTCTGGCGATGGTCAAGGCTGTCGGCGACCTAAGGGCGGCGCAGCCGCTGCAAGTCCGCATTGGTATTGCGACCGGTCTCGTCGTCGTCGGCGATTTGATGGGCAGCGGGGCGGCACAGGAACAGACCGTCGTGGGCGAGACGCCCAATCTCGCAGCGCGGCTGCAAGTCGCAGCGTTGCCGGACACCGTTGTCGTCTCCGACACGACCCGCCGTCAACTCGGCTCGCTGTTTGAAATCGAGGATCTTGGGCCCCAGAATCTCAAGGGGTTTGTTGACCGACCGCGAGCCTGGCGCATCGTCGCCGAAAGCGGCGTCGTCAGCCGGTTTGTCGCACTGCGTTCACCTGACACGCCGCTGATCGGCCGTGACGAAGAACTTGACCTGCTGCTTCGGCGCTGGAAGCAGGCCAAGATGAGCGAGGGGCGCGCAGTGCTGTTGTCCGCCGAAGCCGGCATAGGCAAGTCGCGGCTGACCGAGGCGCTGATCGAGCAAATCGCTTCCGAAAATCCGACGCGGCTGCGCTATTTTTGCTCACCGCATCACCAGGACAGCGCTCTGTTCCCGATTGTCGACCAGTTGGAGCGCGCCGCGCAGTTTACGCATGACGACGCGCCGTCGACACGGCTCGAAAAGCTTGCCCGACTGCTTTTCGCCGACGCCGAGGTGCAGGAAAACGATCTTGCGCTATTCGCGGATCTGCTGTCGCTGGTGCCTTCGTCCGGCTTACTGGAGGGGTTGCCGCCGCAACGCAAGAAGGAACTGACGTTCGAGGCCATGCTGCGACAGCTCGAAGCGCTCAGCCGGCAAAACCCGGTTCTGATCGTCTTCGAGGATCTACACTGGGTTGACCCCAGTACACGCGAACTGATCGACCGCATCATTGCGCTGATCGAGCACTTACCGATCCTGCTGATCGCGACATTCCGGCCGGAATTCCAGGCTCCTTGGGTCGGCCAGCCGCATGTCATGATACTGGCATTGGCACGGCTCGGTCGCCGCCACGGAACGGCCCTCGTCAAGCAGCTGCTTGCCAGAGTCGCGGTTCTTCCACCCGAAACCATCGCGGAGATCATCGAGCGTACCGATGGGGTCCCTCTGTTTCTCGAGGAAGTGACCAAGGTCGTTCTGGAGGCGGCGATTCCCACCGGTGCGGTGGGTACGGTAACGTCGCTTCCCGGCCGCCGCCTGACCGTGCCGCCGACATTGCAGGCATCGCTGATGGCGCGACTCGACGGGCTGGGCACCGTGGCTCGCGAAATCGCCCAGGCCGGGGCCGCAATCGGCCGCGACTTTTCTTACGATCTGCTGCGGGTGGCGACGCAGCGCAGCGAGGCGGAAACGCGTGCCGCGCTCGATCGCCTGGTCGCTGCCGGGCTGATGTTTCAGCGCGGCCTGCCGCCGGCCGCCGAATACCAGTTCAAGCACTCGCTGGTCCAAGACACCGCGTACGCAACGTTGTTGCGTGGCCCGCGCCAGGCGCTGCACCGGCGGATCGCGGCGGCGATGCAGGAGCGGTTTCCCGAAATCGTCGAGCGTTCGCCGGAAACTCTTGGCCATCATATGACAGAAGCCGGCGACTTTGACGGCGCGGCGGGCTATTGGCTGGAAGCCGGGCGTCGGGCGTCCGGCCAATCAGCCAATGTCGAAGCGGCCGCACATCTGATGCGGGGCGTCGCAGCGCTGGCCGGACTGGACGAAACGCTGGAACGGATGCGGCTGGAACTCGCCTTGCAGCTGGCGCTTGGCCCGGTGCTGCTGTCGACCCGCGGGTATGCCGCTCCCGAAGCGCGCCGCCCCTATCAGCGGGCCGCTGATCTGGCGGCTCGGCTCGGCCTCGATGCGTCCCGGTTTGCCGCAAGCTGGGGATTGTGGATTACGACCCGCGGCGATGGTGCCGAGGATGAAGAACGTCTGCGTCATCTCGGCGAAATGGTCGAAATCGCCGAACGGGTAGCCAACCCCGAGCTTTCACTGCAGGCGCATCATTCGGCCTGGGCGACCTGGATTTGGGGCGGCGAATTCGTCCGCAGCCAGGATCATTTCCGTGAAGGCATTGCGCTCTATGATCCGGATAAGCATCGACACCACGCGCTGATGTATGGCGGTCACGATCCCGGTGTTTGCGGCCTCGGACAGAACGCTGTTGCGTTATGGGCGCTGGGTTATCCCGATCAGGCGGCGCAGAGCGCCGGCGACGGCATCACGCTTGCCGAACGGCTGGCGCATGTGCCCAGTCTTTTGCATGCCCTGTGGTTCGCTGCGGCCGTTTCGCATTTGCGGCGCGACCTCGCGACGACCCGCAAGCACAGCGAACGTTTGATGAGTTTGGGCAGCGAGCATCACTTCAGACAGCACAAGGCGATTGGCGGGATTTTTCGGGGCTGGGTCCTGACGCAGACGGGCAGCACGCAAGATGGCCTCGTGGAACTTCGCTCCAGCGTCGATTTCTACAGTGGGTCCGCCTGGACCATGCTTGGCCTGTTTCGCGCGCTGGTGGCCGAGGCCGAGCTGCTTGCCGGCAATTACGAGCAGGCCGAGGCTGCTCTCGGCAAAATCAAGCCGGCCGGAAACCGCTGGTGGTGGTCCGAGTGCTTGCGCCTGCGCGGCGAGTTGCAGCAGATCGCAATCACCGGGGACTTGGCCGGCGCGGAGTGTTCCTATCGCCAAGCCATCGCCGTCGCGCGCGAGTTGCAGGCGAAATCGCTGGAATTGCGGGTGGCGAACAGCCTGGCGCGGCTGTGGCGCGATGCGGGAAAGCGCGCCGAAGCCCACGCACTGCTCGCGCCTTTGACCGATTGGTTTACTGAGGGTTTCGATATGCCCGACCTTGTGGAAGCAAAGGCCTTACTCCACAGCGTCGCGTAAGCCGGCCGCCGCGCCACAGCCCCGTCGACACAAGGGATACCAGCCGTGAAACGTGGTTTAGCGGTTCGATTGATCAGCGTCGCCGTCGCCGCGGGCATCGCTTGTATCGGCGTCGGGGTGAATGCCGGAGGTCGGGACTGGCAGGGGCGAAAACTTCCGGACACACCGGTAAATTTCATCATCGGTTACGGATCGCTGATCAACGCCGTGTCGCGCGGTTCCACTGCCGGTGCAACGATACCGGCCATCCCAGTCAGGGTCGCCGCCGCGTTCGGCTATATCAGAAGCTGGAATTCCCGCGCCGATGCTTTCACTGCGCTCGGCCTGCGCAGCCCGCACCCGGGTGAAAGCGCCATTACGATCAATGGTGTGCTGTACCCCGTCAAAGATGCTGAACTGCAGGAATACGACGGACGCGAAAAAAATTATCGACGCGTCGAGGTGCCGCTGTCGCAAATCGAAGCGGTGAGCTGGCAGCGCTTACCCGAAACCGGGCATCTCTGGATTTACGTCCCGCGCGATCCCGGCACGCAGGGGACCGCTGTTGACGGATCGGCGGCAGCCGATGCCGATCACCCGTTATTGCAGTCATACATCGATGTCGTCATCGAAGGCGGCCTCGAATACGGCGACGACTTTGCCAAAGAAATTATCGAAACCAGCGATGGCTGGAGCGGCTTTTGGCTCAACGACCGGGAGTTGGCGCGGCGGCCGCTGCAGGTCCTCGATCCGAGAGCCGCCAAAGTGGACGAGTTGCTGAAAAAAACCCTGACGCCCGCCCAGTTTTCGGCGCGGGTTTTCCCCGAGATGTATTCCGACATCGTACGCGCCGCCGCCGCGAAGCAGCCTTAGGACGATTTGCCGACAGCGCCGTCTTTGAGGCCAAGCGACGCCGGGGCCGACGTCTCACTGCACAGGGACCGAGGAAGCCGCCGGTACTGCCGGCCGCGTTGAGCGGTGCGCGCCCAAGGACAGTGGGAACGAACGGACCTAAGGAAATATACTGGCGACAACGCGCTTCAAATCGGCAGAAAGGAATAGTCGAATGAAAAAGATCCTGATCATCGGAATCGGGGCCGGTGATCCGGAATACCTGACGGTTCAAGCCATTAACGCGCTCAACAAAGCCGATGTGTTCTTTATTCTCGACAAGGGACCGGCGAAGCAAAAGCTGATCGCATTTCGCCGGGACATCTGCGAACGCTACATCAAAAACCGTGTCTATCGATTTGTCGATGCAACCAGCCCGGAATGGGAACGCGGCACAGCGGATTACCGGTCGACGATCGCGGCGCTGAATCAGGACAAGCAAGTGCTGTTCGAACGCCTGATTGCGGACGGTATGCGTGACGGCGAGTGCGGTGCGTTTCTCGTATGGGGCGACCCGACGCTTTACGACAGTACGATCCGCATTCTCGATGCGATCGAGAAGAAGGGCGCGCACGATTTCGGGTTTGAGGTGATACCGGGGATTACAGCGGTGCAGGCTTTGGCCGCGAAACATAAGGTAACATTGAACCGGATCGGCGGATCGATCGGGATCACCACCGGGCGCAAGGCCGTAACCGCCTCGTTGGACGCCGGAGACAGTCTCGTCGTGATGCTGGACGCGGAGAATGCCTATCAGCGCTTCGCTGGCCACGATGTCGAAATCTTCTGGGGCGCCTATGTCGGGAGCCCCGACGAGATTCTGATTGCCGGCAAACTGGACGAGGTGGCCGGTACGATTGCACAAGTGCGTGCCGAGGCCCGCGGCCGAAACGGCTGGATCATGGATACTTATCTGATACGCAGAACCGACGGCAACGATCGCTGACGGCGGGGTCCACAGTCAGTGCAGCGCGGTGGCGAGAAACGTCATTGTGAGGCACTCGCCGACCTGTTGCGCGGCACCGAGTATGTCGCCGGTCTGGCCGCCGAACGACCGGCGGGCATGGCGTGCGATCACCGCGCCGGCGACGCCCAGGATCACAATCAGGCACGCGGCGTCGTGCAACGGCAGTGTCGCGGCGGCAGGCAGCGCGGCGATGACGATCCCGGCGATTGCCGCGCTGGTATACGGCACGGCGACGCTTGCCCCGAGACCCTCTGCACGCGCGGCCGGCAGCCACCACATAATTCCCAGCATCAGTCCGCGGCTGGCGGCGCCGGCAATCACCAAGGCGGCGCCAATATGCGTCGCCGGGAGTTGTGCGATGGCGCCGGCGCGGATGCTCAGCGACAGGATCAGCGAGAGGCCGCCAAACGCGCCGATGCGGCTGTCGCGCATGATTGCGAGGCGGTGTGCGGTATCGCCCCGCGCCCCGAGTGCGTCGGCGACATCGGCAAGGCCGTCCTCGTGCAAGGCGCCGGTGGCGAGCAGCAGCACCACGATTGTCCATAAAGCCGCTAGTACCGGCGGCATCCCCGCCACGATAAACAGCCAGTGACCAAATGCCGCCATCGCACCGACCCCGGCGCCGACGACCGGAAAGGCCCAGGCAAAGCGGCGGCGGTCGGTTGCAGCGATGTACGGCATCAGCCGGTAAACCGGCAGGCGGGTCAGCAGCGCCGTCGCATCCCTCAGATCGCCAACCGCTGCGTGCAAGGTGTCACGCGCGATCATCGACGGCGGCTTCGGCAAAGGTCGCCATGCCGCTGTGGCAGGCCAGCGCGGCGCGCAGCAGCAATACGGCAGTCGCCGCACCCGACGCCTCGCCCAGCCGCATATCGAGGTCGAGCAGGGGGCGCAGGCGTAATTCATCAAGCAGCGCGCGATGCCCGCTTTCGGCCGAGCAGTGGGCGGCGACGGTATGGGCGAGCGCGTCTGCCGCGAGGGCTGCCAACGGTGCCACCGCCGCCGTGCAGACAAAGCCGTCGAGCAGGACCGGGATACCGCGGTGCCGCGCGGCGAGCGTGGCGCCGAGCAGCGCGGCGAGTTCGCGTCCCCCTAGCCGGCAGGCAACCGCCAGCGGGTCGTGAAGTGCCGCAGCGTGGAAGACAAGAGCGCGGTCGATTGCGGCTCGCTTGCGCGCCAGCCCGGCATCGTCGACGCCGGTGCCACGGCCAGCCCAGTGGCCGCCGCCGCCGAACAGCGCGGCCGCGATTGCCGCTGCGGGGGTCGTGTTGCCGATTCCCATCTCGCCGAGGCACAGCAGGTCGCAATCCGTGACCGCCGCAAAGCCTTCCGCCACTGCCGCCATGAATTCGGCTTCATCCATCGCGGCAGCAGCGGTGATGTCGCCGGTCGGGCGATCGAGATCGAGAGGTACGACCGTCAGGCGGCTGCCGGCCACGGCCGCCAACTGGTTGATCGCCGCGCCGCCGTGCCGGAAATTGGTGACCATCTGGGCCGTCACTGTTGCCGGAAAGGCGGAAACGCCTTGCGCCGTCACGCCGTGATTGCCGGCGAATACGACGATCTCGACCCGGTCGAGTCGCGGCATGGCGTGGCCTTGCCAGCGCGCCAGCCACGCAACCAGGCTTTCCAGCCGGCCAAGGCTGCCGGCAGGCTTGGTCAGGCTGTCCTGTCGCGCTGCGGCCGCCGCTGCCGCGGCCTCGTCGCCGGGTGGCAAGTTGCGGCAGGCCTCGCGCAGGGCAGCCAGGGATTGCGGCGTCTTCATGGTTGCGATGGTGCTGGAGCAATCACGTGAAAAAAGGTGCCGGAGGCAAAGCCGCGACGGGTGCCGCCATAACCCAGCGTCGCTCCGTTAGCATCCGCCATGTCCGCCAGCGGCAGGTCGTCGCCATCAACCAGGCAGGTATCGAGCAGGCTGGCATCAACCAGGCTGGCATCAACCAGGCTGGCATCAAACAGGCCGGCATCGAGCAGGCTGGCGTAATGAAACTCGTGACCACGCAGCACGGTGCCGGCCGTTCCGGCTGGGCAGCTTGCGAGCAGCCGCGCTTCGCGGTAGCCGAGATGCAGCCGGCGCCGCGCGAAACTCGTGGCATGGCCGAGCAGCCCGGTCATCGGATGCGTGACACCGTCGGCGGTTTCCAGGCTGCGGCCGAGCACCATGTAGCCGCCGCACTCGCCATGCACCGGCCGGCTCGCGGCAAAGCGTACCAGGCCGTCGCGAAAGCGGGCAGCACCAGCGATCCGGTTTGCATGCAATTCGGGATAGCCGCCGGGCAACCAACAGCAATCGCAACTCTCCGGCGGCGGCTCGTTACGCAATGGCGAGAACGGCACAATCTCCGCTCCGGCGCGCCGCCAGCCATCGAGAACGTGGCCGTACATAAAGGTGAAGGCCGCGTCCTGCGCGAGCGCGATGCGCTGGCCTGGGGGCATCAGCAGGGCGGCCGGTTCGTTGGCGGTGGCCAAGGGAATTTCGGCGAGCGAGGCAATCGCGCCGAGATCGGTGTGCCGCTCCAGCGCGTCGGCTACTTGCGTCATCCGGTCCGGCAGATCGCTCTGCTCACTCGCTTGTACCAGCCCAAGATGACGCTCGGGCAACGTCAGAGAAGCATCACGCGGCAGGCTGCCGACCACCGGCAGGCCGAGCGGCGCCATCGCCTCGGTGACAAGCCGGGTGTGCCGCTCGCTGCCGACACGGTTCAGCAGCACTCCGGCCACTCGCACGGCCGGATCGTGCGTCGCGAAGCCACGCGCGATCGCGGCAGCCGATTGCGACTGGCCGGACACGTCGAGCACGAGCAATACCGGCAGGCGAAATCGAGCCGCGAGGTCAGCAGCGGCTCCGGAGCGGCCGGGTGTTCCTAGGACGCCGTCGAATAGCCCCATCGCGCCTTCGATCAATAAAAGGTCGGCGCCTGCCGAAGCGCGCGTCAGCAGGTCGGCGATCAGCGCCGGCGGCATCGCCCAGCTATCGAGATTGACGCCGGAGCGACCGGTAGCGGCGGCGTGAAAGGCGGGGTCGATATAATCGGGGCCGGCCTTCGCTGCCGCCATTCTCCAGCCGCGCCGCGCCAACGCCGTCAGCAGGCCCAAGGTCACGGTAGTTTTCCCCGAACCGGAGCGCGGCGCCGCAATGATCAGCGCGCGCGTCACGACCGCGCCTCGCGAAAGCGCCGGCGATAGCTGGGGTCATAGAGCGCGCTGTCGCGAAAACCCTCTGGCGCGAGGGCGCGGCCGACCAGCACCAATGCCATCCGCTCGACCGGCTGGGCGGCGACCTGCGCCATGATGTCCGCCAATGTCCCGCGCACCAGCCGTTCGTCGGCCCAGCTTGCGCGAACGACGACCGCCGCTGGGCAGTCGGCGCCGTAATGCGGCAGCAACGCGGCGACGATGGCGTCTAGCCGGTGCACGGCGAGATGAATGGCCAGCGTCGCCCGGCTTTCCGCAAAGAGGGCGAGGCGCTCGGCTGGCGGCATGTGCGAGGCGCGCCCGGAGAGGCGGGTCAGCACCACGCTTTGCGCGATCTCGGGAACCGTCAACTCGCATCCGAGCGCCGCCGCCGCCGCGGCAAAGGCCGGCACGCCGGGAGTCAGCGTGTAGGGGATGCCGCGCCGCTCCAGCCGCCGCATCTGCTCGGCGACGGCACTGTAGATCGAAAGATCGCCCGAATGCAGCCGCGCGACATCCTGGCCGGCGGCCTCGGCGGCGACGTATTCCGCCTCGATCTCGTCAAGCGACAACGGTGCGGTATCGACCAACCGTGCACCGGCACCGCAATGTTCCAGCAGTTCCGGCGCCACCGTCGAGCCGGCATAAAGGCACACCGGACAGCGTGCCAGCAGGTCGCGGCCGCGTAGCGTGATGAGGTCGGCCGCGCCCGGCCCGGCGCCGATGAAGTGCACCGTCACGGCGTACGCGCCTGCGCAAGCGCGCAGGTCGCCCCACCCACGGCCGCGCGCGGGCCGAGCAGGCGCGCCGTCGGCCCCGCCACAGCCAACGCGGCGGTCTCGGCGAGCGACGGCAAGCCCAGTTGCACCAGAACCCGAGGCGAGCAGGTGATCGCGCGGCTGGCGGCGGCGTCCAACTGCTCATGCGGCACGATGTGCAGGGCCACACCATAAGCCGCAGCGATCGCGGCGATCGCAGGTTCGTCCGCCTTGCTTGCACCGGTTGCGAATGCGGCAAGCGCGTGGCGGTCTTGGCCGCTATGGATGAAGGCCGCCTCCACGGCCGCCGCAATATCGGCGGTCGTGGCGCCGCGGCGGCAGCCGATACCGGCAATGATCTCGCTTTTGATCCCGGTCACGGTTTCACCCAGCACCATTGGGTTACCGGCCGTGCCGGCTGCCAAGCCGTGACGCCCGCGAGCGGCGCTGCGCGGCTTAGTGCGATCCGCACGAGGTCGCCGCCGAACGCGGCATACCGGTCGAGCAGCAGGGCCTCGGTCCGCAAAGTAACGGCGTTGACGACCAGCCTACCGCCAGGCCGCAGCGCGGCGCTCACCGCGTCGAGCATGCCGGCATCGCTGGCACCGCCGCCGACGAAAACCGCATCCGGCGCGGGCAACCCCGTTAACGCCGCCGGCGCTTCGCCGACCTTGACAACAAGGCCCGGCACCCCGAATGCAGCCGCATTGGCGCGGATGCGGGCAACCCGATCCAGCCGGGATTCGACGGCGATCGTGTGCAGCGACGAGTCAGCCAGCATCCACTCGATTCCGACCGAGCCGGCTCCCGCTCCGACATCCCACAACAATTCGCCACGCTGCGGCGCCAGCGCCGACAAAGTCAGAGCGCGTATGTCGCGCTTGGTGATCTGGCCGTCATGCGCGAACAGCGCATCCGCCAGGCCCGGCGCACGCGGTAGAACTCTCGCCCCGGCGCTCGCCACAATTTCGATCGCGACGACGTTGAGGGCATCTATGTCGGCGAGCGCGAACGCTCCGGCGCTGGTCCGGCGTACCCGTTCGCGCTGCCCACCGAGCGTTTCGAGCACCGCAAGACGCGAAGCGCCAAACCCGGTCGCCGTTAGCAGCGCCGCAATATCCGCGGGGCCGTGCTCATTCGAGGTCAGCGCCAGGATGTGGGCGCCGCGTTGCAGATGCGACCGCAGCAGATCGAGCGGACGCCCATGTAACGACACCAGCGCCGTATCCTGTAGCGCCCAGCCGAGCCGGGCAGCCGCCAGGCTGAAGGCCGAGGGCGCTGGCATCACGATCATCTCGGCGGCCGGCACATGGCGCGACAGGACGCCGCCGATCCCATGCAGAAACGGATCGCCGCTGGCGAGCACGCATACTGGCGTGCCGCGTGCCGCGACGATGGTTGCGACACCCGCGGCCAGCGGACTTGGCCACTGCAGCGCGGTGCCTTGCACAAGCGGCGCGGCCAGAGCCAGATGCCGGCGCCCGCCATAGACCGTGCCTGCCTCGCTGATCATGCGGCGGGCGGTCTCGGTAAGCCCCGCGATGCCGTCCTCACCGATGCCGATGATGGACAGCCACGGGCGGATCGGCGCAGTGTCGGATAGCGGCAGCTCAGCGGCGGCCATGACACCTGTCCTCATTCTCGGCGGCACCAGCGAGGCGCGGCAACTTGCAGCGCGCCTCGCTGGCCGCACCGATCTGCAGCCGGTGTTGTCGCTGGCCGGCCGCACCGCGCGTCCGTTGCCGCAGCCCGTCCCGACCCGGGTCGGGGGCTTTGGCGGGGCCGAGGGGCTTGCGGCCTATCTTCGCGACACCGGCATTGCGGCGCTGATCGACGCGACCCACCCATATGCCGCGATGATGTCGCACAACGCTGCTGCGGCTGCTGCCGTCGCGCGCGTGCCTTTCATCGCATTGCGGCGTCCGCCGTGGCAGCCCGTTGCCGGCGACCGGTGGCGCGAAGTCGATGGCGTCGATGAAGCGGTCAGCGCCGTGGGGCCGCATCCGCGACGCGTATTTCTGGCGCTCGGTCGGCAGGAAATCCGCGCTTTTGAGGCGGCGCCGCAACATGCCTATCTGGTGCGCAGCGTCGATCCGGTCGAGCCTCCGTTGCAGGTCCCGCGGGCCGACTATGTGCTGGAGCGTGGGCCGTTCGACGAGGCGCGCGAGCGGGCTTTGCTGGCGGCGCATGCGATCGATGCGATCGTCGCCAAGAACAGCGGCGGTGCGGCGACTTACGGCAAGCTCGCGGCGGCGCGTGCCGCCGGCATTGAGGTGATTCTGCTGCGCCGGCCGTCGCTGCCCAACGTCCCAGCAGTAACAAATGTCGCGGCGGCGGTGGCGTGGCTCGATCATTTGCTGGCGCTGCGCGGCGTGTAGACCAGCGGCGGCAGGTGTTGCCGGGTCACGATTCGGGTTTCCGGCGAGCCGACGATAATGCAGGTCGCCATATCGGCCGGGTATGAGTTTGCGTTGCCGAGTGTCGTCACCCTTACTTGCTGGTCAGGCCGTGCAATGGCGCGGCCGAAGACGACCGGCGTCGCGTCGGGCAGCCATGTGCGCAACCGCTCGAAAGCGACGCCAAGCTGCCACGGCCGGGTGTGCGACACGGGGTTGTAGAGGGCCAGGGCAAAGCCGGCGGTGGCGGCGGCGTCAAGCCGTCGCTCGATCAACGGCCACGGCTTGAGGTTGTCCGACAGCGACATTACGCAGAAATCGTGACCCAGTGGCGCGCCGACCGCGGCGGCGACCGCCAGCATCGCGGTGATGCCAGGCACCACGGTGATGTCCAGTGTGCGCCAAGCTGCCGGGCCGTGCTCAATCTGCTCACAGACCGCCGCAGCCATGGCAAAGACGCCAGGGTCGCCGCCCGAGACCAGCGCGACCCGCGCCCCGGCCGTCGCCGCATCGAGCGCTGCCGAAGCGCGCGCGCTTTCCTCGCGGTTGTCCGATGCCACAAGTTTTTGCCCCGGCCGAGGCCGGACGCGACGGAGATAACCGGCATAGCCGTAAATCGCCTCGGCTGCGGCGAGTGCGTCCGCCGCCGCCGGCGGCAGCAAGGCGTCGTCACCCGGTCCGATCCCGACCACCGCGAGCCGTCCCGTCATCGCTGCCAGCCCGTCATCGCTGCCAGCCCGTCACCGCTGCCAACCCGGCAGCAGGACCATTGCAAAATAAGGCGCGGCATCGTCGCTTTTGACCGATAGCCGCATGATCTTGCCGTCGGCCATCGTGCCGCGCTCGATATACAGGGCGTCGTCCAGCCGCCCGAGACGTGCCAGTACCCGCCTGACCTTGCCGAGATGACGGCCGAGTTTCATAAATACTGCTGCCTCGACCTGCTCGGTACGGCGAAGAAGATCGTCTTCCGGCAGCGTGGCCGGGAGTACGGTCAGCACGTCGTCGCCTTGCGCGATCGGCCGTCCCGCCGCCGACCAGCACCCCGACATGCCGCTGACGCCGGGAATTACCTCGGTTGGATACCGCCCCGCCAGACGGACATGCAGATGCATGTAGGAGCCGTAAAACAGCGGATCGCCGGCCGACAGCACGGCAACGGTCTTCCCCTCATCGAGCCGCCGGGCGACATGCGCCGCGGCAGTGTCAAAGAAGTCTTGAATCAGTGACGTGTATCGTGGGTCGCGGCGGGAAATTTCGGTGGTCACCGGGTAAAGCAGCGGCAGGTCGACGACGCAGGCCCGCAGATGCGGCCGTGCCGCTGCGAGCGCGTATCCGGCATTCCCGGCTTTCGCAAAATACGCGACCACATCGGAGGTTTGCAGAATGCGCACCGCCTTCAGGGTCAGCAATTCGGGGTCGCCGGGGCCGACGCCGACGCCGATCAAGCGCCCCGATGTGCTCACACGCGTGAACTCGCCAATGCGTTCACCGCTGCGGCGGTCATCGCGCTGCCGCCCATCCGCCCGCGCACGGTGAGCCACGGGACGCCGTGACCACCTGCTGCGAGCGCTGCCTTGGCTTCGGCCGCGCCGACAAACCCGACCGGCATGCCGAGAATCGCCGCCGGGCGCGGCGCGCCGGTTTTCAACATCGCGAGCAGATGAAACAGCGCGGTCGGGGCGTTGCCGATCGCGACCACCGCGCCGGCGAGCCGGTCTCGCCACAATTCCAGCGCGGCGGCCGAACGCGTCGTTCCCAGCCGCGTCGCGAGAGCCGGGATTGCCGGTTCGCCCAATGTGCAGATGACGGCGTTGTCGGCGGGCAGGCGCGCGCGCGTCACCCCGTGCGCCACCATTTGCGCGTCGCACAGGATCGGTGCCCCAGCGGCAAGCGCGTCGCGTGCCACCGTGACAACCCCGTCACCGAATGCGATATCGGCCGCCACGGGCACATGGCCGCAGGCGTGGATCATGCGCACCGCGATCTCGGCCTCGTCTTCGGAGAAGCGCGACAGGTCGGCCTCGGCGCGGATGATGGCAAAGGAGCGCGCATAGATGGCGGCTGCTTCGAGAATAGGGATGTAGGAGTCAGGCATTTTCCGCATGGCCGAGTGCCGCCGCCGCGATCTGGCGCGCGCCGAGACGAGATAGCACGTCCGCGCCGAATTCGCCCGGCTGTCTCGCATGTTGGGCGGCGGTGGCGATCTGCTCGAGCGCGCGGGGCAGGGCGGTTGCCGGGATCACGCCGCAACCCAGGTCGGCAGCGCGCCCGCCCGGTATCAAACGATAATCGCCGGCTGCTCCGGTGAGCGTCAGCCAGGCGGGCGCGGGATGGGCACACCCCTTGGCGCAGCCGGACAGATGCACCACGCAATCCTTGCTGAGCACGGCGGCGAGCGCGGCCGCCGTTTGCGGCGCCAGCGCGCGTGCGGGCGCTTCGCCCCGGTTGCAGGCCGGTGCGCCGGAGCAGGCGACCGTCCATCGTCGAGGGTCGCCGGCTTGGGTAATGAACCCGAGCGTTTCTGCCGCCACGGTCAGCTTGGCTGCGCGATGCCGCAGAACCCCGATCAGCAGTAAGGCGCGGCCTGGTAGCGGCCGGACCGCGACCGCACCGGCATCTTGCGCCGCGCGGCCGAGGCGGACGAGGGAATCGGCGTGGGAATGACCAAAGGCCAGTGCGACACCCAGTGCCGCCCGCCGATCGTCCAAGCAGTGAAGGCTCAAGGGTTCTGTCTCTGAGCGCGGCGCCAGCGGCTGTGCGTCCGCCGACCACCGCGCCGCAGCGGCTTGCAGTGGCGCTAGGCCACCGATCGAAAGCACGTCTCGCATCCGGCGGCCGGCGATGACGGTCAGTAGCTGCGTAATCGCCTCCACGGTGTGCTCAGGGGCAATGGCGCCAAGTGGAGTGGCAGCCGGACCGCCCGCGGCGATATACAGGCGCACGCCTTCCGGCGATGCGACTGCGCGCAATCTTAAATCGGCAGCTAGCGCGTCCAGATGCGGCGTGCTGCCGTCATCGATCGTGATCGAGAATTTCGCATGGAGAGGAAGATCGGCGCAACTTGCGGCCAGTGTGGTCGCCAATGCCGTCGCGTCGAGCAGCGAAGCCGGGGAATAGCCGGCCAATCCGCTTGTCGTGATCGCAGGCCGATCCGCGGCCGGTATCGCGAGGGTGGCGACGGTATTCGCGAAAGGCCCGGCCGAATCAGGTGACAGACCGCGAAACTGCAGGCCGCCGCGCGCAGTGACTTCGACGATGCCGTTGCCGTGCCGCACGGTGGCAGCGCAAAGCGCCGTCCATGCGTCGATGCCGATGGCGCCGAGCGGCCGCAGGCGCGCGATCAAGCCGTCGCCGGTTTGCATCGGCATTGTCAGCCCTGGGCATGCGCCGCGGCGCAGGCCGCTCACGTTGCAGCCTCCGCCGCCAGCATCGCCAGTTCGGCATCGACCTCATTACGGCGCGGGTGCCACAGCCCCTTCGCGCGGGCCGCGGCGAGACGGGCGGCGATGGCGCCGGCGGCGGCCGGGCTTTCGCGCAACAGAAAGGCGCGCACCGGCGGGGCGCCGATATAGGCGTTGTGCACGAGGTCGAGCAGCGTCCCAGACACGGCCTGCGTCGTCTCGGCGAAGGCAACCAGCCGATCTACCGTTTCGGCCAGTTCCGCGGCGCCGCGCGGACCGTGTCGCATCTGCCCGGCGATAAACCGCGGATGCACCGCGCGGGAGCGCACGATGCGGGCCAGCGCCGCGGCTAGACTGCGAACCCGTGGCCGCTCCGGCCGGGTCGTATCAAGCATCACCAGATCGGGTGCCCGCCCCAATAGCGCCGCAGCGCTGGCAAAGCCGCCGATATGGGCGACATCCGCGGCGCCTTCCAGCAAATCGCGGCCGGGATCGTCGCCGGCATGCACCAGCAAGTCAGCCGCCGCGACCCGCGCGGCAAAAGCACCCGGCGCCAGTGTCGGCTCGCCGGCGCTGCCGCCATAGGCATGCGAGGCGCCGTCGAGATACGCCTCGCCGAGCGCATTGCGATGCGCGTCAGTACCGAGCAGGCCTTCCACTCCGGCGCCGTAGGCTCCCGGCGCCGAACCGAACAGCCGCGCCAGCGGCACCCCGGCACGGACAGCAGCAGCGAGCGGGTTGTCCTCGTCGCTCTCGGCGCGCGCCGCCACGGCTTGCACCGCGGCGTCGAGCAATGCGATCTGCGCCGGAAACAGGTCGCGGAACAGACCCGAGATTCGCCAGGTGACGTCGACCCTGGGCGTTTCCAGCACCGCCGGCGGCAGCACCTCAATGCCGGTAACCCGCCCCGTCGCTTCATCCCATAGCGGGCGGCAGCCGAGCAGCGCCAGCCCCTGCGCGATTTCTTCGCCGCCGGTGCGCAGCGAGGCGCTGCCCCACAAATCGAGCACCAGCGAACGCGGCATCTCGCCATGCTGTTGCAGGTGATTGCGGACGATCTCGGCCGCAGCGCGCCGGCCAAGATCGAACGCGGTCTGCGTCGGCAGGGTGCGGGGATCGGTTGAGAACAGGTTGCGGCCGGTGGGCAGCACGTCGCGCCGGCCGCGTGCCGGCGATCCCGCCGGGCCCGGTGCGACGCGCTTGCCGTCCAGGGCGGTGATGATGGCGGCCCGCTCGGAAGCGGCCGCAACCGGCCATGCCGGATCGACTTCTCCGGCGAGCGGCGGGCGGCCGTAGATGTGCTGGCCGTCCTTGATCGCGAGGTCTTTCAGATCGCACAGCCAGGAATCGATACGGCGCAACGCCTGGCCGGTATCGGATTCATCGTCGGCTCCGGCCTCGCACGCCAGACCGCTGCGGGATGCCGTGTCGAGGATCAGCGTCGCGAGACGCTCGCGCCGCCGCCGGTCAAGGCCATCGGCCATCGCGTACTCATCGACCAGCCGTTCGAGTTCGCGGGCGTCGCCGGCGAGGCCGGCGTCCACCAGCGGCGGTGGTACATGCCCCAGCGTCACCGCGCCGATGCGGCGCTTCGCTTGCGCCGCTTCCCCCGGATTGCTGACGATAAAGGGATAGATCACCGGCACCGGGCCAACCACGGCTTCCGGGAAGCAGCCGGGTGTCAGCGCCACCGCCTTGCCGGGCAGCCATTCCAGCGTTCCATGCGCCCCCATATGCACCAGCGCATCGATCCCCGCGCCCTCAAAGGCCGCCTGCCGCAGCCATAGCCCGAAAGCGAGCAGTGCATGACGCGGCGGCAAGGTCGGATCGTGATAATCGGCCCGCCGGTCCGTGCCGCGGCCGCGATCCGGTGCGAAGGCGACCAGCACGTTGCCAAAAGCCTTCGCCCGGAACCGGAACGCGCTCTCCCGTATATCGGGGTCCTGGTGCGGTGTTCCCCAGGCAGCGGCGATGCCTGCCTGCACCGTTTCCGGCTGTGCCTTTAACAGTGCGGCGTAGCGCGCCAGCGACAGAGAGCCGGAAGCCGACGGCGTCAGTGCGTCGAGCAGCGCGCGGGTGTTTTGCGGTATGCCGGTCACGCCGTACCCGGCGGCGGCCAGATCGGCCAGCAGCGCCAGCACGCTCGCCGGTACGTCGAGGCCGACGGCATAGCCGGCGCGGCCGGATGCGCCGGGATAATCCGGCAGCAATACGGCAATGCGGCGCGCGGCGCGCGGCGTGCGTTGCAACTCGACAAGGGCGGCGATCCGGTCTGCCGTGCGTTCCAGGCAATCGGGTTCGGGGCGTCCGGCGAGTGACGCGAAGCCGAGGCAGCTCTCTGTCGGTCCCGTTTCATCCTTGAACGAGACCGCACCGGCCAGTACGCGGCCGTCGAGTTCCGGAAGAACGATATGCATCGCGAGATCGGCGGCGCCAAGGCCGCGCACGCTGGCCTGCCAGGCCGGGCGCCGCGTCGTAGCAATGATTGCCTGGAGTACCGGTGCATCCCCCGTGTCGAGCGGGGTCGGCTCTCCCGGCTCGGCGCTCGCCGCGAAGGCGGTCGTCGTCACGATTGCTGCAGGTTTCAGCCGCTCCCATGCGTCGCGCAAAAAGGTTGCGGCTTCAGCATCTTTCAGGCTGGGAACAGCGAGCGGCGCCGGCGTCAACCCGCGCTCCCTGAGCGCGGCACACAACGCGTCGACCGGCGTCGTATCGCCCGCGAGCAGCATCGAGCGATAGAACACGATCGGCACCACCGGATTGTCCGGCGCCAGCGACTCCGTCAGATGCTCCGGTTCGACCAGATGTTCCAATTCGACTGGCCCGCGGCCGGGCAGGTAACCGCAACAGCGCGGCATGCGATTGGGTGGCGGCCCCGGTAATCGACAGTCGGCATGGCCGGCGAGCCGCCGCAGCAACCCACGCATATTGGCGACGCCGCCCTCGCGAAAATAACGCAGCAGCAGGTCCAGTTCCGCCGGCGGCAGGGTCGAGGCGGCGGCAAGGCTCGGATCGTCGCGGTCCTCGCCCGGCAGCAGGGCGAGCGCGATGCCGTGCTCGCGGCTCATATCGCTGAGCCGCTGCACGCCATACGGCCACCAATCGCGGCCGCCGAGCAGGCGCACGACGACGATCTTCGCATGTGCCCCGGTCTGGTCGATCCACAGATCGATCGAGAGCGGATGCCGCAGGTCGCGCAGGGGTGCGAGGCGCAACGCCGGCAAGGCGTCCGCGTCGGCGCGCCACGCCGCTGCCAGCCCGGTAAGATCGCTGTCGGAAAACGACAGCACCGCGATCGGCGCCGGCGCTTGCCGCAGATCCACCGGCTCGACCAGATCGTCGAGGGTGGCGGTGGTGGTTGCCAGCATATGCATCGGTCGGGGTCGGCTAACGTTGCGTCAGCTCAGCAAGGCCGCTTCGACAGCGCGACGGTCGATGCCCTTCAGCCCGATGACCACAAGCCTGCCGCGGCGGGTCTCCGCCGGCAGCCACGGCCGGTCATACTGGTGCGTCACCCGCGCTCCGACTGCCTGCACGAGCAGCCGCATCGGTTTGCCGGCGACCACGACATGGCCCTTCATCCGCAGCACACCCGCGGCTTCCGCCGCCGCCGCCATGCGCGCGGTAAGCGCCTGAGGGTCGGACACTTCCGGCAACTCCGTGACGAAACTTTCGAAATCGTCATGGTTGTGGTCGAGTTCGAGATCGTGGTGTGTCCGGCGCTCGGCGATGAAGTCTTCAGCGCTGACCCCGAGGCCGAGCAGCGCATTGGTATCGACGCGACCCTCGGCGGCGTTGACGATCTTGACCGCTGTCGGCAACGCGCCGGCCAGCGCGCGCGTGGCGCGCGCCAGCCCATCGGCGTCGAGGAGGTCGGCCTTGTTGAGGATGACCATGTCGGCGCAGGCGATCTGGTCTTCAAACACTTCCTCGATCGGGTCGTCATGGTCGAGCGAGATGTCATCGGCGCGTTGTCGCGACAGCGCTGCCAGGTCTTCGGCAACTCGGCCGGCCGCCAGCGCCGCGCCGTCCACCACCGCGATAACACCGTCGACCGTCACCCGGCTGCGGATGGCCGGCCAGTGAAACGCCTGTACCAGCGGTTTCGGCAATGCCAGCCCGGAGGTTTCGATGACGATATGTTCGACCGGCGGGTCGCGCGACAGCAGCGCGTCGAGCGCCGGCACGAACTCGTCGGCGACGGTGCAGCACAAACACCCGTTGGCAAGTTCGACGATGTTTTCTTCCGAGCACGCCTGGTCGCCGCAGCCGGTCAGGATCTCGCGGTCGATCCCGACATCGCCGAACTCGTTGACGATGACGGCGAGGCGGCGGCCATCGGCGTTTGCCAGCACATGGCGGATCAGCGTCGTCTTTCCGGCGCCGAGAAAGCCGGTGACGATCGTGCAGGGTATGCGGGCAAGGGAAGCGGTCATGCGAGGCCTTCGTGATATTGCAAGGGCGGGAGGCGCGCGATGAGGCCGCGTTTCAAGGCCTCAGGGCGTTCGCGCCACGGCATCAGCCCATCGGCGCTGGCAGCGAGCAGGTGGGCGCCGGCGACCAGCGCCGGGCCATCGGAGGCGGCGTCGAGATCGCCGAACACATAGGACCAGGCGCCGGCGCGCAGGATCGCTGCGCTGAGGCCGCGCTTGCAATTGGCGAGGCAGCGGGCGCCGCGTACGCTGATGCCGGTGTCCTCGGCCGCCGCCAGCGTCGCGTGCGCCAGCGCTTTCCCGGCGCACGGCAGGTCGGCATCGTCCCCGGGGCGACGGCAGGTCACGCAGACTAGAATTAACGTAGGCAAAGGCGTCTCACTGTCGTCTTGCGATGTCACTCGTCTGCTCCCCAGGCCGATGCAAATCGGCGGCAATTTCGGGTGCAAGCGAGCCTGGCGCATCGCGCGCGGCGAGACGAGATCCACCTGCCGCGGCACCCCGCCCGGCATGCGACCACATCGACGGCAGGTCTCCTGGCTTGCGGGTCGCTGCCCGCTGCCGCCTTCCCGGACGATCAATCGATCATCCAGTGGCTTCTGGCACGGGCTCGCCGCTCACAGTTGCGGGGGCAGCCGCGGCAAGCGCTGTATGCGCGTTCCGCGTTCCCTCTTAGCCTCCTCTCGCGAGGAGGACCGTCGAGCGCCGCCGAGAATAGACCCGCCTCGGTGCTTGTCAATCCGGCTGCCGGGACGCCTATAGTGTGCTGTCGCCCTTGGGGGAGCCTTTGTGACTGTGGCCGCTTTCGTGACGCTCGTTCTCGGCGGTGCCCGGTCGGGCAAGAGCCGTTACGCCGAGCGCTTGATCGAAGCGGCGCCGCCGCCCTGGCAGTATGTGGCGACCGCGGAACCGCTCGACGATGAGATGCGCGCGCGTATTGCCGAGCATCGCACGCGACGCCCCCCGCAATGGCGCACCATCGAAGCGCCGCGCGCTCTCGCCGAGGCGCTCACCGCGGCACCGCCCGGCGCGGCGGTGCTGGTCGATTGCCTGACGCTGTGGCTCAGCAATCTGATGCTCGCCGGTATCGCGATGGCACCGGAAGCCGATCGTCTGGAACAGGCGCTGGCGCGCAGAGGCGGCCCGACGGTGCTGGTGGCGAATGAGGTCGGATCGGGAATCGTGCCGGAGAATGCGCTCGCCCGCCGTTTTCGCGACGAAGCCGGGCGGTTGAACCAGCGTCTTGCCGCCCGCGCCGACAGGGTGGTTTTGCTCGTCGCAGGCATACCGCTGCAGGTGAAGTGATGGAAAACCCGGCAACGACGGAAGACGAGGCGCGCCACCGCGCTCGGATGATCAAGCGCAAGGCGGTACAAGACGCCGAAGTTGCGGCAAAGACCGTCGAAAAAGGCCTGCTGATGGTCAACACCGGACCCGGCAAAGGCAAGTCCACCGCCGCATTCGGTCTTGCCCTGCGCATGCTGGGTCATGGGCGGCGCGTCAGCGTCGTGCAGTTCATCAAAGGCGGCTGGCAAACCGGTGAGCGCGATGCGTTCGCCGTATTTGGCGATCGCGTGGTCTGGCATACGATGGGTGAGGGCTTCACCTGGGAAACCCAGGACCTGGCGCGCGACCGGGCCGCGGCCGCGCGGGCGTGGGACAAGGCGCTTGTCCTGATGGCCGAGCCGGAACTCGGCCTATTGATCCTCGACGAATTGAGCGTGGCGCTGCGCTACGACTATCTCGACATCGATGCGGTCGTGGCATCGCTGCGGGCGCGGCCGGTGGGGTTGCATGTCGTCGTCACCGGGCGCAACGCCAAGCCGGCCCTGCTCGATGCCGCCGATCTCGTGACCGAAATGGGGGCGGCCAAGCATCACTTTGCGGCAGGTGTAAAGGCGCAGGCCGGCATCGAGTTCTGACAGGAGCAGGCGATGACGGCGCGCGCCTTGATGTTGCAAGGCACCGGCTCCGATGTCGGGAAATCGCTGCTGGTCGCCGGCCTCGCCCGCGCCTTCACCAATCGCGGGCTGCGGGTGCGCCCGTTCAAGCCGCAGAACATGTCGAACAACGCCGCCGTCACGGAAGATGGCGGCGAGATCGGCCGTGCCCAGGCGTTGCAGGCGCGGGCGGCGCGGGTGCCGGCGACGGTGCATATGAACCCGGTGCTGCTGAAGCCGCAGGCCGAGACGGGTGCGCAGGTCGTGGTGCAGGGCCGCGTCGTGACGGTGGCAAAGGCGGCGGCGTTTCAGCAGATGAAACCCGGGCTGTTGGCGAGCGTGCTGGACAGCTTTGGCCGGCTGCGCGGTGAGGCCGATCTGGTGCTGGTCGAAGGGGCGGGCAGCGCCTCCGAGGTCAATCTGCGGCGCAACGACATTGCCAATATGGGGTTTGCCCGCGCCGCCGACGTGCCGGTGATCGTGGTGGGCGACATCGATCGCGGCGGCGTCATCGCCAGCCTTGTCGGCACCCGCGTGGTGCTGGCGGCCGGCGACGCGGCGATGATTCGGGGTTTTATCGTTAACCGGTTCCGCGGTGACCCCGCCCTATTCGCCGATGGCATGACGATGATCGCGCAGGCAACCGGCTGGACCGCGCTCGGTCTCGTGCCGTTTTTCCCGGCGGCGCGGCATCTGCCAGCCGAGGATTCGATGGCGCTCGATCGGCCGCTGCCGCGGAGCGGCGGTGATCTCGTGATCGCGGTGCCGATCCTGCCGTGCATCGCCAATTTCGACGATCTCGACCCGTTGGCGGCCGAACCGGCTGTCGACCTCGTGCGCGTCAAGCCCGGTGGTGCATTGCCGGGTAATGCACGGCTGGTGATTTTGCCGGGGTCGAAGGCGACGCTGGCCGATTTAGCGGTGTTGCGCGAGGCCGGGTTCGATATCGACATCGCGGCGCATCTGCGGCGCGGTGGCCGGGTGCTGGGCCTGTGCGGCGGCTATCAGATGCTCGGCCGTACGATCGCCGATCCCGCTGGAGTCGAGGGGCCGGCGGAGCGGGTTGCCGGTCTCGGCCTGCTTGCTGTCGATACCGTGCTGTCGGCCGAGAAGCGTCTGGCGCCGGTTGCCGGTGTCACGAGCGATGGCAATGCGTTTGAGGGCTACGAAATGCACATGGGTGCGACCGAGGGGCCGGATCGCGCGCACTCTTTCGCCCGTCTGGCGGACGGCTCGGCAGAAGGTGCATGCAGCGCCGACGGGCGGGTGGTCGGCACCTATGTGCATGGGCTGTTCGCTGATGACCGGCAACGCTCCGCGTGGTTGACGCGTCTCGGCACCGGGCCGGCCGTGATCTCCTACGACGACCTGATTGAACGAACGCTCGACGGGCTGGCGGATCATCTTGCCACCCATCTCGACCTCGACCGGCTCCTCAGCCTCGCGCGATGAGCAATGCCAGCCCCACCAGCAGGATCAACAAAGCATCCGCACGGCGGTAGAGCCGCAGCGCCATCCGGATATCGGCGGATGTCGCGGCACGGCGGCCGTCGCCCATCATTGCGTCCTCAACCCTGACACCAGCATAGACCCGCGGCCCGGCCAGTGCGAGGCCAAGCGCGCCGGCCATTGCCGCCTCGGGATAGCCGGCATTTGGCGAGCGGTGGTGCCGTGCGTCGCGGTACAGCGCGTGCCAGCCGCCGCGCGCGCAGGCATCCGGCGTGATTGCCGCGGCTGCGATCAACAGCAGACCGGAAAGCCGCGATGCCGGCATATTTACGAGATCGTCGAAGCGCGCCGCCGCCCAGCCGAACGCGGCGTGCCGGGGCGTATGATGGCCGATCATGCTGTCGGCGGTGTTGATTGCTTTGTAGGCGGCCCCGCCGGACAATCCGGCAACCGCCAGCCACAATGTCGGGGCGACAACTCCGTCGGAAAAATTCTCGGCGAGGCTCTCGATCGCGGCGCGCGCGACGGCGCCGCTGTCGAGCGTATCGGGGTCGCGGCCGACAATATGCGCGACTGCGCGGCGTCCGCCCTCAAGCCCTTCGCGCTCCAGCGCCTCAGCCACATCCGCGACGTGCCGGTGCAAACTGCGCTGTGCCAGCAACGTGCTGGCAACCAGCGCCACGATCAGAAATCCGACGCGACCGAGCCGCTCCGTCAAAGCGGTTATCGACGTGGTCACTGCAGCAACTACGAGCAAGACGAGCATCAGCGCAATCACCCCGGCCGCGCGCCGCATAGCCTCGCTCCCGTTGGATCGGTTGAGACCGCGGTCTAACCAGGCGATCAGGCTGCCGATCCACATTACGGGATGGCCGATTGCCCGGACCAGCCGATCCGGATATCCCACCAGCAGCTCCGCCAGGAGTGCGCAGAGAGCAAGCTCGACCGCCATGAAGCTGACACCTGTTTCGGCCCTGCCGCATGGCGGCGACCTCGCCGCGGCGCACCGGATGTTTCCGGACGCGCCGCAACCGTTTCTCGATCTGTCGACCGGGATTAACCCCTTCGCGTATCCGTTGCCACCGCTGCCGGTGGAATTGTTTGAGCGCTTGCCGGACAGTGACGCGCTCGCCCGACTCACCGCGGCAGCGGCACGATATTATGGCGCGCCGTCGCCCGCGCACGTGACTGCGGCGCCGGGAACGCAAAGCCTGCTGCCGCTGGTGGCACGGCTGCGCCGGCCGGGACGAGCCGTCATCCTCGCCCCGACCTATGCCGAGCACGCCCGAGTTCTGGTGGAGGCCGGCCATGCGGTCGAGGAAACCAGCGACGCCGATCGCCTCGGCGCAGGCGACATCGCCGTGGTGGTTAATCCGAACAATCCCGACGGCAGATTGCTGCCGAGTACGCAGTTGGAGACTCTGCGAGGCGCGCTCGCCGCGCGCGGCGGGCTGCTGGTGGTCGACGAGGCGTTTATGGATGTCGCCGCGCCCGGTGTCTCCCTGGCCCCGCGAGTGGAGGCACCCAGCGTGGTCGTGCTGCGCTCCTTCGGCAAGTTTTTCGGTCTCGCGGGTCTTCGTCTCGGCTTTGCCCTCGCCGATCCGGCGACGGCGGCTGCGCTATCCGCCATGCTGGGTCCCTGGGCGGTATCCGGGCCGGCGTTGCAAATCGGCGGGACCGCGCTGGACGATGACGCATGGGCTGCCATGATGCGTACCCGACTCGCGGATTCGGCAGCACACCTCGATGCGATCCTGCAGCGCGCGGGATGCAGAGTTGTCGGAGGAACGGCGCTGTTCCGCCTTGCGGAATGTGCCGATGCCAGCGCCGTCCGCGACCATCTCGGTTGGCGCGGCATTATCGTCCGTTCGTTCGCCGCCCAACCGAGTTGGCTCCGCTTCGGCCTGCCCGGCGGGGATGCTGACTGGGTTCGACTGGAAGCGGCGCTCGACGATATGGGAGCAGCGTAGAAGACAAGCCGAGACGGTGCCGCATCGTGCTCATTTTGACGGCGGCTGGCGATGCTGGCCGGGTTGCCACAGCACGTCGCCGCCGCGCCGGCGGTTTTCGCCTCTCGCCAGCACGAAGAGCAAATCGGACAGGCGGTTCAGATAACGGATGACCGCCGGCGTGATTGGCTCCTGAAAGGCGAGTTCGGTCATTTCGCGTTCGGCCCGCCGCACGACGGTACGGGCGAGGTGCAGAAACGCCGCTCCGGGCGACCCGCCGGGCAGGACAAACGAATCCAGCGGCGCCAGTGCGGCATTGTGCTCGTCGATCGTCTGTTCGAGCCACTCGACCTGCACTTCACTCAAGCGCAGCGGCTCGATCTTCAGACCGGAGCGTTCCGGCCGGCAGGTATCGGCGCCGACATCGAACAAATCATTCTGAATGCGTGAGAGAACAGCACGCGTCGCCTCGCCGACATGCAGTGACGCGCACCCGATCACCGCATTCGCCTCGTCGACCGAACCGGTTGCCGCGATGCGAATGTGGAATTTCGGCAGGCGCGCGCCGTCGCCGAGAACGGTGCGGCCGTCGTCGCCACCGCGCGTATAGACACGATTGATCTTGATCATGGGAATAACCGGGGCGCCGGGACGGGTGGAGTGCCCGAAACGACGCCGCCGGCATGATAACTGCGGGCGGCCCGGCCGCCAACCCACGACATTGGTCGCTGTGGCGGCTCGTCGGTCACTTCGCGTCCGCGCTGAGATACGGTTTCACGTCTTCGGGGTTGAACGCAATTTTGAGGCCGCCGAAAACCCCCAGCCCCTGGTGCAGAAAACCGATCGGGTCCTGGTAGTGCCGGTCGAGCAGGTTGTTGATGCGCGCGAAGGCGGTGATGCCGTGGCCCAGATCATAAGAACCGCTGATGTTGGCGATTGTGTATGGCGTGGATTTCAAGCCCGAAATGGACCCCGAGCGGTTCACATCGATCCATGAGCCGACATAGGTGACGCTGGCGGTAACCGAAGCCGCGGCGGTCACCTGCCATGTCGCATTCAAGCTGGCCTTGTGTTTCGGCCGCCGCGTCAGTTCGGTGTCGGCAATATCGTCCTTGGCGTAGGTGTAGGTGTAATCCGCCCGCAAGGTCAGCGGTTCCCACGGCTTGACGGCGGCAAAAACTTCCGCACCGGAGGTCGTGGCGCGGCCGATATTGGCATAGGAGGTAAAATCGTTGTTGAACGAAATCAGGTTTTTGATGTCGTTGTGGAAGTAGGTGGCGCCGAATTGCACTCGCTTGTCGAGCAGTGCCTCTTCGAAACCGGCATCGTAGCCGAGGCTGGTTTCCGGTTTGAGGTTGGGGTTGGCGAAAAAGTTGAACTGCGGCAAGCTGTCGAACAATTCATCAAGTGTCGGTGCCTTGAAGCCGGTGCCGACGCTGGCTTTCAGCTTGGTGCCGGTTTCCGGAATCAGCACTGCTGGCGCAACACGATAGGTTGCCTTGCCACCGAACCGGTCGTTGCCGTCATAGCGCAAGCTCACCGTATTGAACAAGCGTTCGCCAAAGCTCGATTGCAGTTGAGCGAACCCGGCATCGTTGTTCATCTGCGCGGTGACGGTCGGCGTATCGCGCAGTTCGTCGAGCTGGTGCTCGGCGCCGATCGTCAAGACCTGCCCCGGCATCAGCTTGAGGTTGCCTTGCCAGTCGGCCTTGACCCGGTCGCCGCGGAAAAGACTCTGGGAGACGGGCGGTGTGTTGGGGTCGAGCAAACGGCGATTATAATCGGTATAACCGATCCCGGCAGTTTGCTCGAAGGCGCCGTCGAACAGAACGAGATGCGCCGTGCCGCGGGTGAACAATTCGTGGTTGTCGCTGTTGCTGGGGATCGCCTCGGGGCCGAGAAAATCGTCGCCGGTCGAGTGCAGCGATGTGTCGATATAGCGCGCGACCACGCCGACATCGAAATTATCAGTAAGCCCGGCGCCCAGCTTTGCCGAATAGGTTTTGTTGTCATAGGAATCCGGGTTCACCCTCCGTCCGGGAGGCACCAGTTCGAGCGGTGTCACCATGGTGTCGCCGGAATGGAAATGGGTGAAGTTCAGATTGTAGTTGAGGTGCGATAACGCCCCGCTGGCGCCGAGCGACTGGTTGAAGGTGTCGAACGAACCACCTTCCAGCGAAGCGCGCAGTTGCGGCGGCCCCGACCCGGTCTTTGTGATGATGTTGATGACGCCGCCGATCGCATCCGAACCGTAAAGCCCACTTTGCGGACCGCGCAGCACTTCGACACGCTCGATATCGGAGGCGAGAAATTGCGAGAAGTCGACTGCGCCGTTCGATGCGCTCGGGTCGCTGACATCAATTCCGTCGATATACACCTTGACGTGGTTTGCATTGGTGCCGCGCATGAATATCGAGGCGACCCCGCCGGGGCTGCCGGTCTGTACGACATTGAGGCCCGGCAAATCCTGCAGGATTTCGGGCAGGGTGCGCTCCTGCTTGCGTTCGATATCGGCGCTGGTAACCACCGACACGCTGCTGCCGAGCTGGTCTTCCGGCGTCGGCAGGCGGGTCGCGGTGACCACGAGGGTCGGCAGTGTTTCGGGGACGGGGAGGGAGGTTTCGTCTGCGACGGCGAAATTTGCAAAAGCAGGAAGCAGCAACGCGACGGCTGCAGACAACCGGCGGAGTGGAAGTGGCACTAAACGCAACATCATGGGCCTCGCGGCAACGTGACACGTCACCGCGAACCAAAGATCGACGATGCCTGCTCGACAGAGCGACAGCTCGCGACCCCCGCTGGTGCACCCCGCCCAACGTGTCCGCGCGTGACCACGGCGGATGGCAGGTCTCCTGGCTCGCGGGTCTGTGCCGTGCGCCGCCTTCCCGGTTACCCAGTGGCGTGTTGGCGCTTGGCTCGCCGCTTACAGTTGCGGGGGCAGCCGCGGCATCGGATCAGATGACCCTCACCGCGTTCCCGTTTAATCCCCGAAGGGAACCATCACCCCGATGGTAGGACGCGCCAAATTCGCGCGTCAATAGAGTTACGAATTCGGTTCACGCGAATTGTCACTCGGCGGCGTTGTGCGCGCTTCGGCGGACGCAAAGAGGGTAGCCAGTTCGTTCATCACCGATTTCATCGTGTAGCAGCCGAGCGCGCGATAGCTTTCGAATTGTGGTTCGTCAAACCATTGGTCGTCGGTCGATTGGTGCGGAAAATCGGGGTTTGCGCCGGCGTAGGCGACGATATCGGCGGGTTCGCCGCCGCGCAGCCCCGGCTTCAGATAGAAAATCCGCCCCGGCGGGATGCCGGGTTCCGGATAATGTGCCGTCCCGATCAGAAAGACCGGCCGCTGCCAACCCGCCGGCACCGGGTCCGGCTCGCGGAACGAAGCGAGCGGCGGCAGCTCGATATCGACGCCGAGATCGATGCGTATCTTGCGTACCGCGTTGCCGAGATCGGCGAAATCATAACCGCCATCCTCGCCGGCATCGCTGACCACCATCACGGCACAGCGGCGGCGGATCATTTCGTACAGGCCGAGATTCTCGAAATGCCCGCCATCCGACAGGTAGACATAGGGACGATTGTCGGTCGTCAGCCCGAACAATTCGGAAAAGAAGGGGCCGAAGGCCAGATCGGGGCCGTCCTTGCCGTAGGTGCGCTGCCCGGCGACGCCGGGATTGCCCAGCCACCAGCCAAGCCGCACGTTCAGCACCGCCAGCAGCAGGGTGACGGCCGGCGACGAATGGTAGCCCATGTTCGGGCTTGCGGCGGCGCCGGAGATCGCCATCGCCGTGCCGAGCGAGATGCCATGATCGCCGCGATTGCCGTATTCGCGCGTCGGACGGTAGCCGGGGCCGTGGCTGCCGCAGGCAAGCGGCGTCGCGACGAATGATTCCGCCTTGCGTTGCTGCCACGCAAGGTTGCGCCCGGATACGACGTTGAGCGCGATATTGATGACGTGAAACGGCCGCCAGTCGCGGTTGTCGGTCGGAGTATCCGACCACAATTCCGAGCAGCGGATATTGTCGGCGCTGTCGAACCCGGTGAACAGGTTGGGCCGCCGCCGCTGCCGTGTGTCGGCGGCAGCGAGATGGGGTCCGCCGAGAAAAGCGCGGATCAGCCGGTTGCGATAAAGCGCATGCAATGAAAACCGATTCGGGTTGACGAACCAGCCGAGCACGATCCAAGTGACCAGGAGGCCGCCGGTCCATGTCAGCAGTGTCAGCCATTGCATGCCGTAGGCGCTGATCTGGGCTGGCGAGTTCGCCTCGCTCGGATCGCGGCGATAGTGGAACAGCAAAGTGTTCTGCAGCGGCTCGCCGAACACGATGTGATCGATCAAAATCGATGACGAGATGATAAGCACCGCGCCGAAGACGGCGCATGCCACCGACAGGGCGATATTGGTCAGCGTCGCCTGCCAGCCGGGGTTGCGTTCGTGCGGCGCGGTCAGGGAGCTTTTGCCGAGAAACGCCGCCAGCAAGCCGGAAATCCCGCCGAGCGGTGCCAGCCAGCCCTGCAAATCCTCGCCGACAAGACTGACGCCGGCCGCGGCGGCGGAGGCGAACAGCACCAGGGTGCCGCCGATCATCCAGCCGAGCGCCACCACGATGTACCAGCCGGTCGCTCGGCCAAGCCATTCGCGCTCGATATCACCGCGCGGGCTGTAGCTGCGGAACAGGGTGAACAGAAGCTGGCCGGCCATGATCGACAGCAGGAAATAGGGCATGCCGACAACAACCAGGAGCGATTTGGCATCGAGCATGATCGGCTTGCTCATGGGAACATTGCCGCCCGCCGCGCACGCCGCCTGGTCGAGCGTGCAATGCGCTGGCACCAGGGCCAGCATGTCGGGAAGGGAGACATAGCCGACGGCGCCGAACCACAGAACCTTGCCGGCAACCAGTCCTGCCAACAGCCATGCCGCGGCGTCGTGCAGCCACTGGACCGGCGGGTGCCGTCCTCGGCCCTGTTCGGGGCCGCGATACGTCACCCGAGCCGCGATAAACCCGATGGCGTAGAGCGCCATTGCGCTACCGGCGACCAGGGCCAAGCCCCAATAATCTTCGGTCAGCCATCCGACATATCTCAACGGCCGATTGACGACCCAGGTAAATGCCGTGCCGGCGATGACCAGCGGCGCAAGATCGGCGAGAAAAAAGCTCGTTTGCGCGTTAAGCCGAAACAGGCACAGGCTGCGGTTGGAAACCCGGTTTGCCGTTGTGTACCAGGCGCTGCAAATGACCAGCAGCGCGATCAGCCCGGCAAACCCGTAGCCGGCAAGTTCCGGCAACGGATTGGCGCGGGCGAGTTGCACGGCCGCCGAGGCAATCTTCGGGAACAGCACCAGCAGCCATAATGCCGGAAACAGGATCATCCAGTTCAGCAGCAGGTTGCGGGTGTAGATCGCCACTGCCGCCCAGGTGTCGCTCGACAGCAGCCCCAGTCGCGGCGTCAAGTAGTTGCTGTACTGGCGCAGATGGCGGATCGGCACCGGCTGGGCATCATCCGTGCCATGCGAGGCAAGCCCCGCAACGACCGGCTGGGAGCCACCAGCCCAATGCAACCACGCAGACAGCCACGACCCGATATAGCCGCCGCCGGAAACGGTCGACAGGTAATGAAAACGGGTCAAAAGGCCCGCCTGGGCCAAAGCCTGGAGGACGCCGAGTGCGAATGAGGCGCTGCGGATGCCGCCGCCGGACAAGCACAGCGCCAGCGGTCCGAGCCGTGCAGCGGTCTTCTGCACGTGCGCCAGCCGTTCGTCTTCGCTGCAGACAGCAATCGGCATGCCGATGAGACCGCGTACCGCCTCGGTGCCAAAAATCGCTTCCAGTTCCTCGTTGAGGACCTCCGAGGTATGCAGCGGGCCGCGATGCCCATAGGTCTTGCCGACTGAAGCCTGGCTCATTTTCTCTGCCGGGAATGGACGGTCACCGCTGCAACATCCGGCTACAGCGATTTGAGGTATTCGAGGAGCGCGTGTTTGTCGGCATCACCGAGATCGGTGCCGTAATCATGGCCGGTATTGGCGTTGCCGCGTTGCGCCGTGTCGAAGCGAAAGCCATTTGCCTCGGCCGCCACACCGGTCGAGACAAAGCCGACATGGTCGGCATCGACCACGTCATAGCCGCGGTAGAACACCGCCGGCCGCTGCGTCGCCGGAGACAGCAGGTCTGATAACGTTGGTACCGAGCCGTTGTGCAGATATGGCCCCAACAGCCACAGGCCGACCAGCGGCCGAGCGACATAGCCGCCTTGGGCGCCCTCGACCTCGGCATGGCTCGCTCCGAGCGCCGCGGTAACCGCGTTCATGCGATCGGCATCGTGTTGTCGCCAGGCACGCACATGCTCGGGGTCGGTGCCAATTTCGGCGAGCGGGATGGCCCTGCCGGTGCGCGCGCCACCTTCGGCATGGCACATGCCGCAGCGTTCGCCGAAGACGGCCTTGCCGCGCTCGCTCAGAGCCGCATCGATCGCTTTGGGAAAGGGCGGCGGTTCGAGTTTGCCGATAAACGATGTGAGCCATTCGTTGCGTCTGGAGAATCCGGCATGCGGCAGCGACCCGATGCCGATCGCCGAGGTTGCAACGACCGCGTAAAGGTTCTTGGCCTCGCCGGCTGAATGCAGCAACTGTCCCTGGCGGTTTCCCAGCCGCCAAATTGCCGGGAAATCGGTATTGCCGACGCTGTCGTCCCAGGGAGTCTGGGTCAGGATGAATTTCGGCAGGTTGAATGCGTCGTCGCGGCCGGGACCCCACGCCGGCTTGCCATTCATCCAGCCGAGTTCGTGCTCGGCGAGTTTCAGGGCGTTACGGGTCGCCGGGATCAGCACCAGCGCGTAATTCGCCTGGTCGATGGCATCCAGCGGGAAATGCACCGCGATCTCCGGCAACAGCCGCGCCGCGGTAAACCGGCGGTCGTGCGCTGCCGCGAACAGAAAGCGCAGCAGCCCTTGCAGGTTGAGCGTATGTGCCGGGCCGCCGACCGCGAAATGCGGTGGCCCGTCCGGGGTCAGGCGATAGCTCGCGGTGTGGCAGACCGCGCAGTTGAGGCTGACCCGCTCATAGCCGAGACGCTTGATCGACAAGCCCGCCGGCAGTCGCTGCCCTTCTTCCCAGGCAAGCCCGAAAGCACCGTAGCCGCCAAACCCGACCTTTGCCGGGCCATAACCTTCGGTCGCGTATTGCGCGACGAGGTCCGGAAAGACCCGAGGCAGGATCATAAAGATCGGGTAGGGGATGCCCGCCAGCAATTCCCCGTTGAGCGAGCCGTAGGTGAAACGGTCCCGGTCGCTGGCAAAGGTTTGTGTGCCGCCGGCAAAATACTTCGACCAGACGATTCCACCGGCGGCGAGCGCAAGCACGGCAACAGCGATCAACACCACCGCTATCCGCTGCATCCACCATTGGCTTCGACGCGATCTCACGGGCGCTGATCTCGCTCAGAAATGGATATCAGAAGGTCTTGAGGAATTCGACGATGGCATCCTTGTCCTCCGGCGGCAGGTTTGTGCCATAGGCGGCGCCGTCATGGCCGCGATTGCTGTTGCCGGCCCATTTACCCGGCACGCAGACATTCGCGTCATGGCGGTTTTCCGGGTTTGCCTCCTGCGCGCAAACCGCCGCATCGCCGACGCATTGGGTTTCGTAGCGAAAGAATTTGGCGCCCGCCTCCCCGGCGACGGTCGACACGAAACCGAGCCGCTTCTGATCGATCACATCATTGCCGCGATAGAACGCTTTGGGCCGGTCATCCGCCCGGTCGAGCAGGTCGCGCACGGTCGGCACCGAGCCGTTGTGCAAATACGGTCCCCGCAGCCAGATGCCGTCGAGTGGCAGGTTGGCATAGCCGTCGGTCTTGCGAAAATGCGAGAAGCGCTCGTCGGGATAGGCGGCGTAAAGATTGCCCTGCTCGGCGGTGAGGGCATGCGTGTAGTTGTCGAGGCGGCAGGGATCGGTGCGGATGCTGGTGATCGGCTCGACCTGCCCAACACGGGCGCCGGAAAAATCGCGGCCGCTGGCGCCATGGCAGGCAGCGCAATATTCGACGTAAAGCGCCTTGCCGTGCTCGGCCGCGACGTTGTCGATCGGGAACGGGTATTTCGGCGGCTGGTTCGCGTCGGAGCGCAGCCAGTTGGCGGTGAATGTCATCGCGGGGCGGTCCACGAATGCCGGCACCGCGCCGGTGCCAAAACCGGCGCTGCGGTTGCGCTCATCGACCGAGTCGTTGTTGCCGTCCCAATGCAGGTGCATGTCTTTTGCGGCGCGCGGCTCCTGCAACCACAGCGAGGGAAAATCGACGATTCCCACCGATTGCGACGCCGGCACCAGCTCGAACGGCCAGTTCAGCAACGCCTTTTCGGGGCCGAACGTGTCGAAACGACCGGGCCCGGACGTCACCTCGCGATCAAGAAAGCGAAAGCGGAAACGCGCCAGGATCAGCGCTTCCTTTATTGCCGGCACTGCGACGTATTCAAGTAAGAGGCGCTGGCGCAACGAGTAATGCGCCCCAGCGCGTTCCGCCGCCTGTACGACCTGCCACGGGTTGAATTTCTCGTCTAACGCGCATTGCGTCAGAAACTGTTCAAGCTTGCCGAGATCGATCCGGTGTGCCGGCATACCGGCGACCACAACCGGACGGCTTTGCGGGGTCGCGCGGTATGTGCCGGCGTGACAGGCCGCGCAGTTCAGCGAAATGCGTTCAAAGCCCAGGCTGTACCGTTTCGAGGTCCCGACTGGCCGGTCCATCCCGTCTTCAAAGATAAATCCCAGCGACTCCCACCCTTTTCCCGGCAGATATTCCGGGCACAGTTGCGGCAACGCCTTGAAGATACCCTCGGGGATTCCGGCGAGCCGGTCGCCGCCGGTCGAGCCGTATTTGAATTGCCTGACGGGGTCGTCGAAGAACGTTTCCGGCTCGTCGCGGGAATAGTCGGCGTAGAGGTAGGCGACCGCCAGTACGATCAAAAGCAATGCCAGCGTTACGAAACGCCGCCGCATCCGCCAGCAATAGCGCAGGCCCGCGCAAAGGCGGTGTCGCAGGCGACGGGCGGCCATCATGGCGCGAATCTCGCCTTGGGGATCGGTTAGCCGCCGCGATCGATCTAGAATTGCAACGCGAAATGAAATACGCGCGTGTGACCGGCAAATACCTCACCCAGGTAAAAACCAGGGTCGATCATGCGAATTTCGTCACGCACCCATCCAGCGATCAGCGACGTTTCGGAATAATCGATAACGATACATTCTTTCTTGTCGAACCAGCTTTCGCCTTTATACATCTTGGCAATAATCGCCGAGATGCCAAACGGCAGAATCTTGTTCTTCAGATAGCCGGCTTTTGCGTCGAAGATTTTACCTTGCCAAGCAAAATGGTTAATGAACGACGCGATTTCCGGGCTGAAAACCGTACCGGCCGCGATGATTGCGGTTCCTTTGCCTTCGCCGTCGGGAATGTCGCCGACGGGGCTGTTGGTAAACAGCTCGTCTAGCTGGGCGCTGGTCATTCGCAACAACTGCTGCACGTCATAAGTCATGGCGGCCTCTTTTCTCGTCATCGAGCGGTCGATTGACGTGGATCACCCACGCTATTCGTTAACATCGATCGTTTGATTCTACGGCTGCGACAGGCGTTGAGCCGCACGGAAAACGAACGACGCGTCCTCAGAGCGGAAATAGCCGGCGATGCTGTTCCCTCGCGCTACCGCGTCACCTTCCGGGAGCTTCGGCAAGCATCGTTTCGGCGGCCTTTTCCGCGATCATGTAGATGGCGCTGGCGATAAAGAACCCCGGAATGCGGGGAAAAGCCGATGCATCGACGATGCGCAGCCCGATGGTGCCGTGCACCTTGAAATCCGAATTCAGGACGCCGTTGTTGGCGCGCGGCCCGATGGCGCAGCTGCAGGAGGCATGGTGGCCCCAGGCATTGTCGCGGACATAAGCGGCAAGGTCGTCATCGGTCTGGTGCTGCCGGCCGGGAAGTTCCTCGGCGGCGACCTCGTCGGGCATGTTGAGCGCATCGACCATCTCGCGCGCCATCCGGATGCCGGCGATGACCGCCTGCATATCCTTGCCTTGGGGATCATCGGCGGCATCGAAATAATTGAAATCGACGATCGGCGTGTCGCGGGGATCGGCCGAGCGCAGGGTTACGGTGCCGGCGCGGTTGGCCGTATGTGCCTTCAGCACTGCCCATGTGAGGTAATCGTGATGCTCGACGATGTCGCGGGAGTAGCCGGGATAATAGCCTCGGAAGCGCGCCAGCAGCGCCATCAGAAACAGGTCGGGATCGGATTTTTGAGGTTCGGAGCGGCGGGCGACGGTAATTGCGGCGCCGTTTGTCACATACATCCCGTTCCGCTGCTTCTGCCATTCGCGATAGAGCCGGTCGCCGCGCTCGAACCGGGCGCCGGCCAGCACCCGCCAGTCTCGCGCCATGCGGTTGACGACACCAATCTCGTAGCGGTCCTGCAGATTGCAGCCCACCCCCGGCAGATCGACGCGCACGTCGATGCCGTGGCGTTGCAATTCGGCGGCGGGCCCGATGCCCGACAGCATCAGCAGTTGTGGCGAATTGAAGGTGCCGCCGGCTAGGATCACCTCGCGCCGGACGGTAATTCGACAGGTCGTGCCGTCGCGGTCGCTGGCGTTCGGGACGGCGCGGTAGAGCCGCTCGCCGCGCCGATATTCGACGCCGGTGGCGCGGTTGTTGGCATCGAACAACACACGCGTCGACAATGCGTGCAATTCGATGCGCAGCCGATCCGGATACCGGGCGGCGACCTCGACCAGCCGCTCGCGCGAGCCGTGACGATGATGTCCGAGGGTGGTAAGCGGCGTCAGGTAGACGCCTTCGGTGGCGGCACCGCCGCGGCGGCCGTTGGGATCCGCTTCCCCGCGAAGCAATGTCCACAGCGCGCGCAACGGATTGCCACTTGCCAGCGTTGCGACCAGAGCCGAGCGGGCAACGAGCTGAATCAGTTCGTCGTCGCCGAGAATGTTACGCGGCAGGGCGCACTCGGTGTCGAGCCAGCCGGACCAGCCATGCCCGGTAGCGTTCAGGCCGTTCTGGCCGAGCAGCCGCCACAAAGGGTGGTAACGGCAATTCTCGATCATTTCGAAATAGCGGCGCATGTTGACGGCTCGCCACGATTCGTCGCCGGTCAGGTCGGCGATTGCCTCCCAGTCGCTGTCGTGCGGCGCGATAAAGATCATCGCGTTGTGTGCCGTGCAGCCGCCGAGCGTGCCGGCACGCGGGTACAGAACTCCCTGCGGGCCGCATTTGGGATCAAGCCGCTGCTGCGCCGGGTCGGCATAATGGTTGACGAAAAAATCCCAACGCAGCGCCGGATGTTCCGATGCCAGCGAGTGAAAGGCGGGGACATTGTAGTCTTCCGGCAATCCCGGCTCTGCGGCGGCGAGCGGGTCGCCGCCGGCTTCGAGCACGATGACCCGCATGCCCGCTTCCGCGAGGCGCGCCGCGACGGTCCCCCCGCCGGCGCCTGAGCCGATGACGACGTAATCGCAATCGGCCGCGTCTTCGCCCTGCATTGAGCGCGTCAGAACGTCTTGATGAATTCGATCAGGGCGCGCTTGTCGTCATCGCTGAGCGGCTTTTCCTCGGCGAACTGCGCGGTGCCGAAATAATGGCCGCGATTGACCACGAAATCCGGGCATTTGTTCAGCGCCAGCATCGGGCCTGCCAGATTGCTGAATACCTTAAGCGCCTGCTCGCCGGTGGCGTTCGCCGGCAGTTTGAGCAAGTCGATCTTGAGGCGGATCAGCAGCCGGATCAGGCGCTGGGCATGGACGGCCTGTCCGACCACGCTTTGCGTCTCTGCCAGCGGCTGGAGATTGGCCAGCAGGTTAACCGGAATGCCGGCCGGTATCGGGCCGATCGTGATATCGCCGTTGGCGTCGAACAATTGCGGCAGCAGGTTGTGCGCCACGCCGCGCAGCGGCCGTAGTATCTCCGGCACATAGCCGACCGGGATGCGGATAAAACTGGCAGCGGTGGTACGGTCGATAACTCCCGGCACCTTGTTGCCGAGCACCTTGTCCTGCGCACGCTTTTCCGGCCACAGCATCTGCTCGATCGATGCGTTGAACACCCGCATCCGCGCATCGACCGATGGGTCCTGCTCGAATGGTCCGACACTGTTGTTGAGCAGGAACGGTGCGGTCGACCATGCGCTGATCAGCGATGCCGGCCTGGTATAGCCGCGCCCGCCGGCCGGCATCTTATAGCTCATCGGCGCCCCGGTGAACGGGTTGTACACCGTAATCCGCCCGACCGAAGGTAGGTCCTTGTACGATTGCGACGAGAAATTATCCCAGATATTGCCGGCGATCGCATTGGTCGCGAGCGGGCTGCACGCATTGGTTTGCAGCAGCGTCACCGGCACCCGGGCTTCGGTCGACAGGAAGTTGCCGTCGAGGAAATCAGGAGCGCTGACAATCTTGCGCATCTGCTGCTTGTAGCCGTCGGTCTTGGTCCACGCCCAATAGCGGTTCCAGCAGGCGAGATAGCCGGGTCCGGCACAACCGCCGGGGTCGAGGCCCACGGCCGGCTGCGGCGCTTTGCTGGAATGGCAGCGCGCGCAGGTATCGGCAAAGACCTGCTTGCCGTGATCCAGCACCGTCTGGTCGGTCGTCAGGTATTTCGCCCCACCCGGCGCATCTTTCAGATAGTCCGGTCGCGTCGCCTTCAAAAAGAACAGCGCGGTGTTCGGCGTGTTGGCTTCGGTCGCCTGCCAGTAGCTCGAATTGTGCTCGGCCACGGCGATTTCGATCGGCGTGATCGGCTTGCCGCCGGCCACCGGATTGAAATGGCGCAGCCACTCTTCGCTGAACAGGCCGATGTTCAAATAGACCCGGTTCAGTGCCCCAAGTGCCCCGACCGAATCCGAACCGTCTTTCAGCACGCGCACTGTCGAGACTATGTTGGGTTTGGTAAAGAACCGTGTTAGCGGGCCATCAGACACGAAATCATTGAACTGCTTGTTGTTGAGCTGCCCGCCGGTCAACCGTTCGCGGCCCCAGCGCAATGCCTGCTCCAGCCGCGCACCGAGGCTGTAAACCGCGTTCATCGTGCGCGGGTTGTTGATGTTGTCGGTCGATACCAGCGAAGTGTCCATCGCGCCCGGCCGGTAGGTATGCACCAGCTGGAACATGAAATTGTCGGGGTTCGCGTCGTAGATGAACAGGCGGTCGACCCACATGTATTGCGCGCCGACTGTCGAACTCAGGTTTTTCCACTCGGGATGCGCCGGGTTTGCCGGCGGGTTGATGGGGCTGGGGCCGATATGGCAGAACCCGCACGACATACCGACGCGATACGGCCGCACCAGGTTCTTGTCGTTGTAAAAGGACGGGTCGCTGAAATAACGCTTGGCGTCCCAATGCTTGGCCGCTGCTTCGTCAAATGCCGGATTGGGGAACAGGCGCAGCCCGACAATACCGCTGGGGTATCCGTAAAACGAGCCGACCGGCACGGTCGTGCCGCGCGCTCCGATCTTGACGCCGGGATATTTGCTTTCGTCGGCGAACGGATCGGCCGGACAATCTGCCCGGCGCTTGTCGAGCAACAAGCCGAACTGGTTGGGGTCGGGCGTCGTTGTCGGCGGGTCGAAGCACGGCTCGTTGATCACGCCGAGATAGCTCCACCGGCGGTCGCGATCGATCGGCTTGTCGGGATTGTAAGCAATGATTTTGAGCAGATCGAAGCCGCCGAAGGTGCTGGCCGTCATCGTGTCCCAGAAACGGTCGTCGCCGCCGGTCCATACGTTCCACATGTTGCGGCCCTTGATCTCCTCCGGGGAGAGCGCGATGCCGCCGTCCATATCGTGAAAATAATCCTCGGTCGCCGCCGGAAACGAGGCGGCGTCGCGGCCCGCGGTGCGGGCTTCGTCGAGCGCCTGGCCGGCGGGGCCCGTGTCGAACGCCGCCAGCATCAGCAGCAAAAACCCGGCCGCCGTCGCGCGCGCGATACGCCTGCAAGCCGTGTTCATCAGTATCCCCCGAAATTGCCCGAACCGGACGGCGACGCCACGCTGTCGCCAATTATCCCTCGGCGATCCCGACAGGCAATCATCCAAATTTAACTTTGACGCGAAAGCATTGCTGCGGCTGCCGCCAGTCGGGAAATATCTTCTGATCACCGCGCCGTCCGCCTATGATCCGGGTGGATGGGGGATCAGGCGGGGCGATGCGGCGCTTCGATGCGATCGTCATAGGAGGTGGCCTGGTCGGTACAGCGATCGGGTATGGCCTGGCGCGCGCCGGTCTGGCCGTTGCGCTGGTCGATGAAGGCGATATCGCCTACCGCGCCTCGCGCGGCAATTTCGGCCTCGTCTGGGTGCAGAGCAAAGGGCTAGGTGCGCCGCATTATCAGCGCTGGACGCGACGCTCGGCGCAGGAATGGCCGGCCTTAGCCGCGGAACTCGGCGCAAGCAGCGGCATCGCTCTCGGGCTTGAACAGCAAGGCGGTCTGCAACTCTGCCTCGGCTATGACGAGATGTCCCGGCGCCGCACAATGATGCAGCAGATGCATCGCGAGGCCGGCAATTTCGGGTTCGAATACCGCATGATCCATCGCGCCGAACTGGCCGGAATGCTTCCCGGCCTTGGACCGGCGGTCACCGGCGCGTCATGGACGCCATATGACGGACACGTCAATTCGCTGGCATTGTTCCATGCGCTGCATCGGGCGTTCGCGGGCAGCGGCGGGACCTATCTGCCGAACTGTACGATTACCGAGGCGCATGCCGCGCCCGGCGATTTCCGCATCGACGCCGGCCCGCAAACGCTCGCCGCACCAAAAATCGTGCTGGCGGCCGGGCTCGGCAATGCCGGGCTGGCGCCGCTGTTCGGCCTCAACGCGCCGGTGCGGCCGCAGCGTGGCCAAATCCTGGTCACCGAGCGCACGACGTATCGCTGGCCGGTGCCGCTCGGCAGCATCCGCCAGACTCCGGAAGGCACCATTCTGCTCGGCAGCAGCGAAGAGGATGTCGGTTTCGACACCGGCCAGCGGCCCGACATCATGCAGCGCATCGCGCAGCGTGCGGTTCTGTCGTTTCCGTGGCTTGCCGAATTGCAGATCGTGCGCGCCTGGGCGGCTCTGCGGGTGATGCCGCCCGACGGGCTGCCGATCTACGACGAATCCGAGGCATATCCCGGCGCATTCACGGCGAATTGCCATAGCGGCGTCACGCTTGCCGGAGCGCACGCCAACGTTTTTGCCCCAATGGTGGCGGCCGGCGCGCTCGACCCGATGATGGCGCCTTTTTCCGCCCGGCGTTTTGATGTTCCGGCCGCGGCCTGACAGTTCCGCCCCGACAATCATCGTCGAGGTCGAAGGCAGCAATATCCGGGTGCCGGTCGGCGCCTCGGCGGCGGCGGCGGTATTAGCGGCGGGACTGGGCAGCATCCGCGACACGCCTGTCGGCCAGGTCGGGCGGGCGCCCTATTGCATGATGGGCATCTGCTTTGACTGCCTCGCCGAGATCGACGGTGTGCCGAACCGGCAAAGCTGCATGGTGACGGCGCGGCCCGGCATGCGCATCCGCCGGCAGCACGGCGCGCGGCTCGTCGATCCGACAGCCAGTACGACTGACGACCCGCCATGAGCGTCGATCTCGTCGTTATCGGCGCCGGTCCGGCGGGAATGGCCGCTGCCACCCTGGCGTCCGAACTGGGCTTGGCCACGCTGTTGGTCGATGAGCAGGAGGCGCCGGGCGGCCAGATTTATCGTGGCGTCGAGCACGCCGGCGACGCTTCGCCGCTTGGAGCGGATTACCTGGCCGGGCGCGAATTGACCGAAGCGCTGCGGCACAGCAAGGCCGACTACCGCCCGGCCACCACGGTATGGCATATCGACCCGGACGGCATGGTGTCGCTGGCCCGTAGTGGCGGCAGCGACACGGTTGCGGCACGGCGCGTTTTGCTGGCGACAGGCGCGATCGAGCGGCCAGTGCCGATCCCGGGCTGGACGCTGCCCGGCGTGATGACCGCCGGCGCCGCTCAGATCATGTTGAAAAGCGCCGATCTCGTACCTGATGGGCCGGCGGTGTTGGCAGGGCAGGGGCCTCTGCTGTACCTCGTTGCGCTGCAACTGGCGCGCGCCGGTGCGCCGCCGGTCGCGGTGCTGGAAACGACGCCGGCCGGCAACCGCCTTGCCGCGCTGGGTCAACTCGGGCTGTGGTGGGAAGGGCGCCGCGACCTGCGCAAGGGCCTTTCCTGGATGCTCGGTGTCCGCCGCGCGGGTATTGCGGTGCGGCGCAATGTGCGCGGATTGCGGGCGGTCGGGCGCGAGCGGCTCGAACGGGTCGTGTGGGATGGTGGCGAGATGGCCGCCGACCATCTGTTTCTGCACGAAGGGGTGATCCCCACCACACAAATCAGCCTCGGGCTGCGTCTCGCGCATGAATGGGACGCGGCGCAGTTGTGCTGGCGCCCGGTGACCGACCGATGGGGCCGTACCAGCCTTGCGAATATTGCGATTGCCGGTGACGGCGGCGGCATCGCCGGTGCCGCGGCGGCGGCATCGTCAGGGCGCCTGGCGGCGCTCGATGCGGCGGCGCTGCTGGGGCTGTTCGATGACGACGAGCGTGATCGCCGCGCCGCGCCGATCCGCGCCCAACGCTATCGCGAGAGCGCGCTGCGCCCGCTGCTCGATGCGCTCTATCGGCCGGGTCCCGCTGTGCTGTGCCCAGATGACGACGTCGTCATCTGCCGCTGTGAGGAGGTGACGGCCGGGCAGCTGCGGCGCGCGGTGCGCCTCGGGGCGCAGGGACCGAACCAGGCCAAGGCCTTTCTGCGCTGTGGCATGGGGCCATGCCAGGGCCGTATCTGCGGCCCGATCGTCAGTGCCGTCATTGCCGATGAGCGCCAGGCTCCGATCGCCGAAATCGGCACCTATCGGCCGCGCGCGCCATACAAACCGATAACCCTCGGCACCCTCGCCGGGATCGGCAACGCGCCGGCCTCCGAGATCGACTCGTAGCTGGCGCGCTCAGACCGGAGTCATGCCCCAGCGGAACCACTCGACGACGCCGGTCTGGCCGAGCTTGCCGTCGAAATAGCCGAGCAGCCGATCGATCGCGTGTTGCTGCGGCGGATCGAAGGTATAGCCGTTGGATTCGATAAAGGTGATTGCGGCGCGGTATGCCGTGCGCTTGTTGCCGGCGGCGAAGGCCTGTGCGCCGGCAAGGCTGGTGAACAGCCGTGCCGTCAGCATCGGAATGTCGCGGTCCATGAAATAGACCCAGACATTCCAAGGGTGCGCGATTGCGGTCTGCAATGCTTGGCGGTTGCGCACATCGTGCGGCTCGGCGGTTTGCCCGACGATGTCCCGATTGATCGCAATGACGGCCTCGATCGGCACCCATCGCGGTTCGGCCGCCAAACCGTTCTCCCTCGCAGCGACGGGAGCTGTCAGCGCAGGCGTGCGGCGATTGCCGGCAGGGCGGCGATGTCGATGCCGTGCCGCGCCGCCTCGGCAACCAGGGCAAATGGATCGGCACCGTCGCGCAGGCGGGTCAGCGCCCACAGCAGAGTAGAGCGGGTGCCGCTGCGGCAATGTACGACAACCGGCTGTTCAGCGACGGTGAGTACCGCGGCAAAGGCATCGACATCGGCGCGCGTCAGGGTCGCTGCCGTCACGGGAATGTGGTGGTAGGAAATGCCATGCGATTCGGCGAGGCTGCGCGCGTCGGCGGCGGCAAGCTGGCCGGGGTCTTCGTCGTCCGGGCGGTTGTTGACGATCGTGCGCACGCCCGACGCGGCCAGCGCATCGATATCGCTGCGATCGAGTTTGCCGGTGGCGCTCAGCCCCGGCGCGAGATCGATGAGAGGGGGACCTGAAACGGGCATGCGGCGGCTCCGGAAATGATTTCGTGCAGATTCGCAGCCCTGGATGCGTGCGTCACCCGAAAAATATCCGCCCTCAACAATCTGGTGGGATAGGGCGCCGTAGGCTCAAGCGGCGAATTGTCCCGACCGCTGCACGAGGTCGCCGGCCCGAACCCAGAACCTTTCCAGGCGGCGCAGCGTCACGATGACGTTTTGCATATCCTCTTCGGTTACCGCAGTCTGCGACAGCATCTCGACATGGCGCCGATGCATGCCGCTCAACTGATCGCACAGCGCGCGTCCTTTTTCGGTCAATCGGACATGTACCGAGCGGCGATCGTGCACCGAGCGCTCCTGTTTCAAATACCCGTTCTCGACCATCTTTTTGACGTTGTACGACACGTTCGAGCCGAGGTAGCAGCCGCGCAAGGTTAGTTCGCCGACTGTCATCTCGGCGTCGCCGATATTGAACAGCATCAGGCCTTGGATATTGTTGATGTCGTGAATGCCCAGCCCTTCCAGCTCCAGCTTTACGACCTCAAGAAAATGCCGGTGGAGCCGCTCGACGAGCGATATCACCTCCAGATAGCTGATCATTCCACCCTCACGCGGCGTAAATTGGTGATGCTTCTACCATTATGTTGATTAACAATTCGTGTAATGTCGAGCACGGTGCCCGCAGTCATCGGCAGTCTGATCACTCGGCAGGCTCGTTGCGCCGCAGAAACTGCATGATCCCCGAAAAGTCGAGCGTGCCGCCACCGCTGTCGACATACATTTGATAGAGGTTTGCGGCGGCAGCACCGAGCGGTGTCGCCGTTCCGGTCGCCCCCGCCGCCTGCTGCGCCAGCCGTAAATCCTTCAGCATGTTTGCTGCGGTAAAGCCGGCGGCATAGCCGCGGTTCGATGGCGCCGCCGGCACCGGCCCCGGCACCGGGCAATATCCGGTCATCGCCCAGCACTGACTCGTCGATTTACTGGTGATGTCGAACAAAGTCTGAGCCGGCAGCCCGAGCTTTTCGGCAAGCGCAAAGCCTTCGCACACGCCGATCATCGAGGCGGCAAGCATCATGTTGTTGCAGATTTTTGCGGTTTGCCCGGCTCCGGACGGTCCGGCATGGACGATGGTGCGTCCCATCGCTTCGAGAATCGGCTTGCCCCGGGTAAACGATTCGTCGTTGCCGCCGACCATGAAGGTCAGCGTGCCGGCCTCGGCGCCGATGACACCGCCGGAGACCGGTGCATCAAGCATCGCCAGGCCGGCTTCGGCGGCGGCCGCAGCCACCGCCCGCGCGGTCTCGACATCGATCGTCGAGCAGTCGATCAGCAATGCGCCTCTGCGCGCCCGCGCGATGATGCCGTCCGGTCCGAGATAAACCTGACGGACCTGCGGCCCCGCCGGCAGCATCGTAATCACGATATCGCCGGCCGCCGCGGCCTCGATCATGTTGGCCGCGACGTGTCCGCCCTTTTCCGCCAGCGTTGCCGACAAGGCGTCGACGATGTCGAAACCGGTCACCTGATGCTGCGACGTAACCAGATTGGCCGCCATCGGGCCGCCCATATTGCCGAGCCCGATAAAGCCGATCGTCGCCATCCCGTTCCCTCCTTATTCGAAACGCAATTCGCCGTCGCCGAGCGAAGCAAAATAGGTATCGATCATCGCTGTGGAAACCTCGGCAAGCGTCGCCGGCTGCCATGCCGGTTTCTGGTCCTTGTCGATCAGTGCGGCGCGCACGCCTTCATAAAAATCATGTCCCTGCATGACATGCTGAGTCAGCCGGTATTCGAGGGCGAGCGCTCCTTCGATGTCGCAGCTCTCACCCTCGATCAGCTGGCGCAGCGTGATCTTGAGGCTGGTCGGCGATTTGACTGCCAGAACCGCCAGGGTCTCGGCGGCCCAATCGGCTTCGCCGCCGTTATCGGCCACTTCGCATTCCAGCGCGTCGAGAACGGCCTCGACCGTATTGCCGGCAAAGCAGCGATCGATTGCATCGCGCCGCGCGGTCAGTGGTGGCTTGCCGGGATCGGCGGCAAACGTGTCGAGCAGCATATCGACCTGTGCGCATTCTTCGCCGTCGCGCCACTCTATTTGCCCGAGCCGCTCCACCAGAAGAGGCACTTGCTCGCGCAGGACGAAATGCGTGGCAAAACCGCAATAAAGTGCGTCAGCCGGTCCGAGCCGCACGCCGGTCAGCCCGAGGTAGCGCCCGACCCGGCCCGGACACAGGTTCAGAAACCGCGTCGCGCCGACATCCGGAAACAACCCTATCGCGGTTTCCGGCATCGCCAGCATGGTCTTTTCGGTCGCGACGCGATAGGCGCCGTTGACCGACACCCCCGCGCCGCCGCCCATCGTGATCCCGTCGATGATCGCCAGATATGGCTTGCGATAGCGGTGCAGCCGGCGGATCAGCTCATATTCTTCCCAGAAGAATATGCTGGTCAGCGCCGGGTCGCCGGCAATGCCGCGCCCCGCCTCGTAGATTGCGCGGATGTCGCCGCCGGCGCAAAACGCCCGGTCACCGGCGCCGCGGACCAGGACCGCGCGGATTGTCGGATCATCGGCCCAAGTGAGCAGCATCGGGTCGAACCGGCGATACATGCCGAGGGTAAACGCGTTGAGCGCTCGCGGCCGGTTCAGCAACACCGTCGCGACCGCGCCCTCACGGCCGAACAGGATATTCTCGCTGCCTGTCGGCTTTAAGGCGCTGTCCTCTAGCGTTTGCGGCCGGGCTGTTGCCCGGCCATTCACGAGACGCGCGGTCACAACGGGATGACGAGCAGCGTATCGATCTTCTGGCTGTCGAGAACGACGAGACGCTCGATAAAGCGATAGGGCGTGCTGCTGACATCGATGCGGTCGAGATATCGGCCGGTTGCGAACACCTGCATCTCGCCGTCATGCATGATGCGCATTGCCAGGAAGTTGGCGCGCGTTTCCGCCACGCCGTTTTCGGTCCGGGCGATGCTCGCCGCGCCGACGACGTGGCGATAGCGGTGTGCCTCGAACATCAAGACCCGGCGTAGCGACGTCACCCGGTCCATCAGCATGCCGCGCGAGGCGCAATAGATGATGCCGTGACGCAACCCGGCCTGATGGCTTTCGCGATCGGTGATCAGATAGTGGCAATGCTCGACAAAAAAGTCCGGCCATTCCTCGAGCCGGTCCTCGTCGATGCAGTCGGCATAAGCGGCGATCAATTCGTTGACGCCAAGCCACACCGCGGTTTTGTCCGTCGCCCCGGCGCCCTGCATCAACCGCAACCCCGTCAAATCGAGCCTTTAATGACAGCCGCCGCCTCAAACCCCGGTCAATGCCCGGTATTTTTTCCAGAAACCACGGATTGCGGCTTCGCTGGCACGGAATTTCTGCGACTCCCCGTCATGCCCGCCCATCATCACGATCCCGCTGCCCGAATCGTTGTATTGCAGCGCCCGCTGGACGAACCCGCCGACGCAGCCGTCCTCCATCGAGATATAGCCGGCCGCACCGATCAGATTGCCCTGCCGCAGGCGGCGCTCGGTCATCGCGTCATCATCGTCGTCAAAGCCGAGGTGCACCCAATCAAGTTCGGTGCGGTCGACTCCGCGCGGCCGGATCACCCGCACCGCGATCGTGTTGCGTACCTGCTGCAACACCATGTTCGGGAACACGGTCAGGATCTGCACTGAAATCTGGTCGCCGTACTCATCGACCGACTCCACCACCGAATTGTCTTCGAGATGCAGATCGGTGTCGGAGCGCAGCCCTGCCGCCTTGTAGTCGGCGTCCTCGGCGGCGTAATCCAGCTTGGCATAGCTGAAATGATTGCCGCCGCTATCATCGATGTTGATGCCGCCGGGCATGCTGAGCCGGTTGATGCGGAACGTCGTCAGGAACGAGTGCAGGATGCTGGCGTGGTAGGTGTCCTTGACGTTCTCGAAATAGAGTTTCCAGTTGTTCGGCAGAATCTGGGTGCTGCGGCCGATAATGTGGGCCGGGCGATTGAGCACGCGCCGCATGCCACCGACGACGACCGCGCCGAGGTAGGTTTCCAGATCCTCGACCTTGTCGTCGAACGAACCGAACACGAGGCCGCATAATTCGGCGACGCGCAGCCGCTGCAGATGGTGGTCGTCTTTGTGGAATTCCGGCGGCATACCACCCTGGCGTTTGACGCCTTTTTCAAAGGCGACGCCAGTCAGTTGCCCGGCCAGATCATAGCTCCAGCCGTGATAAATGCAGGTGATTTCCTTGTCGTGCCCCTTGCGCGTCAGGCACAGCAGGTTGCCGCGATGTGCGCAGCGGTTGACAAAGGCGTTGATCGCGCCGTCCGACCCGCGCGCGACGATAATCGCGACCTCACCGATCGTTGTCGCGACCCAATCGCCCGGTTCGGGGATTTCCGCCGCAAGGCACAGATAGCTCCAGGTCGCGCCCTTGAAAATACGCTCCTGTTCGAGCCGGTATTGCTCCGGATCGGTGTAGAGCCGAAACGGCACTTCGCTGAGCCCGTTTGACGGCCAGTCGACGCCACGACGGGAGGCGCCCTCGGCGAATTCCATATCTTGCACGGACATCGCGGTCCCTTTTGTCGCGGCAATCTGGATTGCCGCGATTATGCGCCGCTGCGCCCCCTATCGTCCACCCTGGTAGCCAGTGTCGGCGTCGTTACGGGTTGCGGGAGGTGCGATTAGCACTCGGCGCACCGTCCATATTGTCCTATGTTATTCATATAGGATCGAAAACGATCGAGCATATTGAGGGGGAACGCACAGTGGACGATGCCGTCGAAAAATCGGCGATGCGAAAAATCTACATTCGCCTGCTGCCGTTCGCGCTTCTCAGCTACCTTCTGGCCTATATCGATCGCATCAACGTCAGCTTTGCCGCGCTGACGATGCGTGGCGACCTCCACATGGATGCGACTTCCTACGGGTTTGCCCTCGGCACATTCTACTGGGGCTATTTCATCTTCGAGGTGCCGAGCAACGTCATCATGGAAAAAGTGGGCGCCCGCATCTGGATTGCCCGCATCATGGTTACCTGGGGCATTCTTGCAGGCCTGACCGCCCTCGTCACCGGTGCGACCAGCTTCGGTATCGTCCGTTTCCTGCTGGGTGTCGCCGAAGCCGGGTTCTTCCCCGGCATCGTGCTGTATTTCACTTATTGGTTTCCGACTTACCATCATGCGCGGATCGTTTCCGGCTTTCTGGTCGGGCTGCCGATTGCCGTCGCGGCCGGCGCGCCGGTGTCGACCGCGCTGCTGGGTCTCGACGGGCTGTTGGGATTGCGCGGCTGGCAGATCATGTACATCGCCGAAGGCGTGCCGACAGTGCTGATCGGGCTGGTGACGTTTTTTGTCCTGACCGACCGCCCGGCGCAGGCAACCTTCCTCACGCAAGAGGAAAAGAACTGGCTCAGCGCCAAGCTCGACTCCGAACGTCAGGCGAAAGAGGCCGTCAGGAAATTCAGCATGCTGCAGGGCATGTTCGACCTGAAGGTGCTGCTGATGGCGCTCAACTATTTCGGCATCGTCGTCGCCAGCCTCGGCATCCTTTTCTTCGTGCCGCAGATCATCAAATCGATCGGCGTGACCAGCAACATGACGGTCGGCTGGCTGACGATGATCCCCTATATCTCGGGCGGGATCGGCCTCGTCGGTTGGGGCCTCATCTCCGACCGCATGAACGAGCGGCGCTGGAACCTGCTCGGCGCCTGCGTTGTC
>DATAUE010000011.1:0-1580 GCA_036268425.1 Allostellaceae bacterium
GTGTAGCGCGATCACCGGCCGTTGCTCGACCAGATCGAGCGTGCGCCAGTCCGTGGTGGCGGGCCTGCCCAGCACGAACAGGTGCGCGCAAGCATTGTCCGCGATGATCTGCGCCGCGCCCGCGCTGACGAAATCGGCGAACCGCGAGTCCGGAATTTCGATCGCCGGATGCAGCGTGGCGACAGCGTCGAGCACCTGCTGCACGGTGTACGGTTCAGGTCGCGGCGGCAAATCCGCCGCCATGCGAAAGGCGAATTCGGGTTCGCCGACCCGCATTTCATTTCCAGCCATCGAGGCCGTGCCGCCGTCCGGGATCACGGTCTCCGCCAGGATGCGCCCGGCCATTGGGCCATCGACATTGATGTGCTTTTGCCCCGCCTCGCTGGTCGCCGCGATCTTCCAGCCGAACATAGGTTTGGTGGAAGTTTGTTCGATCGCGGCCTGGATCGCATAGCCGTCGGCGCGATCGCGCGGCCGCAACGCAGCTTCCAATCCACCGAACTTGGTGCCCGCGCGCCAGTGATCATTCAGGGTGCGTGAGGCAGCTGCGATCTGATCCTTGCCCAGCATGGCTTTTCCTTAAACAGCGCTATCCGATCGTGATTCTGGTTTCCGGCCCGAGCCGCTCCAACAGCCGCAGCATCGCCGATCGCGTCATCGAAATGCAGCCCGCGGTCGGCGAAAAATTCGGCCGCGCCAGGTGCAGGAACACCGCGCTGCCGCGGCCGGCCACCCGGGGCAAAACGTTGTGGTCGATCTCGACGATGAAATCATACAGCCGATCGTCACGCATCAAGCGGTCGCCGCCGCGATCCCGCTCCAGCAGCACGGGCTGGTTATAGTGGCGGCTCGAGGGGTCCTCGCACCAGGCGTCCTCGCGCCTGATCGGGCGGACCGGCAAAAAGGTTTTCGGGCGCGGGTGCCGGTCGGCCCGCCACCATACTTGCCTCGGCCGGAAGGTACCCCGGGGGGTGCCGCCGTCACCCTCCCGCTTGTCGGCCCGGATGCCGCCGCGGCCCAGCGCGACCGGCACCGTCAGCGCCCCTGCCGTGAGCCAGCCCCGCCGTGGATTTCCGGCGGCGGCACGGACCCGGATGGCGGCGACCGGCCCAGCGCTGGATGCTTCCTTGTAAGCCATTGAAAAGTCTTTTCTTTATTCCTCGATCGGGAACCGCAATGACCTGATTGGCGGAAAACCGTCATTTCGAGCCATTACAGGACATTCATCCAAAGACGTGCGAATTCTGGAGTACAGTGCGTTTTCGCTTGTGAATCTGTAACAGCCCCCTACCTCAACACGAAACAACACTGACGAATCAGTTTTCACACCCAGGCTACCGACGAAGAACTGGCTGACGACGCTGTCCTGCTTCATGCGGCCTTAGAGGATTGTACGACATGGCCAACGCCCGCAAGATTCTGATCGTGGATGACGACACCGACCTGCGCGACACGCTGGTCGAGCAGCTGTCGTTGCACGAGGAATTCGAGGCCTCTGCCGTCGACACCGGCGCCAAGGGCGCCAATGCCGCCAAGGCCAATGCGCCCGATCTGGTGCTGATGGATGTGGGACTGCCCGA
>DATAUE010000012.1:0-22738 GCA_036268425.1 Allostellaceae bacterium
CCTCTTCGCCAAGCAAATCCTCCGGCGAGCTATACCCTTGCAACAGCTCCTCGATAAACCTCGTCCCTGATCGCTTGTGACATGGCTCGTGATCCCCTCTACAACATAGAGCGTCTCACAGCTCTCCTTTACACAAAATACCTGACACCCTCTTCTTCTACCTTGGCCGCGCGTACCGGCTCAGTGTCGTGCCCGACAAAGAGACGGTTATTACCCGAGTGACGGCACGTGGTTCACGGCTCGTCGTCCCCGTCGCGATCGGCTTCGGTCCCGATGTCCAGCGGGCAACGGTCCGCAGCGCTCTCCGGCATTGGTACCGCGACCATGCCAAAACGCACTTCCCGGCCCGTGCGAGGAAAACCGCTGAACTCCTTGGCATTCCCATCCCCCTGATCAAGGTCGTCGATCAATCGAAGCGCTGGGGGAGTTGCGATACTCGTGGCCATATCCGGCTCAACTGGCGGCTCGTGATGGCGCCGCTCTCGCTCGTTGACTACGTGATCGCGCACGAAGCTTGCCACGTGCTCGAACACAACCACTCCCGACGGTTTTGGCGCTACCTGGAAACGATCATGCCGGACTACGAGAACCGCGTTCGCCGGCTCGACCGCTTGGGGCACTTGTTTGTGTGGTAGCAGATTATCAAATCGATCGCCGTGTCCGGTCGACGCACTTTGGAGTCCTTCACCTGCCGACGGTCCAGCCCCGCATTTGGTGAACGCATCAAATCGCTGCGACAAGTGAATGTCGGCCTCGTCCAATGCGATTCCCCGCAACCAACTTTATTTGTTCCAAACAGTGTTGACTGTGGGTCCCCGCAACCAATGAAACCGACACTCCCGAGCCGTCCTGGCCGGGTGTGTGCCATTGCTGGGCGTTTGAGGGCAGCGACGAGATCACCGTGCAGCTGTCGGCGGTTTCGTCGCTTTTTGGGCTTCTTTTTTATCAAGTGTGAGACTGCTCACACATCGGTCGATAATAAGCCGCTATCATCCTTCGCATCGGAAGGCACCCCAAACCCCAAAGCCTTTCGGTCATAGAGCCCCGGCATCCCCCTGCCGGGGCCTTTCCTTATGAGCAGTGGTGCGCTGAGGCAGCGCTCGCTCCGTTCCACGGCGGACTGGTCGCAAAGGTCAAGTCCGCCAGTGACGGAAATGTGATCGCGTTCGTGTTGCGATTACGATTGCGAATTAATCGCATCTGAATACGATTGCCCGCTATTGAGACCTGCAACCTCAGCGGCAAGGTGATCTGCTTGGACCGAAAACTGCTCGTCGCGCCATCGCGCGAGCTATCAGCATGCCCGGCCGAGCGTTTATCCGGGTTGGGCAGATATCGAGGGCTGCTGCTGCCGTGGCTGGCACTGACGATCGTGGCGTGTGCTGCAGCGCCGAGCCGAGCGCAGCAGGCAGTACCCTCGGCGGCGTCGGCTACCGGCTCCGCCAGCGGCCCCATTACTCTCCCGACACTGCAAGTCCAGGGATCGGACAGTGCCGGCGGATTGGATACGCGGGTCGACAATCCGTTTCAGGTGCCCACTCTCGACAAGACCGGGACGCCGCTCAGCGATGTCCCTGGCACGATCCACGTGGTTCCGCGCGCAATCCTCAACGAGCAGGGCGCCACCATGCTGCGCCAAGGGGTCTCCAATGCCAGCGGCATCACTGAAGGCGGCCAGGATTCAAAAGGGTATTTCGACCATTTTCTGATCCGCGGGTTGAACGCGCAAATTTACAGCGACGGCTTTTCCGATGGTGATCAGCTTGGCGGTATTTCGCACTCGCTGAACGGTGTCGAACGGGTCGAGATCCTCGAGGGGCCCGGCTCGGCACTGTTCGGCAGCGGACCGCCCGGCGGCACGATCAATGTCGTGCACGACATGCCATCGCCAGACCTGCATTATGGCGGCGGCCTGCAAACCGGCTCGTTTCACTCGGTGACCAGCAGCGTCTATGCTACCGGCCCCACCGGGATCGACGGCCTCGACTTCCGGGCCGACGCGACGGTCGCACATTCCGGCGGGTTCCGCGATCTCGAAAGCGACGATTATGAATTGCGGCAGTCATTCACCTGGCACCTGAAAGACCACACGCTCGATGTCAGCATCGATCTCCGGCACATCAATCAGGTTCCGGATTCTTACGGCCTGATCTATTTCCACGGAAAGCCGATCACCGGCGTCTCGATCGACAGCAAGTATTCGACGCCGTTCGCCAACGCCAACCAGGATTTCATCCGCCCCGTCATTACCGATAAGTGGGACGTCGCCGACTACCTTACTGTCAATAACCGGTTTTCGTATCTGCACCGGACGCTCGGCGTGCTGGGCAACGGCGACAGCGCGAGCACACAGGTCAGCAACGGCGCCGTGATCGGCCGGCAACTCCGCCAGCAGGACGATTACGACGACAGCTATGATTATCAACTCGAACCGGTGTGGAAGTTTTCTACCGGCTCGGTGCAACACACGCTGCTGACCGGCTTTGAGTATCAGCACCAAACGATGTTCACGCGACGTGACACCGCTGATCTGCCGAATATTCCGAATGCTTTTGGCCCGGTGCCTCCCGAAACGTCGCTTGCCGGCCTGACCTTCCTGTGCGACGCGAAGCATTCATGTGACGATGACCAGCTTCTCGCCGACTATTACAGTCTTTACGCCACTGACCAGATCGACGTTACTGATCGGCTCAAGCTGCGCATGGGTGTGCGCCAGGATTGGTCGGACACATCATTAACCCCGCTGATCACCGTTCCCGGTCGTTTCGGGACGAATGGCCTGCCGCTGATCGGAGGTGTGACACAGCGCCGGAGTGACGCGCCAGTGAGCTGGAATGCCGGCGCGCTCTATAAAATCACACCGGGCATCTCTCCCTATTTTGGCGTCTCGGAAAGCCACCTCACCAATTTCACCTCCGAGAACACGCAGAACGGCATCGGCGCACCTGAATCGGCGTTTCAGTACGAAGGCGGCGTCAAACTTTCGCTGCTGGATGACGCTGTTGTGCTGAATGCCGCCGGCTTTTATGTGACACGCGACAATGTCGCAGCGGCCACGACGATCAATGGCGTCGAGGCCGTTGTTTTCGACAGCCAGAGGACAAAGGGTGTCGAGGCGTCGGTTGACGCCAGGATCACGGACCAGTGGCACCTTTTGGCCAACGCGACGGCTGAGGATGCGGTCATCACCGACAATCCGCAAGGCGTCACCTCGGTCGGCAAACACCCTCAGGGGGTTCCGGCGTATCTGGCGAATCTGTGGACGACCTATGATTTCGCGATCGCCGGTGTCCAGGGTTTTAAGGTCGGCGTCGGTGTGAACTACCGGGACAAGTCATTCAGCGACATTACCAACGTTAATCACGTTCCTGGTTATGTGATCGCCAACGCTGAAATCGCCTATGATCGGCCCGGCTGGGGCGTGGCTCTCAACGTGCGAAACATCGCCGATCAGCGGTATTTTGTTGCCGCGAACGGGGCCGGCGCCTTTGTCGGAGAACCGCTCAGTGCCTTCGCCACCCGCCACTTCGATTACTGACCCTGCGAGGGCAAAAGGGGCAGGCGTCCACCCTCGCCAATCTTGTTGCAGCCTACCGCTTGCCCCGCATTAACGAGTTTATTGTATTGTAGCGCTACACGATCTGCCTCGGCATCAGCGTGCACCTTGGATCCTTCTTCGGGCGGTAATCCGTGATTCCATCTGACCTGTCCGGTGTCGAAGACCTCGTCGCGACGGCATGGGAAGACGCGCTCGGCCGCGGGCCGGTCGACCGCGATAGCGACTATCGAACGCTGCGGGTAAATCCCAACCGCGCCCTGCGGATTATTCACAACATCTGGTCGGCGACCTCGATTGAATTGCCCATCAACATTTTTTTCGAGGCGCCCACCGTTCGGCAAATGGCGCGCGCCCTTTGCGACGATCGCCGGCAGCTTGCCGCGCCCGATCTGGTGTGCCTGCGCAGTGGCGATCAAAATACCCCTCCGTTATTCCTGTTTCCGGGCGGCGTCGGCGTCCTGATCGAGCTGATGGACCTTGCACAGGCGTTGGACTATCGCGGGGCAATCTACGGGATCGCCTTCTCCGGTCTCGATGGTGTCGGACCGGTGTACGATCGGATCGAACAGGAGGCCGCTCGCTCGCTGGCGATCATGCGCCGGCTGCAGCCCAATGGGCCGTACCGGATGATCGGCTATTCATTCGGCGGAATCACGGCGCTCGAAACTGCCAGGAAAATTCGGCAACAGCGCGGCGAAGAGGCGTTTCTCTGCCTGCTCGATACGGCGCAGAACGACCACGCTTGGCCGTTGAGGGTCTGGCTGCCTTTCATGCTGCGCAAAATCGCGGCCAAGCTGAAAAAAATGAAATACAGACGACCAGCCCAGAAAAATCCGCACGAATACTCGGAGAACCCTCAGCCGCCGCGCGGCACTCAATTGGAGTTTCGCTTTCGCAACCCCAACCACCCCAACTATCCCTATTATCACCCGTATTGGCGGGGAAACTATCCGCCGTTTTATGGCCAAGTGGCGCAAAACGCCTGCCGCATGCGAGGGCGCTATATGCCTAGCCGCTATGACGGCAAGGCTTTCTTTTTTGCTTCTGCCGGCGGTGATTCACTGGTTTGCGATCCGCTGCGCGTTTGGCCAAAATATCTGCCCAACGCCGAGTGGACCCGGGTGCCGGGGAATCATCTCAGCATGATTCTGGGTCGTAACGCCGTGTTTCTTGCCGCCGAAATCTCAAGGCGCCTGGACCAAACCCTGACCGCGGCGCCGGATTCGGCGCCAACCGAGACCGCCCACACCCGCCGGTTCGAGCAATACCCCCATCCGATCGGCGGCCTCGAAAGCGCATTCGACGCCCCCTGACGATGCGGCGCCGGCAGTATGCGGCCGACCAGCCGGATGCCAAAACGCGACCGGCCGAATTGGCGGGGCAACGCCCAACGGGATGTGCCCCGACAGAAAATCTGGGGGCGTCGACGTTCTTTGGCCGGCGCAAACCCGGCGTTCCTCGTGTATGTCATCGGTTAAGTTCGAGCAGGTCGACGCAGGCCTGCCTGATGGGAGCTGAAACGACATGCAAACCTACGACTACATCGTCGTCGGCGCCGGATCGGCAGGTGCCGCGGTGGCGCACCGGCTGTCGGCCGATCCGCGCAACAAGGTGCTGCTGCTGGAAGCGGGCGCGGCCAGCCACCCCTGGTCGTTCATCCCGGTCGGCTCCGCACGGCTGATCAAGAACCCGGCAGCCAACTGGCTCTATGCGTCGGAGCCGGAGGCCAGCACCAATGGCCGCAGCATTCCGGTGCCGCGCGGAAAACTGCTGGGCGGCTCCAGTTCGATCAACGGCATGGCCTTTGTCCGCGGCCAGTCGCAGGATTTCGACACCTGGGCGCAGATGGGCAACCAGGGTTGGAGTTACGAGCAGGTTCTGCCCTTCTTCAAGCGCATGGAAAGCTATGCCGGTACTGGTGACGACCGGTTTCGCGGCCGCGAAGGCCCGTTGCGCGTTACCAACCCGGAACCGCGCGATCCGATCTTCGCCACCATCATCAAGGCCGCAGGCGAGGTCGGCATCCCGCACAACCCCGACTATAACGGTGCCAGTCAGGAAGGTATTGCGATGAGCCAGGCGACGATCGCCAAAGGCCGGCGCATGAGCACCGCCCGATGCTATCTCGACCCGATCCGCAACCGCCCGAACCTCAACATCGAAACCAATGCGCTCGGCGAGGCGCTGGTGCTCAACGGCACTCGCTGCACCGGGGTGCGCTATTCAGTCGGCGGCGACAAGCGCGAGGCCGCGGCGGGGCGGGAAGTCGTGGTCTGCGGCGGCACCATCAACTCGCCGCAACTCTTGGAATTGTCCGGCATCGGCCAGCCGGAGCGGCTGCGCAACCTCGGCATCGACGTACGCCAGGCATTGCCCGGCGTCGGCGAAAACCTGCGTGACCATTTCGCGCCGCGCACACGGTGGCTGGTCGGCAAGAAGGGCATCACATTCAACGACCGCGCCCGCGGCCTCGGCATGGTGCATCAGGCGATGCGCTACGCCTTTTTCCGCAAAGGTTTTCTCGCCAGCGTCGGGGCGCCGATGCGCGCCTTCGTCTGTTCGCGCGAAGGGCTTGAGGCACCGGATCTGCTGCTCGGCTGGGTCCCGATGCTGACTGAGCAGACCCCCAAAGGGCCGCGCATCGCCAAGCAATCCGGCTTCACCTGCTACGCCCACCCGATGCGGCCGGAAAGCAAAGGGCACATCCACATCGCCGCGGCCGATCCGCACCGGCCGCCGGCGATCAACTTCAACTTCCTGTCGTCGCCGCCCGACGCGGAACTGACGGTGAAGGCAATCCGTATCGCTCGCGCCGTGATGAATGCGCCGGCAATGGCGCCGTTTCTGGTCAGCGAAGTGGCGCCTGGCACCGACCGCAACACCGACGACGAAATCATCGACTGGGTCAAACGCGCCGCGGAAACGACGTATCACCCCGTTGGCACCTGCAAGATGGGCTCCGACCCGATGGCTGTCGTCGACTCGCAGTTGCGCGTGCACGGCATCGAAGGGCTGCGGGTCGCCGACGCCTCGATCATGCCGACACTGACATCAGGCAACACCAACGCGCCGTCGATCATGATCGGCGAGAAGGCGGCGGATATGGTGCTGAAGGCCGCCGCCTGACGTCGCGGCCCTTCACCACGGTGAAAAATGTTAGAAATGCCGATCTTCGCGGCGAAGGAGGCGACAATGCGCGCGGTTTGGTATGACCGACAGGGAGCGGCGGACGAGGTTCTGGTGTGCGGCGAGTTGCCGACCCCGGAAGCCGGCCACGGCGAAGTGCGGGTGCGGCTCGAAGCCTCCGGCGTCAACCCGTCCGACACCTACCGGCGGCGCGGTCCGCCGGCGATGGAATACCCGCGTGTTGTGACCAACAGCGACGGCGCCGGCGTCGTCGATCGCGTCGGCCCCGGGGTCGCCGAACGCTGGCTCGGCAAGCGAGTGTGGCTCTACAACGGCCAGCGCAACGGCCGCTGGCAGGGAACTGCCGCGGAATATATTGCGCTTTCCAGTGATCTGGTGACCGAACTCCCCGATCATGTCTCGTTTGCCGAGGGTGCTACCTTGGGCGTCCCCGGCATGACGGCGCATCGCTGCGTGTTTGTCGCCGGGCCGGTGCAGGGCAAGACGCTGCTGGTGACCGGCGGCGCCGGCGCGGTCGGGCATTACGCCGTGCAACTCGCCACCTGGGCCGGTGCCAGGGTGATTGCAACGGTCAGCTCGGCCGAAAAAGCAGAGCGTGCCCGTGCCGGCGGCGCCGCGCATGTCATCGACTACCGCCGCGAGGATGTTGCGGCGCGCGTTCTCGACATTACCGGCGGTGTCGGGGTCGACCATATCGTCGAGGTCGATTTCGGTGGCAATCTCGCCGCGGCGCTGCGCTGTGTCCGCATCAACGGCAGTATCATGATTTACGCCACCAACGGCGACCGCGAGCCGCGTGTCCCGGTGCGCGACCTGATGCAGCGCAATCTGGCGCTCTATTCGATGTCGCTGGCCGGTGTACCGCACCCGGATCGCCGGCGCGCGCAATCCGACATCGCCGCCTGGACGGCGTCACCCGGCCGGATCATCTCAGTGGCGGCGCGTTTTCCGCTCTACGGCACCGCCGCAGCCCACAAAGAGGTCGAGCGCGGCGGCAAGATCGGGACGGTCATCGTCGAACCGCAGCGCTGACTATCGACGGGCGGGCCGATTACTGCTTGGTCCAGTATTCGGGCGCCGCGGGAAACACGGCGTCGCAGCGTATTGCCTGAGTCGGACCGTCGAGCGTGTCAGCCGCCGCGCGCCATACCGCGTAATGCGGCGCGGCGCGATGCGCCTCGAGCGCCGCTTCGTCGCGGTAGACCTCGTAGAAATAATAGACGTTCGGGTCCTGCTGATCGTGCAGCACATTGAACCGCACGCAGCCCGCCTCGTCGCGTTCGGAGCCGATGGCGTCCGCCTCGATCGCCTTGAGAAAACGCTCACGGCCTTCCGGCTTGACCCGGACCTTCACCCACAGCGCCAGCATGCGGTATCCTTTCAACGACGGCGGCATGCCGATCGGTGCCGCCTGTTCGAATGTAGGGTATCATCTTAGGCGATAAGCATCGTCGGCGTCACCGGCGCGATGCCACCGGTTCGGTTGCAAGCGCTCGCGACGCCAGACAATAGTAGTGTCGGAGTAATGTCGGCGGCGCCCATCAGGCCACTCTTGGCCGGGCGCGTTTTCCCCAGCGAATGGCTCTCACGCGAGGACGATGATATGGCCAATGACAAGATGATGGCGCAAATCTCCGACAAGGGCGGCTTTATCGCCGCGCTGGATCAAAGCGGCGGATCGACGCCGGGCGCGTTACGCCTCTATGGCATCCCGGACAGCGCTTACAGCGGCGATGCCGCGATGTTCAAGCTGATACACGACATGCGCGTGCGCATCATGACCGCACCGGCCTTTACCGGCGCCAAGGTCATCGGGGCCATCCTGTTTGAAGCCACGATGGACGGCGAGGCGCAAGGCAAGCCGGTTCCGGCCTTCCTGTGGGAAGAGCGGGGCGTCATCCCATTTCTCAAGGTCGATAAGGGCCTTGAGGCCGAACATGACGGCGTCAGCCTGATGCGGCCGATGCCGGAACTCGACAAGCTGCTCGAACGGGCGGTCAAGGCTGGGATTTTCGGCACCAAGATGCGTTCGGTCATCAATCTCGCGTCAAAAGAGGGGATCGCCGCCAACGTCGCCCAGCAATTCAAGATTGCGGCGCAGATTTCCGAACACGGGCTGATGCCGATCATCGAACCGGAAGTCTCGATCAAGAGCCCGGACAAGAAGGGCGCCGAAGCCATCCTTCTGGCGGAACTGACCCGGCACCTCGACGCGCTGCCAAAGGGCCGGAAAGTCATGCTCAAGCTGACGATCCCCGATGTGCCCGATCTTTATGCGCCGCTGGCGAAGCACGCCGGCATCACGCGTGTCGTCGCGCTGTCGGGCGGCTATACCCGGGAAGATGCCTGCAAGCGCCTCGCCGCCAATCACGGCATGATCGCCAGCTTCTCGCGTGCCCTGGCCGAAGGCCTCACCCACTCTATGAGCGACGCCGCTTTTAACGGCGCGCTGGCAACGTCCATCGACGAGATTTACCGGGCGTCCACCGTCAAGGCCTGACGTCGAGGCATCGCGGGTCGGCGCTGCGCAAACGGCAGCGCCGGTCCCGTTATGTGTTCCGGATGCCGAGAGGCTTCTAAGGGGCCGAATTACGGAGCCCGGCTCGCTGTGGAACAGCGTGGCGCAGCGGCTGCCGGCGTACTGATTCGAACAAGAAGCTGACCGCCGAGCCCGCAAGGTCCGGCGGTTATGTCCCGGTTGAGACACCCTTCAAAGGCTTCGATCGTCGTATCGCGAAAAATCGCGCGGATCATCTTGTCGCCGCGCGACCAGTCGAGTTCCGTTGCCGCCTGGTAGCCGCTCGTGGGGCCTGATGCGATGGCGCACATCGTGTCCGGAGCGCCGAAGGCCTTTTCGATCCCATTGACCACGCCGCGGAACGCCGGCTGATTAACACCATGTCGCTGGCGTTCGAGCTGAATGCGCTTCAGGCCCGCCGTGTTTTTGTCCATCTGAAAAAACGCAATGAGCGGGACGCCGCCGACGATGACATCGCGCATCACGATGCGGGTATAGCTGTCGCCAAAATCGAGCGGCCACGGCAGGATCGTGACGCTTGCCCCAAAACGCCGGATGAGATTGCCGACAGGCTCGCCCCAAGATGTCTCCTGCCAGATTTCGGCAATGCCTGTTGCGGCGGCGGCCGGAAGCGCCGGGCCGCCGCCGCAGATTATCGGGATCAAGCCTATCAAACATGCCGCTCGCCAAACGGATCGCCACATCGCGCGATTTCCGGGGCTTATCGCTGGGATTGCGCAACATAAGACAGCGCCTCGTTTACGGCGAGTCGCCGCGACTGACCGCCTTTCTGGGACCTCGGTGTTGCGCATCTGCGAACGGGGCGGCTCGCGCAATAGCCGCGTCCAACCGGTCCAGCGGCTGTTACAAACCAAGCCGAGACACAGTCGTGGAGTAGTCGCGGAGCGGCAGGGCTTGCCTCGTTAACCATAATCGCCCAAGCTGGCGCTGGGTCGCGATGCGATTAGACGCAAGGAGGAACCGACCCTGACCTCGTACGGCCGATAATTTCCCTGCGATCCATGCTCGCCTTGCTTAGCTGCAACGGGAGCGCAATGAGGATCCTGGCGACCGACGGCTCGTAGCCGGACCGGCCGCGGCCAACATCCACCCATCCCAAATCTTGCACCCATCCCAAATCTTGCTCGCTTTCTGGTTCGTTCTGAGCAGATACACCTGAATCCGGGAAGGATACATCATGCCATCTCTGCCTTTTCTTTATCAACTGCAGAATGCAAATTATAACACTCTTTCCACCACTGATTTTTCAATCGGCGTTTTCGATCTTGATGAACCGGACCTTGGGGCGGCACATATCGGCAGCCTCGAGGGACAAGGTAAGATTTTGCTCTCCTATTTGAGCATAGGGGAGGCAGAAGACTATCGATCCTATTGGCAAGACGGTAATTGGAGTACCTCGCCGCCGAGCTTTTTACTGGGTCAAGATCCCGATTGGCCGGGTGACTATTATGTCAAATTCTGGGATCCGAGCTGGCAGCAGATCATGTTTGATCGTGTCGATCAAGCCATCAATCTTGGCTATAACGGCGTCTATCTTGATCTTGTTGATTCTTATCAGGTCGCGCAGGTCAAGAACGCGTACCCAGGAACAGCTGCTCAGCTTCGACAAGAGATGGTCGACTTTGTTGTGTCATTATCGCAATATGCGAAAGCACTAAAGCCTGGCTTCTTGATAGTGCCACAGGATGGTGTCGAACTCCTGGGGAACGACGACAATAATCCGACCGGCCCAGATACAGCGTACTTGAATGCGATTGACGGGGCGGGTGTGGAAGATCTCTGGTACAACGATAATCAGACATCCTCATGGACAGCAGGTGATTTGAGCTTTGTCCAATACGCGTTGGATGCCAACAAATTCGTATTGGCAACTTCCTATCCAACGGATGCCGCGAAGCAAGCCGACTTTGTTCAGAAAGCGGTTAACGCACACCTTATCCCATTCGTTGGCAATCGGGAGCTGACCGGTGTCATCGATCCGGTCGATTACACCATAGCAGCTGCGATGGTCGGCAAGAACATTACGGTGCCGTGGGGCGCCGGTGGAGTCGTCGTCAATGGTACGGCAGGGCCTGATACGCTGAATGGTGGCGCCGGCAATGACACCCTGAACGGGGCGGCTGGCAATGATGTGCTGAATGGCGGCGCCGGCGCCGACACGATGGCCGGCGGGGTCGGCAACGATACTTATGTCGTCGACAATGCCGGCGATGTCGTGACCGAAGCCGCCGCGGCCGGCACCGACACGGTACAGAGCTCGATCAGCTATACGCTGGGAGCCAATGTCGAGAACCTCACCCTGACCGGATCGGCGGCGATCAACGGCACCGGCAATGCCCTCAACAACGTGATCATCGGCAACGGTGGCAATAACATCCTGAACGGCGGTGCCGGCAATGATGTACTGAACGGCAGCGCAGGCGCCGACACGATGGCCGGCGGCGTCGGCAACGACACTTATTACGTCGACAATGCCGGCGATATCGTGACCGAAGCCGCCGCGGCCGGCACCGACATAGTACGAAGCTCGATCAACTACACCCTGCCGGCCAATGTCGAAAACCTGGCCCTGCTCGGCTCGGGTAACATCAATGGTACCGGGAACAGCCTCAATAACGCGATCATCGGCAACGGTGGCAATAACATCTTGAGCGGCGGTGCCGGCAATGATGTGCTGAACGGCGGTGCCGGCAATGATGTCCTGAATGGCGGCGTCGGCGCCGACAGGATGGCCGGCGGCGTCGGCAACGACACTTATTACGTCGACAACGCAGGCGATGTCGTGACCGAAGCCGCCGCTTCCGGCACCGACATAGTATGGAGCTCGATCAACTACACCCTGCCTGCCAATGTCGAGAACCTGGCTCTGCTCGGCTCGGGTAACATCAATGGCACCGGCAACAGCCTTAATAACGCGATCATCGGCAATAGCGGGAACAATACGCTGAACGGTGGTGCCGGCGCCGATCGGCTGAATGGCGGTGCCGGCAATGATAACCTATACGGCGGAGCCGGCGCGGATGCGTTCGTGTTCACGACCCCGCTTAATGCGTCAACCAACGTTGATCATATTTTCGATTTCAGCTCGATTGACGATAAGATCCTCCTGAGTGGATCGGTTTTCAAGACGGCCGGTGCTGTGGGAACCCTGGATGTAACGGCGTTCTATGTCGGCAGCGCGTCACATGATGCGGACGACCGGATCATCTACAACCGCACGACCGGGGCCTTAAGTTACGATCCTGACGGGACGGGGGCCGCCGCTGCCACACCGTTCGCGGTGCTGCCGAGCGGCCTAACCTTGAGCAATACTAATTTTCAGATCGTTTGAGGTGGACAAAAGTCGGAAGTGGCCAGCCGCGCGGGCGTGTTTAATCTGCGGGAGGGCCGTCACCCTATATCAGGCATCGCGGCAAGCACGCTCGGGCCGCCGCGAGAGCGGTCCCAGCGACAACAGCGCGACGCTGACGATCGCCGAATTCGATGGTGATGAATTTGGTAGCGGGAGAGGGACTTGAACCCCCGACCTTGGGATTATGATTCCCCTGCTCTAACCAGCTGAGCTACCCCGCCGCGCGGCATCGCATATAGGAGATAGGCGCGGCGGGGTCAAGCAGCGGGAAAGGTTACGCGGCGGCGCGGCGGATCCAGCCGCCGCCGAGCACGCGCTCGCCGTCATAGAATACCGCCGCCTGCCCGGGAGCGACGGCGCCGGCCGGTTCATCGAGCACAAGTTCGGCCTCGCCGCTCGCCGCGTTACCGGCAAAAAGCGTTGCCGCGATCGGCGGCTGCGCCGAGCGCAGCTTGGCGGTTACCGGGAGGCCGGCGCCATGATCGGCGATATCGGGGCCGAGCCAGTTCAGTTCGGCGATCGACACGCGGGTTTCCGCCAGCGCGCTTTTCGGCCCGACGACGACACGGCGGGCGTCGGCGTCGATGCGGACCACATAAAGCGGCTCCGCCGCCGCGATGCCGAGGCCTTTACGCTGCCCAACGGTGAAATGCGCGATGCCGTTATGCCGGCCCAGCACGCGGCCGGTGTTGTCGACGATATCGCCCGGTTCGCCCGCCTCCGGACGCAGGCGGGCCACCAGCGCGGCGTAGGAGCCTTGCGGCACAAAGCAGATGTCCTGGCTGTCGGGCTTATCAGCGACCGGCAGCGAGAATTGCTGCGCCAGCGCGCGCGTTTCGTCCTTGCCGAGGCTGCCGAGCGGGAAACGCAGCAAGTCGAGTTCGGCGCGCGTCGTGCGCGACAGGAAATAGCTCTGGTCGCGGGCGGCGTCAGAAGCGCGGTGCAATTCCGGCCCGGCGGCACCGGACAGGCGCCGCGCGTAATGACCGGTTGCCAGGGCGCTGGCGCCGAGATCGCGCGCGGTCTCCAGCAGGTCGCGGAACTTAACGCGCTCGTTGCAGCGGATGCACGGGATCGGCGTTTCGCCGCGGCGGTAGCTGTCGGCAAAATCCTCGATCACCGCCGCGCGGAAGCGCGCTTCGTAATCCAGCACGTAATGCGGAATGCGCAACTGCTCGGCGACGCGGGAGGCATCGCGTACGTCCTGCCCGGCGCAGCAGGCGCCTTTGCGGCCGGTGGCGGCGCCGTGGTCGTAAAGCTGCAAGGTGATGCCGACGACCTCAAATCCGGCCGTCACGAGCAACGCGGCGGTAACCGACGAATCGACGCCACCCGACATCGCAACGACGACGCGGTGTGCGCCGGGATCGCCCGGCAAATCGATATCGTGAAGGGCAGGGATCATCGCGAAGCCGCCGCGAGGCCTCTCTGCCAGAAATCCGCTTCGAGCCGTGAGGCCGTCGCAAAGCACGCGGCCAAGGCCGGAAAGCGACCCTCGCCGCCGCGTCGGGCGAATTGCTCGTCGAGGGCTGACGCCGCGTCGCGCGCCAGTGCCTGGTACTCGTCGCCGGCATACATGTCGAGCCATTCTCGGTAGGGGTTGCCGGCGAGGCGGGTGGCGGGGTCGTGCATTCGTTCGGCGGCGATCTCGGCATAACCGACAATGCACGGCGCTAGCGCCACTTCGAGGTCGAGCCGGTCGCCGGCAAGTCCGCGATCGAGGACAAAGCGGGTATAGGCCACGGTCTCTAGCGCCTCCGGCTCGGCCGTCAGATCAGTCTGCGACAAGCCCCAGCCGCGGCAGAACTCGATGTGCAACCCGATCTCGACATCGAGTGTTGCAGCGACCAGCGACTGCGCCCGGCGCATCTCGGCCAGCGTGTCGGATTTGTAGACCGCCAGCCCCCAGGCCCGCGCAAAATGCAGCAGAAACAGGTAATCCTGGATCAGATAGCGGCGGAACGCGGCTTCCGGAAGGTCGCCGGATGCCAGCTGCCGCACGAAATCATGCCTCGTATAGGCCGGCCATGCCGGGCCGGCGGCGGCCACCAGCCGGGCAAACAACCCACCCTCGACGAGGGCAGTCATCTCAGCCGAGCAGCATGTTGCGGGTGCTCGACGGCAGCCGCACGATCAGCCCGTCGAGTTCCTCGGTCATGATGATCTGGCAGCCGAGCCGCGAGGTCGCCGTTAACCCGAAGGCGAGGTCGAGCATGTCCTCCTCGTCTTCGCTGGCGTCCTTCAGCAGCTCGTACCATTCCGGATCGACGATGATGTGACAGGTCGAACAGGCCAGCGAGCCCTCGCAGGCACCCTCGATGTCGATGTCGTTGCGGTGCGCGATTTCGAGCACCGACAGGCCGAGCGGCGCATCGACTTCGCGCCGAGTGCCGTTGCGCTCGATAAAAACCAACTTGGGCATAAACGGGATTTTCCTACTCAGCCTTGGGGCGCGGCGCCCTCGGAGCGCGGCGCCATATCTTCCGCCAGCATGGCGGCGGCCAGCACCGGCTCTTCGCCAGGCGCCAACTGGCCGCACACGATCATTTGCAGCAGTTCCAGCCCGGCTGCCTCACTTGCCGCCATCAGCAGCGCCGCCATTGCCGCATCGGGGAGCGCCGCTAGCGCAATGACCGCGTGCGTCACCGGCTGTGCCAATGCCCGCTCGGCACGCAGCCGAGCGCCTTCAAACAATTCCTGCCATACTGCGGGAGGCGCCGTCGGTGCCGGGATCGTCAAATCAACCGCGAACCCGTCGCGATCGGTCAATACCACGGCATTGCCGCCGACCGAAACCGCCACGTCGGCACGGGTGCCGGACAAATCAATGCCGATCGCCAGCCCCGGCGCATCGGGATCGACCGGAGAGCCGTCAGGCTCCTCGATTTGAAACAGCTTCACAGGGCCTGCTCACGACGCAACGAAGAAATAAAAAGAACAATGCCGGCCGGCTGATCGAGAGCGCTAGACGTGAAACGACTCGCCGCAGCCGCAACGGCCTTTTTCATTCGGATTGCGGAAGACGAAGCCTGATTCCAGCTTTTCTTCCACGTAATCCATCTCGGTGCCGATGATGAACATGACGGCCTTCGGGTCGATCAGGATCGTGACGCCCTTGTCCTCGACGAGTTCGTCGAAACGGCCCTTTTCGTCGGCGTATTCGAGCGTGTAGCTAAGCCCGGAGCAGCCGCGTGCCCGCACGCCCACGCGCACGCCCACAGACGGTTTGCCGCGATCGGCCAACAAAGCCTGGATACGTCCGGCGGCCGCATCAGTCACACTCAACGCCTGCTTTTGCGCCATCATTTCGGTCTCCCGGTCGGCGGTGTCGCGGACAATGCACGCATGGTCAAATCTCGCACCGATCTATGTAAGGGTTCATGCCGGCTGCGTCACCCGCTGATCGTGCAGTCGCGCGACCGCGGCCGCGATTGCGTCAGCCGCGAAATCGACGTCCTGCGCCGTCGTAAAGCGGCCAAGGCCGAGCCGGATCGACCCATTCGCCACCGGATCGGCGAGACCCAAGGCGCGCAACACATAGGACGGCTCGACCACGGTCGAGGTGCAGGCCGAGCCGCTCGACATAGCAATGCCGGGACAGGCCTCCATCAGATCGGGCGCGGTCAGGCCGGGAAACGACAGGTTCAGGTTTCCCGGCAGGCGATGTTCAATATCGCCATTGAGCAACAGCCCGGCGACGCGGTGCGTCAGATTTGTGCGCAGCCGGTCGCGCAATTCGCGCAGCCGTTCGGCCTCGCCGGCCATTTCGGCGCGGGCGATTGCCGCGGCGCGCCCCAGCCCGACGCAGAGCGGCGTCGGCAGAGTGCCGGACCGCACGCCGCGTTCCTGGCCGCCGCCATCGAACAGCGGCAACAGCCGCACCCGCGGGCGCCGCCGCAGATACAAGGCGCCGATGCCTTTCGGTCCGTAGATCTTGTGACCGGAGATCGACATCAGGTCGATATGCATCGCCTCGACATCGAGCGGGATTTTGCCGAAGGCTTGCGCCGCATCGGTATGTAGCAGCGCACTATTTGCCCGGCACAGCGCGCCGATCTCGGCCAGCGGTTGGACCACGCCGATTTCGTTATGCGCCGCCAAGGCCGATACCAGCAAGGTGCGGTCACTCAACGCCGCTTCCAGCCGGTCGAGCGATATCAGCCCGTTCGGCTCGACCGGCAGATAGGTCACGGCAAAACCTTCACGTTCAAGCGATGCAGCGCTTTCGAGCACGCATTTGTGCTCGGTGGTAAAGGTAATGATCTCGTCACGCGGCTTGCCATTGGCCGGCGGATGGGCGCGGGCGAAATGCGCGACGCCTTTCAGCGACAGGTTGTTGGCCTCGGTGGCGCCGGAAGTGAAGACGATCTCGCGCGGGTCGGCGTTGATCAGGCGGGCGACATCGGCGCGCGCCGCCTCGACCGCGGCGGCCGCATTATGCCCGTAGACGTGACTCTCGCTGTGCGGATTGCCGAAATGTTCGGTGAAATACGGCATCATCGCGTCGAGCACGCGCGGGTCGAGCGGCGTCGTAGCCTGGTTGTCGAGGTAGATCGGCAGCCGGTTGGCGCGATCGCTGGCGGTTTCGCCGAAAAGGGGCGCTGGCATGGTTATGCAGCTCTTGCAATGTCGGTGGCGGTGTTGCGGCGCAGGCGTCGGGCGAGCGTTGTCCAGGCATCGAGAAAATGGGAAATGTCGGCCTCCGTCGTTGTCCAGCCCAGGCTGATGCGGATCGTGCCGGCCGCGATTTCGGGCGCAATACCCATCGCCGCCAGCACATGGCTCGGCCCGACCTTGCCCGATGAACACGCGGCGCCAGCGCTGACCATCACGCCGTCGAGATCGAGCGCGATGATCTGGGTTTCCGCCGGCACACCGGGCAACGCCAACGCCGTCGTATTGGGTAAACGCTGAACACCGGTGCCGATCACCACGGCTTGCGGCACCGCGTCGAGCAAGGCCGCCTCCAGCATGTCGCGCAACCGGCCGATCCGCCGATATTCATCGATCCCGGCAAGAGCGGCTTCGGCCGCGGCGGCGAATCCGGCGATCCCCGGCAGGTTCTCGCTACCGGCGCGACGGCCGCGCTCCTGGCCGCCGCCGCGCAGGGCGGCGGAGATGTCGGCGGCGGGGCTGGCCAGCACCAGAGCGCCGATGCCGGATGGTCCGCCGATCTTGTGCGCCGACAGGCTGATCAGATCGGCGCCGAGTTCCGGGGATGGCGGGATTTTGCCGGCAGCCTGCACCGCGTCGCAATGAAACAAGGCATTGTGGGCGTGCGCTATTGCCGCGATCTCGGCAGCCGGCTGAATGATACCGGTTTCGTTGTTGGCGAGCATGACCGAAACGACCGCCGGCCGGTCGTCAGCGGCAAGCTGCTGCGCCAGCGCCGCCAGATCGACGACGCCATCGCAATCGACGATGATGCGCTCGGCATCCGGCACCGCCTGCAACACCGAGCCGTGCTCGACGGCGGACACCAGCACCCGCTGCCGCCCGCAGCCGAGCAGCGCCAGATGATTGGCTTCCGTCCCGCCGCTGACAAACACGACGCCATCCGCCGTCGCACCGGCGAGCCGCGCCACGGCATCGCGGGCATGCTCGACCTCGCGCCGCGCTGCGCGACCCCAGCGATGCACCGATGACGGGTTGCCGCAACGCGCCAGCGCCGCAACCATCGCTGCCGCCGCCTCGGGGCGTAGCGGTGCAGTCGCGTTCCAGTCGAGATAGGTTTCGCGTTGGATCATTTGATGAGCGGCATCAATCCGAAATCGGTTCGGCGAGTGTCCCGAACGGCACATTGACGCCTTCGAGAGTCCGGCAATCCTGCCGCGGCATCAGCCGGCTCGCACCGAGCACTCGCCGCGCGCACACATCGCCGAGCGACACCGAGCTGAGAAACAGGTGAATCTGATTGCTCAATTCCTCCCAAAGGTCGTGAGTGAGGCAGCGGCTGCGGTCGCCGCGGCAACCGATCGCCGCACCTGGCTTACATCGCACCGCATGCAGCGGTTCATCGACCGCGACGATAATGTCGGCGATGCGGGTGTCGTCCGCGTCGCGCGCCAGCAGATACCCGCCACCCGGCCCGCGCACGCTTTTGACAAGGCCGCTGCGTCGCAGTTTGGCAAACAGCTGTTCGAGATAGGGCAGCGATATTTCTTCGCGCTCGGCAATCTCGGACAGCGAAACCGGGTGGCCGTTGCCGCAGCGGGCGAGATCGACCATCGCCATCACCGCGTAGCGCCCCTTGGTGCTGAGTTTCACGGCTGCGCCCTCGCTGCCTGGCGCCGGAGCGGCTCGGCGATCGGCACGGCCGGCGCATCGGGTACTGCTTCGTCATCGTCGCCGCGGCGCAAATTATTCAAATCCGCGACCCGCGCCCGCAGGCTCGTCACCTCGTCGAGCAGCGCGTTCAGCGCCCGCGCGATCGGGTCGGGAATTTCGCCGCTGACGCCGTATGGTACGAAAGCCGGCGGGGAGTCGGCGGATGCAGCGCGGTGGCCGGCCTGCCGCGCCGGATTGCCGACCATCGTGGCACGTTCGGGCACATCCCGCAGCACGACCGCCGCAGCGCCGATCCGGGCGCAATCGCCGACATGGATCGGCCCCAGCACCTGTGCGCCCGATCCGACGATCACATCGTTGCCCAGTGTCGGATGGCGCTTCTGGCTGGCCTGATCGCGCGTCGGCTTGGTGCCGCCGAGCGTCACACCGTGATACAACGTGCAGTCATTGCCGATTTCGGCGGTTTCGCCGATCACCACTCCCATGCCGTGGTCGATGAACAGGCGGCGCCCGATCTGTGCGCCAGGATGGATTTCGATCCCGGTCGCGACGCGTCCGACATGCGATACAAAGCGCCCGGCCAAGTGCCAGCCGCGCCGCCACAGCGCATGCCCGACGCGGTAGTACAGCAATGCCTGAAACCCGGGGTAGCACAGCACGACTTCGAGCCGCGACCGGGCGGCGGGGTCGCGGGCGATCGTCGCATCAATCTCATCGCGCAGGTTTTTGAAAAGCATCGCGATCACTATGTTATCGTCATCCCGCGATCGCCCCTCGCTTTTGCAAGGCCGCCCTCGCGGATATCAGAACGAGCATATAATTGTCCTACTTTCGCGATCAAGTATGCGTCTGCCAGCAGCAGTCCCGGTCGGCTTTATACCTGATCTGCAAGGTCGGAATTGATCCGGATCTGTCATGCCAGACGTAATCATCAACGGCCCGGAAGGGCGTATCGAGGGCCGCTATCACCACGATCGCGGCGGCACGGCGCCGATGGCGCTGGTGCTGCACCCGCATCCGCTGCACGGCGGGACGATGAATAACAAGATCGTCTATACGCTGTATCAGACATTTGTGCGCCGCGGGTTTTCCACCCTGCGCTTCAATTTTCGCGGCGTCGGGCGCAGCCAGGGCAGCTTTGACCGCGGCGAGGGCGAACTCGCCGATGCCGCGGCGGCGCTCGACTGGCTGCAGGGCTACAACCCGAACGCATCCTCATGCTGGGTCGCCGGCTATTCGTTCGGCGCCTGGATCGGCATGCAGCTCTTGATGCGGCGACCGGAAATCGAATCGTTCATCTCTATTTCGCCGCCGGCCAATCAGTACGATTTTACCTTTCTCGCACCGTGCCCGTCATCCGGGCTGATCCTGCAAGGCGATCAGGACACGCTGGTGCCGCCGGAATCGGTGCAGAAGCTGGTGCACAAGCTGTCGCATCAACGCGACATCAAGATCGATTTTCGCAAGATCGCCGGGGCAGACCATCTATTCGCCGACAGCGCCGAAACGCTCGCGACGCATGTCGACGACTATATCGGCGCCCATGCCCGCTTCGCGGACTCCGCCGCCGAAACAACCAGCACACCGGCCCGCGGCCGCAGCTAGCCCGATTGAGCGGAACGGGGCCGATCGGTCGCTTTCTCGCAAATATGCGGCAGCACCTGGATACCGGCGCGCTGGAGGCCCGGTTTTGGTCGGGCCTCCAGGATGTTGGCTCCCCGGGCCGGATTCGAACCACGCTGCACGCAAGGGCTCAGACGATCCGGCTCGCAATGGTTTTCGCGGTCGAAGTCGTGGCCCGGGCCAAACGGAATTGATCGAGGGTATGCGTAAGACGAAGCAGACAGAAGCGCTCGATGTCCTTCTCGATACTTTCGCCGACGCGAAGCGGTTGCGGCAATCCTATGTCGAGGTGCTGGAAGCGGCTGAGACACCGTGCCTATCAGCCGGCGCTGCTGCAGCGCTCGAAGAAGAAGCCGCATAAACCGCCCGCGGTGGCCCCGTGGCGAGCTCCGGCAGGAAGCGAAGCCCCAGGTGGCAACGGTGACCACCTACTACCTGCGCCCCGCTCGGCTTCGGCTGGGCGGGGTTTTTCAGACAATCGGAACCGGTTCGCGACCGAGTTCGCAGCGGTAGGCCCTATTTTTCGTTCCTATGGCAAGATCGATACCCGCAGCGACATCTTTCTGCGCCGCAATTATCTGAAGCACCATCTGGGTGCCAAAACACACAATCGCATAGAGCAATCCGATGCCATCAGCATAGTCATATCGGTAGTTAAATCGATGCGTAACGGGCTTACTATTGCGCTGAAGTAAAGCAAACTTAGGCGCTAACTCAAATATCTTATCAAGAGAACCAGAAGCATATTGTGTGCTGAACGGATTCAGCTGCCGGACATACATGTCGCCGACAAATATATTCCCAAGGTGGTAATAATATAAAGCCTTTCCCAATTTGACGGCAAAGCGGCTTATCGCGGACTTGGTTAAGGGTCCGATATATAGCGCTCCCCATCCAGCTTGCCGCAACACTGCGCCGTCTTCTGAGCCAAAAAGCTGTCGAAAATGCCGCTTCCGCTGAGTTGCAGTAGTTTGTTGCCATTCGACAACATATTCTGGCTGATTGTTGACAACGCCAGAAAATAGCGATTTCCATTCTCGCTCATTTGCCTTGTCTTCTTCGGCGAACTGAAGCCTCGCTAAGACGGCGAGCACTTGTTCGTCCAGCCGGCTTGAACGGTTACAAGATTCGCACGCAGGGAACTCGTAGGTTTCCGGCCATTCCCTACGATCAAAAAAACATCGGGGCGGGCAGTGATCCGTGGTTGTCGCCGACTCGCCGCAATAAACGCAAGCCTTATGGTTTTGCAGGAACTTCTGCCGAGCCTTTATTCTTCGATTTGCCTCGCCCATCCTGCCAACCACAATGCTCTCTTAGAGCGACGTAATGATCCCGCCAACCCGCGATCAACCACGGCCGGAATTCGGATTGGTGGCAGGGATTTATGGATACGCGATCGACATCTTCGATAGCAGTCGCACAAGCTCGGCCCGCTCGTCGTCGGTTAGATGGCCTATGCGATCTTCGATAGACGGTGCCTTCGGCGGTGTCGGTTTCGGGCCGGCATACACCTGCGTTTGGAATCCGCGCGACCTCTGTCGAGTTTCATCGATTCGCTGTACAAATCCGCGAAGCTGGTCTGCGGCCTCATCGATTTCGATCATTGAACCCTGTCGGATGTTGCCCTCGGTGTTGCCCCGAGGCTTTGAGCGGCATCAGCTGGTTAGATGAGAAATCCCTAACCAGCTGATTTTGTTGGCTCCCCGGGCCGGATTCGAACCAGCGACCCAGCGGTTAACAGCCGCTTATCATTGGACTGCTCATGAGCCACGATGATCTTCCATGGTCGTTTGACGGTTGCACTAACCCCGCAAACTGCTCATATCTGAGCGTCCTATTGCGGCTCGATCCGGGTCGAGAAAGCTCACTAGGGCTCTACATCACTGGTACCCCGGTGGTACCCAGTCTAGCCGGACGCCATGCCGACCATTACCTTCATTGCTCGCGGAATTGCTGGCCTCGCGATTCCGGCTACCGGCCGGATCGAATATTTCGATAGGAGCACGTCAGGCTTCGGTTTACGGGTGACGAGCCGCGGACACCGAAGTTGGATTTGCTTTTATCGACATAAGGGCGAGAAGCGTCGGTACACGATTGGTCCGTTTCCGCAGCTCGGGCTCGCAGAAGCTCGTGAGAGGGCCAAGGATATATTACGCTCAGCAGCCGGCGGAGGAGATCCGGCCAACAAGAAAAAGCAAGAGCGGAAGGCGGAGACATTGAGAGAAGTCGC
>DATAUE010000013.1:0-131590 GCA_036268425.1 Allostellaceae bacterium
CTCCGGCACCTCGTCAAAAAACTCAAGCCAACCGAGCCCATGACCCACCGACCGCCCCATCGCGAACCTCCTCCACAAGAGATTCTCCGATACGTTCTTTCACCCCTGAGGGAAATCTCTCACCGCATTCCCTTCAAGCGATTACCCTGCATGCGGCACCGTTCCAATACCCGACGCTTCTTGGAAGCCGAATGCTAGCGGCAGCGGTCTTCCTGGCCGCGGATATCGCGCAGCCGGTCTTGCAGCCGCGCCCGCTCCGCCGGGTTGTATTCGCGGTCGAGGCGGCCACGCAGCTCATCGGCCTCACGATGCAGGCCGCCGCAATGGTCCCAGCGATCGCGCTGCCAGCCGGCGGGTGGGGGGCCATACGGCCCCGGGCCCCCTGAACCCGACGGGCCCGGGCGATAGCCTGAGCCGCCGGCAAGCTCACCACGCAACTGGCCGCCGCCGCGAGCACTGCATTGCAATGTCCCGTTGTCGTTGCCGATATCGCCGACGCAGCGGCGAAATCCGGCCAGCGCGGTGCGATCGCTACGCCCGTCGATCCGCCTGCACGTCGCGACCAAGGTGTCGCCCCCGGCACTGACATCGGAGCAGCTACGCAAATACGAACCCTGCGGCATACCCTGCGCCTGAGCGGGCAACGACCCGGCAAGGCCGCTGAGCATGACCACGGCGAGCGATGCCGTTACAATTTTCATCTTTCGATACCCTTTCAGCAGACGCTGTGAGCGGAGAACGTTCTGGGCGGCTGAATAAATCCCCGGTTTCTGAAACATGGACGCCGCAGGACGCGCCTCTTATGGTTACCAACGCCTCGCCATAAGACGAGGCGTAAATCAACCTTGGGGGAGGGAGCCATGATGCGTTACGCCGCGATTGGTTGCGGAGCGCTTGCGCTGGCGATGCTTGCCGGCGCGCCGGCCGGGGCCGCCGGGCCGCCGCCAACAGCCCCGCCGACCCCGACCCCGGTGCCGAGTTATGACCAGTCGGCGATTGCCCGCCGCGGCTATTTCTATGTCGGCGGCCATTATGTCGGCGAAACCGGCAAGCAGTTAATGCACGAACAGATGTATGTCGAGGTGCTGACCCCGCGCCGCCCGCGGCAACGCTACCCGCTGGTCCTGATCCACGGCGCGGCGCAGACCGCAACCAACTGGATGGGAACCCCGGACGGCAGACCCGGCTGGGCGGATTTCTTTGTCCGGCAAGGCTACACCGTCTACATGGTCGACCAGCCGGCGCGCGGCCGCTCGCCCTGGCTTCCCGATATCGACGGCAAGCTCGCAACGTTCAGCGCCGAGGCGATCCAGTCGCGCTTCACCGCACCGCAGGATTTTAATTTGTGGCCACAGGCGAGGCTGCACACGCAATGGCCCGGCACCGGAAAGATCGGCGACCCGATTTTCGATGCGTTTTACGCCACCCAGGTTCCTTATGTTGCCGACGGTGCGGCGACACAGCGGATGAACCAGAACGCCACGGCCGCATTGCTCGACCGCATCGGCCCAGCGATCATCCTGACGCATTCGCAATCGGGACCGTTCGGCTGGCTGATCGCTGACGCAAGGCCAAAGCTGGTAAAGGCCGTGGTCGCCGTCGAGCCGGGCGGCCCGCCGTTTGAGAATGCCGTGCTGAGCCATGACAAAGCGCGCGCCTGGGGGGTGACTGATATTCCGATCGCCTATGACCCGCCGCTCACCGGCCCCGCCGATCTGAAAATAGAGCAGCAGGCGCAAGCTGACGGACCCGATCTGGCACGTTGCTGGCTGCAGCAGGGACCGGCGAGGCGCCTTGTCAACCTTACCGGCATCCCGATGGCGGTCATCACGACGGAAGCCTCCTACCACGCGGTTTATGATCATTGTACGGCCAAGTATCTGGCGCAGGCTGGCGTCAACGTGACCCCGGTGCGCCTCGCCGATCGCGGCATTCACGGCAACGGCCACATGGTGATGCTGGAAAAGAACAACCTTCAAGTCGCCGGTGTAATCACGGATTGGCTGGCCCACGCCGTGCCGGCACATTGACCCTGCCGCGACCGGGCGGGAATTAACGGATGGTTTCGATGCCCCGGTTAGGCAGGGATGCGTTAAGCTGAGACGAGCATTCGGAAACGGGATCGACGCCTTGGCCTTCAGCAATACCGCGTTAGCCGCGCTTTTCATTTTTGACAAACCAGCCAAGGCGCCGCTTACGGCCGACGCCGGTCTGCTTCGGGGAGCATCACGACGTGGCTGACGATCGGTTGCTCAATATCGCGTTGCAGGCCGCGATTGCCGGCGGCGAGGCTGTGATGCAGGTCTATGCCAGCGGCTTCGAGGTTCAGCAGAAAACCGATTCGACGCCCGTGACCGAAGCCGACCTTGCGTCTGAACGCGTCATTGTCGCGATGCTGAACGCCGCCTTTCCCGATATCCCGATCGTCTCGGAAGAAACCGTTCCGGAAGCCGGGTTCGCTTCGCCGGCCGATCGCTTCTGGCTGGTCGACCCGCTCGACGGCACCCGTGAGTTTGTCGCACGCAATGGCGAGTTCGCGGTGCTGATCGGGCTGATCGAGCACGGCAAGCCGGTGCTTGGGGTCGTGCACGGCCCGGCGGTCGGCCTCACCTACACCGCGCATGGCCCCGGTACGGCGATGCGGCGGCGCAGCGGCGGTGCTTTCGAACCAATCCGGGCGCGCCCCCCGACCGCTGATGGCGTCGTAGTCGTCCACAGCCGCAGCCACGAAAACAGCCGCAGCCTTGCCGAGTATTTCACGGGCAAGCAGGTGCTCGAGCGCCAGAAATGCGGCAGCGCGCTCAAATTTGGCGTGATCGCAGCGGGCGAGGCAGATTTCTACCCGCGTTTCGGCACGACGATGGAATGGGACACCGCCGCCGGACAGGCGATACTCGAAGCTGCCGGCGGCCGGGTGCTCGAACTGTCCGGCAGCCCGCTTACGTACGGCAAACCCGGCCTCAAGAATGATGGTTTTCTCGCCTGGGGCACCAAACCGGCCTGGTGAGCGCCGCGCGATTACTCAACCGAACAGAAACGGATAGATTCAGCGGATTAATAGATTCTCCAGATTAATTGCGATTGGAGATTGGTGCGGCGGTTGGCAGGCTGGCCCCCTCCTGCCATCGGCCAGCTTTTTTCAGCGCCTCGGCCACCTCGGGCGGCATGTATTTTTCGTCATGCTTGGCAAGAACGCTGCTGGCGGCGAACACGCCGTCGCTGCGCAATCGGCCTTCGGCAACGACGCCCTGCCCTTCGCGAAACAGGTCAGGCAACACCCCGTCGTAAACAACCGCGAGATCGGTTTTGCCGTCCGTGACACGAAAGCCGACGCTGTGGCCGTCGGGTTCGTGCGTCAGGCTGTGATCTTCGACCAGCCCGCCGATGCGGACACGATGCCCGGCGCCGACCGGCTTTTCCGCCAGATCGCTCGGGCTGTAAAAAAATACGAGATTGTCGCTGAATGCCGCCAGCACCATCGCGCTGGCCGTACCGAGCAGCGACAGGCCAATCAATAACACAATGAGCCGTCGCCGTTTGCGGGTCATTCACCGCGCCTTGCCGGCGGCTGTAGCCGTTTCAGCGTGGCGGCGCTGGCGTGGTACTGCCGCCAGCACACCAGCGCCGCTCCGCCCAACACGATCAGCGCAAGCCCATAAGCCGGCCATACAAAGGCGGCATAGCCGCCCATCTCAAGCCAATGCGTTACGTTCACGATTCATCACCAAGCCGGGTCATCGCGAATTTGGGTCATCGCCAGGCCGGGCGCGCCGCCGCCGGCACGTTATCACGACCGGTCTCGCGCGCCACCGCAACCCCATGCATGCGCAATGCCCGCGCCTTGCGTTCGTTGAGCGCGGTGCGCATCCGCAACAGCAGCAATGCCGCGAACAGCAATGTAAACGCCACCGCCATGACCAAAAGGGGGATCAGCATCGATTTATCGATGCTCGGGCCGCCGAACCGCAGCACGCTGGCCGGCTGGTGCAATGTGTTCCACCAATCGACCGAAAATTTGATGATCGGCAGGTTGACGACGCCGACCAGCGCCAATAGCGACCCGGCCCGCGCACCACGGCTCGAATCGTCAAACGCATTCACCAGCGCGATATAGCCGAGGTAGAGGAAAAACAGCACCAGTACCGAAGTCAGCCGCGCATCCCACACCCACCAGGTGCCCCACATTGGGCGTCCCCACAACGACCCGGTCGCCAGGCACACAAATGTAAACGCGGCGCCGAGCGGCGCCGCCGCCTGCGCCGCGATCTCGGCCAACGGGTGCCGCCACACCAGCGCGACAGCGCTCGCCACCGCGATAAACAGATAGACGGAAAGCGCCATCCAGGCCGCCGGCACATGGATGAACATGATCCGCACGCTCTCACCTTGCTGATAGTCAGGCGGCGCAAACACCAGAGACCAGACAAGGCCGACCGCCAGCGTCACCGAAGCCGCCGCCGCGACCCAGGGCAGCGCACGTTCGCTCACGCGCATAAAACGTGCTGGATTGGCAAGACGGCTCAGCATCGCGGCGTCAGTCCCGATCCATCCCGATCCATGAGGCCGATCCTAGCGCATGCGCGCCGCCGCGTCAGCGTGAGCCGCGGTCGCAGCCCGAAATGCGCTAACCGAATTCATTTCAATCGAGCGTCTGTTCAATCGAGCGCTTGGCGCAAGGCCGCCGCAGTCGCCAGCGGCGTCAACACCAGGGCGGCGAGGCTGACAGCGCCAAGCAGCAGAAAATGTGCTCGAATCGGCTCGCCGGTCAGGCCGGCCTCGACGGCGCCTGTACCAAAGATCAGCGGTGGCAGATACAGCGGCAACACCAGCAGCGACACCAGCACTCCCGGCCGACGCGCTCCGAGCGTCAGCCCCGCCGCGATCGCGCCGAGCAGGCTCAGCGCCGGAGTCCCAAGCAACAGGCTGAGCACGAGTACCGGGATCGCCGCCGGGTCGAGATCGACAAACACCGCCAGAACCGGGCTGACCAGAGTCAATGGCAGGCCGGTCGTCACCCAATGCGCCGCCACTTTGGCAAGAACCGCAACTTCCAGCGGCGCCGACGCCAGCGCGACAAGATCGAGGCTGCCATCGGCATGATCGGTGGCAAACAGCCGGTCGAGGCTCAGTACCGCCGCCAGCAGGGCTGCGACCCAGATGATCCCGGCGGCGATCCGCCCGAGCAATTCGGGCTCCGGCCCGACCCCGAACGGGAACAGCAGCACGGCAAGCACGAAGAATCCGAGCACCAGCCCCAGTTCGCCGCCCTGTCGCAGCGACAGTCGCAGGTCGCGACGAAAAAGGCCCCAAAACGGCGCCATCACCAGATCGCGGCAAGCGCATCGGCCGGCGGCGCGGCATAATCATCGAGCACAAGACGGGTGGCGCCGGGCAGGTCGAGCGGTTGGTGCGTCGCCACAACGACGCTGCCGCCAGCCGCGCGATGCGCGGCGATGGCAGCGGTCAGCCGCTCCTCGCCATCCACGTCGAGCGCCGCGGTTGGCTCATCGAGTAGCCAGAGCGGCGCCGACGTCGCCACCAGCCGCGCCAGCGCGAGGCGCCGGCGTTGTCCCGCAGACAGCCAGCGGCATGGCCAATCGGCAATCGCCGCGAGGCCGAACCGCGTCAGCGCGGCGTTGATCGCCGGGGCATCAACCGGCATCGCGGCCCCGCGCAACGCCCCCCAGAAGGCCAGCATCTCGCGCGGCGTCATGGCCGGCTTTACTCCGTCAAGATGCCCGGCATAGTGAAGCGCGGCGCGATAACGCGGCATGTCGTCGCCGATCGGTGTGCCGCGCCACAGCAATCGCCCCGCCTCCGGCGTCAACAGGGTCGCCAAGACCCGCAAAAGGCTTGATTTGCCGCTGCCGTTGCTGCCGGTCAACAGCATGCTGCCGCCGGCCATCAGCCGGCAATCGACCCCGGCGAATACCCATCGCTCGCCCCGCCGGCAGGCCAGCCCTTCGGCGACGAGGGCGGGTGCGCCCTCGGTCTCACCGACCGCGGGGTCGCTCACTGCGGACGCCGGCAAAAAAAAGCGGCTCCGGTTGGGGGGAACCGGAGCCGCGAGCCTGTCCGCCAGGCGGATAGGCCGGGTAGTCGGTTTGGGGGACAAACCGTAGGGCTGAACCCTACACTCAGCATAATGGCCAACAAATGCGACTCGTGTTTGAAGGAATTGCGGCGATTCGATGATGAATTTTGTCCGATTAAATCTTATTCGATTTTAGTCGATCGAAGCCTATCCGATTGTGCGCCGGTCCTCGATGACCCGCCCGTCATTCGGCAGGCTGCCCTCGCCCACCCTGGTTACCCCGCCACGCAATTTGGTGACGGATTGCACGGTGGCGGCGATGGCGCTTTCCGGCGCGCCGGGGTCGCGCATCTCGACGAGCAGTGTCATTTCATCAGCCGCAACGGGGCGTTCGACGACGAGGCGCGCCCGCACCACGCTGGGATGGCGCCGCACGATCTCGCCGATCTGGACCGGATGGACGAACATGCCGCGCACCTTGACCGACTGATCGGCCCGCCCGAGCCAGCCGCGGATCCGCTGGTTGGTGCGGCCGCACGGGCTGGGCCCCGGCAACACGGCCGAGAGGTCGCCGGTCGCGAAACGGACCAGCGGATATTCCGGGGTCAATGTCGTGACAACCACCTCACCGACCTCGCCCGGCGCGACAGGATCGCCGGTGCCCGGCTGCACCAGTTCGACGATGACGCCTTCATCGAGCACCATCCCTTCGCATGGCGATCCGTCGGCAGCGGCGGTTTCATAGGCGATCAGGCCGAGATCGGCGGTGCCGTAACATTGCAGCGCGTTGATGCCGCGCTGGCGGAACTCGCCGCGCAAGATCGACGGAAAGGCCTCGGCGCCGACCAACGCCTTGGTCAGCGAGCCGATATTGCCGCCCTGCTCGGCCGCGCGGTCGAGCAGGATTTTCAGGAATGACGGCGTACCGATATAGGCAACCGGCCGAAGATCATCGATTGCGCGCAGTTGTTGCTCAGTCTGGCCGGTGCCGGCCGGGATGACCGGGCAGCCGATCGCCCGTGCGGCGCTTTCAAGCATCGCCCCGGCCGGTGTCAGATGGTACGAAAACGTGTTGTGCACGAGATCGCCGGGCCGGATGCCAGCCGCGTACAATGCCCGCGCCATACGAAAAAAATCCGGCCGCCGCGCCTCCAGTTCATAGATCGGGCCGGGTGACGCGAATACCCGCGCGACGCTGGCCAGCGGCACCGCGGCAAAGCCGCCGAACGGCGGCGCCTGCCGCTGCAACTCGATCAGTTCGGATTTATGTGTCAGGGGCAGCGAGGCCAGCGCAATCCGGTCTCGAATATCAGCCGCACGGAAAGCGCCGAGGCGCTCGCGATAAGCCGGCGCATTACGCTGCGCCGCAGCGACGACCTCGGGCAGCGCCGCCCTCAATGCGGCCTCGCGCACCGCCGGGTGGCGGGTTTCGAGCGCGTCGTAATAAGTCCCGTCCACCCGCTCGCCTCCCCGGTTCCAATGTCGCCGGATGCTTTCCGATTCGGAAAATCGCGGCGCGGCACACGGAAAGATTGCCGCCCGCACCGTATCGCCGATAAGTGTCATACACTCATAGCGTTGCCCTCGATACGCAGAAGCACGGCGAATTTGCCACTGCCTCTGGCATTATTCTGCGGTCGTTTCGCATTCGTTGCTAAGCAACTCAAGGTTAGCTACGCTGAAGAACGTGAGTAGTCTGGCCGCGCTGGGGGGCGGGTTGTCGAACTTTTGCGCATTGGTCGCCGATGCTCTCAGCAAGGCGCATCGGGTGTGGCGGTTGCTGCTGACGGCGGGAGTAGTCGCTGTCGTCATGCACAGCACCGGCTCAGCGCAGACTTTGTCCGCCGCGGAGCGGTCTGAGCTTGAGGCACGCAAGGCGGCGTTGTTCCAGCAAACGCTGAGCAGCCCCGGCAACCTGGACACCGCTTTTGCCTATGCCGATGTCTCGGCCAAGCTAGGCGACAACGAAGCGGCTGTTTCGGCGCTGGAACGCATGCTGCTGTTCAACCCGAAGCTGCCGCGCGTTCAGCTCGAACTGGCCGCGTTATATTTCCGGATGGGGTCCTACGAGATCGCCCGGACCTATTTCGAACAGGCTCTGGCGGCGAACCCGCCCGACGACGTCAAGCAACGGATCAATATCTACCTTAGCCAGATCGACAAGCAAAGCGGCCGCCACCACCTGAGCGGATTTTTCTTTTTCGGCGGGCAATACCAGACCGATGCCAATATCGCGCCGGGGTCGCCGCTGGTGCACTCGCCGATCGGCGATGTGCTGTTGAACAGCCAGTTCGTCAAACGCGGCGATTTCAACGTATTCGGCACCGGTGCCCTCCTCTACAGCTACGATCTGGGGACGCAGACGCGCGATACGCTGGAAGTCGGCGCCACCGGGTTCGGCAATCATTATCTGGATACGCGCCGCCTCGACCTCGGGCTGGTGGAAACCACGGTCGGGCCGCGCTTCAATTTCACCCAGCCGCTGCCCGGCGCACCCGCCACATCGGTGAAGCCGTACGCGATCGTCAACGACGTCAGCCTAGGCGGCAACCAATACTTCCACACGCTCGGCGTCGGCGGCGAGGCGAATACAACGATATTGGCGGACCTTCATCTCAAAAGCATCGTCGAGTTCCGCAACAAGAATTTCAGTGACGCGCCCGACCGGCCGCTGTCGCGCGGCCTCAACGGCAACGACACGCTGGTGTCGTTATTCCTGAGCAAGCCGATCGATTTCGTGCCGTATGTGCAGCATTCCGATTTGAGTTTTGAATTCGACTTCCTCAATCAGGATACCCGGCTCACCTATTTCTCGAACAAGACCTACACAATCGGCGCCGCGTACCGGCTGCACTACGACGACCCACTCGGTATCCGGGCGTTCCCGTGGGAAACGACATTCTTGATCAGCCATTCGTGGAGCGACTACGAAGGTCCCGACCCATGCTGCAACGTCAGCGGCACGCCCGGCGTATTCACGGCGGGGGTGCGTTCGGACCGTCATCTGCGCTTTGGCGTCACCCAAAGCATTCAGCTCAACGACTATGCCAACCTCGTCTTGCAGGCGCAGCGAGACATCGTGTCGTCGAATCTGCCGCTCTACGGATATACCAGCAACAGCTTCCTGATCGGGCCGCAAATCCGGTTTTAGCGGGCGCTGTCCGGTCATCCGCGGGGCGCGGATGCGCTGGTGCATGACATCAACCTAAGGGCGCGGTATCTTCAACCGCTCCGTCTATTTTCGGGGCCGCGCGAACATTGGTCGAGTTCGCCGCGAGCTGTTTGCCAGGAGAGGCGTATGCCCGGTTTCGCTCCGCTCGCGCTGCGTATTGCTTTGGCCGCCGTATTTGCGGGCCTGTCGCTGGTCGCAAGCACCGGCAGCCTCTTTGCCCAAGACAAGGTCGGCGTCAACAGCGCGGTCAACCCCCAGGCCAACGGCACACCGCCCGGCGGCTCGATGCGGCAACTCGTGATCGGCCAGGAAGTCGTCTACAACGAACGCATCACCACCGGCCCCGCCGGACAGACGCAGATGCTGTTTCTCGATGAATCGTCGATGACGATCGGGCCCAATTCCGACCTGAAAATCGATCAGTTCGTCTACGACCCGAAAAGCGGCACCGGTAAGCTCGCGATGAGCGCGACGCGTGGGCTGTTGCGTTATGTCGGCGGCAAATTGAGCAAACAGAACGACGCCGTCACGCTGCAGACGAGCACCGCGACCCTGGCAGTACGCGGCGGCGCCTTTATCGTCAATATCTCGCCCAACGGCACGACCAACGCGATCTTCATTTACGGCAGCGCGCTGACGATCACCGGCGCCAACGGCGCGTCAACGACCATTTCGCGACCCGGATACGAATCGACGACGGTTCCGGGTGGTTCGCCGTCACCACCGAGCCCGGAGCCGCCAGGGCAACTCGCCAGCTACCTCCAGCAGCTCGACGGCCGGCCGGGCGGCAGCGGCGGCGCGCCGACGATCCCGACCGATACGACCGTCGCCAACAGCGGCATCTCGCAGACGATTTCCGGCGATATCAATCAAAGCGTCCGCCAGTCGTTGCAAAGCCAGGGCGGTACCAACAATAACAACAGCAGCAGCGGCAATTCCAATGCGTCGAATGCGCAGACAAACAACAATCCGCAACCCAATTCCGCCGGCCAGATCATCAGCTGCATTGCCGGCTCAACCTGCGACCCGTCAAAAACCGTGCAAGTCGGCAAGACGACTTCCGGGCAACCAGTCGGCGGCAACCAGAGCAGTAGCGGTAACGGCGGTGGCGGCACAACGCCGACGCCACCCACGACGATTACCGTTGCCGGACGGCTGAAAAACACGAACGGCGGCGGGACGATCCGCGGCTTTGTCGATCAGAGCAGCCTCGGCGACATCCCCTACTCCAGCGGCACCCTGAGTTTTCCGTCCGGAACCACGCAGGCTGGAACGTTTACCGGCACCTTCGGCAGCCTCGGAACGATCAGCTTTCCGCTCGCTCCGGGGTCGGCGAGTTTCGGGCCGACCGGCACGTCGAGCAGTCTCGGAAGCTTTAGCGGGACGAGCTTCCTGTCGGCCGACAACACCTATTTCTACGCCAGCATTACCCCGACGAACCAGCCGACCGAGCGGCTTTTCGTGTTTGGCGGCACCCCGGTGAATTCCAGCTTCTATCAGCAGACCGGCACGACCCGGATCTTTTCCTTCAGCGTCCAGCCGGACGCCGCGCTGCAGTCGAATATCCCGTTTGTCCGCAGCCAGGCGGGCGGCAACATCCCGAACGCCTCGGTGTCGCCGCTTTATGTCGTGGCGCCGCCCACGACACCGATCGGGCAGGCCTCAACGATCGCGGCCGCGCGGACCTTGCAGGCGAGCCTCGCGATCAACGGTCAGGGCGCCAACCAGCAATCCGTAGTCGCGGTGACGACCGGCACAGTCGGGACCTCGGCCTCGGGCCAGCCGATGCTGCTGGGTGCGTTGCGCGGTTCGTCGCAAATGACGTCGAGCGGCGCCCCGGTCCGCATCAGCTCGGCGGTCAGCAGCACCGTCGATGGCAACGGCAACAGTTTTTACGGTGCGAATGCGATTTCAGGCTTTGTGCTCGACCAGACGAATTTTGCCAAGGGTCCTGCCGTCGGCACAGCCGGTGCTGCGATCAACCCATCGACCGCCGCCGAACTGCCGCTTTCGAGCGGCGCGACGACCTACGGCTTCACACAGCCGGTGCAGCCGCAAGCCGTCCCGAACAATGTCGGCGCCAGCCGCACCAGCCAGGCGCTGAGCGGCAATTTCGGTGGGCTGATGTACACCACCGCGCAGGCCACCCCCTACATCGTCACCGGTCCCACGATCGTCAGCACCGATGCGCCGAACAACCGGGTGCAGGCAACCTTTGCCGGCACAGCGCAATCGCCATCGTCAGGCGTCAGCAACGTCACGATGCAGTATGGCGGGCTGACCGGCGATGTGCAGGGCCGCACCGCGTTTGTCGACAACAGCCATTTCGCGGCGCTCGAAAGCGTCACCGCGCCGCAGCAGATCAACGGCCAAAACCTTCAAGTCAACGGCGACACGACGCAGGCCGGCAAGTTGTACATGCTGAGTTCGGGCACGGTCGCGCAGCCGACCCAACTGCTGCCGCCCGGTGCGTCATTCTGCCAGTGCCAATACCTGCAATGGGGCTATTGGGGCGGTGACCTGCAAACCGGTAACGCCAGCAACGCCAGCGTCTCCCGAATCGATCGCGGCGGCATCAACACCTGGGTTGCCGGTGTTCCGACCCCGCTGAATGACCTCAACACGCTCCAGGCACAATCCGCCACGGCGAGTTATTCAGGCGCCGCGATAGGCTCAGTTTTCAATAACGGCACGAGCTACGTCGCAGCCGGCGGGTTTAACGGCACCTATAATTTCGGCACGCAGAGCGGCCAGGTTGCAATCTCCAATTTCGACGGCAAGAGCTTCGCGGCCTCCGGCCGCGCACCCCTGACCGGCACAAACTACAATTTCACCGTCGCCTCACCCGGTATCAAAGGGGCGATCAACGGTGCGTTCTACGGTCCGATGGCGGCAGAGACAGGCGGCAGTTTCGCGATACAATCGACGATCGGTCCGGCCTACCTTGCCTCAGGAACGTACGCCGGCAAGCGATAGCGGGCCGGCATCCACACCGGAGGGCCTTCTCCGGCCTCGGCGGTGATGCGCCGTCAGATCGCATGGTGAAATTGCCGCGCGCGGTGAAATTACCACCGCGATGGTGTTCACTCCTCGTCGGAGTTGGAAATACAAATCGAGGCGTGCATGCAAAAACCCGTACGCAAGGCGGTCTTTCCGGTCGCCGGTCTCGGCACCCGCATTCTCCCCGCCACCAAGGCGATGCCAAAGGAGATGCTGACGATCGTCGACAAGCCGCTGATTCAGTATGCGATCGAGGAGGCGCGTGCTGCCGGCATCGAAGAGTTCTATTTCGTTACCGGGCGCGGCAAGAGCGCGATCGAAGATCATTTTGATCTGGCGTTTGAACTCGACACCACGCTGCGCAGTCGTGGCCGCAGCGAAACGATAGCCGAGCTCGATGCCGGGCTGCCGGCCGCCGGAGAATTCGCCTTTACCCGGCAACAGCGGCCGCTCGGACTTGGCCATGCCGTGTGGTGCGCCAGACACCTTGTCGGCGACGAGCCGTTTGCCGTGCTGCTGGTCGACGACCTGATGATCGGTGAACCTCCCTGTCTCAAGCAGATGATCGACGCCCACACGCGCACCGGCGGCAACATGGTCGCGGTCATTGAAGTGCCGCGCGAACAGACCCGACGCTATGGCGTGCTCGATGTCGTTGCCGATGACGGGACGCTGGTGCGTGCTCGCGGTGTGGTCGAAAAACCCGAACCCGAGGTCGCGCCGTCAACGCTGACGATCATCGGCCGCTACATCATCCAACCCGAGGTGTTTGGGCATCTGGCCGATCTGAAACCAGGCAGTGGCAACGAAATCCAGTTGACCGACGGGCTCGACAAACTGATCGCCGCGGGACAGCCGTTTCATGGCATCCGGGTTGCCGCGCGGCGCTATGATTGCGGCGACAAGCTCGGCTATCTCGAAGCCAATGTAGCGCTCGGGCTGCAGCATCCGGTTTTGGGTGACGGGTTCCGCCGCATCCTTGCCAACTACCGTTAGCCCCTTAATAACGCCCCCCGGACAGGCAGACGAATGGCGCACCGTTTCGACCCGACGATCCTGCGGGAATACGATATTCGCGGTATCGTTGGCACGACCCTGTTCGTCGCCGACGCCCATGCGCTGGGGCGTATCTTCGCCGACATCGTCGCCGAAACCGGCGGGCGTCGCGTCGCGGTCGGCTATGATGGCCGGCTGACTTCTCCAGGATTGGAGGCAGCGCTTGTCGCCGGCTTGAGCGAAGGCGGCATCGAGGTGGTGCGAATTGGCCGCGGCCCGACCCCGATGCTGTATTTCGCCGCGGCAACGCTCGATGTCGATGGCGGCATCATGGTTACCGGCTCGCACAACCCGCCAGATCATAACGGCTTCAAGATCGTGCTCGACGGCAAACCGTTCTTCGGCGACGCCATCCAGGACCTTGACTCGATGGCGCTTGCCCTTGGTCCCGCCACGGCGGCGTGCGGCCCTGTCACCGAACGCGCTGTCTTCGACGATTACGTCGCGCGTATCGCACGCGATTATGGCTCCTTCATTACGGGTACTGGCGCTACGGGTACTGGTGACAGCACCAGAGGCCTGACCGTGGCGTGGGATTGCGGCAATGGCGCAACCGGTGAGGTTGTCAGCCGCGTTGTTCAAAAGCTACCCGGCCGTCATATCCTGCTTAACGAAACCATCGACGGCACCTTTCCGGCGCATCACCCGGACCCGACAGTGCCGGAAAACCTTGTGCAACTACAGGCGGCGGTCGCTGCCGAGAAATGCGATCTCGGCATCGGTTTCGATGGCGACGGCGACCGCATCGGCGTCGTTGATGCGCAGGGGCGCATCCTGTGGGGTGACCAGTTGCTAATCGTGCTGGCGCGCGATGTCCTGAGCCGCAACCCCGGCGCCTCGATCATCGCCGACGTCAAGGCGAGTCAGGTGCTGTTCGATGAGATCGCGCGGGCCGGCGGCACTCCCGTTATGATGAAAACCGGCCATTCGCTGATCAAGGAGCGCCTCGCCGCGACCGGCGCGCCGCTCGCCGGCGAAATGAGCGGCCACATCTTCTTTGCCGAGCGCTATTACGGTTTCGACGACGCGATCTATGTCGCGGTACGGCTGCTCGACATTCTGGCGCGGGCCGGCGAGAGCCTGACCGCAATGGTCGACAAGCTACCAAAAGCCTTCAACACGCCGGAGTTGCGGGTCGCTTGCGACGATTCACGCAAATTCGCGGTGGTCGACGACGTCAAAATACGGCTCCAGAAGCGCGGCGCCGAAATCGTCGATATCGATGGGGTGCGCGTCAACACCCCAGACGGCTGGTGGCTGCTGCGTGCCTCGAACACCCAGGCGGTCGTCGTCGTGCGCGCCGAATCGACCAGCGAATCCGGTCTCGAACGCCTAAAGCAACATCTCGCGGCGGAACTGACGGCCAGCGACCTGAGCTTGCCGGATTATTGACCGCTTAATCGCTCGCGACCTTTATGCCGGTCGGCCGTATGATTGAGCAGGCCATGTGATGCCGGCGCAGGTCGGTGCACGCGATTTCAGCCTGCTTGGCCGACAAATGCGTCATCTGCACGCGATACAGGCGGTGCGCATCGTGCTTCCCAGGTGCTATGACCTGCGGCTCCTTGCCACGTATTCCGTCAAATTTTCCGGCATGTCGCGCCGCATTCTTGGCCGCCGCAGAGCCGCGGAACGCGCCAACCTGAACCGCCCAGCCATCAACCGGAGCGGAGGGCGGCGCTTCGCGCGGCATTGTGGCAGCCTCGGCTTTTGCAACCGGCGCCAGATGGCGCAAGGCTGCAGCCGCGACATGGGTGATATAGCTGGAGCGCCGGCCCGCCTCGGCTGAGGTCGTGGTCGGCGCCCTCGCAACCGCCGCGGCGGCCTGTTCCACCGAAACCGCGGCGGTCGCCGGCGCTGCCGATGCGACCCGCACGCGCTCCGGCGCAGGCGCCGGCTGGGGAGCTGCCGGCTGTGGTGCCGCCTTTGCAACCAGCGGAGCGCTCGGCGACTGGACCGGCCGACCGGATGCCAGAACGGCGAAACCCTGGTCGAGCAGGGATGCCATCTGAACGTCGCGGCCATGCGCTGAGCTGCCGCCCATGATCACGCCGACAAGGCGATGCCCATCGCGCACCGCCGACGTCGCAAGGTTAAAGCCGGAAGCGTTGACAAAACCGGTCTTGATGCCGTCCGCGCCGGGATACCATTCGAGCAAATGGTCGTGGCTGCGCACGGTCTCGCCGTGAAACTGGAACTCGCGGGTCGAGAAGTAGCGGTATTCGCGAGGGAACTGGTGATACAGCGCCAAGGCCAGCCGGGCGATATCGCGGGCCGTCGTGCGTTGCCCGGGATTGGGCAGTCCGGAGGCGTTTTGATACCAGGTATTCTGCATGCCCAGCTGTCGCGCCTTCAACGTCATATACCGGGCAAAATTGGCCTCGGTGCCCCCCAGCCCTTCGGCCAGCACCGCCGCCGCGTCATTGGCTGATTTGGTGACGAGCCCGAGGATCAAGTCACGCACCTGCACCCGCTCGCCGGGGGTCAACCCGAGCCTGCTGGGCGCGTGGTTCGCTGCCTCGGCGGAAACCGTAAACGTCTGATCAAGGCGGATCCGGCCCTGATTGAGCGCCTCGAATGTCAGGTACAGCGTCATCATTTTGGTCAATGAGGCCGGATAGGTCATCACATCGGCATTCTGCTCGCTGATGACCTGACCCGTTTCCGCATCGAGCAGGATCCATTCGAAAACCGGTCCGCATTCCGCGCTTTGCGGCATGCGATAGCCATGTTTTTCGTTCTGTACGCCTTGCTGTGTATCTCGGCCGGGCTGTGCATCTCGGCCGGTCTGTGTATCCTGGCCGGCATTGGCTTGAATTGCTCCCAACAATCCAAATCCGGCAACGGCACACATGCCTAACCTGCGAAGAGACCGCAGACGCGTTGTCACGGCGCGGCTCCTCCTGAGCTGCATTGATGTCAAGACCTGCACCAAGCCCACCCCCCGATGAGCGCGAAACAGCGGCGCTGCTTCCAAGTCAGTCCGTCAAGGATATGAATACTTTGAAGGCGAGTCAAAGACGTTAACGGCCACTCTTTGGCGCAAGGCTTTATTCAACCGACACGATCATCGTTTGCGCCTGCGATTGTCGTGCGGTGGGACTGCCGCTGTGCCCGATCGTCGGGCAAACATTAACGTTTTCTGCCGGCACCGGCGGCGCCTGCGGTGCTTGGACGCAGCGGGGCCAGCGGAGCGGTTTGCGGGACGGTTGAAAGCGTTCCAGACACGCCTTGTTGTGCAGCGCACAATCACATTGCCGCTGCACCGCGATCTATTTATGTTGAAATTGTGCATTGCATCATCACCGCGTCCGCTGGGAGGATCAGCATGAGCGACTCCAAATTCAAACCATCGCCGCGAGGAACTGCCCGGCGGGAACCACGCGACACGCCTGCCACCCCCGTGGTCGTGGAGCCGACCCTGGCGGCGTCCACCCACCCAGCCCAACCGATCCACCCCGCCGCAGCGGTTCCTGCCGTCCAACCCACAGCCTCAGATGAGTCTGTAGCAGTCGTTGCCCCTGCCTCTATCACAGGGGCGCCATCCACAGCGGCAAGTTCGGCGCCTTTCGTGGCACCGCCCGACAAACCAGCGATAACCACACCACCAGTACCGGCGCCGCCGGCCCAAATTGCCGCAACACCTTCGGCGCCGACGCCTGCACCTGCCGCCCCGCCGCCCGCGACGCCGACAATCGCTTATGGCTGGGCGGCATTCGCGGAGATGCAACAGGCCTTCGCGCGCGGCTTCGAAGAGATGACATCGGAAATTGACGCTATGGCGAAATTCGGGATGTCGGCCGCGACCGACGCCGCCGTCGCCATGCTCAGCGCCAGGAACTTCGCCGACGCCCTCGAAATCAACACCGGCCTGACACAGCGCGGCATCGCCGTAGTGGTCGAAAGCTCCGTCAAGCTGTCAGAGACCGGCATTAAGGCGGCCACCGCCGCCTCTCGTCCGCTGATGGTGCAGATCGGCGCCGTGTGGCGTTCCGCGGAAACGACGCGCTGACGCCGAGCGGAGTCAGCAGCGCGCGGGGTTCAATCACCCAGGCTGCGCGTCGCCGCGAGAAAATCGCGGATATGTTGACCGATGGCGTCGCCTTCCGGAGTGCCCGCCATCGCACGCAAGGCGCGGTGGCCCAGATCCGATTCTATCTCGACATAGGTGGGGTGCTGAATGGCATCGCGGATGCGCCGGGCGCCATCTACCTGGACCAGGCGATCTGTCGGGTCGGCCAGCAGCAGCGTCGGGGCGGTGATACGCGCCAGCGCCGCTTTCATATCGCCGCCGTAGGGGGCTGCAACATCGTGCGCACGATAGGCGGCATAGCGCAGCACCAACGAATTGGCATCCCAGGCCGCAAACGCGCGCGCTGCATTTTCGACCTGCACTGCGAGATCGCGCGGCGGCGTCCGGTTGAGATATGCAGCGGATACGGTCCAGGGATAGAACAGCATGCCGGCATGGCGCAGTCCCTCGACCGGGTTGTGCTGATAACGCCCGCCCTGCCATTCCGGGTCGAGCGCGATCGTGCCGCTGATCAAATCGACCGTCAGACGAAACCCGGCATCCGCTTTTGGGCTTGGTCCTAACAAAATCAGACCGCGCAGCGCTTCCGGATGATGGATGCCCCACTCGAGCGCGACGAACGATCCCATAGACATGCCGACCAGCGCGCGCAGCCGGGTTATGCCGAGGCCGCGCGATATGAAAGCCTGCTGCGCCTCCATCATGTCGCGGATCGTGTAGCGCGGGAAATCCTGTCCCAGCCCATCGGCCGGGCTCGCCGATTCGCCGCCACCGAGGAGATCAGCGGTGATGACAAAATAGCGATCGGTATCAAACGGTTTCCCCGGCCCGATCAGCGCGTCGAAGACATGCCGGTCGCCGACTGCACCCGGCATCAACAGGATCGCGTTGTCATATCCCGGCGCCAAGGTTCCCTGCGTATCGTAGGTGATGCGCAAGTCCGGCAGCGCCGCGCCGCTCTCAAACGGAAAATCGAACAGCGTGTAGGACTGGGATGCAACCGCAACGGCCGGGCACAGACTCGACATCAACGCCATTGCAACCGAAATGGCGAATGCCCTACGGGAAATTCGATCTAAAACCGCGAATCGCACCGTACACCCACCACCCGCCCGCGTTGCGTGCGCGAGGTTAAGGCGGCCGCCAAGGCTCCGCAACTACAGCAGCACAGCCGTTATTTGCGCATCAGGCGGCATCAGCTTGCTTTTTCTTCAACGATTGCGGGAATTTCCCCGATGCGGCGGGAGGATGCCGTTGCTGACGACAGACCGAGGGGACGTGTCTGATGCCGGGCAAATTGAGGGCGAGAATCGCGCAAGCGCAGGGCGTTGGCGCATATCGTAAGCACGCGTTATGGGCATTGGCATTGGCCGGGGCGATGTTGGCGACGGCTCGGCCCGCCATCGCGCAACAGCGGCCTGCGGCTGCGCTGCTGCTTGATCGGCTGTGCGCCGACGAATTGCGGCCGAATGAGGAAGACCGATTATTCGGGACGATCAGCATCACGGTGCGCGCCACGATCAAATACCAGGCCGGCGTGTTTTCGCCCGACCTGATCGACGACTCGGTACAGGACGCCGTCAGCGCGATGATGCAGGCTTGCCCAAAGATCAGAGCGATTAACGATGCGCAGCGCCTCGGCATGGCAGTCGAACTGATCCGCGATGCGACGCTGAAACGCATGCGCGACCCCAAGGCGCATTACAGCGAAAAAGAAACCGAACAGGCAACGGCTGCCGACCTGTCGCAGGAATTGTCGGCGCCGGAGATCGATGCCTGGCTCGACGGTCTACCGCCGCGGCAGCGTTCGCTGGCGCTGTTCCTTTACGCGTCCGATGTCAGCCGCCAGGAGGTGGCCGAGGCGGTCGGAGTGCCGCAAGCTGCTCTGGTGCCGGAATTCAGCAGCGTCAAGGGCGACCTCCTCAAGTTTTTCCGGAGCGAAACCAATGTGGCGCCTCCGCCGCCATCGCCATCCGGGCCGCCGATGGAATACCGCGTTGCCGGTGCGACCCTCACCGGCCTGCTGGCGCCAAAACCGGCAGCAGGAGCACCCGTGCCAGCCGGCGCCGGCGCAGCAACATCCGGTCTCGACCCCGCCGGGACGCCGACCGTGCGCATTACCGGCATCAGTAGCGACGTCTATGCCGGCTGGTCGCTGCTGGCCACAGTCCGCGGCCTCCCCGCTGACCGGAGCCTCGACCTCGACAGCCCAATTCTCGTCGAACCGAACGCCGCCGGTCACCGGCGCATGATCGTCGTCGGCGCCGATGAAATTTCCGACCCGCACGACAGCACACGGCGCTTTTTGCTCAGGGCATTCTCGATCGACGGCGACAAGGAAGGCGCCGGTCTGCACGACACTTTCCACCTCGCTGCGGCAGACATCGACAACCCGCTGGCGCAAGAGACGCTGCACAACAAGAGCCTCGCTTCGATCGAGGTCGCCCGCTGTCTTTGGCATGATTACGGCACCGGCGACGACCCCGGGCTGTGTCATTGAGGCGCGAGGCCTGACCTGCGATTTTGCGCCGCCACCTCAGGTTGAATGGTGTGGCGAATCTTTTTGACTTGCGGCTCGCGACGCCCGCGACCAGATTCGATATGTCGTCAACGCATGAGGAGGGTGTGTAAAAGACATGATTCCACCCGGCAGTCCGCAGTTGCCGACCGCTTGGCATCGGCAACCGAGATCAAAGCCCAAGGCATAACTCAGCCTTTCAGGCATGAGCGCGGAGCTTGCGCTTCGCAAACGGACCCCCGCTTGACGCACAGCGCGCGCGGGGGTCTTGTTGCATCAAGCTCACGTCAGGCATCGCCCGCCAATGGCAAATTCGACTGCAAATTCCACTCAAAATCCTCCGGCAATTTCTGCGCTCGACAGCTCAGGTCCGACCTCGCGGATCTATTTCTCGCAACGCTTGCGCCTGCATTACGTCGATTGGGGTAACCCGACGGCCCCACCCTTGTTGCTGCTGCATGGCGGACGCGACCATTGCCGCAACTGGGATTGGGTGGCGAGCGCGCTACGCCATGACTGGCATGTGCTGGCGCCGGATTTGCGCGGCCACGGCGACAGCCAATGGTCACCCGACGGCAATTACACCACGGCCGCGTATGTTTACGACCTAGCGCAACTGATCCATCAGCAGGAACTGGCGCCGCTGACCATCATAGCGCACTCGCTCGGCGGCAATATCGCGATCCGTTATACCGGCGTGTACCCCGAAAAGGTGCATCGCCTCGTCGCGATCGAGGGGCTGGGGCCGACGCCGAAAAGAATGGCGGCGCGTTCCGCCATTCCGATCGCCGAGCGGATGCGCAAATGGGCCGACGAGCAGCGGGCGCTGTCGGGCCGTCTGCCGCGCCGTTACGCCTCGATCGAAGATGCGCTGAGGCGCATGCAGGAGGCAAACGGCCACCTGTCGCCCGAACAGGCGCGCCACTTGACGCAGCATGGCGTCAACCAGAACGAAGACGGCACCTATAGCTGGAAGTTCGACAATTACGTCCGCCTCGACTCGCCCTACGGCATGAGCCAGGTAGAAATCCAACAGCTATGGGAGCGGATCAGCTGCCCGACCTTGCTGGTCTACGGCAAGGAAAGCTGGGCTGCCAATCCCGAGGGCGACGGCCGGATGCAGCATTTCCAGAATGCCAAGGTCGTCTCCGTCGACGGCGCCGGCCACTGGGTGCATCACGACAAATTGCAGGTGTTTCTCGGCCTGCTGCGCGATTTTCTTTGATCACATCGCCGACCCGCCGCAGCGCGCTCGCGGGCAACCCCAGCGGCGGGTACCTACGACGCCTTGCGGCGGCGCTTTGGAGCCTCCTCGGCCGGGACGGTTTTCGGCGCCGGCTTCGCCGCGGCGGTGCGCGGGGTTTTGGCGCGGCCGCCTTCGACCGGTAGCAGCAGGTTACGCTGTCCGGTTGGCGCGCCGGACTTGCCGCGCGCGGCCGCCGCCGATTTGCCTTTGGCCGGCGTCTCTTCGTCTGCCTCGCCGCCCCGTCGCGGTTTGCCCGCCGTCTCGCCATCCTCTTCGGCGAGGCTGCGCTTGAGCGCATCCATCAGGTTGATGATCTGGGCCGGGCGGCGTTCCGGCGTCTTTTCCGGGAGCTTACCCTCAAGTTTTTCGTCGATCAGTTCGCGCAACGCCGTCTGATAGCGGTCGACGAACTGCTCGGGCTCGAACGGCCGGGTCTTGCGGGCGATGATCTGTTCCATGATCGCCAGTTGATCCTCATCGGCGCTGCCTTCCGCGATCGAGCCGAAAAAGTCCTCGGGCTTTCTGATCTCGTCCTGATAGCGCAGCGCGTTGCCGAGAAGCCCCGTGCCGAGCGGCCGGATCGCCACCACCCGCTCCTGCCCGTTGATGACAACGCGGCCGACGGCGGTCTTGCCACTTTGCTCCAATGCCTCGCGGATCACGCGATAGCCTTCTTCGGCGACACTGCCATCCGGCACCAAATAATAAGGCGAGTCGAAATAGATCGGGTCGATGCCATCGACAAACTCGACGATGTCGATCGTGTCGGTCGTTTCAAGGCGCAGCCGCTTGATGTCGTCGGGATCGACCGTGATGTACTGGCCCTTGGCGTATTCAAAGCCCTTGACGATCTCGTCGCGCTCGACCGGCCCGATCCCCGGCACCGTCAGTTGCTGCCGCACCCGTTCGCCGGACGGCTCGTGAATCTGGTGGAACCGGATGCGGTCGCGCTCGGTCGTTGCGGTGTAGAGGCGCACCGCAATCGTCACCAGCGACAGTTTGAGGTGCCCGGTCCAATACGGGCGTGGCGCGGCTGGCATCGGAAATCACTCCTTGTTCCCGGACTCAACGATAGCGCGGGCGCCGCCGTTCCGCCATCAGCACTTGCCGGCCGTGGCTGAAGAATCGCATTGCCGCGGCCATCGCAAGCCGATTCAGGCGCTTTGGTGGCGATTGATTTCGCGGCGGATTTGCGGAACGGTAACGCCGCAAACCGGCCGAAGAACGTGCCTGCTCAAGGGAGAACGCCATGCCGACCGAAGCCCGCGCCTATGACCGCCCGCTGCCCAACCCGGCATGGCTCGGCAAGCTGACGGAGGAAATACTCGAACCGGAACTGCCGATCGTCGACCCGCACCATCACCTCTGGGATCATCCCGGCAGTCGCTATCTGCTCGACGAATTGCTGGCCGATGTGGGCTCGGGGCACAACGTCGTCGCAACGGTCTTTATCCAATGCGGCTCTGGCTATCGCACCAGCGGCCCCGAAGAAATGCGGCCGATCGGTGAAAGCGAATTCGTCCGCGCGATCGCCGAAGAGGGCGACCGGCGCGGCGGCAAGACCAAAGTTTGCGGCGGCATCGTCAGCTTTGCCGATTTGCGGCTGGCGAATGTGGATGCCGTGCTTGAGGGGCAGATCGCCGCGGCCGGCGGCCGGTTTCGCGGCATCCGGCATATTGCGGCGCACGACCCGGCGATTATCGGCGCCTCATCCTATGTACCGCCTCCGGGATTGCTGGAGGACCCGAACTTCCGCCGCGGCCTCAAGCGGCTGCCGGCGCACAATTTGACTTTCGAGGCGTGGCTCTATCACCCGCAGATCAAGGCGCTGATCGAGGTGGCGCGAGCCTGCCCGGACGTCAAGATCGTGCTCAACCATTTCGGCGGGCCGCTCGGAGTCGGTCCCTACAAGCGCGACGCGGTGTTCCCGGGCTGGCGCGCCGATATCAAGGCGCTCGCCGCCTGCCCCAACGTCTATGTCAAGCTCGGCGGACTGGCGATGATCGTCAACGCCTTCGACTTTCATCTGGCGCCGCTGCCGCCGTCATCGGGTGAGATGGCCAAGGCGTGGCAGCCCTATATCGACGCGTGCGTGGAGAGTTTCGGCGCCGGCCGCTGCATGTTCGAGAGCAATTTCCCGGTCGACAAAGGCGCCTGCAGCTACCCCGTGCTGTTCAATGCGTTCAAGCGGCTCGCGAGCGGTGCCGCGGCATCGGAAAAAGCCGATCTTTTCGCCGGCACCGCGTCGCGCTTCTACCGGCTGACGAACGGATAGCTCGGTACTGTTTGCTCAGTCTCACTATACGTTTTCCATCGAGGTTCCGATGCCGCAAGACCTGCATTACCTGACGATCGCCGAGATGGCCGGGCTGATCGCCGGCAAAAAACTGTCGCCGGTCGAACTGACCGAGGCGCTGCTCGCCCGGATCGCCAGCCTCGATCCGCAGCTCAACGCCTATCTGATGGTCACCGCCGACAAGGCGATGGCGCAGGCGCGCAAAGCCGAAGGGGAAATCGCCGCCGGCAATTACCGCGGCCCGCTGCACGGCGTGCCGTTTGGGCTCAAGGACATCTATGCCACCGCCGGCATCCGCACGACCGGCCACTCAAAAGTGTGCGTCGACGCAATCCCCACGGCCGATGCCACGACGGTGGAAAAACTATACGCGGCCGGTGCCATCCTGACCGGCAAGCTTGCGACGCATGAGTTTGCGCATGGCGGGCCGTCCTTTGATTTGCCGTGGCCGCCGGCCCGCAACCCCTGGAACACGGCGCATTTTACCGGTGGGTCATCGAGCGGGTCGGGCGCGGCGATCGCAGCAGGCTTGGTTCCCGCGGCGCTCGGGTCGGATACCGGAGGCTCGATCCGCGGGCCGGCGGCGTATTGCGGCATTGTCGGGTTGAAGCCGACTTATGGCCTCGTCAGCCGGTGGGGCGTCCACGCCAATTCCTTCACCTTCGACCATGCCGGGCCGATGAGCTGGAGCGTCGAGGATTGCGCCATTCTGCTCCAGGCAATCGCCGGCCACGACCCGAAGGACCCCGCCAGCGCCAATGTCGCGCTGCCCTACTATCGAGCGGCGCTGACCGGCAACATCAAGGGCTTGCGGATCGGCGTCCTGCGGCATCTGCATGAGGACGAATGTGCGGCCGCCCCCGAAACACTTGCCGCACTGGACGAGGCCTACAACGTGTTCCGCGCCCTCGGCGCCACGCTCGAGGACGCACACATCCCGCCGGCCCAACTGCACTACGACGTCAAGGTCACGATCGCCGAGAGCGAACTGTTTGCCATCCACGAACAGGTACTGCGCACCCGTCCCGGCGATTTCGGCGCCGATTTTCTCGGCCGTGTGCTGCCGGCCGTTCTGTTCGGCGGCAACGACTATGTTCAGGCGCAGCGCGAACGTCGCCGCATCCTTGCCGAGATGGCGCCGGTTTACGCGAAATTCGACCTGTTGCTGACCGCCTCGGCGGGAGGACCGGCGCCGAAGCTCGACAACTGGCGCACGATCAGTTTCTGGCAACACGCCTCGTTGACGACACCGTTCAACGTCACCGGTGGTCCGGCGCTGTCGCAATGCATGGGGTTCAGCGGCAGCGGATTGCCGCTGTCATTGCAGCTTGTCGGCCGCCCCTTCGACGAGGTGACGGTGCTGCGCGCCGCACACGCCTACGAGAAAGCGACCGGGTGGCGCTCGCGCCGCCCGGTGCTCGACCCGACCGTGACCGCACCTCCGGCCGTGCCGGCATCTGCGCCGCCGCCTCGAGTCAAAGCCGATGCGGCAACCCGCGATCTGGTCATCGGAGCGATCCGCCGTGCCGGATTGCCGCTCAACGAGGCCCAAACCGATATGGTGCTGGCGGCGGCACCCTTCGTCACCGCAATGGTGGCCCGATTGCGCCGCGAGCGCGATTACACCGAAGAGCCGGCCAACACTTTCAATCTTGCCGCTGGGTCCCGAGAATGACGCGTCGTCATGCCGTAGTAGAAACGTTCGCCGCAGCCGCGGAGGTTGGGTCCGTAAGGATGCGGCGGATGGCCGTCGCCGCGGCATTTGCGGCTCTGCTCTGTGTCTCCGCAGGAGCGGCGCATGCCGCCACCGACACACCAAAGCGGGGCGGCACGCTGACCTACCTGATCCCGGCCGACGCGCCGCCGAGTTTCGACGGCCACCGCGAAACGACTTTCGCGACGGCGCAGTCAGTAGCGCCATTCTACAGCGTATTGCTGCGGATCAACCCGAAAAACTCGCTGTCGACGACCGATTTTGTTTGCGATCTATGTACCTCCATGCCGGCGCCGACCGATGACGGCAAGACCTATACTTTCAAGATCCGCAACGGCGTCAAATTCCATGACGGGTCAACGCTGACCGCGGCAGACGTGGCGGCGAGTTGGCAGGAGATCGTCCATCCCCGCCCTGGCGTGAGCAGCGCCCGCCAGTCCAATTTCATCATGGTCGACAAAGTCGATGCGCCCGATGCCTCGACCGTCGTCTTCCACCTCAAATATGCGACGACGGCATTTCTGCCGGCGCTCGCCGACCCGTTCGCGTTTATCTACAAAAAGGACATTCTCGACAAAGACCCGCACTGGTACGAGAAAAACATCATGGGGTCCGGCCCCTTCAAGTTTGCGGGGATGGAGATCGGGCAGTCGATCAAAGGCGAACGCAACCCGGACTTCTATGTCAAAGGGCTGCCGTATCTCGACGGCTTTGTCGGCATTTACGCCGACAAGCAGGCGACCCGCATCGACGCAATCCGCGCCGATCGCGCCGCGATGGAAATGCGAGGCCTGCCGCCTGCGGCGCGCGACCAGTTGGTCAAGGAACTCGGCGACCAGATTACGGTGCAGGAAACCGACTGGAACTGCGCCAACCTGATCACGCCCAACCACAAGAAGAAGCCATTTGACGATGTCCGGGTGCGCCGCGCGCTGACCCTGGCGCTCGATCGTTGGCACGGCGCCCAGGCGCTTTCCAAGATCGCCATCGTCAAAACCGTCGGCGGCATCGTGTTTCCGGGGTCGCCGCTCGCCGCAACCAAGGAGGAATTGGAACAACTTCCCGGGTATTGGCCCGATATCGACAAATCGCGCGCCGAAGCGAAACGGCTGTTGCACGAAGCCGGCGCCGAAGGCCTGAGCTTTGAATTGCTCAACCGCAATATCGACCAGCCGTACAAATATATCGGCGCCTTCGTGATCGACGAATGGAGCAAGATCGGCCTCAAGGTCACGCAGCGGGTGATCCCGACTGGCCCGTTTTATGATGCGCTGCGCACCGCCAATTTCGACGTGACGGTCGATTTCAACTGCCAGGGCGTCGTCAACCCGCCGATCGATGTCGGCAAATACCTGCCGCATTCGGTCAACAGCGAAAATTACGGAAATTACGACGACGATGCCGAGACTGCGCTTTACCAGAAGATGCTGCAGGAAAACGACCCGGCCAAACAACGGTCGCTGATGCGCGATTTCGAGAAATACGTTCTCGACACCCAGGTGCATGAGATCATGCTGCCTTGGCAGTATCGCATCATCCCGCAGCGCTCATACGTCAAAGGCTGGGCCATTAGCCCGAGCCACTACATCAACCAGGACCTCGCCGTGGTCTGGCTCGATCGCTGACCGCTTCTTGGGATGCGTGGCGGTGCGGTGGTGTGGCGGATGACGCTGCGCTCATCCGCTCTATTGTGCCTGCTATGCCTCAGTTGACCGCGTAGGGCGGATGAGCGAAGCGTTATCCGCCGCTTTTCGGTTCGGTGATGGCGGATTACGCAGCGCTCATCCGCCCTACCTTGTCTGTCAGGCCTTCAGATCGACGATTTCGATCCAGTTCGGCATCTTGCCCATTGCGTGCTGCTTGATCGGGTCGAGGGCGCCGTTGCCGGGGCGGATCGCATAGACCGTCATGTGATTGGAATCGAGGCCGACCGCCAGCAGAAATTTGCCGCGCGGTTCGATCGCAAAGCCTCGCGGCGTGGTTTCCGTAGGGTAGCGGCCGATCAGCGACAACGTGCCTTTTTCCTGGTCGATGCGGAAGGCGACGAGGCTGCTGGTTTTGCGCTCGCTGCCATAGAGAAAATGCCCATCCGGCGACACATGCAGATCGGCCGCCGCGGGCGCTTCCTTCAACGCGCCGGGCGCCAGCATGTCGACAAAGGCGATTTCCTTTAGCGTCCCGCTCGCCGGGTCGATCGCGTAACTGCCGATTGTCGCGGTCGTCTCCGTGATCAGGAACAGAAACTTGCCGTTGGGGTGGATCGCCATATGGCGCGGCCCGGCGCCCTGTTTGGTCTTCACTTCGGCCGGCGTGTTGGGTGACACCATGCCGGTCGCCGCGTCGAACTTGAATTGCAGGATCACGTCCTGCGCCAGCACACTGCAATAGGCGTGCTTGTTCAACGCATCGAGGATCACGCAATGCGCTTTCGGGTGATCGGTGATGATCTGGTTGGGCGGCGCCTTGATGCGACCGTCGGCGTCGATGGCGTTGATCACCAGCTTACCCTGGGGATAGGAGGCGCAGAGCAGCCATTTGCCGGTATGGTCGATGCTCGTATAGGCGATGCTGGCGTCGAGCGGCGCGTTGCCGAGATGCTTGAGCTTGCCGCTCGCGGGGTCGATCGCAAAACTCACGCCGGTGAATGGTTCACTGCGCAGCGCAACCTCGAGGAATTTATGATTTGGGCTGATTGCCATCGGCATGCTGGTCGGCGACGGCTTCACATCGGGGATCGTGGTCTGGTCGATCATCTCGAGGTCACCGTTGGCGCGGTTCATCGCCATGACATAAACTGAGGGATCACCGGCATTCGACACATAGACAACCGTTTCCGGGGTGCCTTCGGCCATTGCTTTGCGTACTCCGATCAGGGGTTGCGGCAGGATTCCACCAAGGGCGCCGAGGCTCGCGCCAAGCCCGGCCCCCAGGCCCAGCACGCGGCGTCGCGAGACGAATACGACAGGGGTTTTGTGGGTCATCACCGGACCTCCTATCGTTGCAACGCGCGGGCTTCGCGCGCCGCCGGCCGCTCGGCGCAGCGTTGCAGCCACGCCGCGACATTCGGGAAGGGTCCGAGATCGATCCGCGCCGGCCGTGCCCAGGAAAGGATGCCGGCGACATTAAGGTCGGCGACCGTGAAATCCGCCCCGAGCAGGTAGGGCGACGCAGCGAGCGCCCCATCGAGCACGTTGAGCGGCGCCGCAAGCTGACGCTCGGAATCGTCGCCGATCGCGGCGTCACGCTTGTCTTCGGGGTAGATCGCGCGGTGGAACAGCGCTGTCAGCACCGGACGCTCGACCTCGGTCATGCCCCAAAAGCTCCACTGCCAGGCATGCGCTTCGTCTTCGAGACGCGCCGGGTACAGACTGCCGTTGCTGTGCTTTTTTGCGAGGTACAGATTGATCGCCATCGATTCCCATACGATGACGCCATCATCGTCGATTGCCGGAACATGGCCATTGGGGTTGATCGCGAGGAATGCCGGGGTGCGCGTGCCACCCTGGTTCATGTCGGTCGGGATGTTTTCGTATTCGATCCCGAGTTCCTTGGCCATCCAGAGCGTGCGAAACGCCCGCGACCGTGGGATGCCGTAGATCTTGAGCTTGGCCATGCGCCCCTCCCTCTGCCTCGGCCCTCTGGCCTGTTGAGCAAGGGTCGCACGACCGGCAGTCTCGGGGCAATCGGCTGCATGATTCGGCAGAGCAGCAGCCGAACGAGGCCCTTCCGCGGAAAGGCCTCGCCATAATCGGCAGCGTCAGTTCGAGGTGCAGACCTTGACGGTCTTCATCGCGCCTTCGGCCTCGGTGCGGGTTTTGTAGACGACGCCGTCAGGGCCGACGACCGTCGATTCCGTAGTCGTCGGCTTCTTGTCGACGATCGTGCATTTCTTGGTGTGCATATCCTGCACGATGAAATAGGACGATGAATCCTGGGCAAACGCCGCAACCGGAAGCGCCAGCGCCGAGGTAACGGCAGCAATCGTCGCAAAACGTCGGAGCATGATTTGGCTTTCCTTTAATACTCAAGACGCGATATGCGCCCTGAGATGGCAGCCTAACGTGCTGCACATAATTCGTATTCCGCATCGGAGCGCGCTCTATTTCAAAAATATATTCAATATTTATTGGAACAAACCGATAATGGACGATTATTGTCCAATTTGACACCCGTGATATTCAACCCAAGATCACAGTGACGTGGCTGGAGGAAGCCGCATGCCTCATACCGTCGAGATGATGACCGTCGCCGGCGCTCGCATCCGGCTGTTTCGCGGCGACCCGCCTCCCGATCAGACGACCGGAGCACCGCCGCTGGTGTTTTTGCACGGCGCCGGCGGCCATACCGGCTGGATGGCGTTTCTTGAGGAATTGTCGGCGCGGTTTACGGTCTACGCGCCGGAGCATCCGGGATTTGGCCAGTCCGATGACCCGCCCTGGCTCGACGAGATTGCCGATCTCGCCTATTTCCACCTCGACCTGCTACGCGCGCTCAGCCTCGATCGAGTGCATCTGGTCGGCACTTCGCTGGGCGGCTGGGTCGCGGCCGAGATGGCGGTGCGCAGCACGGCGCAGCTCCTGAGCCTGACCTTGGTCGGGGCGGTCGGTATTACCGCCGGCGGCGAACCAATCCCCGACATCTTCCGCATGTCGGTGGACGAAAATCTGCGCCGCTTTTACGCCGATCCCCAACGCGCGGCGCGCCGCCTCGGCGACATGGCACGGGTCGATATGGACGTCGTCGCGAAAAACCGCGCCGCGGTTATGCGCCTCGCCTACCGCCCGCGTTTCTACAACCCAGGCCTCGCCAGATGGCTGCACCGCGTCGACATACCGACCCTGTTGCTATGGGGCGCCAAGGACGGCCTCGTACCGCCGGCCTTCGGCGAGGCTTACCACGCTTTGATCCCCGGCTCGCGCCTTGTGGTGCTGCCGAACGCCGGCCACGCCCCGTTCGACGAACAGAAAGACGCATTCATCGCCGCGTTTCTCGATTTTATCGGCTTACAAGGCCGCACGACAACGCCCAACGCCATTTCGGACCATCGATCACATTTCTGACAGCCAAGGAGAGTTCCAATGCTGATCGTCGATGCTCAGATCCATCTCTGGGAAAAAGGTACGCCTTCCCCTCATCATCGTCAGACCCCCTACTCGGCAGAGCAGGCAATCGCCGGGATGGATACAGCCGGTGTGGATCGCGCGCTGATCCACCCCGTCTTGTGGGATCCGGACTCCAACGAATTGGCGAGTGAGGCCGTTCGAGCATATCCGGACCGCTTCGCCATTATGGGCTGGTTCTACCTGGACGAGCCGCAGAGCCGCGCGCTCATCGAACATTGGAAGGACGGACCGGGGAAGCTTGGCCTTCGGTTCTACTTCAACGAGCGTCATAAGGAAGAGTGGATGACCGACGGGACGCTCGATTGGCTGTGGCCTGCCGCCGAACGCGCGGGCGTCCCCGTGTCGCTTGCCGCCGCCATGTTTCTGCCGACCGTCGGCAAGATCGCCGAGCGGCATCCCGGCCTGAAACTGATCGTCGACCATATGGGCGTCCCGCGAGCCAGCAAAGGCGAAGCCGCCTATCGGTTCCAGCCGGACTTGCTGGCGCTGGCCAAGTATCCCAACATCGCGGTCAAGGCGACGGGCCAGGCGGGCTACGCCGAAGACGGATATCCGTTCCGCAGTCTTCACCCGCACCTGCACCGCTGCTTCGACGCATTCGGTCCTGACCGGATGTTCTGGGGCACGGACATCACGCGGATGCCGTGCTCCTGGCGGCAATGCATAACCTTGTTTACCGAGGAACTGCCCTGGCTAAAGGGGCGCGATCTCGATCTGGTCATGGGTGAATCAGTCTGTCATTGGCTGGGCTGGAAACTCCCTGCTTGAGCATTCTCCATCCGACCGGAAGGACCGGGCATGAAACCTTACGTGATCTGCCACATGGTCTCGAGCGTGGACGGCCGCATCCGGAGCAGTCGGTGGCGGCCGGAAGGGGTCAACTCGGGAGGCTTGTTCGAGCGCCTGCATAACCTGCTCGATGGCGATGCGTGGCTCGTCGGCCGCGTGACGGGTCAGGAGTTTGCCAGGGCCGAGACTTATTCCGATAGAGCCGACCGTGTTTATCCACGCGAAGCCTGGTTCGCCCGGCGCGACGCCACGGCTTACGGCGTCGTGCTCGACGCACACGGCAAGATCGCCTGGGGGCGCTCCGACATCGGCGGCGACCCGATCGTCGCCGTGTTGACCGAAAACGTATCGGGTGCACACCTGCAGAGCCTGCAGACGGATGGCGTTTCCTACATCTTCGCCGGCAAGCACGATCTCGACCTGGAATTGGCGCTTAATTCCCTGAATCACGAATTGGGAATTGAACGCCTGCTTATCGAAGGTGGCGGCACCACAAATGGCGCTTTTCTTCGCGCCGGTCTGATCGACGAGATCAGCCTGGCGATTCTACCCGGCATAGACGGCGCTAAAGGTGCGCCAAGTGTTTTCGACTCCGGCGATGAGGTAACCGCTGCTGCACCGGTCCGGATGATGACGCTTGAAAGCAGTCAGGTGCTTGACGGCGGCGCGATTTGGCTCCGCTATCGCCTCCGCAACGGCTGATGTCGCCGTCGCCCCATCCGAGCGGTCGGCGCGGCCCGGCGGCTCCGGAAAGCCCTTCCCTTTGCGGATGTCTCAATATTCTCGTGGCGATCGCCAGCCGCGAAGCGAGAAGCAGGCCACATATATGAATGACGCGCCGGAATACGGAGTCTTGAGCAAGGTCCCGGAAGTTACTCTCGTCTTCTGGATCATCAAGATCGCGGCAACGACGCTCGGCGAGACCGGCGGCGACACCGTCACCATGACGTTCAATTGGGGCTATCTCGCCGGCACGGCCTTGTTCTTCGGGTGCCTTATCGCGCTGGTCGGCCTGCAGATCCTTGCCAAGCATTTCAACGCCTTCCTCTATTGGGCAACAATCGTTGCCTCGACAACCTTCGGCACAACAATGGCCGACTTCGCCGACCGCTCGCTTGGCATCGGCTATACCGGAGGCTCATCGTTGCTGTTCATCGGCCTCGCGGGCGTGCTTGCGCTCTGGTACGGGTCCGCGGGCACCGTGTCGGTCGACACCGTCAACACGCCGAAGGTTGAGGCGTTCTACTGGGCCGCGATCACCATGTCGCAAACCTTAGGTACCGCGCTGGGCGACTGGATGGCCGATACCGGCGGCCTCGGCTATGAAGGGGGTGCGCTGATCTTTGCCGGCGGGCTTGCCGTGGTACTTGGCCTCTATTTTTGGAGCAATGTCTCGCGCGTCCTGCTCTTTTGGGCGGCCTTCATCCTGACCCGACCGCTTGGCGCCACAGTCGGCGATTTTCTCGACAAGCCGGTCAGCGATGGCGGTCTCGCGCTCAGCCGTCCACTGGCCTCCGGCGCCATCGCCATCTTTATTCTGATCTGTCTGTTCACGCTGCCGCAGCGCGCCGGCCGGCACCCGACAACATCAAACGCACTCGCATCGTCCCGCAATTAGCGGCAGCCGCCCCTCGGGGGAATTCACCAACCGGCTAAAACAGATCGGTGTCCAAGCCGAGTACGGTCGCCCCACCCATGATCGCCGGCAGGTATGACGGCGCGCGCGGCAGGTAATGCTCGGCATAGAACAGCGCCGTCGTGCGCTTGGCAGCGGCGAAGGCGGCGTCGCGACGCCGGGCGGCAAGAGCGAGGCGGGTCATCAGCCAGCCGCCGGCAACAGTGCCGAACAGCGCAAGGTACGGCGCCGATCCGGCCGCCGCGACCGCCGGGTCGGCCGCGACCAGCCATGCCGTAGCGCACTCGACCGCGTCGAGGCCCTCTGCAAGGCCGCGGTGCAGCACCTGCCATTCCGCCTTGCCGCCGATCTCGGTCAAGGTCGCACCCATTTCGGCGAACAGTTCGCGTGCCGCCTCGCCCTTGTCGCGGCTGAGCTTGCGGCCGACGAGATCGTTGGCCTGGATGCCGTTGGTGCCCTCATAGATCGGCGCGATACGGGCATCGCGAAAATATTGCGCGGCGCCGGTTTCCTCGACGTAGCCCATGCCGCCATGCACCTGCACGCCGGTTGAGGCTACCTCTACGCCGAGATCGGTGCACCACGCCTTGACCACCGGGATCAGCAGGTCGGCGCGCCGCTCGGCCCGGAACCGCGCTTCGCCTTCCGGCGCCCGACGACTCTCGTCAATCGCCGCCGCCGCGAGATAGGTCACCGCTCGCATCGCTTCGATTGCACTGCGCATCGACAGCAGCATGCGGCGGACGTCGGGATGCTGGATGATCGGCGGCGGCGCCCCACCGAGTGCCGAGCGCACCGCACCGACCGGGAAACCCTGTACCCGCGCCCGGGCATAGTCGCGCGCCTGCTGATAGGCGCGTTCGCCAATCGCGACGCCTTGCAGGCCGACCAGCAGGCGCTCGCTGTTCATCATCGTAAACATATATTCGAGGCCGCGGTTTTCCTCGCCGATGCGCCAGCCGACAGCCCCCTCCCCACTGTCGCCGTAGGCCATCACACAGGTCGGCGACGCATGGATCCCGAGCTTTTCCTCAAGGCTCAGCACACGCACATCGTTGCGCTCGCCAGGCTTGCCGTCGCCGTCAGGGAGAAATTTCGGCACCAGGAACAGCGAGATGCCGCGGCTGCCGGGTGGCGCATCCGAGGTGCGCGCCAGCACCATGTGGATGATATTGTCGCTGAGGTCATGGTCACCGTAGGAGATAAACATCTTCTGGCCGGAGACGCGGTAATGCTCGCCCCAGCGCGCGTCACGGCTCGGCATGGCGCGGGTGCGCAAGGCACCGAGATCGGAACCGGCCTGCGGCTCGGTCAGGTTCATCGTGCCGGCCCATTCGCCGGACACCAGCTTGCGAAGATATTGCTCTTTCTGCGCCGTCGAGCCGTGCAACTGCAGCATCTCGATTGCACCGAAATTCAATAGCGGGCACAGCGCCCAGGCCATGCAGGCCGAGTTCAGCATTTCGACGACGGCGGTCGCCAGCGGAACCGGCAAACCCTGGCCGCCGTACTCAGGATGGCTCGCCAACCCCATCCAGCCACCCTCGACATATCGGCGATAGGCCGCGCGAAACCCCGGCGGGGTACGCACGACGCCATTTTCGAGGACACTGCCGACGCGGTCACCCGGCTGGTTCAGCGGATCGAGTTCGACCGTCGCAAATTTCCCCGCCTCCTCAAGGATGGCATCGGCGAGATCGGCCGCGTCGCCCTGCTCGAGCCCCGCCACCGTATCCATCACAAAGCGCATCTCGGCAAGCGGGGCGGCGTACGGCATCAGACTGCTTCCTCACAACAAAAGGCAGCGATGCAAACGCGCACAGGCACCGCTGTCAACAAGTCCGAACCGGAACACTACGCCACCTGAGCCGGACGAGACGCGGATGTTGCCGAAGCCGTGTCGCGGCTGCTTGTGCGGTCGTCTACACCAGCGGTCGGGACTTATCGGTCAAGCGGCAAACCCGATCGGTAGCGGTGCAGCTTCGGACTCTCGAAAATCGCCGCCATCTTGCGATGACATTGGCGAAAAGGTGCAGCGGACAGGGTCATCGGCGCTGCAGCCGGGAAGTGCGACGGTGACAACTGTACCCTTTTCGGGTTCGCTGTCGATTGCGATACGGCCGCCGTGCAATTCGACAAAGGCCTTGGTGAGCGGCAGTCCCAACCCGGTCCCTTCGTAGCGGCGAGCGAGGCTGCTGTCGATCTGGCCAAACGGCGCCATTGCGACCGGCAGGTCTTCGGCAGACATTCCGATGCCGGTATCGGTGACGCTGATCGCAACCGAGCCATTTCCGATGGCTTGCGCGGCAACAGTGACAGCACCGCCCGGCGCAGTAAACTTGATGGCATTCGACATCAGATTCAGCAGGATTTGTCGCAGCTTGGCCGGGTCGCCGTGGATTACCAGGGGGGCATTGGGGATTGTCAGCGAGAGGCTCAATTCGGCGCGCACGCACTGGTCGCGCATAATTTTTGCACAACTGTCGACGATCTCGCCGAGGTCGACCGTGTCCAGCGACAACTGCAGTTTACCGGCTTCGCTCCTGGTAAGGTCGAGAACGTTGTTGATAACGGCCAGCAGATGGTTGCCGCTGTGCTGAATGTCGCGGGCATATTCGACATATCTCGCATTGCCGAGCCGGCCGAACATTTCGCTGCCCAGAACCTCGGAAAATCCGATGATCGCGTTGAGCGGCGTACGCAGTTCATGGCTCATATTGGCGAGGAAACGACTTTTTGCTTCGTTGGCGGCCTCGGCCAAGCGGTGCGCTTCTTTGAGATGCGCCTCCCGTTCCTTGAATTCGGTGGAATCACTGATGATCAGGAAAAAGCCGCCTTCTTCGGTGGTGCTCGAGCTGACTCTCAGCCAGCGGCCATCCGCCAGACGGAATTCGCTTCCCGCTGACAACAGTTCGCGCTGTTTTCCATTGGGCTGACTAGACTGGCAGTCGCCCACCGGCGCAGCATCCTCCTCGGAATCGGTCGTCACCAGTTCGTTGAGGCGCTCAAACGCCTCGTCAAACCTCTGACCGGCGCCGAGCCGGCCGGCCAGGGTGGGGAAGAACCGGGTAAGCTGACTGTTGGCGATAGCGATCCGATGCGACCCGTCAACCAGGATGATGGCCTCGCGGGAAGTCTCCAGCGCTTCGACGAGGCGGTTCTGCGCCGAGCGCCGCTGCGCCTGCTCGCGTTCGACCATAACTCGGATATTGCCCTGCATGACGCTCATCGAGCGCAGCAGCGTGCCGGTCTCGTCGGAACCGCCGGTCGGAATCGGCGTGTCGAGTTCTCCCTGGGAGATGCGGTTGGCAACTACCGCTGCGGCGCGCAGCGGCCGGATGATCCGCCGCGTCAGCAAAAACGTGATCGCGGCGGACAACATCAGCGCGCCAATCATTGCCGCTATGCTGGTGTCGGTCATTTTGGCCATCTGAGTCGTGGCGCGATGGCGCGCGATAAAACTGCTGTCTGCGGTAAGTTCGATCAGCATATCAAAACGCTCGACCATCATTTCAGCGATCGCCGATCGTGCGGTATCCAACGCCGGCGCTTGCCGGAGCCGGTTCCAGCGCTCACTTAGCGCCCGGATATCGGCGATCACCGCGCGTTCCTTCTCACTGCTCGACCGTTCTTCGATGACGTTCAGGTCTTCGATGAAGCTCTTTTCCAATTGATCCAGCCGATCGCTCAACTCGGCCCGGTCCGCCGGCGGCGCCACGCGGCTGCGCAGCAACGCATTTTCCATGCGAACGAAATCGAGACTGGCGGCGCGGGCATAGCTGACCGCCATCAGCGCCCCGTCATAAGTGCTTGTCACAAAGCCGCGCGCCTGCGACTGCACGAACAGACTGTATCCGCTAACCGCCGCGGTGATGAGCGCCATCGCGGTGAAGGCGATAAAGATCACCAAGCTGATCGAGGCCTTAACCTTCGCAGGCATCGAGAGCTATCCCCACTCCTCCGCTCGGCGTTTCCCGACATTGCGGACACGGTCGAGCCGGGCTTCATAAGGTCGCAACCGGATTAAAATGCCGTTAAGCGCGGCCCCGCCTAAGCTGGGTTGCCAGGCCGGCGATTGCGTTCGCGTCGCGCGATGCTCTCGCTTGCGCCACCCGAAATAATCGGCATGCTCCGCCGACGGTCGCAAACGCGAACAATGGGAGGCGTGCGGATGACGCGTTTGTGCTGGCCACGATCGAGCAGTGTTGCGGCGGGGGCCCTGCTGCTTTTCGCGACGGCGGCATTTGCCGGCGCCGTGCATCAGGTCGTTCAGAAAGGCCGCGCATTTTCAGTGGGCGAACTAACTATCACCCGCGGTGACACCGTTGAATTCGACAACGAGGATGAGTTCATCCACCAGATCTACGTCGACTCCTCGGCGATGAATTTCGATTCCGCGGAACAGCCGCCGGGCCAGGTCGTCAGCATCACCTTCCCCGACCGCGGCACCTTCCCCGTACGCTGCCACATTCACCCGAAAATGCTGCTGACCGTTCACGTCAGATAGGGGTGACCGGACTATCGAGTGACGATGTCGCGGTACATCGGCGCGAGGATCGCCAGCAACCGGTTCTGAGTGCGGAACGGAATATCGGCGTGGTCCATTGCGATCTGCATATCCTCGACCAGCGCGTTGAAGTCGAGCGTCGCGAGATGCAGCCCTTTATGGGCCGCGTACATGTCACGCCCGGTATATTTGCAAGGCCCCCCGGTAAGCGAGCAAATCTGCAGCACGATGCGTTTGTGCAGCCAATCGAGGTTGATGTTGTCGAAGTCCTGGGCGATGCGCGGATCCTTGACCGCGATTTCCAGCATCTCGCCGACGAATTGCGTAACGCGGGCATCGCCGCCGAGATCGTCGTAAAGAGAGTCGGCAGCGGCATAGCCGGCGCCCGGCAGCAAGGCGGCCACCGTTAGCAAGGCGGCAGAGAAAGCCAATGACTTCAAGGGCATCGAGATCGCGCTTTCCTCAAAAACCGGCCTGCATCGACAGATATATCCCGCGTTGCCGCTTCTGTCCCGCAATGCTGCCGAGATCGACCGCCGCCATCGTCAGCGACAGGTTTCGCGTCGGGAAATAGGCGATGAATGCGTCGATCCAGCGGTCTTGCGCGGCAAAACTGAGATTGTTCGGCTGCCCGCGATACTCGACGCCGATCGCGAGCTTGCGCGTCAGCAGGTAGGCTGCCGACCCTTCGAACTCGGCGTTGTAATTATCGTCGCGATCACCGCCAAAGCCGAGGATGCCGAGTTGATTGGCGCGGGTCGCCCGCACCGTCGCGTCGAGCAGGACGCTTTCGGCGAGAAACAGCTTGGTTGCCGACGCATAAAAATCCCAACCCTGCGCCGACTTGGCGCCGATCGCGTGGACGGTCGCCGCATTGTCGTTGCGCTTATACTGGGTGCCGATCGCAATCTGTGGCATCCAGCTGTCCTGATCGTAAACGGCATCGCCAGCGATACGGAGCTTCGCGCCGAAAATATCCTCGTTGAACGTATAGCCGCTGCCGAGGCCAAGCCTGGCGCCGGTCGACCGCGTGTCAAAGATTTCGCGGGCATAGGACAGTTCGAACCGGTCGTAGAACCCGACCGCCGCCCCGGCGGAGTGCAACGTAAAGCTCGGTGTGTTGACAAAGGTGTAATGCGCGTTCGCGCCGATCGCGTCGCGCGTTTCATATCCGGTGATGACGGCCCACGGGGTCAGACCGCCGCCACCCGCACCCTCGATCTGCGACAGACCGGACGTCGCCAGCAGCTTGCCGCTATCGAAAAAATCTTCCGGAGGCGCAAGCTCCTGCGCCAGAGCCGGACCGCCGGTCGTTGTCGCCATCGCCAGCGCTACCGCCGCCAGGGCCGATCTGCGCATTTGTGTCTCCGCCGCCTCTCCCGTCGCCAGAGGCTGTCGCAACGCTGTCTATAAATGGTTAATCGGCAACACCGCAACTGCAGGTGCGGCGATACCGGCCGTAAGACGACCAGAACGCGCCGGCTGATTTATGCCGGCCTGGCCACGCGCAAATCGTTTGCGCCTCACCCGGCTGCATTGAGCCTCCGGGCCTGCCGAGACAGCATCTTTCGGCTCGATATGCCGGCACCCGCCGCTGATAATGCCAGGCGCGTTCGGAATCGATACTCAGGGGACGACCATGGATTGCTGCGGACACGGCCACACATTTGTGCACCAGCCCGGTATGTGGAGTGCGACGGCAATGTCGGTCGGCGCCATGATGGCGGGCGCGGTAGGACCGCGCGGGTCGACAGCCGCCGCCCGGACGGCCGAAGGTGCCTCGGGTGCGCTCGATGTGCTGCGGAATTTCATTTCGGTCGATGTTCATACACATGGCGGCAAAACCGGAATCACATCGAAGGCGCCACCGAATAACGATCTGGCGGACGATATGCGGACAGGATCGCTGGCGGCCGCTTGCCTCGCCGATGTACCGGACGGGCCACTGCTCGGGCGGGATGAACACGGCGTTCTGGCGGCACTGCGCCAACCGGCGGCGGGCGAGCTTTATCGGCACCATCTGGAACGCCTCGCCTGGATGGACGAGATGGTGGCGCATCACGGACTGGTCCGTGCCCTGTCCGCAGCCGATCTCGAAGCGGCGCACAAAGCGGGACAGCCCGCCGTCGTGGGCGATACCGAAGGTCTCGATTTCCTCGAAATGAAATTGGAACGGCTCGAGGAAGCGCATCAGCGTGGCCTGCGGCATGTGCAGCTGGTGCATTACACGCCAAACGATATTGGTGATTTCCAGACCGGCGCGATCATGCATGGCGGTCTGACGGCTTTCGGAGCCGAGGTGATCCACGCCTGCCATCGCCTCGGCCTTGTCTGCGACGTGGCGCATGCGACCGAGGACATGGTGAAACAGGCGGTGCGGATCGCAACGAAGCCCCTGCTGCTGTCGCATACGGCGCTGGCGGGCTCGCGCGCAATGGGTCCGACGCCGCTGGCCGGACGGCAGGTCACCCGCGACCATGCGCGCGCGATTGCCGAGACAGGCGGCGCGATCGGCATCTGGCATTTTTTCCCGAACCTCGACAAATACGTCGAAGGCCTCAAAGAAATGACCGATGCCGTCGGCGTCGATCATGTCTGCGTCGGCACTGACCAGCACGTCTCTCCCGGTTCCCTGCCCGACTATACGCAATGGGTGCATCTGGTCGCCGCAATGCTGCGCGGCGGTTTCACCCCGGAAGAAGCCGGCAAGATCGCCGGCGGCAATTATCTTCGCCTGTTCCGTACGGCTGTCGGCTGACGGCCTGCACTTTTCGTACACCAGGAACCACGGCCGCATTCGGGATGGATCGAGAGGGGCTAAGCGCCGTTCGGGGAGTGAATGTCGTCTGATGCAGGGAATATGCGATGGATGCCAAGGGCCTGACGCCGGCCAGCAGGCTGGCGCAAGAGAACCCCGTCCGCATACTCAACGAAAGTGCGGAATACCGAGCGGCTCGCACCGCTCTCCTTGCCGAGGAAATCGAATTGCGGCGCCATATCGAGCGCGTTGCCGCACAGCGGCGCGCCCTGCCGCCGGGCGGCGAAGTTGCCGGCGACTACCGCTTTCAAGGCGAAGACGGTCCCGCCGACTTTGCGGCACTGTTCGGCGACAAGCAGACGCTTGCCATTTACAGTTACATGTTCGGGCCACAACGCGAGCGCCCGTGCCCGATGTGCACAAATCTGCTCGGCGCCTGGGAGGGCAACGCCGCCGATATCGGGCAGCGCATTTCGCTTGTCGTCGTCGCGCGTTCGCCGATAGATCGTCTGGCAGCCTGGAAACGCGAGCGCGGCTGGCGACAGCTTCGCCTCTACTGCGACGTCAACGAGGCGTACTCTCGCGATTATTTCGGACTTCTGCCGGACGGCTCCGAAATTCCCGCGCTCAACGTGTTTACCCAACGCGACGCGACCATCCGGCATTTCTGGTCGGCAGAGATGAGCGGTTCCACCGCAGATCCCGGGCAAGACCCGCGCGGCGCTCCCGACCCCGCGCCCTTGTGGATGGTGCTCGACTCCACACCGGAAGGCCGCGGCGCCGATTGGTATCCACGGCTCGATTACAACGAATGACGGCTGCCGTCCGCGGGTAGGAATGACCGACATCGCCCTACGGACCACATGTTTGCGGCGGCAGTGCGATCAGCCCAGCGCGAGTTGACGATAGCCGTCTGCCGCGACGGCATCGCAGTGCTCGCGAAACGCCGGGTGGCCGCCGCTGTAGCGCATGATCTTGCGGGTCTGCTTGCCCTCGACGTTGCGGTTGACGCCGGTCATCCACGAGTCGATCTCGTTCATTAGCAGCCCCTCGCCCAGTGACAGAACGTGCTCTGTCCAGTGGGCCACACCGGAGGCGGTGGCCTCGATCCGCGTCAGATCGCGCTCATACGCAAAATGGACAAGGCCGGTCACCCACTCGACGCTGTATTCCGCCGCACGCGGAAAATTGCCGAGGCCGGCATGCGGCCCCATCACCATCAGCAGGTTGGGAAAGCCCTCGACCAGAATGCCGAGATAGGTCTGCGGCCCGGCCTGCCATTTGTCCTTCAACGCGCAGCCGTCGACGCCCCGGATATCGATGCGGTCGAAGGCGCCGGTGATCGCATCGAAGCCGGTGGCGTAGATGATGATGTCGAATGCGTAATCGGCTGCGCTGGTTCTGATGCCCGCCGGGGTAATACGCTCGATCGGCGTTTCGTTGATGTCGACCAGCTTGACGTTCGGCTGGTTGTACACCTCGTAATATCGGGTTTCGAGCGGCACCCGCCTCGTGCCGAAGCCGTGGTTCTTCGGAATCAGCTTCTCGGCAATGGCCGGATCATTGACGCGCTGGCGGATTTTGCGCGCGACAAAATCGGAAATCAGCGCGTTCGCCTCGCGATCCACCAGGATGTCGCGGAAATTGCCCTGCCAGATGCCAAAGCCGGGTTCGCTATAGAGCTTTTCAAAAAACGCCTCGCGCTCCTCCGGCGTCACCTCGTGGGTCGCGCGCGGGTCAGGGGCATGCACAAAGCAGCCGGGCGTCTCGCGGCAGCGCGCAAAGATTTCAGGGTAGCTGGCGCGGATCTGGCGCATCTCTTCGTCGCTGATCCTGCCGTTATGCAACGGCGCGCACCAGTTCGGGGTGCGCTGAAACACCGTCAGGTGACCGACAGTTTTGGCAACTTCCTGAATGGTCTGCACCGCGGTGGCGCCGGTGCCGATCACCGCGACACGCTTACCGGCAAAATCCACCGGTTCCTTGGGCCAGTAATGCGTATGGCAGGACTGGCCCTTATACGTCTCGACACCTGCAATGTTCGGCATGGTCGGCGCCGAGAGCACGCCGATGGCGGTAATCAAAAAGCGGGTGCTGTACAATCTGCCGTCGTCTAGCGTTACCGCCCAACGGCGCGTGTCCTCCCGGTAATGGGCCGCAGCAACGCAGCTGTTGCACTGGATGTCGCGACGCAGATCAAACTTGTCGGCAACGTGGTTCAGATAGCGCTCGGTCTCGGGTTGCGGCGCAAAACGCTCCGCCCAACTCCATTCTTCGAGCAGGTCCGGAGAAAACGAATAGCCATAGGAGTAGCTCTCGGAATCAAAGCGCGCGCCGGGATAGCGGTTCCAGTACCAGGTGCCGCCGATGCCCGTGCCGGTTTCGAACACCCGTACCTTGAGGCCGAGTTCACGCAGCTTATAAAGCTGATAGAGGCCGGATACGCCGGCACCGATGACGATCGCATCGAATTCATCGGCCACATCAAATGGAGCCTGGTGCGCGATCGTTTGTGAATTCGCCATGCTCTCCTCCCAAACCGCCCTGCCACGGCGGCGAAATCATCCCAGACGCAGCAATCGCACACTTTCCGAAAGCCGCGCCGCCGCGGACTGCATCGCGCGGCTCAGCGGTCCCAGCGCGTCGTCACTGATGTCGTGCGTGTGTCCCGCAGCCGTCAGGATCAGCAGCAGCTGCCACGACGGCGACAGGATCGGCACGGACACTTGCGTGATACCTTGAAACATCGTGCCGCGATCGACCGCGAAGCCGGATTTGCGAGCCGTTTCCGCACGCGCCAGGAACTCTGTAAAGAACGGCTTCTGATACCAGGCGACTTGGGCGAACTGGGCTTCGAGTTCAGCCTCGCTGCCATTTCCGAAGGCGGCCATGATGACGCCGGAGGCACCGGCGGGACCGGCATATTGCCGCCCGACGGTGACGTAGAGGTCGGTGCGGAATGCCGCCCCGACCCAGTCCAGCAGCAACAACGACGAAGGCCCCAGCACCTTTGCCAGATAAATCGACACGCCATGCGCATCGGAGACCGTGTGCATCAGCGGCCGCGCCAGATCCATCAACCCGCTGCGCCGCAAGACGCCGTAGGCGAACCCGACGATATGCAGGCTGACCGCATAGCTGCGCGTCGCCTCGTCATAGCCGACGAAACCCTCTACTTCCAGCGTCCGCAGAATATTGTAGGCGGTGCCGCGATGCAGCCCGGCGGCGCGCGCGACTTCGCTCGCATTCAACGGCCGCTCCGACGCGTGCAGCGTGCGCAGCACCTTGGCGGCCGCAGCGACCGCGCCCACCGGCTTTGCAGGACCGCCACGTCCCCGATCGCCTGCCGTACCGCGTGCGGCGGGCGCCCCTACCGACCCGGACTGACTGCCGTCTGCCTGGAGCGTTCCGATCGGTGAACCCGATGCGGGTGATTGGTCCATCCTGCTCCCGTCCAGGCGCATTGACCCCTGTGAGATGGAATGATATGCACCTATCCACAGTGCCGCAATACAAATCACCTGTCTTCGATAGAAGACAAAGGATCGAACCAGAATGAGCGACGTAGCGATAGGTAATGCGAGCCCCGGACCGCGCCCAGCCACCGAACTCGACGCGTTGGTGATCGGCGCCGGATTCGCCGGCCTCTACCAGTTGCTCTGTCTGCGCGACCGCCTCGGCCTGTCGGTCAAAGCGCTTGAGGCGGGCGGCGGCGTCGGCGGCACCTGGTATTGGAACCGCTATCCCGGCGCGCGCTGCGATTCCGAAAGCCACGTTTACTGGTACACGTTCGCTCCCGAGCTGATGCGCGAATGGGAATGGTCCGAGCGCTATCCCGGCCAGCCGGAGATCATGCGCTACCTTAATTTCGTCGCCGACAGGCTCGATCTGAAGCGCGACATCCAGTTCAATACCCGGGTCGTCGCGGCGCGTTACGACGAAGCGGCAAACCGCTGGCGGGTGCGCACCGAACAGGGCGAGACGTTTGTCGCCAAGTTCCTGATCACCGCAGTCGGCTGCCTGTCCACCGCAAACGTGCCGAAATTCCCCGGCCTCGACGACTTCACAGGCGACTGGTACCACACCGGCCAGTGGCCGCATCAAGGTGTCGATTTTACCGGCAAGCGGGTCGGCATGATCGGCACCGGTTCGACCGGTATCCAGGCAGCACCGGTAATCGCGGCATCGGCGGCGCATCTGACCGTGTTTCAACGCACCGCGAACTATTCGGTGCCGGCGCGCAACGCGCCGCTGGAGCCGGAATTCCGCCGGTATATCAAAGAGCATTCCGGCGACATAAGGGCGATCACCCGCGAAACGCTTAACGGCATGGGCTTTCGCATCGAAGAACGCCTTGCGGTCGAAACCCCGCCTGAGGAGCGCGAGAAGATCTACGAGGCGGCTTGGGAGCGTGGCGGCCTGCAATTCCGCGCGGCGTTCCAGGACATGATGGTCGACAAGAAGGCCAACGACACCGCCGCTGATTTCATTAGGCGCAAGATCCGCTCGATCGTGAAGGACCCGGCCACGGCGGCGATCCTGTCCGACATCGATCACCCTTACGCCGCAAAGCGCCCACCGATCGACACCAACTACTTCGAGACCTACAACCGTTCGAACGTCACCCTGGTCGACGTAAAGGCAGCGCCGATCGAGTGCATCACCCCGGCCGGGATCTGCACGACGGAGCGCGAATATCCGGTCGACATCATCGTGTTCGCCACCGGTTTTGATGCGATGACCGGCCCGATGCTGCGCATGAATATCAGCGGGCGCGGCGGCGTCGCATTAAAGGACACATGGGAAGCGGGGCCGCGCACCTATCTCGGCCTGCAGGTCGCGGGTTTCCCCAACCTGTTCACCATTACGGGCCCTGGCAGCCCCTCGGTGCTATGCAACATGCCGGTCGCGATCGAGCAGCACGCCGATTGGATCACCGACTGCATCCGGCACATGCAGGCGAAAGGCCTTGAGCGGATCGAGGCGCGGCCTGCTTCAGTGGAAAAGTGGGTCGCCGAGGTCAATGAGGTCGCCCACAAAACGGTGCTGCCGCTGGCAACGCATTCCTGGTACCTGGGCGCCAATATCCCCGGCAAACCCCGGGTGTTCATGCCCTACGCCGGCGGTATGGTCCGATATCGCGAAATCTGCGCCAACGTCGCAGCGCGCGGCTACGAAGGGTTCGCCCTGTCATAGTAACAAGCGGTCATACCGAGCACGATAGGGCGCCGCATCCCGGAGATTTCTAACCAGATCAAGCGTGCGCCATTGGCGGCGGGACCGGGAGTTACGGCTATGCTGCCGGCAGCCGGGGGGTGAAATCCCCGACTAGTTGTCAAGAGCACTGCGCACGGCCTCGGCCAGTTCGTTCCGCCGGTACGGTTTGGTCAGCAAACGTCCATTCTTCGGAAGTGACCACGCTATTCCGTTTGCCTGCGGCGCGGCAAACCCCGAGGCGAACAAAATCTTCACCGACGGCCAGCGCTGGTGTGTTTCCTCAGCCAACTGAATGCCGTCGACACCGCCGGGCATGACGATGTCGGTCAGCAGCAGGTCGATGTTTTCCTGTTCCATCGTTGCCAAGGCATCTGCAGCATCACCAGCCTCAATCACTCGATAGCCCATTCCGGTAAGCTGGCGGACCGCGATCCGACGCAACGCCTCATTGTCCTCGACCACCAGGATCGTCTCGCTCCCCCCCGTTATTGGAGGTTCCGGAATACTCTCGCCGTCCAACGCAGCCTCTTCCGACATCCGCGGCAGGTAGAGGCGAAACGTCGTACCCAACCCCGGTTCGCTATACACCGTGATATGGCCACCTGACTGTTTGATGAAGCCGAACACCATGCTGAGCCCGAGACCGGTCCCCCGCCCCTGTTCCTTCGTTGTGAAGAACGGTTCGAAGATCTGGCTCATGACCTCCGGCGTCATGCCGATGCCGGCATCACTGACTTCGATCAAAACATAATCGCCGGGCACGACGTCGTTGTGCATCGATGCATAATCGGCATCAAGGTACCGGTTTGCCGTCCTGATGGTTAACTGCCCACCGGTCGGCATGGCGTCGCGGCTGTTGTTGGCCAGATTGAGAACGCTCGCTTCCAGCTGTGCCGGATCAATGACGGTGCGCCACGTTTCGGTCGCGAGTTCGAGGGCGATCTCGATATTCTCGCCGAGCGTGCGGCGGATCAGCCTTGTGATGCCGAGAACCAGTTCATTGACATCGATGCGCCGCGGCTGAAGCGGCTGCTGCCGGGCAAAGGCGAGAAGCCGGCGCGTCAGTTCGGCGCCGCGGAGCGCGGCGTCGAGCGCTTCCTGCGTCAACTCTGCAACGTCGGCATCATCCCCCTTTATTTCCCGTAGAAACTCGATGTTCGCTATAATGATGCCGAGCAGATTATTGAAATCATGCGCCATACCGCCGGTCAGGTTGCCGATGGCCTCCATCTTCTGGGCTTGGCGTAACTGGTCTTCCGTCTGGCGCCGCTCGGTAATGTCCTGCACCGAACCGATGAACCCAATAAGACTGCCGGCGTCATTGGTGATTGGTGCGAACTCCCGATACAGACGCCGGACAGCGCCATCGCGGCGGACGATGCGGTACTCTAGTGGCTCCGGGCAAATCCCGTTCAAGGTGTTCTCACGGCCCGCCAACAATTTATCGCGGTCGTCCGCATGTATGAACTCGAGAATACCTTGTAGTGACGGATCGAACGCCTCGCGCGAGACCCCGTAGATGCGGTAAGTTTCATCCGACCATTCTACGGTCCTGGTGCGGATATCCCACCAGGCGCTGCCAATCTCGGCAAGACGTTGCGCTCGTTTGAACTGCTCTTCGCTTGCGTGCAATTTATCCTGCGCTTGCCGGCGCGCGGACACATCGCTCGTGACCTTGGCAAAACCAAGCAGCTGACCCGTCGGGTCGTGCATGGCCGTGAGGATGACATTGGCGAAAAAGCGCGTGCCATCCTTGCGTATCCGCCAATCCTCGTCTTCGCAACGCCCCTCCGCCGCGGCCACCGCCAGCAGGCGGGCGGGCACCCCGGCGGCAACAGCATCCGGTGAAAAGAGCCGTTCGATCGGCTGCCCGAGGATTTCCGTTTCTTCGAAGCCTTGGAGTTGCCGCGCACCTGTGTTCCAGCTGATGATCCGCCCGTCCGGATCCAGCATGACAATTGCGTAATCCTTTACACTATCGATCAGTTGTCGGTAGCGCTCCCCATCGCTGCGGAGCATCTGGTCAGGCATGGCAGGCCTTATCTATCCGGTAAAAACAACTCTGGCGGCTCACCCAGCATAGATCATCGGCCTCATGGCACGGCCCTTGGCCTTGTAAGCATCAATGGATCCGATCGTTTTGCCAAGTGTACGGTCTCCTCGGATTTGAAGTCGGGCCAACGGTTCGAACTCAAACCTGGGCTCTGCGGCCGCTCGGGCGATCCATGTCCGACCGGCAAGACAGGTCGGCTCGCCGCATCATTGCGCTCCAAGGGCAGCATCTGTCAGACGATAGCAAATGCCGCCGCGCCTGCGCAAAAATACCCGTCTCGCCAAGGCAGCCGATGGATCGGAGAGTGCCCGCATGTCGCCCAAAAGCCGTACAATGAAGCTGATCGCTTTTCTGCAGGCGCAGAATTGCTCGAACCTGCCGGGATCGTGGCGGCATCCGACGACGATGCCGGATTTTCTGACGCCGGAATACTATCAGCGCATCGCGCGGACGCTGGAGGACGGCAAGATCCAGATGGCGTTCTTTGACGACCGGCTGGCGCTGCCGGATCTCTATACCGGGCATCACGCCGACGCGGTGAAAGCAGGGGTGCGGGCAGTTAAGATGGACCCATCGACCATCCTGATGGCGATGGGAATGGCGACGCAGCGTCTCGGGCTGGGAGCGACCTATTCCACAACTTATTATGAGCCGTTCCACGTCGCGCGCGTCTTTGCAACGCTCGATCTGATGCTGAAGGGCCGCGCCGCGTGGAATATCGTCACCTCGCTCAACAGCGCGGAAGCGCGGAATTTCGGACGCAGCGAACAGCTCGAACACGATGCCCGCTATGACCGCGCCGACGAGTTCGTCGATGTCGTCATGGGCCATTGGAACACCTGGGAAGACGACGCGCTGATCCTCGACAAGGCGAACAACCGCTTTGCCGACCCGGCGAAGGTGCATCGGCTCGATCATGCCGGGGCGCATTTCCACTCGCGCGGCCCGTTTAGCGTGCCGCGCTCGCCGCAAGGGCATCCCGTACTGATCCAGGCTGGGCAATCGGGCCGCGGTCAGGCCTTTGCCGCAAAATGGGCCGAACTGGTGTTTGTGATCTACCATTCCCTGGCGGACGGCAAAAAGCAGTACGCGGCGTTCAAAGATGCCGTGGCGGCCCAGGGCCGCGATCCCGCCAGCGTGCATGTCGCCCCGGCTTGCTATGTTTGCGTCGGCGAAAGCGAGGGTGTCGCGCAGGAGAAGCGCGCGGTGATCGAGGCGACGGCGCGCGATGTGGACGCGCTGGTACTGCTGTCCGAGGTACTAAACTACGATTTCGGCAGCAAGCCGATCGACGAGCCGTTCAGCGATGCGGAATTGGCCGAATTCTCGTTTCACGGGTTCCGCGACCGGGTGATCCAGCATTCCGGCAAGTCGAACCCGTCGGTGCGGGATTTCATCACCGTGTCGGGCCGCGGCACCGTCAAGGAGCACACGATGTTTTGCGGCAATCCAAAGCAGGTCGCCGACCAAATGGAGGAATGGTTCACCGTCCCGGCCTGCGACGGCTTTGTGCTGGCCGCCACCAGCATGCCGGGGACCTACGACGACGTGGTGCGCCTGCTGGTGCCCGAACTGCAACGCCGCGGCCTGTTCCAGAAGGACTATGCCGGCCCGACACTGCGCGATAACCTGGGCTTGGCCATACCGCGCGCCGCGGATTGGCACGCAGCACGCCGCACGGCCGCGGAATAAGCCGGTGAATCGCACGGGGTTTTGCCTTGCTCCGGGAATTTAGGGGGACGATCCTGGCAAAAAGGTTGGCAACATCGACGACAGGAAACGGCGCGTCACTCGATCGTGCGCTTCGGATGAGGAAAAACATCGTGCCAGACGCGCTGGTGGTGACGGACCCGCCTACTCGGGACCGGGTCGTGGACTATGTCCTGCCGGGCAAGTTTTGCCATCTGAGGAGGTTGTAATGCCAGAACCCGAACGCATCGACCCGCGCCGGGTGGCGCTGATCGCTTATGATGTTTGCCGACGTGCGCTGACGCCGTCTGACGCCGCGCGCAAGGCGAGGATGCGTCCCGTGCTCGACGCCTGGGTGCGAATGATCGCGGTCGCACGAACGGCGGGGGTGCCGGTGATCTATACGACCCCGGTCAGCCGCGCCGACGGCGCCGACGTCGTCATGCTTCCGACCGATCTTTCGGCGGAAACCGGCGTCCCGCCGCTGACCAACGGCGTCGAGGGCACCACGGAGGCTGGCTTCCCCGACGAGATCACGCCCGGACCGCAGGATTACGTCTTCCTCAAGCGCCGGCCGAGTGCCTTCTACGGAACGGGCGTCGCCGAGCTTCTGCATATGCTGCGGCGGGACACGATCATCATCGGCGGCGGGGCCACCAATCGCGGTGTCGAAACGAGCGTTCGCGAGGCTTTCAGCATGGATGTCGCCTCTGTTGTGGTGCGCGAATGCTGCTGGAGCGGCGACGCAGCCGCGCACGCCTACAGCCTCGACAAGGCGATGAAAATGTACGCGCGCATCCGGCACCTAGACGACGTCGCGGCGATGTTGCAGCGATGAGCGCGACCACGATCCGTACAAAATGCGGCTTCGACCGAAGCGATGTTTCGACAAAGACAGTCACCGGCACCGGTTGGTGGGAGGCCTGGAGGGTTTGATGCCGCAGCCCCGAGCAGCCGACGATTTCGCAACGATCCGTACCCGCATGGAAGAGTTGCGGCGAGAAAAGCAACCTGAAGACGCCCCCGCTCGCCGACCCCCTCAAAAAACCGGGGCCAGCGTCGTCTACCATCGCGGCCGTTGCGCCTGCGGCATGAGCCTGTTTGCCGATGAGTGCGACGGATCGTGTAAAGCGCTTTAAGGGCTGACAGCATCCAGCGATAGCGACCAAGCTGTAATCCGTCACCCGGCGGCAAACGGCGTCAGCAGGTCGCGCGCATCGGGCAGCGTTTCCAATCGCCCGATTGCCGCCAATACCGCGTCCAAACTCCGCTCCGCCAAGGGCCGCACGGCGTTACGCGCGCAGTCCCGGAATTTGGCTTCGAGCCGGGCCCGGGTGAGCGGCTTTTCCGGCGAGCCAGTCGGATCGCTACCTTCAACGGTTACCGAGCGGCCATCCGCCCGTCGCACCGTGACGCTGAGCGTGCCTTTCGCTCGGCCTTCGCGTGCAACGCCGGCGATGCGATCCGACAGCGCCAGAACCGGGGCATTTCCCAGGCTATCGACTTCGGCGATCCCTACCTTGCCGTGGACAAGGGCGGTGGCGATCAGGAAGGGCTGGGCAAACTGCGCCTCCACCACCTGGGTCGGCCGGCGCTTCGCCGGCCCGCGCCCGAACTGGTCGTCATGCCCGGCGGAATCCGCCTCGATCGTCACGGACGCGATGTCGTCGGGCTGCTTGATTTCAAGCTGCGTCCGGGCCGCCAACGCGGCATCGATCGCGGCATGCAATGGCCGGCCGCACGGATACGGCTTGTAGCTGAGGGCCTCGCCGCGAAACGCGGTGCCCAGATCGCGGAGCAGCACCGAAGCGTCGTAGCCGTTTGGCTGGTACAGCTCAAAGAAGCCAAAGCGGCCGTTGAAGATGTTGTGCGCGCCGGTGAACCCGGTCTGCGCCAGTACTGCGGAGAACACCCCGGCGCTTGCTGCCTGCCCGGCCTGCATCCGCTTGGTCAGCGCGCCATCCAGGATGCATTGGCGATTGCCGGCGGCGTGGCTGTACGCAATGCCGAAAGCCGCCAACATCTGTTCGGGCGTCAAGCCGATCAGCTTGCCGGCCGCCGCCGCGGCGCCAAAGACCCCGATCGCCGCCGTGCGATGCCAGCCGCGGTCGAGCGTGCTCGCCAGCGCGATGCGACATGAGACATCCAGCCCGAGCGCGACCGCCAACAGCATATCGCGTCCGCTGACGCCCTCCAGGCTGTCGCACACCGCCAATACGGCGCCCAACACCGAGACGCCGGGATGGATCGAGCCGCCGGTGTCCAGCGTATCGTCAAAATCCAGCGCATGACCCATGCTGGCGTTCAGCAATGCCGCCTGTGGTGCCGGCAGCCGAACTCCCCGCAACAGGACGCGGCTTTCCGGCCGTCCGCCCCAGCGCGACGTCACGGCAAAAAGCTCGTCTATCCCTGGCGAGCCGCTGCCTCCGAGCATGCAACCAAAAGTATCGAGAATGTCGCGGCGAGCGGACTCGATGGCGCTCGCGGGCAGGTCCTCGTAACCGCTACGGCAAACGTGCTGAGCCAGAGACAAAGCGGCGTCGGTCATCATCGGCTCCCATCGGTTCCAATGTTCCGATATTACCTGTTACCGACGCCGGAGGCATGCCATGCCTCGGCAATCGTGCGCGGCGCGACGGATGGTCGATGGAGGGACGAACGTGATGTTCAGGCTTTACTACGCCCCGGGTACATGTGCGCTCGCGACGCATATCGCCCTGGAGGAGGCCGGCGCGTCTTATGAGGCGGTTCCGGTCGATTTCCGTTCGCAGAGCCAGCGAAGCGCCGACTATCTCGCGGTGAACCCGAAAGGGCGCGTTCCCGCGTTGGTGACCGAAAACGGCACCCTTACGGAAACGCCCGCCCTGCTGTGCTTTGTGGCGCAGCGCTTCCCGAACGCCGGCCTCGCCCCCCTCGATGATCCGTTCGCACTCGCGCAAATCCAGGAGTTCAACAGCTACCTGTGCTCTACCGTGCACGTCGCGCACGCGCACCGAATGCGGGGCACCCGGTGGGCGGACGATGTCGGCGCCATCGAGGCGATGAAGCGCAAAGTGCCGTCGAATGTGACGGAATGCTTTGCACTGATCGAACAGAAGCTGGGGCGGGGGCCGTGGGTCATGGGTGACGCGTACACGATTTGTGACCCGTACCTGTTCACGATCGCTTCCTGGATCGAGGGTGACGGGGTCGACACGACCAAGGTGCCCGGCGTTATGGCGCATCGCGCGCGCATGCTGGCGCGCCCCGCTGTGCAAAAAGCCGTCGCCGCCGAAGGCACACAGCTTCCTTGATCATCGAGTGCGGTGCCAGCGACGCTCGGTGATGGCGCCCACCCTAAACCTGCACCCGCGTAACATCGTGATCGCCGAGATCGCCGGGACAGTTAATAATGGGCGCGTCGTGTCGGCGAGCGAGGAGACGGGTCATGCCTGACATTATGGACCAAAGGCCACCAGTTGCCGTCGGCCATGTACGCCTCAATGTCGTCGATGTCGGCGCGGCCGCGCGCTGGCTCGAAACAGTTGGGCTGCGCCCCATCGTAACGATGGAGGGCTTGGCGGTGCTCGAGCTGCGTGGCGGCACGCATGTGGTGGTGCGGCATGCCGCGAACCCGCCCGAGGCTGGGACCGGCGCGCCGTTCGACCTGATGGTCGACGACATCGACGCATCGCATCGTGCCTATACGGAAAAGGGCTTGTCACCATCGCCGGTGAGTCGGGGCCGCATTCACGACTCGTTCGGGCTGCCAGGTCCTGAAGGATGGTCATTTACGGTCAATTCTTCGCACGCCAGCGGCCAGCCGATCTGAGCAAAACCGCAAGGCGTCCGCCTGCAATGCCTGCTTCGCCTCTCGCGCATTTTCTCGTCATCGGCGCCGGGGCGGCCGGTCTGATGGCCGCCCGCGAGCTTGCCCGCGCCGGGAAGCGCGTAACGATACTCGAGGCGCGAGACCGATGTGGTGGGCGCATCTACTCCCTGCCAGCCGAAGAATTCGGCTATCCGGCGGAAGGTGGTCCCGAGTTCGTTCATGGCGCCGCGCCGGTAACGCGCAGGGTTATGCGCGAGGCGGGGCTGTCGCTCTCGCCTCGTGGGGGGACGCGATGGAGCGCCCGCTCCGGCAATTTGGCGCCGGCCGACCCGTCACTGCCGCATGCGGATCGGTTCCGCCAGGCCTTGCGAGCAGTCAACGCCGATCTGCCCGTGGCCGAATTCCTGGAGATGAATTTCGCCGGCCCGCAATATGACGAGCTTCGGCGATCAATCATCCGCACGGTCCAAGGCTATGACGCAGCCGACCCGCAGCGCATGAGCACGATCGCACTGCGTGACGAATGGATGGGCCGGGATGACGGCGAGCACGGGCGCATCGCCGAAGGCTACGGGGCGATGATCGCGTATCTCGCCGCCGAATGCCGCAGATATGGAGGGGTGATCCATCTCAGCTCTGCGGTCGCGGCGATTGATGAGAGCGACGGACGGGTTGTCGCCCGGTGCTACGACGGCAGCGCATTTGCGGCCGATGCCGCCATTCTCGCCGTGCCGTTGCCGCTTCTATTTGAGATTGCACTACCGCAAGCAGCGCGCGAGCGGGTCGTCGCTGCGGCTGATATCGGCTTCGGCAACGTCGTCAAGCTCCTGCTGCGCTTTACGACAAAATGGTGGGTCGATCAGGGTGGCCAAGACCTGTCCGACCTGTCGTTCCTGATTTCAGAAGCATCGGTGCCGACCTGGTGGACGCAGCAACCCGCCGAATATCCGGTGCTAACGGGTTGGCTGGCGGGGCCCAGGGCTGACGGGGTACCGTTGCTGACCCCCGGCGAACTCGTCGAGATGGGGGTTGTTTCGCTCGCCGAAATCTTTGCCCTGCCGCCGGATCACCTTAGAAAAAATCTCGTCGCATCTCGCGCGATCAACTGGGGTAACGACCCGTTTGCGCGTGGTGCTTATTCCTATGCTACGACGGGAACAAAAGAGGCGCAGGCCTTGCTAAGAAAGCCGGACGGTGGCGCCATCTTCTTTTCGGGTGAGGCGCTTTATGCCGGCCCGGATATGGGCACGGTCGAAGCGGCGCTGGCCAGCGGAGAGGAAACGGCACAGACGATCCTGACGCAAGCGCCCTCAGCATCATTTCCCGCGCGGTAAACGCGTCAGGTCCGCCATTTCAGAAAATGCCGCTCGGCGCGACCGATCAGCCAGGCGATCAGGAGGCCGAACAGCGAAAGCACGGCAATGCCGGCGACGAGTTGGTCGATCGCATACAGGGCGCCAGCTTCGAGAATGTACGCGCCGATGCCGTACTGCGCACCGATCATCTCGGCGGCGACCAGCAAGACAATCGCAATCGAGACCGATATCCGGAAACCCGAAAGAATGGCCGGCAGCGCACCGGGTATGATGATTTTGCGCACGATTGAGAACCACGACAGCCCGAAGGACTGGCCCATGCGGATCAGGTTCCGGTCGACACTGTCGACACCGCCGTAAGCGGCAACCACCGTCGGGAAAAATGTGCCGAAGAGGATCGTTGCGACCTTCGAACCCTCTCCCGTTCCGAACCAGATGACAAAAAGCGGCAACAGCGCGATTTTCGGGACCGGAAAGAAGGCCGAGACCAGCGGCACAAAACCGGCGCGAGCAAGCGAGAACAGGCCGATCGCCAAACCGAAAGCGACGCCGAAGACGGTGCCGAGCGTCCAGCCAAGCACGAGGCGCTGCAGGCTCGCCCCCAAATGCTTCCACAGCATGCCGGTTTGAACGAGATCGAGGAACGCAGCAAAGGCCTGAGACGGCGCAGGCAGCGCAATCGGGCTTATGATTCCGTAAACGCAGCCTGCCTGCCACAATAGGATAAGCGTGATAAAGACAATCGGCGCGACAAAGCCAAGCGGTCGGGGGCGAAATCCTCCGCCGCGAAACGGCACCTGCCGGGCGCCGGCAGGTTCTTTTATCACCGCACCGCGCCGAAGGTCCCGCACGGTTTCATCGGACATCGGACAGCTCCTTGTCGGCCTGCCGGGCTTCGTCGCGCATGATCGTCCACACCCGCCGCTGCAGCTGTTCCAGTTCGGCGAGGCGGTCGGCGCGTTCGGCGAGCGGCATATCGATCTCGACAATCTCGCGGATACGGCCGGGACGGCGCGACAAAACGATAATCTTATGCCCGAGACGCACCGCCTCGGCGAGATTGTGGGTGACGTAACAGGCCGAGAACCGCTCGCGACTCCACAGCTCGACCAAATCGTCTATCAACAGTTCGCGCGTCTGCGCATCGAGCGCCGAAAGCGGCTCGTCCATCAGCATGATCGCCGGGCGGACACTCAAGGCACGAGCGATCGCCACACGCTGTTTCATGCCTCCCGATAGTTGACGCGGCAAGGCCTTGCGAAACTCGGTGAGCCTGGTGCGAGCGAGCACGTCGTCGATAATCGCGCGCGCGCCACTGCCTTCGAGGCCGCGGCCCTCCAACACGAGGCTGACATTGCCTTCGACGGTGCGCCAGGGAAGCAGTGCGAAATCCTGGAAAATATAGGTGAGAGGGTTCAGTGAACCCGGCGGCGGGTCGCCGCTCAGCAGGACCTGCCCTTTATCCGGCCGTTCGAGGCCGCCGACGATGCGCAGCAGGGTCGACTTGCCGCAACCCGATGGCCCGATGACAGAGACAATTTCGCCGCTACCCACCGTCAGCGAAATATCGCGCAAAACCTGCGTGTCGCCGTAATCATGGCTCACCGCGTCGATAATCAAATCCATCGGGCCGTGATTTCAGTTAGTCGTGATTTTCAGTCGGTCTCGACAAAGCCTGTGTTGACGAGTTTGTCGAACGTCACGTCGGGGGGCACCATATGCTCCGCGAGGAACCACTCGAACTGGTCTTTGACGCTTGCGAGGTTCAAGCGGGCGTTCGGACTGATGCGCATCGCGCCCGCGCGGATCTGAGCATCCGCTTTTTCGATTGGGTCGCTCGCGTAAACGTATTTGTGGACCATTCCGACGATCGCCGCAGTCTCCTCCTTGGACATTGTCTTGTCGACGAGAGCAGCATTGTAATCGGCGACACCCGCCGAGTAGGCGGCGATATAGCGTTTCACCAGGTCGCGCCGCTTCGCGACGTTGCCGGTCGACGTGAAAACGGTCGTTACCTGATAATTCGGTGCATAATCGGAAATCTTGCCGATCTCGACGACCTGCCCGTCCTTGGTCAGTCTGTCGGCGATATTCGGCAGGATCGACCAGGCATCGATCTGGCCGCTCTTCAGAGCGGCGATGATGACTGGGATTTTCTGCAACGGCTTCAGCTCGATGTCGGTATCGGCAAAGCCTTCTTTCTGCGCGATCTTGTGCGCCATGTAGTGAAACGACGAACCGGTCGTCGTCATGCCGAAACTGCGGCCCTTCAGTTTCGCCGGGGACGTCACCCCTGAATCATAAGCCTTTTTCGAAACGAGGATTTTCTGCCCTTCGATGCCTTGGGTTTCCTGCAGCGAGCCGCCGATGACGGTCACGGCGCCCTTGTCAGCCAGGCTGATCAGCCCGCCGGTAATCGCGGTCACACTGAAATCAAGGTCGCCCGCCGCGATTCCGGCGGCCACCGGGGCGGCGGCCTGAAAGGAGACGAGTTCAGCCGCCAGACCCTGCTTGTCGAAATACCCTTTGCTGGCGGCGATGAAAGTCGGGGCATGCGAGACCAGCGACAAAATACCGACGCGGATTTTGTCGGCAGCGGCGGCTTGACCGGCAAAACCGGCTGTGACCGCCGACCCGGCAAGCAACGACAACCCGAACTCTCTGCGGCTCAACAACGGCATGCTTTGATCCTTTACCCGAAGATTAAAAACGGCCAGCCAGATGTCAGTTGGAGGCTGCGGAGTTTTGCCAGGATTTGTACGGGCGATGAATGGTCAATTTAAGCTCACACGCATCACGACATCGTCCGGGATCGACTCCTGCACAACAGCCGAGGAGGGACAGGAATGAAAAAGCTCATCAACGATCCGCGCCATGTCGTGCGCGAGATGCTGGAGGGGCTGGTCGATTTGACCCCCGGCCAGGCTCTCCTGGACAACGAGGATGTCGTCATACGCGCCGATCTGCCACCTCGCGATGCGCGTCGTGAGGTCGCCGTTCTTTCCGGTGGCGGCAGCGGGCACGAGCCGGCGCATGCCGGTTATGTCGGCGCCGGGATGCTGCATGCGGCGGTGGCGGGCGATGTCTTTACCTCGCCGAGCGTCGATGCCGTGCTGGCGGCGATCCGGGCCGTGGCGGGGCCGGCCGGGGTGCTGCTGGTCATCAAGAATTACACCGGCGACCGGCTCAATTTCGGCCTTGCTGCCGAACTCGCGCGCAGCTCGGGGATTCCGGTCGAGACAGTTGTAGTCGCCGACGATGTTGCGCTGCGCGATACCGTGGAACCCGAGCGGCGGCGCGGCATCGCCGGCACGGTCCTGGTGCACAAAGTGGCCGGCGCTGCCGCTGCCGCTGGATTGCCCCTGGCCGCGGTGGCACAGGAAGCACGCGCCGCGGCGGCGGCATTGGGGACAATGGGCGTGGCGCTCGGCCCCTGCACGGTGCCGGCGGCCGGCCGTCCCGGCTTCGCTCTGGGGGACGACGAGATCGAATTGGGTCTCGGCATTCACGGCGAGCGAGGTGTAGCGCGCACGACGCTGCGCCGGGCCGACGAGCTTGCCGATACGATCCTGACGGCCATTCTAAGCGACGACGCACTGGGTCGCGGCGACCGCGTGGCCCTCCTTGTCAACGGGTTGGGTGGGACGCCGCCGATGGAATTGGCGGTGGTCGCCCGGCGGGCCATTGCCGGATTGCGCGAGCGCGGCCTGATCGTTGCCCGCGCGTGGTCGGGTAATCTGCTGACGGCGCTGGAAATGCCCGGCATGTCGTTGACCGTATTACCGGTCGACGATGCCCGCCTTCAACGGCTCGATGCACCGACAGTGGCGCCGGCGTGGCCGGGCGATGGGCGCATCGCGTCGGCGCGTCACCTTGTTCGCGGTCCCGCGGCGGCTCCGCCGGAGCCGGAGCCCTCGCGTCCGGTAACGCCAGACGGCGAGATGATCAGGCGGGGCGCTCTGGCCGTCGCAGCAGCGCTCGAAGCCGCTGAAGCGCATTTGACCGAACTCGATGCTGCCGCCGGAGACGGGGACCTCGGCGCCAGCATGACGCGGGGCGCGGCAGCGATCCGCGCCCTGCCGGAAGCGACATGGTCGGCGGCGCCCGGCACCGCGCTGACCCGGATGGCCGACACGCTGCGGCGTGCCATCGCCGGCAGTTCCGGGCCGTTCTATGCAACTGCGCTGCTGCGCGCGGCGCAGACCTTGCCCGAAATTCCGACGGCGCGGGATTGGTCGGCGGCGCTATCGGCGGGGGTGAAGGCAATCGCCGAACTTGGCGGCGCCCGGCCGGGCGACCGCACGATGCTCGATGCCCTGCAACCGGCCGCGGATACTTTCGCCGCTGGGCTTGCCGCCGGCAAATCCGCCGCTGAAGCATGGGGCATAGCCGTCGCCGCCGCGCAACAGGGCGCCGCCACGACGGCCGCGATGTATCCGAGGCTCGGGCGCGCCAGCTATCTTGGCGAGCGCGCCATTGGCATTCCCGATGCCGGCGCCGCCGCCGTGGTCGTCTGGGCGCGGGCGGCCTGGGCGGTGGAACGGTGACGATGCAGGCGTTCAGCGCGACGCGTCAGGTCTGGCCGGAGCGGGATCACCGGGCGGCGACGCGTGACCGCTATGCTCGCCGATCACCAGCTTGCGTATCTGATAGAAGATGCGATCGAGCAGCCGGAGATCCTCCGTCACGATCTCCGCCTGGCCCTGCATTTCCTGACGCACCGCGAGGCGCCTGCCAAAGCTCGTCGTCAATGGGTCCGGCAGGGTGACTTCAACGGCGTACCGGGCCTCCCGCGGCACTGTCGCGACCGAACTTACGGTGCCCTTTATCCGGCCGTATTCGGCATAGGGATAATCGTCAAGCTGAATGTAAACGGCCTGACCGGGCTTGACCTTGCCTGAATTGGCAAGCGGCAGGGCGAGCTTACCGATAGGGGCCTGCTTTGCGTCATTGACGATCGTCAGCACCTCATTGCCGGTCTGGACAACCTGATGGTCGCTCCAGAACCGGAACAGGCTCACCCGCCCGCTGATCGGTGCGCGCAGGACATAATCGCGTTCCCAGACGGCGAGGCGGCTGCGCAGATTTTTGGTCGATTCGGCAAGCGCCGAGGCGAGATCATGCCGCTGTTGCCGGTCGCGCACGCGCAATTCAACCAGATTTTGCTGCAAGCGGTCGATATCGAGGTGGGTCGCCGCAATATCGAGCTGGACCCCCTGCTGGTCGCGACGAAGCTGCAATAGCTGCCGCTGGCGTTCGTCGACGGTATGCATGTCCATCACTTGGCGATACGCCAATTCACGGCCGCGCTGATAGTCACGGTCCGCGATCTCGATTTCGTCGCGGACAATCTGCTGCTGCTGCACATAGCCTTGCAGCCGCTGCTGTTGGTGTTCCAGTTGCGGTTCGATGCTGCGTATCTGCTGGCCTATCGGGTCTTGTTCGACGTTATAGCGCCATGCCCGGTAGCTCCTGACAAACGTCGAATAATCGGTCTGCAATTCGCCGAGCGGCAGAGTGTCGAGGAAATCAATCTTCGTCGCCGGCTGCTCAAGGTCCGGCCCGAGCGTATCCAGTTGCTGTTCGAGCTGAAACACGATCGATGGTTTCGTAGTGCTGCCGATAATCGCAAGCACGGCGCCTTTCTCGACATGATCGTTATCATGTACCCGAACGTCGACCAGCTCGCCGTTCGATCGGGCAATGACGCTGGCGGGCGGGTTCGAGCTTGTTACGACGATTGTCGCCGGAACGACGTCGGGATAATGAATGGTCCAGCTCAACGAGCCGAGAGCGACAATTACAAGCAGAATAGCGGAACTGCCCCAACGCACGAGCCATGAAGGCGGAACGCCGAGCACCTCCTGCACGGGTTCGCTATACAGGTCGATGTTGTCAAGTTTGTAGGCGGCGGTGTCCGCGAGCCGCACCGGGAGTTCTGGTGTCGCTCGCGCTTCGGGTTCTATCGGAGAAATCGCTACCATCGCACACTCCACGTCGGCGTGCCGTATCAGTCCGTACCGAGCTCGAGCTGGTTTTTGACCAGCAAAAAATAAGCGCCGCGCGTCCGCGTCAACTCTTCATGCCGGCCATGTTCGACCATGCGGCCGCGATCGAGGACGATGATCTGGTCGGCATTGCGCACCGTACTCAAGCGATGCGCGATAACGACGACGGTCCGGCCGCGGCAGAAACCAGCCAGGTTCTGCATGATGACCCGTTCGTTAAGGGCGTCGAGCGCGCTCGTCGCTTCGTCGAAAAATAAAAAATCGGGATCTTTGTACGCAGCGCGTGCAATCAGGATGCGCTGGTTCTGTCCACCGCTGAGTCCGATGCCCGCCGACCCGACGCGCGTATTGTAGCCGAGCGGCAAAGATTCGATAAATTCTTCGAGATTGGCAATTCGAACGGCCCGCAAGAGACGATCGCGGTCGATCATTCCGTCGGAGTCGGACTCGGTAATATTGCGTGCGATGGTGTCGGCAAAGATGTATCCGTTTTGCATCACCGCGCCGCATCGTCCACGCCAGATTCGCGCGTCGACATTCTCAAGGCCGACATTGCCGAGCCGGATCGTGCCGTTCAGCGGCTTGTAGAAACGCAGCAACAGTTTCAGCAATGTCGTTTTACCGGAACCAGAGGCTCCAACGATTGCGGTAACTTTGCCTTCCGGGATTTCGAGATTGATGTCTTCCAGGACCAGCGGCGACTGCGCGCTGCCGTAACGAAAACTGAGATCACCGGAAATCGTCAAGGTACGGGACGCCGGGAGTACGGTCAGTTTTTCTTCGTTCTGATCTTCTTCGTCGTCACGCGCATGGATTTCGGACAGGCGCTCAATGCTGATCCGCGCATCCTGCAATGACTGGATAAACGTGATAAAATTGTTGATCGGCACATTCAGTTGACCGATTATATATTGTACTGCGAGCATCATGCCCAGTGTCATATCGCCTTTGATCACGGCCTGCGCCGCGACAAAGGTAATCAGAATGTTTTTCAGCTCGTTGATGAATGTCGCGCCGCTTGACTGCCACTGGATCAGGGCCATGCCCTTGACGGCGATCCGGAACACGCGCACCTGGATCGCTTCCCACTCCCAGCGTCGGCGCCGTTCGGAGTTGTTGAGTTTGATTTCCTGCATGCCTTGAATCAATTGAATAATGCTACTCTGGTTGCCGGCCGCCTGATCGAAGCGCTTGTAATCAAGTATCGCGCGCTGCTTCATAAACAGCCGCACCCACAGCACGTATACGATCGTTCCTACCAAAAACAGCAGAAAGATACGCAGATCGTAATAAGCCAGCACGACGCCGAACACGGCGATGCTTACCGCCGAAAACAGCACGGTCAGTGTAGCCGACGACAATAGCGTGTCGATGCGATTGTGATCCTGCACACGCTGCAGCAAGTCTCCTGTCGTCTTGCTGTCGAAAAAGCCGATCGGAAGACGCATCAGTTTTATCAAAAAATTTGAGATGATCGAAATGTTGACGCGCGACCCGATATGGAGGATCAACCAGCTGCGCAAAACGGTTACCGTGGTCTGAGAAAAAAACAACGTGAGCTGCCCGAGCAGCAGGAGGTAAACAAAATTGAGATTTTGATACTGGATACCGTGGTCGACCATCGCCTGAGTCAGGAATGGAACGATAAGTTGCACCGAACTGCCGACAAACAGGCCGATCGCCAACTGTACGAACAACCGCCGATAAGGGCGTAAATACGGCCGGAGAAAACCGAGGCCACGCTGCCTTATGTCGCCGTCTCCTTCGTTCATATAAAACCGCGGCGTCGGCTCGAGGAGCAGCAACAGGCCCCTGCCGTCCGAATTCTGCGGGCCGCTCTGCCAGCCTTTGAGGAACTCTTCGCGCGGATACTTGATCAGGCCAAAGCCGGGATCGGCAACATGCACGAATTTAGCGGTTACGGCATAAACAACAATGAAATGGCGCTGCCGCCAATGCGCGATACACGGGAGCGGCACTTCGTTTCGCAATGTGGCGTAATCAACCTGCGCAGCGAGAGAACTCATCCCGATCGATTCAGCAGCGTCCGCAATGCCCGCAACCGAAACGCCATTACGAGTAATGGCGCATTTCTCACGGAGATGCTCGGCGCCGAATACCTTGCCATGATGTCGCGCTATCATGCGAAGGCAGGCCGGCCCACAATCCATCTGGTCCATTTGCGGGTAAAACGGGAATTGCTTCATCACGCCGCCTCCTCTGTCGAGAGCACGGGCAGTCGCGGGTTTTGTTCGGCAAATAACGGATAACTGAAAACATAAGGCTGGTTGCTGTAATCAAATAACGAGGTTTGTGCCCCATATCGGTTATGAAGCCGGCGGTATACGTTTGTAAAATAGCGCCAGCAGCGCTTGCCGTCGTTGGAGTACAACTCAGGACGGTCCAGTAGGGACAGATCGGATTCGAATTTCCGCAATATCAGGCCCAGCCGACCCAACAGTTCATGCGATTTCCTGGCCGGTGCAAAGGCTGTGCGCTCATAACAAGCCGAAAGCGCTTCGCCGATCGTCGTGTAGGTAAAGAGGCCATGCACCGCCGCGTAAAGGGTTCGTACTTCGACAGCTTCATAGCTGTCGCCGCCGAATGGCATCAGCGGATCGACCATGAAGAAGCGTTCTTTTTCGAGGGTCAGCGCATTGAACAGGACGTGACCGGCCTGATGGGCGACATCCTCTAGAAAAAACACCTCATCGATCGCCGTCGTAACATTGCAAAAGATCGCGCCATGCGCCGACAGCGTTGCAAAGGAGTTAGGGACACTCGAACGATAAAGCACGAAACGGCGCGTGGTTGCGGCAATGGCGCTCCACAAGTCCGGACAATATTGGCGCAGCAGGATGCAAGCGCGCTGCAGGTGCGGGATATGATCGGCGCTGGCTTTGGCCGTTTCGATTGCGGCAGGCACACCGGCCTCGTCGACAAAAAAGCGCCGGAAAAGCGAATGGCTGCTTCGCATCACTTCGATGGCGGTTCCCGGTATCAGATCGGGCGTGCGCCATTCGACGGGCATCGGGCGACCGTCCACTTGCCATGAAAAACTTGCCGATGTCGTGTCGATGCTGAGCTCGACCTCGCGCCCGGCACCCGCGATGCACCATTCGCCGATACCCGGAAGATAGACCCGGCCATCCGCATCGCATCGCAGCCGAAAGACCGCCGGTCGACATTCTGGAAGAATGCGGCTGCACAGCAGGTGCGTCAGCGATTGTTCCGGAGCGGGGTCGGTGAAATAGGCGAACAACAACGGGTCCAGAAAGATTTCGTCGTCATCGAAATCGAGCTGATCGAACAATGCGGGGGCGGTCTTGAGGACCAGCAGGCGCAGGGTATCGGCCAGTTTATGCTGGCCGCGCGCGACGCCCTCTCGCCACCAATCATCGGGTTCTTTGCGTGTCATGGATATCTCGCGATTGAGAAAGGGCGGCGACCCGCCGCCCTTTCCCATGAGCCTGTTGGTCAGGCGGCTGCCTTGAGGATCTGGCCGTGGCAGTTGGCGAGCGTGCCGCCCGTGATCTTGTCGATCGACTGCTCGACGCTGACGGCGCCGGCACGGGTCTTGAAGCTCTCCAGCGAAACGCGCTTGTCGGTTTTGCGTGCAAAGATGGACATCTTCACCTCCTGAATGCGCCTACTCTCAAAGGTTTTCGGCTGCCCCTATCACCGTGTGGTGATGGGCATAACCTAGCGCGCCGGCTCCGGCGGGGCTTGAAGGAGGGGTTGATTTGCCCTTACGCCTCCCTTGGCTTTCCCTTAAGATTCCGTTGGCTTTTCCTTAAGGAGCGCGGTGGCCGGCGCGGGAGGCGCCTGTGCGGTACGATTTCGGCGGATGCTCGCTCGATGTTGACCGCCGCGAACTGCATCGGGACGGCGGCCCAATCGCCCTAGAACCACAAGTTTTTGACCTTATCGTCTACCTTGTGCGGCACCGCGAACGGGTCGTCAGCCGCGACGATCTGATCGATGCGATCTGGGGCGGCCGGATCGTTTCCGATTCAGCAGTAACAACTCGCATCAACGCCGCCCGCCGGGCGCTCGGCGATACCGGCGCTGCCCAGAAGATCATCCGGACAGTGCCGCGCAAAGGCGTCCGCTTTGTCGCCGATGTACAGGAAGACGAAGATCAGACAGCCAGACCGGAACCGCCGGCACCGCTGGGCCTCGAACCACCGACAACATCGTCCAAACCCGCTTTCCTGGCCAAGCCTTCCATCTTGGTCCTGCCGTTTCGCAATATCAGCGGCGACAGCAACCAGGATTATTTTACCGACGCCGTGACCAGCGATCTCACCGTCGATTTGTCGCGTATGCGGGACATCGCCGTGATCTCGGCCGCGACCGCCTTCACGTACAAGAACACGAATTTCGATGTCCGGCAGATCAGCCGGGAGCTTGGCGTCCGCTATCTGGTCGTTGGTAACATCGGACGCAGCGGCGATCTCGTGCGAACCAATGTCCAGTTGCTCGACGCCGCCTCGGGCGAGCAGCTCTGGGGGGACCGCTTTGAACACCAGTTCGTCGATCTCGGAGGCCTGGAAGATGCCATCACCGGCCGGATCGCTGCGTCGCTGAACGTCCAGCTCGTCCGGGCGGAGGGACGCCGAACATACGAGGTGCCGCAGCCGGACGCTCTCGACCTCAGGCTGCGTGCCACCGCCTTGTTTTTCAGCTCGATCGCCCCGGAACGCACGCTGGCGACGCGCCAACTTTTGCAGCGGTCGGCCGCGCTCGATCCAAACTCGGCGGAAACCTGGGCGCGTCTGGGGGAGATCATCGCGTCCGACTATCTGACCTGCTGGAACAACACCGACAGAGAGCAACTCCGCGAAGCGGAAGATGCGGTGCACAGGGCGCTGCTGATCGACCCAAACCATGCGCTGGCACACGTTGCGCACGGGCTCATTCAGCGGGCGCGCGGTGAGCATCACGGCGCGTTGGAGGCGTTCAGCCGAGCCATTGAACTCGATCGCAATTTCGCCTTCGCCTATGCTCACAAGGGCAATCAGCTGACGCTGGTCGGCCGTTCGGCGGAGGCGCCGCCTCTCGTCGAACAGGCAATCCGGCTCAGCCCACACGACCCTTCGATCGGCGTGTTTCACTGGATCATCGGCCGGGCGCTATTTTTCACCGGACAATATGAACCGGCAATTCCCTGGTTTCGGAAATCGGTCGAGACCCGGCCGAACCTGTGGTTCAACCGGCTTTATCTGGTCAGCGCCTGTGCGCTTGCCGATATGCCGGAACAGGCGACGCGCGCGCTATCCGAATTCAATCGCCTGTTTACAAATCCGGTCTTTAGCCTGGCCGTCGTCGCAGCGCGGGAAAGCGCAAGCCCGAATGACGATACGACCGTCGTTGCCGCGCGCGACAAATTTCACGAAGGCCTGCGGTGCGCCGGCATGCCCGAACGTTGAGCCGGAGCAGATGTTATTTGCGCGATCTGCAGCACTCCCGTAAGGGTGGAGAAACGACCAAGCAGGGGTATCGAAAATGGCCATCAGTCGGCGCGACCCTTCCGCCCGTGCCAGAACGCTTTATGAACGGCGCGTTACGCCACAGAGAGCGAAAGAGATGCTCGGGCTGCTCGATGAAGCGGTCGCGGAGACCGCAGCCCTGGTCGCCACCACGATTCTTTGCGAATACCTCAACCGCTGGAATGATGCGGGCCCGGCCGAAGTGGCCAAGGCCGAAATCGCGGTAGAGCAGGCATTGGCGGCCAATTCCCGCCTGTTTCTGGCGCATTACGCACGGGGTTTTCTCTGCCGCACCCGAGGGGAACATCAAGCGTCCCTGGAGGCGTTCGACGAAACGATCAAATGCGCCCCCGAATTTGCGCGAGCCTACGCCCAAAAGGGAGAGGAACTGGTTTATCTCGGGCGTTTCGACGAGGGTATTGCCCAAGTCGAACGGGCGATCGAACTCAGCCCGAACAGCGCGGTGCGTGGCTATTTCTATTGGGTGATCGGTCGCGCCCGGTTCTTTATGGAGCAGAACGCAGAGGCGGTTCCCTGGCTGCGGTCTTCGGTCAGGAACTGGTCAAATGTCTGGTACAATCGCGCCTATCTCGTCAGCGCTCACGCGTTACAGGGAGAGCGGGCGGCCGCGAGCCGGGTCTTACGCGCGTTCAATCAGCAATTTCCCGGATATACGCTGGCGCACATCATCGAAAACGAGACGGCAACACCAGACGATCACCCCGCCGTGGTCGCCGGGCGCGAACGGCTGCACGACGGCTTGCGCCTCGCCGGCATGCGCGCCGAAGCGGAATAAGCCGCCTTCTCGTTGCAGAAAGCGGCGGCCAATGGCGTGCCGTCGTAATGCGGTGCGCAAGCGGTCTCTGCTGGTGCAGCCTCCGGAGCCGGACGCGCCGCGTTGCCCTTTATGTGGCTGGCGGTTTCGGGTGCGGTCGTCTCACGCGCGATTGAGGCGGCGGTACTTTTCTGACACCGTGGCGGGAGTGACGCAGGAGCAGTAATTTTTGGTACGCTTCGTCATCCTCCTCATCCTGGGCACGATCGGGATCGCCTACCTCGCCGCGGGCGGCGACCGCGTAAAATCAAACGCCTTGATGGGGACATGGCGTAAAATCCTCGTCGCCGACAGCCCCGGCTGCGCCGATGTCGAACGGCTGGATAAGCTGCATGAGTACCTCGATCAGGGCGATCCCGCCGCATACCAGCGCGGGCTTGGCGAGGCGAAACTCAGCGGCGAATGCATTCTCTATACCTACGGCCAGGAGGTGTATGTCATCGACGCCGCACGCTCAAAGGTGAAGCTCCGCCTCAGAGGCGATACATCGGAATATTGGGCGTCGCATCTGGCTCTCGAGCAGCCGGCAAAGTAATCGTCCGCGGGTCAGTCCCACGTCGGTGACAGCGCCACCGCCCTATTTTTTGGTACCGCGCGCTTCACGGCCGGATCCTGACGCTTCGGTTTTTGCGGTGCTGTAGGCGCGCGCGCGGATCAGGCGGCCGAACCAACCCAACAGCAGCGCCACCACCACCATCGGGCCGACTTCCGACGCGAGATCGCCGACCTCGAGCCGCCCCAGCAGACCGCTCTGCAACACGATCGTATTGCGGGACAGAAGATGCACCCGCACCAGGATGTTCAGTGTCAGCGAAAAGATGGCAGCCGCCCACGTCAGGCGCGACAGTGTCTGCTTTATACTGGCAACAGACAGCAAGACTCTCGTAACGGCACTGTCAAGTGACGTGCTGTAGCCGTAGACGATGCGGCGAAATTCACTGGCGCGAAACGCAAATTCGGTCGTCAGAGCAGCAAGAGTGCCAATCGGATCGAAGGGCACTGCGCTTAAATCCTCGACCTTTCTGCGCAGGCGCGATTTCAGGTAGCGATCAATCTCGTCATGCTGCGAAAAATTGCGATCCAATGATGTCACGACCGCGTCAACGATCGCAAACGCCCGATAGTAGCGTACGACCTCGCTATCAACCACGATCGAGCACTCATAGGCACCGCGAAACATCGCGAGCATCAACGAGCCGGCACCGCGCTTAGACGCCGGAAAATCCGGCTGCATCGAGCGCAGCAGCCAATCGTAGTATTCGTGTTCGAAGTGACGTTTGAACCCGGCGAGATTGGCGTCCGGCGACACAAAGGATATCTCCAGGAGCGCGGCAAAAGCCTCGTCGAGAGCGCCTCGCTGAAACGCGGCGACGAGGCCGAGATGCCGTTGGCGCATTCTCTGCGACACAAAGCCGGTGATCCCAAAATCCACCACGCCGACTCTGCCGTCCGCCAGTAGGCACAAATTGCCCTTATGCAAGTCGGCGTGAAAAAACCCCAACTCGAATATCTGATAAAGAAATGCCTGAAACAGCAGCGACGCAGCGTGCGTGTGCTCGGCGTCGCTGAACGCTTCGCGTTCATTCGACAGCCAGCGCCCCTCAAGGAACTCCATCGCCAGAAGGCGCCGCGTCGTAAGCGACCAGATCACGCGAGGAATTTTTATGCCGCCGACCCGTCGGACGTTTTGCGCGATATACGTCATTTTCCGGGCTTCCAGCTGATAGTCCAGCTCTTCGGCGGTCCATCGGCGTAGCTCTTCGACCCAGTCAGCGACCCGATAGCGGTGCGTGACGGCGAGGATGTCCAGGATACGCGCGAGCTTGTCGAGAAACCTGAGGTCCCTTACCGTCTGAACCTCGATGCCCCGTCGCAGGATCTTTATGGCCGCCACGTCACCCGACTCCAGCCCGACCCGATAGACACAGCCAAAGGAGGCAGAACCCACTTCGCCGAGCACGGTAAAGGGGAGCCTGCAATTCGCGGTCAGACCGAGTTCTTCGCGGATGGTTTCGATGGTGGCGTTCAAGGGCTCGGCCGGACATTTGTCCAGTAAGACTTCGAGCTCTTTCGATAGAAACGGATCAACCAGATCAGGTCGTGTAGACAGCAGCTGGCCGAGCTTTACATACACGCCGCCCAGTTCCAGCAACGCACTGCGGAGCCGCCCAGCGAAGCGCGGCATGCCCTGTTCGCCGCGCTTCCCGAGAAGCCCACAGTCCCAGACGTAGGCGACGCCCAGGTAGACCAGTTTTGCTAAAACGCCGAGAGACCGCATCCCCGCTGTGCGTCACTCGTGCTCGCGTTAAAAATTCAGCGGGGCTTGCCGCCTTGCTGCAGGCTTTCGGTCGCGCTGTCCACCGCATCCGCAAGGTTCGTCACTGCCCGCTTGATCGGGTCTGGCTTCCGCACGTCGCTGCGATCGCGTCCCATCGGCATCGCCATCATGTCGGCCATCACCTCGCCCATCTGCCACAACAGTTGCTGGTGCAGGCGCTGGATCGACACCATCAGCCCCAGCATGTCACTGGGGTTGGGAAATGTTCTTTCGGCGTAGCTTTTTTCGGTGGCGTCATTGTTCACGGAGCCTTCGATCGGCATGGTCTCTCCTCCTTGACGAAATCGGCGGGATCCCTTGAAGTCGCACAAATCTGCAAACGCGCCGTTACCACCGGACAGGCCGACGCGTCACCTCGGTAGCTAGCTGAAACTGTTTATTCCCTTCACGCCCGATACAATCGCATATCACTCCCATTACTGAAATAGGCTCCTATCGCCGACGGACCGGTCGGCCCCATTCGCCACGCCATATCCAGCACGAGTTGCTTCACGCATTCACCGAGCTGTGTGCGAACGTCGGCACCCCCGCTTATCTCTCCAGCGCTTCAACAACGCGTTAGGCTAAACCCAGAAGCTTTTGACCATGCCGGCGACCGCCAAGCCATCCGCAGCTTCCCCAAAATTGCCGGGCCTTACCCCTTCCAAAATCAGTCAATCCTTCAGCTATATTAATTACTTACACTTAATGACCGCGCACCAGGCTAAGCGTCGGAGCCGGCGCGCTTGCGACAGCCGGGGCGCGGCGATGTAAGCTGGTCTCTCGCGTCGTCAGCGCGTAACGCCAGGGAGGATCAGCACATGCAACTCGGATGCTCGTTACCGGTCGGCGACATCGGAACCGGGGCGGCGGTGTTGCGCGATTATGCACAATCGGCGGAAGGCCACGGGTTTACCTATCTCGTCGCGCCCGACCATGTGCTCGGCGCCAATCCGGACGTGGATCACGGCGGGCGGCGCGTCGGCACCACCGCGACGGCCTATCACGACCCGTTTGTGCTGTTCGGTTTTCTGTCAGGCTGCACCCGGAAGATCGGGTTTGCGGTCGGCGTGCTGATCCTGGCGCAGCGGCAGGCGGCGCTGGTGGCAAAGCAGGCGGCCTCGCTCGATGTGTTATCCGGCGGCCGGTTCCGTCTCGGCATCGGAGTCGGCTGGAACGAGGTCGAGTTCACCGGGCTCAACGAGAATTTCGCCAATCGGGGCAAGCGGTCGGCCGAGCAGGTGCGGGTCATGCAGGCATTGTGGGCCGAGCCGCATGTCGATTTCACTGGCGAGTTCCACCGCATCGAGGACGCCGGGATCAACCCGCGCCCGGCCTCGGGGCGCGTGCCGATCTGGTATGGCGGCCACGCTGAGGCGACGTTCCGGCGCTGCGCCCGCTATGGCGATGGTTATATGCCGCTGGCTTTTCCGGCCGGCGATAAGGCGCTCGCCGCCTTCGAGAAATTGCGCACCCTGACTCGCGAGGCCGGCCGGGACCCCGCCGCAATGGGCCTCGAAGTGTGGGTGTCGCCCGGGACGGGCGGACCCGACGACTGGCGGCGTGAAATCGCGTTCTGGAAAGAGGGCGGCGTCACCCACGCGACGGTCCACACGACCTATGCCAGCGCCAATCACACGCGCATTCCGGGGCGCACCCCCGCCGAACACCTCGCCGCGATCATCCGCTACCGCGACGCGGTAGCCGATCTCGTGTAGCGCTGACGATCACGCACCGGTAAGGGTTCGCCCTCGGGCTGAACCTTCTTTTGCCACAATCGCTGTTGTTCTTCGTCGTCTTCAAGCTTGCCCACCATACTGGTGCGAACAGCGGCCTCGATTAACTGAATGGTTTATGGGGTATCGGCAATTGGAACCGGGATGGTTTGCTGCCGTTTGGAAATCGATGCTGCTGCCGTTTGGAAATCGATACTGCTGCCGAGATGTGCCTCCTTGCCGCCAGATCGCGGCGGGGAGTACTTTCACATGCTTACGCTCGAGTACTGTCTCATCAGAGGAGGAGACCTTACTCCCCTATGAACATGAGTAGGCTGATCGTCGGGATCGGTGCATCAGCCGGTGGGCTGGACGCATTCACGACCTTCTTCGAAAACATGCCGCCCGACAGCGGGATGGCGTTCGTGCTGGTCCAGCACCTTGACCCCCATCACAAAAGCATGCTGGCGGAGATCATCGCGCGTTCCACAAAGATGGTGGTTACTGAGGCGACGGACGGCACGAACCTCGCCGCAAACCACGTCTTCGTCATTCCGCCCGACGCGACGCTGACCGTTGCATGCGGCCGTCTCCGGGTGACCAAGCCGGCGCCGCCGAGAGACCGCCGCCGGCCGATTGACAGCTTTTTTATCGCACTGGCCGAAGACCAGGGCGAGAAGGCGGTCTGCATCATTCTCTCCGGTTTCGGCAGCGACGGCACGCTCGGACTCTCAGCGGTCAAGGAGCGAGGCGGGCTGACGCTCACCCAGGCGGAGTTCGATCACTCGGCCATGTCCGGCATGCCGAGCAGCGCCACAGCGACCGGGTTGGTCGACCACGTGCTGCCAGTCGAGGAGATGCCGAGCGCGCTGATCTCCTATCAGCGTCATTTGGGCTTGGTCGAGGAGCGCAAAGATTCCGATGGGACGCGGCGCGACGCCGCCGAGTATCTGCCGGAGATATGCACATTGCTGCGCGACCGGCTCGGCCATGATTTTAGCGGCTATAAGAAGAACACGATGGTCCGCCGTATCCAGCGGCGGATGCAGGTCCTGCAAATCAGCGATATGCCCGCTTATACGGAACGCCTGCGCGGGGAGCCGGACCAAATCGACCTGCTTTTCCGTGAGCTTCTTATCGGCGTCACTCAGTTCTTCCGCGATCCGGCAGCCTTCGACACGCTTGCGCAAAAGATCGTCCCTAAAATGATCGCCGATCGCGGCCTCAACGACACAATTCGCGTGTGGGTAGCAGGCTGCGCCACCGGAGAAGAGGCCTACTCGATTGCGATCCTATTGCGTGAAGCTCTGGCGGGTCTCGAGAGAAGACCCAACATCGTGATCTTCGCGACCGATCTCGATGATCGTGCTGTGGCGGTTGCCCGCTCCGGTTGTTACCAGAAGTCGCTGGTGCGGGGTCTATCGCCCGAACGTCTCGAACGATGGTTTATCGACGATGACGGCTTCTATCGCGCGAAACCGGAAATCAGAGAATGCTGCATCTTCTCTGTCCATAATGTCGTCAAAGACCCGCCCTTCTCAAAACTCGACCTGATTTCCTGTCGGAATTTGCTGATTTACCTGGATGCAGGTTTGCAGGACCGCTTAGTGCCGATCTTTCATTACGCGCTCCTGCCGGGGGGGACACTGTTCCTCGGTCCTTCCGAAACGGTGAACCGGCAATCCGGCCTGTTCACGGTGGTCGACGCCAAGCACAACATCTTCACCCTCCTCGAAGGGTCGGCGTCCGGGCTACCCGACTTTCCGCTAACATCCGGTGGTCGCTCGGGAAGGCCCGCCAACCCGATGGCGGCGAAAGACCTCCGTCGCCTATTAGCGCAGTTCTCCCCCGCTTACGTCGTGGTCGATGAACATCGCGATGTGGTCCAATTCTCCGAGCACATCGGCAAATATCTGGGGCCCGCGCCGGGACGGGCGACCTTGAACGTGCTCACCCTCTTGCGGAAGGGTTTGCGTCCGGTCGTCCGGAGCGCGATGCAGGAGGCGATCTCGGGGCTACGCCGCGCCGTGCGCGAAAACATCCTGCTCGAATGGGATGGCGACCGGCGCGTGACCCTGATCGTCGAGCCGATCTCCGTGCCTCCTCGCGATCGCGCTCTGTTCCTCCTCGCCTTTCAGGAACTCCAACGAGGAGCTGGAGATGCAGACACGAACTCGACCGCGCCCGAGGGGGCTGTCGGTCCCGGCAGCGGCACCCTTACCGACGCGAACCTGCGAGCAGCCATCGAGCAGGCTGAAACCGCCGTCGAGCAGTTGCGCACGGCCAACGAGGAATACCAATCAGCCAATGAAGAATTACAATCCACCAACGAGGAATTGGAGACCGCGAAGGAGGAAATACAATCTATCAACGAAGAACTGCAAACCGTCAATACCGAGCTAAGCAGCAAAAACGAATCATTGCTGCAACTCAACAGCGATTTGAACAATCTGCTTGAAAGCACGCAAATAGCGACGCTGTTTTTGAGCGAAGATTTGATGATTCGCAATTTCACGCCAGCTATGACTGAGATTTTGCATATTCGCGAAGCCGATATTGGGCGACCGGTGACGGAGATCGTAAGCCGCCTCGACTATGGAGACCTGGAGCGCGATGTCGGAGAGGTGGTGCAGCGGTTGCGGATTGTCGAACGCCAAGTGGCCATTACCCACGGCGCGACGTTTCAAATGCGCATCCGCCCTTACCGTAAGGTAAACCGGGTTGTCGACGGCGTCGTCATCACCTTTGTCGACATGACCGAGCGGGCGGCGTCGGATGTTCATCGCGACCTGCTCATGGCGGAACTCGATCATCGCGTAAAAAACATGCTGACGATCGTGCAGTCACTCGCTCTTCAGACCATGCACAGCGCTTCAACGATGGAGGCTTTCCGGGAGGCGTTCGAGTCCAGGCTCGACGGCCTGGCGAAAACGCACAACCTGTTGATGCAAAGCGACACTCAGGCTGCGACCCTGCGCGACCTCGCGGTTGCCGAGTTGTCATCCCATGCGGCGGACGACGGTTCGTGTTACGTAATTGAGGGAGACGACCTGTCGCTCGACTCGCGCCGCGCGCTGGCGATTGGAATGATGTTCCACGAACTCGCCACGAACGCCGCCAAATACGGCGCTCTCTCGGTTCCAACCGGTCGCGTGACCGTATCCTGGACGGTAACCTTGCCCGGCGAACGGAGTTTGCATCTCCAGTGGGTCGAATCAGGTGGCCCCGCCGTCGTAAAGCCGGACCGGCAAGGCTTTGGATCGCGATTGATCGAACGCGGTCTTGCCCATGAGTTGAATGCCAAGGTGAGCCTTACATTTGACCGGGCTGGCGTCCGTTGCGCGGTGAACATTCCCCTCACTCCGGTCATCGAACGGCATAACCATGAGTGAAAGCGAGCCTCACGATACGCCGCTGGCGGGTTTGCGCATTCTCGTCGTTGAGGACGAGATGATGATTGCCATGCTGATGGAGATTACCTGGAGGAGTTTGGCTGCCGGATTGTTGGCCCGGCCGCCAACATCGCCCAAGCCATCGCTCTCCTTGCTACCGAACCTCTCGACGGCGCGATGCTCGATCTGAACTTGGCTGGTCATGCGGTCTACCCAGTCGCCGAGGAACTCGTGCTGCGAGGTGTTCCGTTTGTCTTTGTAACCGGATATGCCGCTCAGGATTTGAGTCGCGAATACATGGAGCGGCCAAAGCTGTCAAAACCGTTCCGCAGATGGGACCTGAAACGGATCATGGCGGCGACATTCGCCCCGAAGGGAGAATTAACTTAGCCGGCGCTGTCGCTCTTCCTCCGCAGTCGCCCCGTCCCGTATATTTGTTATCTTTCTTCCTTACGCACTCCGATCCCAGGCGCTGCTGTCATGCAGAAATAAAGATAGTCGTGCGGTATCGGCTTTTGTCGCGCAATGCTCCCCGTTGGGGAGGGAGAAAGTTCAGCCTTCGACCAGCACGTTGACCGCGCGGGCGGCGACGGTGATTTCGCGCCAGGTTTCGTCGTCGACCGGCACGCCGTCGCGTAGTCGCGCGGTGCGATTAGCGCGCTCGGGGTCGCCGGGGATCAGCACGGGTTCGTTCGAATAGCGCGGCGGCGATGACGTGACGTAATCGGTCATCGCGGTGATCTCGTCCTTGAGCCATGCCTGATCGGTGATGCGGCTCGGGTCGATCACCACCGTCAGCATGCCGTTGGTGGTGGTTTCGGCCGATTGCCGCTCCGGCCGCATCGTACCGCTGCCGGTGATCGCGCCCGCCAGCATTTCGCAGATAAAGGCGAGGGCGTAGCCTTTGTGTTCGCCAAAAGTCAGCAGCGCGCCGCGCGGCCGCTGGTACATCACCACGGGATCGGTCGTCGGGTCGCCATTCTGGTCGAGCAGCGTGTCGCCGGCGATCGCCTCGCCTTTATTGCGCGCCACGCGCACCTTGCCCATTGCGATGCGGCTCGTCGCCATATCCGCGATGATCGGACGCTCCGGCGCTGGGCCGGGGATCGCGATGCACAAAGGGTTGGTGCCGAAACGGCCGTCGCGCCCGCGCCACGGCGCCACGGCCGGACGCTGGTCGGACAGGTTGACGAAATGCATCGAGACCATGCCGGCGGCGGCGCACATCTCGCCATAGGTGCCGACCCGTCCGATATGGTGCGCATTGCGCAGCGCGACGACCGCAACCCCGTCCCGTTTGGCGCGCTCGATGCCGAGCAGGGTGGCGTTGCGCGCCACGATCTGGCCATAGCCGCGGTCGCCGTCATAGATGATGATCGAGCCGTTGTCGCTCGCCACCCGGCCGGCCACGTTCGGTTTCAGCGTGCCGCCATCGCGGTTGCGCAGATAGGACGGGATCATCCCGACCCCGTGGCTGTCGTGCCCTTTGAGGTTGGCCTCGACCAGATGGTTGGCGACGATGACCGCCTCCTCGTCGTCGCTGCCGGCGGCGGCCAAAATCCGGCGGGCGATACCGGTGAGGGCGGCGGCTTCGATGATCTTCATTGGGGATGTCCATTTTCCTGCTGTCGTGCGGCGATGCGCTGCGGATGGGCTGGATAGACGCCGAGGATGCGGACTTCGGTCGAGAAAAAGGCGAGTTCCTCGAGCGCCAGTTGCAACGGTCGGTCGTCAGGATGGGCTTCGACATCGGCGTAGAACTGGGTCGCGGTAAAGGCGCCGCCGACCATGTAGCTTTCGAGCTTGGTCATGTTGACGCCGTTGGTCGCAAACCCACCGAGCGCCTTGTAGAGCGCCGCCGGCACGTTGCGCACGTTGAACACAAAGGTGGTGACCGTCGAACCGCCGCGTGGTGCGCGCATCGGTTCGCGCGACATGATCATAAAGCGGGTCGTATTGTGCTCCGCGTCTTCGATATTCTGCTGCAGCGACACCAGCCCGTAGATGTCGCCGGCCAGTTCCGAGGCGATCGCGGCGATCGCCGGGTTGCCGAGTTCCTTCACCTCGGCGGCGCTGCCGGCGGTATCGGCGCGCACCACCGGCTGCAGCCCGTGCGAACGGATGAAATTGCGGCACTGCCCGAGCGCGTGGACATGACTGCGGACCGCGCGGATCGTGTCGAGCGAAGCGCCGGGTAGTGCCAGCAGGTGGTGATGCACCGGCTCGAAATGCTCGCCGATGATGAAGAGACCGGAATCAGGCATCAAATGGTGGATGTCGGCGACACGGCCGGCCACCGAATTGTCGATCGGGATCATGCCGAGCGCCGCGCGCCCTTCCCGTACAGCCGCAAAGGCATCCTCGAATGCCGCGCAGGGTAGGCTGGTCATCACCGGAAAGACGTGGCGGCAGGCAAGATCGGAATAGGCCCCGGGCTCACCCTGAAAGGCGATCATGCGGGTCGGGTCGGTGATGTCGGTCACTCCTGGCCTTTCATGGTCATGAGTTGTCGGGCGCGCGCGAGGTCGTCCGGCGTGTCGACTTGCACACCGAGTTGCGCCGGGTCGATCAGGCTGACCGATATTCGCATGCCGGCTTCCAGCGCGCGCAACTGTTCCAGCCGTTCGCGCTGCTCCAGGACGCCGCGCGGCAGGGTGACAAAGCGGTCGAGCGCGTCGCGCCGGTAGGCATAGAGGCCGATATGCTCGTAATGCGGCCCGTCGCCCCAAGGCACCGGCGCCTTGCTGAAATAGAGTGCGCGGGCTGGCCGCGTTGGGTCGGCAAAGCCGGCGACCACCTTGTTGACGCTGGTGGCGTCGAGCGCCGCCGAGTCGGTGATCTCCGTGGCAAGGGTCGCGATATCGGCGTCGGTGTCGGCGAGCGTGGCGAGCGCCACCCGAATCGCCGCCGGGTCGAGCATCGGCATATCGCCTTGCACGTTGATCACGGCGTCATGCGCGCGTTGCGGATCGAGGGCGGTGAGCGCCGCCTGGATTCGGTCGGAGCCGGTTGGCAGGGCCGGGTCGGTCAATACCGCACGGCCGCCGGCATGCCCGATCGCGGCGGCGATCTCGCGGTCGCCGCAGGCGACGATGACCGGCCCGATCGCGGCGGCCGCAGCGCAGCGCCAGACATGCACGATCATCGGCACACCGGCGATGTCGGCGAGAGGTTTGTTGGGCAATCGCGTGGCGGCAAGCCGCGCCGGGATCATGACGATCGGGTTGCGGATTGTGGTCTCGGAGGGTGGGATGGGCATCGGTCGGCACCGGCAACAAACGGGTCGCGACAACATGCCCGGTTCGTTTGCTCGCCGGAAGCGCGATAATTTGTTTGAGTTGGCGGCGAGAATCCGATTTTCTGCCGCCCGCGCCGCAATCGGCCGGCGCCATGCGGGCCGCTATCCCCCGGTCGCCACGGGGCAACCAAAAAGGACGCCGATGTCGTCTTTCGAGTGGAACAAGATCATCGCATCGGTCCTCGTCGCGGCGCTTGTCGCGATGGCCGCCGGCATTCTGTCAAGCCAGATCGTTCATCCGCGACACCTGGAAAAGGCAGTCTATCTGCCACCCGGCGCCGAGGGCGGCGAGGCCGCCGCTCCAGCGGCGGAGAAGGCAGCCGCCGGCCCCGAGCCGATCGACATGTCGAAGGCCGACCCGGCCAAAGGCCAGCAGATCGCCAAGGTGTGCCTGCAATGCCATACCTTCGAGAAGGGTGGTCCCAACAAGATCGGCCCGAATCTGTTCGGCGTGCTCCAAGAGAACATCGCCGCGGTACCGAATTACCAGTTTTCGCAGGCATTGGCGGCGCATAAGGCCGACAAATGGGACCCGGCAAAGCTCAACGTATGGCTGTTCAAGCCGCAGGAATTTGCCAAGGGCACCAAGATGACGTTCCCCGGCCTGCCGAAGGAGCAGGATCGCGCCGATGTTGTGGCCTATCTGCAAAGCCTGAAATAGGAGCTCCGTGGTCGTAACCGACCAGTTCCTGGCCCTCGCGCGCGATCTCGCGGACGCGGCGGGCGAGGCGATACGTCCTTATTTCCGGCAATCGATTGCGGTTGACGACAAAGCCGATCTCTCGCCTGTCACGATAGCGGATCGCGCCGCCGAGGCGGCGATGCGCCGGCTGATCGCGGCGCGCTTTCCCGACCACGGCGTTATCGGCGAAGAATACGGCCGCGAGCGCGAGGACGCCGAGTTCGTCTGGGTGCTCGACCCGATCGACGGCACCAAATCGTTTATCTCGGGGGTGCCGCTGTTCGGCACGCTGATCGCGCTGGCCCGTCACGGGCGGCCGATCCTCGGCATTATCGACCAGCCGATTTCGCGCGAACGCTGGATCGGCGCGCAGAGGCGCCCGACGACGCTGAATGGCACCGCATTGCGCTGCCGACCCTGTGCGTCGCTGGCTGCCGCGACGGTATTCGCCACCAGCCCCGATATGTTTGGCGGCGACGATGCGGCAGCCTTCGGCCGGGTTCACGCGGCGGCAAAGCTGACGCGGTTTGGTGCCGATTGCTATGCTTACGGGTTGCTTGCCCTTGGCTGTATCGATCTTGTCATCGAGGCGAGCCTCAAACCGTATGATTTCAGTGCGATGCTGCCGATCATCGAAGGCGCTGGCGGTATTGCGACGGATTGGCAGGGCGCGCCCTTGACCATCGCATCCGACGGGCGGGTCCTGGTGGCCGGCGACCGGCATGCACACGAACAGGCGCTGCGGTTGTTGGCTGCGTGAGACAAGTATTTCTGAGAGGGATGATGCGCAAGCTGTCGCGTCTGGCGGCTGGTTTTGCCATGACCGCAATCATGCTGGCCGGGTCGGTTGCAGGGATCGCCGCTGAGGCCGCTCCCGGCGGTTATGGCCTGTCGCTGTTCGGCGAGCTGAAATACCCTGCCGACTTCAAGAATTTCGAGTACGTCAACCCGGACGCACCAAAGGGCGGCACGATGCGCCTGTCGGCGATCGGGACGTTCGACACGCTGAACCCATTTGTCATAAAGGGTGTCCCCGCCGCCGGGATCGGACAGATTTTCGACACGCTGATGGCGCAGTCGCAGGACGAGCCGGGCAGCGAATACGGGCTGGTTGCCGAACGGGCCGAGGTCGCGCCGGATAAACTGTCGGTGCTGTTCACCTTGCGCAAAGAAGCGAAATTTCACGACGGCTCGCCGATGACGCCTGACGATCTCGTGTGGACTTTTGACACGTTGCGCGATAAAGGGGCGCCCGCCTATCGATCGTATTACGGCGATGTCATAAAAGTTGAAACCGAAGGCGAGCGCGGCGTTCGCTTCCGCTTCAAATCGGCGGAAAACCGGGAATTGCCGCAAATTCTCGGCGAGATGCCGATCCTCTCCAAAAAATACTGGGAAAATAAGGATTTCGGTAAAACCACCCTGGACCCGCCGCTCGGCAGCGGTCCGTACAAGATCGACAAGATCGACCCCGGCCGCTCGATCGCCTATCGCCGCATCGCCGATTACTGGGGCGCCAACCTGCCCGTCAACAAGGGCCGCTATAATGTCGATACGATCCGCTACGATTATTATCGCGACGGCACCATTGCTCTCGAAGCCTTCAAGGCGGGGCAATACGATGTGCGGCGCGAGAATGTCTCAAAAGCCTGGGCAACCGGCTACGACAGTCCGGCGGTGCGCAGCGGGCTGATCAAGAAAGAGGCCATCCCCAACGATCTGCCGAGCGGCATGCAGGGCTTTGGCTTCAACCTGCGCCGGCCGTTGTTTCAGGACCCGCGGGTGCGGCAGGCGTTGGGCTATGCGTTCGATTTCGAATGGTCGAACAAGAATTTGTTTTATGGCTTCTACAAGCGCACCCGCAGTTATTTCGACAATTCGGAACTGGCCGCGACCGGTGTCCCGCAAAGTGACGAGTTGAAGATACTCGAACCGTTCCGCGGCAAGATCCCCGACGAAGTCTTCACCAAGGAATATGACCCGCCGAAATATGACGGCTCCGGCGACATCCGCGACGGCTTGCGCGACGGGTTGAAGCTATTGAAGGAGGCTGGTTGGGGCTTCAAGGATGGAAAGCTGGTCAACGACAAGACCGGCCAGCCGTTCGAGTTCGAAATCCTGCTGGTGCAGCCCGAGTTCGAACGAATCGTGCTGCCGTTTGTGCGCAATCTGGCGCGCATGGGCATCGCTGCGCGGGTGCGTACGATCGACAGCGCGCAGTACGAACAGCGCATGGAGACTTTCGACTACGACATGGCGGTTGTGTCATTTGGTGAGTCGCTGTCGCCAGGCAACGAACAGCGCGAATTCTGGGGATCGAAGGCTGCCGACGAACAGGGGAGCCGCAATGAGCTTGGCATCAAAAGCCCGGTCGTCGATGAACTGGTCGAGGAACTGATCAAATCGCCCGACCGTGCCAGCCTCGTTACGCATACTCATGCGCTCGACCGGGTGTTGCAGTATGGGTATTACACGATCCCGCAATTTCATCTGGGTGCGTTCTGGGTGGCCTATTGGGACAAATACCGGCGTCCCGGCGTCTCGCCGAAATACGGCCTTGGCCTCGATACCTGGTGGGTCGATCCGCAAGCTGAGCAGAACATCCAAGCGAAACAGACCGAGACCCAGCAACAGACGCCCAAAACCGAAGCGCCGAAATAGCGCGATGCCGCGGCAGCCTCGTCAGCGCTCCCAGCCATGATTGCCTACGCGATCCGCCGCATCGCGCTGATGGTGCCGACGCTGTTCGCGATCATGGTGGTCAATTTCATCATCGTGCAGGCCGCGCCGGGCGGCCCGATTCAACAGATGATCGCCAAGATCAAGGGCACCGCCGTCGCCGCGACCGAGCGGGTCAGCAATAGCGGCGGCGGCGAAGTCAGGGCACCAAGCGGCGAGGAAAGCCGCTATCGCGGCGCCCGCGGCATTGATCCGGCGCTGATCAAGGAACTCGAAAAGCAGTATGGCTTCGATAAGCCGCCGTTGCAGCGCTTTGTCCTGATGATGAAGAACTATGCGACATTCAATTTCGGCAATAGTTTTTTTCAGGACCGCAGCGTTTTCAGCCTGATCCGCGACAAGCTGCCGGTGTCGATCTCGATCGGCTTGTGGACGACGCTGATTACCTATCTCGTCTCGATCCCGCTCGGCATCCGCAAGGCGGTGCGCGACGGCAGCCGCTTCGACATCTGGACGAGCGGCGTCATCATCATCGGTTATGCCGTGCCAAGTTTTCTGTTCGCCGTGCTGCTTGTCGTACTGTTTGCGGGCGGCAGCTACTGGTCGATCTTTCCACTGCGCGGCCTCGTCAGCGACAACTGGGCCTCATTCGACTGGCCGCACCGCATTCTCGATTATCTGTGGCACCTCGTCTTGCCGATCAGCGCCCTTGTCATCGGCGGTTTCGCGACCCTGACGATGCTGACCAAGAACTGCTTTCTCGACGAGATCAACAAGCAATACGTCCTGACCGCCCGCGCCAAGGGCCTGACCGAACGGCGGGTGCTGTACGGCCACATCTTTCGCAACGCGATGCTGCTGGTGGTTGCCGGCTTTCCCGCCGCGTTTATCGGCATCTTGTTTACCGGCTCGCTGTTGATCGAGGTGATCTTTTCGCTCGACGGGCTGGGGCTCCTCGGTTTTGAAGCGGCGATCAACCGCGACTACCCGATCATGTTTGCGACGCTTTACGTCTTTACGCTGATCGGCCTCGTGCTCAAGCTGGTCAGCGACCTCACCTACATGCTGATCGACCCGCGCATCGACTTTGGCCGGCGCGGCGCCTAACTCTGCTCGGGCGCAATCTGGGGCGGCATAACTCGGGCGTTCAGAACGCGTGACCGCGGTCGTGCGCTACAGCAAAATGGCAAAATCTTCAGCGAGGGATCGCGTCATGGGCATTTTCTGGATTGCACCGGTTGCGCCGCAGGTGAAGCGACGGGCGGATTAGGCGCCGGTCCCATTATGAAAGCGGGGTCCGCACCATGAAGTATGTCGAGCGCGTATTGCAGCCGGGTGAAACCGTAATCTACGCGACCAGCCTGCACTGGCTGATCTATTCGCGGGCGGTTCTGCTGGCGTTGTTCGCTATCGTGCTGTTTTTCGTCGCCGGCTCGTTCAACGACCATACCGTCGAGCTGGCGCTGACGATCGTCTCGGGGCTATTTCTGCTTGGCGCGATCCTCTCGGCGCTCGGGGCGCTGATCCGCCGCGCCACGACCGAACTGGCGGTCACCGACCGGCGCGTCATCTACAAAACCGGCATTTTGCAGCGCCACAGCATGGAGATAAACCGCTCCAAGGTCGAGACGGTCGGGGTCAACCAGTCGATCCTCGGGCGCATGCTCAGCTACGGCACGATCATGGTGCGCGGCACCGGCGGCAGTTTTGAGCCGATTCCGTTCATCGGTGATCCGTTGACCTTCCGAAGCCACATCACCGCCGGCTAAATGGCCCAGACGCGCGCAGCCGCGGCCGGGCTGCGGCGGGTTCTGACCGAGCCGGAGGCGACCGGCAACGGCGCGCCGCTGTCGATCGGGCTCAGCGCTGTTATTGTCGCCGCCAATATTTACGAGCCGCGCGTGCTGACGATCCGTTTTGCCGCCGCTTCCGCCAGCGGCGCGGCGCAGGTGGTGGAAGGGCTGCCATCGGGGCCGCTGGAAGCCGAGCATCGGACGTTGGAAATCGGTTTGCGCGCCTGGGTCGAGCGGCAGACTAGCCAGCGGCTCGGTTATGTTGAGCAGCTATATACATTTGGCGACCGGGATCGCGTGGTCGGTGAAGCGATGCTGGCGCTGCCCGCGCTGATTGTTGCCTACCTCGCTTTGGCGCGCGAGGCCAACCCAGCTGGCTCGGCCGATGCCGAATGGCGCAGCTGGTATCGCTATTTCCCGTGGGAGGATTGGCGCGCCGGAAAGCCGCTGCCGCTCGCGCCGATCGAGGCAGGGCTTGGCTGCTGGGCCGCGCAAGCCGAGGGCGAGGCCGAGCGGCGGTTGCGCACCGAGCGTCTCGGCCTCGCCTTTGGCCTGCACGGCGCGCCGTGGAACGAGGAACTGGTGCTCGAACGCTACGAGCTGTTGTACGAGGCCGGGCTGGTCGCCGAGGCGGCGCGCGATTTCGGCCGCAAGCTCACTGACGAGACCGCCGATCCAGGTATGCTGACTGGCGCGGCGATGGCGCTCGACCATCGCCGTATCCTTGCAACGGCGATCGGCCGGCTCCGCGGCAAAATCAAGTACCGGCCGGTTGTGTTCGAGCTGATGCCTCCCGCCTTTACGCTGCTGCAGTTGCAGCGCACAGTTGAAGCGCTCGCCGGGGTGCTGCTGCACAAACAGAATTTCCGCCGCCTTGTCGAACAACAGGGACTGGTCGAGGAAACTGGCGCGATGAGTGCGGCGACCGGCGGCCGGCCGGCGCGGCTCGTCCGCTTCCGGCGCGAGGTTCTGCTCGAACGCCCGGCCCCCGGCCTGCGCCTGCGCGCCGCCCGCCGTGCCGGCGCCGGGTAATCACGAAACACCGCGCGCGCCCTGCATGTACCAGCTACGACTGCATCGCACGAGCCGTACGACCGACAGCATCACCGGCACTTCCACCAGTACGCCGACTACCGTCGCCAGGGCTGCGCCAGACTGGAAGCCAAACAGCGCGATCGCCGCGGCGACCGCCAGTTCGAAGAAATTCGATGCGCCGATCAATGCCGAAGGACAGGCGATATTATGCGGTACACCAAGCATCCGGTTTGCCGCGTAGGCCAAACCGGCATTGAAATAGACCTGGATAACGATAGGTACGGCTAATAGCGCGATCACCAGCGGCTGTCGCAAGATCTCGTCGCCCTGGAAACCGAACAGCAACACTAGCGTCGCCAGCAGCGCGATAAGCGATACCGGCTGCACCCGCCGCAGGATCAATGTCAGCGCGGCCTCGCCTCCCCGCGCGAGAAGGGCACGGCGCCAGAGCTGCGCGGCGATCACCGGTACCACGATATAAAGCAACACTGAGAGAAAGAGCGTCGCCCACGGCACTGAAATCGACGACAGCCCGAGCAGCAGGCCGACGATTGGCGCAAACGCGACGACCATAATCGTATCGTTGAGCGCGACTTGCGTCAGGGTGAAGTTTGGGTCGCCTCCAGTCAGGTTCGACCACACGAATACCATTGCCGTGCACGGTGCCGCCGCCAGCAGGATCAGGCCCGCGATATAGAGATCGATCTGGCCTGCCGGCAGATAGGGCCGGAACAGCCAGCCGATAAAAATCCAGCCAAGCACCGCCATGCTGAACGGTTTGACCAGCCAGTTGGTGGCAGCTGTGACCGCGATCCCGCGCCAGTGTTCGGCAACACGGTGCAGCGCACCGAAATCGACCTTAAGCAGCATAGGCACGATCATCAGCCAGATCAGCACCGCGACCGGAATGTTGATTTCTGCCAGGGTCGCGCGACCGAGTGCATGGAACGGCCCCGGCGCCAGCCGGCCGAGCACGATGCCGGCGGCGATGCAGAGCGCCACCCACAACGTCAGATAGCGCTCAAACGAACCAAGTGCTGGCTGGATGCGCGTGGGTTCTTCGGCCAAGATGCTCATGCGTCAGCCGGCGCAACAGGCCTGTGTCTCTGCCAGGCTTGGCTCGGTCGGTGCGCAGCCCCGGGTCGACGGGCCGCCGCTCGCCGCCGCTAGTTTCGTGAGCGCGCCGCTATTCCCGTAAACCGCGGCCGGCTCGTGCGTCAGGAAAGTTTCCCACGGCACACCCTGCGGGTCGGCGACCCATTGCTTGTCTGATCTGGCATAGCAGCAGGTGCCGCCCCGTTCTTCGACGATCGGCCGCTCGGCGCGGCTCAAGCGGTCGTGCACCTCAGCCAGTTCGCCCGAATCCTCGGCCTGGATGCCGAGATGCGAGATGCCGGCATGTCCCCCGGCTGTGCTGATCGCGAAATTGACGCGCGGGTCTTCGAGCATCCATTTCGCGTAATCGTCTTTTAGCACCGTCGGTTCTGCCGCGAACAGCGTCGAATAGAATTCGATGGATTGCGCCAGATCTTCAACATTTACATGCACGTGCAGGCGTTTCATGGCTCTCTCCCGTGCCATAGGTTTCAGCAGGATTGCAGATCGGAGCGCACACCGCGCCCTGGCCGCAGCAATTCTCGGTCAGGTACGCCAGCAACTCGTTCATCGCGCCGTACTCGGCGGAATAGATCAGTTGCCGTCCGAGGCGCCGCTGGGTGATGAGGCCGGCGCGAACCAGATGCTGGAGGTGAAAGGTCAGCGAGGCTGGCAGCACGTCCAGCCGTTCGGCAATGACTCCTGCGGCAAGCCCGGCAGGACCTTGCGTCACCAGCAGGCGAAACACGTCGAGCCGAGTCTCTTGGGCCAGAGCGGCGAGTGCGGCAATTGCCGGTTTCTTTTCCATATAACTCTCACTTTGAGATTTATCAAAATAATGTCGACAGGCGGCAAGTCAATGACATTTTGCGTAATATCCAAATGATGCGAGTCGGCGCCAAGTCGCCCGTTGCCCTTCTCGACGGTCTGTCATGCGTCATCGAAATGTCATCTGGGGCTTGACGCGGACCGTTTACCCCTTATTCTCATGTTCAGCATAACTCATGCCGGGCGGTATCACTACCGTCCGGCTTTTCCGGACCTATATAATACTCAATAAGAGTATATCTGGAGGAATTGCAGGTGTTTGAAACCGCCGCCCCCACCATCACCGATACCGCCGGCTTTCCGTTGCCGGACCTCTATGCCCGCGTCGAACGCCATGTGCCGCGTTTTGAGTGGCCGATCCTGGCAGACGACATCGCCGCGATCATCAAGCTGAAGCGCGAGAAGAATGCGGTGATCCTGGCGCACAACTACCAGACGCCGGACATCTTCCACACTGTCGGCGACATTGTCGGCGACAGCCTGGCGCTGGCGCGCGAGGCGGCGCGCACCGATGCCTCGGTGATTGTGCTGGCTGGTGTGCATTTCATGGCCGAGACCGCCAAACTGCTGAACCCGGAAAAGACCGTGCTGATCCCCGACACCAAGGCGGGCTGCTCACTCGCTGAGTCGATCACCGCCGCGGATGTGCGGCTGATGCGCGAGCGCCATCCCGGCGTGCCGATCGTCACCTACGTCAACACCTCGGCGGCGGTGAAGGCCGAAAGCGACGTTTGCTGCACCTCGGGCAACGCGCTAAAAATCGTCGAGGGCCTCGGCGTACCCAAGGTCATTATGATCCCGGACGAATACCTCGCCCGCAACATCGCCGCCCAGACCAAAGTCGAGATCATCGCCTGGAAAGGCCACTGCGAGGTGCACGAACAGTTCACCCCGGAAGACATCCGCGACCTGCGCGCCTCGCACCCTGGCATCACCGTTCTGGCGCATCCCGAATGTCCACCGGAGGTCGTCGCCGAGTGTGATTTCACCGGCTCGACCGCGGCAATGGCCGATTATGTCGGGCAAAAGCGGCCGTCGCGGGTCGTGCTGCTGACCGAGTGCTCGATGAGCGACAATGTCGCGCTGCAATACCCCGATCTCGATTTCGTGCGGCCCTGCAATCTGTGCCCGCACATGAAGCGCATCACGCTGAAAAACATCCGCCACGCCCTCGAAACCATGACACACGAAGTGATCGTGGCGCCGGAGATTGCCGACCGGGCGCGGCAGGCTGTCGAGCGCATGTTAGCCTTCGGCTGAGGATACTGGCGATGCTGCGTCTGCTGATCGAACCGATCGTTCGCGCCGCCCTGCTCGAAGACCTCGGACGGGCCGGCGACATCACCACCGATGCGATTGTCGGTGACGATACACAATGCGAGGCGATCATGGCGGCGCGCCAGCCCGGTGTCGTGGCGGGGCTGGCGGCGGGGCTGCTCGCGTTCGAGCTGCTCGACCCGACCTTGAAGATCGAAGTGCTGCGCCCGGATGGCAGCCATGTCGAGCGCGGCGAGACCGTGGCGCGCGTCACCGGCCGCGCGCGGGCCGTACTGGCCGCCGAGCGCACCGCGCTTAACCTCACCTGCCGTCTCTCCGGCGTCGCGACGGCTACCCGCTCGCTGGCCGACGCCGTCGGCAATCACAAGGCCAAGATCGTCTGTACCCGCAAGACCACGCCGAACCTGCGCATTCTCGAAAAAGAGGCGGTGCGGTTGGGAGGCGGCGCCAACCATCGCTTTGGCCTCGATGACGCGATGCTGATCAAAGACAACCACGTCGCGATGGCTGGCGGCGTCGGCGCCGCGCTCGACCGCGCGCGCGCTCATGCCGGACACCTCGTCAAGATCGAGCTGGAGGTCGACACGCTCGACCAGCTTGCCGAAGCGCTGGAGCACGGCGTCGATGCGGTATTGCTCGACAACATGGACCCCGACACATTGCGCCGCGGCGTGCAGATGATCGCCGGCCGCGCAATCAGCGAAGCCTCCGGTCGCATCACACGCGAAACCGTGCCTGCCATTGCCGCTGCCGGCGTCGACCTGATCTCTTCCGGCTGGATCACCCACAGCGCCCCGATACTGGATTTGGGGCTGGATATCGAATAGCGGCGTTGTTCTTCAGAGCGGCCTCTGTTTGATGACCATTCTCGTGACGACCGCATCGGTAAATGGAGGTTGCCTCAGCCGTTGAGCAACGTCACACTAAATAGCCCTTCAAGCAAGTTTGTGTGACTCGCGATGATCAGTCGTACCACCGGAGCCGACACGAAACGTCGTAACACGCTGCTTTGCAACATTCTTATTGCCTGCGTCGGCCTTGGCCTGGCTTTTCAGGTCGGACATTTTATCGAACACGCAGTTCAGTTCGGGGTCTGGATCGCCGGCGAATACGCCTGGGTCACCTCGGCATTTTGCGGTCGTGATACACCGTACATGTCGCCGCCGCTGACGGCGATGGTACGCTTTGCGGGCGCGTGGCTGTTCCCCGAAGCGGATGCTTCACGCCAGATGATGCTTGGCATGGAACTACTGCATCTCGCGGGCAACACCATCTTTCTGGTGACGATCGCCGGTGTCAATTACCTGATGCCGTCTAAATGGGCGCGTTACGCCTTCTATATCGAGGGCGGACACCTGTGTGAGCATCTTGCCCTGTGTCTAACGGCATACTACGTCGGCAAGCCGATCGCGCTCAGTACGCTGTTCGGACAGGCGCCGTATTATTTCGGCAAGAACGGTGCGGTGGGATACCGCGTCGCCTGGCACTTCGCGATGAATCTGCTGCCGATGCCGTTCGTGATGATCGGCATGATGAAATATAGAGCAACGGCACGGTTGGCATCGGGCCCTGCACTGACCGGTGCGGTGGTACCGGGTACAACGGCCAAGACGGTGGTTTAACAGTTTCGCCGCAACACCATCGGAGCCGATTTTCCGCCAGATGTGTAACTGGCGCGACGCGGCTACCGTCCTGAAGATATCGGTTTCTGTCACTATTATCGGGCCACAGCCAGCGCTACCGTATTGGTGAAGGAGTGCGGTGGTTCGCTGCCGGTGCGGCCCTAAGAGCGGGCAGCGTGTGTAATTGCAGAAATTGCGTCACACCGAGGACGGTTTTCTTTCACTCGGGTGACGAATAAAGAAACAAACCGAATTTGAAGAATACGACTCGACTTGTCGAAAGCAATCCGGTCACAATTCCCCAACCTAAAGTTAATGTTACTAATCGACCGATAAATTACTGGTAACGGTAGATGGGCGGATAAGCCGTCGTCGTGTGACGCATTGGAGGTCGGATGACGATTTCGAATAATCCCGGGTCGCTCAAGCGGCAGGCGAAAAGATTAGCGGCGATCGCGGTCCTCGCTTCGGCGATCATCGCGTTCCACATGGCGAACATACCGGCTGTCGCAGATCTCGCCCAGGTGCAGTTTCCCTACGCGTTCTCGCGCCACCCGCTACCGGAAATCGCGGGTCCGGAGCGGCGCTCGTTCCGCCCGATGCATCCTGACTTTGACCACATCGCCGCCTTCATGTCGACGTTGGGTGCCGGCGCTGCGTTGACGGACGCTGACGGCGACGGGCTGCCGAACGATGTCTGCTACGTCGACACGGTCACCGATCAGGTGATTGTCGCTCCGGCACCGGGGACGGGCGATCGGTACAAGCCGTTCGCTCTCAACCCGAATTTGCGCGGCGAAAAATTCACCCGGGCGACGATGGGGCCGATGGGATGCCTACCGGCCGATCTCGACGAAGACGGCCGCACCGACCTTCTCGTCTATTACGCCGGCCGCACGCCCATCCTGTATCTGTCGCGCCCGGCCACGGAGGACGCCGCGCCGTCGGCCGAAAATTTCATTCCGGTCGATATCATTCCCGGCGGCGACATCTGGGTGACAGGTTCCGCGACCTTTGCCGATCTCGACGGCACCGGACATCTCGAACTGATTCTTGCCAATTACTTCCGGGATGGCAGCGACATCCTCAACACCATCGGGGCGAGACACGTTTATCTGCCGAATTCCCTCTCCACGGCGAACAACGGCGGCGGGCTGCGCATCTACCGCTGCCTGCCGAAGACCGAAGGTTCGGAAAGAACAGTGGGATGCTCGGAAGTCATCGACGCGCTGCCGCCGTCGCTGATGAAGGGATGGGGTCTTGCAGTCGGAACTCAAGACCTCGACGGCGATCTTCGTCCCGAAATCTATGTTGCCAACGATTTCGGTCCTGACCAGCTTTTATGGAACCGATCGACGCCTGGTCACCTGAAGTTCGATCTGGTGAAAGGCCCGCTCTCTCCGCTGGAGCGGACGCAGAATTCGCTCGGCCGGGATTCCTTCAAAGGTATGGGTGTTGACTTTGCCGATCTGAACGGTGACGGCATTCCCGATATCGGTGTTAGCAGCATCACCGAGCACGAGCTGATGGAAAGCCATCAGGTGTTCGTCAGCACCGGCAAGGTAGATTCTTACGCCAGGGGTGTCGCACCTTACACCGAGCGTGGCGAAGAACTGGGCCTCGCCTGGAGTGGCTGGGCCTGGGATATCAAGTTCGCCGATTTCAACAATAAAGGTTGGCCTGACGTCTTGCAGGCGACCGGCTTTCTCAAAGGAACAGTCAGCCGGTGGCCGGAAATTCAGGAAATCTCGATTGCCAATGATCTGGTCCTCCCGGTGGCGGATATTGGCTGGCCGAACCTGATGCCGGGCGACGAAGTTGCCGGGCACGACAAGAACCCGTTCTATGTGCGCACCACGCCGACTGGAATCTTTGCCGATATCAGCACGCAGATCGGCTTTGGTGAAGACAACGTCAGCCGCGGCATAGCAATCGGTGATGTCGACGGCAGCGGCCGGCTCAGCATGGTCGTTGCCAATATGTGGGGGCCATCGACCTTCTACCGCAACGAATGCTCGCCGTGCGGCAAGGCACTGGAGCTTTCTGTGCGGCTGCCGGTGTCGCCGGAGCCGGATGCCCCGACGATCGTCAAGCCGGGCTATCCGGTCAAAGCGCTGCACACGCGCCCGGCAATCAACGCCTCGGTCGAGGTGACGACGTTGTCCGGCAAGCATCAGATCGCACAAGTCGATGGCGGCAGCGGCCATTCCGGCAAGCGGGCGCCCGATCTGCATTTCGGCCTGGGCGACGAGACCGGGCCGGCAACAGTCGAGGTGAAGTGGCGGGCCGACGGTCAGGCTCGGCACGAAACATTTCAGCTACAGCCAGGCTGGTACACGGTGATCCTCGGTGCGGCCCCGATCAAGACGGGCATGCTCGCGCCGGCGACCGTGTCGGCCTCCGCGCAATAAGTCAGGCAGGAGGGTTCCACCATGCCCGGACCAGCTTTGTCACCCGAAGAAATCCGCCTCAAGGCGCTAAAGCGCTTTGCGATCTCGATAACGCTGCTGAACATTGTTGGCCACGCCGTCCTCGGTTTTGAAACCTCGGTGCTGCAGGTCTTGGTTTCCGCCGGCACCGCTTACACAGTTGAGCTGGTCCTCCAGGCCATCGATGACTGGAGCCACGGCCGGCGCCCGGCCTTTATGGGTAACGGGTTTAACGGCCTGGTGATCTTCCTGCTGCCGGCGCACATCACCGGCTTTGCGATCTCGATGCTGCTCTTCGCGCACGACGAATTGCTGCCCTATGTACTCGCGGCAACTGCTGCCATCACCTCGAAGGCGATCTTTACGGTGGTCGTACGCGGCAAGCCGCGTCACTTCCTAAATCCTTCTAATTTCGGACTAGCGGCCTCAATCCTGATCTATCCAACGATTGGCCTTGCAGCGCCGTACGAGTTCACTGAGCATTTGTACGGCCTGTTATACGTCGTTCTACCGGCCTTCATCCTTTACACTGGATCGCTGCTGAATGGCAAATTGACGAAACGGATGCCGCTGATCTTTACGTGGGTCGGCGCATTCATTGTCCAAGCGACCGTGCGTCACTTCATTTTCGACACGCGGCTGATCAGCAGTCTCGTACCGATAACCGGCGTCCCCTTCATCATCTTCACGTTCTATATGGTCACCGATCCCGCGACCTCGCCCTCGAGCACGCGCGGTCAGATCGTCTTTGGCGCATCTCTTGCCGCGATCTATGGAATCCTGATGGCCTTCCATCAGGCGTTTACACTGATCGTGTCGCTGATGATCCTGTGTGTGTGCCGCGGCGCCGTGCTTTACGCGTTCGAGCACGGCTTTATGCCAAAGCTGCGGGCGTTTCTTGATGGGCAGCCCGGCTTGGCGGCTCCCATTGGCGCCAGACCGGCACTTGCCACGGCTGAAACACGCACTGAGGCTGATGGACCGCTCGTCACCAGTGCCCTGGCACCCGCGATCCCACAGCCGCTGCCGGTCCATGGGGCGGAATAGATATGTTTACCGCGGCACTCGATTGGGCCATCCGCTGGCGGATGGATGGGCTGAGCCGCGCCGGCCAGCGCGACAGCAAAGACCCGGCCCTCGTCGAAGATGTCTATCAATACTTCCGGACCGGCATCACCGCGGGGTTGAGCGGCTCGGAGGGCCCACGGCTGACGGCTCTTGAGGCGAGTGTGCCGTGGCGTCGGCGGCTGTTCTTCTGGGAGGGCTATGCCTTTGGCCTGTGCGCCCAGCACGCATGCCTGGGGCGTAACGGCAACCCGCTCAAGCATTTCCCGGCGCCGGGTTTCCGCTTTATGTTCTGGACTGGCCTCGGCTTCTGGAACGGCGCGTCGAAACCGCTGCCGACTATTTCGCTCGCTCCCGCGCTGTGGGCCGGCATTCCAGAATTTGCGGAGGAATACCCGCTGATCCTCGGCGGCTCCTCTTTTGCAGTGATCGCGCAAACGGCAACCGTCGATAAAGGGCGTCTGGAAGCGATCCCCGGTATTCGCAACGCGGCCGATCTGGATGGGATTTATCTCGGTGCCGGCCGCGCGCTGTGGTTTCTGTATACTCGCAACCCCGCCAAACTGGCGGAAACGCTCGACGCGCATCCCGATCACGCCCAGGCGATGGCACGCGGGCTGGGTGTGGCCATCACCCTGACGCAACTCGGCACACCGGAACAGGTGCTGCGCGACATGGCGGCGCTGCCGAGCATCTACTGGCGGGAATTACTGACCGGCAGCCTGATGGGGTTCACCTGTCTGTTGATGGACGATGCCCGCGCCGCCGAACCGCTGAGTCATTTTCCGGCACCGCTCGATGTGCTGATTGGCGAGGTGCAGTCCAATCTTGCCGCGTTCGCGGGTTCCGGCTGGACCGAACGTTTCGCCGAGGCCGGCACGAGGCACACCGCATTGTGGAACGGTCTGCAGCCGCCAGTGGCGGTAGCGGCGATGCCACCCGAACCGGTCGCCGCCCAATGAGCCGCTTTTACGCCATCACCTACCCGATCCGCTTCACCGACACGATGGCGTACGGGTCGCATCATTTTTTGACCAATTTCCGCTTTCAGTGCGAGGTTCGCGAGTCGCTGTTTTTTGACTATCTCGGCCGCCAATACCCCGGTTCACTGGCCGAATATGACGACCTGGTCATTCTGACACGCGATGGCTACAGCCGTAATCTGGCACCGGCGATGCTCGGTGAACGCGTCGCGGTACTGTTGAGTCTCGCGCAGCCGACCCGTTCGTCGGTGCAGCTCTGCATCCGCACGATCAACGGCAAGGGCGAGCCAGTCGCGTGCGGCTTTCAGACGCTCGTCTTCATGGACCGCCAAGGCTCGATGGCGCCGTTTCCGCGCGCGCTCGATGCGTTCTCCGGCATCAATCTCGAACTTGGCGAACGGCTCGTTGTCCCGTCTTTCGCGACCTGCGCGATCAGCGGCGGCAGCCAGCTCGGCGCCATTTTCTCGGCCGAGATTTGCGCGCTCGGCCAACAGATCGTGCGCGACGGGCGGGACGGCGGCTGCATCGTCAATCTCCCGCGCCCCCCAGCGACAGTGCCGGTGCCGACCGGTGAGACCGTCTTCTCGTTTCCCGGCCAGAACTCGTTCGACCTGAGCCTGTTTCGTGATCTGTGCCGCGATTCGGAGGCGCAGGACATGCTCGCTGGCGCCGAACCGTTGGTCCGCGAGACGCTCGGCACGTCGCTGCACCGGCTGGTCAACGGTAGCGACGCCGAAAGCGCAGCACTGCTCGCCAGCTGCCCGGATCTCGACCAGTTCGGCATCATCCTGAGCGAACTTTTGCTGGCCCGTCGGCTGACAGCGCAAGGCTTCGTGCCGGCAGCGCTGATCGGCCACAGCTTTGGCGAGATCGCAGCGTTGTGCGTCGGCGGCTGTATCACGCCCGATGTTGCGATGCGGATCGTCGCCGAGCGCGTCCGTGCACTGCGGCAACTCGCGGGGCCACCCGGCGGCATGCTCGCCTTGTCGGTGCCATTGGCGCGCGCCGAGAAGGCGCTGGCCGAACTCGATGTCGGGTCCACGGTGTGCGTTTCCGTCATCAACAACCCAAGCCAGACGGTGTTGTCCGGGCCGCGCGCCGAGCTCGAGGCCTTGGTGCCGGCCTTTGCCGAGCGCCGCATCGGCGCACGCGTCCTTGCCAGCCGCTACGCCTATCATTCGCCGGGGTTGGCATCGACCGCGCGAGCGCTTGTCATGGGCATCCTCGATCTGCCGTTCGGGCCGCCCACAACGCCGGTCTACAGCCCGATCCTCGGCCGATTCTACGACGAGTCGGACACGTTCCAGATTGCACTCAGCTCGCATCTAACGCAGCCGGTGGACTTTCCCAAGGCGCTTGACGCACTGGTCTCGTCAGGCATGACGCGGATCGTCGAATGCGGCGCCGGCGGCGTGTTGACCGGCATTGTAAAGCGCAATTCACTGAAGACGGTCGAGGCCGTTTCGGCCGTGGACCTGATGTCCGACCAGTCGGAAAAAAAAGCCCAGAGCGCACCAAAACAGCCGCTCTCCCGGCAACGCCCGAAAGCGATCACGCCAGAACCGGCAGCACGCGAACCGGCCGCACTCGAACCGATCGCCATCGTATCGATGGGCTGCGTGCTCCCCGGTGCCGACGATCCCGATCATCTGTGGCGCAATCTGCTTGACGGCACCAGCGGCATCCTCGATCTGCGCACACTCGACAAGCAGCTCGAAGACGATTTGATCGGCGGTACGCAAGCTGCGGTGCGCGGCGACAAATCGTATTCCGCGCTGGCCGGATACGCCGCCGATATCGCATGGCGCGCGGAATTTCCGTTCGGAACGGACGAGTTCGACGGATTTTCAAAAGCACAGCGGCTGCTCGTCGAGGCGCTGCGGCAGGCAAAGCTCGCCGGCGGTGATCCGACAGACGCGCTGCGCACGCTCTGCCTTCTCGGCTCGACCGCCGATGGTATCGCCGAATACGACGACGCCCTGCTCGCCGCCGGCGCACGGCAGTCGCTCGACGGGTTGAACCTGCCGGCCGCATTGCACGCGGCGACACGCAGCGCGCTCGATACGCTGACCCGGCCAACCGATCCGGAGGCGTGCGGCCCGTTTCCGGCATACAGCGCGATCGTGCGGCGGATGCTCGACGCGCGGGTGCAGACGATCCTGCTCGACGCCGCCTGCGCCTCGTCGCTCTACGCGCTCGATCTCGGCGTACAGGCGCTGCGTTCCCACGAGGCCGATCTTGCCTATGTCGGCGGCGTGTTCGCCCCCGGCCCCAGCAGCAGCGCCCTTTTTGCGCAGTTCGGCGGCCTGTCGACGACCGGGAGCCACGCGCTCGACCAGCGCGCCGACGGGGTTGTCTTCGGCGAGGGCGCTGCGATCCTCGGCCTGCGGCGGCTAAGCGATGCAATCGCGCGCGGCGAGACTATCCACGCGGTCGTCACCGCCAGCGCTCTTGCCAGCGATGGTCACAGCGTCGCGGTCAACGTCCCGCGCGCCGAGGGACAGATCAAGGCCATGAAAGCGGCCTACCAGGCATCGGGCATCGATCATCACAGCGTCCAATATGTCGAAGCGCACGCCACCGCCACCCCGGTCGGCGATGCGACCGAATTCAAGGCGCTGAATACGGTGTTCGGCGACCGCGCGCCCTCGTTACCGCGGATCAAGCTTGGCAGCGTCAAATCGCTGCTGGGACATACCGGCTGGCTGGCCGGCACCACCTCGGTCATCAAGGTAGTGCAGTCGCTGAAGCATGGGGTTTTGCCGCCGCATCATGGCTGGCGCGCCCCCGGTCCCGGCATCGAACTTGCCGCATCGCCGTTCGAGATTTTGACCTCGCAGGTGCCGTGGCCGGCACAGCCCGGAACGCCGCGGCGCGCGGCAATCAATGGCTTCGGCTTTGGCGGCACCAACGCGCATGTCATCATCGAGGATTTTACGCCGGGGTCACATGACGCGGCCGCCTCCGCCCCATCGAGCGGCGCCGATATTGTCTGCGTCGGTTTCGGCGCCGCCTTCACCGGCGACGCGGAGGCCCTTGCCGATCGCACTGACGGCCGTTCGGGGAATGTCAATCTCGCCGCATTCCGCATGCCGCGCTCCAAGCTGCTGATGCCCGATGCGCTGGAGCAGATGGATACCGGGCAGTTTACCGTCCTCACCGGCGCCGACCGGGCATTGGCGTCCTCGGGGATCGATCTTCCGACGTGGAAGGAACGCATCGGCATCGTGATCGGCTCGGCCGGCAAGGCGCGCCGCGGCGTTGCCGCGAGCCAGCGCATTCTTGCCGATCGCCTGTGCCGCAAGCTGGAAACGGAGCTGGTCGAGGCCGGGCAGGAAGCGAAAACGGCCACCGCGGTGTCCGACGCCTTGGCGACGCAGCTGAAGGCCGCCGTCAAACCCTGCAACGCCTATACCTTGGTGGGCATGATGCCCAATCTGGTGGCTGGCCGTGTCGGAAATGTGTTTGACCTGATGGGGCCGAGCCTTGTCGTCGACACCGGCCCGCAATCGCTGCTGGCGGCAATCCGTGTCGCGCGGAGCTATCTGCACCACGGGATGTGCGATGCCGTTCTCACCGGCGGCGTCAATGCGACCGCCCCCTGGCCGCGCGCCGCTCTGCCTGCCGGCGATGATGGGAATGAACCCGACGGCGCCGCCGTGCTGATGTTGATGCGGCGCGAGACCGCGCTTGCGCACAGCCTCCCGATCCTCGCGATGGTCGTCACGGGGGATGATGCGCTGACGATTACGCCGCCCGCCTCAGGAGACGCGATAGGCGAGGTGGTGCGGGCAGCAGTCTCGACCGGCCGGCCGCACGAGGTGGGGGGGATCGCGGCTCTGGCTTCATGCATGCAGGGTGTCGTCGAGGGCGGACCGGCATATTGTTTCCGGTGGAGCGCCGATCTCCCTGAGCCGGCCGCCAAAGCGGATCGCTATCGGCATCCCGCTGCGGAGGCGGCAGGCTACAAGCGTGACGAGCGGCCGATCGCGTTCTACGAGCGCATCCCGGTTCCGGTCCCGGTTGACGCGGGTTCCGCAGAGCTGCCGCGGCGCATCCTCCTCGTCACCGATCAGCCGAAGCTAGCGGACATACTGGGGAAAATGCCTGGGTTCGAGGGATCGCAAATCCGCCCGATGGTTCCTGATCCGGCCGATAACGAAGAACTCGTTGTCGATATCGCGCCCGAGGATGTCGATCTGCTGCTCATTGCGCGCGACCTGCGGGGTGTTCCACCCAACGCGCTGCTTGCGCTCGACACCGAGCAGACGGCCGTGCTCAATCTGACCTTTCTCGCGGTGCGCCATCTGCATGAACGGATCGCTGATGGACGCATTCCGTTGTTGTCGCTGCACCTCAATGCCTGGCCGGCCGATACGCTGCACCCCGATGCGGCGATTATTCATGGACTGTTGAAATCGCTCGCGCGGGAGTGGCCGGATGCGGTGGTCAGGTCGCTAGCAACCGACTCGTCCGACCTCGCGGTGGGTGCTGCCACGCTCGAACGCGAGATGGCGCTGGCCGTCTCCGGCGCGCGGAGTGAGTTTCCGGACGTGGAAATCGTCGAACTCGGCGGTCGCCGCCATGCTCTGCGCTTTGCGCCGACCGCGCTGCCGCGCGCTGACGAGGAATTGGCGCTCGATGCCGACTCCGTCGTCGTCCTGACCGGTGGAGCACGCGGTGTGACGGCGGTGATGGCTGAAGCCCTGATCGAGCGCTACGGATGCCGGCTCGTACTGCTGGGCCGCAGCGATCCGGAAGCGGTGCCGCCGGCGCTGCGCTCGATGTCGGTTGACGAGATGGAACGCTACGAGACCGAATATTACCGGTCGGAGCGCCAGCGCGACCCGAAGCGCACGATCCCCGCGCTGAAGCGCGATTTCATCCGGCTTAAGGCCGCGCACGAAACTTGGGTCACGACGGAGAGTCTGCGCCGCCTCGGGCGTGTCGAATTCAAAATCGGCGACATCACCGTGCCGCAGCAGGTCGATGCCGTAATCCGCGATGTCGTCGAGCGCCACGGCTCGGTCGACCTCGTCGTGCACGGCGCTGGGCTGCAGATTTCCAAGCGCCTAGCGAACCGCCAGTTGAGCGAGTTCCGGCAGGTCGTCGGCACAAAGCTCGACGGCCTGCGCAACCTCGTCGCGGCGTGCACAAAGCATGTCGGACCGAATGTACCCGTCCACATTCTGACATCGGCGTTCAGTGCGATGGGCAATGACGGTCAGCCCGATTATGGCGCGGCGAACGAAGCCATGGCGGCACTGGCCTGCGTTCACGACGGGCCAGGGCGCTGGACCGCGCTCGGCTGGCTCGGGTGGGCCGCTGTCGGCATGACCCGAGGGTCCGAATACGCCGCGCTGGGGAATTCACGCGGTTTGCGTGCCGTGCTGCCGGAGGAAGGCAAGGCGCTCTTTCTGCGGATGATGGAAGCGAAGAGCCGCAGCCCGGCTGTGTCGCTGCTGTCGGACGGCGAAATACAGTTTTATCAGCTGCCGATCGTTCGCGACAATCTTCCGGCATCGCCACCCAGGCGCAATTCTGGCGGAGAGCCTCCCAACAAGGCAGTCCCTGGCAAGATAACTATCGAATTTCCGCTGTCGTTAGAGACGGCGCCTTACTTAAATGATCATCTCGTCAATGGCTCCGCCGCGCTGCCGGGTACCTTCGAGGTCGAATTCGCGCTGCGGGCAGCTCAAGCGTTGTGCCCGAACCATCCGTATTTTGCGGCGCGCAACCCGCAATTCCACAGGTTCGTGCGCATCCCGGAGCGAGGGACATGCCTGCGCGCCGAAGCACGTCTGATCGAGGAGAACGCGGACGGCTGCGTCATCGGCATTCGCCTGATTTCGGATTTCGTGCATCGCAGTGGCGTGGTGCTGCAACGCGATGTCGTGCATTTCGAAGGAGAGGTGCTGACAAGCGCCAAGCCCTTCCCACTGAGCGCGCTTCCGGTGCCGGGCATCGCCTCACTGGCAAATGGGGGATCAGCAGAGCCGTGCAGCGACCCGTATCTATCGCCAGGATCGCCGGTAAAGCTGGGCGGCATGTTCGCCTGCCTGCACGATATCCGCGTCGGTCCGCGCGTTCGGGTCGCGCGCTACCACATCGACCCGGCGAAATCGCTGGATCCGCTTTCCGGCTTTCTGTCACCGGTATTGCTGCTTGATGCGCTGTTCCGGCTGGTCGGCGTCGCGCCCGACGGCGATGTATCGGCCGGCGCCGTCAGCGTGCCCCTCAGCGGGGACTCGTTCCACTTCGCCGCGGGCCTGACCGATCGGGCCCTGCAAGGCGTCTCGCTGAAAATGGTTGCAGCCAATCCCCGCTCGGAAGGTGAGTATCTCAGAACCGATTGGGGCCATGTTACCGACCCGGAGGGCCGTACGGTCGTCTCGATCGCGGGCGCCTTCGCCCGTCGGATGGGCGCGCCCGCCGGCGTGCTGTCGGTGTCGTGACGGAGCCGCGCGCGATGTTTCCGACAGCCATAACCCAGATCCGCGCCCTGCCGGTGCCGCCCACGGCCGAGGGGGCATTAGCGACCGGTTGCCTGTCTGCCCCGGAGCGGCAGTTGATGGTGAAATACCGCCATCCCCGACGGCGCACTGAATTCGTCGCCGGACGGCTCGCGCTCAAAGGCGCATTGCTCGAAACGGACGGGTCTGCGGTACGAATCGGCGCCGCAATTCCGCTGCCCGATCTGCTGCTCCCGGCTGCACGGCGGATGCAGGTTCTGCCGGCTGACGACGGACGCCCGCGATTGTGGGTCGACGATGTCGTCGCGCCAACGCAATTATCGATTGCGCATGCCGCCGGTTGGGCCGCCGCCGGCTGCTCGCACCTGCCAATCGGCATCGACATCGTCGATATCGATGCGCCGACCGCGATCCCGGACGATATCCCTTGGCTCAACGGCGTCGAACCGGGCTGGCGCGTGCGGCTGCGCGCGCTGCTGTGGGGATTGCGCGAATGCCTGCTGAAGACAGGCCAGATTTCGGCCAAAACGGTCTGGTCGCTTGCGGGCGTCGAAGCAGGGCCGATTTGCGCGGCCGGCGACCTCATCACACGCTGGCCGGGCGTGTCATGTCTCATGCCGCTGGAAATTCAAGCCGAATGCAAATTGCTTGGCGGTGCCTTTGTGCCGCTGAGCACATCAGTGTTGCTGGTGATGATTTTGACCCCCGCCCCCCACCCCAGAAACCGGATGCACGTTCAATGAACGCTATCCCGCTATTCGAGGTCATGCCGGTTATCGACGAGCGCCAGTCGCCCGGCGATAATCTGATCGAGGACGTGACGGTCATCTTTTCCGATATCACGCGGTATCCGACCGAGATCATCGATCCGCATGCGGACCTCGAGACTGATCTCGGTATCGACAGCGTCAAATTCGGGGAAATCTTCGCGGCACTGCGCGAACGTTACGCGCTGCCATCGCAGGATTTTATGAAGACGTTGCCGCCGGAGCGCTTTCGCTCGGTCGCCGCCATCGCCGATCTAATCGGGGAATTGCGCGGCATGGCGTCGAATGACAAGCCGCCAGCCCCTGTCGTTTCGCCGGCCCCTGTAGAGCCGCCGGCAGCAAACGAAACTGCCTCCGCGGTGCTGTCGCCTGCGGTGGCTCCGCCTGCTGTCGCTCCGCCTGCGGCGGTTTTGCCGGTTGCGGCGGTCGCGTTGCCCTCTGCTGCGGCACCCGCGGCCGCGGCGGATACAGCGTTGCTCGCCGAAATCACTCGGATCTTTGCCGATATGACGCGATATCCCGCCGAGATACTCGACGCCGATGCCGATTTCGAAAATGATCTTGGCATCGACAGCGTCAAGCTCGGCGAGATTTTCGCAGTGCTGCGAGACAAGTATCACCTGCCGCCGCCGGAGATTCTGCGCGATCACTGGGAGCCCGATGCGATCCGCACAATACGCGGCATCACCGATGGCATCGCCTCGCTCCAGGCAGTTTCCGCACCAGCGAATGCCGGAGTGCCAAAGGCGCAACAGCCTGTCGTCGTGGTCCCGTCTGTGGCACCGTTGGGAAAATTCGCCGGCAAAATCGCGCTGATCACCGGCTCGGGCCGCGGCCTCGGCCGAGAGTTGGCACTGCATCTGGGTAATCTTGGCGCGACCGTGCTGGTCAATTCCTTTCACTCCCGCGAGGCTGGTGAGGCGACGGTCGAGGAAATCCGGCAGGCCGGTGGCAGCGCGCATCATCTCTGGGCCTCGGTCGCCAACAACGTTCAGCTCAACAAGATGTTCGATACGATCGAGACACAGTTCGGCGGTCTCGACTTCCTAATCAGCAATGCTTCGAACGGCCTTCTTGCACCGCTCGACATGATCCAGCCGGAGCACTGGGAGAAGGCATTGCGGACCAATGTGATCGGGCTGCACCAATGCGCACTGCGTGCCCGGCCGCTGATGAAAGCGCGCGGCGGCGGACGCATCATCACGATGTCGTCGGTCGCGGCTCACCGCTATGTCGATTATTTTGGCTGCATGGGTCCGATGAAAGCTGCCGTCGAGTCGCTGACAAAATTTCTCGCGGTCGAGTTTCAGCCGGACAACATCCTCGTCAACTGCGTCTCCGCAGGGGCGGTCTACGGCGAACTCGTCGAAAAATGGCCGGACCGCGATCGCCTGCTTCCGCTATGGGAAGCGGGTGCGGGTGGCAGATTATGCACCGGCGCCGACGTCGCGAATTTCGTCGAATATCTTCTTGGCGACGGTGCGTCTATGATGAACGGCAGCATCCTTATTATGGATGGAGGACAGACGGCTCGAGGCTAGCAACCTGGCTCACAACCGCAGCGGGCAAAGGATTACTTAGCCGCGACCTAGACGTCGGACCGATTGGGCTGGGCATGTCTCGAGCATCTTCACTTATCGTTGGTGTTCTTTCCGTCGCGGTATTTCTGGCCGTCCCGGAGCCGATCTTCAGCGGCCAGGAACCCGTCCCGATCCCACCCGCCCCACGCCACCGCGTGCCGGATGAAATCATGGCGCGCGGGCGTATCGAGCCTCTCAGCCGCGTCATTGCCGTCAGCGGGCCGCCGGACGGCAACAGCACGGTCGCGCTTGTCGATAAGCTGCTTGTTGACCAGGGGAGCAAGGTCGAGGCCGGACAGGTGGTAGCAATCCTCAACGGCTTTGAGCTCAGCCGTACCGATTATGAAGTGGCCAAGGCCAATCTCAGCCTCGCGGAACTGCAGCGCGCTCAGGTTCGGGCCGGGGTTGGCAAGGTGGCGGAAATCGCGGCACAGCTCAATGTGCTCGCGGGACGGCGGGCACAACTGGTTCGGCTGAAAAAGGACTTCACTCGTGTCACTGCGCTGGTCCGGAACCAGAATGCGTCGGTGCAGGATGCCGACACGCAGCAGGCCCAGCTTACCCAGGGTGAAAACGACGTCGAGCAAGCACAGAACGCGCTGAAGGCCCTCACTGAGGTGCGGGCAGTGGACGACGCCGTCGCCAGCGGCCAAATCGCCGTTGCTCACGCCAATGTAGCAAAGGCGCAAGCCGTGATGGAGCGCCTGCAAATTCGTGCCCCGACCTCCGGGACGGTGCTGTCGATCCAGACGCGTGCCAGCGAGGCGATCCAGGCTGACGGCATTCTGCGAATGGGCGACCTTGCGCATCTGATCGTCGTTGCCGAGGTCGACGAAGGCCAGATCGGGCGTGTCACCGAAGGGATGACCGCGACGATCGAAGGAGACATGGTTCCGCAGCCTGTCAAGGCAACAGTCACGCGCATCGCCAAAGAAGTCTTTCGGCAGAAGCGGCCGTCTTCGGACATTCTGATCGGGCGTGACGCCAAGATCGTCGAAGTCGAGCTGACCCCTCAGACTCCGCTCCCCCCGGTGGTCGGCGGTGAGGTCGTGGTGCGTCTGAGCCCTCCGTCGTCGTCGGCCAATAATGTCGGCAATAATGAGTGACGCCGCCAGCTCGTTGACGCTGTTCCGCGTTGCCGTCCGCCTGGCTTACCAGCAGTTGACACACCGCGGCGCCAAGCTGATCGGCGCGTTGCTCGGCGTGACGGTCGCCGTCGTCCTGATGTTTACGCAGCTCGGCTTCAAGGGCGCGCTGTACGACAGTGCGGTGGCGGTAGCGGAGGCGTTCGACGGGGAAATCATTCTGACGTCGCGCGACTTCCAGACAATGTCGTTCAATCCACCTTGGATGCCTCGAGATTTGCTGTACGAAGCCCGCTCCGTCGAGGGGGTGGCCGCGGCTTCGCCGTTCTACGCCAGCACCGTTCAGGTGGTGAACCCGGTAGACGGCAACTTCCTGACGACCTGGCTCTACGCCTTCTCTCCGGACCAGCCGATCTTCACGTTGCCGGATGTGAACAAGAACATTCCGCAGATCAGGTTGGCACAGACGGCGATCATCGATCGTCACTCGCGCAACGAACTCGGCGTGCTTGCAAACGAAGTGATGCGGACCGGCCACCTCGACCTGGTGCTGCCGGCGTCATCGTTGCGGGTGCAATTTGTCTTCACGATGGCCGGCACGTTTGAGATTGGTCCGACGATCAATGTCGACGGCAACATTATTACATCCGACCTCAATTATTACCGCTATCTCGGTGTGCCTCTCGATCGCGTGTCGCTCGGCGTGGTGCGCGTGGCGAAAGGGTTTGATCCAGTCGCTGTAAAGGAGGCGCTCGATCATCGCTTCGGTTCGCGCGCGCGCGTTTTCGTCAAGGAGGATTTCACCGAAAACGAAACCAATTTCTACGCGCGCAAGACACCGATCGGCTTCATCTTCAACGCCGGGCTGGCAGTTGGCGTGTTCGTCGGCATCGTGTTCATTTCACAGGTGCTGCACGGGATCATCAGTGACAACATCCGTGAATATGCGACGCTGCGCGCCATTGGATATAATCAAAGCTTTTTTGTGCGCCTGGTCGCGGTCATCGCCTTTGCGATCGCGGTGATCACCTACATCCCGTCGGCAGCCATCACGCTTGTCATCTACGCGGTGGCGGCGTCGGTGACGAAGCTGCCGCTCGACTTAAAAGAGACCTATCTCATCGAGGTGTTCGTACTCGTCGTGACAATGGGTCTGGTCGCAACTTTCCTGACCACCAAAAAGTTGAAGCAAGCCGACCCGGTTGACCTTTTTTAGTGCATGCCCTTCTCGCAATGTGAGAAGAACCATTCGTGGCCGAAACCGACGCAGAAACCCTGGTCCTCGCCGACGGCGTGTCTCACCATTTCGGCGAGGGTGACACGCGGACCCAGATTCTGTTCGATGTTTCGATCAAGATTCCGCGCGGCCAGCTCGTCATTATGACCGGGCCGTCAGGCTCGGGTAAGACCACGCTTCTTACGCTTCTCGGCGCGTTGCGCAGCGGCCAGAACGGTGTGTTGCGCGTGCTGGACCGCGATGTGATCGGGCTCGACGATGCCGGGCTGACCGAGTTGCGGCGCAATGTCGGTTTTATCTTTCAGTTGCACAACCTTATCGAATCGCTGACTGCGATCGACAACGTATTGATGTCGACGCATCTGCACCGCATGCGGTCGGGCGAGGCTCGCAAAAACGGTGTGGCGCTGCTCGAACGGCTGGGTCTTGGGCACCGCATTCACCATAAGCCGGGTGCCTTGTCCGGCGGGCAGCGCCAGCGGGTTGCCGTGGCACGTGCATTGGCCAACACGCCGCGCCTGATCCTGGCCGATGAACCGACAGCCGCGCTTGACCGGGTGTCGAGCCTCGAAGTCGTCGAATTGCTGCAAGAGCATATTGCCCGGGATGGCTCATCCTGCCTGATGGTGACGCATGACAACCGTGTTCTCGACAAGGCCGATCGCATCGTGTCGATGGTCGACGGCCGCATCGTGTCGGATGTCATGGTGCGCGAGCAGGTGCTGATCTGCGAAATGCTGTCGAAGATCGACTTCTTCGCGTCATTGGGAACCGCCGAACTGAGCCAGGTTGCCGAGAAAATGGAGCCGCGGCGGTTTACCGCCGGCGACGTCCTGATCCGGCAGGGCGAGATCGGCGATCGGTTTTATCTGCTGCGCGAAGGCGAGGTCGATGTCCGCATCGCCAATGCCGAAGGCGAGCGGGTCGTCGCGACGCTCGATGTCGGCCGGTATTTTGGCGAGCGGGCGCTGATCACCGGCGAAGTTCGCAACGCAACAGTCGTCGGGCGAGGCCCCGGCATGGCCTATGCGCTCGACAAAACGCGTTTCGATGAGGCCCTCGCCGCGACGCCCTCGCTGCGCGAACAGCTGCAAAAGACCTTCTTTGCACGGCACTAGACTGGGGTCCGGGCTCAATTGAGCCGCCCGAGTACAGCGGCGGCGAGTAGGGCGCCTGCGAGGAAATTTATGGCGAACTTGTCATAATATAACGCAGTTGCCGCTGCTGCTTGCGCACACCGCAGCACCGTTGCCGCCGACAAGCCGTGACGGCCGGTCCGCCGAACTCCTCCTCGGTTGCCGGGTCGCGCCCGAGCTTATGCCGCGCGGAAATGGCGCAGGATTTCAGCCTCCCATAGGTCAAGTTGCTCCAGGTCGTAGTCGAGCGGCGACAGCACGAGATATTCGAGGCCGGCTTGCGCCAGTTCGGCGATGCGCTCGCGCATGCGGCGTGCGCTGCCGAGCAGGTAGCAGGTCTGCAAATGCTCGAACGAGCGATGGGTGCCCATGATCCGCTCGATCAACGGGCGCTGCACCCGCAATGCCGCGGCTTCGTCGTCGGTCGGCACGATGTGGGCAAAGTTCAGATGGGCAAAAATCACCGCGCTGCGCGGCCGGCCGATTTCGTCGAGGCGGCGGGTAATCTGCCGCCAGTCGGCGATGACGCTCTCGTTTGACCCGGCGGCACGCGCCAGCCAGCCATCGGCGCGGCGGCAGATGCGCTCGAGCACGCTCGGCGCGATGGTTTCCGGGTCGGGCGACATCGCGGTCTTGATTTTCGAGCCGCCGGCAACCCACAGGCGCGGCCGGGTCGGCAGCGGCGGGTCGATCGTCACCCGGTCGAACCGGTAATAGCGGCCGTGATGGCTGACCTCGTCGCCGCTCCACAGCCGGTCGAAAATATCGAGGATTTCGTCGGTGCGGCCGCCGCGCTGCCCTAAGGGCACGCCGGCGACGCCAAATTCCTGCGCGTCCCAGCCGACCCCGACCCCCAGCTCGAACCGGCCGCCCGACAGCATATGCAGGCTGGCGATTTCCTTGGCGAGAAACACCGGGTTGCGGATCGGCGGGATCAGGATGCCGGTGGCCAGCCTGATATGCTCGGTCGCGCCGGCCGCGAAGGACAGCATTTCAAGCGGCGACAGCCACGCCGTGCCGTAAAGGCCGCGTGCGGTCAGCAAATGCTCGGGCACCCAGATCGCCTCGTAACCGCGGGTTTCCGCCTCGCGGCAGAACCGCCGCAGCCGCGCCGCTTTCGCATAATCGAGGTCGGCGAAGGAATAGCTCGGCTGCATCAGACCGAAACGCATGGCGCTCCCCTCCCCTCGGCGACAATCGTGGCGATTTCTCCCGCGATTTCTCATTGCGAGAGCCTGCCCGCCGACGCAATCTCCGCCGGTCGATACCTCATGCCAGCCCAACGCCCACCTTAACGCAACAACTGGAGCCAGCGATGACCGAATTCCTCTACGATCACGTCCATCTGCGCAGCCCCGACCCGGATGCGACGGCCGCCTATTACGAGCGGATGTTCGGCGCCAAGGTGATCAAATCGGTCATGTCGAATGGCATCGGCCGCACCGATATGGAAGTGGGCGGGGTTGCGATCTTTATCGCCAAAGTGCCCGAGGATGCGCCGCTGTCGGAAAAGCCGGAGCACAGCTTTGTCGGCCTCGACCATCTCGGGTTGCGGGTCAAGAACATCGACGCCGTATGCGACGAATTGAAGGCCAAGGGCGCCGTGTTCACGGTCGAGCCGAAAACCATCCGCCCCGGCGTGCGCATCGCCTTTGTGCGCGGCCCGCAGGACGTGCTGATCGAAATCCTCGACCGCGACGCGGCGTAACGCCCGGGTCGCTTCTGCGGCGGCGCTCACCTGATCCATCAGGCCGGGATCAGGGCGCAGTTTCGCGCCTCGGTTGAATGGCGGTCGAAGGCGGCGGCGGCGCGGTTCCACGCCTTTAGCATCTCGGCGGCGAGCGGGTGGCCCGGGGCGCGCATCAGCGGCAGCGCGTGCTGCCGGATAAAGGCGGCATCGGCGTCGACCAGCTCCGGCGTGTCGGGGATCGTCGCAAGCGTCTCCAGCGCGGCGCGCCCGAGGTGCAGCATCGCGTCGCAGCGCTCCCGCAGCCCCGCGTCGAACCGGTCGCCGGCCAGGCCGGAAACATCTGCGGGATCGGGGGCGAAACCCGCGGCAAAACCGCGGGCGAAATCAGCCAGCAGCGCCGCCATCACGACGCACACCCGCAATTCGAAGCGCGGCAGGATTTCGGCGTGGCGCGCCGCGATGCGCCTGGCGGCGCGGCGTTCGGCCAGCGCCGCGGTCCGCGCTTCGGCTTCGAGCACCCGCGCCAGCGCCTCTGCCGCGCCCGGCTTCACCTCGCCAGAAGCCGCGGCGCGGGCCAGCGCCGCCAGCGCCGCGGTTGCATCGAGGGGCGCGTCGTCGGTAGCCGGTTTTGTGGGGTGCAGGGGCGTTTCCGGGATAGCGCCGGTGGCGTCATCCGGGTGATTCGGCGCCGGCAGGGCAAAGGCGGCGGGCGGCTCGCGCTGCGGCGCGATGATGCGGTCGAGACACAGCCGCAGCGCCGCGAGATCGCCCTCCAGCGCCAACTCGATCGCCTTGCGCGTCAGCGCCTTCGCCTCGCCGCCGAGCAACAGCGTGGCAATGCGGGTCGCCTCGTTCAAAATCCCCACCGGCCGCCCCAACGGATTGCCGGAAACGCCCCTGACAAACCGCCCCCGCCTGTCTCGGTGTGTCGCCTGTCGAACCATGTCGTCCATCCAGAACATTCCATGAACATATTGCGCCGCCCTCCGCGCACTTCAAGCCAATATTCGAATATCTTTGCCGCAACCTTGAACACCGGGCTATCATTATGAAAAAAATGCGTGTCAGGCTTACCATTAAAGAGCAGAAAAGCTCGACGAGGCTGTTTTGGCGCGTTTAATCAATCCGGTATTATTTTCTCAGCGCTTTGGCGTCGATCCTAGCCTGTTTGAAACTGCAGGGATTCTGGATCCCCTACTTAACTCAGATACTAGGCTTTTTATAGATCCGCTCCTCCTACCTACTTGTGGCAACGAACTAATTAGCGGTAAAGGATTTAAAACTCTTAAAGATCACTTTGCTAATATCGTTAGGTTGATCGCCGCAAGCGCTACCCCTGGCGATGTCGCGTGGCGTACCGCGGCCCGCCTTCTGAATTTAGACGAGCGCCCTGAGACGGGGCTTGGTTATGGCGGAGCTACCACTAGTGGTAGCTCAAGACCCAAGGAAGTAAAATACAAAATTCTAAGCACAGTAAAAGAGATCGTTACTCTTGGTGAAAACGACCCACAAATCATATCATTAATGGGCATTTTCGAAGAAGGAGTTGGGCCAGATACAATCAGCGACCTCACAACAAATATTATAATAGCACATCTTTGTACTTTGACCAACGTTTTCTGTCAAAACTTCAAGATTCCAACAAAAGTATTTTCAAAATTTTACAACGCAGCGCTACCAGAAAATCCATTTCGATTTGATAGCCCAGTTATCTTTGTTCCGAGGGATATTTTGCGAGAACTACCGCTCGCGGCCGCTTGGTCTGACGTATCTCGAGTAGTAAATGAAATTGGCGAGATACGTGATCGATTCAATACGTTTATTGGGTCGATAGCCGAAGCAACCGTCAAAGAACGCAAGGACGCTCTTCGAACAGCGGTGCTGAGTTCGCTAACGAGATTTCGCCAGTTTTTTCATGAAATACTAGCATCGAGCGACAATTACGATCCCAACGAAGATATTCTGAATTTTTACGCCTTCCGTAATCTGCTCGCATCCGACCTGACGGCGTTTGCTGGCAAAATACGTCCACAAGCAGAGCGATCGCGAGAAGAATTACAACGCATCGTCACTGACATAATTTCGCATTTCCGCCGCCTCATCGAGCACAACAATATGTGGGAATTGCTTTGGACGCCAACCGGCAAGCCCAAACGAGAGCGCGCCTCACAGCTTCTATTTTTCGCTGTTGCAGATATTTTTTGCAAAGCAAACAATATCGATATCTCACCGGAAACCCATTCAGGTGGCGGGCCAGTAGATTTCAAATTTTCGACGGGTTATCGCAATCGTGTTCTCGTCGAGGTAAAGCGTTCTACTGGAACAGTCGAGCACGGTTATAAGAGGCAAATAGAGACTTACAAAGAGGCTGCGGGGACGGATGCAGCTATTTTCATGGTAATGGATGTCGGTGGGATGGGTAAGAAGCTTGCAAATATCCGTATCTATCGAGACCTGGTTATTTCCCAAGGTCTTAAGGCATCTCAAATCGAGGTTATTGATGCAAAACGCCGTATATCGGCGAGCAAACGCGAGGACGACTGGCTACTATAGCATAAATTTTCGTTACGTCCGTTCGCAAGATTGACACTAGCTGTTCCTATGTCGTGACGCATGCGGATGAGGCGCTGGGGCTGCTAGAGTTGGAAGCGGCGCCTACCCGAATGTCGAAAGAACCGTTCCGCACTCGGTCGTTCAAGGGCGGGCGGAACAACATCGGTCGTTACGGGAATCGCTGGCCGCGATCGAGGACGACAAGGTTTCGTGATCCTCATCGACGGCAACGTCCTGATCTACGTGTCGGTCGAGGAATTGGGCCGCGTCGTCGCCCATCGGCGTGCGTTGGTCTACCCTCTTTTGATTGAAAATAGCGGTTGGAGGGTGCTCCGCCGAGGTGCCAACGGCGGAAACAGCCCCTCACCCCGGCCCTCTCCCCGCCAGCGGGGAGAAGGAGATGGCATCGGCGGCAGTCCTGTTTTTCAAGATCGGAAATGGCGGGGCCGCGGTGTGTCACTCGCTGGCCGCTGAGGGTGCGCACGGTGGAAAAGGCCCCTCACCCCGGCCCTCTTCCCGCACGGCGGGGAGAGAGAGATGGCATCGGCGGCGGTTCTGTTTTCGAGATCGGAACTGGCGGGGCCGCGGTTTGACACTCGTTGCTCGCTGAGGTGCCAGCGGCGGACGCGCTGCGGGGAGAGGGGGAGATGGCATTTTGGACGTCTTCGTTTTTCACGGTGAGAGCGGCATTAGCGGCTTTTTGTGGATTCAGGGGAGGGACAGGCGCTGGTGCTGCGTTCCCTCTCCCCGTTCGCGGGGAGAGGGACAGGGTGAGGGGCGGGTGCCAGTTCCGATAAGAGCAATTCAAGGACGCCGGCGAGATTGCCCAGAACATCGTTGTTCCAGACCCGGACAATCTTGTAGCCGAGCTCGCGTAGACGCTCTTCGCGATATCTATCGGCGATGTTATCGATGTGCTGGCTGCCGTCGGCCTCGACGATCAGGCGTCGTTCGCGGCAGACGAAATCGACGTAGTAGCGATCGATATGTTGTTGCCGGGCGAATTTGAACCCGCCGAGCCGGCGGTCCCGGAGCGCCAACCACAACACCATCTCGGCTTGCGTGCTGCGTCGTCTGAGTGACCGGGCGCGGTTGGTCGATCGCGCATCCGGTCCACGCATCAATGTGTTCCGACCGCCGGCGGCCCCTCATCCCTGCCCTCTCCCCGCTGGCGGGAAGAGGGGATGGCATCGGCGGCTTTGCCGCTTTTCGAGAATGGGACCGGCATTGCTGCGATTGGCGGACTCCTACGCCGCGACCTTGCCGACGCCTTCGATGACCTCGTTCCAGTCGTCGACTTCGCGGTCTTGCGGGTGGACCATGATGTGCTGGACGCCGGCGTCGGCGTAGGCGGCGACGCGTTCCTTCATCATGCCGATATCCTTGCCGTTCCAATGCGAGCGAATCGAGATCGTGAATTCCGGCTCGGGGCGGTCGCGGCGCAGGCGGGCCACCACCTCCTTGGCTTGCGCTGGCGAGACCTGGCTGCCGTGCCAGCCGTCGCCGACGCGGACGGTGCGCTTGTGCGCCGCCTCGGAGCGGCTGCCGTGCCACATCGGGATCGGGCTGACCGGCTGCGGCAGCATCGTCATATCCTTGATCTTTGACGCGATGTGCTTGCTGTCGAACGATACCGGGTCCTGCGACCACACCGCCTTCATCATGGCGATGCCTTCATCCATGCGGCGGCCGCGCTCGTTGAAGGGCACGCCGAGGGCGGCGAATTCCGGCTCCAGCCAGCCGACCCCGACACCCATGATCAGCCGGCCACCCGACAGATTGTGCAGGGTCGATAATTCCTTGGCGAGTGGCAGCGGGTGGCGCATCGGGAGCACCAGCACGCTGGTGCCGAGCCGCACCCGCCTGGTTACCGCCGCCACCCAGGTCAAGGTCAAGACCGGGTCGTAGAACAGCGGCGAGCGGGGAAACTGGGCCCGCGGCACGATGATGTGCTCGCTGACCCAGACATCGCTGAGGCCCATATCCTCGGCGCGCAGCGCGTGGCCGCGGATCAGGTCAGGCGAGGCAAGGCTGCCGGCATGCGGCAGATGAATCCCGAGTTGCATGTTGCGTCGCTCCCGTGCTCGTCTTCGTCACAAACTTGCGTCAGCATGCCTGCCCGCGTCAGGGCGTGAAAGGGGGAAGGATGCGCTTTCAGGACAAGATCGCCCTGATCACCGCCGCGGCGAGCGGCATCGGGCGCGCCACCGCCGACATCATGGCGCGCGAAGGCGCCCTCGTCGTCGCTGTCGACAACAACCAGGAGCGGCTCGACCGCACCGTATCCGAGATCGGCGCGGCCGGCGGGCGGGCGCAGGGCCGGCTGTGCAACGCGCTCGATGCGGCGCAGGTCGATGCGCTGGTGGCGGCGGTGGCGCGCGATCTCGGCCGCATCGACATCCTGGTCAACGCGGTCGGCGGCAGCACGATCGTCGCGAAGCCGGGCGGCACGATCGAGGAACTCGATTTCGCCGACTGGCAGAAGCTGATCGACTTCAACCTCAGCGGCACGTTTCTGTTCACCCATGCGGTGGTGCCGGTGATGAAAGCGCAGCAGAGCGGCAAGATCGTCAATCTGTCGTCGATCGCGGGCCGCGGCTTGAGCATTTCCAGCAGCAGCGCCTATGCCGCCGCGAAAGGCGGCATCATTGCCTTTACCCGCAAGCTCGCGTTCGAGCTTGGCCCGTTCGGCGTCACGATCAACGCGATCGCCCCCAGCAAGACGCTGACCGAGCGCATCCGGCCGCGCTGGAACCAGCAAAGCCCGGAAGACCAGCAGGCCGAAATCGAGCGCACCCCGATGCGGCGCATCGCCGAAGCGCCCGACCAGGCCAAGGTGATCTGCTTTCTGGCGTCGAGCGACGCCGATTTCGTCACCGGCGTCACGATCGATGTGACCGGAGGGAATTGAGCATGACAAATTTCGTGTTGCTGCACGGCACCTATCAAGGCGGCTGGATCTGGCAGAAGGTGGCGAGCCGCCTGCGCGCCGCCGGGCATCTGGTTTACGCGCCAACGCTCGACGGCTGCGCCGAGCGCAAGGGGCAGGCTCGCGCCGGGATCAACGCGTTGACCCAGGCCGACGAGGTCGCCCAGTTTCTGTTCTATGAGGATTTGCGCGACGCCGTGCTGGTCGGCACCAGTTCCGGCGGCATGGTGGCCTGCCGCACCGCCGAATTGATGCGTGACCGGGTCAGCCGGCTGGTGTTTCTCGACGCCGTCGCGCTGTTGCCGGGCGAAGCCTTGCGTGACATCGTCGTGCGCTCAACGCCGGTCGTGACCGGCGTGGTCGCCGGCCCGACCCGTGAAGACGCGGAAAACCGGCTGTTCGCCGAACTCGATCCCCCCACCAAGGCCTGGGCGCTGGAACGCTATACGCCGCACCCGGTCGGGGTGCGCGAACAGCCGATGCAGCTCGACAGTTTCTGGTCGCTGCCGTGGAAAGCGACGGTGGTGTGGTGCCGCCGCGCGGTGAACCCCGGCGAGGCACACCAGCGGCGCACCGCCGAGCGGCTCAACGCGCAATGGGCCGAGTTTGATACCGGGCATTTCCCGATGCTGAGCATGCCGGACGACACGGTGCGGCTGATCCTGCAGTAACCCGACAAACCAACCAGGGGACGCGACGATGACGACATATGTTTTGGTGCACGGTTCCTACCAGGGCGGCTGGATCTGGAAAGATGTGGCGGGACGGCTGCGCGCCGCCGGGCATCTGGTGTACGCGCCGACCCTCGACGGTTGCGGCGAGCGCAAGGACCAGGTGCGCGCCGGCATCACCACCGAAACCCAGGCCGACGAAGTCGCGCAACTGCTGTTCTACGAAGACCTGCGCGATGTCGTGCTGGCCGGCACCAGTTCCGGCGGCATGGTGGTGTGCCGGGTTGCCGAACTGGCGCGCGATCGGATCAAGCGGCTGGTGTTTGTCGATGCGCTGGCCTTGCTACCCGGCGAGAAAATCCGCGACATCGTCACCCGCTCGACCGCAACATCGGCCGGCCTCACCGCCGGCCCGTCGCGCGAAGACGCCGCCAATCGCCTGTTCGCCGATCTTGACCCGAAACTGCGCGACTTTGCGCTCGAACGCTACACGCAGCACCCGATCGGCATCTACGACCAGGGCGTCAAACTCGATTCATTCTGGTCGCAGCAATGGCCGGGCACGCAGGTGATCTGGTGCAAAGGCGCCCCGAACCCCGGCGAAGCGCATCAGCGGCGCACCGCCGAAAAACTCGGCGCCAAATTCGCCGAACTCGATACCGGGCACTACCCGATGCTGAGCATGCCGGCGGAACTGACACAGATGCTGCTGGCGGGGTAGAAAAAAATAACATCGACGCAGCGGGCGCGAAGGGTACGGCGCGAAGCGCCTTAAACGCCCCTTCACCCCGCCCGGCGATAACCCTGCTCGACGCACCTGCCGTGGCCGGCAGTCGCCCGCTGGCATTGGTCGACGAGGCGCTCGATTGCCTCTGCCGGATCGTGCTGGCATGACCCAACAGCGCGCGCGACCCGTTGCGCGACCCTGGCTGAACGGGTAAAACCCGCGGCACCGCTGGTTCGGGGCGTGGCGCAGTCTGGTAGCGCACCTGCTTTGGGAGCAGGATGTCGGAGGTTCGAATCCTCTCGCCCCGACCAAGGCGGCCCGGTTTCGACACACCGGAAATCGGCAACTGGAGAGCATCGCGCGATGGCGCTGGCACGCATCTACCGCCCGGCCAAGACGGCTATGCAATCGGGGCGTGCCAAGACAAGCCGGTGGCTGCTCGAATACGAGCCCGGCAGCCGCCGCGATCCCGACCCGCTGATGGGCTGGTCGAGCGCACAGGACACGCTGAACCAGGTACAACTGCGCTTCGACACACTCGATGAGGCCATCGCGTTTGCCGGCAAGCACGGTCTTGAATACACGCTGATCGAGCCGCAGGCGCGCAGCGTCAAAACAAAAAGCTATGCGGACAATTTCCGCTACGACCGTATCCGCACCTGACAGCATCGAAGGTTCTGACCCCGTAGCTCAGCTGGATAGAGCACTCGCCTTCTAAGCGAGTGGTCGCAGGTTCGAATCCTGCCGGGGTCGCCAAACTGTATGTTCGAAGTCGAATCCCGTCTCGCGCACCAAATTTTCCGGCGCGCGGGTGGTCGTTTCCGCAATCAGATCAAATGGTTGATGGAAGGCAGCTGTAAGCTGGCCGTTCTGCCAAGTGCAGTTCGAAACAACGAAATTTAGCAGCCGACGTTTGGCCATAGGCTCTTGCCCGAGGAATAGCTGCTGCGCATCACGGGCCATTTCCAGAAGCATGATGCCATCGGCGATGTAGGATCGATCCGCCGTCTGATGACGCGCAATGTCGTCCAGGCACCGGTCTTGCTGCCGTCGCCACTCGGCTGAAAATTTATCAAACATGGCCCCATCGATGCGGCCGTCGAGCTTGTCGACGTACATCGCGTGCAGGCGAGCATCGAGCCTATCCCACTCGCCCTGAAGCCGGGCGATTGCGGCGGTATGTTCGGCCTGCTCGTCGCTGTGGCTCTGACGCAGGCCTTCGGAGAGCCATGTCAACACTTCGGTATCGAAGCTTAGCTGGCCTAGCAGCTCGGAGAACTTCTCCGCCAGCACCTCTTCCCGCACATAGGGTTCCGGGCATTTCCCTCGGTAACCAGTGCAGTGATAGTAGACGTAGCGCTTCTTCTTGATTTCGCCGACGAGCGCGCAGCCGCAATGCCCACAGGTCAGCAGGGTCGAGAACGCAAATTCATGGACGCAGTGACGGGTCTTGCGCTTGTCGCGATCGTCGAGGACGGCCTGCACTCGCTCGAAAAGATCGAGCGAGACCAGGGGCTGATGCCGACCTTTGTAGCGCTTCCCCTTCCAGAGGAATTCGCCCGTATAGATTCGGTTGCAGAGGATCAGGTGTATCTGACTAACAGCGATCGGCGTTCCCGCGCGCCGATGCACGAAGCCGCGGCTCCGGGCTTTCGCCGCAACTTCCTGCAACGAGTGAGCGCCGGTAGCGTACCACTCGAAAAGATTTGAAATTAAGGGGGCAACATCCTCGTCAACTTCAATGATCCGCTTACCATCTGGCCCCATGACGTTACGATAACCATATGGCGCGGAACTGGACCAAATTCCTTGTTCAGCTTTTTCAAGCATCCCCTTCCGCGTCTCCTCAGAGAGATTGTCGATGAAATTCTTCGCCATCAGCACTTTGCGGAGGCTTACCAAATATTTCTTCTCTGGCGTTTTTGCTTTTGCTTGCGTGATCCTTTCCCCTCAATCGAGACAAACCCGAACTCGATATTACCGAGACGAGAATCAACCCCGTTGGACAAATTTCCGGTATTATGTATCAAACGCCACCAGGAAATATTCGTCGCCAGAATATGCCGGAATTACTTCTACGTTACCAGGCTTCCCGCTTTAGACGCAGGGATGCGGTGATGTAGGGAGTAACGCGCCGTGGGCGCGATTGTTATAGCAATGTGTGCTCTAATCAGCGTTATGGGCCACGCCTATGGCGGTAGCGCGCAAATCAGAGACGGCGTAATCGTGGTCTCCGCTAACAAATGTATTGTCCCAACCGCCATTAACACCACGATGGGCGAGCATCAATTCGACTATCGTGTGATGTTCTTTGTCGTCAATGCCGTCATTGTACCCGATGCAGCCGCCGGTTACCAAAAGGAACAATCCTCTATTAGGTATGGGAGACTGCAACTCGCCATCGTGTGTATGAACGAGTTGATTCTCTGTAGAGACAGACGCTCCAGGGAAAATTGTTTGACCATTTCCGTTGAGGATATCTCTGCTGATATTATCCTCTCGACATTCTTGCGGAATGAAACTAGGAAAATGAATTTTAGTGTTCCCGTCTATTGTGATTGGATACAGATGGAATTTTTCCCAAATAGCGGCGGGAAGTTTTCCAAAATTAGTTGCGGTAAGCGAAATAGTTATTTGAGCATGTACGCCATTTATTATCAGTCCGTAGCTATTGCCCAAACTTATCGTTCCTGGCGCAGTAACGGTATTCCTGGTCTGTTTGCTGTCATTATCCGCCAATACCGCAGTGGCGTCGATCCAAGATCGTTGATCAGCTCGCATTTGGTTGAGAGTGCTACTCAGTATTCTCCACTGAGCAATTCCGACCCCCCCCCTGCGACTGCAGTAAAAATAGCTATCCAGATGGTGGCGTGCGCCGTTCGACGCGCCATCTTTTCTTCGGCTGTCTCCTTTTTTTGTTTGGTGTAGTGCTGACGTATGGCGCCTATGAGACGACCGATAAACCCGTAATATCGCCTGGTTGGATTTGTTTCGGGGTGATTTTCTGGGCCTTGGCTCTTATTACCGTTGGGTATGGCACCCTCCTTATTGTTGGAGTGAGCTAAAGTTTTCCCAATGTTATCCCTTCCATTTCCAACACTGCCAAACAGGCGAGAAAGAAACTGGCCGCAAATGTCCCGCGCGCTAGCTTACCAGTGATCGACGTTTCAGTTTCCTCAAGCCCGTGCCTGTTGAGCCGCTCGGCAAGCTCCTTGTATCCGATGCCGGCTCGCTTTAGCTCGGCCTTTAGGAATCGGCTGGCCTTCGCACCCCATTCCTTTTCCCGTTCCGTTAATCCCATTGTCTGCGCTCCGCATTTGATATCTGCGGAATATGCAAGATTTATATTGACAGCGCAATATCAGATAGCTACGTTATGCGACAGAAACCTACCGCATACGGCAGATGTCACAGCATTTCCTCCTCACCGCAGCCGCAAGGACGCTCTCGCTAGCGTCGGTTGCGCGCATGTCGGATGAGGATGCGGAGCGGGTCTTCATCGGCCTTCGCTGGTCGGACAACGGCGGCAACGCCTACTGCCCGCATTGCGGCTGCGCGACGGTCTACATGGCGCGCCGGCCGAACGGTGCCCCGCGTTGGCGCTGCAAAGCCTGCCGCAAGGATTTCAGCATCACCAGCGGCACACTGTTCGCCTCGCACAAGATGCCCCTGCGGGCTTACCTGATGGCGATTGCGATCTTCGCCAACGAGGTCAAGGGCAAGTCCATGCTGGCCCTCAGTCGCGACCTGGGGACGCAATACAAGACGGCGTTCGTCCTGGCGCACAAGATGCGGGAAGCGATGGCGGCCGAAGTGCGGCAAACCCCGATCGGCGGCAAAGGCAAGCGAGCCGAGGTCGACGGGGCCTATTTCGGCGGCTATGTGAAGCCTGCCAACCGGAAGGAAAACCGGATTGATCGCCGCAAGGCGGAAAGCCAAACCGGCAAGCGCCAGGTCGTTGTCGTGATCCGCGAGCGCAACGGCAACACACTGCCGGGGGTCTTCAAGACGGAAGCGGCAGCCCTCAGCTTCATTCGTAACAGGGTCGCCAGAGAAACCGAATTGTATGCTGACGAGGCTCCGGGCTGGAACGAACTACACGCGCGCTACACGCTGCACCGGATCAATCATCAGGAAGCCTACGTGCTGCCGGGACAGGTCTGGACGAACGGCGCGGAAAGCTATTTCTCGCGGCTGCGGCGTGGCGAAATCGGGCATCACCATCACGTCGCTGGCCCGTACCTCCTCCGGTTCGCACAAGAGGCGGCGTGGCGTGAAGATCATAAGCGCGAGCCGAACGGGGCGCAGGTTGACCGGATCGCGACGCTCGCCATGCGGAATAAGCCGAGCGTTGATTTTTGCGGGTATTGGCAGCGTGGAAGAAGTTAAAAATTAAGCGATATTGTTATCATCACCTTTTGCGTCACGTCTTCTAGCCCAACCATCTATTGTTCTGGCAAGTAGCATCGTGACTTCTTCTACACCTAATCGTTTTGCCAAAATCGCCATCAAAATGATCTCTATCACCAAAATAGCTATCGGAGCGCCCCAGTTATTCATCGATGGAAACACCCCTATATCTACAATAATAATCAGAACTACTATCCAAATAAATCTTTCTTCGTATTTTTCATCTGTAAGAGTTTGGACGCGAACCTGGAGAGATTCTATTTCTTTATCTTTGCTGTCAGGTTCTGCCTGCTCCGCTAGTGAGCTAAATTCATTCTGCGGCGGCATAAGGCGCACCGCGCAAATTTCCAGATTCTACTCTTTTATTGTACTCATCAAAAATGTCTTTTTGGGGTATCTGTATACCAAACGCCCGTGGAGCATAATTTTTTGCCCACGCTCCCTCTTGCCAATGAGCTATTGAAACCAATTGGGCGGGCGTGATGCTTAGCAAATTGCCGCACGCCTCTCTTATGATTGCATCTTTCGCTGCCGGCAATCTATCTTTAGCAAAGGTAAAAATATCTGAGATTGGCTTATTACCAAATATCTTAACCTTTTTATAAAGGGAGGGGATTACAGGTCCATAATCCCACGCCTCGAATGGCTCTCGTATAAGTATAGACCCGTTATGGCGTCCCGCGTAAACCATATGTATTATATACAATAGCTTTTGAAGCTGTAAGTTAGTTACAGTCCAACTGCTTAAATCACATACTCTTTTGGCCGCATCTATGGCCGCTATGCTCATCGTGGCGCGCCAATATTATGCAAAATGCCGAATCTTTTCATATGGCGATTCGGCTGAATGCGTCAAGCTCAGTCTGTTGAATTACGGTCGCTCAGGTCGTTTCGGCAAGCGTCCACCTCGCAACTTTCCACCCCTGGCCGACCCGCTGGACGCTCCCCTTGCGTTCCATGCGCCGCAGCGCGTCGTAAACCCCGATAGCGATCTTCTGATATTCAGCTGGGTTGATGGTGCGCTCGCCGATCGCCAGCGGCATCATATCGACAACGGCGACCGGCTCCTCGCCATGCTCGCGCATATAGTTGCGGATCGTCAGCGCGAGAGCGCCACGCTTGAAATAGCGGGGTCGGTACTCGACGCGCTTCGGCACCAGCTTCGGTAGGTCGATTCCTGGCCGCAGAATGCGGATAGTCGCCTCGACGTGCGCCAAGTCGTCGCGAAGCTGTTTAACGCGCTTCTCTGTCTGGATTATCTCGCCGGCAAGCTCTGATCGCTTGTCGTGTAGTTCTGAAATGGTATAGGTTGTCATGAAGCATATTTAGTGTACTTCCGCGCCACCTTCCCGTATCTTGTGGTGGCGCTTGCTACATGATACCGCGTTTTCCTTCATGTCGATCTTCCTTCGTGAGACCCGCCGCCGCGATGATTTGCTGCGCGTTGAATCCCTGCGCGCGCAATTCGCTGAAGGTACCAAAGCTGAGGCCCCTCGCCCTGAACTCGGTGAGGCCGAAATTGCCATCATTGATCTTGCCGAGATCGAGAACCGCCAGCGAGGCTTCCGCGCGGCGGCTTTCGCCCTCTTCCCGGCTGACATTGCCCGCCGACGCAAAGCGAAAACTTTCCAGCACCTTGCCCCAAACAACGGCGTCGCCGCTGGTGACATTGACGCGCGCCAGCATGGCCTCGGCTTGCTTCGACGGGTTCATGCGGGCGGGGTCTTCCGGCGTGATCGCCCAGATCAGCGCCTTTAATCCTTCCGGCCCGGCCGCGCGCAATATCGGATTGTCGTTGGCAGCTGTCACCAGCCGGGCGGCAAGCTTTTGCACCGCCTCCGACTGCATCGGCAGATCAAGCTGACGCGACACTAGTTCGGCGGCTTGTACCTGCTCCAATAACGGCGGCTTGTTCTGATCAGGCGTGTCGCCGGTCATGTTTTCACCCAACCGCGCAAATTCACCGCCGGGATTCCGAATTCTGCGAAGACAATGGCCATGCCGGCATCGAGATCGGGCCGGCGATAGGCTTCGCCGGTATCGCGGCGGCGGTCGAGCAAACGGTCGCCGGCTTCATTGATCCACAGGGAAAGCACCTGCCAGTCGAAATCGTTCTCCCGGATGCCCTGCGCCCGCGCGGATGCGTGAACAGCATGTTTAATGGCCCGGCTGTCGAGATCGAAGTTGATCCAGGATTCAAGCAAGGCGGTGGTTTTTGGATCACCGTCGAGAAGCTTTTGGGCGGTGCGGTGCATGCGAAGGGCGTCGACGATGCCATCGACTTTGCCCTCGTACTTTGCGATGGATAACGGGATGTTCTTGCGTGCGGCAAGGAGCCACCAGGTCGTCAGAACATGCGCGCGCACGGCCACGTCAATTTCAGGCGGCAGCGGCGGTGCGCAGGGCGGCGGTGCTGCCCGAAGTGGCGATCCGCAGCGATTCGTCACGATCGACCAAAGCATCGGCCCCGCCTCATCGCCGTGATCCATGACGCGGTTTACGCAGGTCTTCAGAAGGCCGACGGTCCATTCATCGCGGTGATAGAGGCCGGCGCACAAGCCGCCGTGATGGAACCAGGCCACCGTGAGATAGATATAAGTGTCGTAATCGGCCACCGTCATCGTCAGGCGCCGTTGTTGCGCCGCTTCCCAGATGAGGTCGGCCACCAAGTCCCACGCATCATGAAAAAAACTGGTCGGCAGGTTTGGAAGATGCTGATGCAGATCCACCCACTCGCCCTCTTCCTTGTAGCGGACCACTGAAATGCCTTGCGGGCCATCGGGAGCGCGGGACGGCTGCATCGCCATTGGCTGAGCTTGAAGCGTGTTGGCGGTCGTCACGGCGTGTCCTCCGATGGCAGCGCTTTGACGGGGTCACCATTGAGCCAAAATTCACAACGCTCAATCTCACCGGTGGCGGCATCGCGGTAGAGGACTGCGGGGCCGTTAGCGGTGCCGTTTCCCTTCCACCAAATAGCCTTCCGTGATGATGACACCGTCGCGGTTTCGGGTTGAGCAGGCCGGGCCGTGCTTGGGGTTTCGATGCGGCACACCGTCGACGAAGTATTCTTCGCATGTCTCGCCCGAAAATTCGCTGTTCAAGATCGAAGCGGGGCCCTCCAGCGGATCGCGATGGCACAAATCATGGCGATACCAACTCTCCATGAAGAGCGACCCGTCGGCATGATATTCAATATAAGCAGGACCATCGATCCGGTGGGCTTTGCCATCGAGGTAGTAGAGCTGGCGGGTAACACGGCCCGTTTCAGGGTCGGACCTGGTTCGGCGGGCCCTTCGTGCTCGGGCCGATGAAGCGCACCGTGAACCCTGTATGCTTCGATCCGCTCGCCGTCCTCGATACCGGCCCATGCCGGTCCCATGGCGGGATCGCGGTGGCAGTTGCCGTGCTCGTGATAGGATTCCTGAACGATATGGCCATTCTTGTCGGTGCGAAAAACGGCGGGGCCTTCGTCCGACGGGCGGTGGCATTTGCCGTGAGCGTAATATTCAACGGAGAGAATTCCCTTCTCTTCGTAGTTGGCGTCGATGATTGCCGGGCCGTCGCGGAAGTCCCGGTGAGGTTCGCCATCGAGCGCGTATGCGATAAAGCTGCCGGCCGGGCCTTCCTGCACATTAGCGGGACCGACTTTCGGATCGCGGTGAAACTTGCCGTGAAGATACCAAGCTTCCATGCGCGTGCCATCGGTATCGATACGGAGATAAGCGGGAGCGCCGACCCGATGGCGCTGACCATGCTCGGCATAGATTTCGATCACGGTCTCGCCGCTGCGATTGCAGTGTCGTATGGCTGGTCCCTGTTCGGCAGGCCGGTGGATCTGCCCGTCCCAATAAAATTCTTCGATGTGCAACCCATCGCGGTTCGTATCGATCCACGCCGGTCCGTCTCCGGGATCGCGATGCAACTGGCCGTCTACCATGTACTTGGTGACTTCCCGGTGAGGCTCGACCGAATGAAATGCCGGGCCTTCTTTCGGATCACGGTGGATCAGGCCGTTGCGGTACCAGATGGTGGCAACCTCGTTTGCGCTTTTCGACATGAATTCGCCATCCGGCGTGTAGTTCTTTTCGGGCAGGCATGGGCAGGTGCTCAGCCGAGGCAACAGGAACAGCGGCGTCCTTTGCGGGCCGATCTTCGCGGTGGTGCCGAATGCCGAGCGATCCAGCTGCCATGTCGCGCGCGGCGCCCGGCCTTCCGGATACCGCACCGAGAGCCGGTCCGGGATTTGCGGACGGTAATAACCGATGATCATTTCCAGCACGGTAGGCCGCCAGAAGCGATGACGGCCGATATCGTTGGCGGCACGGTCCAGTACCCATTTCTGGGCGGGTTGCCAGAAGCTGTAGAGGTCGACGTCCTCGAAGCCGCGCAATTGCCAGAGAGTGCGCATGAACTGCATGGCGGCAAAGATATCGAGCGTGAAGTCGATCAAATTCACCATCAGGCGGATGGGGCCAGGCTCGGCCTGCACGATGCCGCAGAGCTTGGCGGGCTCAAGACACTGAATGATCGCGTCGACCAAGGCGGCATGGAGTTCGGGATCAGCCGGTATGTTCTTCCGGCTGCTCACGTGGTCCATGGCATCGCGAAAGATACCCAGCAAGGGTTGGTGCAAATCCGCCGGAACCTGAAGCAGCGCTCGCGATACACCCGAAGCCGCCTCACCATCGAAACCGGCGGCCAGCGAAGTCACGCGCTCCAGCACGGCGCCATGATCGACGGCCATGCCGCCTGCCGGGTCATGCTCAGCAATGTCTGTTAAAGAGAAGGCCGCTTCTGCTAGCAGAAGCGGTGCGGCGGCGATAGCCGCCGCAGGCGCGGAATTTTCGCGGCTGCCAGTATCGCCAGGAAGGAATGAATCGTAGTCCATATGTGTATGTAATATGCAGCAAGGGTACAAAATGAATGTTGAAAACCCACTAATTCAGCAAATTATTGAAATATTTAGCCTATTTGTGCTATGGTCGCATTCTTGGAGATCGAAATGCCCGACGACATGAAAGCGGCCATCCAATCCGAAAAAGAGATACTGATCCGGCAATACGCCGCTGGGGAGCTCAGCTGGCACGCCTTGCGTGAGCGGGGGTTCGATAATTACCTCCAGGTGCTCGCCGCACTCGGCAATCTCGGGCTGCGGCCTCCGATCGCGCCGATGTCGGGGCCGAATGCCGAAGCACGCCGCCGTGGCCGCGCCGTTATCCGTGAGGCGCTTCAGGCCCGTAAGTGAAAAAGCCATTTAGCCTTATCGTTACGGATACCTCGCCGCTATTCACACTGGCGCTGGCTGACGCGTTGGATGCACTGCTGCGCCCCGGCCTGCCGGTGCGCATTCCCGATGCAATTTATATCGAAGCCACGCGCGTGCACGGCGCGCCGGGCGCCGAGCAGATCGTTGAATGGATCAACGCGCATCTCGACCTCGTGCAGATCGTGCCGACCGATATCGGCATCGACCAGCAGCGCCGTCTGGAAGAAGGCCGCACCATTCGTGGGCTTGGCGAGCAAGCGGCGCTGGAAGCGCTGGAAAGGTTTCTCCGCGCGGATACGGCAGCAGAGGCGCTGCTATTATTCGAGGACACCGATATCGAGCGCCGCCGCGCTGTGGTCGACCAGCGCGTAAGCCTTATCAGCACCGGAGATTTTCTGCGCGAGCTGGAGATTGCCGGTCTGATCCAATCCGCCGATTACGTGCTCGATCAGGCCGCCGCCCAAGGTCGCAATGTCGAGCGGCAGAGGCGCGACGGTAAGGATCAGGTGACACGCGAGCGGCTGCGCGATCAACTCTCCAGCCATAACGATGACGAAGAGAAATAACACGGTATCGCCGCAGCGGGTCACTGGGATACTGGGAAGAAGCCGAGGGCAGCCCCACCGGTGAATGGCTGCTGTTGCGCATTGGGTATGGGTGATTTAAAGGAATTACCATGTGTGATTCTGGAACGATACCCGATAGCATTGCGACATTCCGATATTGCAAAATTCCCGATGAGGATGACCGCTCGGGGAGTGTTATTGACTTTACCTGCTCGACGATTCGGCCTCTCGATTATGAGGCTCTAAGCCAAGCGGCGCTTCACAAGCCGATCACGATCCCCATTGAGTGGGAAGGTGCAAAGATTTTGGCTTCTACGGAGGCAATCAATAGCGAAGAACTGTATAACATCAAAGCATCCCCTCTTCAGACAAGGTTTACGGCGAGCGCCATCGGTCTAGTCAGAGGCGGCTGGTTACCGTCTTGGCTCGGGGCTTTACACCGGCGCACAGTTATTGTGCTCGATCGAAATATCGTGAGTAAAATCTGCGGAAGGTTTCGACGTGGCGAAGCTGTCCAGCAAGAAGAGGACTTTCTAGATTTGTTTGCAGGGCAAGCCGTGCGAATTAATCCGATGCTTTTTGCCATGGAGGGAAACGCGAGAGGGCTTCCCACACCCACGCTGGCATATGCCCAACTACTAGAGGCTGCAAAAAAACTAAAAGCAGCACTTCCCGCTGCTGAAATCATGGCAAGCGCAGAAAGCTTGCGAGGCATGCTGGGGCTGATCGATGATTATCGCGCTGGCTTTGCACGAAAATCTCGCTTTCTAATGCAGATTGCTCCGAGTCTTGCCGCACCTGTTAGTCGAAAACTCATGCAAGCACGATGGGCTGAGGTCCTGGCTGCCGCATCCGAATGTGGCGTACCGCTGGGCTCGTTCGTTGTTCTGGCTTCATTGAGCACTATTGCCGTACCGAATGGACAGAGTCCCGCAAAGACGCTTCTAAATCTCAAGCCCTCGTACAGCGCTGGCAATGCGTACAATGCACTTGCCGATTTACTCGCACTAGAGATGCTTGTTCATGTTTTTGCGTTGTTTCCACAAGCACCAATCCAGTTGTGTACCGCGGATAAGGATTTAGCACTTTTCTGGACAGGAATGAGGGCATCAAACTTTAAAATCATCGGCGGATCCGCTAGCTGTACTTTAGCGCCGGTAGAACAACTCTTTCCCGGATGGACATTGGATGAATGCCTGTCATCCATGAAGAAATCGACATAGATGGGACCAGAGCGATGGCTGGTGCCCCTTTACCAATTTTCGGTGGGGCCGGCACATGAAGCCGATCAATTCGTCGGTCAGCGTAGTTCCTGAAGTGTCGTTGTCGTCAAACCTCGCGTAGCATCTCCGATGCAAGAATTTCGGTGTAGGAAAGATCGCATGGCCGCTGTCAGTGTGGGGCTGCCTATCAGGCGCGACCCGTAAGCGTACCGAAATGCCCCAAAGGCGACATTCCCGATTTCCGGGGAGCTGATGCAATATGGTCAGTTTGCTATGCTCGCATGAATACGCGCTGCTTCCGGCTGAAGCAGAGGGCGATTTAGGTAGCTATTGACGCTCACGGTCGGATCAAGGCTCGAGCTGTATGCGCTTTTCCGACGACGGTCCAGACTTCCCAGCGGAATTGCTAGACGCGCTGCTCGCGGGCGACGTCGTGTTCGTCTGCGGCGCCGGGGTGAGCGCCCCGCAACTGCCAGGATTTGCCGGCCTCGTAGACGGAGTCTATCAGCATCTTCGGGTGGATTCGGACTCGGGGGAGAAGGCCGCATTTGAGGGCGCTCGCTACGAAGAGGTTCTCGGCAGCCTCGCTCGCCGGATTGTGCACGAACAAAAAATGTATGAGGCGGTTGAGATTATTTTGCGTCCGCCGCCAAACCCCGACCTCTCGAACCATCACACGCTACTGCGGCTCTCTCGCGACCTGGATAATCGTTACAGCATCGTCACGACCAACTTCGACACGCTATTTGAGCGCGCCATAGCCGAAGAGCGCGGACCTGAAGCTGCCCAGTTCGTAAGCATCGCAGGCCAATCCCTTCCGGCGCCCGGGTCGGAACAATTCGGAGGAATCATTCATCTTCATGGTCGTCTGGCCGATCGCGAGCTTGGCCTCGCCCGAACTCCGGTCGTGCTGACCAGCGCCGAGTACGGCGACGCCTATATGCGTTCTGGCTGGGCTTCGAGGTTCCTATTCGATCTCGCGCGTTGCAAAACGTTGGTCCTCGTTGGTTATCGCGCCAGCGACGCGCCCGTTCGTTACTTTTTGAACGTGGTCCAGGCTGATCGCGATCGCTTCACTGATCTCAAGCCGGTTTACGCTCTCGACGCAGTCGATGGTGATAGGCTCGTCGAGGCAGCTGAGCGTTGGTCGCTGATCGCAGTAGAGACGATCCCCTACCGACGCCGGACTGATGGTTTGCCCCACAGCGCGCTGTGGCAAGACCTTGCGGAGTTGGCGGCGCTGGTGGAACGACCCAAGCCAGTTCGTCGGCAACGTACCCAAGAGATCCTATCAAGACCTTATGCGAATTCAACGGCTGAAGATCGGACGGATCTGAAGTGGCTCATCAAAGGCAAGGGCGATCTGTGGGACGTCATGTTCGCGAGTGTGGACGACGCCGAATGGATTGATCATTTCAGCCGAGAGCAGCTATGGCGAGCGGATGATCCTATTTGGTTCATCCCCCAGTGGAGCGCCCGCGGCTGGACAGATATTCGCCGATTGCTCGCGGCCGCACGGTGGTGCGCGACGTCTGGTGCTGAACTCCCCGAAGGGATCGAGCGCAGGCTTTTCCATACGCAAGAAGGGATACCTGGTCTCTGGAGGCGCGCGTGGCACTTGGTGACCCGAAGCAACATTGAGCGTGTGCGCCTTCGGGGGAGGGAAAACCTCCACGAAGTTGGGCAATCGCTGCGTCGGAGCGCGCTGCTCGATCTCGACATCCGCAGGGGCGTCGATGCACTTACACCCCACCTGATGATTGAACCTCTATGGCCCGGTGAGGTGGCGGAGGGGTCGCAGCAGAAAATACGAGATTTCTATCGCACCTCTCTAACGGTTGGGTCGATCGATGAAGTTGCGCAGGTCGCAGAAGCCCTCGGCGCAGCCGGCCATACTCGAAGGATTTGCGAAGCCGCGGGGGCAGCGCTCAGATCGACGGTGGCCATCGGTCAAGATGCTGAGCTGATAGAAGGCGAATGGGACTCCCTTGAGGCTTCGGTGCCTGCTGTAGAAGACCACGAACAGAACCGGTATCACGATGGCGTCATTCATCTAGTTAACCTGCTGATCCGGCTCCTGCCGAAGCTCGCGGCTGAGGATCACGCCGCCGCGCTCAGCATGGCCGAGAACTGGCGAAACTTACCCAGTCGTCTCGGCCCGCGCATGTGGCTGCACGCCCTACGTAATGAACAGCTTTTCCAGCTTGGCGAGGTCCTCACGGCCCTTTCATCGCTCTCGTCGGAAGACTTCTGGGCTCACAGAAGAGAAATCGTTTTGGTCATGCAGGAACGCCTCGCCGATGCCGCGCCTGCGCAAGTCGAGCCGCTCATCGAGCGCATTGAGCGTGAAGGTCCGTTGCTATTCGAGGACCTTCCGTCACGGGATGGAATGGATTGGCGCCCATACGCTCGTGACCATGCCATGTGGCTTCGGCTTCTCGCGCTCCAAACTGCGGGCGTCCTCACTCCACATGGTCGCGAATTGCTCGATCAAATCCACCTCCGAACGCCCCATTTGCAGCGCAATATCGAGGAGACCGACCTTTTTGCTTCCTATTCGAGCGGTGTTTTCAGTGTGGTCGGGGATCCGGCTCCGTTGCTTGAGGCGGCTCCCGAGGAAGTGTTGAACGTGGCGCATGAGTTGAGGCAAAGCCGCGACATCAATGCTGAGGCGGGATGGAGCGCATACTGCCGAGCCAACCCACCCGCAGCATTTGAGGCGCTCACCCGGCACGGTTTCCGGCGCGAAGACATTGATCTCTGGCGCGACCTCGCTAACGCCGTCGCTTTTCCAGTTCCTGCACCGCAGGATCAAGCGAGAGCAAGGAGCCGGCTCATTGGGTCCATTTTTCACGCGCTCGAACGAGCGCCAGAGGATGCGCTGCAAGGCTTCGCAGCATCCCTAGTCAATCTTTTCAACCCTCATGCTGCGGTGCCAGCGCGTGTGCGCAGAGTTTGGTGGGATCGGCTTTGGCAAATTACCGCAAGCGATCAACGCCAAGACGACGAACCGACAGACGATCGGTTCTACGATCGCGTCGTCAATTCTTCGCCCGGCAAACTTGCCGAAGATCTTCTCCTGACCATTGAGGTGGAGCACCGGGAGCGCCGCGTCACTCGTGTCAGCATGAGGCGCCTGCGAACGATTATGCGGGATGACAGCCAGGCCGGGCATATGGCGCGGGGAGCGTGCGCTCGATCGGTCGGTTTTCTGGTCAACGTCGACGAACCGTTTGTTCGTCGTGAATTCCTTCCTCGGCTCCGGGAAGACAACCGGCACGGTGCGATTCTGCGCGCCGTCATTCTGGAATGGGCGCAACTCGGGGCGGTAGCGACCAAGGTCCTAAAATCGGAGCTGATACGAGGGGTAGTCGAAAGTACCGCCGTTAGCGCGCACGCCCAGAATGCTGCGGCGAAAGTCCTTTTGCCACGCCTTTGGCCTCGGATCGCCGAAGAGCCAGTCGACGCGGGGTTCGAAGACAGTGATACCGCCCGCGCCCTAAAGCTGTGCGGCGAAAACATCCGTGTCGCCGCGGCGCAATTGTTGGCAATCTGGCAGAAGCGGGCCAATGAGCCTGGGCCGGCCGAAGCTTGGTCCAAAGGTATACGGCCCCTCTTTGAGGCGGTTTGGCCCCAAGAGCGCAAGTTTAAACAGTGGCGCATTACGATCCACCTTGCGGACTGTTGCGCCCATACCGCCGACCGCTTTCCCGAGGCGCTCGAAGTTTTCAGGCCATACTTGACGACTTCACTTGAAGGGTCAGCTGATCTCTTTTTTCTCTACAACGACGACGTCGCCAGATATTTTCCTGCCGAGACCCTCGATCTGCTTTGGGCGCTACTTCGATTCCGTAAAGAGAGCGTAGGGATGCCTAACCTGGCCTCCGCGCTTGACGATATTAAAGCGGTCGCTCCGCATCTTGAGCGGGATCGACGCTTCCAGTGGCTGGAAACAGTCGCGGTTCGGTTTGCCTGAGTCGTCACCAATAGAGCGCGACAGCCCTTGCTGCGGTCTCTCGAGCACGAATCGGCAGACAGCCGCCGAATCAGCGTCCTCGTACGGTGCAAACGCCGTAATTTAGTATTAGCGTCGTCAGCAACCGACGCTTTGCGGCGCAAGCCCCCTGTGCCGGCGCAATTCCTCGAAAAGCCTACGCAATTCGGGAGTCGGCGCGATGCACAGGGTTCGAAACGCTTCTGCGAAGGGTCGCCACTAATTTTCTCATTTGTTATCAATCAGATAGAAAATCGCCGCGATGCCATGGTGATCTCGCACTTTGAAATTACAGGGATTTCTCAGTTCAAATCGTGTTTGGGGTCTTTGCCGTTCGCAGCTCTTTTTGCCCGATCCCATTCGATCAAGAGCTTGAAAAATCCGTCAAGGATATCTGTTATCTCCCTCGCGTTCTCAGAGGTTAGTTTGCGGTCGGGGTAGTACGGCTGCGAAAACTCCATTGCATCATCAAGGCGCGCGTCAACCGAGTGCATGGTGTTTTCTTTTTTGTGCATCCGAATAGTTTAAGTGGAGCGCACCGTTCGTGCTGTGGCATTGTTCTATGATTCGATAATTACTAATTATCCAAGCGCGGTTACCTGGAATATTTACCTTATTTCCATATATTATTAGTGAAGTGATCTGGCGCGTCTCGCAAACAGCGCAGAACTAGCGGCGATGGTGCTGCTGGCGTAGCCTGATAGTCAGCAGCGCTTGGCGGCGCAATGAATGGTCCTGTAATGGCAAAAAGTGTTCCTGCTCTGATCAATCCCGAGATGCTCGTATGGGCACGGGAGAGCGCGCGCCTGTCCATCGAGGCGGCGGCGCATAAGATTGGGATCTCCACCGAAAAGCTGACTGCCTGTGAAACGGGAGAGGCGCAGCTGACCTTCGCGCAGCTGATGAAGACGGCGCGCGAGTACCGGCGCCCCGTTAGCCTTTTCTACCTGAAAGAGAAGCCGACTGGCTGGGCTCCCATCCAGGATTTCCGGCACCTCATTGGTGTCGAGGGTGGCTTCTCTCCTCGGCTTACATTCGTGATCCGCCAAGCGCGGGAGCGGCGAGAACTTGCACTCGAATTGCGTACTGAACTGAACGAGGCAACCGCTCCTTTCACCCTGACCGCAGATACGCACCGCGATGCCGAGGCATTCGCTCAAGAGGTGCGAGCCTATCTCGGCGTCACCGATGTCGCGCAACAATGGAAACGGCGGGCCTTTGATGGATGGCGACAGGCGATAGAAGCGAGAGACGTACTGGTCTTCCTGATCCCCCGCCTACCGCTGGCCGAGATGCGTGGCGCAGCCATTGCCGAGCAAGAATTACCCGTGATTCTGATCAATGGTCAGGATCGCACCGGCGGCCGCATCTTCACGCTTCTGCATGAGTTCTGCCATCTCGCCATTCACCGAAGCGGTGTCAGCGGCACGGGCGGCGATGAGGATGGCGCGCCCAATCCAGCCATCGAGCGCTTCTGCAATGCCGTGGCCGCGGCAACACTGATGCCGCGCGAGTGGCTTTTGAGCGAGCCCTTGGTCGCTCAGAAAGGCGCAGTCAAAACGTGGGAAGACGACGAGCTGGAAGTGCTGGCGCTACGCTTTGGCGTAAGCCGCGAAGCGATTCTTCGTCGACTGCTGACGCTCGGCAAAACTACACAAGCTTTCTACGAGCGCAAGCGCGCCGGTTTCCTTGAGCAATATGCCGAACTTGCCGATAAGAAGAGCACGGGTGGTCCAGAATATCCCATCCAGGTACTAAGCCAACTTGGCCGCACCTTCGCCCGCTTGATCTTTCAAGGCTATCACGAGCGGCGGCTCACGCTGCGGGATGTCGCCAACTACTTTAACATGCAGGTCCGGCTTGTTCCCGATATGGAGCGCGCAACCTTTGGCATCAAAGGATAGCGCGTGCCGAGCTACTGCATAGACACAAGCGCTCTGATCGCCGCCTGGTATGAACGGTATAAGCCGAACCGCTTTCCGCGTTTGTGGACGCAACTGGACGAAATGATCGCCGCAGGACGGCTCTTTTCATCGGTCATGGTGCTTGATGAGTGCAGCCGCCGGTCGCCGGAGTTGCATGCTTGGCTGAAAGATCGACCGGATATGTTCTTCGTACCTGAGGCAGCTATCCAGTTGCGGGTTGACTATATCGTTAATACGTACACCGGCCTGGTCATGCAGGGGAAAGAAAAATTCGCTGCTGATCCATTCGTTATTGCGACCGCCGAGGTGCATCGCCTCACGGTGGTGACAGAAGAAACCGGGCCAGATAGCTTGCGCAAGATTCCTGGCGTCTGCCGTGATTTGAGCGTTCAATGCATTAACCTCACTGCATTGTTTGACGCTGAAGATTGGGTAATGGGCTAACGGATGCGGCCTGTTTACTCCACTTTGTGTAAGCAGGTTAATTTCGGTGCATCTCCATGTTCTCCATGCGCGTCGACAGTGTATCCGCAAGGCTTCCAGCTTGGGGGCACCGGACTCGGTGTTTGATCGAAAAGAAGGACCGTTCCTTTCGGTAAGGTCCACATTGCTGGCTGCGGCGGTGGAGAACTCACTGCTGCCAAAGCTGCTTGAGCTCCGGAGATCATCATCGCTGTAACCAAAACGCATTTGATCACTGGGTGCCACCTGACGTGACCCCCGTTTTTCATCCAGTCGGAACGAGAGTCCTGGGTTGATTGGAACCTTCTGTTTCGTGGGTGGCAAGAGGCCGGGGCGCGGAGCCCCAGCGAAGCGCAGCGTCCCGGCCGGCCTCGCCGCTGAG
>DATAUE010000014.1:0-1593 GCA_036268425.1 Allostellaceae bacterium
CGATGCCTTCGTAGGCGGACTTACCTTCGACAGTGAACTGACGACGAATACGCATTGCTCTATCTTCCCCGGCGGTCTGTTTTGGCCCCTTGCCCTCACCGCCACGCTTTTTCGGGGACAATTCTCCGATCGCCGGGGGCGCTTTCGCGCTTTGGCTGCCCCGGACGGCCTGAAATGGTGCGTCCCAGATTTTGTGTCGCGGTGAGCGACAGGGGCTAACTATGGGCACCAGCCGGCGAGGGGTGCAAGTCAAAAGTGGTAAACAGAGGGTTACCCACTACATGTTGGGGCTCCTCGCAGGTGCGAAAATCGGCTCCACCATGCGGCAGTCAAGCGGTTAAGCAGGGTGTCGCAAAATATTTTTGCGGCGCGTTGCTCCACAGGCGCTGTGGATAAGCCTCCAAGCATTTGATGCGCCTGCGGCTCTGGGCTGCGTGGCGCAGGCGGCGCAAGCCTCATATATTGCGCGGGCGATTCCGCTTTCGGACGGTCGATGTCACTCTTGCGCGCGATTTTCATCTGGTGGCGAGGCGCCACGCTCGGCACCCTCTTCACGACCTGGTTTTCGGGCGAGGCCGTCGGCACCGATCAGTTCGGCAACCGCTACTATCAGAGCAAGCGCGGCCGCCGCTGGGTGATCTACAACGGCACCGTGGAAGCGAGCCGCGTGCCGCCGGACTGGCATGGCTGGCTGCATCACACGTTCAAGAATCCGCCGACGAAGACGCCGCTGCCGGCGAAACCGTGGGAGCGCGCGCATCGCGTGAACATGTCGGGCACCGATGGCGCGTATCGTCCGCAGGGAAGCCTCGCCGAGACGGGCGTGCGTCCGCCGGCGACGGGAGATTATCAGGCGTGGAAGCCAGAGTGATGCAGAACAACACGGTCGAAACATTGATTGGCGCCATCGTCGTCGCCGTCGCGGCGGGGTTCCTGTTCTTCGCCTACACGACGACAGGCTCGGGCAGCGTGTCGGGCTATGACATCACCGCGCGGTTTTCCAGCGCGGATGGAATCTCAAGCGGCACGGATGTGCGCCTGCATGGCATCAAGATCGGAACGGTTGCCGACATCACGCTCGATCCCAAGACCTACATGGCCATCGCGCATCTCTCGGTCAAAAACGACGTGCAGATTCCCGACGACTCGGCAGTGAAGATCACGTCCTCGGGACTGCTGGGCAGTTCCTATGTGGCGATCCAGCCGGGCGGCAGCGACAAGAACATCAAGGCGGGCGGCGAACTGACGAACACGCAAGGCTCGGTGGATCTCATGGGGCTCATCGGCCGCGCCGTGATGGGCGGTGGGAGCACCAGCAAATGATCCGCGCCGGCGTAATGCTTTCGGCCGCGATGCTGTGCGCGACAGCCGCCCTGGCGCAGCCGGCCGATCAGCCGGCGGATGCGACGCCGCCGTCCACGCCGACGGCCGCTTCCGATGCGGCACCCGCGTCAAAGCCGGTGAAACCCGCGGTCACGACACCCAAGCTGCGCACCACGCCCGCAAAAACCACGACCGCATCGACGCGAACGGCAAAGCCGTTATCGCCTCCCGTGTCGAATTATGTGCCGGAGACTCCGCCGGGCGAGCCCA
>DATAUE010000015.1:0-2175 GCA_036268425.1 Allostellaceae bacterium
AGAACGGATGGAACGTGACCGGCGACGCGTTCAGTCAGGATGAGGACGGATACTTTCGTTTCGCCGCGCGCAACGACGACATGATCATCTCTTCCGGCTACAACATCGCCGGCCCCGAGGTCGAGACGGCGCTGCTTACGCACGAATGCGTCAGCGAATGCGCGGTCATCGGTCTCCCCGACGAGGAGCGGGGGCAGATCGTCGCCGCCTTCGTCGTGCTGAAGCCGGGTGTTCCCCCGGACGAAGCCACTGCGATGCGGCTGCAAAACCACGTCAAGGCGAGCATCGCTCCTTACAAATATCCGCGCGAGGTGCGCTTCGTGGAGGCCCTGCCGAAAACGCAGACGGGCAAGATCCAGCGCTTCCAGCTGAGAGCTCCTGGCTGATCGGTGGGAAAGTGGCATAGGAAGTCAGGCAAAGCGTTTGGCCCCGACGACGCACAGCACAACAACGGCTGTGGCCGCGATCATGGTCCAGGCGATCGGTTCATGGAGGAGCGCGGCAGCCAAAATCAGGCCGAAGAAGGGCTGTAGGAGTTGCAGCTGACCCACGCTGGCTATGCCTCCCAGAGCAAGGCCGCGATACCAGAAGACGAACCCGATCAGCATGCTGAAGATCGAAACGTAGCCAAGGCTGATCCATGCAGGTGCGCCAATGCCGATCCAGCTAGCAGGCAGGGTGAACAGGGTGATTGCAGCCATCAGCGGAAACGACAGTAACAGCGCCCAGGAGATGACCTGCCAACCGCCGAGCCGGCGCGAAAGCGTCGCGCCTTCGGCATAGCCAAGCCCGCAGAGCAGAATGGCGGCGCTCATCAAAAGATCGCCTTCAACCGATCCGCCCTCGCTTCGCGAAAGGGCAAAGCCCGCGACGGTCGCCGCGCCCAGGAGCGAGAATAGCCAGAAGGCGCGCTTGGGTCGTTCGCCGCCGCGCAAGACGCCGAAGATCGCGGTTGCGAGCGGCAACAGGCCAATGAAAACGATCGAATGCGCCGCCGTGATGTGCTGAAGTGCGAACGCTGTCAGCAACGGGAAACCCACGACGACTCCGATCGCCACGATAACCAGCGACAAAGCATCATTACGGGCCGGGCGGGTCTGGCGGAGGGCGAAGAGAAAAACCGCGCCCACCAACGCGGCGATCGCCGCGCGCGCGGATGTCAGGAACATTGGCGAGAAATGTGCGACAGCGACGCGAGTCGCCGGCAGCGATCCGCTGAAGATGACGACGCCTACGAGTCCGCTGCCCCATCCCTCAGTTGGTCGTTCCATCGGCGCACATTTCCTCAACGCTCATAATAAGAGTGGAAGGCTGGCGCCAACACGGACGGTACAACGCATTTTCCATATTCTGTACTGGTCGGATGATGCGTACAGTTGGGTGTGAAAGGGCGAGACGGCTTCACTTGTTGACCTGGCTCTGTGTAAAGCCGGCTGTGCTGGCGTAGCCCTTGACGATCGCCTCCCGCTCGGAATGGCTGAGCACGCGCTCGACGGATTCGAAGCCCGCGGGGGCGAGCTTCTCGACTTCATCAATCACGCGCTCAGGCCCGCCTTTGCGATTGAGGCGCACGATCTCCGCGGTCTTCGGCAGCCGGTCGCGTTCGTATTCGTGCAACGCTTGCATCGGGTGATCGGCCTTCCGAAGCCAGTCGGCGAGAGAGCGCGCGTCAAGGATCGCCTGAGCGGCGCCGTTCGAGCCGACCGGGTACATCGGATGCGCGGCGTCGCCGAGCAGCGTGACGCGGCCATAGCTCCAATGCGGCAGCGGGTCGCGGTCGCACATCGGATACTCCCAGCAGACAGAAGTCGAGCGCACCAGCGCCTCGACGTCGACGCACGGAACGTTGAAGCGCCTTGCATAAGGGATCACCTCGTCCATGCGTCCCATTCGCGACCAGGAATCGGCTGGCGCAGGCGTGATTTCGCCGTCGGCAATGCGCGAGACGATCGCCCAGTTGGTGAGGCGTTTGTCAGGGGCCGACCCCGGCGCGATCGGATAGAGCGCGATCTTCGCGCTCATGCCGCCCGCTATATACATCGACCCGCCCGTCAGGAACTTCGGCCATTCCGCTGCCCCGCGCCAGAGCATCAGGCCCTGCCATTTCGGACGACCCTGCTTCGGATGGAAATGGCGACGCACGACGGAGTGGATGCCATCGGCGCCGACGAGCAC
>DATAUE010000016.1:0-94339 GCA_036268425.1 Allostellaceae bacterium
TCGCGCACAGTACGAGACGCGCTGATCTGGCTTGGCGAAAGCGATCCTTGCGAGACAATGGCACGCGCTCGTCTGCAAGACCCGAAAACACAAGCGCTCGCGGAGGTGCTGGCGCAGTGGCATGCAGTGATCGGCGAGAACAGCGTGAGTGTGAAACGCGTCATTGAATACGCTACGCAAACCAGCGGCGGCAGCGCTTACGACATGGGCTTGCCAGTGATGGTTAACGCAGACTTTCGTGAGGCTTTGCTTGTTGTCGCCGGCGACCGCGGCGCGATTAGTAGCTTACGACTTGGTAAGTGGCTGGCCAGAACCAAGAACCGCATCGTTGCTGGTCTGCGGATTGAGCAAGACATGACCGGCGATCATGGCGGCGTAGCGCGGTGGAAGGTCGTGCAGTCGTGACTGTGCGAGCACCCGCAATGGTGGCGATGGTGGAGATGGTGGGATTGTTTCATACGCACGTGGGAAACTGTCAGGTGACAGTTATTAAAAAGGGGCTGAAAGAACTCCACCATCTCCACCATCTCCACCACCACCACCATCGCCACCATCCGCCGCGCGGCCGACTGCCGGCGCTCCTGACCGCGGCGGGTCCTTTCTGCGAGCCAAACCGATACGGGTCGGCGAAGCGCGCGACCCCGCTAGTGTCTGGGCCGCGAAATCGCATTTATTTCGACAGAATGATACTTAAGCCATTGATGTGGCGGGATAATGGTGGAAACCGAGGCTGGCAACGGCGTGGCATTTTGGTGACAACAGGGGTTGCCGGTGTTGCCGCTCGGCCGCGGGAGAGGGCCGAATCGCAGAAAAAGGTGGAAAGTTTCCACCTTAAAATGCCCGAGCGAGGGTCGCCGGATGCCTGATCCGCTGCTCGACCCGCTCGACATCGCGGTCTCGCTGCTCGGGGCGCACCCGGACCCGGCGGTGCGGGAACTGGCGACGCGGCTGCGGGACGATGCCACCGACCGGGCGGAGCGGCGCTCGCGCCGCGATTTGTTATTGCGCCAGTTCGCAGCGGCAGAATTCGGTCAGGTCTCGATATCGCGGCAGGCGGCGATGATCGGCGAGGCGATGACCCGATATCGTGCCGGCGGTTGGCGGCAGGCACAGCGCTGTACCGAATGTCCGCATTCGGCTGGCAGTCGGGCCGCGATGCTCTGGGAAATACTGCGATGTAGTGACCGGCTGCTGAGCAGTCGCCAACTTCGAAAAATAGTTGGCCCTCGCGGTATGGAAAGGGCCAACTTTTCCGCGTAATTGAAGTTCCACCAGTGATCGGCGAGGTGGAAATGACAGTCACGACGGCGGCCGAAGCCAGTCAAGATATTCGGGCCGAATTGGCTCAAATTGCCGATGTGTGCCAACTGGCCGGTACGCCGGCCCGCGCCGTTGGCTATATCCTTGCCGGCACGCGACTCTCCACAGTGCGCCGAGAACTGATCGACGAGCGCGCCGCGGCCGACGCCAAGATTGGCGAAATCTATAGCCACCATCTGGGCGCGCACGGCGAAACCGACCCGAAGCGGGCCGCGGCGGCAAAGTCTTCGGCTCAATGGGCCAGAAGCTTCGCCCGGGCGGCGGCAAGGCACGGCTGATGCGCGATCTTCCACACCTCGCAGGTCGGTTGTTCGACGCGCCGCTGCTGATGGATGCCAGGAAGCTCGATGGCGTCGTGCCGGCATTCATGCGGCGTCTCGCCGGCGATCCTGATCAAACCGACCCCGCCGACCAGCGTGATCCCGGCGAGCCGACGATTGCAGGCGGCATCGCCGTGATCCCGGTTATCGGGTCGCTGGTACGGCGTAAAACGGCAATGGACGCCTTTTCGGGGTTGAGCAGTTACGGCGATATTGTGGGCGCGGTTTCAGCGGCAGCGGCAAATCCTGGCGTCAAGGCGGTGCTTCTGCAGATCGATAGTTTTGGCGGCGAGGCGGCTGGTTGCTTTGAAGCCTGCGATGCCCTGTTCGCGCTTCGCGGCACAAAGCCCATCTGGGCGAGTGCCGACGTTTACGCACTGAGCGGCGGTTACGCGCTGGCGAGCTGCGCCGATCGGCTTTATGTGGCGCCGTCGGGGCAGATCGGATCGATTGGCGTTGTGGCAGTGCACTGCGAATTTAGCCAGCAAAACGCCGCAGAGGGCATCGCCTACACGGTGTTGCGCGCTGGCGATATGAAGGCCGCTGGCAACCCGTTGGAACCACTGGACCCGCGTTTCGCTGCCAAGATGCAGCAGAGCCTCGACCGTAACCGGGCAAAATTTGCCGACATGGTGGTGCGCAACCGTCGCGGCGTCACGCTGCGCCAGGTGCTCGCCACCGAGGGGACGTGGCTGGAGCCCGAGGAGGCGTTGCCGCTGAAGCTGGTCGATGGAGTGGCGACGTTCGCCGATGCGTTCGGCATGCTTGCCGATGCTGTCGCCGCGCCACAGGAACCGCCGGCACCGATCGGCCAAGAGCCGCCCGACCCGTCATCCCCGTCGCTGAAATTGGTCGCCGACAATGCGCAGGCGATCGATGCAGGCCGAGCGGCGGGCCGCTCCGAAGTCATCGCAGTGACCGAGATATGCCAACTCGCCGGTCGGCCCGACTTACTGGCGTACTACCTGAGCACCGGCATGACCCACGCGGCCGTTGTGCGCGATCTTGCCTGCCGCCGCCACGGTTGAACAGAGGGGATCACCGATGAACAGCAGCACAATAATTCCCGCGCCGCCGTCACTGCACGAGCGCGACCCGATAGGCCGGTTGCCGGCGGCTGCAGCAGCGACACTTCGCGCCATCCGTGAAGCTGACCACGACCTCGGCGCCGTCGCCTTGTCACTTGCAGAGCAGTATGAGCAACTGCGCCGCGACCGGGTCGACGCCAACGTCTCGATCGAGGTGCAGCGCCGTGGATTGGTGGGCCGCGACGTCGACGTCGAAAAGCATGCGCGGCTGGTTGCGAGCATGGAGCACGAACGCGACGCGATCAGCGCCGGCATGGCCCGCGTAAACGAACGTCTGGCCGCACTCAACGCGCGCCGGTCCCAGGCGCTGCTGCGACGCATTGAGCAATGGCTTAAATCACTGCCGGCGACCGCGATCTTGGCCCTACATGCCGACGATGTCGCGCCGAAACATAAGGGCTCTATCGCCGATGCGGTTGATCATGCCCGCGCCGAGATCGCGAAACTGGTCGACGATCTTGCTTTGACGGGCACCGCGCCGTTGCCCGCCGCCGAGGCGAAAGCCATCGCGCGTCGGCAGGTTTTCGAGATGGCCGCGCGCGGTGCGCCGGCGGTCGGCGCCCTGGTCGCATCAGGCGCGCCTGCAATATGGCCGAGGGCGGCGCAGACGGCGCCGATCACAGGCGTTGCTGCCACCGGCGGCGCAGTCACAGGCTTCGCCTCGCCAGCCTGGCAAGACACGCCGGCGGTGCTGGCTTGGCTGTTCAGGGAATCGATGATCGAGGCGCTCGAAGACGAGATCGACGCCATCGCCGATGACAGCCGGGCGCTTCCGGCCGCCGATCGCGCCAGCCGGCGCCGCAAGATCGAGGCTGACCTGTTGGCTGCCGAGCGCCGCGAGGAAAGCTTTATCAGGCTCGCCGAGGCCTCCGGTCTCAATCTGTCGCGCCGGGCCGGGGCTGATCCGCGCGCCGTGCTGGGTCTCGACAGCGATCTGCCGGCCACCACGGGTCCTTTCGGGCGGTGAACACAACATGGGTCGGCTGCGCGCGCGACCTGCCCAGCCGTAATTGTCGAAAAGGGTTCGCACCGTTCGCACTCCGCACGGAATAGGGTCGAATCGGAATTGCCGAGGTAATCCATGGCCAACAGCACAAACGGCACGATTTCGCAGCGCATCTCGCTCGTCGGCGGCGATGACGTTGTCAAGCAGCTGCAACAGCTCGGCGACGCTGGCGAGAAGGCCGTCAAACAAGTCCAGGCCGCCACCGCTACGCCCGCCGGTCCGCTTACCGATGTTTCCGCCGTGCTCACGAAGCTGTCGCCGCAGCTGATCGGCTTCGGGGATCAAGGCACCAAGGCTCTCCGGCAATTGCAGGACGCGTCAAACGCATCCAGCGGCGGCTTCACGGCGCTCCTGTTCGGCATCAGCCGGTTGGTTCCGTCCTTCCGGGGCGCCACTGAAATCCTCAAGCCAATGGCTGAGGGATTCACGGAACTGAAAGGCAAGGTCAGCGAATTTGGAACCGCGCTCAGTGAGGTAGCGACAAAAATCATCCCGAACTTTGAGCGGGTGGCCGCGCTCGCCGCTGGCGCCAGCGTAGGGCTTCTGGTCGAGCAGATTTCCAAAGCCAATGAAGAGCTGGTCGCCGAGGCCAATTCGGCAAAGCTGCTCAACTTGACAGCCGAACAATTTGACGCCCTTAAGCAGGCCGCTGCATCCAGCGGCATCAGCATCGATCAGGCGAAGGAGGCTTATGCGCGGTTTCAGGGCGCCATTGGCGCGGCCGCTGAGTCGCAAAAGGGTTTCAACGCATCACTGACCAGCGCTGTGCAGGTGCTTCGGGGAAACGCCGATGCTACCGCAGCCGCTGCCGGCAACTCCGATATCCTTCGCGGAGGCGCGAAAGCGCTCGCCGACCAGATGTCGGGAACGGTTAACGTTCTGCGCGGGTCAAACGCAGCGGCTGCTGATAATAGCAACACCTTCAAGCGGCTTGGCGTCGACATTTTCGATGTTGGAGGCAAGCTGCGGGCGCCGACCGATATCCTCGGCGACATGCTCGACAAGCTTTCAAAGCTTCGCGATCCGGCCATTCAAGCGCGAGAACAGGCGCAGCTCTTCAGTCGAGATTGGACCGCGACCGTACCAGCATTGAAGAATTTCGCCGATGCGCTCGGGGTCGCAAAAACGGCCGCAGACAACCTCAACAAGGTCCCGCTGCCGAAGGTTACGATTACTCAGCCGGCCGGCGGTGGCCTCGCGATTGAAAATCCAAACATTAAAATGGTCACCGAGAATCCGAATATCTCGATGCCCACGCTGAAGCCTAATCAGGCAGTAGCACCTTCTCTCGGGCCACCTGTTCGGGTCGTGCCGCCCGCGGCCACAAAGGAAGACGGTATCCCTTTTACGCAGCTGGCAAGGCAATTCGCTTCCGCGAAGGCTGAGCTCGACAGAGGGCTCGAGGATCTGCGCAACCATATCGGCGCCGTGCTCGGGGTCGCATTGGTCCCGGCCTTCACGGCTCTCACCCAGGCGATTAATGCGAACGGGCAGTCAATCATCGAATGGGCGCAAGGCATTGGTGAAAAAGCAAAGCCGATAATCACCGATTTCGTCACGCTGATTCAGAACTTGGGGAGGGCTGACGATCAACAGCAGCCGCTAAAAACTGATTTCGTGAAAGGTCTCATCACGGCGTTCGAGGGCGCGAAAGATGTGGTGCTCGCGCTCAGAACTGCCTTTACAGGCCTGTCTGCGGCGATCGATGTCGTGCTCGGGCCGATCAACGATATTTTCGGAACGAAACTCACCAGCGGCGTCGTCCTGATCACCGGGTTGATCCTGCAATTCACAGGCGCGTTCGGCTTGCTGGGATCGGCCCTCGGCGTGATCGATGCTCTGATTTCGTCTTTTGTCACGGGGCCGCTCGTATTGATTGCGGAAGGTTTGGGGTCGATCGTCGCCCTCATCGGCTGGCCGGCTCTGTTGATCGCTGGGATTACCGCTCTTGTCGCTTATATCCTCACAACTACAAACGCTTGGAGCGCGTTAAAGGGATGGATAAACGACGCATGGAACGTTGTTAAAGATTTCGGATCGTATCTTGCAACCGGCTTCAAAAGTATTCTTGATGCGGCCGGCGGTTGGTTTCAACATGTGTGGGCATTGTTTGACTATTGGGCTGAATACTACTTCGGGATAGTAATTCAAAAACTCCAAGCGCTATGGGATAAGATCAAAGCTGCGGGTAGCGCAATCGCTTCGGTTTTTGGCGCCGGCGGCGGCACGGGCGACATAGCGCAACCCCCGATCAGCGGGGCCGGCGGGGCAATCAATAGCGGCGCCGCGACACAGAGCCTTGCCACAGGCGGCTTGATCCGGGGTCCGGGCGGCCCGCGTGATGACAGAGTTCCGATCTGGAGCAGTAATGGTGAATTTGTGCTCAGAACGGCGGCCGTGCGCCAGGTTGGGCTTGATTTCCTGTATCATCTGAACCGCACCGGAAACGTGTTTACCAGCCTTCGCCAGGGCATGCGCGGCTACAGCGTCGGCGGGCTTGTCGCCGGCTTTGCCGACAGGCTGACGGACGGCTTTATGCCGCGGCCGCTCCTGAACTTCGCCGGCGGCGGCCTGTTGCTGGGCGATGGCGGCGGCAGCGCAGGCCGCGTCGCGGTGACGCTTAATATCGGCGGCCAGACCTTCGCCGATATGCTCACGCCGAAAGATGTGGCCACGAAGCTGGTGAAATATGCTCGGCAGAGCTCCATCACCTCGGGCGGGCGCAAGCCGTCTTGGTACGGCGGAGGCCGTTGATGGCGACCGACCCTCGCTTCAACCAGCTTGCCGAGCCGCTATTCCACCAAATCGGCAAGAGCGTCGCATTGGAAATGCTGCTGCGTGGCCTGTATTCGAAATGGGCGCTCGATAACAAGGATGGCGACGATCCGGAGGATTTTGTTTTCAAGACGATCGAGGGGCTGATCGGCTCATTTGGCCGCATCCCGTTGAACGAGACAAAGGGCGAGGCCGCGACGCTCGAAAAGATGATCCGCGAGATTGCCGAGGAGGAAATCCGCATCTTCGGCGGCCAGGTGATCGAGCGGCTTCGGTCGCTGCGACCCGCAGGCGCGGCACCGCCGGCATGAACGAGACGGTGCCGGTTGCCGTCACGGTGCGGCAAGTTATTGCCCTGCCGAAGCCAGGCCGGCTGCGCGGCCTCGCTGGCGTCGAGCTCGACATTGACGGCATCATCATCGGCCTGCACGGCCTGCGCATCGTGCGGGCTGGCACCGGGCTGGGCGTCGAGGCGCCGTGCTGGCAGCACCGCGGCCGCGCCGTCGCTGCGGTGTCTATGCCTGCGGCGTTGCAAGATGTTGTTGCCGACGAGGTGTTGGCGGTTTACCGGAGCGGTTTCGGTACTGGATCAGCGCGGAGCCCGGAAGGGAAGTGAATGGCATTCTTGATTTACAAGGTCGTCGATGGCGCTCCTATGTGGTTCAAGAGGGCATCGCCAATGGTGACTTGGGGACCGCGCCCGCAGGCAACGCTTTTCAAGACGAAGGGTGATGCGAGACGTGCGGTCAGCGGCCTGTCGGCTAAAGAGCAGCCCGTAACAATTGTCGAGGATCGCTTGCCGTTAGATTAGGCGCTGCGGCATCGGCCGGCGGCGATTGCCGCTCAATTCCGTGCCGGCCGAACGGGATGCTTGGTGTCACCCCGCCCGGCCTAGCCCCAAGCACCGAGAGCCATCAAATGCTTGAAGCTGCTGCCGGATGTAGCACAATAGCCGGCCAACCGTAAGACGACGAGCAGCGGGCGGCGCTTCAGGATTAGGCGATGCGACTTTAGCTTTCTTTGGCGTCGGCGGAGCGTCGGCCTGGCGTGCCGCTAGCCAAGGCGATTTCGACAGCACGCAGCAGATCGGCGGTTCTAAACGGTTTGCGCAATAGCTGGTCAGCTTTTTCTTCGGCCGCTTTGATCTGTTCAATGCTGCCGGAAATCATCACTAATTTTATCCCGCGCTCTCGGATGTGTTCGATCAAGTCCGCGTTTGCCTCTCCGGGCATGCTGGCATCCAGAACGATCGCGTCTATGGGGTCCGGGACTTCGATAAACGCGCGCATCGAAACCCCGCCATCAGCCAGGCTCACGCGGTATCCTGAGGATTGCAGAATCTCAACAACAACGCCCTGTACGTCGCCGTCATTGTCAACGACGAGGATATGCTTAGAGTCGTCCATCATGCCGCCGCCATTTCTTTAGAAAGGTTTCATACGACGCGAACAGGCGGCGCGCTACGAATTTTGCCGCAACCGTAACGCTTGCGTGCGGCATCCGACCGGCGCAGGATGGCAATAGCCCTTAAGCAGGCTTAACACAGATGATCCAACATACTCGCGTCCGGTGGCCGTTGTCGTATGTCCAAGGGGAAACCCCAAAGGGCAACGGGGGCGACTCTGTGCGTCTGCTTAACCACCGGGCTCTCGGTCCCTTAAGCAGGAGCACAGAGCATGATGATCACCACGCCTGCACGCCAACGGCGACACCAGCCGATTAACCTCACCGGCGCTCGCCGGCGCGTCCTACGGGCCGCTGTGCCACCGCTGGTCAACGCCAGCGAGGCGCTGCACCTGATCATGGCTGACGGCGACGTGTTCCTGGTCGGCCGGCAGCGCTACCTCGTTGCACCGATCACGCAGGACATGCTCGACACGCTGATCCAAGCCTCGGCGATCGGCGAGGACGATGAGGCGGACGCGGATGACGAACCGAACGGCGATTTCGAATCAAGCCTCGGCACGGTCGGTGATCGTGAAAGCGACGGGCTCGACTTTGGCGAGGAGGACCGCTGCGACGACGAGCCAAGCTGCCAGCCGGCCGAGCTATTCCGAGGGGCCGGATCGCCTATCGTCATTGCGCGGAGGGCAGCAGCATGAGCGACGATCCATTCGCACTCGGCGGCCGGCCGCCGTCCGACGATGCAATCATCGTCGATCGCGAAGCCGAGGCGTTCCTGCCGTATCTCGACACGGAACCTGTCCTCGGGCCGATGGCGCGCGAACTGTTCGTGGTTGAGGAAGCGCAGGGCAACCTGGTAGGCGGCCCGCTGGGGCAGCCCGAAGCGTGGGCTGAACTCGCGGAGCGGTTTCGTGCGGTATTCCCGGCGGTTTGCAGCCTGCCGGCCGAAACTCTTGGGGGACTCATCTGGCGCCTCGGTCAGATCAAGACATCGATCGCGGACTGTGAAGTTCCGGAATATCTCATTTCGCTGGTTCAGGCGGCGCTCGACGACGCTCTGCGGCTGGCTAACAGGTAAACCTCACGCAATCCCAAACCCGCATCGGCCGAGTAAAGCTGCCAACTGGCATCGGTTGCCAGTTGGTAGAAAAGCGTCTCGGCAGAGACGGAATAAGCACCGCCATACTGGCGGTTTCCGCCAGTATGAACCTGCGCCCCGCTCGGCTTCGGCTGGGCGGGGTTTTGCGTCCGGCGCCGAGCTATAGCTTCCCGCCGATAGTGGTGAACACCTTACTGAGGTTGGTCCCGACTAACGAAAAAGCGGTAATCGCCGCTACCGCAATCAGCGCAGCGATCAAGCCGTATTCGATTGCTGTCGCACCATCTTCTTTGCGGAAAATCTTAATAAGAGCGGTCATAAACTTCCACCTGGGCTGCTGTGTCAGCTATCACTCTGGCCTGCGTTCCTTTAACGATTCGTTAACCATACTTCGGGGACTGAGAGGGGAAACCGGCGCAAGTTGCGCCAGTTTATGCTCGCGCAGCCGAGCTGCGATGGCTGCGGTCGGGCTGGGTTTTTGCTACTCGCTTGCTACCAAACTGTTCGGGATCGAGCCAGTGTGGACGAGACAGAACGGGATAGCGCCTCGAAGAAAGCCAACAAAACAGCCACAAATCACACCAGCGGGCATTAGCCGGGACCGACGCCGCATTTCATCACGAAATAGCTCGGCCGGTTCCAGTTCGACGAAGCCCCGACCATCGCGATGGTCTGAACGCGCTCCAGGATCGCCCGGATCTGGGCGTCGGAATAAGGGATCGGGTCAAGCTGGCTCATGGCACACCGCAACTCGGCAAATTCACAATGCAGCCATCCTAGGACAGTCGCGGTACGGATTGCGCGCTTAGCTCACCAGCGGCTTCACGTCGCGCATAAAGCATTCCATCGAGTCGAGAAGCTGCTGCAGGTTGTTGCACCCGTGGAAATTGATCTGGAACGCCTCCAAACCGGCTTCTTCGCGGTAGCGCAGCAAATCCTCAGCGACCTGTTTTGGTGTGCCGTGGCCGGCCGCGCGCCTGCCGTCGGCCGCCGGTTTGCTACCGGTGATGTCGCTGAACACGACGCGAAAGCTCATGCGGGTTTCCGGCGGCGACGGGCGTCCGACTTGCTCACTGGCCTGCCGCAGGAAATCCCGGCGCGCGATCAAATCCGGCAACGGCGTCGGCGTCGGCTGCCATACCGAAGCCAAATTTACGGCACGGCGCAAGGCGGCGTCGCTGAGGCCACCCACCCAGAAGGGCGGCCCCGGCTGCTGCACCGGCTTGGGGCTGATAAACATTTCGGAAAACGCAAAGAACCGGCCGGCAAAGGAAACTTTTCCCGGCGCCCAGCAGGTCTGCCAAAGGCGCAAATATTCGTCGGTACGCGCACCGCGTTCGCGAAACGGCACGCCGAGCGCAGCAAACTCGGCCTCGTTCCACCCGACGCCGACCCCGGCAATCAGCCGCCCGCCCGACATCCGGTCGAGCGTCGCCAGCGCCTTTGCCGTGGCGACCGGGTTGCGATACGGCACGATCAGCACCGACACGCCGAATTTGATGCGGCTGGTGTGGGCCGCAACATAGGCAAGCGACACCATCGGGTCAAAGCAGTTGGTCCACGGCGCCGAGCGCGCCGACTCGTCGACGATGATGTGGTCGTTGACGAAAATCGCATCGAAATCCAGTTCCTCGGCTTTCTGGGCCGAGGCGATGATGGCTTCCGGCGAGGCCTCGAACCCCAGGTAATCGGTGTTGGGGCAACGGCATGAAAACCGGACGGTCATGGCTCCCTCCCGATTGCAGCCGCGGGCGGCTAAGTTCTGCGCCGACAATAGGCTTCGCGGCAGCGGCGACGAGGGGATTTAATCACACGAAGCCGACCACCGCATGCGGCACATAAGGTTCTTCGAGCGACGCGATTTCCTCCGGTGACAGCTTCACGGTGAGCGAGGCGAGCGCGTCGTCGAGGTGCTGCAACTTGGTGGCACCGACGATCGGGGCGGTGATGACCGGCTTGGCCAGCAGCCAGGCCAGCGCAATCTGAGCGCGCGGGATGCCGCGTACTGCCGCGACCTGCGCGACCCGTTCGACGACCTTGCGGTCGGCCTCCTCGGTCTTCGCAAACATGCGGCCAAAGGCTTCGTCGGTCTCGGTGCGGATGCTCTTGTAGTCCCAGTCGCGGGTCAGCTTGCCGCGCGCCTGCGGGCTCCAGGGGATGACAGCGATGCCCTCGGCCGCACAGAGCGGCAGCATCTCGCGCTCTTCCTCGCGGTACAGCAGGTTGACGAGGTTCTGCATGCTGACAAACCGGGTCCAGCCATGCTTCTCGGCTACCGCCAGCGCCTTGCCGAATTGCCACGCATGCATTGATGAGGCGCCGATATACCGGGCCTTGCCGGCCTTCACGACATCGTGCAGCGCCTCCATTGTCTCTTCGATCGGCGTGTCGTGGTCATAGCGGTGGATCTGGTACAAATCGACGTAATCCATGCCGAGCCGGGTCAGGCTGGCATCGATCTCGGCAAAGATCGCCTTGCGCGACAGGCCAGCACCGTTCGGGCCGGGGCGCATGCGGTTATAGACCTTGGTGGCGATCACCACCTCGTCGCGCCGGGCGAAATCGCGGATCGCGCGACCGAGAACCTCCTCACTCTTGCCGACCGAATAGCGGTTGGCGGTATCAAAGAAGTTGATGCCGGCCTCGAGCGCCCGCTTGATGAACGGGCGGCTTTCCTCCTCGCCGAGCGACCATTGATGAAAACCGCTATTGCCGCCGCCATAGCTCATGCAACCGAGGCAGAGGCGCGACACATCGAGGCCGGTGCGGCCGAGTTTTATGTATTCCATGTTAATCTCCCAACGCCGTAGAGCGGAAAAGCGCGAGCGCCTTCCGCCGATTTATCGTGTTCCCGGATGGCGAATGACGCTGCGCTCATCCGCCGTACGATTTCTTCAGCGGTAGGGCGGAAAAGCGTCAGCGCATTCCGCCATGATCGCGTCAAGGTGGCGATGACGCTGCGCTCACACGCCCTACTCCCTAGCCCTGTCGGAAGGGCCTGTCGGATTTCAGAAAGGCGGCGAACTCGTCAGCGTAATCGGGGTGCCAGCGCGAGAGGGCCGGCCGGTTGCGGATGATGTCTTCCGCAGCCCATTGGATGCGGCGGTTGTCGATATCGCGAGTCACGTCGTTGTCGGGGCAGATGATGTAGAAATCCCCCTCGCCCAGCCCGGCCAACAGGAAATCGACGACCTGATCCGGCGTCCACGATCCCGGCGGCTTTTCGGTGCGCCCGCGCGCGGTCATCCCGGTAAAGGTTGAGCCCGGCACCAGCAAATGCGCGCTGACTCGGCAGCCCGCGACGTTCCGCAACGAATGCGCCAAGCCCTCGGTCAGCACCTTCACGCCAGCCTTGGTGATATTATAGGCGGTGTCACCTGGCGGGCACGTAATCCCCTGCTTCGAGCCGGTATTGATGATTGCAGCGGGCTTACCCTGGTCGATTATCGCCTGGGTGAAGGCATGCACGCCGTTGACGACGCCCCACAGATTGACGCTAAGCACGCGCTGCCAACGCTCGTAATGGTCGAACGGACCGCCGCCGGATGATGTGCCGGCATTGTTCATCAGCACCGCGACATCGCCGAACGCGGCAAACGCGCGGTCCTTCAATCGCTGCACGTCATCCATATTCGAGACATCGGTCGCGACGGCGAGTACGTCGGCGCCACCATTCCTGGCGACGCTGGCGACTTCAGCCGCCGCCTTATCGACCGCCTCTTGTCGCAGATCGGCAAGGCACACCCGCATGCCCAGCGCCGCGTAACGCTTGCCCGCGGCAAGCCCGATGCCGCTGGCCCCGCCGGTAATTACGGCGCCGCGGCCTTCGGTCAGTGCCGGATGCTGAGGCATGAAGTTCTCCTTTCGATCATCAAAGCGGCAGCGGCCCCTCACCGACTATTGCCGGCGCGGCGTGTTCAAATTCACCGTTACGTTTTTGCGCTGGGTGAAGCTGTCGAGCATGCCTTCGAGTGAAAATTCGCGGCCGATGCCACTCTGCTTATAGCCGCCGTAGGAATGGCCGGGGGCTTGGCCGAGACCCTGGTTCACCTGCACCCAGCCGCTTTCGATCGCATGCGCGGTGCGCAGGCCGCTGCCGATATCGTGGGTCCAGACATAAGCGGCAAGGCCGTAATGGCTGTCATTGGCCATGCGGATCGCGTCTTCCTCATTACGCCAAGGAATCGCCACGAGCACCGGCCCGAAAATCTCTTCGCGCGCCAGCCGCCAGTCATTGGAAGTATCGGCAAACACAGTCGGCACCGCGAAATAGCCTTCGCTCAGCGGCCCCTCTTTGGGCGGCAGCCCGCCGAACACCAGGCGCGCGTCCGCCCGCTTCAGCCCGTCCTCGACATAACCGCAGACCTTGGTGAACTGCTTGTTGTTGATGATCGCGCCGATATCGGTCGTCTCGTCGAGCGGATCGCCGAGTTTCATCGCCTGCGTCCTGGCCTTCAGCTTGTCGAGGAAGCTGTCGAAGATGTCGGCGTGAAGGAACAGGCGCGAGCCGGCGGTGCAGGACTGGCTCTGCCGCGTAAAGCGCATCCCGGCGATGACGCCGTCGACCACCCAATCTTCATCGGCGTCCGGATAAACCACCGACGGGCTTTTGCCGCCCAACTCCAGCGACACCGGTACGATGCGCTCGGCGGCCGCCCGCATGATGATCTTGCCGACCTCGGTTGAGCCGGTGAACGACAATTTCATCACACGCGGGTGCCGCGCCAAGGGGCCGCCGCATTCCTCGCCGGTGCCGGTCAACACGTTGAGGACGCCCGGCGGCAGGAATTCCTGGCACATCTCCGCCATCAGCAGCACGCCGAGCGGCGCATCCTCGGCGGTTTTCAACACCAGCGTGTTGCCGGCGCACAAGGCCGGCGCGATCTTCAACGCGCCGAGCAGCACCGGTGCGTTCCACGGGATGATGGCGCCAACGACGCCGAGCGGCTCGCGCCGGGTATAGCTCAGCACATGCTCGCCGAGCGGGATGGTTTCGCCTTTCAACTCGCCGGCAAGGCCGCCGAAATAACGGAAGATGTCAGCGCTGAGGCGGGCCTCGCCGCGCGCCTGAGTACGGATCGCGTTGCCGGTTTCGAGCGCGATCGTCTGCGCCATCTCCTCGACACGCGCTTCCATCGCCTCGGCGATGCGCAACAGCAGGCGGCCGCGGTCGCGCGGCGCGACCTTGCTCCATGCCGGGAAGGCGCGCGCGGCGGCCTCGACCGCACCGTTGACGTCGGCTTCGTCGCCGCGCGGAATTTCGGCGATCGGCTGTCGTTTAGCGGGATTTTCGACGAGCAGCGTCGCACCCGACAGGCTGTCGACCCAGCTTCCGTCTATGAGCATTCGGGCGTGGCGCAGGTCGCTGCGGGCTTGCGGACGACGGTCTTCGGCCAGGGACATTGGGTCGCCTTTCGTTATGCGATGAACACGCGGGGGATATGGCGCGGCGTCGCTATATGTGTTTGGATACAGCGATACTGGCGCGGCTTTCGTCCCCTGACAAGCACGGCCCGCCAAGCCCCCAGGGAGGACAACAACATGGATACGATCGAACTCGATCCGAGATTGCGGCATTCGGCCGGTTTCCTCGGGCGCACCCCAAAGATGCTGATCGACGGCAAGATGGTCGGCGCCGTTTCCGGCAAGACCTTCGAGGTCGTCAATCCGGCAACCAGCGCGGTCATCGCGCACGTGCCGGAAGGCGACAAGGCGGATGTCGATCTCGCGGTCAAGGCGGCGCGGCGCGCTTTCGATGACGGCGTGTGGGCCAAAATCGGCGCGTCGGGACGCAGCAAGATGCTGTGGAAGCTCGCCGATCTGATCGAGCGCGACCTCGAGGAACTGGCCGAACTGGAATCGATCGACAACGGCAAGCCGTATGCCGTGGCGCGCGTCGCCGATCTGCCGCTGGCGGTTGACATGTTCCGCTATATGGGCGGCTGGGCGACCAAGATCACCGGCACGACGATCCCGTGGTCGTTGCCGGGGCAGTTCCTGTCCTACACGGTCAAGGAGCCGGTCGGCGTCGTCGGCCAGATCATCCCGTGGAATTTCCCGCTCTTGATGGCCGCGTGGAAGATTGCGCCGGCTTTGGCTGCGGGCTGCACCGTGGTGCTGAAAGCAGCCGAGCAGACGCCGATGACCGCGTTGCGGCTCGGCGAGTTGATTCATGAGGCGGGTTTCCCCGCCGGCGTCGTCAACATCCTGACCGGGTTCGGCGAGACCGCCGGGGCGGCGCTCGCGGCGCATCCGGATGTCGACAAGGTCGCATTCACCGGTTCGACCGAGGTCGGCAAGCTGATCGTCAAGGCAGCCGCCGGCAATCTGAAGAAGGTGTCGCTCGAACTCGGCGGGAAATCGCCGGCGATCATCCTGCCCGATGCAGACATAGACGCAGCGATCGCCGGCGCGGCCAACGCGATCTTTTTCAACCACGGCCAGTGCTGCTGCGCCGGTTCGCGGCTGTTCGCGCATAAGAGCGTGTACGACAAGGTCGTCGCCGGGGTTGCCGACATTGCCGGCAAGATCAAGGTCGGGCCGGGTCTCGATCCCGCGACCGAGATGGGGCCGCTGGTGTCGGACGAACAGTTCTCGCGCGTCACGAGCTACATCAAGGACGGGCGCGATTCCGGCGCCAAGGTCGCGGTCGGCGGCGAGCGGGTCGGCAACCTCGGCTATTTTGTCGCGCCGACCGTGTTCGAGAACACCAAGCCCGACATGAAGATCATCACCGAGGAGATCTTCGGCCCGGTGGTGTGCGCCCAGCCGTTCGACGACGACGATCTCGACCGCATCGCCAAGCAAGCCAACGACACGATCTATGGCCTCGCGGCCAGCGTGTGGACACGCAACGGCGGTACCGCCCACAAGCTCGCCGCGCGCATCCGCTCCGGCACGGTGTGGATCAACTGCCACAACGTATTCGACGCATCGCTGCCGTTTGGCGGCTACAAGCAATCGGGCTGGGGTCGCGAGATGGGCGAAGAGGTGATCCACAACTACACCGAGATCAAGGCCGTGACCGCCGCGCTGTAGCCGCCTGACATGCCGCCTCTGCGAGCGATTGAGCTGTTAGGGGACGTATGGTTTGACCTTCGTTATATTTATAACAATATAACGATTAAATCGTCTTCTTCCCCTCGCGAGGGTGAGAAATTCCGCTCAAACAAAGGAGTAGACCAATGGCTATGCCGCAAACGATCGAAGCCTACAAGCACCCCTTTACGACCGGCACCGAAGTGAAGCGGATGCTGATCAATGGTGAATGGGTGCGCTCGGCTTCGGGCAAGACGTTCGAAAGCCGCAATCCGGCGACGGGTGACCTGCTGGCGATGGTTGCCGAGGGCGACAAGGAAGACATCGATCGGGCTGTCGCCGCCGCCCGCCGCGCCTTCGAAGGCCCGTGGAGCAAGTTCAAACCGTTCGAGCGGCAGGCGCTGCTGCTGAAGATCGCCGAGGTGATCGAGAAGAATTACGACGAACTCAGCATGCTCGACACAATCGACATGGGCGCGCCGGTGGCACGCACGCGCGGCACCAAGCAGCGCGTCATCGGCATGCTGCGTTGGTATGCGGGCATGGCGACCTCGATCCACGGCGAGACGATCGAGAACTCGCTGCCCGGCGAAATCTTCTCCTATACGCTGAAGGAACCGATCGGCGTGGTCGGCGCGATCATCCCGTGGAACGGGCCGCTCGGCGCCTGCATCTGGAAGATCGGCCCAGCCCTGGCGACCGGCTGCACGGTTGTACTGAAGCCCGCCGAGGAAGCGCCGCTCACCCCGCTGCGGCTTGGCGAGTTGCTGATGGATGCCGGCGTGCCGCCGGGCGTCGTCAATATCGTGCCCGGCTATGGCGAAACCGCCGGGGCAGCCCTGGCCGAACACCCCGGCGTCGACAAGGTCGCGTTTACCGGCTCGCATGTGACCGGGCAGTCGATCGTCCGCGCCTCGGCCTTCAACCTGAAGCGCGTCTCGCTGGAACTCGGCGGCAAATCTCCCGACATCGTCTTTGCCGACGCTGATCTCGAAACCGCAGTGCCAGGGGCCGGCATGGCGGTGTTCGCCAATTCCGGCCAGATCTGCAGCGCCGGCACGCGCCTCTTTGTCGAGCGCAAGGTGTATGACGAGTTTGTCGGCCGGGTCGCCGATTTCGGCAAGAGCCTCAAAGTCGGCAACGGCCTCGACCCCGACACGCAGATCGGGCCGCTGGTCTCCGAACAGCAATACGAGCGCGTCACCGGCTATCTGTCGACCGGCCGCCAGGAAGGTGCTCGCCCGGTAACCGGCGGCGCGGCGTTGACCGAAGGCGCGTTCGGTAAGGGTTATTTCGTGCCGCCCACGGTGTTCGCCGACGTCAACGACAACATGCGGATCGCTCAGGAAGAAATCTTTGGTCCGGTAATCTCGGCGATTCCGTTCACCGATATCGAGGAAGTGGTTACGCGCGGCAACGCCACCAGCTTCGGTCTCGGCAGCGGCGTATGGACCCGCGACGTGTCAAAGGCGCACCGCCTCGCCAAGGGGCTGCGGGCGGGCTCGGTATGGATCAATTGCTATCAGGCGATGGACCCGGCGGTGCCATTCGGCGGCTACAAGATGAGCGGCTATGGCCGTGAATCCGGCATCCAGCAGATGGAAGAGTACCTCAACGTCAAGGCCGTCTGGATCAAAACCGCGTAGCAGGAGTTCGCAGACGTAGCCTCATCCGTCCCGCTGCGCTCGCCATCCTCTCCCGCAGTTGGGAGAGCGAATTAAGCCGCAACTGGATTTCCTCTCCCGCAATGCGGGAGAGGATGGTCGCCGCGACAGCGGTGCTCGGGCGAGGTAACGCCACCGCATCGAGACTGTATAGCCAGGGCACCCTCAGGGGACGCCGGCCACAATAATTTTTGGAGAAAGACATGCCCTCATATCCTGAGCTGAAGCTGTACGTTGCCGGCGAATGGCGCAGCCGCGACGGCGCGCCGGTTATCAATCCGGCTGATGAAAGCATCCTCGGCACGGTGCCGCACGCAACGCGCAACGATCTCGACGACGCGCTCGCGGCTGCCGAGGAAGGCTTCAAAGTTTGGCGCAATACCTCGCCTGCCAAGCGCGCCGCGATCATTCATCGCGCGGCGCAAATCTGTCGCGAGCGCGCCGACGAAGACGGCATCGCAATCTGCCTCGAACAGGGCAAGCCGCTGGCGCAGGCGCGGCTGGAAATCATCCGCGGCACCGACATCATCGATTGGGACGCCACCGAAGGCCGCCGCGTCTACGGCCGCGTGATCCCGGCCGAGCCGGGGATGCGCAATACCGTGCTGCGCCAGCCGATCGGCGTCGTCGCAGCGTTCTCACCGTGGAATTTTCCAATGTCGTCGCCGGCCCGCAAGGTCGCCGGGGCGCTGGCCTCAGGCTGCTCGATCATCCTCAAGGCCTCGGAAGAAACCCCGGCCGGCGCCTACAATATGGTGCGCGCCTTTATCGATGCCGGCCTGCCGCCCGGCGTGCTGCAACTGGTGTTCGGCGTGCCTTCCGAGGTGTCGACCTACCTGATCCCGCAACCGGCGGTGCGGCTGGTGACCTTTACCGGCTCGATCCCGGTCGGCAAGCATCTCTCGGCGATGGCGGGCGAACACATGAAGCCGGTGATCATGGAATTGGGCGGACATGCCCCGGTCATCGTCTGCGACGACGCCGACCCGGAGGCTTCGGCCGCCACCTCGGCGCTGACCAAATCGCGAAATTCCGGCCAGGTGTGCATCTCGCCGACCCGCTTCTTTGTCCAGGAGGCGATCTATGACCGCTTCACCACGGCGTTCGGCGAAAAGGCGAAGCAAATCAAGGTCGGCGACGGCATGGACCCAGCCACCCAGATGGGTCCCGTCGCCAATGACCGCCGCCTCGCCGCGATGGATGCGCTGATTGCCGACGCCAAGGCCAAGGGCGCGCGGGTTGTCGCGGGCGGTAACCGCATCGGCAATCGCGGCTATTTCCATGAGTTGACGGTGCTCGCCGACGTGCCCGACGACGCCCGCGCGATGAACGAGGAGCCGTTCGGCCCGCTGGCCCTGCTGAGCCCGGTCAAGACCGTCGACGAGGCGATCGAGAAGGCCAACTCGCTGCCCTACGGCCTCGCCGCCTACGCCTTCACCCGGTCGGCGCGCAATGTCGATCAGCTCGCCGAGCGGGTCGAGGTCGGCAATCTGTCGATCAACCACCTGACCGCGTCATTCGCCGAAACTCCGTTCGGCGGCGTCAAGGATTCAGGCTATGGCCGTGAAGGCGGGACCGAAGGCTTGGAGTGCTACACGATCGCGAAACACGTTTCGCACCTCGTACAGTAACGGGATGGCGGCGGCCGGTTTCGACCGGCCGCATCGCCTCTACTCCCAGCGCATCTCGGCGGCGGCGTTGCGGCCGGACACTCGGCCGAACGCGAGGCATTCGCCGATATTGCCGGTGCCCTGGTACAGATAGCTGTAGATCGAGCCGAGTTCGCCGGCACTGTAAAGGCGCGGGATCGGCGTTCCATCCGGGCGCACGATCTGCGCCTTTTCGTTGCGCCGCGGTCCGCCTTGCGTGTTCAGCATCGAGGGCGACAGCTCGATCGCGTAAAACGGCCCGGCACCGAGCGGCGTCAGCATCAGCTTGCGGCCGAATTCGGTATCGCGCCCGGTCTCGCAAGACCGGTTCCACCGCCCGACCGTGTCGGCCAGCGCTACCGGGTCAAGCCCGACCAGCTTTGCGAGCGCCGGCAGGCTGTCGGCGGATTTGATCCAGCCTTTCGCCAGTTCGGCACTGTTGTCGTCGCTCCATTCATAACGCTCGATGATCTGCGTCCAGCCGTGACTCGGATGCTTGTCGTAAAGCGGGCCGGCCGAAAACAGCGTGTGGTCGAAAACCAGGTACATCGGACATGGCGTCGATAGCGGGAGCCAGCGTCCGTTGACCGGAATTTTCCCGTGGCGCGTCTTGTATTTTTCATCGGCGAAGCGCCGCCCGTCGGGCCCGACGACGATCATGCCGCCCGGTGTTTCCTTGCTGTAATGCAGGGCCTGCATCGAAAACGAGGTTCGGACCTCCGGTACCTTCAACGCCATCGAGGGACCGGCATAATTGTTCATGTGCCATAAATCGGCACCGACCGACATCGCCATCGTGATGCCGTCGCCTTCGTTGTACGGCGAACCCGAGGTATAGCAGTAGGGTATGCCCGGCAGATAGTTGCGGATCATTTCCTGATTGTTCTCGAACCCGCCGCAAGTCAGCACGACGCCTTTGCGGGCCTTGACGTTGATGAACTTATCGCCCTGCCGGGCCCGCACCCCGAGGATTTCCTTGGTAAGGTCGTTCTGGATCAATTCTTTGCCCGGCGTTTCGTACAGAATATCGATTGGGCGTTCTTTGACCAGGCGCTCGAACAACTGCCATGTGTAGGAATAGCCGTAGGTCGGCCCGTCGTGAAATTTGTGCACGCAATCCGACCCCGGCAGATCGGGAAATTCGATCCCGACCGGCGGGTGCTGGTGTTCCTGCGGGTCGCCGCCGAGGCTTTGGAGCCAGGCATTGTTCTGGCCCATCTCCTGCGCCCACACGAGCATCATCGCCTCCGGCACCGTGTACGGCCCGCACAAGGCTGTCAGGTACGCGATCGCCGGCTCGGGGGACGAGGTGTTGAGATAGCCCTGCCCGGCGACCCGCGTGTTGCCGCCTTCCTGGCCCTCCGGGGCTTTTTCGAGAATGACGACGCTGGCTCCGAGATCGTGCGCCGTGACGGAGGCGGCCATGCCCGCCGCGCCGAACCCGACGACGACGACATCTGTTTCTACGTCCCAATGATGTGACACTGAGGGTTGGTGCTCCTTGGTGGGCGGCATCGGCTGCCGAAAGGTTGCGACATCAGCTGGAAATGCGGCCGGGGCCGCTCCATGCCAGTATTGTCCATGCGTCATTGTCCATGCATCGGCGGTTTGCGTCCATTGCGATGCGGCACCGAGATGGGTCCCATCCGCTAATGCGGGGCCGCTTCGGTTTGACTCGTTTCTCTCCGGGGCGCCACAGTCACCGCCGGAAGGAATGCTCCAGCAAAAAGGACCGCGACTCATGCCGACGATCGATGTCCAGGTGCACGCCTATGAACGCAACCATCCCGGCCGCCCTTGGGTCGGCACGCTGCACGGGCCGGCCGAGGTCACCGGCGACCAGATGGTGGCCGCGATGGCGTCGGTCGGCGTCGACGGCGCCCTGCTGGTGTCGCCGTTTTCGATGTACGGCTATGACGCGAGCTATGCTCTTGAGGTGCACAAGGCGCATCCCGGCAAATTCGGGCTGATCAAGCCGGTCGACCCGAACGCCCCTAAGGTTGCCGACACGATCGCCGATTGGGCGGCGATTGACGGCACGGTCGCGATCCGCGTGATGATGCGCGACAACATCTCGACCGACCCGGCCGACCCGGGACTCAACCGGGTGCTGGCGGCTGCGGCGCAGCACTCCCTGCCGGTCAACCTGCTGTGTTACGGCCGGCTTGAGCAGGCCGGGCAACTGGCGGCGCGAAACCCCGACACGACCCTGGTGATCGACCACCTCGGGATGCAACAGCCGTTCGAGCCGCCGGCACCGCCGGCGCCCTTCGCCGATCTCCCCAAATTGCTGGCACTGGCGGTACATGCCAACGTCACGGTCAAGATCAGCGGTGCTTGCACGCTGTCGCACGAGCCGTTCCCGTACAAGGACATCTGGGACCCGCTCGGCCGCATCTTCGACGCGTTCGGCCTCGGCCGCTGCATGTGGGGCACCGACTGGACGCGTGCCGTTGCACTGCTGACGTACAAAGAGGGCGTCGAGGCTTTCCGCGTCACCGACCGCCTATCCGACAGCGACCGCGCCGCATTGATGGGGGGTACTCTGGCACGGGTCTATCGCTGGACGCCCGGCAAAGCCTGAGCGGACGCTTTAAGGCATCGTCAGCCTGGCGCGGCAAGTCGCAAGTCAGTTCAGGGGAGCTATCGCGCGCCGTTCCGGCGCAAAATCGGCAATGATTACCGGAGAATGCCCGCGAGCGTCTGCGAGGCTCAAAACCGGCCAGAAAGAAGAAGAAATGTCCGCCTCGCCGCAGCGCCAATGGGACTACAACCTGCTGCTGGGGGTGCTGTTCATTTGCCTTGCGGGGCTGACCTCGCCGCTGATGAACGGTTTCGCCAAGCTGCTCGGCGAGAATTACAGTTCGCTGCAAGTCTCCTGGGCGCGCGCCTTCGGACATATCGTCTTCATGCTCGGCGTGTTTGTGCCCCGGTTCGGGTGGCGCATGCTGCGGACACGCCGGCTCGGCAAGCATCTGGCGCGCTCGTCATGCCTGTTCATCTCCAACCTCGCCTATTTCTTTGCGATCGGCTTTATCCCGATCGGCAAAGCCGCCTCGATCAACATGATCGGGCCGTTGCTCGTGGCAATGCTGGCCTGGCCAATGCTGCGCGAGCGGACGACGCCGGGCCGGGTGGCGGCGGTGTTTGTCGGGTTTCTCGGCGTGCTGGTGATCATCCGCCCCGGCTTTGAGGTATTCCATTGGGCGGCGCTGATCATCGTCTTCAGCGCCTTTATGAACGGGCTCTACCAGATTTTCACGCGAGAGGTCGCCGATACCGAAGCCGCCGAAACCTCGGCAATCTACAGTTCGGTGGTCGGCGCTTTCGGGATGCTGCTGGTGCTGCCGTTCGTCTGGCGCACACCGCTCGGCTTCGGCGATCTCGCGCTGTTCTGCAGCCTCGGAGTCTTGGGCGCGATCAGCCATTATTTCATTGCGCTATCGCTGCGCTTTGCCCCGGCCAATAACGTGACACCGTTTCAGTATGTGCAGATGCTGGGGTCGGTGCTCGTCGGGTTTCTGCTGTTCGGCGACCTGCCCGACGCGCTGACGTGGCTCGGCGCCGGCATCGTCATCGCTTGCGGTCTCTATATCGGCTGGACCCAGACTCGCCGCCCTCGCCGTGACGAGCGGTACACTCCGGCGCTGGCGCGACAGAGCGACTGATTGCGGCATCGTGGCCGGCACGACACATTATCCACAGCATTCCACAACATTTTGGGAACGTTTGGCTCTGAAATCGCGATACTTCACCCTGAGGCTGCCGCTGATGACAGGTCTGTGCCACCTATGAAAAGCCGGGTCGGGGTGCGCCATGCGCGGCGCATCCTATGCGTGTTTCCGCGATATGCGCCGTCGTTCGGCACGTTTCAGCATGCCTATCCGCTGATGGACGGGGTGCGTGCCTTCATGCCGCCCCAGGGCATTCTGGTCATCGCGGCCTATCTGCCGGCGGAATGGCAGGTACGCCTCGTCGACGAAAACATCAGCACTGCCACCGACGCCGATTTCGCCTGGGCCGACGCCGTCTTCGTCAGCGGCATGCATGTGCAGAAGGCCGAGATCATCGGCATCGCCACGCGCGCCCGCGGCTTCGGCAAAGCCTGTGCGCTGGGCGGCCCATCGGTGTCGGCCTGCCCCGAGGAATATCCGCAATTCGACTATCTGCATCTCGGCGAGATCGGCGATGCGACCGATGTGCTGATCCAGGCGCTCGACGACGACCCCTCACCGCTCGCCGAGCAGCGCCGCCTCGAAACCGCCGAGCGGTTGCCGCTCGCCGATTTTCCGATCCCGGCCTATGAGTTGATCGCAGGACGGCGGTATTTTCTCGGCAGCATCCAGTTTTCCAGCGGCTGCCCCTATCAGTGCGAATTTTGCGACATTCCCTCGCTTTACGGTCGCCAGCCGCGGCTCAAGGAGCCGCAGCAAGTTCTTGCCGAACTCGATGCGATGCTGGCCGCCGGGATCAGCGGCTCGGTCTATTTCGTCGACGACAATTTCATCGGCAACAAGAAGGCGGCGCGCACCCTCCTGCCGCATTTGATCGCATGGCAGCACGAACGCGGCTACCCGCTGCAGCTATCGTGCGAGGCGACGCTCAACATCGCGACCTGCCCCGACATTCTCGACATGATGCGTGAGGCATCGTTCTATGCGGTGTTCTGTGGTATCGAAACGCCGGAACTCGGTGCGCTCGAAGCAATGCGCAAATCGCACAACCGGGTGATGCCGCTGATCGAGGCGGTCGAAACGATCAACAGCTTCGGCATCGAGGTGGTGTCCGGGATCATTCTCGGCCTCGACACCGATACGGCAGCGACGGCGGCCCATCTGATCGAGTTCATCGACCACTCGCACATCCCGCTACTGACGATCAACCTACTGCAAGCACTGCCGAAAACTCCGCTATGGGACCGTCTCGTGGCGAGCGGACGGTTGAGGTTCGACGACGAGCGCGAATCCAACGTCGTATTCATCCGGCCTTATGACGAGGTGCTCGAAAGCTGGCGCACAGCGATCCGTCACGCCTACAGCCCGGAAGCGATTTTCGCGCGCTTTGCGTGGAACGCGGAGCACACTTACCCGAATCGAAAAAAGCTGCCGGTGACACGGGCCCGCGTCAACGCACGCAACCTGCGCCGCGCCGCGATCATCCTCACCAAAATTTTCGTTACGATCGGAGTGTTCGGCGATTACCGCCGCATTTTCTGGAATTTCGTACGGCCTGCTTTGCGCGCCGGGCAGATCAACGAACTGATCGCAGTGGCGCTGGTGGCGCATCACATGATCCGCTTTGCCCGCGAATGCACCGAGGGCCGGCAGAACGCCTCGTTCTATGCCGACCACGTCAAACCTGCCGAGGGTGAACCGGCAGTCGCTGCCTGAACCGGCTTATGCGGTAAAGCGAAACTCCTCGGCTGCGTCGATCAACCATTCCACGAGCCAGCGCGCCGCCGAGCGCTGCACAAACAGCCGATAGGCCGGCGCCGCACTGACCTGGTCGATAATCACGGGCAGCCGCGCGAACAGCGTCTGCGCACAGCACCCCGGTCTGAACGCCCGCGGATGGAGATCGAGACCGCAGCCTTTTTCGAGCAGGGTGCGCGCGTGACTGCCGCCGATTTCGATGATTGCGCGTCGCGCCGACAGGTCGAGCACGATCGCATGACGGCTCGACAGCGCCCGCACCAACCGCGGCATCAATTCGGGAGCGAGTCCTTGCGGCGCGGTAACCAGCCATTCGTCGGGTCCGAGCCAGAGGCTGCGCAGTTCACGCATGCTCGCCACCCGATTCGGCTCCAGCGGCAACGGTATCCCGGCAAGATAGGCCGCGACCGGCGGCTTGACGCGCAATCCGATCTGCTCGGCGAAGCGCAACTCCGACAGCGTCACCAACGGTAGCTCGTCGGCACCCGCCAGCGACCAGGGCAGCAGCCCGGCGAGCGCCGTGCGGCGCTGCAAAGCCGGTACGTCAGCCATCGAACCGACGCTTTCCGGTATCGCCAAGCCGCAACGTGCCCTCCCGCCTGTTAACCGCTTCTTATCGCAGCCTGCGTAGCCTGGAGCAAACGCCGCCGAGAAAGCCCCGGCAGAACATCCGGCGATGATCTCGGGCAACCACCGTCGGCGCTTCCTATATCTCCACGCGAACCGTCAGGAGACCGCGATGCTGGTCGTCACTACCGAGAACATCCCGCATCACCGCGTCGTCGAGATTGTCGGGCAGTGCTTTGGCGTCGTCGTGCGCAGTCGCGGCATCGGCGGCAATTTCATGGCCGGGCTGCGCTCGATCGTCGGCGGTGAAATCGTCGAATACACCCAGATGCTCGAAGAGGCGCGTCGCCACGCGGTCGATCGCCTCGTGCGCAACGCCACCGCGATGGGCGCCAACGCCGTCTTGATGATGCGCTTTGACTCGTCCGAAATCGGCCAGACGATGAGCGAAATTGTCGCCTACGGTACGGCCGCGATCGTCGAGCGCCTCCCGGAATAGAGGCGACAATGCGCATCGCGCTGATCGTCACGTTCGGCGTCCTGGCTGCCGCTGCGTTTCTGTTGGTGTTTGCCGGCTGCATCGGGCCTGCCGCCGGCATCGGGGTTTGGGCGCTGCTGCTGCTGATCGGTCTGGCTGTCGAACGTTGGCGCTATAAGCCGCTTGCCGAGCAGACCCCCGGTCCCGACTGGGCCGTCACCGGCGAGCGCTTTATCGACCCCGAAAGCGGCAGGATGGTCACCGTTTATTTCCACGCAGGCAGCGGCGAGCGGCGATATGTGGCGCGGTAGAGGTGTCGGGCCGACAAATTATCTGATGCGGCACAGCACCCCTTCGTTGGCGTCCCACGCTTCCGCGAACACGACGGCGCCTTTGATGTCGACGTAGTCGATCGACAGGCGTTTCCCTCGCAGGGTCAGGCGGGCAAAGCCGTTGAAGCCGATCTTCAGGTTCTCGTCGTTTGGATAAAGCCGGTCGTCGACAAATTCGACGGGGTACTGAGGATGCTTCGGGTTTGGCGGCGACAGATCGACCGGCATGCCGCCATGTCCGATGCATCGCCCGAACGCCGTGACCGCCCCCGGCAGCGATGCTTTCTCATAGACAGCCAGACGATGCTCGTGACCCCAAAACCACAACACCGGCTGCGGGAAAAACGCCGCCAGCTGCCGCGCCGGCGTCGTAAAGCAATGGTCGAAACGTGAGACGTATTGATGGTGGCTCAGCAGAATGATCCCGCGCGGGTCATCGTCGCGCGGGCGCACGACATCATGCAGCCAATCGATCAAGGGCTCCGGTAGCGCGCAATCCGGGTTCGAGATGTATTCGAGGATGGGCCAGCCGATCGAGTTGTAGGCGGTATCGAGGGCGATGATCCGCCAGTGATCGTTTTCCAGACAAAAAAAGCTTGCGTGCTGGCCTTTCGGCCGATCCCCCACCCGCAGGCCGAGGCTCGGCAGCATTCGATCGAAATAGGCATAGCCGAGCGCGTACATCTCATGGTTGCCGTTGAGCGCGAACGAGCCGCACGATCCCGCCGGCCAAGAGCACGGTTCGAACCCGTTAGCCTCATTGTTGATGCCGAGAAAATTCTCGGCGACTTCGTTGGGGTCACCGACGAAATACACATCGCCGAGGTGGATCGTGTAGTGCGGCTCAAACCGGTCGATCAACTGCGCGATTTCGTGTGCCTCGTCGGTGCCGGACCCCCAATCTCCGGCAAGAGCGACGCGCACTTCGTCCCCATCTCCTTCAAGCCGATAGACGCCGTTATCCGAGCCGGCGCCGCGGTAGTCCTGGAACGGATGCCGCCGGCCGATGCGATGAATCAGATACTCCACCAGCCATTTCACATGATGCACCGGCGTGAAAGCGGCGAGCAGCGGATGGGCATGCCGCGCCAGCCCCGTAAGCTTGCGCCGCGGTTCGTTCGGCCGTTTCTGCTTGCGCAGATAAGACAATTCGGGAGAACGGGACAACCGGTGAAGATCCTGCAGATCTTTTCGCCCGGACGACGATCGCATCATTCAGCCGCTTCGAAATTCGCCAAGATGCCCACTATAAACTGGCGCCCGCAAATGATCATGCGCCGGCCATTCTCTGAGGCGACATCAGAATACCTTGTCCTCGATCGAAAAGGTTACGGGTGAATGTGTCGCGCCAATATTCGCGAGCGATTTCACCCGTCTCGCCGCCGCCCAGCGATGTCATAGAACAGGGGCGGGCATATTCGTGCCGGCACGACCCGGCCGGGAAGCGGTGCCAGCACCGGATCGCCAAAGCGCTCGCGGCCGTCTTCGATCAAGGCAAGCGCAAAGCTGCGACCGAAACGCGCGCCGTAATAGCTTGATGTGACATGACCGATCATCGGCCCGGGCATTGATGATCGTGCGGCGCCGCCGTCGCTCTGCACAATCGGCGGGCCGGCTCGCAGCGCACCGTCTTCGACCGGCTCGCTGGGGCGCGCTGCGACAAGCTGGGCGCCTTCCGGCAGGATATCGTCCGGGTTTTCGGGCAGCAGCCCGACCAACTGCTTGCGACCGGCGCGCGCGGTGTCACGGCGCGCCAGAGAGCGGCGGCCGAGAAAATCCTTGTCGCGCGCGACCAGCCCGCCCAGTCCGAGATCGATCGGCGTCACTGAACCGTCGGTCTCCTGGCCGATTATCACAAAGCCCTTTTCGGCGCGCAGCATGTGCATCGCCTCGGTGCCGTACGGCATGATGCCAAAAGCCTCACCAGCCTCGATCAGGACCTGCCACAAGCTCAGCGCATAATCGGCCGGGACATTGATCTCGTAGCTCAGCTCGCCCGAAAAGCTGACGCGAAAGAGGCGTACCGGCACGCCGCCGATCTCGGTTTCGCGCAGCCGCATAAACGGGAACGCCGCGGCGTCGAGAGAGAGATGCGGCGCTACCTTCCGCAATACGTCGCGCGCGCGGGGGCCGGCCAGCGTCAGGTTGGCCCATTGCTCGGTCGCGGAAACGCAAAACACGTCGAGGTCTGGCCACTCGGTCTGCAGCCACTCATCGAGCCAGTCGAGTACTGCAGCGGCATTGCCGGTCGTCGTCGTCAGGAAATACCGGTCGGGCGCAAGGCGAGCGCCGACGCCGTCGTCGAACGCCATGCCGTCGTCGCGGCACATCATCCCGTAGCGGCAATGCCCGACCGGCAGGTTCTGCCAATGATTGATGTAGACGCGGTCGAGAAAGCGCCCGGCATCGCGGCCAGATACTTCGATCTTGCCCAGGGTCGATGCGTCGAGCAGTGCGACGCGGTCACGCACCGCGAGGCATTCGCGCCGCACCGCCGCCACCATGTTTTCACCGCTGTGGGGATAAAAGCGCGCCCGCTTCCACTGCCCGACATCCTCGAACACCGCGCCGGCCGCAACATGCCAATCATGCAGCGGCGACACTCGCACCGGATCAGCTAGGCGGCCATGCTCGCGGCCGGCGAGCAGGCCGTACGACACCGGAACAAAGGGCGGGCGGAACGTCGTGGTGCCGGCGACATCGCGGCCGGTCATGGCCGCCAGCAGCGTCAGGCCGGCGACATTGCCGGTCTTGCCTTGGTCGGTGCCCATACCGAGCGTGGTGTAGCGCTTCAGATGTTCGCTCGCGCCATAGCCTTCGCGCACTGCCAGCGCGATATCGGCGACCGTCACGTCGTTGTGCAGATCAACAAAGGCGCGCCGCCTGGCACGCCGTCGCAGCATCGGCAACAACGGGCCTGGCGGCGCCTCGTCGCTGTCATTGGCCGGCGGCAGTGCCGGTGGCTCACCGGTGCCAAAACCGCACGCTGCCCCTGCTGTGGCCCCGGCCTCGGCACCTTCGGCAAGGCAATCGCCGAGCGCGAAACTGCCGCGCGCCGCGCCGACGCAATCGACCGCGGCGTCGATGCTGTCCGGAAGAAAGGCCGAAAGCTGCGCGTCGAAACGCAGCCGTCCCTGCGCCTGTGCAAACAGGTGCAAGGTCGGGTTCCACCCGCCGGAAACCGCCAGCAGATCACAATCGATCGCGATGCCGCGGCCGACCGAGGCGCCGTCACGGGTCACCGGCTGCACCCATACCCGCCGCAACGACTTGCGGCCGGCCGTCGCGCTGACGACGTGGCCGGAATAGATCGTCATGCCCGCGATTTGAGCGCGCGCCGCCTCGCCTGCACCCGGCCGCGGGTCGACGATTCCGGCGATCGCGACACCCGACGCGGCCAACGCGGCCGCGACCGCGTAAGCGTCGTCGTTATTGGCGAACAGCACGGCGCGGCGGCCCGGCATTACGGCGTAGCGGTGCAGATAGGTCTCGACGGCGCTCGCCAGCATGATGCCGGGCCGGTCATTGTCGGGAAACACCAGCAGGCGCTCCAAAGCTCCTGTCGCCAGCACCACGCGAGCCGCCCGGATATGCCATAATCGCTGCCGTGGCAAAGCAACGGGCGCGGCGCGTCCCAACGCCTCGCCGACCCGCTCGGCCGCAATCAGATAGTTGCCGTCGTAAAGCCCGAGTATCGTCGTATTAGGCAGCAGCCGCACACTTGGCAGGGTTTTCAGCTCGGCGAGCGTCTCGGCCGCCCAAAGCTGCGCCGCGTCTTCGCCGATCCGATAGGCACGGCGGAGCAGCACGCCGCCCATGAGCACGCCGCTATCGGCAAGAATGACGCGAGCGCCGGTGCGGCCTGCCGCCAGCGCTGCGGCCAGCCCCGCCGGCCCGCCGCCGACCACCAGCACATCGCAATGCGTGTGGCGCTTGTCATAACGCGACGGATCCGCCGCCGTCGGGGCTTGCCCGAGCCCCGCCATCCGTCGCAGCACCGGCTCCCACAGTGCCTGCCAGACCCCGCGCGGCTGCATGAATGTCTTGTAATAGAAGCCGGCAGGCAGCAAAGGCGACAGCCAATCGGCAAAGCCGCCGAAATCTGCCGCGAGGCTCGGCCAGGCATGCTGGCTCGTCGCCCGCAGCCCGTCATAGAGGGCAATATCGGTGGGGCGCCGGTTCGGCTCTGTGAAGGCACCGGCTTCGAGCTGCACCAGGGCCGACGGCTCCTCGATTCCCGCCGCGACGACACCGCGCGGCCGGTGATATTTGAAGCTGCGCGCCACCAGCCGCACCCCGTTTGCCAGCAAGGCCGAAGCCAGCGTATCGCCGGGGTGCCCGTCGTAATCCCGCCCGTCGAAGCGAAACGACAGGCGTCTGCTGCGGTCGATCATCCCGCCAACCTGCAGGCGAAACGGCTGGTCCGGCGGCAAGTTCATGGCGCCGCGCGGCCCGGCGGCGGCTCACCGATCATGTAGGCAGCAACAATGCGGTGCGAGACCGTGTCGCGCAGCAGGTTGAACCAGCGGCGGCAGCCGCCCCCATGCACCCAACGCTCGGCCATGACGCCTTTCGGATTGGCGCGCATGAACAGGTAATTCGCCCAGGCCGCATCATCGGCCGCGTCGGGATCGACCGGCCGCGTAATATGCGCCTCGCCGCCGTTGCGAAACTCGATCTCGTCACGCGGTCCGCACCACGGGCAGGAGATCAGCAGCATCAGTGCGCCACCGCGGCGGCGCCGTGCTCGTCGACCAGGGCGCCGGTGGTGAAGCGTTCCAGGGCGAACGGCGCGGCGTAAGGGTGCGGCTCGTTGCGGGCGATCGTGTGAGCAAAGACCCAGCCGGCACCGGGGGTCGCCTTGAACCCGCCCGTCCCCCAGCCGCCATTCAGATACAGCCCATCAACCGGCAGTCGGCCGATGATCGGCGAGGCGTCCGGCGACACGTCAACGATGCCGCCCCAACTGCGCAGCATCTTGACGCGCGAAAAGATCGGGAACAGCTCCAGCAATGCCGCCATCTGCCCTTCGATGACGTGAAACGAGCCGCGCTGTGCGTAGGAGTTATACCCGTCGATGCCGGCCCCGATGACCAGTTCGCCCTTGTCGCTCTGGCTGACATAGACATGCACCGCGCCCGACATCACGACGCAACCGAGCACCGGCTGCAGCGGCTCCGATACCAGCGCCTGCAGCGGATGGCTCTGCAGCGGCAGCCGCACTCCGGCCATTGCCGCCACCACGGAATTGTGCCCCGCCGCGCTGATCGCGATCTTGTTGGCGCCGATCGTGCCGCGGCTGGTTTCGACTTCGACCGCCCGCCCTTGCTCCGTGCGAATACCCAGCACCTCGCAATTCTCGACGATATCGACTCCGAGCGCGTCGGCGGCGCGGGCATAGCCCCAGGCCACCGCGTCGTGGCGCGCCACCCCGCCGCGCCGCTGCAACGTCGCGCCACGCACGGGATAGCGCGAATCGGTGGCAATATTGATGACCGGACAGAACTGCCGGACCTCGTCGGGATCGAGCCATTCGGCGTCGATGCCGTTGAGCCGGTTGGCGTTGACGCGGCGCTGCCCCTCGCGGATATCGGCCTCGTTATGCGCCAGGTTGAGGACGCCGCGCTGGCTCAGCATGACGTTGAAATTAAGCGCAGCCGACAGCCCTTCCCACAATTTCAACGAATGCTCGTATAGCCGCGCGCTGGCGTCCCACAGGTAATTCGAGCGGATGATCGTCGTGTTGCGCCCGGTATTGCCGAGGCCGATCGGGCCTTTTTCCAATACCGCGATGTCGCGGACGCCATGCTCACGGGCGAGGTAATAGGCGGTGGCCAGCCCGTGCCCGCCGCCGCCGATGATGACGACCTCATAGCGCGAGCGCGGCAGCGCCTTGCGCCACGCCGGCTGCCAGCCGCGATGCCCGGACAGCGCATGCCGGGCGAGAGAAAAGATCGAATAGTGCTGCACCGGCAGAGGCTAGTTCCTCTCGCGGTTGCCGCCAAGGCGAGATCGGGTAACGATATCACCGAGAAAAAAACAGAGGCGTGCCGCTATGGGCCAGCAGATCGAGGAACTCGCGCGCTTTGTCGCGCAGACGCGCCTTTCGGATATTCCCGAACCGGTGCAACGGCACGCAAAACTGACCCTGCTCGACACGCTCGGGGTGATCCTCGCCGGTAGCGAGCGGCCCGAAGTGCACGAATTGCGCACGCGGCTGGCACCGAGCGCCGGCAGCGGCGCAACCGTCTACGCGCGCGGCTGGCCGACACACGACCCGCGCGCCGCCGCTCTGCTGAACGGCATTGCCGGACGCTCCATCGAGTTGTGCGAAGGCCTGCGCCTTGTCACCGGACAGGCAGCGATGCAGGTGCTGCCGGGGGTGCTGGCGGTCGGCGAAAATGCACGCGCCTCCGGGGGCGAGATGCTGGCCGCATTCATCCTCGGCTACGACCTTGTCGGACGGATCGGGACGGGGTTCACGCCGCGACCGCTGGCGCACCAGAATGGGCAAGTGTCGCTGCTCGCCGCGGCGGCGGCCGGCGCGCGGCTGCGCGGTCTCGATGCCGCCGGGGTCAGCCGTGCCATGCGCATTGCGACGACCCTGCTGCTGACGCCGAGCTATACCAATGCGGTCGCCGGCGCGACGACGCTGAACGTCGCCGGCGGCATGAGCGGGTTTGCCGGCGCCCTGGCACCCGATCTGGCGATGGCCGGGTTCGAGGCGCAGCCGGATGCAATCGAGGAAGCCTTGGGCGACCTGGTCGGCGGCGGTTTTGCACCAGATCATCTGCTCGACGAACTCGGTACCCGCTGGGAAATCACCCGCAACTATTTCCGGCTCTACGCCTGCTGCAACCCGATCCACCCGTCGCTCGATTGCCTTGCTGCGGTGCTCAGGGAAGGACAGCTGCGCCCCGAGCAGATCGAGCGCATCGAATTCGCCACCTATCGCTTTGCCTCGGTCATGCGCAACCCCGACCCGCCCAATTATTTCGCCTCGAAATACTCGCTGCCGCATGCCGCAGCGGTGATGGCGGTACGCGGGGCAGCAGATTTTGCCGCGCTCGACGACAGCGCACTAAAAGACCCGGTCATCGCCGCGCTGCGCCACCGCGTTCAAGTTCGTGAAGATCCCGCAATGAGCGCAAAGACGCCGACTTTACGGCCCGCCAGCGTCACCGTGACGCTAACCGATGGCCGTCAACTGCAGCATGCCGTTGATAGCCATCGCGGCGATTTCCACCTTCCTTTCACGGAAGTCGAGTTACGGGACAAGTTCGAGCACCTGGCCGGCACGGTGCTGACGGCAGCCGGTGTGGACGCAGTGGGGCGTGCCATCGATCATTGCGAGGAATGGTCGAGCGTCACTGAACTCACCGACCTGCTGCGTTGCTCAGCCCGCAATAAAAACTAAGTCAGGTGGATTGATCTCACCCGCCGCCGATCTTGGGGATCAGCACGATCTCGCTGTCGGCGTCGAGCGGCGCCATATAGGCGTCCTGGTAGATTTCACCATTGATCGCGACGGCCATGCCTTCATCGATCTGGTTGCCGAGGCCGGGATAGCGCCGGTCGAGTTCGGCGATCAGGCGGCGCACATTTGTGGCCTCGACGTCAAACTCGGTCACACCACCGGTAAGCCGGCGAGCGGCAATCCCAGTCATCGAGACATGCGGCATCTTGCGAACCTGTCATTGCGAGAGCCGGACGGCACAGCAAATCCCGTCCGGCAACTCAACGTCGGACGAGATTGCGTCGCCGGGACCGCTATGACAATGCGCTTTATTCCGGGGCCTTATTCCGCAGCCATCCGCGGCGGGTCCTGCTCGTCGAGCATGGCGCGGACCTTGGGCGGCGACATCGGCAGATCTCGCATCCTTGTGCCGGCCGCGTCGGCGATCGCATTGGCGACCGCCGCCATCGGCGGCACGATCGGCACTTCGCCGACGCCACGCGCGCCAAACGGATGGCGGGGATTTGGCACCTCGATCATCACCGGCTCGATCATCGGCATGTCGGAGGCAACCGGGATGCGGTAGTCGAGGAAGCCAGGGTTATCGAGGCGGCCGTTCTTATCGTAGATATATTCCTCATTGAGCGCCCAGCCCACACCCTGCGCAACACCGCCCTGGATCTGACCTTCGACATAAGACGGGTGGATCGCCCGGCCGACATCCTGGATCGCGGTGTAGCGCAGAACCTTGACGTGGCCGGTCTCGCGATCGACCTCGACATCACAGATATGCGTGGCAAAACCGGGGCCGGCGCCCTGTGCGTTGATTGAAATCTCGGCGTTGATCGGACCACCGGTGCGGCCCGATTTCGCCGCGATCTCGGCCAGCGACAACGGCTCGAAGCTGCCCGCATTTGGTCCCGCCGGGTAGGCCTTGCCGTCTTTCCAGTCGACCGCTTCGGGGCTGATATCCCACAACATCGCGGCGCGCTTTTTGAGGTCGGTGACAACGGTCTCGGCTGCCTGCGTCACCGCCATGCCGGTGGCAAACGTAACGCGGCTGCCGCCGGTCAGAAAGCAATAACCGGTCGATGCGGTATCGGCGACGACGGCGCGCACCCGCTCATAGGGGATGCCCAGCACCTCGGCCGCCATCATCGCCATCGCGGCGCGCGAGCCGCCGATATCCGGGTTGCCCTCGACCACGGTCGCAGTGCCGTCTTCGTTGATGTGGACCTGCGCCGCCGACTCGCCACCGATGTTGAACCAGAAGCCCGAAGCGACGCCTCGTCCTTGGTTGGGGCCAAGCGGCTGTTGCATGTGCGGGTGATTCTTGGCGACTTCAAGCGTCTGAAGATAGCCGATATTGGCCCAGGTCGGCCCGTGCGCCGCCTTGGTGCCATCAGTGGCAGCGTTGATCTCGCGCAGCTTGAGCGGGTCGATCTGGAGTTCGCGTGCCAATTCGTCGAGGCAGCTTTCGACGCCGAACGACGAGATCGGCGCTCCCGGCGCACGATAGGCCGCGACCTTCGGGCGATTCGACACGACGTCGTAGCCAACGATGTTGACATGCGGGATGTCGTACATCGCAAAGCCGCACATGCAGCCGGGGCCGACCGGCGACCCCGGAAACGCGCCGGCCTGGTATTTCAGCGTCAGTTCGGCGGCAACGATCTTGCCGTCCTTTTTCGCACCGAGTTTGACTTCGATGACGCCGCCGGAGGTTGGGCCGGTACCGCGGAATACTTCTTCACGGCTCATCATCATCTTGATTGGCCGGCCGGTCTTTTTCGACAGGGCGAGCGCCACCGGCTCCAGATAAACCAGCGTCTTGCCGCCGAACCCGCCGCCGATTTCGGCCGGCATCGCGCGGATATTGGCAATATCGATATTGAGCAGCTTCGCGCAATACGCCCGGACCATGAACTGGCCCTGGCTGCTGCTGAAAATCGTGCACTGCCCATCGGCGCCGGCAGACACGACGCAGGCATGCGGTTCGAGATAGGCCTGATGCACCGGCTTTGTCGTGTAGCGGCGCTCGATCGTCACTTCGGCCTCCGCCCAGCCGGTCGCCATGTCGCCTTTGGCAAAGCCGATGCGCTTGGCGATATTCGATGCCTTGGTCGGCTTCGGGTCGATACCGGAGGTGAACAGGTCGTCGTGCAGGACCGGGGCGTCGTCCTTCATCGCGTCTTCGACGTCGATGACGTGCGGCAGCACCTCGTACTCGACTTCGATCAGATCGAGCGCTTCGTCGGCGATCGACGGCGACATTGCCGCCACCGCGGCAACGGCGTGCCCGTCATAAAGCACCTTGCCGCGCGCCATGCAGTTGTACGACAGGTCGCGGAAATTCATCGGACCTTCACCGACAAACGCTTCCTCCGACTTGATCTGGGGGAAATCGTCGGCGGTGACCACGGCTTTGACGCCAGCCAGCTTCAGCGCCTTGTCGGCATTGATCGAGACAATGCGCGCATGCGCGTGCGGGCTGCGCTTAACCTTGGCCCACAACATGCCGGGCATCACCATGTCGGCGCCGAACGCCGCGCGCCCGATGACTTTGTCGACACCGTCCGGACGGATCGGGCGGGTGCCGACGACTTTGAGAGAGGCTTTATCGAGATACGTCATGCCGAGGCCTCCCCGCGCATCACCGCGGCAGCATCCATGACCGCGCGCAGCACCTTGTCATAGCCGGTGCAACGGCAAAGATTGCCGGCGAGCCAATAACGCGCCTCTTCCTCGGTCGGGTTGAGCGTCGTATCGAGCAGCGCCTTTGCCGCGACGATCAGGCCGGGGGTGCAGAAGCCGCACTGCAGCGCCGCATGCTCCAGAAATTTCTGCTGCACGGGGTGCAGCTTGTCACCGTCAGCGATGCCCTCGATCGTCGTGATCGCGTGCCCTTCAGCCTCGACGCCGAGGAACAGGCAGGAGCACATCAGGGTGCCGTCGACGAGAACGCTGCAGGCTCCGCAGTCACCCGAACCGCAGCCTTCCTTGCTGCCGGTGAGGCCGAGCTCGTCGCGCAGCACATCGAGCAGCGTCTGCTGCGACTCACAGAGAAATTCGACCGGCTCGCCGTTTATGACCGTCGTAACGTGATGCTTGCTCATCAAATACTCTCCTCTCAGCGCGTCGCAGCGCGCTCGAATGCAATCGCGGCCACCCGGCGTGCCAGGACACCGGCCACCTTGGTGCGGTATTCGATCGTGCCGCGCTTGTCGGTAATCGGCTTGCAGGCCGCCTGCGCCGCGGCATCGAGCTTTGCCAGGGTGGCGTCATCGAGCTTGTGCCCGATCAACGCCCTGGCGGCGTCATCGACGATGACCGCGGTCGGTGCGACCGCCCCCAGCACGACCCGTGCATCGGTGCAGGTACCGCCGGCATCAAGCGTTACATTGACGCCGCAACCGACGACCGCAATGTCCATTTCGGTGCGCGGAATAAAGCGCAGATACGCGTCGCACTGGCGCGCCTTCGGCTTCGGGATCTTGAACTCGACGATGAACTCGCCCTTTTCCAGCGTCGTGCGGCCAGGGCCGGTGCAGACGGCTTCGGCCAGTACCTCGCGACGCCCATTCGGGCCGGCGATCGTGCAGGTCGCGCGCGCCGCGATGACGGCGGGAACGCTGTCCGCGGCCGGCGAGGCGTTGCACAGATTGCCCGCCAGCGACGCGCGGCCCTGAATCTGCGTCGACCCGATCAGGTCTGCGCCTTCGACGATGCCGGGCCACGCATGTTCGAGCCCCTTATGGTCGCTCAGCGTGGCACCTGGAGTCGCCGCACCGATGATGAAAAAACCGCCTTCCTCGCGGATCCCGATGAGACCGGGGATGCGTTTGGTGTCCACGATCAACTCGGGCTTCAGCCGGCCGCTCTTCAGTTGCACCAGCAGATCGGTCCCACCGGACATGACTTTTGCCAGACCGGCGGCGCTGGCCAACGCCTTCACGGCTTCGTCGACCGTCGTCGGCGCCGTGTAATTGACCCTCGGCATGTTCGCTCCTGAAATGACTGGGCGCGCTTCCGCCATCGCCGGACGGCGGTCGGACGCAGCACTTATGTGGCTTACACCACCAGCACCGGCAACGTGAAGTGCAAATGCAGTCGTAAAGACTATGAAGTTGAGAACAGTTGTAGCGTAATATCCATGTGGAAATAACGCTGACATGGCGCTTTATTGATACTGGACAAGGCCGAGCCTGGCAAACCAACTGAATACCCATGCTGCACAACCCCTGCCGCGGCAGGCTCGGGTTCTCGACAAAGGACCGATTATGAGCGGACCTGCCCTTCTGTTGGCAATCGACCAGGGCACCACCAGCACTCGTGCAATCCTGTTTGACGCGACCGGCGCCATCCGCCACATCGCGCGCCTCGACCTGACCCAGTTCTATCCGCAGCCCGGCTGGGTCGAGCACGACCCCGAAGAAATCTGGCAGGCGGTGGTGGCGACCTGCCGCGAAGCCATCGCCGCCGCCAATGCTGAACCGATTGTCGCGATCGGCATCACCAACCAGCGCGAAACCACGGTGTTGTGGGAGCGCGCCACCGGGCGCCCGGTCCATAACGCGATCGTCTGGCAGGACCGGCGGACCGAACCGCTCTGCGCCGCCTGGCGCTCCGCCGGTTTCGCCGGCACGGTCGCGCTCCGCACTGGCCTCGTCATCGATCCGTATTTCTCGGCCTCGAAAATCCGCTGGCTGCTCGACACCATTCCAGGGCTACGCGAGCGTGCCCGTGCGGGCGAGATTGCCTTCGGGACGATCGACAGCTTTCTGCTATGGCGGCTGACCGGCGGCGCGCTGCATGCGACCGATGTCACCAACGCTGCGCGCACGATGCTGTTCGATCTGCATCACCTGGAGTGGTCCGACGACCTGCTCCATGCCCTCGAAATTCCGCGCGCCATCTTGCCGGAGGTGCGCGATACCGGCGGCGATTTCGGGGTCACGGTCGACGGGCTGTTCGACGCGCCGATCCCGATCGCCGGGGTCGTCGGGGATCAGCAATCAGCGGCGATCGGCCAAGCCTGCTTCCGCTCCGGCATGATCAAATGCACCTACGGCACCGGCGCCTTCGCGCTGCTGCATACCGGCGCGCAACCGGCGGTATCACAGCACCGCCTGCTGTCGACGGTCGCCTACCGGCTGCGGGGCGAAACCGCCTACGCGCTCGAAGGCAGCATCTTTGTCGCCGGGGCCGCGGTGCAATGGATGCGCGACCGGCTGCACGCGTTCGCCGCCGCTCCGGATATTCAGGGCCTCGCCGAACAAGCCGATCCGCGGCAGCGCGTCTATCTCGTTCCTGCTTTTGCCGGACTTGGAACGCCCCATTGGTCGGCCGCGGCGCGCGGGGCGCTGACCGGCCTGACCGCCGAATGCGGATTGCCGGAAATCGCGCGGGCGACGCTCGAAGCGACGGGTTATCAGACGCGCGACCTGATCGCGGCGATGCAAGGAGACAGCAGCATCGCCATCGACAGCTTGCGCGTCGATGGCGGTATGGCCGCCAACGACTGGATGCTCCAGTTTCTCGCCGATATCCTGCCGGCGCGGATCGCGCGGCCGGCCTCACTCGAAACGACCGCGTGGGGCGCGGCCTACGTCGCCGGGCTGATGCGCGGCGTTTGCCCCGAACCGGAAGCGATGATGCGGTGTTGGTCGGCAGACCGGAGTTTTACGCCGGCGATGACATCGGCCGAGCGCGAAGAACGCTGTGCCGGCTGGCAGCGGGCGGTCGCCGGCGTTCTCGCGGCTGGGGCACCGTGACCTTCTCGCCCAAATCCACGGCGAACCTGCTGTGCGATCTGCCGGATTCCGGATAACGGAGAGGTCGTTACCGCGGTCTCCGCCCGCCCGGGCACCGGCATCCAGGACAACCTCGCCGACAAGGCGGGGAAGCTCGGAAATCCCGGTTTGGAAGTACGGCGGGGGCGGCGCGCGAGCGCCGTGTTCCTCACCGGAAGAGTTCACGCAGAAGAAACCGCCGTGATCCATAGAAGCTTGACGAGCCAATCCATTGCGCACCACTTCCAGGTCGATCGGCATGACCGCTTACACAATTCCAAATCCCACCAGTCAATATCCGCGACGGGAGCCAGCGGGATGTTCAACGGATTTCGCGCCACGACCATTAGCACCGCGGACTGCACCTTCTTTGTCCGCATCGCTGGATCTGGGGCGCCGCTTCTGCTCCTCCACGGCTTCCCGGAAACGCATCTCATGTGGAGGGATGTCGCCCCGATCCTCGCGAAAAATTTCACCGTGGTCTGCGCCGATCTGCGCGGGTACGGGCAAAGCGGCTGTCCAGCGTCTGCCGCGGATCACGCTCCTTATTCGAAGCGGGTCATGGCCGAAGACATGGTCCTGGTCATGCGACAGCTCGGCTTCGAGCGGTTTGCCGTCGCCGGCCATGATCGCGGAGGACGCGTCGCCTACCGGATGGCGCTAGACCATCGCCCCGTCGTCACCCGGCTTTCCGTCCTCGACATCCTGCCAACGGCAGTGGTGTGGGATCGCGCCGACGCACGTTTGACGCTGAGTTTCTGGCCCTGGAGCCTGCTCGCGCAAAAAGAGCCTCTGCCGGAACGTCTCCTGGCCGGGGCACCGGACGCTGTTGTCGACAACGCAATTGGCCAATGGGGATCACGGGTCGATGCATTTCCCGCCGAGGTCACAGCCGCCTATGTGGACGCTCTTCGCGATGCCGTGCATGCCCACGCGATCTGTGAAGAATATCGGGCCGCAGCAACGATCGACCGCGCGCACGATGCCCATGACTTGGTAGCCGGAAACAAGATTATATGCCCGGTGCAGGCGCTTTGGAGCGCGCACGGCGGACTGGAGAATTGGTATTCGAGCGAGGGAGGCCCACTCGCCCTGTGGCAAACATGGGCTGATGACGTAAGCGGTGGGGCGGTTGCAGGAGGGCACTTCTTTCCCGAGGAATCTCCCCGCGAGACGGCCGCCGCTTTGCATGCATTCTTTGCTCTTGAATGACACAGCAGCCGTTCAGCCGCATCTAGTCCAGCTAAAGCCCCGCTGTCTTTGTCAAAAACGCGTCGCGCATGCCGCGGCTGATATAATTGGCGACCCCGACCGGCAGTCGGTCGCCTCGCCGCCCGCCGGCGATCCACTGGTCCATCGCGCCGGGGCCCCAATTATAGGCGCCGAGCGCATCCGCCCAGTTGCCGTAGCGGCGGAACATCTGAGCCAGATACGCCCGCCCGATCAGGCGGTTCTCGCGCAGGTCGAAGCGGTTGCCGCCGCCGACATCGTTGGCCGCCGCCTCGCTGACTTGCATCGGTCCTTGCGGTCCGGTGGGCGATGGCCGCCACATGCGCAAATCCGCGCCGTGCCGCGACTCCATCCCGTCCACAGCGAACGCGACCCGGTCGAGTTCGCCGATGCTAGCCGGCCCGAACAGGTCGAAATCAATGGGATCGCGCGCGGCCGCGGCCGCCAGCGCCGTCGCGGTCACGCCGCGCACCACGGTGACGGCCGATTGCGCGTCGCCAAAGCTGATCTTTTCGGAATAGGTCCACGGCGGCAGGTCGGCGCGATGCGCCAGGCTCAGCGGCATGCCGGCGCCACCGCCGCGCACGATCGTCACCTGATCGACCCGGCCGCTGCCGAAGCTGACGATTTCGGTGCTCCGCGGCGCTGCGGTGGCGGGCAGCGGCGCGTTAACGCGCAGAGGCGCTCGGGCCGGTATCGGCGTCGCCGCGATGCCGCGCACCACCTGCACCGGCAGATGCCGTCGATCGCGGAAGATCACCGTATCGACGACAACAGGGCGCGTACCGACAATTTGCGACAGTAATGGCGCCGATTTCTCGACGACATCTCCCGCGATCGCTGGTGTCAGGCTGCCGGCAACCGCGAAACCAATGCCGCATGCCGCGCGTTTTCGCCGATTATTGCGGTTGCGCATCCCCGCAAGCCCTGCGTCAAACCCAATAGCGTCATAAACCCGGTGGTTTCATAACGCCGATCCTGCTGTCGCGGCAAGCCGCTTGCCAATACAAGCTTGGCAGGGGCGGCGTTGCGATGACACGATGCGGCTTCCGCCGGTATCGGCCGAGAGAGGGAGCGCGCCATGACCCGACCCTTTGAGGGGATCCGCATCATCGACATCACGCATGTGCTGGCCGGCCCGTTTGCAGCCTATCAGCTGGCGGTGCTCGGCGCCGACGTGATCAAGGTCGAGCATCCCGACGATCCCGACCAGAGCCGTGACAGCGGCACCGACCGCGCCCTCAACCGCGCCGGCATGGGCACCGGGTTTCTGACCCAAGGATCGAACAAGCGCTCGATCACACTCGACCTGAAGCAGGAGAGCGGCCGCGAGGTCCTCAAAAAACTGGTCAAGACCGCCGACGTGCTGGTGCAGAATTACCGGCCCGGCGCCTTCGAGCGGCTCGGCCTCGGTTATGAGGCGCTGCTGGAGATCAACCCGCGGCTGATCTATTGCTCGATCTCCGCCTTCGGGCAGGACGGCACTCGCCGCGAACAGACCGCCTACGACCACGTCATCCAGGCGACCTCAGGCCTGATGGCGATGACCGGCACCGAGGAGGTGCACCCGATCAAGTTCGGCGCCCCGGCGGTCGATTACGCGACCGGCACGATGGGCGCGTTTGCGCTCGCCAGCGCATTGTTTCAGCGCGAACGGACCGGCAAGGGCCAGCATATCGACCTCGCGATGGTCGGGGTCGCGATGATGCTGATGGGGTCGCATCTGACTGGCTATATGCGCAACGGCCGCGAACCGAAGCCGCACGGCAACAAGCAGCCTTACGCGACCAATAGCTGCTATGAGGCGAAAGACGCGCTCTTGATGATCGGCGCCAGCAACATCGGGCAGCAGAAGCGGCTGTGGACCGTGCTTGAACGGCCCGATCTGATCAAGACCGACAACGAGGCGCGCGAAAAGGATCGCGAGCGCGAGGCGCAAGTGCTCGCCGACATCATCAAGACACGCACCGCTGACGAATGGGAAGGCTGGTTCCAGGCGCGGCATGTTCCGGCCGCCCGGGTCCGCACGATGGCCGAAGCCGTCGCCGACCCGCATTTCCAGACCCGCAACGTCTTCCACCGTCACGAATCGGCGCCGGGAATCGACGGATCGTTTGGCGTGCCGCTGGCCGCTTTCAAATTCGCTCATGGCGGCCCGAGCATCGAAACGCCGCCGCCGGTGATGGGCGCGGATACCGATTCGGTACTGCAGGAGCTGGGCTACGCTACCGCCGATATCGCGGCGATGCGCGCATCGCGAGCGATCTGACCGCCATTCTGCACTGCAAAAGAAAAAACGTGGACAACCCCGGCGATCGGGATGAGAGTCGGGCATTCGGAAATGGAAGCTGCTTGGCGGCTTCGCTGTCTGTGGTTGGGGAAGCAGCCTTGCTTGCTTTCGGCCAGCGACCGGAGCAAGGACGACCTGACCGGTCGCCGTCGGACACGGCCGGGGTGGGAATACAGGCGTTAAACGCGGCGCCAGCACGTTTGATTTCTTGTTGCCGTAGATGCCGCGTCGGGCAAGACCGCCGTGGCATCGAAGTTGGGGGTCGGCAAAAGAATGCCTGCGTTAATGCGTCAAACCTTGCTGATGCCATTTTGGCTGGCCCAGGTCTTTACCCAGGAAAAATTCTTCGCGCGCAATCCGGTGATCGGAAGCCGCTGGCTCAATGAGCTCGGCCTACACACGGCGCGCGTTGCGCTGGCCTGCCGCCTCGCCGAGCGCCGCCGCCGCCACCTCGCCCGCCTGATCCCCGCAGAAGACCGCGCGGCGCTCGACCGCGACGGCTTTATCATCAAGCGCGATTTCCTGCCGCCGGAAATCTTTGCGGGATTGATCGGCCAGATCAAAGAATTGCGGGCGCCGGCCCGCGAGATGGTCGAAGGCGATACGGTGACGCGCCACATCGCGCTGGATCCGGCGGTACTCGACCGCGCCCCGGCCGCGCGGCACCTGCTCGACATGCCGCAGTTTCGCGGCTTGCTGCATTACGCCGGGGCGTCGGCGGCCGCGCCGATGATCTACCTGCAGACGATCTTCAGCGGTGCCATCGCGGGCCTCAGCGACCCGCAGACCGATCTGCACACCGACACATTCCACCCGACCGTCAAGGCGTGGCTGTTTCTGACTGATGTCGCTGCCGACGCGATGCCGTTCGTCTACGTTCCTGGCTCGCACCGCCTGACCCCTGAGCGCCTCGCGTGGGAGCGGCGGATGAGCATCGCCGCAAGCCGCCAGCCACACGAGACCTATCGGCAACCGCAGCACAGACTGACGCGCGCGATCTCGCCCGACGAACTGCACAATCTCGGATTGCCGCCGCCGCGCGCCATCGCGGTGCCGGCCAATACCCTCGTCGTCGCCGACACGTTCGGCTTTCACGCCCGCGGGCCGAGCGCGCAGCCGACCACGCGCGTCGAAATCTGGGCCTTCGGGCGGCGCAATCCGTTTCTGCCGTGGACCGGGCTCGACCCCTGGTCGATCGCGGCCTTGGGCCTGCGCAAGCCGCTGTTTTACTGGAAATCGACCGATCTGCTGGAACGCTTCGGCCTCGGCCGGCAACGCTGGCGCGCCCGCGGCACCGTCTCCGCTTTCGATCCGGCTTAGCGCGCCCGATATGGACGGTTTCCCTCTCTATACGCATGACGATGCCGGAAGCAGGAGCGCTGACGCCCCAAAACGCCGCTCGTTCCTGTTTCTGCAAGGGCCGATTTCGACCTTTTTCAACCGCCTCGGGCACGCCCTCGTGGCGCGCGGGCACCATGTGCATCGTGTCAACCTGCATTTCGGCGATCAGATTTTCTGGAAGCTGCCGGCGACGCATTTTCGCGGCCGTTTTGCCGATTGGCGTCGCTTTGTCGCCCGCATCCTCGACGAGCACCGGATCACCGACCTGGTGCTGCACGGCGACCGGCGCCCCTATCACCTCATCGCCGCCGAGGAAGCCCGCGCCCGCGGCATTCGGGTGATTGCCACCGATCTCGGCTATATCCGGCCGGATTGGATCACCCTTGAACATGACGGGATGACCACCTATTCCCGGTTTCCACGTGATCCCGACGCGATCCGCGCGCTTGCCCGCGAGTTTCCCGAACCCGATCTCGGGCCGCGCTTTCACACGCCGTTCCGGCTGATCGCATCGCTCGACGTCGCCTATAACCTGGGATTGGTCTTCGGGCGACCGCTGTACCCGAGCTACCGATATCACAGCGTCTGCCACCCGTTTGTCGAATATGCTGGATGGCTGACCTCGCGGGTGAAGCGGCGGCTGACGGCGCGCACCGCCGCCGCGCGACGCCGGCGCCTGGAGACGGCGCCCGGCTCTTATTTCCTGGTGCCGCTGCAGCTCGCGACCGACTTCCAGATCCGCGCGCACTCACCGTTTCGCGACATACGCGAGGCGGTGCGGCAGATCATTGCATCCTATGCCGCCAGCGACGCGCAGCGCGATCTTGTGGTGGTCGTCCACCCGCTCGATAACGGATTGATCGGCTGGAGCGCATTTGTCGCCGGACTGGCGCGCGAATTCGGCGTCGCAGACCGTGTCGTCACCCTACACGGCGGCACCCCCAGCGAAATCTTGGGCAACGCTGCCGGCGTCGTAACGATCAACAGCACGATCGGCGTGACCGCGCTGCATCACGGCGTGCCGGTCAAGGTGCTGGGTAATGCGGTTTTCGATGTTCCCGGGCTGACCTGCCAGGCCCCGCTCGACGCGTTCTGGAGTGATCCACAGCCGCCCGATCCCGAGCTTTTGGCGGATTTTTTGCGGGCCTTGGCCGGCGCGACGCAAGTCAAAGGCGGATATTACGAGCGGGCGTCGCAGGATTGCGCGATTGCCGGTTTTGTCGAGCGTCTCGAAGGCGGGCTGTATCCGCTGCCGGCCTTGTCGGCGGCGGATTTTGCGGCGCGGGCGCCGCGGCCCGGTGAGCGCACGATCGTGGTAGCAGGCGCGTCCGATGCGTTGGGATCGGCGTTGGCACGAGCCTGCGCAGCGCCCGGTATTCGGCTGTGCCTGATCGGCACGATGGCCGGTGCACTCGATCAAGTCGCCGATGATTGCCGGCAGCGCGGCGCGCTGGTCGAGGCGATTTATGCGGCGCGCAATGCCAAAGCGGCGCTGTCGGCGCGCCTTACAGCGCTCGATTGCGGCACGCCGATCGATGTTGCATTCGTGCACACCGATGGCCCCGCCGCCGATCGCCGCCTGCTCAAGGTCATCGATACGCTGACCGCGGCGATGCGGCGTCGCGGTCGCGGCGAGCTGATCCTGATCGATCAGCTGGCGGGGCGCCCCTTATCGCGCAGGTTGGGGCCGGCATTGCAGCAGGTCGATACGCTACGCAGCCGCGGGGTGGCATTGCACGAACGGCTGCGTGACTGTGGCGTCACGGTATCGGTCGTCGTGCCCGGTCGTCTTGCATTGCATGCAGCACGCTGGCTCGGTGCGCTGCACCTGACCGCCGGAACAGCAGATCGCATCGCCGAACAGATATTGCAGGCGACGCAGCGACGCCGGCGCGTTACTGCGATCCCCGGCTCGGCTGCCGCGACGCTGCGCGTCTTTCGCTGGCTGCCGGGGAAACTCGGCGAGGCGACGCGCGAACTGCTGCCGAGCGTCGAGGTAATGCGCGAACCGGCGGACCGGTCGCGGCTCGCCGGCAAATCCGCCAACGGCGACTGACGCGGAGCCGGCCCCCATGCTGGCCCAGTTCGGCCGTGCCGCGATGGTGCCCTGGTGGGCCGCACAGCTGCTGACCGGCACGAAATCCTTTGAACGCAACCGCTTGATCGGCAGCCGCTGGCTTAATGAACGCGGCCTGCACGTCGCGCGTGTTTCTCTGGCGCACCGCATCGCCGCATCACGACGCCGCCGGCTCGCCGGCCTTGTTATCCCGGATGACCGTGAGAGGTTCGCGCGCGACGGGTTTGTCGTGCATGAAGATTTTCTCGCGGCCAACGATTTCGACGCCCTGCTCGAGCAGGTCCGCGCGTATCGCCGAACCTTGCGTGAGATCGTCGAGGGCGACACGGTCATGCGCAAGATCGCGCTCGGTCCGGCGACGCTCGCGGCGCTCCCGGCATTGGCCGGAATGTTGCGGACGCCGGCGTGGCGCGGGTTGATCCGCTATATCGGCAGCCGCGATGCCGAGCCGGTCGTATGGATCCAGAGCATCCTGAGGCATGCCTGCGACGGTCCTAGCGACCCGCAAACCGCGTTGCACGCCGATACGTTCCACCCGACCGTCAAGGCTTGGCTGTTTCTGACCGATGTCGCCGCCGATGCCGGCCCCTTTACCTATGTGCCGGGGTCGCATCGCTTGACGCCGCAGCGCCTCGCCTGGGAACGGCGGATGAGCCTCACCGCAGAGCACTCCGCCAACCCCGAAATCCGCCAGGGTTCTTTCCGCATCGAGCCGGACGAGTTGGCGGCGCTCGGGCTGCCGTCACCGCGGGTTTTTGCGGTACCGGCGAATACGCTTGTCGTCGCCGACACGTTCGGGTTCCATGCGCGCGGACCAAGCAGCGGCCGCTCGCTGCGTGTCGAAATCTGGGCCTACGGCCGGCGCAGCCCGTTTGTGCCGTGGGCGGCGTTCGACCCGTGGAGCGGTACTGCCCTTGCCCGACGCAGCCTGCTTGGCTGGCGGCTGGGCGATTTTCTCGAACGGGCCGGCATCAAGCGGCATCGTTGGCGCGCCCGCCAGGGCGTCTCGGCCTTCGATCCGGGGTGAGACCGGCCGCCGACCGCTCTGACCGGAGACTATCCGACATATGGCCTGGGATCCTGCTCAATACCTCAAATTCGCCGGGCCGCGCCTGCGCCCGGCCCTCGACCTGTTGCAGCGCATCGACCGTGACGCGCCGACAACGGTCTACGATGTCGGCGCCGGGGCCGGCAACGTCACCCGCCTGATCGCCGACCGCTGGCCGGCAGCGCACATCGTCGGGGTTGATTCCTCGACCGAAATGCTGACGAAAGCGGCCGCGGAAAATCCGAAAATCCAGTGGCAAAAGGCCGATTTCGGAACGTGGCGGCCGGATCGGCCAGCCGACGTCATCTATTCCAACGCAGCGCTGCATTGGCTCGACGACCACGATACGCTGTTTCCCGGCCTGCTGACCGGCCTCGCGCCGAGGGGCGTGCTCGCGGTACAGATTCCGCGCAATTTCGGCGCCCGCTCGCACACGCTGATCACTGAAACCGCACTCGATGGACCGTGGCGAGCGACACTCGAACCGCTGCTGCGCCCGGCGCCAGTCGCCGAACCTGCATTCTATTACGATTTGCTGGCGCCGCGCGTTGCAGCGCTGGATATGTGGGAAACGGAGTATCTGCAGGTGCTCGACGGGGTAAACCCGGTCAAGGAATGGACCAAGGGCACCTGGCTCAGCCCACTGCTCAGTGCCCTTAACGAGCCCGATCGCAGCGATTTCGAGGCGGCCTATGCCGAACGTGTCCTAGCCGTTTACCCACCGCGCAGCGATGGCAAGACACTGTTTCCGTTCCGCCGCCTGTTTATGATCGCCACCGCGGCGTGATGCCGCATGGCACTGTGAACGGTATCCTGAAAACAAATCGAGCCGGCTGCCTTGCGGCGGCCGGCCCGAGTATGCTGGAGAAACGCCGCTTAGTTCGGCCGCGGGCCCATGCTGCTGGTGTACGGGTGCAATGCCGTGTTCGAGTCCCAATCCGCCGACTTGTCAAAATGCGGCGGCGTCGAGCCGTTGCTGCCGCCCGGCGACGGGCCGACATAAGGTGCCGATGGCGCAACCGCAGCCTGCGCTGCCGCGCCGGCGCCGCTCCACGATCCACCGGGGTTCGGACCGGGATACGCGCCGTAACCGGGGGTCGGCGTCGTCGCTGCTGTGGCGGGCGGCAAGGAGGCAACATTCGACTGGGCATGCGCCGCAACGGCGGCGCCCGCGACCAAAGCGACACTCAGGATTGCCGACTTAGCGAGGGACATCAATTTTCTCCGCGAATTCATTTAATTGATCGATCCCACCAGTGTGGCAAATCAGCCTATGATGCAAATGAACTTTTTATACGGTCAAAATGAACCCGCATCATCTTTTAAGATCCGCACCTGCCGGGCTATGCGGGATCGGCGAACGATCATTCGATGAACGGTCACCACCGATCCCTAGCCTGACACCAGGTACAAGCTCAGTTGGGGTTCGGGCCCATATGGCTGGTATAGGGATGCATCGCGACATTGCTGTCCCAATCGGCCGGCTTTTCATAGTGCGGAGGCATCTGGCCGTTGCTGGCCCCCGGCGCGGGACCGGGATAATTGCCGGACGCGGTGACCGGCATATGCGGACCGTTGTTCGGGATATTCTCCAGGGAACTCGGCCGCGGTCCTTCCGGGGGCAGGTTGGCGATGCTGGTGTTGGGCGTCGGCGCGCTGGAAACTGTCTGCGCCTGTGCGGCGATGGCCATGCCAGCGACCAGGCCGAGGCCAAGCAAAAGCGGTTTGAGTAGTGTCGGCATTGATACTCCTTATGCAAAAGATCGCCGGCACCGTAGGCGCGAGTATCCATGAAGCAAGTGAAATTTAATCCCTCCATTCATGCATTCCATTCATTTTGAGAACCTTGACCTAAACCTCCTGCGTGTCTTCGAGGCGTTGATCGAGGAGCGCAGTGCCACGCGCGCTGGGTCGCGGCTGGGGTTGACCCAATCGGCGATCAGCCATGCGCTGAACCGTCTGCGCTATGTCATGCAGGACGAATTGTTCACCCGGGGCCCGGACGGCATGCAGCCGACCGAGCGGGCCGCCGAGATCGCGCCGCGCCTGCGCCAGGGCTTGCTGCAGCTACAGCTCGCGCTGGCACCGATCGAATTCGATCCCGAGACGACCGACCGGCGCTTTACGATCACCTGCACCGAATATGCCGGCGCGATCCTGCTGCCAGTGGTTATCGCGCGGCTGCGCGAGCGCGCGCCTTATGCCTCGCTCAACATATTGCCGAGCAATCTCGGCGTCGCCGATGCGCTGCGCAGCGGCCGGGCGGACCTCGCGATCGGCAGTTTCCGGCGTGCGCCCGAATGGTTCGAGAGCGAGTCACTGCTGACCGAAACGCGCGTATGGGTAATGAGCGCCACTCATCCCGCGGCGCGCGAGGAACTGACGCTGGAACGACTGACCGCCTTGCCGCATCTGGTCATCGCCGCGAGCGGCGAAGACGAACATGCGATCGACGGCTATGTCGCTGATCACGGCCTCGAACGGCTTGTGACGCGCAACGACCCGGGTTCGCTGCAAGGAGCACTCGCGGCACGCGGCCTGCGGCGCACGATCGCGGTTACAACACCGCACATCGTGGCCGCTCTCGCTGCCGCCGCTCAATCGGATATTGCGGCCCTGCTGCCGCGCCGGCTGGCAACCGCCTTCATGGGCCGCTTCCAGCTTGCCTTGTTCGAGCCACCCTATCCGTCGCCGCCGTTCGAAATCATGTCGTTGTGGCACCGCGAACACGGCGACCAGCCGGCGATCGTCTGGCTGCGCCACCTGCTGCGTGAAATCGCCGCCGATCTTTGAGGACGTGAACGTTCAACCAATCCGTAGCGGATACGCCGCATCACGGACTTGCCGCGCGCGGCACGATCCCGCATCAATTCCCATCGCTATCCCCCCTTCTTTGCAGCAACTGCAATGACCTCTCCGTTTGAAGCGCTGCTCGGTCACAACTTTGACCGGCTTCCCCCGCCCGTGCAGCGACTGCACGGCCTGTCGCGCGATACCGAATACGCCGGCCGCGCCGATGTAACTGTGGCGCCGAACCCGGTCGCCCGGTTGATCTGCCTGTTGTCCGGCCTGCCGCAATCCGGCACCGACGTACCCGTTACCGTGGCCTACCGCATCGACGAACGCCGTGGTGAAACCTGGCAGCGGCGCTTCGCCGGACGCCGCTATGCCAGCCGGTTCAGCTTTGGTCGGCTGGCCGGCGAGGACCTCCTGACCGAGCGGTTTGTGCCGTTCAGGCTCTATCACCGGGTGGCGGCGAGCCGGGGCGGGCTGACTTGGCGGCTGGTCGCGTGGCGGATCTTCGGCATACCGCTGCCCAACTGGGCGCGGCCTGATGTCAGGTGTTTCGAAAGCGCCGACGGCGAGCGGTTTATGTTCGACATCGACATCGCGCTGCCGTTGATCGGCGCGATCGTCCATTATCGCGGGTGGCTGTTGCCGCAAGGCTGATCAACCCGGAGACAGACGATGGCACCGCACGTCGACCCGGTCGCCTCCGACGAGGCCCTGCCCGCCCGCGCCGATGTCGTGATCATCGGCGGCGGCATTATCGGCACCAGTGCCGCCTTGTTCCTGGCACAGCGCGGTATTTCGGTCGCGCTGTGCGAAAAAGGCCACATCGCCGGCGAGCAGTCGAGCCGCAACTGGGGCTGGTGCCGCAAGATGGTGCGCGACCCGCGCGAGATTCCACTGGTCATCGAAAGCCTGCGCCTGTGGGAAGGGATGAATCAGGCGGTCGAGGCCGAGACCGGCTTTCGCACCTGCGGGATCATGTATCTCGGCGACACCGCCGATGATCTGGCACGGCTCGAAAGCTGGCTCGATTATGCCCGCGAATATCAGCTCGATACCCGGGTCATCGGCGCCGCCGAAGTCGCACGGCTGCTACCGGGGTCAGCCAAGCCGTGGGCCGGTGCGCTTTATACTGCCAGCGACGGCAAGGCCGAACCGCAACTCGCGGCGCCCGCGATCGCCACTGCGGCGCAGCGCCACGGCGCCACGATTATAACGCGGTGCGCCGTTCGCGGCATCGAGACAGCCGGCGGCCGGATTTCCGCCGTGGTTACCGAGAAGGGCACGATCGCCTGCCAATCGGCGATCCTGGCGGGCGGCGCATGGTCACGGCTGTTCTGCGGCAATCTTGGCATCGCCCTGCCGCAACTCAAGGTCCTCGGCTCGGTGATGCGTACAGAACGGCTCGACGGCGGTCCCGAGATTTCCGCATCGGGCGGCCTGTTCGGCTACCGCAAGCGGTTCGACGGCGGTTACACCGTCGCGACTCTCGGGGTGCGGACGATCGATATCGTGCCCGACAGCTTCCGCCTGCTGCCGCAATACATGCCCAGCATCCGGCTGCATTGGAAAAAACTGCGCTTCCGCGTCGGGCAGCAACTTACCGATGAATGGCGGATGCCGCGGCGCTGGCCGCTCGACGCGCCTTCGCCATTCGAGGCGGTAAGGGTGCTCGATCCCGCCGCCGACCCCTATGTCCTGGAGCGTGCCCGCGCCAGCATCGCCGAGACGTTTCCGGCGTTTCGCAATGTCGCGATCGCCGATAGCTGGGGCGGCATGATCGACGTCATGCCCGATGCAATCCCGGTGATCTCCGGGGTCGAAAGCCTGCCCGGCTTTTTTATCGCAACGGGATTTTCGGGGCACGGCTTCGGCATCGGTCCCGGTGCCGGGCGCCTTGTCGCCGACATGGCAATCGGGGCGGCGACCCTGGTGGACCCCGCCCCGTTTCGTCTATCGCGCTTTACTGATGGCTCAAACCCCCGACCGCACCCGCTAGCCAGTTGACGCCGGGATTTGGACGGCACGCCGATATTTCAGCAGCATGCTGGAGAAATCGAGGCTGAATCAGCCCGAGCCGAGCTTCTGGCGAAGCTGCGCCAGCAGCGCTTCGATACGGCCGCCATTGCGCTGGATCACGGAGGCGAACTCGTCGCGCTGCGTCACCTTCATACTGATGCCGCCGACATAGACATCGGTGATGCGGAACTGGCCGCCGCCGCCGGTCAGATACCAGTCAACCTGCACCGGCGCTCCGCTGGGGCGGATGATCTGGCTGGCAACGACAGTCTCCGCGCCGTTGGCGCGCGCGCCGGTGACCCGGAACGGCTCGCCTCCGTATTCTGCCAGCCGCGCGCTGTAAGCGCGTACGATATATTCTTGAAACAGCTGCAGGAATTCCTGCTGCTCCTGCGGTGTCGCTACGCGCCAATAGCGGCCGAGAACAAACTGGCCAATGCCGGGCACGTCGAAATCGTTGCGGAACAACTCACGGAACCGGGCGACCCGCTGTGCCGTCGGAACACTGGGTCCGAGCACCTGAATTGCCTGCTGCCCTAACGTGCCGACAAAGCCGCGGGCATCCTGCGCCGCGGCTTCGTGCGGCGCCGCGGTAAACATTAACGCCAGGCACAGCCCGGCGATCGCTATGGCACGTCGCATCATTTCGCAGTCGCTCCGGCGGGCGAGGATGATGGGGCAACGGTATAAGTCATTGCCGGTTCCGGTTTCGCTTCACTTGCCGGCGCTGCACCCGGCAGGTCGAAATGCTCGTGCCGCATCTCGGCTTGGCGTTGCTGCCGATACAGCGAGCGAATCGTCGCGTAATAATCGAGCGACGTGCGCTCGATCTGCTCGAGGCTATCGAGATTGCGCTGACGCTGGTCGACCCCATCGGCCGCAGCCCGCGCAAACGTGGCCCACAGCACGTTGGCGTTGCCCGCGACGATATTGCCGGGATCAGCAAACCCGTCGCCGACCTTGCCCACGAGGTCGCGCGGGTTGCTCGGCCCGAACACCGGCACCACGAGATATGGTCCTTCGCCAATGCCCCAGGTTCCCAGGGTCACGCCGAGGTCGTTCCAGTGATACGGCAAGCCCATCCGGCTGGCGACGTCGAACATGCCGCCGACCCCGACCGTGGTGTTGACGGCGAGCCGCGCCAGCGTCGTGCCGGCGAGTTTCGGATCACCCTGCAGCACATCGTTAGCAAAGATCACCGGGCCGTTCAGGTTCTGCAAAAAATCATGCACCGACTGCCGCACCGGCTGCGGCAGGACCGTCCGGTAGGTGCGCGCCACCGGCGCCAGAACGGCATGGTCGACACTGGTATTGAAGTCAAAAATCGCCCGATTGGTGTTTTCGTACGGGTCGTTAAAGCCGTCATCCGCAGCCGTCTGTGCAGAGCCGGGCGCGCCCCCTGACGACGCCGGCGCAGCGCAGCCGGATGCCGCCAGGCCGATGGCGAGCAGGCCGGAAAGTACAATCGGTAACCGGCAGACAGTCATTCACAAGCCTCGCGGTTGGTCTCGCCCGAGGCGATGACGGGTCGGGATAATGCCGAAGAACACACATTTACGGAAGCGATCCGTAATGTGGGCAGTATTGGGGCCGGCGCATGGAACCATCCCCACCAGCTCCGGTAAATCCATATCGCGGCGATGCGATCATATATTGACGATATAAAGATATGTTTATATGTTTGAGCCATGCTCGACGAGCCGGAAAGCAATGCCTCGATGGACGAACTGCTCGCCGCCTTGCGGGCGGTCGCGGAGCCGACGCGGCTGCGGCTTCTAGTGCTGTGCGCGCGCGGTGAGCTGACGGTCAGCGAACTTGCGCAGATACTCGGGCAGAGCCAGCCGCGCGTTTCCCGCCATCTGAAATTGCTGTGCGAGGCCGGGCTCCTCGACCGCTTTCGCGAAGGCAGCTGGGTATTTTACCGCCTCGCTGCACACAACACGACCGGTGCCTTGAGCCGGCATCTGGTGGCGGCCTGCGGTGAAGCCGATGCGACAATCGCGCTCGATCTGCAGCGCCTCGCGGCGATCAAGCGCCAGCGTGCCGATCTCGCCGCCGCCTATTTCAGCGCCAATGCCGAGCAGTGGCACCGCATCCGCTCGCTTTATATCGACGAGCGGGAGGTCGAGGCGGTGCTGACCCGGATCATCGCGGCAACCCAGCCGCGCGACCTGCTCGATATCGGCACCGGCACCGGTCGCATGATCGAGGTTTTGGCGCCGCATGTCGCGACCGCGCTTGGAGTCGACCAGTCGCGCGAGATGCTGGCGGTCGCCCGCGTCAATCTCGAACGCGCCGGGCTCGGCAACAGCCAGGTGCGGCTCGGCGACATGTATCAGCTCCCGTTGCCGGATGCCTCGTTCGACGCGGTCATCATCCATCAGGTGCTGCACTACGCGGACCGCCCCGATGCGGCGATCGCCGAAGCGGCACGGGTGCTGCGGCCGGGCGGAGCTCTGGTGGCGGTCGATTTTGCGCCGCATGCGCTCGAATTTCTGCGCGACGAGCAGGCGCATCGCCGGCTCGGCTTTGCCGATGCCGATATCGACGATTGGTGCCGCACCGCCGGCCTCAACCCGGCGCCGGCACAGGTTCTGCCCGGCGACCCGCTGACCGTCGCGATCTGGACCGCGCGCCGTCCGGCCGCCTCCGACGTGCCGTTCACCGGTGCCGATGCAGCCCTTCCGATAACCCTTCCGCTCGGCGAAGAGCGAGTATTACAGCGATGAAACAGTCATCCTTTGGCGAGACGACGCGCGGCCTGCTCGCGGCCGATCCGGTCAGCGATTTCGACGCCGGGCCGCCACGCATCTCGTTCGAGTTTTTCCCGCCGAAGACGCTAGAGATGGAAGAGCGGCTATGGGCCTCGGTCAAGCGGCTGGAGCCGTTGCGCCCGCGTTTTGTGTCGGTCACCTATGGTGCCGGCGGCTCGACCCGCGAGCGCACCCATGCCACGGTGCGTCGCATCCGACAGGAAACAACGCTCGAACCCGCGGCGCACCTGACTTGTGTGGCCGCGACCCGCGATGAAATCGACGCGGTGGCGCGCGATTACTGGGATGCCGGCATCCGCCACATCGTCGCGCTGCGCGGCGACCCGCCCAACGGCCCGGTCGGCGGCGGGAGCGGCAGCTACACGCCGCATCCCGAGGGTTATTCCTATGCGGCCGATCTGGTCGCCGGGCTGAAACGGGTCGGCGATTTCGAGATCAGCGTCGCCGCCTATCCCGAAACCCACCCGACGGCGCGCAGCCCCGGCCATGATCTGGATAATCTGCGTGCCAAGCTCGATGCCGGCGCCAGCCGCGCGATCACCCAGTTCTTTTTTGATGCAGACGTATTCCTGCGCTTTCGCGATCGCGCCGCTGCGGCGGGCATCACGGTGCCGTTGGTACCCGGCATCCTGCCGGTGACCAATTTCGCCCAGTTGAAACGCATGGCCGCAGGCTGCGGCGCCTCGATCCCGGCCTGGATGGGGGCGCATTTCGACGGTCTCGACCACGACCCGGAAACCCGCCGCCTCGTCGCCGCCTCGATCGCCGCCGAACAATGCCGCCGCCTGCACACCGCCGGCGTCCACGAATTCCATTTCTATACGCTGAACCGTGCCGACCTGATCGTCGCGATCTGCCACCTCCTCGGCGTCCGCGCTCCCAAGCCGGTCGCGGTGGCTTAGATGTATCCTTTGAGGCCTGTCCCACCGCTGCACGGTCATCCCGGCGCAGGCCGGGATCCACGGATCGGAAGGCACGGCCGTCGCGGCAGAATACTTCGGATAATTCGCCTACAAAGAGTTTAGCAGGATCGTAGATCCCGGCCTGTGCCGGGATGACAAACTGAGTAATGAATATAACAATTTCAGTAGTAGCCAGATGATCCATCTTCTCGATTACCTCGCCGACAACATCCTTTTGTGCGACGGCGCAATGGGGACGCAGGTACAAGCGCGCGACCTGCACATCGAGCACGATTTCCACGGCCACGAAAACTGCACCGAGATTCTGTGCGAGAGCCGCCCCGATCTGGTACGCGATATCCACCTTGCCTATCTGCGCGCAGGCGCCGACGCGGTGCAAAGCAACAGCTTTGGCGGCTCACCGATCACGCTCGGCGAGTTCGGCATTGCCGACAAAGCATTCGCACTCAACCGGCGCGCCGTCGAACTGGCGCGCGAAGCGATCGAACAGGTGGCCGGCGACGGCCGCACACGCTTTGTCTTCGGCTCGATTGGCCCCGGCACAAGGCTGCCGACGCTCGGGCATATCCCCTATCAGGACCTCGAAGACGCGCTGGCGATCCAGTGCGACGGGCTGGTGGCCGGCGGGATCGACGCCTTTCTGATCGAGACCTGCCAGGACCCGTTGCAGATCAAGGCCGCGGTCAATGGCGCCAAGCGGGCCCGCGACGCGGCGCACAAGGACATTCCGATCATCGTGCAGGTGACGGTCGAAACCACCGGCACGCTGCTGGTCGGGGCCGATATCGCGGCCGCCGCGACGATCATCCATGCGCTCGACGTGCCGGTGATCGGCCTCAACTGCGCGACCGGCCCGCGCGAGATGGCCGAGCACGTCAAGGTGCTCGGCGATAGTTGGCCGGGACGCATTTCAATACAGCCGAACGCGGGGCTGCCGGAACTGATCAACGGCCGCACGCATTACCCGCTAAGCCCGAAAGAGCTGGCTCAATGGCTCGAGCGCTTTGTGCTCGAAGACGGCGTCAACATCATCGGCGGCTGCTGCGGCACCGAGGAGGCGCACATCACCGCGCTCGACCAGATGCTGCGCCGTATCGGCCGGGACCGCCCGCGCCCGATGCCGAAAACACGCAACCCGGAATGGGTGCCGTCAGTCGCCTCGCTCTACAGCCAGGTCGCGTTGCGCCAGGAGAACGCCTATCTGTCGATCGGCGAGCGCTGCAACGCCAACGGCTCGCGCGCCTTCCGCCGCATGCAGGAAGCCGGCGACTGGGATGGCTGCGTTGAGATGGGGCGCGAGCAGGTCAAGGAAGGCTCGCACACGCTCGATCTGTGCACCGCCTTTGTCGGGCGCGACGAGATCGCCGAAATGAGCGAGATGGTCAGCCGCATGCGCGGCGCGATCAACGCGCCGCTGGTCATCGACTCGACCGAATACCCGGTGCTCGAAGCCGCGCTCAAGCTCTACGGCGGCAAGCCGATCATCAACTCGATCAACTTCGAGGAAGGTGAAGACGCCGCCGACAAGCGCCTTAAGCTGGCGAAGCGGTTTGGCGCCGCGGTCATCGCGCTGACGATCGATGAAGGCGGCATGGCCAAGGAGGCCGAACACAAGCTCCAGATCGCCCAGCGGCTTTACGATTTCGCCGTGAACAAGCACGGCCTGCCGCCGAGCGACCTGCTGTTCGACCCGCTGACCTTTACGATCTGCACCGGCAACGAGGACGACCGCAAGCTCGGCCTCAACACGCTCGACGCGATTGCCCGCATTCGCGAGACGATGCCGGAATGCCAGATCATGCTCGGGCTGTCGAACATCTCGTTCGGCCTCAACCCGCCGGCGCGGCAGGTGCTGAATTCGGTGTTTCTTGACCACGCCTTGCGCCGCGGCATGACCGGCGCGATCGTGCATTTCTCGAAAATCCTGCCGCTGCACCGCATCCCCGAGGCAGAGGTGCGGATCGCCGAAGACTTGATCTACGACCGCCGCAGCGACGGCTACGACCCGCTGCAGGCGTTCATGGCCTTGTTCCAGGACCGTGCTGTCGAGAAGGCGGAAAAGAAGGGCCGGCCGGAAAAAATCGAGGAGCGCCTCGCGCAACGCATCGTCGATGGCGACCGGCTCGACCTCGAAGCCGATCTCGAACTGGCGATGCAAAACTACAAGCCGCTCGACATCATCAACGATCTGCTGCTCGGCGGCATGAAGACGGTCGGCGAGCTGTTCGGCGCCGGCAAGATGCAACTGCCGTTCGTGCTGCAATCCGCCGAGACGATGAAGACTGCCGTCAAATACCTCGAACCGTTCATGGAGCGGGTCGAGGGGCACGAAAAGGGCACGATCGTGCTCGCGACGGTGCGCGGCGACGTGCATGACATCGGCAAGAACCTCGTTGACATCATCCTGACCAATAACGGCTACCGCGTCGTCAATCTCGGCATCAAGCAACCGATCGGCACGATCCTCGACGCCGCCCGCGAGCATCGGGCGCACGCGATCGGCATGTCGGGCCTGCTGGTCAAATCGACCGTCGTGATGCGCGAGAACCTTGAGGAGATGTCGCGCCAGGGCCTTGAAGTGCCGGTAATGCTCGGCGGCGCGGCGCTGACCCGCCGCTATGTCGAGGAGGATTGCGTCAAATCCTACGCCTCGGGCCGCGTCGCCTATGCGCGCGATGCGTTTGACGGCCTGGCGCTGATGGACCGCATCGTCGGCAACAATTTCGACGGCTACCTCGCCGAGGCCCAGCGCAAGAACGCCGGCAAGGTCGTCAACGAAAAGCGCAAGCTCGGCCGCGCCGGCGACGAGCGGCCGCTGCGACCGCTCGACCTCGAAGAAATCCGGCTGCGCCGCGCTGAACTCAGTCGCGGTGTGCCGGTGCCGGTGCCGCCGTTCTGGGGACCGCAGATCATTGCGCGAGTGCCGGTCAAGGCGGTCGTTCCCTACCTTAACGAGCGCATGCTGTATCAATTTCAGTGGGGTTACCGGAAAGACGGCCGCTCGCTCGCCGAATACAAGGAATGGTCGCGCAAGGAATTACGGCCGGTCCTGGCGCGGATCGCCGATATCGCAATCCGCGAAAACATCCTGGTGCCGCAGGCGGCCTATGGCTATTGGCGCTGCGCCGGACAGGGCAACGACGTGATCCTGTTCGACGAGAGCGGCCCCGGCGGCAAGGAGCGCGAGATTTCGCGGTTTTCGTTTCCGCGGCAGAACAAGGAAGGCGGCCTCTGCATCGCCGATTTCTTTCGCGACGTCGATGACGGCGAACGCGACGTGATCGGCTTGCAGGTCGTGACGATGGGCGACCGCGCCTCCGAGGTCGCGCGCGAATGGTTCGCCGAGAACCGCTATCAGGATTACCTGTATCTGCACGGGTTGTCGGTCGAGATGGCCGAGGCCTTCGCTGAATACATCCACAAGCGCATCCGCGGCGAACTGGGCTTTGCCGCCGAGGAAGCCCGCGATCACGACGAAATGCTGAACCAGGGCTATCGCGGCAGCCGCTATTCCTTTGGCTACCCCGCCTGCCCCAACCTCGCCGAGCAAAAGCAGTTATTGGAGCTGCTGAACGCCAGCGAAATCGGCATCGGCCTCAGCGAAGAAGACATGCTCGATCCCGAACAATCCACCTCCGCCATCGTCGTCCACCACCCACAGGCGAAATACTTTTCGGTGTGATGCGGGAGCGTACCCGGTAATCTTGGCCAAGCACCACCCAGCTGCGCCAAGCAACGATGTCGCCCGAAGAATTCAGAGGAAAGTGGCGGGGATCAACCCGCACCGAACGCTCGGCGGCGCAGGAGCATTTTCTCGATCTGTGCGAGATGCTCGGCGTGCCGAAGCCGGGCGATGTCGATCGACATGGGACCGAATATACCTTCGAGAAATCCACTACCAAGATCGGCGGCAAAGCCGGCTTTGCGGATGTCTGGAAGCGCCATTGCTTTGCCTGGGAATACAAACGCAACCGCCGCAACCTGGTGGAAGCCTATGCACAGCTAAAGCAATACGCCGACGCTTTCGACAACCCGCCCCTGCTGATCGTCTCCGACATGCAGGAAATTCGCGTCCACACGAATTTCACCAACACTATCGCGCAACAGCACGTCATCGCATTGGCGGATATCAGCTCGGTGGAAGCGCGCGACCTGCTGCGCAACTGCTTCCTGCATCCCGAGCGCTTGCTGCCGACGCAGACGCGGGAAAGCGTCACTGCCGAGGCGGCGACAAGGTTTGCCAGCATCGCCGTCGCGCTGCGCCAGCAATATGACGAGCGCCGCGTCGCGCATTTTCTGAACAAGCTGGTGTTCTGCCTGTTCGCCGAAGACATTGAGCTTTTGCCCGACCGCGTCTTCGCCGACATCCTCGATGAATCGGTCAAGCGCCCCGACGATTTCGTGCCGATGTTGCGCGACCTGTTCCGCGCGATGGCGAACCGCAACGGCCGTTTCGGGACGGTGGCGATCCCCTGGTTCAACGGCGGCCTGTTCGACGACGACGACGTATTGCCGCTCGGCCTGATCGCGGTACGGGATCTGATGACCGCCGCGCGGCTCGACTGGAAGGCGATTGATCCGACGATCTTTGGGACATTGTTCGAGAGCGGCCTCGACGACAAGAAGCGCGCCGAAATGGCGAACCTGTTCGACACGCCGGACGCTGACGCTCATGCGCAGCCGTCGCTGTTCAAGGCACGGGCGGCCGACCGCGGCGTCGGCATCCACTACACCGACGAAGCGACGATCATGAAGATCATCGAGCCGGTCGTGGTGGCGCCGTTGCGCCGCGAATGGGAAGAGACCAAGGCCGCGATCCGCGAGGCCGACGAGCGCCGGGCACGGGCGCGCTCCCCGGCCGAGAAAACCCGGCTGCTGGAACAGGCCCGCACCCTCTACGCCGATTTCCGCGCCGGTCTCGGCCGTTATCGCGTTCTCGACCCGGCCTGCGGCTCGGGCAATTTTCTCGCCCTGTCATTGCGCGCGCTAAAGGATTTCGATCTGGCGGTGACCGACGATGCCGCCGCGATGGGGCTGCCGCTCGACAATTTCCGCGTCGGTCCCGAAGCGGTGATGGGGATTGAGATCAACGGCTACGCCGCCGAACTGGCGCGGCTGACGGTATGGATCACCGAACTCCAATGGCAATTGCGCAAAGGCCTCGGACTGACCCGCCGCCCGATCCTCGACAAGCTCGACGGGATTATTCGGGCCGACGCACTGATCACCCAGGCCGGCAACGACAGCACTTGGCCGAACGCAGATGTGGTTGTCAGCAATCCACCGTTCCTTGGTGATCGGCGGATGATTGGAGTCCTGGGAGAACGGTATGTTACCGCGCTACGAGCTACCTTTGGAGATCGAATCCCCGGCCGATCGGACCTTGTCTGTTATTGGTTTGCTAAGGGACTTGACGCTATTACGCGGGGTCGCGTCCAGCGAGTCGGACTGGTCGCCACGAACTCCATCTCAGGAGGGAACAATCTACCGGTGATGATGCGCGTAGCAGACCAAGCTCGGATTTTCGAAGCGTGGAAAGACGAGCCTTGGGTGATCGATGGGGCAGCCGTTCGGGTCGCCATTGTCTGTTTCAGTAAGCAGGAAGCGTCCAATCCGGTGAAATTGGACGGTTTCCCCGTCGTTGCTATCAGCCCTGATCTTCGAGCCGGGCTATCGTTGGGAGAAGCTACACCGCTTCAAGATAACAAAGGCATATCTTTCATTGGGACCCAAAAGAACGGGCCTTTCGATATCTCCGGGGAGGTGGCAAGAGGCTTGCTGCTCGCCCCGCTGAACCCGAACGGCCGACCAAACGCTGACGTAATTCGACCCTGGACGAACGGAAGCGGGTTAGTCCGAAGAAATAAGGATCGCTGGATCATTGATTTCGGGACGGACTTGAGCGAGCGCGAGGCTGCACTCTACGAAAAACCATTCAAATTTGTGTTCGATCATGTCAGGCCCACCCGATTGAATTTGCGACGGCAGTGGCACAGAACCAAATGGTGGCTGCATGGCGACCCACGCCCGGCATTACGCCGTTCCATCGGAAACTGTGCTCGTTTTATAGGTACCCCGCTGGTTTCGAAACATCGATTGTTCGTTTGGCTGCCACCCCCAAAAATTCGGGAAAATACTGTAATTGTAATCGCTCGCGAAGATGACGCAACCTTCGGAATTCTACACAGCAGATACCACGAATTATGGACATTGAGGCTCTGTACATGGCTAGGAGTTGGCAATGATCCGCGGTACACCCCGTCCACGACCTTCGAAACCTTCCCCTTCCCCGGAGGCCTCACACCCAACCGCCCGGCCGCCGAATACGCAAACGATCCTCGCGCCCTTGCCATTGCCGAAGCAGCCCGACGGCTCAACGAATTGCGCGAGGCGTGGCTGAACCCGGCCGATCTGGTCCGGCGGGAGCCGGAGGTCGTGCCGGGCTATCCCGACCGCATCCTCCCGGTGAATCCACAGGCCGCCGCCATCCTCAAGACCCGAACCCTGACCAACCTCTATAACGAGCGACCGGCCTGGCTCGATCACGCCCACCGCGATCTGGATGCGGCGGTGGCGGCGGCCTATGGCTGGCCGGCCGATATCAGCGAAGACGACGCCCTGGCACGCCTCCTCGCTCTCAACCTCGAACGCGCCGCCGCCGACCGCTGAACCCACCCGTGGCAGGTTCAGGCGGCACGCAGCACGAAATCAACGTGGATTTCGCCGTAGGGAAATTCGATCCTGCCATCTTCGGTGCGGTCGATGACACCCGCCTTGAGCAGCGCCGATACGTCGCCGTGAACCGACTTCACATCGCGGCCAACGCGGCGGGCGAGTTCACGAATGGCGAGCGGCCCGGCGCCGGTCATCAGGCGCAGCAACTGCCAGCGTTTCGGCGTGATTACCTTCCACAGCAGTTCGACCGTCGCAAAGCTGATGAACGCACCCTGTTCACGGCCCTCAAAGGCGCCGAGAACCCGCGCCTTTGTGCTCTCCGCGTCGGCTACGCCCAGGGTGACCGCGTTCGAGGTCGCCATTTCTCCACCTCTTCCCAGAAATCTGTCACCAGCTGCGCGAGGCTCGTGAAACCGTAAGGCACCTCTGCTGCTCCGATGTGCTTGTGATCGCCCTTGCCGGTTTCGTTGTCGAAGCGCAGCACGCATATCTCATCGACGACAAACGCCATCCGGTATTTAAAGCGGTGGCGGCTGCCGACAACTGGGTACGGCAGTTCCCAGATGACGATCTCGGCAAACCGGTCTTCAGCGACGACGCGGCGTTCCCGAAGCAGCAGCCGGACCATGCGTTGGTATATATGCCAACATGCTGCACCGTATCAACCTGAGCGTCGGGGCAGATTACAGCCGGTAGAACGCCTGCGCGTTCTTCCAGAAAAACCGGTCGCGGTCTTCCGAGGAGCGGTCGGCGACCATGCGGCTCATGGCGTTGACCAGATCGCCATAGCCGATGCGCAAGCTGGCGACCGGGAAGTTGGTGGCGAAGACCGCGCGCTCGATGCCGAAAATCGAGATGGCGTCGAGCACGATGCGGCGGTTGTCGTCGTAGTCCCAGGCGCGGTCTTTCAGGCCGAATTCCGAGACCTTGACCCAGACATTGGGCTCGCGCGCCAAGACCTCCATGCCGCGCCGCCATGCGGCAAGGCCTTCCTCGCTGCGGTCCCACGGGAAGCCGGTGTGATTGAGGATGATCGCGGTTTTCGGAAACGCCCGCGCCACTGCGGCCGCCTCTTCGAGGTGCCAGAACGGCACCCGCAAATCCCATGACAGCCCGTATTTTTCAAGCAAGGCAAAGCCGCGCAGCCATTTCTCGTCCTGCATCGTGCCGGGAGCGCCCGGCTCCCTGCGGTCGGGCGAGGCTGCGGTTATCGGCTTTGAGCGGATGCCGCGTACCAGCGGGTTGGTCGCCTGTGCCGCAATGATTTCTTCGGCATTCGGCGTATCGAACCAGGCATGCGCGACGATCGCGGTCGGGAGATCGTGCTGCTCGTGCATCGACGTGACCCAGCGCGTCTCGCCAAGCTGGTCCGAGCGCTCCCACTCGGCCTCGCAATGCACCGTCATCAGCACATTGTGGCCGGCGGCGTCGCGACGATAATCATCCGGCAGGTAGTTGCGCCGGAGCGCGCTGCTGTCGCCCATAAAGAAATCGTGCCGCGGTGCAAGCTGGTTGGGATGCTTTTTCAGCGATAGATCCCACAGATGATGATGCGCGTCGATCAGCGTCACCGCATCGGGCGAGTCGTTCCAGGTTCCGTGGATCGTCTTCATCGGCGGCATTCCGCAACCCTCCCTGCGCTGGCGCTGGATGCCATCATCGCCGAGTCGGGAAGCCCCGGAAAGCGATTGCCGCACCGCCCTCAGCACCGTACATAGCTTGGCCGGCAAAAAAGCGCTCCTTGACCGGGTCGCTGCATGGAAAGCTGCCGCAGAACGCTGGGAGGATTGACCATGTCGGATAGCGCACGCACGCGCATCGAGCAACTCGATGCGGGGTTGGAACGGATCATCGCCACCACCGAGCCGATCGTCCATATCGCCGATGGCTTTGGCGGCGCGCACGGGCCGGCCGAAGGTCCGCTGTGGTGGAAAGAGGGCGGCTACCTGCTGTTCAGCGACATCCACAACAACAAGCGGATGAAGCACGAACCCGGCAAAGGCGTGTCGCTGTTCCAGGAGCCGACCAACCGCGCCAACGGTTTGACACGCGACCTGCAGGGCCGGCTGATCGCCTGCGAGCACGACAGCCGCCGCGTCACGCGCCTCGAACATGACGGCAGCATTACGGTCATCGCCAACAGCTTTCAGGGCCGGCAGCTCAACCGGCCGAACGATGTCGTCGTCAAATCAGACGGCTGCATCTATTTCACCGATCCGTGGACCAGCCCAGCGGCGCCCCAGCAATGGGATTTGACGTTTTCCGGGGTTTATCGGGTAACACCCGATCTCGGCACGCTGAGCCTCTTAGCCGGTGATTTCACGCTGCCGAACGGGCTGGCGTTTTCGCCCGACGAAACGCTGCTCTACATCAACGACACGCGGCGCGCCCATATCCGTGCCTTCGAGCTATTGCCAAGCGGCATGCTGGCAAAGCACACCGACCGCGTGTTCGCCGATCTCAGCGGCAGCGAGCCGGGCGTGCCCGACGGGATGAAAGTCGATGTCGAAGGCAATGTTTACTGCGGCGGGGCCGGCGGCATCTGGATCATGGATGCGAGCGGCAAAAAGCTCGGACGCATTGCCCACGGCGCGCCGGCCACAACCAACATCGCGTTCGGCGGCGACGATTGGAAGACGCTGTACTTCACCAGCCGCAATCATCTGGGATCGGTAAAAGTCAAAATTCCCGGCATCCCGGTGCCGGTCGGGCAGAAATAGCCGGGCGTGACCGTCGACACGCTGACCCTGCGCCGCCCGGACGACTGGCACGTCCATTTCCGAGACGGCGTAATGCTGCGCGCCGTCGTGCCGGCGACGGCGCGGCAGTTTGCCCGCGCGGTCGTGATGCCGAACCTGGTGCCGCCGGTGACCACGATCGAAGCGGCACACGCTTATCGCGAACGCACCCTCGCCGCGCTGCCGGCCGGCAGCGACTTTAAACCGCTGATGACCTGCTATATGACCGATGATTCCGATGCGGCCGAAATCGCAAGCGGTTATCAAGAGGGCGTGTTCGCCGCCGTGAAGCTGTACCCGGCGCATGCCACGACGAACTCGGCGCACGGCGTCACCGACCTCGCACGGGTCATGTCGGTGCTGGAGCGCATGGCTGCGATCGGCATGCCGTTGCTGGTGCATGGCGAAGTCACCGACCCCGCGATTGACATTTTCGACCGCGAGGCGGTGTTCCTCGACACCGTGCTCGACCCGCTGTGCCGCCGATTACCGGAATTGCGCATCGTGCTCGAGCATGTGACGACCGAAGAAGCAGTCGCCTATGTCGCCGCCGGCAACCCTAACATCGCCGCGACGATCACCGCGCATCATCTGATGATCAACCGCAACGCGATCTTTGCCGGCGGCATCCGGCCGCACCTCTACTGCCTGCCGATCGCCAAGCGTGAAAAACACCGCCGCGCCCTGCGCCGCGCCGCCACCTCGGGCAACCCGGCGTTTTTTCTTGGCACCGATAGCGCGCCGCACGCCATCCCGACCAAGGAAGCCGCCTGCGGCTGCGCCGGCATCTTCACCGCCGCAACCGCGCTCGAACTTTACGCCCAGGTGTTTGACGAGGATAACGCGCTCGACCGCTTCGAGGCGTTCGCTTCGCTGAACGGCCCGGCCTTCTACCGCCTCCCGCCCAACGAGCGGCGCGTGACATTGCGCCGTGAAACCTGGACCGCGCCTGCCAGCGTTGGCGAGGGCGAGCTTGCCGTCGCAGCGTTTCTCGGCGGCGAACCCGTGGCATGGCGCCTGGTTGAGCCGCCGCGCTAGCGGCATACCCGGTTCGTCGAGCTGCCCGATGCGCCGCAGCATCGGGTCGACGTATCTTTTGCAGGATCAACGGAAGAGAGTTGAAATGGACGCCTGGTGGCAGTGCGAAGTCCCCTACCCGTTTGTGCCGTCCGACGTGCTGGAGGCGGCGGAGTCGGTGCGCGGCAGCCTGCCCAACCGCTATTGCGACCCCAAGATCGCGGCCGACCAGTTCGAGGAGGTCATCGACGAATTCCTGCTGTGTGACGATCTCGGCCTCAACGTGCTGGCGATCGAGCACCATGCCGGAATCAACTCGCTGCTCGGCGCCAACCCGATGCTGGTTGGCATCCTGGCCCGACAGACGCGCAAAGTGCGCATCCTGTCGCTCGGCACGCTGATCTCGCTGCGCCCCGATCCGGTCCGCGTTGCCGAGGAATACGCCACCGCTGATGTCATCTCGCGCGGCCGGCTGGAGATCGGCTTTGTCAAATCCGGGGGCACCGAAATGCCGTCGGCCAACGCCAACCCGGTGCGCAACGAACAGCGCTACTGGGAGGCGATCGACCTGATCCGCAAGGCGCTATCGACGCATGACGGCCCGTTCTCGTGGGAGGGCAAGCACTACACGCACCGCCACGTCAATATCTGGCCGCGCCCCTACCAGCACCCGCACCCGCGCCTGTGGTCGGCGACCGGCGACCCGCGCAGCGCCGCCGAAGTCGGCCGGCGCGGCATGCAGCATGTGCTGGTGCTGCGCGGCGCCGAAGGCACCAAGCGGGCCTATCAGGCGCATCGCCAGGCACGCCGCGACGCCGAACTGCCGCCGGTGACGACCGACAATTTCGCCTATGCCGCCTTTGTCTATGTCGGCGACACCGAGGAGGAAGGCCGCCGGGTCGGCGCCAAGTTGCTGTGGTTTCTCAACACCAGCCTCAAATCGGCGCCGCAGCATTCGCGCTTTATGCCGGGCACCGCGCCCGCCGCAGCCGCGCCGGGCATCTACCGCAATGGTCCGCCGCCGGGCACCGCGCCGGCGCTGAACAATGCCGAGAAAGGCGTCGCCTCGGCCGGCCAGAACGCGCGGCGGCTGATGTCGCTGAATGTCGACCAGGCGATGGAGATGGGCATCCTGTTCGTCGGCAACCCGGACAGCGTCTACAAGCAGGTGATGGCATTCTACGACAAGGTCGGCGGCTTCGGTCACCTGAGCCTGGTCGGCCGCACCGGCTTTATGACGCACGAGGAGTCGCAGAAAAGCATCCGCCTCTTCTCGAAAGAGGTGCTGCCGCGTCTGCGCGAGATCAAACCGATCGAGGCGGTATAGCGCGGTTCAGCAGGGCGCGAGAGCCGGATAAATCATCGTTGACGCGAATGCGGCGCCGTATGCAAAACCCCGCCTTGCCGCCCGTCGGGCGCCTCCCTATAGTCCCGGCCTCATGCAAGAACACAATTTCGGACACCGGCATCTGCTCGGCATCGAAGGGCTGAGCCGCGAGGACATCGACCACGTCCTCGATCTCGCCGACACCTATGTCGAGATGAACCGGCAGGCCGAAAAAAAGAATGCGCGGCTGCGCGGCCGCACCCTGATCAACTGCTTTTTCGAGAATTCGACGCGTACCCGCACCTCGTTCGAGGTCGCCGGCAAGCGGCTCGGCGCCGATGTCATCAACATGGCAGTGCAGGCCAGTTCGATGCGCAAGGGCGAGACGCTGATCGACACGGCGATGACGCTCAACGCGATGCGCCCCGATGTGCTGGTGGTCCGGCATCCGGAATCGGGCGCGGTGCAGCTTTTGTCGGAAAAGGTCGACTGCGCGGTCATCAATGCCGGCGACGGCAGCCATGAACACCCGACCCAGGCCCTACTCGACGCGCTGACGATTCGCCGCCGCATCGGCAAGCTCGGCGGGCTTACGGTGGCGATCTGCGGCGATGTCCTGCACAGCCGGGTGGCGCGTTCCAACATCGCGCTGCTCAACATCGTCGGCGCGCATGTACGTGTCGTCGCGCCGCGCACGCTGTTGCCGGCGGCGGTCGAGCGGCTCGGGGTCGAGGTGTTTCACGACATGGCCGCCGGGCTCAAGGATGTCGACATCGTAATGATGCTGCGGCTGCAGACCGAGCGCATGCACGGCTCGTTCATCCCGTCGACGCGCGAGTATTTCCACTTCTTCGGGCTGGACTACGACAAGCTGAAGATGGCAAAGCCGGACGCCCTGATCATGCATCCGGGACCGATGAACCGCGGCGTCGAGATCGGCAGCGTCGTGGCCGACGACATCGACCGCAGCCTCATTCGCCAGCAGGTCGAGATGGGGGTTGCCGTGCGCATGGCATGCCTCGAAATCCTCGCGCGCGATTTCGACAACGGACCTCCTATCCTGTGATGGCGATCCTGTGATGGTGATCCCGTGACCGGCATCCGCCGCCTTTACCGCAATGCGCGGCTGCTCGATCCGGCAACGGGGATCGACGCGCCAGGCGCTCTGCTGGTCGAGGACGACCGCATCGCCGCCGTCGGCCCCGAGATTGGCGCCGCGAATATCGGCGATATTACGGAGACGATCGATCTCGGCGGGCTGTGCCTGGCGCCCGGTCTGGTCGATATGCGGGTGCAACTGCGCGAACCCGGCGCCGAGCACATGGAGTCGATCGAAAGCGGCGGACAGGCGGCAGCAGCCGGCGGTGTCACAACGATGGTGGCGCTGCCCAATACGGAACCGCCGGTTGATGACGTATCAGTCGTCGAGTTCCTGGCGCGCCGCGCCCGCGAGGTCAAGCTCGCGAAAATCCACACTTACGCCGCCGCCACCAAAAAACTCGCCGGCCGGGAATTGAGCGAAATCGGGCTGCTCGCTGCCAACGGCGCGGTCGGCTTTACCGACGGCGTCAAGGCGGTGGCGGATGCGCTGGTCATGCGCCGCCTTCTCGCCTACGCCCGCAGCTTCGATCAACTGGTGATCCAGCACCCCGAGGAACCGAGCCTCGGCGGCGCCGGCGAAGTCACCGAGGGCGAGATTGCGACGCGGCTCGGTCTGCCGGCAATTTCGCCGATGGCCGAGATCATCATGGTCGAGCGCGATCTGCGGCTCGTCGAGATTACCGGCGCACGCTACCACGTTGCGCATATCTCGACGGCGCTGGCGATCGACGCGGTGCGACGCGCCAAGGCACACGGCCTGCCGATCACCTGCGATACCGCCCCACCCTATTTCGCGCTGGACGAAAGCGCGATCGGCGACTACCGGACCTTTGCCAAGCTGTCGCCGCCGCTCCGCGGCATCGCCGACCGCGACGCGGTTATCGAGGGGCTGCACGATGGCACGATCGACGCGATCGCCAGCGATCATGCGCCGTGGGACCAGGATTCAAAGCGCCTCCCGTTCAGTTCGGCGAGCTGCGGCATCGTCGGGCTGGAAACGCTATTGCCGCTGTCGCTGGAGCTGTATCACGCCGGCCGGTTGTCCTTGCTTGAGGTACTGCGGCGGCTGACAATCAACCCGGCGGCGCTGTTGCGCCTCGGCGTCGGGCGTCTGAAGGCCGGAGCGCCGGCCGATCTGGTCGTGTTCGATCCCGACGCTGAATGGCGCGTGCGCACCGACGAATTCCGCTCGAAATCAAAAAACGCGCCATTCGACGGCCGGCTGGTCAAGGGCCGCGTCGAACGCACGATCGTCGACGGCCGCACAATCTTTCAGCGAGGCGGCTGATGCGTTCCCATGCCTCCCTCCCGATGTCATCCCGGCGAAGGCCGGGATCCACCGGTACACCTGCTCGACTTCGGCAGTCACGCGCCAGTACCCAGCCCCGCTGGAAATACCCCTGCATCGCACCACCGTGGATCCCGGCCTCCGCCGGGATGACAATCGGTGTGGATCGAGGGCGATCACGATGACCGCGATCCTCATCGCCGCGATCATTGGCTATCTGCTCGGGTCGATCCCGTTCGGGCTGGTGCTGACGCGGATTGCCGGGTTTGGCGATATTCGCCATATCGGTTCCGGCAATATCGGCGCGACCAATGTGCTTCGCACGGGCAGCAAGGCGCTTGCCGCCCTGACGGTGGCGCTCGACCTTGCAAAGGGACTGGCGGCGGTGCTGATCGGTGCGCTGTGGGGGCCGGAGGCGGCACTGGCCGCCGCCGGCGCCGTGGTGCTCGGGCATATGTTCCCGGTATGGCTGGGGTTTCGCGGCGGCAAAGGAGTGGCGACGGCGCTCGGCGTGCTGCTCGCGATTGCCTGGCCGGTGGCGGCGATCGCCGTCGCGCTGTGGCTGGCGACGGCGGTGGTCTTCCGTTACTCGTCGCTGGCCGCATTGGTTGCGGCGATAGCGAGCGCGGTGCTGGCAGGACTACTCGTCGACGATCCTGGGCGGGCGGTGTTGATTGCGGGCATGGGGTTGCTGATCATCGTGCGGCATCACGAGAATATTCGCCGCCTGCTCGCCGGCACGGAAAGCCGCATCTCATTCGGAAAAGGCTGACACGACCCTGGCCGCGCGCGACCTCGAACCGCAGGAACGCCTCGACTGGCTGCGTCTCAGCCGAAGTGAAACCGTCGGACCCGTCACGTTTTACGCGCTGCTGCGCCGTTTCGGGTCGGCCGAGGCGGCGCTCAATGCATTGCCGCGCCTGTCCCGCCCGGTCACGCCGATCGCGCGCCGTGACGCCGAGCGCGAACTTCGGGCAATCGAGCGCCTCGACGGCCGCCTCGTCTGCTGGGGCGAGCCGCTCTATCCGCCCCTCCTCGCCGCGGTCGACGATGCGCCGCCGGTGCTGACGGTCCTCGGCCGGCCGCAGCAGCTGCTCGCACCGATGGTCGCCATCGTCGGCGCGCGCAACGCCTCGGCCAATGGCCGCCGATTCGCCCGCGATCTCGCCGCCGAACTGGGCGCGGAAGGCATTATCGTCGTCTCCGGTCTCGCCCGCGGCATCGATGCGGCAGCACATATCGGCGCATTGCCGACCGGGTCGGTTGCCGCAGTCGCCGGCGGCGCCGACATCGTCTACCCCGAGGAAAATCGCGGGCTCTACGAGGCACTCGTGCGCGACGGCGCGATCGTCGCCGAGCTACCGCTCGGCACCGAGCCGCAGGCGCGGCATTTTCCGCGCCGCAACCGCATCATCTCGGGCATGGCGCTCGGCGTCGTGGTGGTCGAGGCTGCGGCGAAATCAGGGTCGCTGATCACCGCGCGCTTTGCGCTGGAACAGGGGCGCGAGGTGTTCGCGGTGCCGGGGTCGCCGCTCGACCCGCGCAGCCGCGGCGCCAACGATTTGTTGCGTAACGGTGCGACCTTGACCGAGACCGCTTCCGACATCCTGACGCAGCTTGGGCCGTTATTGAGCGGCCCGCCGCGGCCGCATACGCTCGTATCCTCGCAACCCCGCCTGCCCTTGTCTGCCGCGGCGCCGCGCCTCCCCGCCACGCCCGCAGCCCAAGATGCCGAACTCGATTTGATCGTCGAAAAGCTGAGCCCGACGCCGGTCGCGGTTGACGAACTGGTGCGCCAGTGCCAATTGTCAGCCGCTTCAGTCGCAACACTGCTGCTCGAACTGGAACTCGCGGGCCGCGTCGAGCGTCATCCCGGCAACCTTGTTTCGCTCCGCTAAGGTGCCCTTAGCGCTCCTCTTTTTTGAATGGCTCGATGAACGTCGTCGTTGTTGAGTCGCCGGCAAAGGCGAAAACCATCAATAAGTATCTCGGGCATGACTACAAAGTCATCGCGAGCTACGGGCATGTCCGCGACCTGCCGGCCAAAGACGGCTCGGTTCTCCCCGACGACGATTTTTCGATGTCGTGGGAAGTCGACGGCAAAGCCGAAAAGCGCATGCGGGAAATTGCCGAGGCGGTGCGCGGCGCCGACCGGCTGTTTCTCGCAACCGACCCCGATCGCGAGGGCGAGGCGATCTCGTGGCACATCCGCGAGGTGCTGAAGGCGCGCCGTGCCCTGAAAAAGGATATCGACGTCAAGCGCGTCGTATTCAACGAGGTCACGCGCAACGCCGTGCTTGATGCGTTTGAGCATCCGCGAGAGATCGACGGCGAACTCGTAGACGCCTATCTGGCGCGCCGAGCGCTCGACTACCTCGTCGGGTTTACGCTGTCGCCGGTGCTGTGGCGCAAACTGCCGGGCAGCCGCTCCGCCGGCCGGGTGCAGTCGGTCGCGCTGCGCCTCGTCTGCGAGCGCGAAGCCGAGATCGAGGCGTTCAAACCGCGTGAATACTGGTCGATCGAGGTTGAATTCAAAACCGAGGCCGGTGACCGCTTTATCGCCCGGCTGTCACATCTCGACGGCAAAAAGCTCGACCGCTTCGATCTCGACAGCGAGGCGAAGGCGCGCGCGGCAGCCGATGCAATCCTCGCCGGAGTAGATTTCAACGTAGCATCGGTCGAGCACCGTGAAGTGCGGCGCAATCCGTTTCCGCCGTTCACCACCTCGACCTTGCAGCAGGAGGCCTCGCGCAAGCTCGGGTTTGGCGCCAGCCGTACAATGCAGGTGGCGCAGCGGCTGTACGAAGGCATCGATCTCGACGGCGAGACGGTCGGCCTCATCACCTATATGCGCACCGACGGTGTCGCGATGGCGGCCGAGGCGATCGCTGCGACGCGCGACCTGATCGGCAGCGAATTCGGTCCCCGCTATGTGCCGCGTGACGCGCGCGTCTATCGCAGCCCGGCGAAGAATGCGCAGGAAGCGCACGAGGCGATTAGACCGACCGATCTGACCCGGCGCCCAGCCGATGTCGCCTCGCATCTCGATAACGACCAGCGCCGCCTGTACGAACTTGTCTGGAAACGCACCGTGGCGAGCCAGATGGCGTCGGCGCTGCTCGATCAGGTCAGCGTCGACATCACGGAGAATACCGGGCGGGTCCGGCTGCATGCGACCGGGTCGGTTATCGTGTTCGACGGTTTCCTCAAGCTCTATCAGGAAGATCGCGACGACGAGCCGGCGAAAGGCGCGGCCGACGAAGAAAGCGAAGGCCGCCGCCTGCCGGCGATGCGCGACGGCGAACGCCTGGCGCGCGGTCCGGTCACCCCGTCGCAGCATTTCACCCAGCCACCGCCGCGCTACAGCGAGGCAAGCCTCGTCAAAAAGCTCGAAGAACTCGGCATCGGCCGGCCCTCGACCTACGCCTCGATCCTGCAGGTGTTGCAGGACCGCAGCTATGTGCGGCTCGACAAGCGCCGTTTCATCCCGGAAGACCGCGGCCGGCTGGTCACCGCCTTCCTGACCAGCTTTTTCGAGCGCTATGTCGAATACAATTTCACCGCCGACCTTGAAAACCAGCTCGATCAAGTCTCAGACGGCAAGATCGACTGGAAGGAATTGCTGCGCAATTTCTGGCGCGATTTTTCCTCGGCGATCGACGGCACCAAGGACCTGACGATCAAATCGGTGCTCGAAGCCCTCGACACCGAACTCGGCCCGCATTTCTTCCCGACGGCAGGTCCCGATGGCGCCGATCCGCGCGTCTGCCCGGTCTGCGGCGAAGGCCGCCTGAGCCTGAAGCTCGGCCGCTTCGGCGCGTTTATCGGCTGCTCGCGCTATCCCGAATGCCGTTATACCCGCGCCTTTGGCGTCGAAGCCGATGGTGAAGCGGCCGCGCCCGACACGACGCTCGGCACCGATCCGGTCAGCGGTTCCGCGGTTGCGTTGAAAAAAGGCCCCTACGGCCATTACCTGCAACTCGGCGAAGCCACGGAAGACGCAAAACCGCGACGCGTCGCGCTGCCGCGTTCGCTCAAGCCCGCCGATGTCGATCTCGATATCGCGCTGCGCCTGCTGGCATTGCCGCGCGACCTCGGCCGCCATCCCGAAACCGGCGATCCGATCACCGCCGGCATTGGCCGGTTCGGCGCCTATCTCAAGCACGGCTCGGCCTACACCTCGCTCGGCGCTGATGATGACGTGCTGACGATCGGCCTCAACCGCGCCGTCACGGTTCTCGCCGAGGCCAAGACCGGCCAGCGCCGCGGGCCGCAGCTATTGCGCGAAATCGGAGCACATCCCGAAGGCGGCACGATCGGTCTCTACAAAGGCCGCTATGGCCCTTATGTCAGCCATGACGGCCTGATCGCCTCGCTGCCGAGAGGCGCCGACCCCGACACCTACCCGCTCGAAGACGCGGTCGCCGCCCTCGCGGTGCAACGCGCCAAAGGCAAACCGCGCCGCCCTGCCCGCAAAGCTGCAGCCGCGGCGCCAGCGGCGGGCACAGCGGACGAAACGAAAACAGCAGCGCGTCGCCCGACCACAAAGCGGGCAACCAGCACCGCGAAAGCCAAGCCGAAGGCCAAACCCAAAGCCAAGGCAAAGCCGGCGGCGAAGGGAGCCGCGAAGTCCGCCACCCGCCGGCCGGCGTGAGCCTGACCAGAACCACCTCACATACTGTACGTCGTCGCGCCACGATTCTCGATATCGTTGCATGGCGGTGACCCGTCGTCCCGGCTCCATACCGCGCCGCCAATATCCAGCGCGTGCCGGCGGCCGGCCGCGGCGAGGCCCCTCCTCGCCAGAAATCGTGCCGGTCGAGCGATATGGCACAGACGATGACGGGACACCCCTGGCGCGCCCGGTCACGCTGACCGAGGACCGCGAGCCGCCGAGCTATCGGCTGGTCGGCGCGGCCGGCGACGAACTGGCGATCGGGCAGCGCGCGCTGGCGCGCCTGGCGCGCCGCGATTCCGGCGAGATCGAGGCCCACATCATCCGCCGGCTCGACAGCCGGACGAACCGCATCGTCGGCGTGTTCCGCCGAACCCGCGACGGAGGCGAGATCATACCGGCCGACCGGCGCGATCGCGGCGAATACATCGTGCTCGGCCATGACGCGGTCGGGCTGGAGAATGACGAGCTGGTCGTCGCCGAAGAAGCGCCGTCGCGCCGGTTCGGCGGCAAACGCGCCCGCATCGTCGAACGTCTCGGCTCTGCAACGGCGCCTGGCGCGATCAGCCGGATGATGATCGCCGCTTACGAAATCCCCAGCGAATTTCCTGCCGCGGCGCTGGCCGAAGCGGCCGCATGCCGCCCGATAGCGCCCGGTGGCCGCAGTGAGCTGCGCGAACTGGCATTGGTCACGATCGACGGCAGCGACGCGCGTGATTTCGACGACGCGGTGTGGGCCGAACCGGACAACGATCCGGCCAATGCCGCCGGCTGGCACATCGTCGTCGCGATCGCCGATGTCGGCGCCTACGTCACACCGGGCAGCGCGCTCGACCGCGAGGCGGAGCGGCGCGGCAACTCGGTCTATTTCCCGGATCGCGTCGTGCCGATGCTGCCGGAAGCGCTGTCCAACGATTTGTGCTCGCTGGTGCCGCAGGCCGACCGGCCCTGTCTGGCGGCGCATCTGTGGATCGACGGCAACGGGCGCAAGCACCGGCACCGCTTTGAGCATGCCATGATGCGTTCTGCCGCCCGCCTGACCTACGAGGCGGTACAGGCGGCGCATGACGGCGACAGTTCCGCGCTCTGTCCGATCCCCACAGAGCGGCTTGCAGCGTTATACGGCGCCTATGCAGCGCTCGACCGGGCGCGCGTCGCACGCGGCGCCCTGGCGCTCGACTTGCCCGAACACCGCGTCCTGCTCGACGGCGAGCGCCAGCCCATCGCCATCACCACGCGGGAGCGTCTCGACAGCCATCGGCTGATCGAGGAATTCATGATCCTCGCCAATGTCGCCGCCGCCGAGGAGCTGGAATCACGCCAGCAAGCCTGCATGTACCGGGTGCACGACTCGCCCGATCCGGAAAAGCTCGCCTCGTTGCGCGAGTTTCTCGAAGATCTCGGCATCACCGGCCTGGCGCTCGCCAAGGGGCAGGTTGTGCGGCCGGAATTGTTCAACCGCATCCTCGCGCGCGCCGCGACGACACCGGAAGCCGGAGTCATCAGCGAACTGGTGCTGCGCACCCAGGCGCAGGCGGTGTACAGCCCGAACAATATCGGCCATTTCGGGCTGGCTCTGCCGCGCTATGCGCATTTCACTTCGCCGATCCGGCGCTATGCCGATCTGCTGGTGCATCGCGCGCTGATCGGCGGGTCGGTGCCGGCGCGCGAGGCCGCCGACGCCCTGGGCGGCGTCGCCACGCATATCTCGGGGACCGAGCGGCGCGCCGCGGCGGCCGAACGCGCGGCGCTCGAACGCTATCGCGCCACCTTGCTCGGCGGCCAGATCGGCACGGTTTTCACCGGACGGATTTCCGGGGTCGCGTCATTCGGCCTTTTCGTGACATTGCCGGAAAGCGGCGCCGACGGCCTCATTCCGATGTCGAAGCTGCCGCCCGATTATTACGAGCGCGACGCAGTGCATCACCGCCTTGTCGGGCAGCGCAGCGGCCGCGTCCTCGCACTCGGCGACGCCGTGACGGTCACACTGGTCGAAGCGGACGCGGTCGGCGGCCGCCTGCTCTTCCGCCTGGACGAGGCTCCTCGCGCCTTGTCCCGGAGTGCCGGCGCGGGGTCGCGACGCGGGTTCCGCCGCCGCCGCTGACGTGCTTGTCACAGAAAGGTCATCGCGGCGTTGATCCGCGATGGTCCCACCTCTAGTCTGAACGACGTTCGAGTAACTTATCCGTGCAGACGCCCGATCTGCATGGCTCCGAGCACATCCCCGGAATGGGTGCGCCGGCATGAACGGGAGGCGAAATTGGTCATTCGCGGGACAGGCCGACGCGAAAGATGCCGGTCGGAGGCGCGTCCGGCGATCGGCCATCCCTGTCTCGCACTTTTACTGTTGGCGCTTTTGGCCGCCTGCGCCGAGCAGCAGCCGCTCGCCGGTTCGCCGGACGGCCAGCTTTATACGCGCGGCCTCAGCGAGATCAGCGATCTCTACATTGAACCGGTGTCGACCCGACGGGTCGCCTTGTCAGGGGCGGCGCGCCTGTCTCGTCTCGATCGCAAAATCGCGGTCAGCGACAGCTTTGGCGCCGGGGTCGGCGGCGCAATCTCCCTCAGTTACGAGGGACGCGACATCGCGCTCGATGCGGTGCCGCCAGAGGGCGACAACCGGGCCTGGGGCGCGCTGATCGCAACCCTTGTCGCGACCGCCAAGCAAGCCTCCCCGACCCTCGTCGCGCTGCCGCAGGATGCGATCGACAAGGCGGTGTTCGACGGCATGACAGCCGCGCTCGACCCGTTCTCGCGCTATTCCGACCCGGCGGTGGCGCGCGATCAGCGTGCGGCACGCGACGGTTATGGCGGCGTCGGGATCAATTTCGACAACACCGACGATCTCTACCGTGTCACCGCAGTGACCCCGCACAGCCCGGCGAGCCAGGCCGGCATTCAGGTCGAGGACCGCATCCTGGCCATCGACTCGATCCCGACGGCCGGGCGGGCGCATGAGGAGGTGGGGCATCAGTTGCGCGGGCCGATCGGCAGCGCAATCGGGCTGCGGGTGCTGCACCCCGGTATGGCGCAGGCCCGCGACCTGCATCTGCACCGGGCGCTGGTCGCCATCCCCAGCGTTTCGCTGGCACGCGACGGCGACATCGCGATATTCCGCATCACCAGCTTCAATCACAGCACCACGCAGCGCATCGCCGAGGGGCTCGCACAAGCCCAGCGCGACGCCGGCGGCAAGCTCGGCGGGATCGTGCTCGATGTGCGCAACAATCCTGGCGGGCTGCTCGATCAGGCGGTCAGCCTTGCCGATCTTTTTGTGCATGACGGGCCCATCGTCTCGACGACCGGCCGCAACCCCGCCAGCCATCAGTTTTTTACCGCCTCGGGGAAAAGCATCGCACCGAATGTCCCGATCGCGGTGCTGGTCAATGGCAGCTCGGCATCGGCTGCAGAGATCGTCGCCGCCGCCATTCAGGATACCGGGCGCGGCGTCGTTATCGGAACGTCCTCCTACGGCAAGGGCACCGTGCAGACGGTATCGCGCCTGCCGAATGACGGAGACCTGATTGTGACCTGGGCGCGGCTGATCACGCCGTCCGGCTATCTGTTGCAGCATCATGGCGTGGTGCCGACCGTGTGCTCCGCCAGCCTGAGCGACGACGCCGCATCGCTGCAGGGAGAATTGCTGCGCGCCGGGCTCGGCGCAGGGAGTGGCGTCAGTGCGCCGCGTGCCCGCGCCAGTCTGGATGAAAACGGCTGGGCGGCGCTGCGCCGCTCCTGCCCGCCGAGCCACGCCAGCCCCCCGGCCGATCTGAAGCTCGCCGAACGGATCATCGCCGACCCAAAACTGTATGCCGACGCCTTGCACGCCCTGCCCGTTGCGACTCGGCTGGCCCAGGGCTCGCCCGGCGAGGCAGCAGCGGCCGGGTTGACAGACGTCAACCGCGCGTTATCTTCACCGGAACGTTAACGTCGCCTTTCTGCGAGGCCGCACATGGCAAAGACAAATACCGTTCTGATCAAACTGGTCAGCAGCGCGGATACCGGGTTTTATTATGTGACGAAAAAGAATCCCCGGACGAAGACCAACAAGCTCGAACTCAAGAAGTTTGACCCGGTTGCGCGCAAGCACGTCCTTTTCAAGGAAGCAAAGATTAAATAGCTGATCCGCATTCTCAAATAAGAGCGCCCACGTCGTTTCAGTCGGCCAGTTGCAGCAAACGACCGTAGCCGGAGATTGGCTCGCGCACGCCGCAACTGCGCAGCGCGTGCCACATCATTGCCGCGTTGCTCGATAATGCTGGTTTACCGAGGTCTCGTTCGAGTGTCTCCAGCACCGGCAGGGTTGGCATCCCGGTGCCACTGAGGAACACTGCTTCGCTTTCCGCAGTATCGACCGAGCGCGCCAGCAGGTAAGCCTGTTCGGCTGTGGTGTCGTAGATATTAACGACACCGGTGAGGTTGTCGGAACGCATCACGGTATAGCCGTGGGCTTCGAGATGTGCGCGGCCCTGCGCCGTGGTCTCAGGCGAATAGGGCGCGCCGAGCGACAGACGTTTCACACCAAGCCGTTCGAGCGCTGCAACCACGGAGCCGAACGCCGATACGACCGAGATGCCACTTGCATTGGTCAGCCGGGCCAGCAGTTCCGTCTCGGCCTTGCGACCGAGTGTGTAGCTGGTGGCCGTGTGCGCCAACACGATGATGTCGGGCTTCACCTGCGCCAGCATTTCGACGCCGTCGTCGAGACTGGCGATCATCATGCGGTTGCGCTCTTCCTGTCCGTCAAGCGAGCCGGTGACGCCTCGCGCCGTCATACGGTGGAAATGCACTGACACCCCCGTCGGGGTCAGCGAGATCACCTCCGGTTCGATCGTCGGATTGCCCGGCGGCAGCAAAAACCCGAGCCTCGCCCGCCAGCCGATCATGCTCCGCCTCCCGCCGCACCCGCGCATACCGGGAGATTGCGTCGTCGGTTGGCTTCCTGCAACGGCAAGGTGATAGCGGCTGATCGCAAGCTGCAATATCGGTGTAATATTGGCAGCCGGGAGGCTGTTCACCTGAAAGGTTTGGCCGGTGCAGGGAACCGAGGCCGTCGCTGTCCCCAATCGCGCGGCGATTACCGTGTCGATCATGCTGGCGACGATCATGCAGGGCGTCGACAACACGATTGCCAACGTCGCGCTGCCGCATATCCAAGGCAGCCTGTCGGCGTCGCAGGACCAGGCCGCCTGGGTGCTGACCTCCTACATCGTGACCGCGGCGATCACGATGCCGCTGACTGGATGGCTCGCCGGGCGGTTCGGCATCAAATATGTGTTCCTGATTTCAGTAATTGGTTTCACGGTTGCCTCGGCGCTGTGCGGGGCAGCGACCAGTCTCACGCAGCTTGTCGTGTTTCGCGTTCTGCAAGGTATTTGCGGTGCGGCGCTGGTGCCGCTGTCGCAATCGGTGCTGTTCCAGATCAACCCGCCGGAGCGTCATGGTCAGGCGATGGCGGTATGGGGCATCGGCGTTATGTTGGGGCCGATCACCGGGCCGGCGCTCGGCGGCTGGCTGACCGACGAATACAGCTGGCGCTGGGTATTCTACATCAACCTGCCGGTCGGCATTCTCGCCGCGCTCGGCATCCTGATCTTCATTCGCGAAACCCGGCACGGCCATCGCGAGCCGTTCGATTTCTTCGGCTTTCTGATGCTGAGCCTCGGGGTCGGCGCGTTTCAGCTATTGCTCGACCGCGGCGAGTTGAAGGACTGGTTTCATTCGAGCGAAATCTGGTTCGAAGGCATGGCGTCGGCGCTGGCGTTCTACCTCTTGGCGGTACACACCGCGACCGCGACAGAACGCTCGTTTCTCAACCGCGCGCTGTTGAAGAACGGCAATTTCGTCACCGGTACGCTGCTGATGTTCTGCATCGGCGGCATCCTGACCGGCAGCCTCGCGCTGGTGCCGACGATGCTGCAATCGGTACTGAAGATCCCGGTGATGACCAGCGGCCTGCTGACCGCGCCACGCGGCTTCGGCACAATGCTGGCGATGTTTCTGGTCGGACGTTTGATCAACTATATCGACGTCCGGTTGATCATCTTGAGCGGTCTGATGCTGACCGCCGTATCACTATGGCAGATGACCGGATTTTCGCTCGGCATGGGCACCGGCCCGGTGCTGCTGTCGGGGCTTTTGCAAGGGTTTGGTCTTGGCTGCACCTTTGTGCCGCTCAACACGATCGCGCTATCGGCCCTTCCGCGCGAAATCATGACCCAGGGTACCGCGATCCGCAGCCTGATGCGCAACCTCGGCGGCAGCGTCGGGATTTCAGTGCTGGAAGCGTTGCTCAGCGAAAACACCCAGGTCGTGCATTCGCGGCTCGTGGAAAATTTGCGTCCCGACAACCCGCTGACGCAAGGGATGCTGGCGCACCAGTTCAGCCTGACCAATCCCACGGGGATCGCGGCGCTCAACGCCGAGGTTACACGGCAGGCGGCAATGGTCGCTTATGTCGACGATTTCATGCTGATGATGCTGATCGTCATGCTGGCGACCCCGCTTTTGATGCTGATCCGGCCGCGCGCCAAACCTATCCCCGCGCCCTCAGCCGGGGATTGACAGGACCGCGTCTTCATAGGCCCCGGCGCCCATCTCGTCTGCGGCGAAGATGCCGTGCGCGGCAATCCATTCGCGCGATTCGGCATAGGCCGCCTGGGTATAAGGCTCGAAGACGATGCGCTCGCCCGGCCCCCAGCGACGCGTATCCATGCCGTCGCGGAACCGTGGCGGAAACTCCTCGCGGTAATAATGGGTATAACGCTCCGGCCGCAGGTCGATGTCGCGCTGCGCGAGCCGCAACGCCCGAAAGTATTTCGCGACATCGTCAAGGTCAGGTTGGCCGGTAATCATCGACGCCATCATAAATGTCGAGTCGATGACCTTACGAAAGCCGAGCTGCTCCGCAAAATAATACGGCCCACTGAACAACGCCGCCGCCGGCACCTGACGGTCGATCAGCAATTCCATCCGCCGGAACAGCAGCCCGTCGGCAAAGGACAACGCAATTTCGTCCGCCGGCAGATATTGTTCGAGCGCCTGGATCGTCGCGTAATGGCTGCCCGACTGATAGCCGACCGAGATCGGCACATTGGCCAGTTCAGCCGGACGGGTGATCTGCGATTCCGGCGGCACGAACACGGCAGCCGGCGCTACCGAATAGGCATGCGGATAGAGCTTGCCATGCCCGACCGAGGCCGCGACATTCACCGTCCAGTGGCATGCACAACTGATATCCGAACTGCGGCCTCGCTCGAATGTCTGATACGCGCCGATCTTGTCGCCGAGATCGTGCAATCTACCGGTCGGCGACGCCAGTTCGTCGCGAAATTCGTAATCGAGGCCCTCGCGCTCGAAATATCCTTTGTCGCGCGCCACCCATTCATGCAGCCGCATGTGCGGCGCGATGACGAATTTTGGCATGATGGTCCTCCCGGAAAACGGTGCCTTGCGGCATCTTGCTGCTTTGGTGATCGCGCAAGCGGCATGGAATGGCAAGGCTCCTCACCGCATCCGACACGCTGCAGCTGTAACCGCAAGCTCTGATCGACGGCATTGCGCGACAACCCAGGATGCCGGGAACGCGAAACCGAGCGGCTTTATACGGCCGGCCAATCCGTGGCAAATTGCCGCCCACCTGCCATCATCGCCGGGAGCACGCCATGCCGGATACCGCCGCGCGCGATAACGATCACGCGACGCTGTTGCGCCTCAATCACGATTACATCAATTCGGTGCAGCATAGCGATGTACGCCGCTTCGACGAGATTCTCGCGCCCGATTTCCGCTGCTCGAACCCGGACGGTTCGATTGTCGACCGCGCCGGTTTTCTGGCACAGACGGCGCGGCCTGTAACGATTTCGGGGCTGGCGGAACACGACGTCGAAATTCGGTTTTTTGGCGATGTCGCAATCATTCACGCCGGCACCTCCTATACCCTCGCCGACGGCAGCCCGGGCTTCGGCCGCTACTCCGATGTATGGGCGCGTCTTGACGGCAAGTGGCTGTGCATTTCGGCACATGTGACGCGTTGCTGATCACGCCAGGCCCGCGTCGCGGCACCCGCAGCCGCGCGAAATCATGCTGGCTGTCGCAGCCTGAACAGGATTAGCCTTTCCGGCATGGCGCACAAACAAGGCGCCGAAAAATGGGAGGAAGGGCTTTGGCAGAGATGCTTGCCGATCCTGTTGTCAATCCGCTGGGTTCGCCAGCGGCGACGATTGCAGCGCGGATGGACCGCCTGCCGCCATCGGGTTATTTGCGGCGCTTTATTGTATTGCTGGCGCTTGGCGCATTTTTCGATGTTTTCGACAATGGGCTGATCTCGTTTATCGCCCCTGGCCTCTACAAAGCCGGGCTGATGGTGCCGACGACCCAGGGCTTTTTCGACGTGCACGGCTATGCCAGCCTGATCGCGGCAACTTTCGCGGGCATGTTTGTCGGCACGCAGGGGTTGAGCCCGCTCTGCGATCATTTCGGGCGTCGCACGATCTTTACCTTTGCGCTCGTCTGGTACTCGCTGTGCACGTTTATGATGGCACTGCAATCGAGCGATGTCGGACTAGTGTTCTGGCGCTTTTTCGCCGGGGTCGGGATCGGCGTCGAGTTCGTGACGATCGACACTTACTTGTCGGAGTTGGTTCCGATGGGGCGGCGCGGCAAGGCCTTTGCCTTTACCGCGCTGATCGGCACCAGCGGCTATCCGATAACGGCATTTCTGGCATGGGCTTTTGTGCCGCATACGCCATTCGGCATCGATGGCTGGCGGTGGGTGGCGATCATTGGGGCCGCCGGCGCGATCGTCGCCTGGCTCCTGCGCCTGGGCTTGCCGGAATCGCCACGCTGGCTCGCCCAGCATGGCCGCCACGCAGAGGCCGACCGGATCATGCGGATGATCGAGACGCGCGTCGAGGCATCGATCGGCCGGCCATTGCCACCGCCGGTCATAATCGCCGATGAGGTCGAAACCGCCAAAGGCAGCTTTCGCGAGATGTTTGAGCCGCCTTATCGCGACCGCACGATCATGCTGATCATTTTCCAGCTATTGCAGACAGTGGGTTATTACGGCTTTACCAGCTGGGTCCCGACATTGCTGCTGGCGCAGGGGATCAACGTCACGAAATCGCTGGCCTATACGATCATCATCGCCGCCGCGAACCCGCTAGGCGCCTTTGCCGCCACCCGTTTCGCAGACCGTTGTGAACGCAAATGGCAGCTCGCCTTCGCCGCGCTCGGCATAGCCGTGTTCGGGTTGATCTTTGCGCAACAGACAGCCGCGCCGGGCATTATGACGCTGGGCGTGATGATCGCATTCTGCAATACGGTGCTGGCGTATTCGTTGCACGCCTACCAGTCGGAATTGTACCCGACCCGGATTCGCGCCCGCGCCGTCGGTTTCACCTATGGCTGGAGCCGGTTCAGCACGATCTTCATCGGGTTCATGATCGCGTTCTGCCTGCGCCACTACGGCAGTATCGGCGTGTTTGTGTTCATCGCCACCGCGATGGGGTTGGTGTTCCTGGTGATCGCGCTCATGGGGCCACGGACCACCGGGCTACGGCTGGAGGCCATCTCACGCTAGGTTGCTGTTTGACGTAGTCCACCGAGACCGACCCGAGCCGGTCTCGGTGGAGGGGCAGCGACACGGCGTGCTCTCCAAAGCGCACACCTGTCGCAAATGCGATGGGCTTACGCGTTATGCCGCCAGTTTTCCGTCCACAGGAAATCGGGCCCAAGCTGATCGAGGCTGGGGCATCCGATTTGGCCCATCACCAGGTCGATCTCGGTGCGGAAAATATCGACGGCCTTTTTAACTCCCGCCAGACCGCCGGCCGCGGCGCCGTAAAGCGTTGGGCGACCCATGACGACAAAATCGGCGCCGAGGCAGAGAGCGATGAGAATGTCGGCGCCGCGCCGGACACCACCGTCCAGCACAATGGCGGCGCGGTCGCCGATCGCCTCCCTGATCGCCGGAAGCACATCCAGCGATGCGGGTGCCTGATCGAGTTGGCGGCCGCCGTGGTTCGACACCTGAATCCCGTCGCAGCCGACCTCAACCGCTCGGAGGGCGTCGGCCGGGTTCATGATGCCTTTGATCATTAAGGCGTTCGGAAACAGCTTGCGGTAGGTTTCGAGGTCGCGCCATGTCTGGGCGTCGAACGGTCGCACGGACGACGCGAATTTGTAGACCTGCTCGGCATCCGAGCCGGGCGGTGCATAGGCCTCCCAGTTGCCGAGCATCGGCGTGCCGCCGCCACGCTTCAGGTATTCGACGATCCACCCGGGATGCGTCATTGCCTCGAGCAGGATAGCGGGTTTGAGGCTCAGTGCCTGGAACAGCCCGCCACGAATATTAGAGAAGCCGTTGCGCATGTTGCGCTCGCGCTTGCCGCCGACGGGTGTATCGACGGTCAGCACCAGCGCGCCGAGCCCGGCATCGGCAACGCGCCGGATCATGTCGGCGTTGATCTCGGGCTTGCGCGCGGCATAAAGCTGATACCAATGGTTTTTCGGGGCGATCTTGGCACAGGCCTCGATTGTCTCGCTGCTGCCGCCCGACATGATGTAGGGGATATTCGCGTCGCGGGCCGCCTCGGCGAGCATCAAGTCGGCATGGTTGCGAAACAGACTGGTCCCGCCCGTCGGCGAGATCCCGAATGGGCTTGAAAATTTCTGGCCGAAGACCGTCCGCGACTGGTCACGCACCGACACATCGACAAGATAGCGTGGCAGCAGCCGGTGCTTGTGATACGCCGAGGTATTGCGCTCAAGCCCGCGCTCATCCTCGATTCCGCCCTCGATATAGTCGAAGGCGATTTTTGGCAGGCGCCGCTTCGCGAGCTTGTGCAGGTCCTCGATATTGACTGCTTGGTCGACCCTCATGGCCTTTTCTCCCTGGAAACGATGGGCTGCGGCCCATTGCTTGGACAAAGGATCGCGCGATTTAGCCGCACCGTCCAACCCTGACTGGCGGCACGGTTTAATTTTCGCCAGGTCGCCGAGGCGAAGCCAAGACGGCTGTATCCCGGAACCAGACGATCAGTTCACGTCTCATTGATCACAGACGGCACACGGTGACCGGTACTATTGGCGGACACGGACCCCTGGCAAGCACCGAGGCCAGCCCCTTAACCCTCGCGACCCATATTTTGTCGGCGTGACCGGCGCCACCATCACCGGCGGGCTTCCTTGACGACCAGACATACTAATCCCGGTATTTGGAATTTGGATCGCGCCTCGCAACATCACGAACAGAAAGGCTGGCGCACATGCGAGGGCGAGCGGCCTTCAGGTGGAGGAAGAAAGCAAGTGGTAGACAAGCTTGATGCGTTGCATGGCAGCCCGACGACATTTTGAACAAACACCATGCGACGGAGTCCCTTCAGCGCCAAATTGCCGATTTCCTCGAGTAACACACTATCGCCGACCGCATTAGCAACCCGCGCACTGATCAAGATTTGACCATCCTGCGCTACGGCACACAAACGGGCCGCAAGATTGCACACCGCTCCATTGGCCGTGTAGTCGACACGATCGGCAAAGCCGATCTCGCCAAGCGTAGCGTGGCCCTGCGCTATACCGACACCGAAGCCGATATCGTGTCCCCGGATGCGCCACTGTTGTTGCAGCTCTGTCACCGCATCGCGCATCGACACGGCCATCCGCACCGCGCGTCCGGACGGGTCGCTACAAGATACGGGATCGTTGAAAAAGACCATGATGCCGTCACCTGCGAAATGGCCCACGGTGCCCTCGGCGGCCTCAACTTCGGGGCCGAGCACCGCGTGGTACTGCCGCAGCAGATCGAATACTTCTTCGGGTTCGGCGGTTTCAGCGAAGGTGGTGAACCCGCGCAGATCGCAGAATACGACGACGATGTCGCGCCGGTGTGGCTTGAGAATCCCCGTGTCTCCCCGCGCGATGATCAACTCGGCAAGCTGGGGCGCCAGAAAGCGCTTGAGGTGGCGCGTCTGCTGAAGCTCCTCGAACTGCGCCGCGACACGGGCTTCGAGTTCACGGTTCCATGCGGCGATCTCGGCCGTACGTGCGCGCAGTTCGCCTAGCAGCCGCGCATTTTCAATCGCGACAACCGCCTGCGCGGCGAAATTCTGCAGCAAAACGATCTGCCGGTCGGAAAACGGCCGTATTTCCTGACGGTACGCGACAAATGCCCCGAGCAGCGTGTCCTCCCGGCGCAGTGCGACCCAGACCGCACTTCGCGCACCGCCGAGTTCGACCATCGCCACACGGCTCGGATATTTCGAGCGATAGGCATGATCATCGGTAATGTCGGCGATGCTTACGACTGTTTCGCCCTGCACCAACCGCGCCAATGCCATGCCGGGAGCCGGCCGCAGCGGCTGGTTTCTTTCGGCGAGAGCTGGCGGAAGATTGCGCAACGCCGCGCGATGGAAATGCGTCCCATCAAAGCGCAGCAAGCCGCCAAACGCGGCCTCGCAAAGCTTCAACGCCGTTCCCGTTATGACGTCGAACACCGGCGCGAGGTTGCCAGCCGCATCGTTGACCACCTGCAAGACCTCGGTAACCGCTGTTTGCTGCGCCAGCGCGGCGTCCCGTTCGGCTCTGCACTGTGCAAGTTCAGCGCGAAGGTCGGCGAAGAGACGCCCTGAAGCAGCCGGGCTCGTTTTAGACATTTGCTCGTCCGATACTGCTGTCGAGTGTAACGAGAAATCAGTCGGCCGGTACGCGGGCCCACTCCGGTCCGGAGTGGGCCTTTGTGCCGGGACTAATCTCTGACGGAAGCAGGGCCGCCCCGGTCTGATAAAGCCGGCTGATAAAGCCGCCTGATAAAGCCGGCTGATCAGGGCCGGGCTTCCAGGACCATGCTGAACGGCGTGGCGGCAGCCCGTTTGACGATGCTGAAACCACCGGCGCGCACAACGTCTCGCAGCGCCGCTTCGCCGGCCTGGGCACCCAGCGCCGCACCGACTTCCTGCGACATAGACGTCGGGACGCAGATCATCGTCGAGGCGGCATAATAAAGCCGGCTGATCGGGTTCAGATTGTCTTCCAGCCGGTCGCCCGCCATGGGTTCCACGATCATCCACGAGCCGTCTGGCTTGAGCGAGCGCCGTACATGCGCAGCCGCTCCGGCCGGGTCGCCCATGTCGTGCAGGCAGTCGAAGAACGTCACGAGGTCCAGACCAACGGCCGAAAAGTCCTTCGCGGTGCCGACCTCGAAAACGACGTTGTCGGTGACGCCATGCGCCGCCGCGTGAGCCTGCGCAGCCGCAATCGACTCTGCATGGAAGTCGTAGCCAATGAATTGCGAGTTGGGGAACGCCTTGGCCATCAACACGGTCGACCAGCCATGCCCGCAGCCGACATCGGCCACTTTGGCGCCGCGCTCAAGCTTCTCGACGACACCATCGAGCGCCGGAAGCCATGAGGCGACAAGGTGATTGTGGTACCCGGGTCGGAAAAACCGTGCCACCGCACAGAACATACAGCCAGCCTGGTGGCCCCACGCAACGCCGGCGCCGGTTCGAAACGCCGCCTCGACCTGCGATTGATTGTCGAGCATCGCCGCCATCAAATCAAAGCCGCCGAGCAGGTAGAAAGGGCTCTCTTCGGACGCAAAGATCAGCGCCTGCTCCTCCGGCAAGGTGAACTTTCGGGTGGCCGGATCGTAAGCGAGATAATTGGAGGCCGCTTGGTTCGCCAGCCACTCGCGCAAATACCGCTCGCTCGCGCCGACCGTTACCGCCAGTTCTGCGGAGGTCATCGGGCCTTTGGTATGGAGCGCTTTGTAGAGGCCCAGTGCATCGCCGAGGCGGACCATTGCGAGGCTCGATGCGCCACCAAGATCGCCCAAGATCGTATTCAGCACCTGACCGAGCTTTGTTTCGTCGACCATTGTGTAGCTCCCGTTGATGCGTGACCGTTTCGCACGTGGGATGATGACTGAGCCGATGGCGCAACGCTTTGAGACGCGCTTCATTTGCTCTTGAGACGAGCTTGTTTTTAGCGTCAACGCAGCGATTGGCGTGTCATCGGGCGGTATGGCGCGGTTTTGTGTCACTAAAATCCGCGTCTTCGCTCATTCCGGTCGCCGCTTCCGGTGCAATAAGCGGCGAGTGACCGCGGTCAAATGTTGATTACCCGCCCCCTGGATACAAAATCGGCCACAGCCGGTGCTCGATCCGGAGGGCGAATAGCATATCAAGTCCGATTATTGTGTTATCTTCAGGTTGATTGTCTTCAGTTAATTTTCACCTCAAGGGAGGCTGCATGGATGTCGCGCTTTAGGGCGAGAGCATGCCTCGACCCGAGCCGGAAGACTTTACGCGGTGCTTGATTTACCCTCGGGTTGATCTTGGCTTTCCATCACCAACGGGCCGCTCGAACGGCGGGGAGCACGCTGTGGTTTTCCGGTTTGGCAGTCACGAACTCGATGTCGAGCGACGCGAATTGCGCCGAGGAACCGAGACGGTCGCGCTCGAACCCCAGGTCTTTGATCTGCTTGTCCACCTGGTACGCAACCGCGACCGCGTCATCAGCAGGGATGAGCTGATCCACGTTGTCTGGGACGATCGGATCATCTCGGACTCGACGTTGGCGACCCGCCTCAACGCGGCCCGCAGGGCGATCGGTGACACCGGTAACGCACAGCGCCTCATTCGCACCATGCAGCGCAAGGGCTTTCGCTTTATCGGAGAGGTGACGGAACTTCAGGACCCGGCGCGCGAGGCGGCGGCAACGGACCGCCTCACCGCTCCACGCCTGTCCATCGTTTTGCTGCCTTTTGCCAATCTCAGCGACGATGTGGAGCAGCAGTACTTTGCGGATGGCATCACTGGTGATTTGACAACTTGTGTGTCGCAGCTTCCCGATATGCTTGTCATCTCGCGTAATACAGCCTTCACCTACAGAGACCGGCCGGTCGACACGAAACAAATCGGCCGCGAGCTTAATGTCCGCTATGCGCTGGAGGGCGAGGTACGGCGTTCGGGAACCCGGGTTCGCATCACGGCGCAGCTGATCGATACCGAAACCGACGCGCATTTATGGGCCGAGAGGTTCGAGGGCGAGGCCGGCGATCTTTTCGCACTACAGGACGAGATTACCAGCCAACTCGCGGCGGCGCTCGATCTCGAACTTGTCGATGCCGACGCATCTCGGCCGATCGAGAAGCCGGATGCGCTGGACTATATCTTGCGGGGACGCGCCGCCCGCCTGAAACCGCCGTCACGCGAGAGCCGTGCGGAAGCCATCGAGCATTTCGAGCAGGCATTGGTCCTCGATCCTTATTCAGCCGGAGGCCAGAGTTGGCTGGCGATTGCACTCACCGCGCGGGCACTCGACTCGATGGCCCGCCAGCCCGACGCCGATATCTCGCGCGCTGAGGACCTGGCCGCGCGAGCCCTGGCCGTTTCGCCCCGTCGCGCCCTCGCGCACTTCGCCCAGGCCCAGGTGCTACGCGCCCAGCATCGATACGACGAGGCCACGCTCGAATACGAGGCGACCCTCTCGTTGAACCCGAACTGGGCGCACGCCTACTCGCATCTCGGCTGGTGCCGATTCATGACCGGGGCGATCGACGAACTTGTCGCGGCACAGGAGCGCGCGATCCGGCTCAGTCCGCGCGACCCTCAGATCGGGCTCTATTTCAGCCGCGTGGGGTGTGCGCATCTTCTGCAAGGGGACCTCGACGAGGCGCTCGTCTGGATCGAAAAGGCGCGCAATGCCACACCGGAGCATCCGCAATTCCGCGCCTTTCTCGCCGCCGCCCACGCCCTGAAAAGCGATGCGGAACGAGCCGCCACCGAACTCGCTGAGGCGCGCAGGCTGGTCGGCGACGACCGCTACGCAAGCACCGCGCGGTTGCGAGCCGTCGAGATTTGGGGAGTGCCGAGGGTTGTTGCCTTGGCGGAGCAGACGTATTTCGCTGGGCTGCGCAAGGCCGGCATGCCGGAGGAGTGAAGCGGCCCCTGGTCGTGACACACAGTTCACCGCTCGCACGAAGCCTCTGCCGATAGCGCCGTAGTGATGACAGGGGATAAAGGATTGTACGGGACCCACCTTGATCTCGACGATCACCGTCATACCGGGCCATAGTCCGACCGGCCGACCGCCAAAGCAAATTGCTGCGATCGAGCGAAACGCGCGCACCATAGTTCAGTTCCTGGCCGGCAGACTCTCACTCGTGGCATTCGGCGCTTCCGCTCCTCGGTCGGCGGAAGCGACCCGATTGCCGATCGTGCGGGTGCGATTACCACGCCCTCGCAACACTAACGACCAGCGAGTTTCCAGCGACACCCGCGCTCCCGCTGCTGCGTCGGCGGTCTAAGCCGATTTTTCCTCGACGGGACACAACCGAGACACCGGTTTTCCGCCTATCCGACAACTGATTGAAAGCACTGGCGTCCCCAACCGGATTCGAACCGGTGTTGCCGCCGTGAAAGAACCGTTATTCAGCCTACCATTGTCTAACTATGACGATCCTAACTCTATGATCATCATCAATATTATCCGTAGCTGTTTACGGTTGTCTAACGCGGCATAGCCACATATATTGGACATCTATTGGACTGAGCCGTTGCCGCGCTGCACGGCAAAAACAGGGGATTCCAACTAGATGGCTCGAACTGTCCGCGACGCCAATTTAGAGACTCGCACAGCCCGGTCCCGGCTTAAGGCCGCCAGCAAGCCCTACTACCGCGCGATCGATCCTGGCCTGCACATCGGATATCGAAAAGGCGTAGCCGGCGGCAAATGGGTGATGCGCTGGTACGTCGGCGAGGGCGACTACAAGCTCGAAACGCTCACCACGGCAGATGACAGTGCCGATGCCGATGGCGTTGCGGTGCTTGATTTCCGGCAGGCGCAGGCGATGATCCGGGAGCGCCACGTCGAGTACAGGCGGGTTGCTCGAGGGCTGCCGGCAAAGGATGGCCCCTACACCGTCAGCGCATGCCTGGACGAGTACATCGCTTTTCTCGAAGGCAACCGAAAATCGGCCCGCGACGCGCGATATCGCTGCAATGCGCTGATCGTACCGACCCTTGGCGATATCGCGTGTGTTGATCTGACCGCGACCCGGTTGCGACGTTGGCTTGAAGATGCCGCAACAACAGCGCCCCGCCTCCGCAGTCGCAAGGGTGCCGAGACCCGCTATCGTGAAATCGACGATGACGATGACGAGCAGCGGCGTCGCAGGCGCGCCAGCGCAAACCGCGTCCTGACAATCTTAAAGGCCGCGCTCAACCGCGCCTGGCGCGACGGCAAGATCGCGTCGGATGACGCTTGGCGCAGGGTCGAGCCGTTCGAAGAGGCTGATGCAGCGCGTGTTCGCTATTTGGCGATCGATGAGTGCCGCCGGCTGATCAACGCGGCAGAAGGCGAATTTCGTGATCTGATCCGCGGCGCGTTGCTAACCGGCTGCCGCTTCGGCGAGTTGGCAGCCCTGCAGGTTCATGACTTTAATCGTGACGCCGGCACGTTGCACATTCGCACCAGCAAGTCCGGCAAGGGTCGGCACGTCGTGCTCAATGACGAGGGCGCGGAGTTTTTCGGTCAGATCACTGCCGGTCGTGCTGGGATCGAATTGCTGTTGCGAAAGACCGACGGCAACCGCTGGGGTAAATCCAATCAGACCCGACCGATGGCCGAAGCTTGCGGCCGGGCAAAGATCGTACCGGCAGCAAATTTTCATGCGTTAAGGCATACCTACGCGTCGCACAGCGTCATGGCCGGCGCGCCGCTGCTGGTGGTGGCAAAAAATCTCGGACACAGCGATACCCGCATGGTCGAGAAGCATTACGGGCACCTTTCCGACAGTTACATCGCTGATGCGATCCGCGCGGCGGCGCCGCGGTTTGGGGCCGAAAGCTCGAAAGTTGTACCTCTATGACCGATGAGGAACTGTCTTACGAACAGCGCGTTGCAATCGAGCGAATCGCGTTTCGGCATCAAATGTTGATGACAGCCGCTCGGCCCGAGCAATACAGATGGGATCTAGTTAAGGGGCACTTCAGACAAAATATTTTCGCGACTTATCTGCGTCTGCCGTTAGAAGAATGTCTTGAGGTTGTGTTTGGGAAAGATGGCTACAAGAGGTATTGGAAGGGTGTGATTGATCTGCCGATGAAGTTTTGGGATTGTGTGCAGCTTCTTTCTTTGACAGCGGCGCCGGACCCAGATCATCTTCAACCTTATGCAATGAGGCTATCCAGCATTTTATTGTTGGCCTTTCAGAGCGGCGAAAAGTTCTTCATCGGTGGAAATTCCGAAATCTTGATGCAGATATCCTATGGATGGCAAGTACCAAGAGACAATCAACCAAAAATAAGAGTTGGAGAAGCCGCGATTTGGCTGCTTGAAAAGTCCACCCTCGCTTTTCTTGTTCCCGAATCTCTTGCGAAATTCCTTCATCCACCTACGGAAACGACGGACCTCAATGCTGAGGCGTCGAAACAAAGTATTTATAACGAGGCCGTTCGTCTGTTGAAATCTGGCACAGTCCGCTCCGGCCGCGGGCGGGGCTCTGCTATCGTTGTTTTGCTTAGAGAGAAGTTTCCGGACTGCAAGCCCGAGACCCTTCGAAGATATGCCCAGCCCGCTCTTACCGAGCACAAACGATCAAAGTCGGATTGAATCCGGATTCGTCCGAGAATAATCCAATTAGCCAAGGCCAATAAAGCGGTCTTAGCCTGCTCTCGTCAAACGCAGACGAGGGCTAACGCAAATGAACGAACCAAAGTCGAAGCCGTCCTTCACAGTGGATGAGTGGTGCCATCATCGACGGATTTGCCGCGCGACTTTCTATAATTTGTTGAAGGTCGGCAAAGCACCCCAGATCATCAAAGTCGGGTCGCGCACCACGATCAGCGCGGAGGCCGACGAAGAGTGGCGAAGGGAACGCGAAGCTGAGGCGGCCAAGAAGGTCGCAGCATGAAAAACGCCGCCTACTTCGCCGGGATGTCTGATCCCGTCCGAAATCGGAACTTCATGCAGGGCATACATTGGTGGGAAGAGCCACCGCCTCTAAAACGACGAAAGCTGGCCCCCGCGGGAACGGGGTACCAGCCAGATTTCTTCAGCAACAATGCCAGATCACATAGCCCAAGCAGCGCCGCCGAGCAAGCGCGCCGTGCCGCTGAGGCGCTTTTTACGCCGCGAGATGCGGCATGACCGCGCCTCGATTCCGGCTGACCGCCGCAGAAGCAGATGCAGCCGCAAAGGCCAGCGACGATGATTCCCAATGGTTCGCGGCGCATCCCCGCGAGATGATCCGGGTGCGGCCCGCTCGTCCGCATGAATTGCCGGGCATCAATGCCGGCGCTGGAATTTGGGTTAAGGTTCAGCAGATCGCGCCGGGCATCCGCATTCGGAAGCCATACTTGCCTGCCGATCTATGAATACCCGCGATCTGGCCCGCGAGATGCGGGCGGCGCGATGCGCTCTGACACCGGAGCGGCGCGCCGAGTTGGTTGCGTACGTCCCGGTCGAGGTGATCGATGATTATCCGCTGATCGGGCTCGCACGGATCAAGGTCGAGGCGGGGCTGTATCATCCCGCCCCGGACGGCAAAGCCGCATTTGTCACCCCGGTGCTGGTCGACAATGTTTCGACGCCCGAG
>DATAUE010000017.1:0-12401 GCA_036268425.1 Allostellaceae bacterium
CTCGGGCGTCGAAACATTGTCGACCAGCACCGGGGTGACAAATGCGGCTTTGCCGTCCGGGGCGGGATGATACAGCCCCGCCTCGACCTTGATCCGTGCGAGCCCGATCAGCGGATAATCATCGATCACCTCGACCGGGACATGCGCGGCCAGCTCGGCGCGCCGCTCCGGTGTCAGAGCGCATCGCGCCGCCCGCATCTCGCGGGCCAGATCGCGGGTATTCATAGATCGGCAGGCAAGTATGGCTTCCGCAATCTGATGCCCGGCAATTCATGCGGACGAGCGGGCCGCACCCGAATCGTCTCGCGGGGATGCGCGATAAACCATTTGGAATCATCGTCGCTTGCCGCCGAAGCCGCCGCCTCCTGCTCAGGCGTCAGGCGGAATCGGGGGGCGGTCATCGAGCACCTGCCGGCGCGAAAATTTCCTCGGCAGCCGCTACGAGCCGTTCGCGGCGTTGCGCAAACCCGGTGCTTCGGATATATTCCGGGGCGGTGAGGTTTCCCGAGTAGTTGAGATGCGCCGCTCCTGGCTGGGGGCGGCGTTTTCGTTCCAAGGGTGGCGGCCAGTCCCTTCCTCGTAAGAAATGCCGATTGCGCTCCGGGTCGGCCATCGCCGCGTATTCGGCCGGCGTCATCAGGCGGCCTCGCCGGCAAGCATCCTGTCCAGCGCCAGCTTCGGCACCAGCAGGCGCTTACCGATTCGCAGGCTGGGAATGTCACCACGCGCTACCGCTTCGTAGGCCGCGTTCCTGGAAATTCCCAGCTGTGCGCCAGCTTCGGGCACCGTTAGCGTGCGGCGCTCCGGAGTGTTTGCGTCCTTCATGTGCCAAGCCCTCGTAATAGACAGCCCCAAATATGGGGTCAACGAAAGCAGTGGTACATTAGACCCTGATATGGGGTCAACCCCATTTACGGGGCTTATCGTCCTATGCTATCCATTGGCACGCGGTACAACGCACTAGGATTGAGTATGACAAAAGGCCGTGAAGCGTCGGCGACAGTCGACATTAAAATCCGGATGAAAGAACCACTTCGGGCGCAGATCGAGATCGCCGCGAAATCGCTCGGAACTTCGATGAACGCGGAGATGGTGGATCGTCTGGAGCAATCGTTCCCAGAATTGACTTATCCGCCCGAAATCGCGGCCTTGGCCGAGCTCATAGCGCGTGCAATGACCGAGACTGGAAACGCCATAGAGGGCCTGAATCACATCGCCGGCCACGGCCGCAAAAGTTGGCTTGATGATCCGTACGCCTACGATCAGGCGATTATGGCTGCCGTTCGAGTGCTCACACTCAGTAAACCCCTCGGCGAGCCAGAGCCACATGGCCTCTTTACGTCGGCCGGCGTGCCCAATCCCGAGCAAATAGGCCAGTTAATGGCCGACGGAATTTTGGAGGTTTTGCGAGGGCGGCACACTGAGCCGGGATCGACGCCGATGCAGTGGATGCCAAGGGTCCGTGCGAAACTTGGCTCGATCGCAACAAGGTTGAGCGAACAAGATACGCCTGATGATTATCTCATGCCGAAGCGAACCGTGGCCGGAAAGCCGATGGAACCGGGAGACAAGGAATGAAGATCGGTCACGTCCGAGAGCGCTCGAAGAACCGCTGGGAACTGCGGTGGCGCGATGTGGCGCGAAAGCTGCAAACCATCACTGTATCCGCCCGGTCCGAGCGCGATGCGTGTGCGCAGCTCGCCGCCTTAGCCGGCTCGGCGGCCTCGAACGCGCCACACAGGCTGACCGTCGGCGAATGGCTCAAATCGTGGTGCGACGCCCTGGACGCCGCTCCAGTGACGCGGCAGAACTACAAGAGCGTAATCGATAACTGGCTAATCCCGGAACTTGGGGACGTTCGGCTGAAGGAGCTTACGCCGATCATCGTCAAGACCGCGTTCGTGCGCATGGCGGCTCGAGGCCGGAAGCCATCGACACTCGGCCAGGTGCGCAACGTGCTGTCGTCGGCGCTGCGCGAGGCGGAACGGCTTGACATGATCGCGCGCTCGCCTCTCGACAAGCTGCGCGGTGCTTTGCCGATCGGCAGTAGCCCGGCGGCTCAGCCTGCAAACAAAAAGGCGGTCGACCTCGCGCTCGCCGAGGCACCGGTCGGCAACCCTTATCGTATCGGGCTTTTGCTAGCACTGGCATGCGGTATGCGCCGGGGCGAGATTTGCGGCCTGCGATGGTCCGACGTGGAAGCCGGGAAGATCACGGTCAGCCGGCAGATCGTGCCTTTGATCGGCGGGGCGATTACGAAAGCCCCGAAATACGACAGCACCCGCGAAATCAAGATCGGCCCGAAGCTGGCGGAAGCTCTGCGCCAGCATCGCCGGGCCCTCGCAGAGCAGCTCCTGGCAATCGGCGTGCGGATTAGCGCGGATCACCACGTCTGCACCCGCGCCGACGGCTCGCCGCTGCACCCGCCCTCGTTCAGCGAATGGCTGAAACGCCGCGGCATCGGCTTGCACAAGGTCCGGCATCTGAATGCGAGCATACTGATCGCAACGCAGCCGCTCCCAATCGTGTCGGCGCGCCTGGGCCACAGTCGCCCCGATGTGACGCTACGGACCTATTCGCATGTTCTGCCGGGACAAGACGACGCTGCGGCCGACGCGATCGATACCGCGCTCGGATAAGCCTGACATTCGTTTGGTAGCAAGCTGGTAGCAAAGCGGCCAAAATGCCAGCCGGAGAAGCGAGGAAACCAGATGGCCGCATTGGAGCCAATTCTCTATTCAGACCAGCAAATCCGACGAATTTTGGAGACTGTTCGGACCATCGCGATGGTCGGGGCTTCGTCCAACTGGAACCGGCCGAGCTATTTCGTGATGAAATACCTGCAAGGGAAGGGCTACCGGGTGATCCCGGTCAACCCGACCAATGCCGGTCAGGAATTGCTCGGCGAAAAGGTTTACGCCTCGCTCGCGGAGATTCCCGAACACGTCGATATGGTCGATGTGTTTCGTCCTTCGGCGGAGACATTTGGCATCGTTGAACAGGCGATTGCGATCGGCGCGCCGGTGGTATGGATGCAGCTCGGCATCCGCAACGATGAGGCCGCCGCGCTCGGTGAGGCGGCCGGTCTCGAAATCATTATGAATCGTTGTCCGAAGATCGAGTTCGGTCGGCTCGGCGGCGAATTGTCGTGGGGCGGCGTCAATAGCGGCATCATTCAGAACCGCGCGCCGCAGGCGCCGCGGCCACGTCAGGCGCGCGAGCGGCCGGCACCGTCGCACAACCAAAGCTATGGGTTTGAGACCCTGGCGGTGCATGCCGGCGCGGCGCCCGACCCGACGACCGGGGCCCGCTCGACCCCGATCTACCAGACGACGGCCTATGTGTTCGACGATGTCGACCATGCTGCCTCGCTCTTCAACCTGCACAATTTCGGCTACATCTATTCGCGCCTGACCAACCCGACCGTCGCGGTGCTCGAAGAGCGCATCGCCAGCCTCGAAGGCGGGCGGGCCGCGGTTGCCGCGGCGTCGGGCCATGCCGCGCAATTTCTGACGTTTTTTACGCTGCTCAGCCCCGGCGATGAGTTTGTCGCGTCCCGCAACCTCTATGGCGGCTCGCTGACGCAGTTCGGGGTATCGTTTCCAAAGCTCGGCTGGAAATGCCACTTTGTCGATCCGACCGACCCGGAGAATTTCCGCCGCGCCCTGACGCCGAAGTGCAAAGCAATCTTTGTCGAGCTTCTGGCCAACCCTGGCGGCATCATCGTCGATATCGAAAAGGTCGCGGCTGTCGCGCATGATGCCGGCATTCCACTGATCGTCGACAACACGCTGGCGACGCCGTACCTGTGCCGGCCGTTCGAATGGGGGGCCGACCTCGTCTGCCATTCGACGACCAAGTTTCTCGGTGGGCACGGTGCCGCGCTCGGCGGGATGGTTGTCGAGTCGGGGAAATTCGACTGGTCGCAGGGCGGCCGTTTTCCGTCGCTGACCGAGCCGGAGCCCGCCTATCACGGTCTCAAGTTTTTCGAGAATTTTGGAGATTTCGCGTTCACCACCAAGGCGCGTGCCGTGGCACTGCGCGATTTCGGCCCGACCCAGTCGCCGATGAATGCGTTTCTGACGCTGACCGGTGTCGAAAGCCTGCATGTCCGTATGGACCGGCATGTCGAGAACGCCCAGAAGATTGCAGAATTTCTTGCGGTACACCCGCGGGTCGCCTGGGTGTCGTATGCCGGGCTAAGGGATAGCCCCTATTATGACCTTGCCCGCAAATATCTGCCGAAAGGGCCGGGCGCGGTCTTTACGTTTGGTGTCAAAGGCGGCTACGAAGCCGGCACGAGGCTGGTCGAAAGCGTGCGCCTGTTCTCGCATCTCGCCAATATCGGCGACACGCGCAGCCTAATCCTGCACCCGGCCTCGACCACCCACCGCCAGCTTTCCGACGAGCAGCGCATCGCCGCCGGCGCTGGCCCCGATGTGGTACGGCTGTCGCTCGGCCTTGAAACCGCCGAGGACCTGATCCGCGATCTCGACGAAGCGCTGGGCGCTTAGGCCGGAGATTGCTCCGGCCCGTCCCTCTCGGTCCTAATCGTCGGCGGCGGCAAAGCGCGATGCCGGTGCGCGGCCGTCGACAGCATCGTCGTCTGTGTCGCGCATCGAGAGCGGGGTACGGACACGGTCGGTCGGGACAAGCGTAAAACACAGCCCGACGACGACGGCACATCCGGTCAGCACGAGAAATGCCGGCAGGATCGCGTCGGTTGTCGCGCGCGGCGTGATCAGGTTGTCGCTGCCGGCGATAAACGCAAGGACCAGCGGCCCGAGGATCTTGCCGATGCCGTTGCACGCCTGGACCAGCCCGGTGCCGCGGCCGAGCAACTCGACCGGCCAGATCTCCGCCGAGTACGGTGCGACATTCGACAATCCGCCGTCGAAAAAGAACATTGCCCCGATCAACAGCAGCAGAAAGACGGGGATGGCGCCGAGGAAGGCGCCGTTAAACAGACCAGCGCACAGCAAAAACGCTGCCCCGATATAGCTCGCCAATTCGCCGGCGCGCCGCCGCCCGGTCCATAGCGGCAGAAAGGTGAACAAAATCCGCCCGCAGATCGCGGCAAAGCTGACATAGACAAAGTATTCAGCGGCGGATTTGACCGGGATATTGAGGCGCAGCGACAGGATCGTCGGTCCCCACAGGATGGTGCAATAGCCGACGGTGGTCATCGCCGTCCACATGACCGCGATCTGCCAGAACCGCACCTTGTTGCGATAGAGATCGCGAATGGTGCCTTTTGCTCCGGCACCGGCGCCGCCGCCGGCAACACGATCGTTTCTTCCGGGCGGCGCAGGGTGCGGGCGACGATCGCGCGTGCCTCGGCGAAGCGTCCCTTGACCAGCAGCCAGCGCACCGATTCCGGGACGATGATGGCAATGCCCAGTGCGGCGATGATCGGCACGGCGCCGAGAGCCGCGATGCCGCGCCAGCCGATCGTCTCAAGCAGTGTCGCCGCCGACAATGCGGCCAGCAGCACGCCAAGGGAGACCGGCACGACCATCGCGCCGGTGACGATCGGGCGGTGGCGGGTCGGCGTGACCTCTACCAACAGCGGGATTTGCGCGGTGATCGCACCGGCCATGCCCATGCCGACAAGAAAGCGCAGGATCGAAAACGGTATCCAGGCGCCGTCCGGGATCAGTGCAATCGTGCCTGCCGCAACCGGATACAGAAACGCCCCGGCAACCAGCAGCTTTTTGCGCCCGAAAATGTCGCATAGCCGGCCCGAGAGCAGCGACCCGGTAATCGCGCCGACGCCGGCGCTGAGCAGCATGATCGACGACTCGCCGTAGGTCAGGTGCCACGGGGTTGCGAGCACTGCGACGAGATAGCCGACAAGGAAATAATCGAAAAACTCAAAGGCGGCTTGTGCGTACACCAAGACCAGGGTGGCCCAGAAGCGAGGGGTCAGCGGTGCGTCGTCAAATAAAGCGAGTAGTTCCCCATCAGAGCCCTGGCGCATGTTTTTCTTCCCCCAACTGGTAGCCGCTTGGCGGCGGCATCCTCCGGCAGTCGCCGGCAAAGCACAGCCGTCGATTTGGCATTGCTGCGTCGCAAATGGCGGGTGGCCAGTGTGCCAGCGGTTGACCGGCGGGTGAGGGGTGGTAGCCTCCGGCGGCTCGCAGGAGCGAGGAATTGGGAGAACAGAGATGGCAGTCGTCGAGACGGAACGTCACGGACAAATCCTCGTGGTGCGGATGAACCGGCCGGAGCGTCTCAATGCGCTCAACCATGAGATGCGTACCAAGCTGGCCGAGACTTGGACCGAGTTTCGCCATAGCAACGAACTCGAAGTCGCGATCTTTACCGGCACCGGCCGGGGTTTCTGCGCCGGCGAGGACATGAAGGAATCACTGCAGAACAATGCCCCCGGTGGGCGGCGCCCCGATATCGAAGACCCGTTTATGACCGGCGCCCTGGAAAAGCCGGTGATCGCCGCGGTCAACGGCTTTGCCATGGGCGGCGGTTTTATGCTGGTCGAGCGCACCGACCTGCGCGTCGCGGTGCGTGAGGCGGTGTTCGAGGTGTCCGAGGCGAAACGTTGGCTGCTCGGCGGTTACAATCACGGGCACATTGCCAATGTGCCGTATCCGATCGCGATGGAGATGGCGCTCGGCTTTCGCTTTACCGCCGAACGGTTCTTCCAGGTCGGTTTTCTAAATCGGCTGGTCAGCGCCGAGGAATTGATGCCGAGCGCGATCGCCATGGCCGAGCACCTCCTGACGCTGCCGCCGGCGTCGCGCGTCAACACGGTTCATATGATGCGCCAGATGCGGCCGGCCCCCGACGCCGAGATGCAGCGCCTTGCCGCGGCACTGCACGAGCACGGCGCCAAAAGCGACCTGATGGAATCGCGCGCCGCCTTTGCCGAAAAGCGCCGCCCCAACTTCAAGGGCTGGAACGACCCGCAGGACCGCTATCGCCTTCCGACACTGGAGAGCACCAAGGGGTAGGCATCGTACACGGCTCCAGGGTTGCAAGAAGACAGGTATGCAGTCCCCGCCGGATAAATTCATGGTCGAAGGCTGAGTCCCACTGTTGCTGTGGATACCGGCCGGCGCCGGCATGACGGGAAGGGGGATGATTGGGTGACCTGCCGCTAGGACAGGGCGCGTAAATCACCGCGCAATGCATCGCCGTCGGGATGGGCGAGGCTGCGGGTGATTGCCTCGTGCGTCGCTTCCCACGCCGGCAGGGCGGTATACAGCAAGGCGCGTCCGCCCGGCGTTAGGGTCAACTGCCGTCCGCGCCGGTCGGCAGAATCGATCGTAACTGTCACCAGGCCGCGGCGCTCGAGCGGCTTGAGGTTGGCGGTCAACGTCGTGCGGTCCATCGCGAGCAGCGTCGCGACGCCGCCGATCGTGGCCGGCTCCGGGCGGTTCAACGACATCAGCAACGAGAACTGGCCACTGGTCAGCCCGAGCGGGCGAAATGCCGCGTCGAACCGCCGGGCCACGGCGCGCGCCGCCCGCTGGAGATGCAGGCACAGACAGGTGTCGCGCACTCGCAAGGTCGTCCTGAACGGAACGGGCGCGGTGCAAGAAGGTGCGTCATCGATTGACATGGCTTGATTATGTTGATATCAACATAAATGTACAAGGCGAAAAAAGCAAGGGTCGTTTCCGCCGGAAGAGGCGGCACGCGAAGAGGCGGGACGGGCAGGGCAGAGCAAGGCCTCTCCCTGATGATCGGTCACATTCGCGTCGTATCGTCGAAAACTGACTAGCGCTGAAGGAAGCAACAGATGCTCAACCCTTATTTGTTTTTTGACGGGCAATGTGAAGAGGCGATCGAGTTTTACCGTCAGGCGGTCGGTGCCGATCTCGTAATGCTGCTGCGCTGGAAGGACAGCCCCGACCCGAATATGTCGATGCCGGGCAAGGAAGAAAAAATCATGCATGCAAGGTTTCGGATCGGTGACTCGATCATCCTCGCGTCTGATGGGCGCTGTGAGGGTAAGCCCGATTTTCAGGGCTTTGCATTGTCATTGACCGCACCCGACATCGCAGCGGCGGAACGCATGTTTGCCGCGATCAGCGAGGGCGGGCATGTGCAGATGCCGATGACCAAAACCTTTTTCTCGCCGAGCTTTGGCATGGTCGCCGACAAATTCGGCGTGTCGTGGATGGTTTACGTCGATCTCTGATCGTCCAGCGCGGCGATAAACTGGCCGATCGTATCGTCGATCGGCCGATTCAGGATCGATATGTTGGTGTGCAGGGCAAATTCCGCACCCTCGGCTGAAATTCGGGCGGCCGGCCGTATCATGATGCCGTGGTCGGAGAGGCGCTGCGGCAATGTCGATGCGGCGTCGCCGGTGACGTGGAGAAGGGCGACGTTGGTCGCGGCCGGTCCGCGCTCGACAGCCACCAGCGGGTGCTCGCGCAATGCGGCGAGCAGGCGTCCGGCCACCGTTGCGGCGGCGGCGAACTGCTCGGTAAAGCCGTCGAGATAGTACAGCGCGACAGCCGCATAGGGCCAGGCATGCGGCAGGCCGCCGCCGAACATCCGGCGTTGGTGATACAGACCTTCGATCAAGGTCCGCGGCCCGGCCAGGATCGCACCGGCCGCGGCGTTCAGATATTTGTACAGCGACACATAGACGGTATCGAACAAGGCGGCGTAGGCAGCCGGCGCGATGCCGGTATAGACCGCCTCGATCAGCAGACGCGCGCCGTCAAGGTGCATTCCGAGGCCATGTTCGCGCGCATACCGGGCGATACGCTGCATTTCGGCAAAATCAAACGCCTCGCCGGTAACGCGACGCATCGGCGACTCGATCGAGACTGCACCGACCGGTATCGCGACGCGAGCATCAGTTGGGCCGGTGATCCCGGCGACGGCCTCGCTCAACGTAAATGTCGCGCGTCCCGGTGCTAGCGGTACCAAGGTCAGGCCGCTGAGCTGTTGCGCGCAATCGCCTTCGTCATTGTAGAGATGGCTTTCGTGCTGCACGAGTACGCGCTTGCCGTTGCGCGCCAGAACGCGCAGCGCGAGATGGTTGGCGAGTGTGCCCGACGGCATGAAGATCGCCGCTTCCTTGCCGAGCAGCGCCGCCATCCGAGTTTCGAGTTCGGCCACGACCCCGTCGCGCGAATAATCGTCGGCTGTAATGCCGCGGCGCTCGACGATGGTGGCGAGAATCTGAACATAGGCCGCTGGAGACAGCGCCAGTCCGTCCGCGCGGAATTGCACCAAAGGCTCCGGCGTCATGCGTGTGTCCTCCTGTTTTTTTGACGCGGCGCTGGTGTTGCTGGCCGGTAAGTTGCTTACGGTTTTATTCTCGACGTCTGTCCAACTCGATAGAGGAGACGTGGATCATGCCAGCCCAAAGCGACCCAGCCCAAATCGACCCAACCCAACTCGATGACGCAGCGCTCGAATTTCTGCTTGCGCGCGGCGGCCTCACGCTGAGCGACGCGCAGAAGGCCGATTTGAAGTCGGTGTACCCCGGCATTGCGGCGATGGCCGAGCGCGTGCGCCAACCGCGCGGCCGCATGGCCGAATTGGCGCATGTCTACACCTTCACCAAGGAGGATTTGCCATGACCGCCGCCGCGATCCCGACAATCGCCGAAGCCGCGCGGCTGATCGCCGGGCGGCGCCTGTCGCCGGTTGAATTGACCCAGGCTTGTCTCGATCGTGTGGCAGCATATGACGCCAAGCTACACGCTTTTGTGCATTTGACCGCCGAACGGGCGCTTTCGGAAGCACGCGCCGCCGAGGCCGCTATCATGGCGGGCGGCTCGCTCGGAAAGCTGCATGGTATTCCGATTGGTCTCAAGGATATCGTCGACACCGAGGGCATTCCAACCACCTGCCAGTCGAAGATCCTGCAAGACAACATCCCCGACCGCGACGCGACGTGCGCCGAACTGCTGGCTGCCGCCGGCACAGTGCTGGTCGGCAAGACAACGACACATGAATTTGCCGATGGAGGACCGAGCTTTGACCTGCCGCTGCCGCCAGCGCGCAACCCCTGGAACACCGCGCATTTCACCGCGGGCAGCAGCAGCGGCACCGGGGCGGGTGTCGCGGCCGGCCTGATCCTCGGCGGCATCGGCACCGATACCGGCGGCTCGATCCGCGGTCCCGCCGCGTTGTGCGGCATCGCCGGCATCAAGCCGACCTACGGGCTGGTCAGCCGCGCCGGTGTCGCGCCGGCGGCGTTCAGCCTCGACCATATCGGCCCGATGGCGTGGACTGCCGAGGATTGTGCGATCCTGCTGCAGGCACTGGCCGGGCACGATCCGCGCGATCCCGCCAGTGCGGCACGGCCGGTGCCCGACTATACCGCGGCGCTCGGCAGCGGCATCAAAGGGCTGAGGATCGGCGTCATCCACCATTTCCACGAGGTTGATTACAAGGTCAGCGACGGGGTGCGTCTCGGCATTGACAGGGCGATCACGACATTCCGCGACCTCGGCGCTGAGATCCGCGAGGTACAGTTGTCGCCGTTGCAGGATTGGGGCGCCTGCGGCTCGCTGATCTCGATCACCGAGCGTGCCGCCGCCTATGAGGAATGGGCGCGCACCCGGCTCGGAGATTTCGGCGAGCGGGTGCAGCGCCGTCTGATGCTCGGCGCGCTGGTTTCCGGCGTCGATTACGTCCAGGCGGTGCGCCGCCGCCGCGAACTGCGCGCCGAGTTGCAGGCGGCGATGGTTGGTCTTGATGTTGTTCTGACCGCGGCGCAAACCGCCGAGGCGCCGGATATTCACGCAATTCCCGACTGGGATGTCTTTGCTGCACCGAGTTTTACGATTCCGTTCAATGTCGCTGGCTATCCCGCGATATCGATCTGCTCGGGGTTTGGCGCTGGTGGGTTGCCCATCGCGATCCAGCTGGTCGGCAAACCGTTCGACGAGGCGACGGTGCTGCGCATCGCGGACGCGTTTGAGAAAGCGACGCCGTTTCGCAGCAGACGCCCGGAATTGCCAGTGTAGGCCGCCATTTGGCGCGATAGCGACGCGCATGCAGCCGTACACCCCAAGCATACCGTAAATGGTTAACGGTCGCCGCGACGATTGACCATTCAATCAACACGCAATATTCATACGATGATATGTGCGTGTTGTGCGCAATGGTCGCGTCGAACCTCTGATCCTGAGGAATCAGCCTGCCAGCCAAAAACACGCGCAAGCAAGTCACCGCGTGCATGCGGGCGGGGAGGGGGAATGTCGCGAACAGCGCTGATCACCGGCATCAGCGGTCAAGATGGCGCCTACCTGGCGAGATTTCTGCTTCGAAAAGGATATCGGGTCGTCGGGGCGCTGCGGCGCTCGTCGAGCGCGACCACGCCGCGGCTGGACGAATTAAGGATCGCACGCGAAATCGAGTATGTCGATTTCGACCTGGCGGAAATGACCAATATCCTGCGCGCTCTGGACGGGGTCAAACCGGACGAATTGTATAATCTGGCAGCGCAAAGTTTTGTCGGTCTGTCGTTCGAGCAACCGCTTTACACTGCCGACGCCGACGGCATCGGGGTCCTTCGCATTCTCGAAGCGATCCGCCATGCGACGCCCGACACCCGGTTTTATCAAGCCTCGACCTCCGAGATGTTCGGCAAGGTGCAGGCAATCCCACAGGATGAGACGACGCCGTTTTATCCGCGCAGTCCCTATGGCATCGCCAAGATGTTTGCGCATTGGGCAACCGTGAACTACCGCGAAAGCTATGGCCTGCGGGCCAGCTCCGGGATTCTGTTCAATCATGAATCGCCACTGCGGGGGCGCGAATTCGTGACGCGGAAGATTACCTTGTCACTGGCCCGCATCTGTCACGGCGATCTTGACGTGTTGGAATTGGGTAACCTCGATGCGCAGCGCGACTGGGGCTTTGCCGGCGACTACGTCGAAGGAATGTGGCTGATGCTGCAGCAGGAAACCCCCGCTGATTTCGTGCTGGCGACCGGCGAGACGCATACCGTGCGGGCATTCGTCGATACCGCGGCGGCTCGGCTCGGGTTGAGCATCGAATGGGCCGGAAACGGGGAAAATGAGCGTGGCATCGATCGCTGCACCGGCAAGACGATCGTGCGGGTCAACCCGGCATTCTACCGACCGGCCGAAGTCGACCTGCTGATTGGCGACCCTCGAAAGGCGCAGGAGACACTTGGTTGGCAGCGGAAAATCGGATTTGAAGAACTGGTGCAGTTGATGGCGGAAGCGGATGACAGGCGTGTCCGCGACGGCTTGAGAGCACCATTATGACGGTGGCGCAAAGAGACGGATGAAATCGAACCGGCCGAGTGGGCGTGATTGGCGGGCCTGGCGGCGACCTACTCTTCCGCGCCTTAAGACGCAGTACCATTGGCGCGGAGGGTTTTCACGGCCGAGTTCGGGATGGGATCGGGTGTTAGGCCCCTCGCTATGGCCACCAGGC
>DATAUE010000018.1:0-2973 GCA_036268425.1 Allostellaceae bacterium
TCGCTCCGGGTGCAGATTTTACGGTCACCTCACGACAGTACCAAGACGGGCGTGGGACATTGATTAGCTTCAGCGAATCCCTGTGCGCCCGGTTCGAAAAAGATCAGGATCAGTACCTGCTGATTCCGCGGTAAGTCGCCCGGGATTCCGGGATGATCTCGCTCGCCATTCCGATTTGATCTCGCTCGGCGTTCCGAGATGATTTCGCCCGCCATTACGGGATGAAGTCGCCCGGTTAGAGGGCGTCTCTGCTGGCCCGTTTAGCGTCCACTCCCTCGGCTTTTGCCACGGGAGGGGACGATGCCAGCAGAGAGGATCGCGATGCGCCAGGTGCGCGACGTGCTTCGGTTGAATGCCGCCGGAGTGTCCGGCAACGAGATCGCCCGCCGGGTTGGCGTAGCGCCATCGACGGTTCGGTTGACGTTAAAGCGGCTCGCCGCGGCCGGGCTCGGCTGGCCGTTGCCGACCGAGATGACCGACGCCGTGCTGGAAGCACAGCTCTTTACCGCGGTCGGCACCAAGCAGGGGCACCGTCGCCGCGACGAGCCCGATTTTGCCGCGATCCATCGGGAGCTGAAGCGTAAGCATGTCACGCTGCAGGTCCTGTGGGACGAGTACATCGAGCAATATCCCGACGGCTATCGCTACTCGCGGTTCTGCGAGCTGTACCGCGGCTGGGCGTCGCGAGTCTCGGTCACGATGCGGCAGAGCCATGCCGGCGGCGACAAGCTGTTTGTCGATTACGCCGGCGATACGGTGCCGGTGATCATCGACCGGTTCACCGGCAAGACCCGGCCGGCGCAGATTTTTGTCGCCGTCATGGGCGCATCGAGCTTCACCTACGCCGAGGCGAGCTGGACCCAGGCGCTCGCCGATTGGATCGACGCCCACACCAGAGCCTTTGAGGCGATCGGCGGCGTGCCGAACCTGCTGGTGCCGGACAACACCAAGGTCGCAGTCATCAAGGCCTGCCTTTACGAACCGCAGGTCAACCGCACCTACGCCGACATGGCGGCGCATTACGACACGGCGATCCTGCCGGCCCGGCCGCGACGGCCGCGCGACAAGGCGAAAGTCGAGGCGGCGGTATTGATCGTCGAGCGATGGCTCCTCGGTCGGCTGCGCCATCGCCGCTTTTACAACCTGGCCGAACTCAACGCGGCGATTGGCGAGATGCTCAGGCAGCTCAACGACGAGCGGCCGATCCGCCGTCTCGGCGTCACCCGTCGGGCCCTCCTCGAGGAACTCGACCGGCCGCACCTCAAGCCCTTGCCGAGCGAGCCCTATGCCTTTGCCGAATGGCGGCTGCGCCGTGTCGGCGTCGATTACCACGTCGAGGTCGAAGCTCACTTCTACAGCGTGCCCTACCGCTTCGCGCGCAGCGAAGTCGAGGTGCGGCTGACGCCGCGCACCGTCGAGATCTTCCTGAAGGGCGAGCGCGTCGCCGCGCATCTGCGCTCCAGCGGCAATCATCGGCACACCACCGTGCCTGAGCACATGCCGTCGAGCCATCGCCGCTACGCCGACTGGACCGTCGAGCGCATTCGCGGCGAAGCCACCGCGATCGGTCCCGCCACGGCGGCACTGTGCGAGCTGATCCTGGAGCGCCGACCCCATCCCGAGCAGGGCTTCCGCTCCTGCCTCGGCATCGTGCGCCTGGTGCGGCCGTTCGGTGCCGATCGTCTCGAAGCGGCGGCCACGCGCGCCATCGAGATCGGCACACTCACCTACGGCTCGGTGCGATCCATCCTCGACAACAAGCTCGATCGCCAGGCCGGACAAAGCCGGCCCGCCGACGCCGGCCCGGTCCTCCATCCCAACATCCGCGGACCCCGCTACTACCACTAACCCGTCAAGGAGAAGGACATTGCTGACCCATCCAATGCTTGATCAGCTCGCCAAGCTCGGGCTTTCCGGCATGGCCCAGGCCTTCGCCGAACTCCAAGCCTCCGGCGAGGGCGCGACCCTCACCCATGCCGATTGGCTCGGTCTTCTCGTCGATCGCGAGGTCACCCATCGCCGCGACAAGCGCCTGGCCGCTCGACTGCGCTATGCCCGATTACGCCACCATGCCGTCGTCGAAGACGTCGATTACCGGGCGCCGCGCGGCCTCGACCGCGGGCTGTTCCACAAGCTCGCCAGTGGCGAATGGATCGACGCGCACGACAATCTGATCCTGTGCGGGCCGACCGGCGTCGGCAAAAGTTGGCTTGCCTGTGCCCTTGGCCACAAGGCCTGCCGCGACAACCGCTCGGTGCTCTATCAGCGTGTCCCCAAGCTCTTTGCCGATCTCGCCCTGGCCCGCGGCGACGGGCGCTATGCCCGCATCATGCGCAGCCTCACCGGCGCTCAGCTCCTCATCCTTGACGATTGGGGGCTCGACCCGCTCGACGGCGGCGCTCGCCGCGATCTCTACGAGATCCTCGAAGAACGCTACGGCCGCCGCTCCACAATCCTCACCAGCCAGGTCCCCGTCGACAAATGGCACGAGGTGATCGGCGACCCGACCTATGCCGACGCCATCCTCGACCGCCTCGTCCATAACGCCCATCGCATCGATCTCGACGGCGACAGCCTGCGACGAGCCCGACCCAGATCAGACGCAAAGGATTGACCGCCGACCCGCTACTTGCCAAAAACCATCCCACCAGCAGGACGCCTCAAGCGGGCGACATCATGTCGGAACAGCGAGCGACATGATCTCGGAATGACCGAGCGACATCGTCGGAATCAGCACGCTACGATCTCATCGTCATCGACGAACTCGGCTATCTGCCGTTCAGCCAGCCCGGCGGACAGTTGCTGTTCCACCTGATCAGCAAGCTCTACGAAAACACCTCGCTGCTCATCACCACCAATCTCGCCTTCGCCGATTGGCCCCAGGTCTTCGGCGACGCCAAGATGACCACCGCCATGCTCGATCGCCTGACCCACCATTGCGACATCATCGAGACCGGCAACACCAGCTGGCGC
>DATAUE010000019.1:0-2304 GCA_036268425.1 Allostellaceae bacterium
ATGAGCATGCTCCATTTGTCGCCGATGCGGTCGAGCACGTCGCGTACCGGGCAGCATACGGGTTCCACTGACTGGGCGTCGGCCGATTGATATCGGCTGAAGCGCTCGATTACGTTCAATGCGGTGCTCATATGGGTTCCCCTGGTCTCTCCTGGTTACAAAAAACTGCCTCCTTGCGGCGCAGGAGCGTGGTCTTTAGGTGAGACCTGCCCTCGAATATAGACCAAACAGGGCCAGGAGAAAACACATGTTTCTAGTGACGGGAATTACGGGAAAAGTTGGCGGCGCCACGGCAAGGCATTTGTTGGCGCAACGCAAAGGTACGCGCGCTGGTTCGCGACCGCGCCAAGGCGGTAAGCTGGACGGACCAGGGCGTCGAACTGGTCGACGGCGACTGGAACGATGCGGCCGCCATCGAGCGGGCGCTCGAGGGCGTCGACGGCGCGTTTGTCATGTTGCCGGCCATCTGGGCCCCCTCGCCGGATTTCAAGGAAGCCAGGAGCGTCATCGCGAACTATGTCGAGGCGCTCACCAAAGCGCCGCCACCGCGGGTCGTCGCGCTCTCGTCGATGGGCGCGAACAGAACCAGCGGGCTGGGAATGATCACGGCCTTGTCGCTTCTGGAGCACGGCTTTAACGACCTGACATTGCCGATCGCATATGTGCGCGCCGGCGGGTTCTTCGAGAACTTCCTTTACGGCCTGCACGTCGCCCAGGGCGGAACGCTGCCGGTTTACTACAATCCGACCAGCCGGAAATCGACGATGGTTGCGACGAACGACATCGGTGCCGAGGTGGCGGCGCTGCTGACCGGGCCGGCGTGGTCGGGGCATCGCGTCATCGAACTCGGTTCCATGGTCAGCGCGGATGACGTCGCGGCGCAACTTGGCGATGTCATGAAGCACGAAGTCAAAGCCTTCGCCGTTCCGCGAGCCGGGTGGCCGGCAGCATTCGAGCAGCTCGGCATCCCGAAAGGCCAAACCGGACCAGCTGAAGCGATGTTCGAGGCCGTCAACGCAGGTTGGATGGACCTCGGCGTCGCCGGCACGGAGCACGTCGCCGGCACGACGACCCCCCGCGATGTTTTCGCGGCGGCCCGGAAAGCCGTCACAGCGAACGCCAACAAAGATCGAGGTTAAACATGAAGATTCTTACGTACGGCTCCTCCGCGGCGTCCTCATCAGACAAGGTCGGGCAAATGTCGAAGATTTTGTCCAAAACTTCCTGGCACCAGATATCTGCCCTGACACTTGCCGCTTTCTTCGTCGTGGGATCGCTCAGCAATATCTTCGCCCCGGCATCGATCTACGCGGAATATCTGAAGTGGGGATATCCGCGCTGGTTCCATTTCGTCACGGGATCGCTGGAACTCACGACCGCGGTTCTGCTGCTGCGGGCACAAACGCGGCCGTGGGGCGCGGCGCTCGGCTGCGCCGTGATGCTGGCGGCGTTCGCGACCGTGACACTCCACGGCGAATACGGGCACGGGGTGGCGCCGCTTGTCGCGGCGGCACTATCGAGCCTCGTCGGCTGGATCGCCTGGCGGCAGCGGCTGTCCAGTTCCGAATAACCGATGCGCGCGCGTAGCGCGTCAGCGTGGACGTGGAACGGCTCGCGCGCTACGCCAAAATCGTCGGCCGGGAGAACCTGACAGCGGGCACCGATTGTGGATCAGGCGTGGTCTCAATCGAGCCCGCGCTCGTGGCTCAGTCGCACCATCTCGTCGATGAATATCTGCTTTTGCTTGTCGTTGAGGCTGCCGTAGAGCGGCTCGGCGGCGTCGGCGACGTTGCGCTGGTCGACGGCGCGGTCGTCGAGGAACTGCGCCTCGTTGCGCATTTGCTCGATGATGTCGTCCGGCGGGTCGCGCTTGGCGCGCGCGATGCGCAGATTGAGACGGTCGGCGCCGTTGTGGCCGAGATAGTGCATCGCGCTGTTGAAGGCGGTCCAGTTCTTCTCCTGCTCCGGCGTGAGTTCCAGTTCCTTCTTGATGCGCTCGATATTGGCATCGCTGTTGGCAACGATCTGCTCGGCGGTGAGCTGCGGCTCGCCCTCCTGAGTCAGCACCGCGGTTTGCTTGTTCGGCTTTTCACCCTTGGCGGTCCTGTTGGCCTTGGTCGATCCGGATTGTTTGGCCCCGTTCGCCGCGGGTTGCTGCGACGGCGGTGCGGGCCGGGCCTTGCCGGTGCCGAGCACGCCGGTGAAAACGCCGACCACGCCGCCGATCGCGCCTCCCAGCACACCGCCGACCGGGCCGGCCGCCCTGTTGCCGGCCTGCGCCCCCTGCTGAACGCCTTGCACCAG
>DATAUE010000020.1:0-1802 GCA_036268425.1 Allostellaceae bacterium
ACACGACTTCACCGTACGCATCGGCACCCTTCGTCAACTGTGCCGATCGCGTCCACCGCATCCCGGCCCGACGTTCGTGACGACGGCCGACGCCCCTCTTGGTGGGCCAGGACGGCGGGCAATATGCCACTGATTTGCGGCGAAGTCAAATCATTTTCTGAAAAACGGAACAGCGAAGTTTGATACAGTTCGGCCTGCTACCGGATAATAGCGCGTGCCCCGGATGCGCTGCTGATCCGGGGCCCAAATACAGTGCCGGCGGGTGGGTCCCGGTTCTGCGGAGCAGCGCTGAAGAAGCGCCGCACCGCGCCCGGGACACGAACTTGGACCCGTCACCTGCTAGCCGTTGCTGGCCGGCTCGTCGTCCGTCACCGGCGAGGTGACCACGAGAAACACCAGGTCGACCAGTCCGGAATTCGAGATGGCGTGCTCGACGCCGGGCGGCAGGAAAATGAAATCATGCTTGCGCACCACATGGTTCTTGCCGGCGATCTCCATCAGCCCTTCGCCCTCGAGCACGTGATAGATCTGCTCCTGGACCTTGTGCTTGTGACGCGCGACATGCGCCATCGGCTGGTACATCGAGATGCGATAATCGATGTGGCGCGATCCCGCGGTCTCCGGCATCACCAGCGGTTTTGACAGCGCGCCGCCGAAATGATTGGGAAACTCCCGCCATGGCACTTCGGCGATATTGCGAATGAAGGCGCCGTTATTCTCTGATGCCATCTGTGCTCTCCTCCTGGGTTGCCGCCTGTTGGGTCTGTCTGTGCAGGAATTCAACCGCCTGCCGGCCGGCGATCCTGCCGAACACCAGCGCCCGCAAGACTGCCACCGCATTCGGTGCGGAACCGTAAAAATGACCGGTGGTCTCTCCCGCGGCGTAAAGCCCCGGCATTGGGCCCTGCTCGCCCAGCACTTCGGCCCGGGTGTTGGTGGCGAGGCCGCCGAATGTGTAGGCGATGCCACCGACCAGCGGATAGGCCACGTAAGGCGGCTTTGTCAGCGCGCGCGCCCAATTCGATTTCGGCGGCTGCAAGGTCCGATCGGCCGCCAGCCCGTCGCAGCGGGTCGCATCGAATGCAGCGGCATCGCCGGTCGCGGCGGCATTAAAAGCATCGACCGTGGCCTTCAGATGGCGCGCGGGAACGCCGATCGGCGCCGCGAGTTCCTCGATCGTCTCGGCCCGGTAAGGCGGCACGTCCGATCGGATGGCGCGCTCGAAGCCGGCGATATCGAACAGCCGGCTATCGAGGACTGCGTAGGCAATGCTGTTCGGCCGTGCGAAATGGATATCGCGCGCAAAACCTTCCCAAGTCTCGTGCACCAGGCCAGCGCCTTCGTCGAAGAAGCGGCGTCCGTGCTGGTCGACGACGATGCCATAGGGGTAGACCAATACGACCGGTGCGAAATGCCGGCTGCGCGGATCGATCGGCTCGATATGCATGCCGTTCCAGTCGCCGGAAACCGATGCGCCATGCTCGGTCGCCATCCGGATGCCGTCGCCGGTGTCGAACCGCGTTCCCGGCGCAATCAACTTCAGGGTCTCGGCGGATGGCCCGAAATGCTTTCGCATCATCGTCACATCGCCCTGGAACCCGCCGGAGGCAAGGATGACCGCATCGGCGTCGAGCGTGGCGGCGGGCCGGCCGCTGGTTCGAACCTCGACGCCGCTGACGCCGCCCTCGCCCATCCTCAGTCGCATCATCGGCGATTCGTAGCGAAGTTTGACCCCTGCCCCTGCTGCCGCTTCCGTCAGCCTGTCGATGATGGCGCGACCGCCGCCAACCGGCTGGATGCGC
>DATAUE010000021.1:0-2038 GCA_036268425.1 Allostellaceae bacterium
GGGCGGCGTCCTTGTCGGTATCGGGCGTCGCGATATTGGCGGCTCCCGGCAGCTCGCGCTCCAGCGCTTGCCGGACGCCGAACAATTGCCGCGTGAATCCGCCGACCGTGGTCTCGGACAGCGCCCGTCGCGCGACGATCAAATGATTGACGCTCACGGTCTCGATCTTGTCGTCGGGCCTTGCCGGTGACGAGCTGAAGGTGCTGCCGGGAATTTCCTCGGATTCATAGAGCGGATGTTTCTGTGCGATCGCCTCGGACACGTCGATCGGCAGGAATTTCGGTTCGCCTCGCTCCCGCGCGGTGGCGGCGATCGCCTCCGAGGTGATCTTGCTGTCGAGCGGGCCGACCGACATGAAGGCGTCGATCGTGGTGTCGTGGGCCATCTCGCCGATCTGGGTGACGGCGAATTGCACCACCGCGACCTTGTCCGGATCGATACCGGATTCCTTCAGGATGACCCGGAGCAGCGTCACGTTGGCCGGAGTCGTCCCGATCACGCCGAGGCGATGGCCCGCGAGATCTTCCAGACTCTTGATCTTGGGCACCGGCGGCTTCTTCGAGCCCTTGGCCGGCAGGCCGGAAGGCGACCACATCACGACGACGTTCTTGCGCAGGATGGCGACGGACTGGGCGTCGCCCGGCATATCGAGATCGCCGCGCGCCACCGCAAGGTCGGTCTGGTCCGCACCCAGCAATGCGAGGCTTTCGGTCGGCCCGCTGGTCGGGATCAGAGTCAGTCTGACGGCCATGCGCTGCTGGGCAAACGTCTGGGCCAGCGCCTTGATCAGCTTCTGATCGTCGCTGTTGGAGGGGCCGACCGCAATGCGCAGGGTTGTCGGCCGCAATGCAAAGTAAAGTGCGCCCGCCGCGGCGATGAAAACAAATATTCCGGCAAACAGCACAAAGAACGAAAACCGATTGGGCTTTTTACGAGGCGGCGCCGCGTTCGGCTGTTGGGGTTGGGAAAAGGCGTCCATGTGTTCCCTTAGCTAACGGCGGGCCCCGGTCTCGGCCCTAGCGGTAGTAATCGCCCGCTGCCGCATTGTCACCCGTAACAGGCATTTGCGGCAGATTTCATCAAGACGAACGAGCCGCGGCGCGTCCACGCGGGCCGTCGCGCAATTCGAGCCGATCGACCGAGCCACGTTGACAAAACCGTCGAGCAAAATCATTTCGTTCGCATCCGGCACGGCAAGCCGCGACCGAAGCAAAGTCGCGAAATACGCGACCGCGGCGTGCCCCGCAATACCACGAAGTCTGATGGGACGGCCATGGACTTGCAGCCCGCTAGCGCCGATCAGGCTATACCCGGCGGAAACGGCTGACAATGCGCGTTGCGGCGGAGACGCGGCTGCGGGAATGTGATAAAGCTCGCCGCCCAACGGAGGAGACGCGATGATGGAACCTAAACTGGAAGTACCCGCGGAGTTGCGCGATCTGGTCGAGAAAACCATCGACCAGGCGGAAAAGGCGTTCGGGATGTTCTTCGATGCCGCGAACAAATCGGTGGCGTCGATACCCGCTCCGGGAACGGAGATGTCAAAACAGGCGCTTACCTTCACCGAACAGAACATGAAGGCGGCTTTCGAACATGCGCGGAAGCTGGTTCATGCCACCGATCTCCAGCAAGCCATGCAAATTCAATCGGAATTTCTTAGGAGCCAGTTTACCAACGCCGGCGAACACATGCGGCAGATCACCGGCAACGTGATGTCCGCCGCCAGGAATTCATCGAAACCTTAGCTGCGATGCGCATCTGCCACGCCGCTTGTAATTCGGCGTCTCGCAATCCTCGTTGCGTTGCTAATTCTTCTTGGTGTGATACAAGCGCGCTTCCTGAAAAAGAGGAGCCGCTATGGCCAAGAAGAAAAAGTCCATCAGGCGCGCATGGACCCCGTCCGATGTGCGCGAGTTGAAGTCGCTGGCGAAGAAGAAAGTCGGAGTTGCCAGGATTTCCAAGGCGCTGAAGCGAACCGTCGGCGCGACCGCGGTGAAGGCGCACCAGCTCGGCGTATCGCTGGATACGAGGGGATGAG
>DATAUE010000022.1:0-85596 GCA_036268425.1 Allostellaceae bacterium
GGACTCTGACTCCGCCAGTCTAGGTTCGAATCCTAGTCCCCCAGCCAGCTAAGTTGTTGTTTCTGCATTATTTTATAACTTCTGGCTCAACCGCTAAAAAGACCGCGGAGCGCGCCGGTTTCGCGTCGCTCGTCTCGATAGCGTCAGCTGGAGAGTTTCGTGGCGCGAGGACAACCGCCAACCGGTCCGGTCTCCCTGACGGGCTTTGATCCACCGAACCGACGGGCACGAGCGGTTCACGTTCACCTCTGTCGACGAGTTGATGTTCAGTTTCGAGTGGGAATTCGGCGAGGCGGCAAAACGCCTGAACTCACTGAGTGCCGCTTCCGCCGAAAGGCAAGCACGGGGATCAACTGAAGCCGAGGGCCTTGCGCTGGTTCGGCCACGCGAGGGGAAGGTCGCCATCATCGGTCAGCCTGGCTGCGGTCAGGCCCGACATCCCCGCCGCCTGCGCTGCGTTGTCTATACCCGCAAATCCTCCGAGGAAGGGCTGGAGCAGGAATTCAATTCGCGGCATGCTCACAATGTGGCGATTTTGGTCAGCGAGGCATAGCGTTGGCCTGTGGACCCCTCGTTGCTGGGGGTCCGATTGGATGCCGATCACCCCAATAACGGGGGCCTTATTCCATGCCTATCCACACCGGACGCTGCCGCACACCCGTGCCGTGCTGGAAACCTGGCGGCACGATTACAACAACGAGCGGCCGCATTCGAAGCTCGGTTGGATGACGCCGCGGGCTACGCCAGCACCCTCAGCGGCGAGGCCGGCCGGGACGCTGCGCTTCGCTGGGGCTCCGTGCCCCGGCCTCTTGTCACCTACGAAACAGAAGGTTCAAATCAACCCAGGACTCTCGTTCCGACTGGATGAAAAACGGGGGTCACGTCAAGCCATGAGCGGCCATCATGAACGATGGCGCGCTGTTCTTTTTTTTCTATGTGTGGGCCAGTTCACATCTGGTGGCCGGTGTGGGTGTTAAATTAACTGCGTGAAATGAACAAGCAGCCGATTTCAAAAAGGTTGCTTACGGTTCACGAGTCGTATGTACGCCTCGACCGAGTATTTTTCCCGAGAGTCTTGAATGGACTCTCAGCCTGTGACCGATACTATTGAGGCCGCGCTGTTAAGGAGGGCAAGATGCAACCCGCCAACACCACCACGATTGCAAGCTGCAAGCGCAACCCGACGGGTAATCAGACCGCTTACTATGTCGGTAGTGATCAGCGGCTCTATATTTTATCCCAGGGCGGAGGGCCGACATCGCAATATGTGACTGAGGATTTGATAGCGCATTGGCAGTCCGAGGCGGGAATTGGCATCCCATACCCTCGAACAGGGTCTGGACCGCGAGGCGACGGTCCCTTGAGCGCGAACGCGTTTGAGTCTGATGGTGTCTCTTATCTCTTCTATATAGACCAGGCCAACCACATCCAAGCTCTTTCCTGGCCTATTATTCTCGCCGGGAGCGTCGTCATCCCGCCCGGGGGCACCTTAGCAAACGCGATGTATCCTGATTTAACTGTCCGTACCGGCGCGCCACCTGCCATGGCCGGAAGCCCGATCGCTAGTTTTGCTTGGGAGACGGAGCAACTATCCCAGCGATCGCAACATGTAATGTATATTGGTTCGGATGGTAATGTCTGGGAGCTTTACTACCTTTCCGACCAATACGATCAGGTTCGCGGAGGCCACCTTTGGCAATCAAATAACCTGTCGGAGCGGACTGGTTATACCGGCGTTCTCGCGCCAAAGAAAAACGGCCCGCTCGTTGCAACGATGTTCCAGAAAGAAGGATCGGAGCACGTCATATATATTGCCGGCGACAACACAATTAGAGAACTTTGGTTTTACAACGGAGCATGGGGTGGCAATAACTTGACGGAGGCCACAGGTGCGCTTCCTGTTGAACAAAACACGTCTCTGTGCACATTTGCGTGTTCGTACGAAGACACCCTGCATGTAATTTATATCGGCACCGACGATCTCGTGCATGAACTTTGGTGGGCTAACGGTGGTTGGCAGCCTGATCATACGATTTCTTCTAATCCAAGTGCCTCCGATAGCGCCTTGGTAGGTTATGCATGCGAATTTGAACAGAGCCATCACGTCATTTACGTGGACACCAAGGATAATATTCAGGAACTTTATCGACAAGGTGGTCAGTGGGGCAATACAAATCTCAGCCTAGTTGATGGCGCGAGCACTCCCATCGGGTCAGCAACTCCTTTGGCCGGAAATTCAGATGAGATATACCAGAGTCAGCACATATATTATTTGGATAAGTCAAATCGCATTCTCGAGTTGTATCGTTATGCGGACGACTGGCATATCAACGTCGTAGCCAGCTAGTGCACTGACACAAACAGTGGATTCACAGCGGGTTTGAGCTATGCGATTCTGGGGGCATGGCACAGACCGTCTGTATTCTTCATTCTTCTCGGCGATGAAGATCGCCAGCGATCGTCGACGATCGCAACCGGCCGCAGAAGCATGTTCAAACGGGCTCGGATCGTTTTGTTGTCGGCCGACCGCCTGGCGGTGCTGGCAGTGGCACGGCAGACCGCGGCCAGCCGGCCGGCGGTATGGCGATGGCAGCAGCGCTTCGCCGAAGAGGGCGTCGACGGGCTGTTGCGCGACAAGACGCGCAGACCCGGCAAGAAACCGCTGTCCGCGGCGACGGTGGCCAAAATCCTGGCGCTGCCCTGCGGCAACCCGCCCCGACAAGCCACTCATTGGACGGGCCGCATGGTCGCTGAGGCCGTCGGCGTCAGCCTGCGCGCGGTGCAGCGCCTCTGGGAGGCAAACCATCTTCAGCCCCACCGGGTCCGCACCTTCAAAACGTCCAACGACCCGGCCTTCGCTGAGAAGGTCGAGGATGTCGTCGGCCTCTACATGAACCCGCCTGTGCATGCCGTCGTCGTCTCGATCGATGAGAAATCTCAGATCCAGGCGCTCGACCGCACCCAACCCGGCCTGCCGATGAAGCCCGGCAAATGCGGTACCATGACCCACGACTACAAGCGCAACGGCACCACAACCCTGTTCGCTGCCCTCAACATCCTCGACGGCACCGTGGTCGGGCGCTGCATGCCCGGCCATACCCATAAGGAGTTCATCAAGTTTCTCAACGCCGTCGAGCGCGCGGTTCGGCCCGGCAGGATCATCCACGCCGTCGCCGACGACTACGCCACCCACAAGCATCCCAAGGTCAAACAGTGGCTCGCCGATCATCCGCGCTGGGTCTTCCATTTCACCCCGACTTCCGCATCCTGGCTCAATGCCGTCGAAGGCTTCTTCTCAACCATCATCCGCAGACAATCCGACATGGCGTCTTCAAATCGGTCGCCGACCTCCAAGACGCCATCCGCCGTTACATCCACGAGCACAATCAATCCTCAAAACCGTTCCTCTGGACCAAACCTGCCGACACCATTCTCGCCAAGATCACACGCCTGCCTGTATCTTCTGAATGAGTCAGTACACTAGCACCTAGAGTATGACGGGATCGTGTAGAGTGTGCCGGGATCGTGCTACGGCCCTTCAGAAGCCAAGTTTGCACCCGGCAAACGTGACGCGCCACCCTCTCGGCTTCTGACGTATGTTTTGTGCGGTCACGGCCGCCATAGACGGGCAGGGAGTTCCGTCACCGTCCGGCGGCCGCAGCCCCGGTCTCATTGAGGAAACGCATGGCTCAACTCACAGCAACTTCCCGCATTAAACGGATGCAGCGCGGTGCACTCGTCCTGCTGGTCGCCGGCGGTGCGATCGCCTATATCGACCGCGCCACGTTATCGATCGCAAATCCTCTGATCCGCGAAGAGCTTGGCCTGTCAGTCGTCGACATGGGCTTGTTGCTGTCGGCGTTCCTGTGGGCCTATGCGGTATCCCAAATGCCCGCCGGCGGTTTCGTCGATTGGCTCCGACCGCGGCGCGCGCTGACCCTGGGCCTCGGCGGCTGGTCGCTCGCGCAGATCATCGGCGGTTTGGTCGGCAATTTCTGGCAGTTCGTGGGGGCCCGCCTGCTGCTTGGGGTCGGTGAATCGCCGCAATACCTGACGGGCGCTCGGGTCACCCGCGACTGGTTTAACATCAAGGATCGCGGCATCGCCACGGGCGTGTTCAATTGCGCCGCCCCGCTGGGCACCGCAGTTGCAGGCCCATTGCTGACGGTGCTGATGTTGAATCTTGGCTGGCGCTGGATGTTCATCATGATGGGGATCGCCGGCGCCATAGTCGCGGCGATCTGGCTGTGGTTCTATCGCGATCCGTCCGACGCCTCGCTGACCGCTGCGGAACATGCTTACCTGATCGCGAACGAGGAGCAGCAAAGCGCGGCTCAGGGCGGAGGCCTGCGCGAGTGGACGCAGCTGTTTCGCTTTCGCACAACCTGGGGGATCGTCGCGGGCCATTTCGGGGAGGTCTACATGCTTTGGATCTATACGGCCTGGCTGCCCGGGTATCTCGAAATGCAGCGGCATATGAGCCTCAAGACGACCGGCTTCGCGGTCGCGATCCCGTTCAGCGTGGCGGTGATCGGCGGGCTGCTCGGCGGCTGGTTCAGCGACTGGCTGTTGCGGCGTGGTTTGTCGCCGGTGGCCAGCCGGCGTTATCCGATGACCATTTCGCTCATTCTGGTCGCGGTATTCACGCTGTGGGCCGCTTTTGCCGAGACCAACACTGGTGCGATCGCACTAATATCGATCAGCATGTTCCTCAACCAGATCGCCAGCACCAATGTATGGTCGGTCGCCACGGTGGCTTGCCCGAAGAAATACACTGCCTCGTTTGCCGGCATCTCAAATTGCGGCGGCTATATCGGTGCGGCGCTCGCGCCGACCGTCACTGGTTTTATCGTGCAGTACAGTGGGTCGTTTGTACCGGCGCTAGAAGTCGGCGCAGGCGTCGCGGTGGTCGGTGCCGGTCTGTTCTTTGTCCTGACCGAGAAGCCGATCAGCGAGGCCGACATCGGGGCGGACTCGGAGCTGACCACCATTGGCCAACCTGTCTGACGTGCGACCGCAAGCCATCGCAGGGTACCTCCAGGCGAAGAAGATGAGGCTGTAGCGCGGCGATCTGGTGAGAAGCCAGCGACAATCTGGATGAGAATACTGGTGTCGCGGCGCCCCCATGATTGTCGCGGGGTAATCGACGCGCAAGAGGGCCCTTTGGTTTCTGTCGCGGCGCGTCAATCAGAATTGGTTTTGTTTGTCGCGCTGGTCGGTGGTCGACCGGGGCTGCGATTGCATTCCGTCGGGTTGCCACTCGCTACGACAAGCTCGCCAGAAACTTCCTCGCAGGCGCATTACTGGCCGCGACCGTCACATGGTGGCTCAATTGAGTCCGGACCCTAGCCTGCGGCACATGCGGTGCCGGGACTGAAGCGTATTGTGCGTCGCGATAAGACGCCGACGCTCAAATTCCTGTATATACTCAATCGAACGCAAAGGCCCGCGTAAAATCTCTCACAGACCCAACAAGAATAATTCAGTGGATTAAACAGAAATTACCAGCGCAGAGAGGTCACAGCTGCGGTAGGCATGCTGCATTCGCTTTTCGACACGCGAGCTGAAGGATTTCTGGACCTTCGATGTTCGGGATCGGATGCACCGACCGCTACGCTTCTATTCTCACGATCCGCCTCAGCCAGATGAATTGGGAAAGTGCCACCGAAGACTTTCTCCGCCGCTTTTTTTCGCCGCTTTTTTTCGGTCTGGCACAAAGTGGGGTGACAACGATCAGGTCGTTCAAGCACTATTTGAATTTTCTAGAAACATTGCCTTTTGTTTTAATAAACAGTCGCCATATCATGGGCTTACGGAGATTTTATTCCATGAACTTTAGAGACACTTCCGAAGTTTCTGCATTTTTATTTCCGCCCTGAGCTTGTTTTCTGAAATAGCGGCTCCACGTATTCACCAATACACATTGTCACTCGTCGCCCGAGAGTGCCAATTTCCAGAAAACGGGTCGTGGAGACCAAAATGACGCTGCGTCCGTTGCAGGACCGCATCCTGATCCGTCGTGTCGTGCCGGAAACCAAGACCCCGGGCGGCATCTTTATTCCCGATACGGCGCAGGAAAAGCCGGTTGAAGGAGAAGTTCTAGCGGTCGGTCCGGGCAAGCGTGGTGGCGATGGCAAACTGCATCCGCTCGACATCAGAAGCGGTGACCGTGTGCTGTTCGGCAAATGGTCGGGCAGCGAGATCAAGGTCGACGGCGACGATCTAATCATCATGAACGAGACCGACATTTTGGGCGTCATCGATGACGCTGTCGCGACGCGCAAAGCCGCTTAATCAGGGGTACGGAATATGACTGCCAAGGAACTCAGATTTAACGGCGACGCGCGCGACAGCATGCTGCGCGGCATCGCACTTCTCGCCAACACCGTAAAAGTTACGCTCGGCCCGAAAGGCCGCAACGTCATGCTCAACAAATCCTACGGCGCGCCACGCCTCACCAAGGACGGCGTGACGGTCGCCAAGGAAATCGAAGTGACCGATCGGTTCGAGAACATGGGCGCGCAGATGGTCAAGGAGATTGCCTCCCGCACCAGCGACCAGGCCGGTGACGGTACGACGACAGCGACAGTTTTGGGGCAGGCGATCGTGCAAGAGGGCGCCAGAGCCGTTGCCGCTGGCATGAACCCAATGGATTTACGGCGCGGCATCGACATGGCGGTAGCCCGGGTCGTCGAGGACATTAAGAAATCCGCGAAGACGGTATCGACCAGCGCCGAGATCGCGCAAATCGGTACGATTTCGGCCAATAACGATCGCGAAATCGGCGAGATGATCGCCAGTGCGATGGATAAGGTCGGCAAGGAGGGCGTCATCACGGTCGAAGAGGCCAAAGGTCTCGAAACCGAACTCGAAATCGTCGAGGGGATGCAGTTCGACCGCGGCTACCTGTCGCCGTATTTCATCACCAACGCCGAGAAGATGATTTGCGAACTGGAAAGCCCTTACATCCTGCTTGTCGAGAAGAAGCTGTCGGGTTTGCAGCAGATTCTGCCCTTGCTTGAAGCGGTGGTGCAGAGCGCTGCGCCGCTATTGATTGTGGCCGAGGACATTGAAGGCGAAACGCTTGCAACCCTCGTTGTCAACAAGCTCCGCGGCGGCCTGAAAGTGGCGGCGGTCAAGGCTCCGGGATTTGGCGACCGGCGCAAGGCCATGCTGGAGGATCTGGCAGCGCTGACCGGCGGTCAGGTGATCAGCGACGATCTCGGCATCAAGCTTGAAAACGTCACCCTGGATATGCTCGGCCGCGCCAAAACGGTGCGTATCGACAAGGACAACACCACAATTATCGATGGTGCCGGCGACAAGACCGCAATCGCCGCGCGTTGCATGCAGATGCGCGCGCAGATCGAGGAAACCACCTCCGATTACGACAAGGAGAAATTGCAGGAGCGGCTCGCTAAGCTGGCGGGCGGGGTCGCGATCATTAAGGTTGGCGGCGGGAGCGAAATCGAAGTCAAGGAGCGCAAGGATCGCGTCGATGACGCGGTGCATGCGACCCGTGCGGCGGTCGAGGAAGGTATCGTGCCGGGCGGTGGCGTAACGCTGCTTTATGCCAGCAAGGCGCTGTCAGGGCTTAATCCGGAAAACAGCGACCAGCAGGTCGGTATCGACATCGTGCGGCGGGCCTTGCAGGCGCCGGCCCGGCAGATTTTTGCCAATGCCGGCGAAGAAGGTTCGATCATTGTCGGCAAGCTGTTGGATCAGAACGATGCCAATCACGGCTTTGACGCCGAGACCGGCACCTATGTCGACATGGTCAAGGCCGGTATCATCGACCCCGCCAAGGTCGTACGGCTAGCCTTGCAAGGCGCGGCATCGGTTGGCGGCCTGCTTGTCACTACCGAGGCGATGATCGCGGATGCGCCGCAGGCGGGAGGGTCGTCGATTCCATCGGCCGCAGGCATGGGTGGCATGGACTATTAGCCATATCAACCCAGCGATAACCGAACGGGGCCCCGGCGATGAAAAAAGAGCTGATGGAAGCGGCCGAACGCGGCAATCCCGAGGCGCAGTTCAACCTGGCGATGATGTGCGAAAACGGTTCGATGGACAGTCGATACACCAGCGAGGGCAACCATTCGGAGGCGCTGCGATGGCTCCTGGCCGCCGCGACGCAAGGGTTGCCCCGGGCGCAAATCAAACTGGCGGAGTTTTATGCAGGTGAGTCGGAGACGCCGGAAAGCTCCGTCAAAGCCTATGGCTGGTTTCTGGTGGCGACAGCGAACCTCGAGGGCGTTCGGCTCAAAGAGGCTCAGCTTGCCTGTCGGCGCCTCTCGAACCAGCTAACGCCACCACAACGCAAGGAAGCCAGCCGGTTCGCTGAGGACTGGAAGCCGACGGCGCTCGCCGCCGGCATGTACCTCCCAGGTGCGGAAGCCGGCGCGTGATCAAAAGCTGGTTTGTGCCACCCATCGTGCTCCCGATCGTGTTTGGAATCGGTTTCGCCTTGCTTGTTCTCGTTCGAGCGCTCCCGTGACCACTTCCCTCGCGGAGGAACTGGCGCTGCCGGGTGGAGCCGATGCCGCATTGCTCGCCCGCGACATGATCGAGGTGCATGGATGCGAGGCCGTCACCATCGCGCGTAATAACGCCCGGGCAGCGGCTCTGGCAGCGCAACCGCAACAGGCGAAATCCTGGCTTAAGGTCGTTGATTTGATCCAGCGGCAGCAGGCCGGCGAACAGGTATCACCGCGCGGGCCGGATCGCCCGCGATCACCTCCACCCTCTGAAACATAAGGACAAGGGCCATGCATATTTCATTGGCGAATAGCCGGGAGAACGGCTTCAAGAACTGGTCGGATGCGCAGCGGCCAGGCAACGATGACGACAATCCCGGTGTCGCGACGCCGATCGACCACCAACCGCCCGCCAAGGATCTCGACGCGCTCCAGGGGCCGCTCGAGCGGGAATAACGGGTAAAAATAAGGCAAAGAAACAGGCGCCGGTGCGCGCGCCTGTAACGACTAAAGATCAGGCCCGAGATTCCTCTCGGGAACCGTTGGACAGGAAGGAAACTCGATGGGGTTGAAATCCTACTCCTGGTTGAAGCCGGGCCTCTGGGGCGCCGCAATCGGCGCCATCGGCATCATGATCATTGGGTTTTGGCAGTTCGGCTGGATGCTGGCCGGCAAGGCCGACCAGATGGCGCAGGAACGAGCAAATACTGCCGTCGCGGAGGCACTCGCCCCCGTATGCGCCGCCAGGTTCTTCGCCCAGACGAACGCAACCGCGAAGCTCGCTGATCTTCGAAAACTCACCTCAGACTATTCTCAACGGGATTTTGTCGAGAAGGGCGGCTGGGCCGTCGCGGTCGACGCCAAAAGCCCGAATTATCAGCTGGTCTCCGAGTGCACGAAAAAGATCCTGGCCGACAAGCCCGCTTAGATGCACCGATCGCGAGGTATCGTCATGGCAAAGCACCCTTTGACAGACTGCCAATCACCAATCGCTCAAGCAAGGCAAACGGAAGCAGCAAAGATCACCAGACTACGCGCGCTGCGGTTGGAGAAGGACGCTGCCGAAAAAGAGATGGCAAACGCCGTGAGCGTCGCTCCTCCACGCGCAAGCCGAAAGCAAACAGCCACCAAGGAGGGTTAATTGGCAAAAAGTCAAAGCCGGGGCAACCGGGAAGCCAAAAAGCCGAAGGCTACCAAGGCGAAGGTGATTGCCGCCTCATTGCCGGCTAGGGAGCTTGCGCTCAAGGAACGGCCCGGGCCGAATTCAAAGGCCGGCCGTGAACGATGATGCGATAAACCTGGACGACCACCGCGGGATGGCGGCTCAGTGGGATACCGAGCGTCGCCGGTGCAGATTCCAGAGAGATTTGGCTGGACTTGGCGAGGCCAAAGTGGATCTAGGCGAACTGGTGCAAGTGGTCGCTACGAGCGACGGAGCCGTGCAGCCCGTCCGGCGTCTGCCTATTGGTGCCGAAGTGGTGCCAGGCGGCGTGCATTTCCGGGTGTGGGCGCCGCGCGTTCGTGGGCTTACCGTGGAAATCGAACGCCTGTCGGCATACGACCTTACACCTGAACCTGATGGTTATTTCTCGTCGTTCTTCCCTGCGGCAGCAGCGGGCATGCGCTACCGGTTTCGAGCCGACGGCGGCGATGTGAGATGGCCTGATCCAGCCTCCCGCTTCCAGCCGAAGGGTCCGCACGGTCCCTCGCAGATCGTCAATCCCGGCTGCTTCCAGTGGACCGATGCGGGATGGCGCGGGACGCCTCGCGAGAAACTGGTGCTCTATGAGATGCATGTCGGCACCTTTACGTCCGTCGGCACCTGGGGCGCCGCGGCGGATGAGCTCCCGGAACTGGCCGCACTCGGCATCACCGGCATCGAGTTGATGCCGGTCGCCGATTTTCCCGGGCGCTTCGGCTGGGGCTATGACGGGGTCAACCTGTTCGCGCCGACCCGGCTTTATGGTGAGCCGGACGATCTCCGCTTCTTCGTCGATCGCGCCCACGCGCTCGGCATCGCTGTGATCCTCGACGTCGTCTACAACCACCTCGGCCCGGACGGAAACTACCTGCCTTGTTTCGCGAAGCAATACATCAGCGAGCGGTACCTCAACGAATGGGGCGACGCGCTCAATTTCGACGGTCCGGGTTCCGCGCCGGTGCGCGAATTCTTCATCGCCAATGCCGGGTACTGGATCGACGAATACCATCTCGATGGCCTGCGGCTCGATGCGACGCAGCAGATCTTTGATGCCTCCGAGGATCACATCATCGCGGCGATGGGCCGTCGGGTACGCGAGGCCGGCAACGGCCGCCACACCTTTGTCGTCGGCGAAAACGAACGGCAGCACGCCAAGTTGATGCGGCCGCAAGAGCGCGGAGGCTATGGCATCGATGCACTGTGGAACGACGATTTCCACCACACTGCCGTTGTGGCGCTGACCGGCCACCACGAGGCCTACTACACCGATTACCGCGGCGCCCCGCGCGAGTTCGTCGCCGCCGCCAAGCACGGGTTTCTCTATCAGGGCCAGCGCTACGCCTGGCAAAAGCAGCGTCGCGGCAAGCCGGCGCTCGACCTCACGCCGGAATGTTTTGTCGTATTCCTGGAAAACCACGACCAGATTGCCAACTCCGCCAGCGGGCGGCGCATCCACCAACTCACCAGCCCTGGCCGGCACCGGGCAATGACCGCGTATCTGCTACTGATGCCCGGTATCCCGATGCTGTTGCAGGGGCAGGAATTCAGCAGCTCCCGCCCGTTTCTATATTTCGCCGACCATAAGGCCGAACTGGCGGAGGCGGTACGCAAGGGCCGCGGCGAGTCACTCGCGCAGTTTCCCAACATGGCCGATCCCGAAATGCAGCGGCGGCTCCCGGCTCCCGATCATGAGGCGACGTTCCGCCGCTGCATCCTCGATTTCGGTGAGCGCGACACGCATGCCGCCGCCTATGCGCTGCACCGCGATTTACTAGCGTTGCGCCGCGACGATCCGGTATTGCGAGTGAGGCCGTCACGGTTCGATGGCACTGAAATCTCTGCGCACGCCTGGCTGCTGCGGTTTTTTGGTGACGCCGGCGACCGCGTGCTGATCGTCAATCTCGGCATCGATCTCACCCTGATACCGATGCCCGAGCCGTTGCTGGCGCCGCCGGAAGACCAGGCGTGGCATATCCTGTGGTCGAGCGAACGCGCGATATACGGCGGCATCGGCGTACCGCCACTTTATCGCGACGGATTTCTGCACGTTCCCGGCGAAAGCGCGTTGGTCTTAGCACCGGCGCCACTCACCGTCGACGCCGCACCTGAACTCACAGAGTAGCACAGCAATAATGGATAAAGTCGTCCGCACGGTCCGAGAGGACAACGACGATGCAACCACCGGGGCGCCGCGCGAGTGGCTGGTGGCGAATGGCCTCGGTGGCTTCGCCTCCGCCACCGTCGCAGGTGAGATCACGCGGCGCTACCACGGTTTTCTGGTCGCGGCATTGCCGGCACCGCTCGGGCGCATGGTCATGCTCAACGATTTGATTGTCGAGATCGAGCGCGCGGACGGCAGCGCGGTTAATGTCCGCGAGGCTGGCCGTTTCCTCGATTTCAGCATGGACCTCGACCTGCCCAGCTGGCGCTACGAAATCGACGGCCGCATCTTCGAGAAATCGGTGTTGATGCCGGCCCGGCACAATATCGTGCACATCAGCTTTCGTCTACTCGGCGGCACGGAAAAGGTGCGGCTGAGGCTTCGACCTTTTATCAACTTCCGCCCGCTCGAGGCTCCCGTAAGCGAGCCGGTTGCGAAGGACTATGCGCTGCGCGTGCAGGGCCCGCGCTACGAGGTGATCGGGGATCCGGACTTGCCGACTCTGCGGTTGATGATGTCGGGCTGCCAGGGGGCCACCTTCGTCGCCGATGGCGGCTCGCGCCGGGAGTCCGTCTTCAAGACCGAGGCGGAACGCGGCTACGATTCACACGGCTGGGAATGGACCCCGGGCTATTTCTGTGCCGATGTGAGATCTAATTCCGCGGTGACGCTGATCGCAGGCGCCGAGGAATGGCATAAGATCTTGGCGATGACACCGGACCGCGCACGAGAGTTCGAGACCGAACGGCGGCGGCGCCTGGTGGCGCAGACAGCGCCGCCGGCTCGCGAAAGCCTCGGTCCGGAGCTGGTGCTCGCGGCCGACGCATTCCTGATCACGCCAGTTGGCCGAATCGCCGACATTGCCCGCGCCAATGCCCAGGGTGATGACGTCCGTGCCGTGATCGCCGGCTACCATTGGTTCACCGATTGGGGCCGCGACACGATGATTTCGCTCGAGGGCCTCACATTGGCGACCGGGCGTCCGGTCGAAGCCAAATGGATCTTGCGTGATTTTGCCCATCACGTCCGCGATGGGCTGATCCCCAACATGTTCCCGGAAGGCGACACCCAGGGCCTCTACCACACGGCTGACGCAACGCTGTGGTTCTTCCACGCGCTTGCCCGCTACCTGAACAACACGAACGATGAAGAGACGCTGCGAATCATCCTGCCGGTCTTGCAGGACGTCGTGCAGCATCATCTCGAAGGTACCCGCTTCGGGATCAAGGTCGACCCGAATGACGGGCTCCTGATGCAAGGCGAAGAGGGCTATCAGCTGACCTGGATGGACGCGAAGGTCGGCGATTGGGTAGTGACGCCGCGCCGCGGCAAGGCCGTCGAGATCAACGCGCTCTGGTACAACGCGCTCTGCCTGCTGACACAGTGGCTGCGCGCCGCCGGGAATGCCGAAGCCGACACCATCGCGGCGCACGCCGAGAAGGCGCAAGAATCGTTCAACCGACGCTTCTGGTACCCCAAGGGCGGCTACCTTTACGATGTCATTGACGGACCGAATGGCGACGATGCCGCATTCCGCCCGAACCAGATTTTCGCCCTGTCCCTCGGCAATCCGGTACTCGCCGAAGAGCGCTGGGCGACCATCGTCGATGCTGTGCGTGAAAAGCTGCTGACGCCGGTCGGGTTGCGCTCGCTCGCACCGGAAGAACCCCATTTCAAGTCACGGTATTTCGGCGACCTGCGTGACCGGGATGCGGCCTATCACGAGGGGACGGTCTGGGCCTGGCTGATCGGACCGTTCATCGACGCCTGGCTGCGCGTTCATCCTCGCGACAAGGCTGGTGCCCGCGAATTTCTTGCCGGGTTCGGTCGGCACATGTCAGAAGCCGGCATCGGTTCGATTAGCGAAGTGTTTGACGCAGAGCCGCCCTTTACCCCGCGCGGTTGCATCGCCCAGGCCTGGAGCGTGGCAGAAGTATTGCGCTCTCTGGTGAAAACTGCCGCGTGATGTTGCACGCGGATTTTCAAGGGTGCCCGAACGGAGCGGGCGTCTTACCGAGGTCGATACGTCAAGCCTATTCTATAACAGCGTTCGGACGGAAGAACCCGCCGCAGTGGGCCGGGCGGGGCCGGAATGCAGCCAAATAACACGTCGCCGATCGCACCGATCCGTTTTCCCTGCTCTGCCAAAGGAAAATTTCCCTGTTAGACGCGATCCGATTCCCTACTAAAAAATTGCCGGGAGTTCGTGCAAATGTGCGCTGACACTGGGTGTGAGAAACTGACGAAGACGGGACGGCTTCATCGAGCCCAAAATGCTCGGTGGCGTCGATAAGCCGATCGAGTTCCTGCAGAGGTCCGGCGAAAAACAAAGGTTGGAGTCAAGCCTAGCCGGCCGAAATCATAGCTCGCTCGCTGGCGTTCTGCCGTGTTTCGCCGGACAATTTTTCAATAATGACATCAGCTAAAATCTGACGATGAAGTCGGCACGTTACGGTTTCTGTTGCTTCGAATGATTCGTGCTCAGCGATTCGATTTGACTGAAATCCACCACCGCAAAGCGAATAATATGCACACTGATCTTTACAATTATTCCTGCCGACCAGCACATCGGAATTGATCTTTTGAAATGCAACACTCCCGGCAACATCTAATGGAGCATCTCTCAGTACGTTCCCAATCACGAAATTGTTATATCGTTCGCTTTCGGTCGACGCTAATTCCGGCGAAAATGTACTAATCGAGCCGTCTTTCGCGATTGTGATAATGCCCATCGGCAGGACTTCATCCGGCTCCCGAACAAAGCCCGGATCAGACTTTAACCCGCCAATACAATTCAGCGTTTGTCGAAATTCCCGAATGTAGAGTTTACCATCGTCTTCTCTCCAACGATCCCATAGCCGCTGCATAAAAAAACGATAGGCAGCTTCCGCTTCGGCAAGGCTAGAGTTGGTATTGACGCCCTCGGTTTCGTCAACGTTGAATGCTATTGACGTAAATCCGCTTTCAACAAAAAAATCATATATCGCATCGGGGCATGAAAGTGAATTTTTCGTTAGAACACAGATCGCACCTGGGTAGATTCCATGCTCTAATAGTAACCTATAACCTCTCATTGCCCTTTCATGCGAACCGCGTCCGCGCCACGTTTTACGATGAGAGTCATGCAGAGACGCCGGTCCGTCGATACTTAATCCGACATCCACATTGTATTCGCTAAAAAGTTTGCACCAGTCTCGGTTGATTAGAGTCCCGTTAGTCTGGATGGCATAGACTATATGATGTCCATCTGGAGCCACGTCAGAAATCTGTGCAAACGCCCGCCTGTAAAACGCGATCCCAGCGGCCAAAGGCTCTCCTGCATGCCATAGAAACTTGAACGACTTTTGGGCGGGCGCAGAAGCAAACGCGTATAGAGCCGACGCCTTGATCACAGCGTCACTCATTACACCTGATTTTTTCCGATCCGGCACATAGCAATAGGCGCAATTAAGATTACAAACGGAGGTTGGCTGTAACACAACCAGCCTCAGCGACCTATTGCTTTCCGGAGGCATCACCTAGAGCAGAAACTGCTCCTTTATTGCTCTAAACCGTGGACGTTGATGAACCCATCGCCAGTCTTGCTGAACACATTACTGAAATGAGTCCCATCCGGGAAATGTTCCCGAAAGTCTTCCACATGTGAAAGATTTCCAGCACCTGGAGAAGTAAGGGTCGTTCTGGCCTTTTCCGCAATGATTTTACTGTCAATCGCCTGCGGTGCGCGATCACGAGGTCCGAAAGACAGCGCGATCACTAGATTAGGGTCTATAGCGGCTATTTTCTCGTGGAGGTCTTTAATTGCAGCGTAGACTGCATCTCCGTGCTCATACACTGGTGTCTTCGGGTCAGGCATAACTGTCCTCCCTTACTAACAGTAGCGTAACATCATGATAAACGGTCACAGGCGGCGATTCAATGGGGTGACGAACTTGCGGTTGCGGAGTCCGCCGGGCATCTCAGCATCGCGCAGCTTAGCGGTGAACGTGTTTGCCGGCTCACCCATGACCGGCCAATCAAGCCGCACCGGCATTTGTCGACCACGAATTTTTGCCGCCTGAGCGCCAAATCGAACCGGATCGCATTCTGGCGTAGCCGAGGGATCAACGCGTCGAGCCGTCCTCGTCGTCAAAAACTGTAAGGGCTGCTTTCGCTGGCGAGCCGGGTTCTCAGCCAGGAGCCGATGCACGGAGTCATGGCTGATCTCGAAGCCTTGCGCACGCGGCACATCGCGGATTTTCATAAGCGACAGACCGTCAATATCGCGCGACTAGCCCATCATCTCAATCGCGTTGCTCACGCGTCCGGTTCCAGATATTTGACGCCTTGCCGCTCAACGACCTTGAAACCAAACGGCCGAGTCCAGCCCGCAAATCGTTGTTGTTCGAGCGCTTCCATCATCGCGGCGCCTGCCACAAGAAGCCGCGTTATCGCGGCTTGGTCAAGAATACCGCGCAGCGGCGCACCCTGTTCGCGCTGGCCAATCTGGTGATCGTGAAGAAAACGCTACTCGTGCAAGCATGAACTTGATCACCGTTCTGCCTCAATCAGGAGAAACCCAAGACAAACCCGAATCCGCGTCAGGCAGCTACCCGTTCGCGCTGACACCTGCAAACTGTCCCTCAGCAATCACCCGTCCGGTCAGACGCGGTTATTCAGCGTTTCCTAAGGCTGTCTATCCCCATCGGCCTTTGGTGCATTCAATCCTCGCGTAGTCGGAATGCAAATAAATTGAATGTCATGTTGGGTTGCCTGATCCCACTTTGCAGCGCGGGAATCGTAGAATGCTGAACCTCCAGCTGCTTCCTCGCACATTTGCATCGAATTATAGGTTTCTATCGGCAATATTTCAGTAGTTTTTCCTGTTACAATCATCACCAACACAAATCCGGTGAAAACCGCACCTGCCATTTGCATTTTCCTTCTATTTGACTAGCGTTGGATCAAAATACCACCGCTCCCAAGCAAAATCCACGGATCACTGTTGAGCCGATATTAGCGTGCGCGATCGTCGTGTAAATTCAGAGGTAAGCGCGCTCAGATGGGGCAATCGCCGGAACGGCAGTCAGATCGTTCTAAAGCCTGGATCGAGACCCCGACAGCACCGCGAATTGAAGTCACTCCCCTCGAAATTTCACGGCACGACGAGTTTTCGAGTCCTCAAATGCCGCCTTCACGGCTTGCTCCAGATCGTGTTGCAGGAATGGCTTAGCAAGCGTGATCTGCAGTGGATCGGTGTTGGGCGGCAGTTCTGCGAATCCCGTCGCAAGTATTATTGGCAGTTCTGACCAGCCATTTTTGATCTCGTCAATCAACTGCAATCCGGTTTTCTGAGGCATGCCTTGATCGGTCAGCACGAGTTGAATTGTGCCCTCGCCACGGAGGATTTGGAGGGCATCCACGGCGGACTCTGCCGCAAAAACGGTATGCCCCAGGTCCTCTAACATTGCGGCCATGTTGGTGAGGACAAGCGGATCGTCATCGACCACTAGCACAGTCAAGTTATTGACCGGCGTAGGCGATTCAGTTTTAATCATCGTGGTCGGGACAGGAGATTTCTCGGCGACTAGCAACCAGAGTTCAGCGGTTGTACCTTGTCCCTTTTTGCTTTTTAAAACCAACCTACCACCCGATTCTTCGGCTAGACCATGCACCATCGGCAGTCCAAGGCCGGTTCCCTTTCCGACTTCCTTGGTGGTGAAAAACGGGTCCATCGCTTTTGACAGCGTGGCTTCGTCCATTCCTTCGCCGGTGTCCGTCACCGATAAGCAGACATAGGAGCCAGGGTGTAACTGTTGGTCCTTTCCGATCGTTTCGGTGCGAGCAGCCATAATAATAGTGCCGCCTTGCGGCATGGCATCGCGCGCGTTCACCAGCAAGTTTAGCAATGCCATTTCGAGCTGGTTGGGGTCGGTCTTGGCCCACGGAAGATTGAGCGGAAAACGCGTTTCGATCAGCACCGAAGGGCCAAGGGAGCGTTCCAGCATTTCGCTCATATTGCGAACTAGGATTTGTATATCAAGCGGTTGCGCATTAAGCTCGTGTTGCCGGGCGAAGACAAGCATCCGTTGTGTCAAGGCTGCACCCCGTTGAGCGGCCCGCATGGCATTATCGATAAGGCGCTTGACGGAATTATCCGAAATGCGACGTCCGGCGATTTCGAGGCTGCCGATGATTGCCGTCAACAGATTATTGAAATCGTGCGCAATGCCGCCGGTGAGTTGCCCGACAGCTTCCATTTTTTGTGACTGAAACAGCGCCTCGCGTGCGCGGTCCAGGGTGGCGCGTGTCTCCCGCTGTTCCGAAATATCACGGGTGATTTTGGCAAAACCAATAATCTCGCCTTCGCCTTCGCCTTCGCGGATCGTGTCGATGACCACATTGGCCCAAAATCTTTCGCCGTTCTTGCGAACCTGCCACCCTTCCTTTTCAAATCGCCCGTCGCGGATTGCGGTTGCCAGGACGCGCTCGGGTTCGCCGTTCTCCCTATCCTCCGCAGTGTAGAACCGAGAGAAATGCTCACCGATGATTTCCTCGGGGATATAGCCTTTGATCCGTTGCGCACCGGCATTCCAACTCGCCACCTTGCCATCGGGGGTAAGCATGTAGAGCGAATAATCGGTGACACCTTGGACGAGCCGCTTGAACTGTTCCTCACTGCTCCGAATCTTGACTTCGGCAGCTTTCCGCTCCGTTAGATCGCGGGTGATTTTGGCGTACCCGACAAGGTTACCCGCGCTGTCGCGTATCGGATCGATAATGATGCTGGCCCAAAAGCGCGTACCATCCTTGCGAACCCGCCATCCTTCACCTTCGAATTTCCCTTCTCGGTCAGCCGTGGCAAGGGCTGTTGCGGGCAATCCCTTTGCACGGTCTTCCTCGGTGTAAAATCGGGAGAAATGCTGGCCAATGATCTCGGCTTGCTCATAGCCTTTGAAGCGACGCGCGCCGGGGTTCCAGCTCGTCACGATGCCGTCCGTATCGAGCATATAGATGGCATAGTCGGTTATTGCTTCGACGAGGATGCGGTAGCGCCCGTCTTCGGTCGAAGCGTCAACAAATCGATCTGGCGAGATCGTCGACGGCATAGAATTTCTTTCTCCGCAAGGGGCGCACGCTGCTGAATATGCTCGATCGTCTGCAGAAGAGGCGGGCAATCTCGAAAGGGAAGAACATATGCTATAGGGTCAAAGTCGTTGTAGTAGGCGAGAAGAAGCTACCGCTTTAAGGTTGTCTATCCCCATCGGCCTTTGGTGCACTCGATTCACGTGTAGTCGGAATGCAAACAAACTGAATATCATGCTGGGTTGCCTGATCCCACTTTTTAGCACGGGAATCGTAGAATGCTGAAGCGCCAGCGGCTTCCTCGCACATTTGCATCGAGTTGTAGGTCTCCATCGGCAATATTTCAGTGGTTTTACCCGTTACAATAATTACCAACAAAAATCCAGTAAAAACCACGGCTGCCATTGCATTTCCCTCCTACTTGATCAGAGCCGGATCAGAATATCCCACAAGTGATATTCATGTTTTTTTTGAACTGACAGTAGCACGACGAGGCTGTTGGTAGCACCTGAGGATTTTCCGAATCCTCAGGTGCGACATTACCATCGGAACTTACTTGGCAATCCAGGTGGTCTTCGACTTGTCGAAAGTCAGCGCCGGTGCCGCCTTCAACGCATCCTTCGTTGTATTGAGTGTCAGGTACCAGGCGTTGTCCTTCATCTCAGCATGAACTGCCCTATACGCCACCGCGACGTCTTTTTCGCCGACGCCAAGGAAGCCGCCCACCCCGATGATGAGCCCTTCAATCTGCCCGCCGTCGCTAATGACAACGTCATCGATCGTGCCGATCTTGTCTTTGGCGGGATCATAGACGCTCTGCTTATAGTACTTGTTGATGGTCTTTCCCATCGGCGGGGCTGTCAGGAGGGGCGCAGCGGTGGTCTGCGCCAGCACCGGCAATGCGCCACCGATCACGATCACCGCGGCCGCGGCCGGAAAAAGTCTTTTCATCCACCTCTCCATCGGAATACGACCTCTTGTCGGTCGCTCTGGTTCAACAGAGCCGATCGATCTTAAGTTGCGTCCTACTTGTTTTTAATCAGGAGGGCCGCGGCAACTCCGTGCGTTCTCTGGCGGCTCCCTATCAAACCGGCGGCATCGCGTAGTAGGCGTCAATGCGCTCGGGGTAGGTCCGCCAATCGGGCTCATCGGCCGTCGTATAGGTTGGGGCAGCCTCCAGCCGGCGGCGATCGAGATCCACCACGTAGCCGCCGAGGCGTGTATCGTAGGCCAGGATGCGCCACGGCAAGGGATGGTAACTTTCGCCGATGCCCAGAAAGCCGCCGAACGACATGACCGCATAAGCGACCTGCCCATTCATTTTGTTCAGCATCAGCGCATAGACGGCGCCGAGTTTCTCCTGCTGCCGGTTGTAGACGATGGTGCCGACGACCTTGTCGGCGGAGATTAGGTTCATGGTCTCGTCCGCGGCGACCGTGCTGCTCGGCGTAACTGTGGTCTGCATGAAAGAAGCTCCCGGTTGTGTAATCGCGACGACGCAGCTGAGGCGCACGGCATGCGCCCCGGCGCCGGCTGCTACTTCTTCTGTTGCGCACTCTCGCCATGAGCTTCGATCGAATGCCGATGCGCCTGGGTGGAATGCTCGTGAGCTTTCGTCGAGTGCTCGTGCGCCGCGGCATGATCGCCTTTGCCGTGATGCTCGGCCGCCGTGCGGTGCGCCTTGGCGGCGTTCTCGTAATGTTCCGACACTTTGGTATGGGTTTCCTTCGGCATCTTTCTACTCCGTAAAATCGAGATCGGCCCTTTTCAAGAGCAAGGGGCTAACACCGCGGGGGCGACGGCAGTTGCCTGGCGACCGTGTCTGGTGCCGCTTTCGACCGGAAGGCGAAAATCGAATCATGTTCGCGCCCTCGAGCAAATACTCGCTCGCGCTTTACGAGATGATCCAAAAGCGCGGCAACATGAACCGCGCTTGCGAGGATCTCCGTATCGAGGATTTCCACGGCTTTCTCGACCGTCGCGATGAGGTCGAGCGGGTTGTGATGCAGCGCCACTTTCCGCTTGAATGTTTTGGATCGAATTCGTCAAACTCGTGGTACTTTCCCCGAGTCCGGCCGAGATCAAGATGGGGCTGGTTTGATGAACTTTAAAATGCTCGGCACCCTTGGGAAAATCGCTGGTCTGGCCGGGCTTGCACTCGGTCTGCTTGTTTTTGTTACTCAGGGGATTGTACAACTATCTCTAAGAAGCCTAATAAATATAGGGCCGGCTGAATCCTATGCCCTTCTTCGCTCCTTTGTGATTCTCAGCGTCGGGATCACTGGCATCGGAGTCGTCACTTGGCTTATGAGCCTTAGCGCGGCTCCGAGAGAACGGATGCCAATGCCGTTTGTCAGTGCCCTTTCAATTCTTTTTATAATGGTTCTCGGCGCATCCGTTTATATCGGCAGTCTGCCTACTATTACTCAAGTTCAGGTACCTCCAAAACAGCAATCAAATATTATAACCAACAAAATTCGGAATTATATTGTTTGTGTCGGCGAACATGCAAGCAGCTGTCCGCCTAACTCTGTTGTATTAAATTGCGGGTCATCGGTCGAGTCCTGGGTGAAGGCGCAATGCCCATCTTCCACCATCACTAGACTATCAGACCTTCCGGGCAATCGCTGCGGTTATTACACTGTTTTTGTGTCCTGTGATCAGCCTTAATTTCTACCACGACGCCGTTCAACCTTGACAATCAGCAGCAGCCTGATCCTGCAAACTCCTGGGCCTGACGATGCTTCCTGCCGCGTTGCTGACATGGTTGCCGTCGCGATTGCGTGTTACAAGGCAACAGCGGTGGGCTCGTCCGACACCAAGCGGCGTCGATGATGCGGAGCCGTGCGACCCTCCATCTCTAGCCAAGGCCGTGCTTGCGGATGAGCCAGGTGCCGGGCGAAATTCTTTCTGCGCAGGACTAATCGCCATAGCAGGCGAACTCGATGGGCTTTGGACCTGCCAGGCGCCCACTCCAGTCTCGGCGCTCGTGGAATCGCCGCAACGGCGCTAACATGGGTGCGGACGGCATTGCCTTGAGGGAGTGGGGGATGACACACTCGTATGACGTGGTCGACTCCGTGGTCACATCCTCGAGCCGCTCGACCTCTGGGACAACTGTACCGAGCCGGCATTCCGCGACCGACGGCCCCGGTTCGTCGAGCATGATGCCGTTCAATGTCGCCGGATATCCGGCGACGTCAGTGTGCTCCGGCTTGGGCGCCAAGGGGCTGTCGCTGGCGAGACGGCTCGTCGGTAGGCCGTCTCACGAGGCGGCCGTGCTGCGCGTCGCCGATGCCGTCGAGAAAGCCACCCCGTCCCACGACCGCCGCCCTCCCGCGGCCTAACTGCAGCCGAAAGGCAGGTGCACTATGGCAGACCAACAATCCTACCTGTATGCGGGCCTGGCCGGCGAGACCGGGCCCGGCCGCCCCGTTCACTCCGGCCTCTTTCGCCTCGCCGATGGCGGCCGCGAGTGGGAGGCGCTGCAGCGCGGGCTGCCGGAGAAGCCCGCGATCCGCGCGCTCGCGGTGCATCCGCAAAACCCGGCGATCATCTACGCGGGCACGCAGCACGGGCCTTATCGCAGCGCCGACCGCGGCGAGCATTGGGAGAAGGTGGAGCTGCCCGACCACGGCCTGCCGGTGTGGTCGATCCTATTCCATCCGCACAACCCGGACACGATTCTCGTCGGCTGCGATAATTGCGAGATCTACCGTAGCGACGACGCCGGGGAGCGCTGGACCCGGTTGCCAGTCAGCGTGCGCTTTCCGGACATCACCACCGGACCCGGCGCCAACCCAGCCAAGCGGGTGCTGATGCTCGACGCCAGCACCAGCCAGCCCGACCACCTCTACGGCGCGGTCGAGGTCGGCGGTGCGATCCGCTCGACCGATGGGGGCGAGCACTGGGAAAACCTGAGCCACGGCCAGTATATCAACGACGACATGGTCGACATGCACGGCGTCCTGGCGAGCCGCTGGCGGCCCGGCACCGTGTTCAGCATCGCCCGCGCCGGGATGTGGCGCAGCGCCGATGGCGGCGACCACTGGACCCATATCCCGCTCGAGCCGCTCAACACCAAGGGTCAGATCTATTGCCGCGACATCCGTGAGGTGCCGGGCAACCCGCGGCATCTCTGGTGCGCAGCCGGCTCCGGCTTTATCAGCGACCTCGGCATCCTGTTGCGCAGCCGCGATGGCGGCGAGAGCTGGACGCAGGTCGATGTCGGCGGCCCCGTGCCGCACACGATGTTCAAGATCGCGTTCGACGAGCATCGGCCGAGCCTGATGTCGTGCGCGACCAATGGCGGCGAGGTCTGGACCAGTCGCGATACCGGCGAGAGCTGGACCCAGCAACCGCCACTGCCCGACGGCTTCCAGATCTACGCACTCGCCCGCGGCTAAAGGAGACAATCATGCCCGAGACACCGACCTTCGGCCGCTATGCCGAAATTCCCTACGACCAGATGACGCCGGAACAGCAGGAGGGCTATCGCTTCGCGGTCGAGACCCGCGGGCCGCTGGGCGGACCCAACAAGATCTGGGTCCACAACCCCGCGCTCGCAAAGGTTGCCGCGCCGTTTGGCGGCCACTTCCACGCCGGCAAGTATTCGCTGACCGAGTGTGAGCGCGAGATCGCGGTCATCATCATCAACAGCAAGTGGCGCTCGGCCTATCCGACCGCGGCGCACGAGCGGCGCGGCAAGGAGATGAGGTTGCCGGCCGACAAGGTCGAGGCGTTGCTGTCGGGCCTGCCAACCTCGTTCGACGACAAGCGCGAGCAGGTGGTCTACGAGATGGCGATCTGCCTGTCGAATTCGCGCTGGGCCTCGAAGGGGCTCTACGACCGTGCAGTCGAGGCGCTCGGCCATGTCGGCATTACCGACGTGATCTGCCTAATGGGTCACTACACCAGTGTGTCGATGACTCTCGCCTTCTACGACGTGCCGGCCGAGGCGCAAGGCATCGCGCGCTGATCCGATGCGCACGATCATCCCGGCGCCGGTAGTGGGCCTCGACCTGCACCGGGAATACGGTCATCACCATCCGTGCTGCCGGCCTCGTCTTTTGCTCCGGGATGGTGGCGCTCGATCCCGAAACCGGCGAGCGCGAGCACGGAACAGCGACTAGCGAAACGCGCCGTATCCTGGAAAATCTGAAGCCGCTTCTGGCGTCGGCCGGCTCGTTGCTGGATCGCCTCGTGACCAATCGAATTTTTATCGGCATCAATAAAACAATCGAGCTGCCGACCGGCGGCTGTTTGGTCATTGAGGATGAGGTGCGCACGGCGCCGAGAGCCTGCGTTTTCGATCCCATGATCCACTGTTTCAATTCGCTCAGACGCGTCGGAAGCCGGACATTCATTTGCACGAGAACGACTTTATAGGAGGTGCATACAATGGCTAATGGACCTTTACTATGCGAAACCCGACAAAACTATCACGCTTCTCGCGACTCATTTTGTAATCACGGTCGGCAGCACGCACATAACGAGGCATGTTCGTCCACGAACCTCCCCGAACTACGTGATCTGTGCAGGACGATAGAGAAACCGGAGATCCATCGGGTGGCGCATTGATGTAATTATCGACGTAACAATCTTCTACGAAGTTCATGACGTTACCAAGCATATCGTATAAACCCCATGGATTGGGTTTATACGAACCAACAGGAGCGGTTCTTGTATTTCGGTCATCGCAAGCTGCAAACGTGGGAACAATATTTGGTTGTTCGATTTTAAGACTTTGATCGGCGATATTTTCGTAATTACAAGCTTCGTTTATATCATCTCCCCAATAACGGGAAGTCGAAGTCCCAGCACGCGCTGCGTATTCCCACTCTGCTTCACTTGGCAATCGGTAATGTCCATGTCCGAATACCGATAGTAACCAAAGAAATCGCTGAGCCTCATTCCAAGAAATCTCTTCTACTGGAAGTGCACTCTCTCCTTTGAAATACGACGGTTCGGAGAAATTGGGGAAGATCATGACTTTACGCCACTGCGACTGGGTTACCTCATATTGATCGAGGTCAAATGATTTGAGACAGACTTCGTGCACGGGGCCCTCGTCCGGTTGACGTTCTGGCTCATTATTGGAACTACCCATTTCGAAGCAACCGGTCGGGATCGTGATAAACCGCGCCTCAATCTCGACTTGGCGGACGCCCCACCACACCAAAATCGCCCATATCAGAAAGGCCGCCGTCGGCACAGCAATGACTGAGGCTGTAATTGTAGCCGCCAGCCGCAAGCGGCGCGCCCGTGCCACCTGGTGTGAGGCGGTCACAAATTCCCGCACCTCCTGCGGCAACGCCACACCCCAGCGGACCACTAGACCGCGCGCTTCGGCCAGCAGCAGACCCGAGACAACCCGCCGAGCCTTATCCGGTCGACGCGGCGCGGCTCGCCACCGTTCAGCCTCCTGTTCCAGCCGCGCGCGCAACTCAAGATCGCGAGCATCACTGGCGACCTGATCGCGCGCCCTCAGCCAATGGCTCAATAAGGCTTCGTGCGCGAGCCGCAAGTGTGCCGCGCCATCGCCGCTCTCGCTAACGAGCAGCCGGGCTTCGGAGTGGAGCAGCGCCTCGACTAAAGCCCGCCGCGGCGAGCCCTTTGGGAAGGCCGCGAGCGAGGCCGCTCGTGATGTCGCCTTGCCGCCCTCGACCGTCACCAGCGAGCGCAATACCGTCGTCAGCTCGCGCTGCACCGACGCCGGCTGAGCGAAAAACACCTCTTCGGCACGCCGGCCGATTGCACCCTCGAGACCGTCCAATTCCTCGTAGGAAGCAAAGGTCAGCAGCCCCTCAGCCGTGCGGCGCTGCCAGAGCTGGTCGAGAAGAAACGACAAAAGCGGTAGTGCCCCGCGTTCGCCTGCGGCGGCTTTGCGAATTCGCTCGTCCAGCCCTGTGCCGTGCGCGTCGACCTCGAAGCGGAGCCCGGCTTCCAGGGCCGGCTGTCGGATGATCTGCCCGATCTCGGCTTCGTCCGGCGGCTTGAGCAGGTAGCGAGCCTCACCCGCCGATAGGGTGATAAGCGAAGGCAGCGTCTCCATTCGATCAAAAAAGTCGCTGCGCATCGTCGTGACGACCCAGACTAGCCCCGATCGCGCCAGTGCATCCAATGCGGCGACAAAGGCCTCGCGCAGTGACTGTCCAAAACCCTCAACAGTAAACAGCTCTTCGAGCTGGTCGACGATGATGATGAGCCGCGCCTCGGCGATTTCGGTCAGCCCTGCCGCGACGCTTGCCGCAGCGAGACCCTGGCGGATCGGCAGCGAGGCCTGTCCCGGTGCCTCGCGTAACAGAGCCGTCAGCGTTTCGATGTTGTATTGCAGGCCGGCCAACTCAGGCAGCGCGGCCGGGGCGAGGATCGCCGCGGCGAGCGCGGCAATCGGCTCGTTACCCTCATCGGAAGGCCGCAGCAGCGCGCAGCGGACAAGCGCGACTTGGCTGATCATACCGGGAAGCATGAGATCGGGTAGCAGACCCGCCTTGACCAGCGACGACTTGCCCGACCCGCTCGCACCGAATACGAGCAAGAAACCCATCCCGCGGCCGATCTGGCGCGCCAGCAATTCCCGCAACTCGTTGCGTGCCCGCGTTCGGCCGAAAAATACCGGTGCTTGCTCGTAATCGAATGACAGAAGGCCCCGATACGGAGCCTCATGCCAGCGGATCGTGATCCCTTCGGTATGGGCTCCGGCGCGGCGCGCTAGCAGGGCGTGCAGATGCTCGTACAGTCTCTCCTCGAATTCGCCGGTATTCGCGAAACGGTGCGACGCAGCCGTATAACCGTCGTCACTCTCGGATCGGAACCAGCGGTCCATAAACCTTTCTATGAGATCGAGCTGGTCGAGACACTGCTGCACTGCCGCGCGATCGGTGAGGCCCGTCGTGATCTCGGCCGTCTTGCGATACAGTAATAAATCTGGTGCGCCTTGTTCGCGCGCGCAGGCGAGTGCGTCTTCGAATTCCCATTCTGTGCCCGTGACCGGCCTGCCCGAAATCGCGCCGCGGAATCTATCTGCAGGCAACGGCACGCCGAGCCGCGACCACAAAATCACGACGACAATGTCGCAACTGCCCGGCCGCGGGATGTTATCCGGGTCCTGAAAATGGCGCGACGCGACAAGCGGCTCGCGTTCCCACAGCACCGCCTCGACAGAAAAACGGTAAGCGAATTCGCGATCGAGGCGGGCGACCATCTGTTCGGCCTTCAGCCGCTCCGGCCGGACATCCGCCGGCGAGGAGATGAAGATGCGAATTGTCGACTGATCGGGCATGCGGCGGCAAACAACCTTGTGTTTTCAACCCAAGGTAACCGAACCGAGTGCGTGTTTCTATTCGCCGCCGACTCCGCCGAGGAAAAGCCCACGTTCTCAGGTCCGAACGAGATGGCAATGGCCGAAATGGGGGCAACTTGCGATAGCAGTTGGTCTGGCCGATATGGCGGCTCAGCGCCGTTAGCGGATCGTCGGCTACCGGTACCGACGCCGGCAAAGCAGGCATTTCAGCGCGCCGCCGCGGTCAACGGTGGAATGTGGCGCCTGCCGGGTATGCAACTTGCGATTTGCCGTTGCTCAAATCGCTCAAGACAGCGACCGTGGCGCCGAAATCGCCGGCAATTTGCTGAGTGTCCGATAAGACCGTGTTGGGGAAGGTCCCGTTCAATGGAATTAGGTATCTATCACGAGTTCCCGGTGCTGCCGGGCCGCAGCCAGGCCGAATGTTTCGCCGCCGGGTTCGACATCGTCGACGCCAGCGAGGAATACGGCCTCGACGTGATGTGGCTCGCGGAACTGCATTTCGCCAAACAGCGCGCCCTCTGCGCCAGCCCGCTGATCCTCGGTACCGCGATTGCGGCCCGCACCGAAAGGATCAAGATCGGGACCAGCGTGCAGGTGCTGCCGCTGGCGAACCCGCTGCGAATTGCCGAGGAATCAGCGATTTTGGACCATGTCTCCAAGGGCCGCTTGATCTTCGGTGTCGGGCGTAGTGGGGTCGTGAAGACCTACGAGGCGATGAACATCGCGTACTCCGAAAGCAAGGACCGTGAGGTCGAGTGTCTCGAGATCGTTCAGCGCGCCTGGCAGGAAGACAATTTCTCCTACAAGGGTAAGTTTTACGACATCCAGGACGTCACGGTCGTGCCGCATCCGGTGCAACAACCGACGCCCGAAATCCGCCTCGCAGCAGCGAGCGTCGAAACATTCCCCACGGCCGGCAAAGCGGGCCAAGGCCTGTTCCTGTCCGCGCGGCATGAGGATGTGCGGATGTTCAAGCCGCACATCGACGTCTACCGCAAAGCCTGGACCGATGCCGGATATCCCGGCGAGGCGCCCGTCTATCTTCGTTGCCCCGGTTTCGTTGCTAAAACCGATGCGGCAGCCCAGGCGGCCTACGGGCCCACGCTGATGCAGCATTTCCAGAACCAAAGCCGCCTGCTCGCCGATTCCGCCCGGCGCCAGAACTTCCCGCCGGACAACGCGCGCTTCAAGACCTCGCAGCGTCTGACTGAAATCACGCTCGAGGAAACGTTGCGCGGTTCGGTGTTCGTTGGCTCGCCTGATACGGTGGTTGCGAAGTTGAAAGACCTGCAACGCGACATCGGGCTGTCCGGCGTGCAGTTGGAAACGAATTGCGCCGGCTTGGCCGATCATGCGGCGGAGCGAGAGGCGATCCGGCTGCTAGCGCGGGAGGTTAAGTCGGCGTTCCGTTGATCGTGTGTCAAACGGCTCGGAACTGGGACCGCGGATCGGCGTCCAATGGTTCGGCGCGACCGGCCAAGCATGGTGGCTGTCCGTGGTCCGTTTGAAGCGCCGCTTCTGCCGTGCCGGCAGGCCGTTGTCGCGCATCAGCCGGGCGATCCGGCGGCGACCGACGGTGAGGCTGCTATCGCACAGTTCCCGGTATTCGGGGGCTGCCATAGGTGCTGTTCGACAGGGCAAAGGCCGACCGGATATGGGCCAGGCGCACCGCTTCCTCTAGAAATTCCTTCGTGAACCGTCGCTGCTGTGTCATCCGAGTTCCTTTTTCCTTACGGGAAACGCTCCACTTTTCCGAAGCAAGTCCCGATCGATTCGCCCTGCGAGCGCCGTGAGAAACTGCGTCTGACAAACTATGCTTTTGCGATTTCATAGGGCGTTCAACGCCCGCGTATCTGACACATCATCCGATGTGATTACCCCGATTGAATGACTGACGTCCTTCCATACACAGCTGTAAGTTAAACCGCAAATAGGGCTCCAAAGCGACGGCGGTCGATGCTCAAGATAGGCGAGGCAAGATGATGCCAGGAGGCGCCTCTCTCCCTCATTATATAATAAGCGTCTTTCGCGTATGCTGTAATGTCAAACAACCTGCCGTATTTCGATTGTTTGCTATCGTCTTTGGCATTTACTTGGTGAATCAGTTAACGCAAGAGACAGGCCGTTATCTAGGCTGGGCCGGATCGATGCTAGGGGCGGCGCATGCGAGCGAGCCCGCGCCTTCTGGCGTAGCTGCAACGGGCCCGATAGCACCGCGCAACAGTGCGCAAGCTGCTACAGATCCCGCGGCGCCATCGGTTTCGCCTACCGATGTAACGCCACCGGCTCCCGCAACCACCAAAGGAAATTCCTTAGAGTGGTTGACGCGCGGCGACGTGGCCCTTGCCGCGGGCAACGTCGCAGCGGCTCGAGGCTTCTATCAACCGCCCGCTAACGCGGGGAATGCTAAGGCCGCGCTGCGGTTGGCGGAAACCTTTGATCCGCGCTTCCTCACCACAATTAAACAGGAGGCTCAGGCTGATCGGGCTCGCGCTGCCTTTTGGTATTTGGTTGCGCGTGAGCTCGGCGATCAATCAGCGAACGAACTGCTCAATCGGCTTGAAGGATCAAATACAACGTCTAGTGGGCCTGCTTTAGGAAACCCGCCGGCGTACGATCCCGCGCCACCGGGTGCCGCAAAACCTCAAGAGGTTGATGCAAGGCCGGCAATAAAGAACGATGAGCAGTTAGCCAGCGCCGTAGCCGCGTCTGATCGGTCGGCGCCAATCGAATCAAGGCCGGTTTTATCCGAGCGTGCTCCGCCAATACCTGCCGCCGAATCAATGCCGCCGCGTCACCCGGCCTTTCCGATTGTTGATCTCGCAACCCTTCTGGCGCAGGGCGACAGGCTGCTCGGCACGGGGGATATCACCTCGGCTAGGCTTTTCTACGAGCGAGGTGCCAAAGCCGGAGACGGCACGGCAGCATGGCGGCTTGGTGAAACATTCGATCCAAAATTTCTTGCGCGAGCTCGCTTGGGCTTTGTCCTAGGCGATGCTGTTCGCGCCGAGCACTGGTACAGCGTCGCCCGTGAGCTCCGTAATGCGGAAGTGGGGGCGCTGCCTGGTTCTGGCAATGTCAAGTGACACTGTTTTGCTGGAGCCAGTATGACGAACCGCGCGCCGAAAATAATTTCAGAAGCTTGTAAGAAAACAGGGATAAACATGCTTCGCGCAATGATATCGGTCATGTTGCTGGCGGGTGCGATCGGGAGCGGTTATCCGGCGAATGCAGCCTCGCCGAATACCGCAGCCGTGGCCGTCAATCGCGGAGTTATCCAAATGGAGACCGGCGCCGCCGATGGCATATCGATTCGGATGGCGGCAGAAATCGGACGGATCATCGATGATGGCGCGACCCGCCGTGTCATTCCAATCATTGGTCGGGGGCCGCTACAAAATTTAATCGATCTTAAATATTTGCGGGGGATCGATTTGGCGATTATCCAAGTAGACGCGCTTGATTACGCGCGGCAGCAAAAGTTATTGTCAGGTCTGGATTCGCTGACATACGTAGCTAAGCTTCACAATGAGGAGTTTCATCTGCTGGCCAGGGCCGACATCCGGGCGGCTAGCGATCTCAGTGGACAAAGGGTGAATGTTGATCTGACGGACAGCAGCACGGCGTTCACTGCCGCCCGGCTTTTTGAGCTTCTGCAAATCAAACCGCAAATCGAAAAGAACAGTCAGCAGGTCGCGCTCGAAAAACTGCGCAAGGGCGAAATCGCGGCAGTGGCGTTCGTGACCGCGAAACCCACCACAATTTTCCAAACGCTAAGACCGAGTGATCATTTTCACTTTCTCAACATCCCACTTACGCCAGCGATAAGCGCAATCTATGCGCCAGGCACTCTCACGGCGGTTGATTACCCTAACCTTGTTCCCCCGGACCAGCCGATCGAAACCATCGCTGTCGGCAACGTCCTGATGGCGGCCGATCTGCACATGCTGCCAGAACGTGACCGGAACCTCAGAACCTTTGTCGATACACTCTACAGCGGTTTTCAAACGTTATCCGGTCCCGGCTATGATCCGAAATGGCGCGACATCAACATTGCCGCCGATATTCCAGGATGGACCCGAAACGCGTCAGCGACAGCATGGCTGCGCAACAATCCGCAGATCGCCGCTGCGCCGGATGCCGATACAATGAAGGACCTGTTCTCCCGCTTTATTGACGAGCACCGGCAGGCAACCGGCGGCAGTGGCGTAATGTCAGCCTCCGAAAAGAATGCCCTGTTCCAGCAGTTCGAAACCTGGCAGCGCGGCCAGTCGCATTAGGGGAGCGTATGGTCCTTAGCTCCGAGGCTGCGAGTGGGCAAATGGGTTCCTCGAGGGCTTCCAGTATAACCCGTCGCCGCGTGATCGCCGGTGGTCTCGGTGCCGCCGCTATACTACGCGCACCGAGCGCCGGTTTTGCCGCGGCGATGCCGAGACGCGGCGGGACTCTCGTATTTGCCGTGCTGGTCGAACCGAAAAATTATGACCTTGTCGCCAATACTTCATTTGCATTTCTGCATCCTCTAGCGCCGCACTACTCAACATTGCTTAAGTTCGATGCCGCGAACTATCCAAAAATCGTTGGTGATTTGGCGCAATCCTGGAGTGTCTCGCAAGATCGTCGTACCTACACCTTCAAATTATGGCAGAACGTGTTATTCCACGATGGTTCGCCACTCACCGCAGCAGACATCAAGGCGACCTATGAGCGGATAATTCGCCCGCCGCCGGGTATCGTCTCGGCACGGCGAGCCGATTATACAGCAATCGAATCGGTCGATGCGTCAGATAAACACACCGTAACGTTTCATCTTAATTGGCCCGATGCTGCCATATTGGAGAACCTTGCTTCGCCGTGGAATGGCATCTACAGCGCCGCTCGTCTCGCAGAAGACCCGCATTTTCCCGATAAACATGTGCTTGGCACAGGGCCATTCGTCTTTGTCGAACATGTCGAGCGGAAATATTGGCGCGGTCGCCGGTGGGAAAACTATTTCCGCTCTGATCGCCCGTACCTGGATGCCTATCAAGCAGAGTTCATGGAAGCAGCGGAGCTGGTGCCGGCGTATAAGACCGGGCGGATCCAGGCCGAGTTTCGTGGCGTAAGCCCACCGCAGCGCGATGCGCTAGCGACTGCGCTCGGCGACAAAATCGAGTTTGCAGACAGCCCCTGGCTTTCCGAGCTCCTTGTCGTGTTCAACACGCAGAAGCCTCCCTTTGATGATGCCCGCGTGCGGCGCGCTTTGTCGCTCGCCATCGACCGCTGGGGAGCAGCCGAAAAGTTGCAAGAAACCACGTTCCTGAAATATGTCGGCGGGCTGATGCGGCCCGGATCGAGCATGGCGACTCCCGAAGCATCGCTGATCGAGCTGCCGGGTTTCGGCCACGACATCCCCGCTGCCCGCGCGGAGGCTGCTCGCCTGCTCGCTGCGGCCGGTGTCCGCGACCTGCATCTTACTCTTCTCGTCCGCGATATCGCGATGCCGCACCATGCTGGTGCAAACCTGTTGGCCGAGAGCTGGAAAGAGCTGGGTATCTCAACGATTCAACAACGCCTTAATATCAGCGATTGGCAGAAACGAGTCGACACGCGCGATTTCGACATCGCACAAGACTTCCAAGGCGATTACTTCGACGATCCCACGATCCAGCTGACGAAGTACGTTTCCCCGGATTTGTCTTCGGTCAATTTTTCCGGAGCGACCGACAGGTTCCTCGACGCGCTTTATATTGGCCAGGCGATGACCGCCAACCCGGTCGAGCGCACCAAGATAATCCGGGATTTCGAGCGGCACGCCTTAACGGAGGCTTACACGGTGCCGCTGTTATGGTGGAACCGAACCGTCGCCACTTCAGCAAGGTTGCACGGCTGGAGCGTGACGCCCAGCCATTTCATCGGCCAGGACCTTGCGGATGTCTGGCTCGATCCCCCTGAAAGCGTCCGCAGGGGCGCGCAATAAGGAACAATGCAAAATGATCTCCGCCACCAATCAATACCCGATCCCGGCTACGATGAAAGCGTGGGTGCTCGGCGCGCCTGACGAGCTGAGCCTGGTGCAAAAGCCGGTACCGGAGCCTAGCGCCGCCGAGGTTCTCGTGCGAATAGACGCCATTGCTGTTTGCGCTACCGATATTGAGATCATCAGTCACGGGTTGCCGGCGTCGATCGAAGGCGAACTGCCGTTCAACAAGGGTTTCACCCCCGGGCACGAATATATGGGCACTGTCGTGAAACTCGGGCCGGGAGTGGATGAGTTTGCTCCGGGTGACCGCGTCGCCGTAGAAATTCATGCGGGGTGCGGACGCTGCCCGCGCTGCCGAGAAGGCATGTATACGTCGTGCCTGAATTACGGCTACCACAGTAAAGGACATCGCGCGAACGGCTTCAGCACCGATGGCGGCTTTGCTGAATATGCGGTCAATAACGTCAATACGCTGGTGCACATCCCCGATCACGTGTCGGATGCAGAGGCAACGCTGATCGTCACTGCCGGTACAGCGATGTACGGACTTGATGTGATGAGCGGCCTGATCGCCGGCGAAGGGGTTGTTGTCACCGGTCCCGGACCCATTGGGCTGATGGGCGTCGGCGTCGCCAAGGCTCTTGGCGCCGCGCCGGTCATCCTGACAGGAACCCGCGATCGCCGCCTGGAAATTGGTCTGCAATTAGGCGCCGACCATGTCATCAATGTGCGAAACGAAGACCCCGTCGCCGCGGTGGCTCGGCTTACCGGCGGCAAAGGTGTCCAATACGTTCTCGAATGCTCGGGAGCGCCGGGCGCTTTCGACGAGGCGGCGCGAATGGTCAATCGCGGGGGGCGCATTTGCCTCGCTGCATTTCCGAGCGAGAAGGTGCCAGTCGATCTCGCTCATCTCGTACGCAACAACATATACGTGTTCGGTATCCGCGGAGAGGGCAAGAGCGCGACGCATCGCGCCGCGGCTCTGATCGCGCAGCGGCGTTTCGATGCAAAGCTGATCCATACCCATACTTTTCCGCTTTCCGACGTGCCGACCGCGATCAACTACGCACGCGAGCGCATCGAGGACGCAATTAAGGTCGTCGTGGCATTGCGCTAAACGGAAATAGTAACTGACTTTGATGGCTTTGCTGGGGATTGAGGTGGCGCCCCCACACCATATTGCTGAGCTTTCTCAGCAGCCGCAGTTAGTGCCGAAGCGCATGAGGAAGGAGCGAGTGTGACTGGTTTCAAGCGCCGCTTAGCATATGTTGTCGTCGCATTGCTTATCATTGCTGTAGCGCCGCAGGCGGCGGCAGAAAAATCGGGCGGCGTGTTGCGGATTTTTCAGTATGACAGCCCGGCCAGCATGTCGATCCACGAGGAGGCGCTTAACTCCGCCCAAAATCCGGCAATGGCGGTGTTCAATAATCTGGTCATCTTCGATCAGCATGTGGCCCAGAACCGCATGAGCGCAATCGTGCCGGAGTTGGCGACAGCGTGGTCGTGGAATGCAGACATGACCACACTTACCTTTCGACTGCGCCACGGCGTAACGTGGCACGACGGCAAACCCTTCACCGCCGCCGATGTCAAGTGCACTTGGGACATGATCATCGGCGAAGGTCCGCGCAAGCTGCGGGCTAATCCCCGGAAGACGTGGTACCGCAATCTGGATTCGGTCAGCGCGAATGGCGATACCGCGGTGTTTCACCTCAAGCGGCCGCAGCCGGCATTCATCGCATTGCTGGCCTCGGGCTACTCGCCAGTCTATCCGTGCCATGTGTCGCCGCAAGACATGCGACAGCATCCTGTCGGCACCGGTCCGTTCAAGTTTATTTCGTACACCCCGAACGGGACGATCAAACTCGAGCGGAATAAACAATATTGGAAGCCGGGCAAACCCTATCTTGATGGTATCGAATGGACGATAATCCCAAATCGTGCGACGGCCATCCTCGCCTTCATTGCCGGGAAATTCGATCTCACGTTTCCCTTCGGGATCAGCGTGCCGCTGATGAAAAACATTCAGAAGGAAGCGCCGGACGCGATTTGTAAACTGGAGCCGGCAAACCAAAGCACTAACTTGATCGTGAATAGGGACGCATCTCCGTTTGATAATTCAGAGATGCGACGGGCTATGGCATTGACGCTCGACCGCAAGAGCTTCATCGATATTCTGGCTGAAGGACATGGCGATGTGGGGGGTGCGATGCAACCCGCACCTCAAGGCGTTTGGGGCATGCCTGGGGATATGCTCGCAAAATTGCCTGGCTATGGACTCGATATTGCCAAGAACCGTACCGAGGCCCGCGCGATTATGGAGAAAGCGGGCTACGGGCCGGATAAGCATCTGGCTGTCAAGGTTTCGGTCCGCAATACCCCGCCGTTTCGTGACCCTGCCATTATTCTGATCGACCAGCTTCGTGAAATCTATATCGACGGAGAGCTCGAAACGGTGGACACCGCCAATTGGTTTCCTAAGGTCTACCGTAAGGATTATAAAATAGGCTTAAACCTTACCGGTGTTGGGGTAGATGATCCCGACGCACAGTTCTATGAGAACTATGCTTGCGGCTCCGACCGCAACTATACCGGCTATTGCAATCCTGAAATCGACAAGCTGTTCGATAAACAATCAATGGAGCGCGACCAGGAGCGTCGGCGACGGCTCGTATGGGATATCGATCAGAAATTGCAGCAGGACGGCGCTCGTCCGATCCTGTTTCACAATGAGTTTGCGACCTGCTGGCACCCGCAGGTAAAGGGCCTGACCATAATGGTTAATAGCCTTTTTAATGGCTGGCGAATGGAGGACGTCTGGCTTGACCGCTAGTGGGTGGGCTCGGTGCGTGCGGTAAGTGCCGCCGCCGAGCGCGCGTGGAGCACCGACCGAATGTTTCTCACAGCGCCGTCATACCGCCGTCGACGAACAGCAGGACACCGGTGACGTAGGAGGCGTCGTCAGAGGCCAAAAACAGGATCGCGGCGGCGACTTCCTCGGCCCTGCCGGGGCGCCCCAGCATGGTGCCTTGTGCGGCCCTCGCGTTGTACTGCTCGACCGTCCGCCCGGCCGCCGCGATGCGGCGCTGGTGGAACGGCGTGAAGATTGGTCCAGGGCCCACCGCGTTCACCCGGATGCCGTCTATCGCGTGGTCGGCGGCGAGCGCCCGCGTCAAGCCCGCGATCTCGGCCTTGGTGGTGTCGTACTGAAGGTTGCCGCCGCCTGCGACGACGGAACGGACGGAGGCGGTGTTGACGATGGCGCCGCTCTTGTTGCGGCGCATCAGCGGAACCGCCGCCTTGGCGCAGTTGACGTAGCTCATCAGGTTGACGCTGAGGATCTCGTTCCAACTCGCCGCGCTCGCCTCGTCGACCTTCTCGTATTTGCGGATGCCGGCATTGTTGATGAGGATGTCAAGGCGCCCGAACTTCTCGGCGGCACCGTTAACGAAGGCGAGGCATGCGGCCTCGGTGCCAACGTCAGCCTGCGTGAAGGCAACCCTGGCGCCGGCCGCCTCGAGTTCGGCCGCGACGCGCTGGCCACGTTCGCCGTCCCGATCGCAGAACGCCACGCTCGCGCCCTCGGCAATGAAACGCCTGACCGTCGCCTCGCCGATACCCGATGCCCCACCCGTGACCGCTGCGACCTTACCGTCGAGCCTTCCCATGTTCGCCACCTTTCATTGCAAGCGAAACGCGGTTCCCACGATACGTCGTATCCGTCCGGCGGGCACTCCTTGTTGGCTCGGGCTGGGCGTCCGACCCTATCAGGCCGTCCATCAGCGTCGCATCCGACCTCCCTCTGTCGAATCGAGCACTGCTCCCGTCTCGGTCAATGCGCCGGGAGAACGGAATTGGGGACGCACAGCTCGATCCTGTAGAAGACAGGGCCTGCCGCCCCTTTTTGTTGCGTCGCCTGAACTTCGGTGAGAACCTTTGATGCATGAACTTTGTCGGAAGGGGACGGCTCCATGTGGAAATTAATGGTTTCGCTTGTGGTGGTTTTGGGGACGGCGACACTGGCCAACGCCCAGACGATCACAGATCCTAATGAAATTGCCTCGCGTCTTCATTTTTGGACGCAGGAAAACGGTGAGCCGGTTTACTATGGGGAAGTAAGAAATGTAAATCCACGAACCGCGCAGATACTGGGTCACTACCAATGCTTAGCCATCGCATTCATCAAATATGAGGGTGGCGTATTCTATTATGCTCACAAAATGTGGGCAAAATCGCCAGATGGGTCTTGCCACTATGATGACGTAACGTCGCGTAAGGTGGGTAACCATGGCGCTTGCGTCAAAGACACAGAGGCGGGTTTCGGCTTTGCCATCGGTACAGCGCGTATGACCAAGAACAACATCGATTACATGCACAGCATCTTTAGAACCGTTGATACCAATACGCGTCGTGTTGGCGAGACAAAAGCATGTGTTCCACCCAATGGCGTGGGTGCCGGCCTTTACTCGATCAAGATTGAAGACGGCCGCTTTAAGCTCATCAGCAATCGCCCCTTGGACTATGAAGTGAACATTGAGGCTCAAGACCCTCAGCATCCGCCGACCAAGCCGGTATTCTAAAGGTACGCCCAGAATAGAAAAATTTGGCGAGAGTAGAAAAATTGGGCTGGATAAAATCGAATCCGAATCAGGTGAGAATCGATGGAACCGCCAGCGTAATCGAGCCGAGCACGGCTGCGATCGAGGACGAAGACATTATAGTCACGGCAATCCCGCGTTGTTCAAGTGCCGGGAATTTAAACGTTAGCAGCATAACTGTCGTGCGTACTGTTCAGCCATACTAAGGGACCATGCCGATGGGAGGTTGGAGAGATGAGTTTTCTTGAAACGTTTGACAGCACTGCAGAGCCGGCAGCCCGTACGGCGCTATTTTTCGAAGCGCTGCGGACGGACTGGCGCTCTCTCTTTGCCGAGCTGCGCGAGACACGGCCCATCCTCGATTTGCCGGTGATGACGGTCGTTACGCGGTGGTCGGATGTGGTGGACTTGTTGTCCCGCAACGAGACGTTCCGTGTGACCTACGCCCCGCACATGGACCCGTCAGTCGGGCCGTTCATGCTGGGGCGGGACGGCGCGGTGGAAAACTGGCGCGACAAGTCGGCGATGCGTACGCTGTTGCGTTGGGATGATCTGCCCGCGATCCGCGCCACAGCGGCCGAAGTTGCGTCAGCAGCGCTGCGCGCCGCGACACCAGGAGCCAGCGGCGTGTTCGACGTTGTCGCGACGGTCTCGCGGCTGGTCCCGCTGAAGATCGTGCAGCGCTGCTTCGGCTTCCCCGGTCCGGACGACGCAACCATGCTTGCCTGGTCCCGCGCCACACAGGCGGACATGTTTCATAACCTCACCAACGATCCCGCCGTATTGCAGGCAAACATTGCGGCCGGCCAGGCGATGCAGGCCTGGGTCGCAAAATTCATCGACGCCCGCCAGCCCTGGGCCGATGCGGCGGGGGAGGACACCGTCTCGCGTCTGCTGCGGCTGACCGGGCGGGGGCTCTCCGGGCTCGACCGGCAGGGTGTGATCAGCAACATTTGCGGCCTGCTGGTCGGTGCGATTGAGACGACGTCGCAAGCGATCGTTAACGCGACGGAGCAGGTCCTGCTGAACCCGGCGCAAGCCGACTTGGCGACCAAGGCCGCGCAGAAAGGCGATAACGCCGCGCTGGACGCTATCGTCTGGGAGGCTCTGCGCTTCTCCCCGATGACGACCTTCGTGCTAAGGGTGGCGGCCGAGCCGGCGGTACTTGCGCCGGGCTCCAACTATCAGGTCACGGTGCCGGCAGGGCGGGTTATTGCGGCAGGCATCGGCTCGGCCATGTTCGATCCAGCGGTGTTCCCGGCGCCGGACGATTTCCAAACGCGCCGACGGGACCTTTATTTGCACGTGGGTTTCGGGTCGCATATCTGCCTCGGCCAGTACGTCGCCTACGAGATCATCCCGGAAACGGTTCGGCAAATTCTACTGGTATCCGGCCTGCACATGCTGTTGCAGGGCGGGAGCACCGTGGACAACGCGGGCGGTCCGTTTGCCGAGGCGTTCAAGCTCGGCTTTGGAGCATCCTAGTGCAGGCATCGGGCCAACACCGGGACACGAGCCGCGACGGATTGCGTAACACCGTCGAAGCCGTGGTGCTTTCCGGCTTCCGGCCATTCTGGGCGTTTGTGAACAAGACTGGTTGGTTGGCCCGGATCGCCAACCGTCTGGTCGTCAACAATGCCGTGCTGAAGGCGCCGTGTCGACCTTTGGCGCTGAGTACGCAGGCGCCCTATACCAACTGGGCGACGCTGAGCGACAGGACCTGGTTCAGCCGCTATCTGCCGCCCGCGCCGCAGGTCGGGCTGCCACCGGTGGCTGAGGTAGCCAGCCTGTTCAAGCTGCGTCCGGACCGGCCGCCGGTGCTCTCCGACCGTTCCTCGCTGCTATTCCCCAGTTTCGCGCAGTGGTTCACGGACGGGTTTCTGATGACGGACGCGGACCGCCGGCGCACCCGCACCAACCATCAGATCGACCTGTCCCAGCTCTACGGGCTGGATCCGACGGTCACGGCGGCACTGCGGCGACGCAGCGAGCTGCCGGGCGAGAAAGGCAAGCTCAAGTCCGTCAACTCGGGCAAGGGCGAGTGGTCGCCGCCGCTCTATGATGCCGCCGGCGCCCGCGATCCGACATTGGCACTCGTGCCGGAGCCGACGCACCTGCCACGCGATTGGTCGATCGAGAAACGCGCGGCGCTGTTCGCGTTCGGTGGAGAACGCGCCAATTCCACGGCATTCACCGCGGCAATCAATACGCTGTTCCTGCGTGAGCACAACCGCATCTGCACGATGCTCGAACGGGATAATCCCGGCTGGGATGACGAGCGCGTGTTCCAGACTGCGCGCAATATCAACATCGTCCTGCTCATCAAGTTGGTAGTCGAGGAATACATCAACCACATCTCGCCTTACTGGATGAAGCTGCTGGCCGACCCGACGCCCGTGTACACGGCAAGGTGGAACCGGGAAAACTGGATTCCGGTCGAATTCAACCTGCTTTACCGCTGGCACAGTCTCGTGCCGACAAGCGTAACGTGGGACGGTGCGGCCGTCGACCTCGCGGGGTTGCGCTTCGACAATCGAACGCTTCTACAGAATGGGCTCGTTACGGCCTTTGCAGCAGCCAGCCAAACCCGGGCCTGGCGGATCGGGATGTTCAACACCACGCCGATGCTGGACATCGTAGAGGCGGCGTCGATTCAGCAGGGGCGGGACAACCGCCTGGCCAGCTACAACGACTATCGAGAAGTGTTCAAGTATCCGCGGGTGACCCGGTTCGAGCAGATCAACGGCGATCCGCTGGTGGTGAGCGAGCTTCGCCGAATCTATTCCGACGTAGACCGGATCGAATTTTTTACCGGCCTGTTTGCCGAGGAGTTGTCGCCGCGTTCGGCTGTACCGCCGTTGATCGGTCGAATGGTTGCCGCAGACGCGTTCTCCCACGCGCTGACGAACCCGCTGCTTTCCCCGCAAGTCTATCATGCAGGGACGTTCACACCGGCCGGCATGGAGGTGATCGAGAAAACCGCTACGCTGGCTGACCTTTTGGCACGCAACGACGTGGTGCCCGCTGGAACACGCATTTCGATGGAGGCCGAGGGTTATCGATCGTTGGCGTAGGCCGCCCTCTTTTGTTTCGGTGGGTGAAAAGGGGGCCGGGCGGGGAAAGGCGATGGCGCTGTCCTTTTTCTCGTCGTGTTTCCTCGTCAGGCAGGAAACCATGTGCCCTATAGCGTGGATCGAGGTTTGATCCGCCGGCGCTGTTACCGAATTTGCAAGGCTCGCGAGAACAATGATTGACGCCCTAGCAGCGAACTCGTAAATATGCCGCGGTCGCCTACGCATATGCCGCATCAGTGAATGGGGGTGTCTGTTTCAACGGTGGTAAAATCGCTATCTGCGTAATGGAGAGTGTCGCGATGGCCACGTCAGGCGGCCTCCAAACAGTAGCAGCGATCACACTTGCTGGTACTGTCCTGAAGCAACTTCCACCCAGAAGTGTTTATCTCTGTCTCTTGCGAACCTTTCCGTGTGTTAAACTTCCACGATCTGAAGATCGTAGCGGTTTTCGAGCACGAAGCCTCACCTCCAACGCGCGTAAATGTACAAATCCGCATCTTGCGCAATTGTTGAGTTCTGTCGCATTGTCGTCGATGCATATGAATCGGTCGTACGATCGGTAGCCATATTCAAGCGCTTCCTTGATGCGTGCTTTTGTTAAACAGATTTAGCTCCAGAATGCAATTCTGCGATTTTACGTTAGAGACTTCAATTTTCTACAGCGCATTGCGTATTGGTCGGACCATAGCATCATTTACATAGCACCAGACCATTAAGTCATGGTATCTCCCAATGAGGAACTGAAATCTTTTAGTCACATGCACCAGACCAATATAACTTTTCTGCGACATCAAGCGCTCCTGAGGCAGGATCTGTCGTTCTGCTAAATAGCGGTTTTATTGCGCTTTTTGAAAGATGTTGACGCAAATATGGCTACCAGGGTGGCGGAACTTAAACCAATAAACCGGCAGCACCAGCGCTAACTGCGACAGTTGATTCCATGACAATAGAGTCCTAGTTGCCTAATGTTAGAAATAAGCTTTGACCCGTGTTCATTACCGAGTCGGTACGCAGTGCGGTCCTAACAGACGCCAGACTTCGCTTGTCTCCATGTTACGCTAGCACAGAACCCGGATACCCGAATGCCCAGCAATACGTCTCGCAATACCTCTCGAAAGAAAAACCGTCGACGTCTCCCGGAAACGCAAGAGGTTGTAACTGATATTAGCGCCCAAGCTTCAGATGCGAAGGCGGAGGCAGAGGCGGCAAAAACAGCAACATCGCCCTCCGAGAAATCTAGTGTTGACATGACGGGTTCGACCTATGCCGATCGCATTGCTCAAGCCTCGTCTGTACTACCCGGTGAGGCGCAAACGTCGCTTGCCACGTCTCCGCATCATGCCCTAAATTCAATTCCTACCAGCGACGTCTTTATGCATGACTCCGGAACGGGTAGCCTAAGCCATGCCACCGAATCGCGTAAATTAACAGCCGAGGAGATTTCTGAGCTGGCCCTGGGCATACGACCAGCACCCGCATCCGAACTCGCCATAAATGAAAAAACCGTCGAACAACCGACGCCATTTTACCAAAATCCTACGAACCGTGCATTACTTGCACAAGCGTTTGATGAAGAGTACTATAGAATTCTGTATCCGGATGTAGCATACGATGAAACCACTGCGATCGACCATTTCCTGGCTATCGGCTGCAGTGAAGGAAGAAACCCGACATTTTGGTTTAGCACGACCGGCTACTTGCGCATTCACCCGGATGTCGCATCGGGCGGACAAAATCCTTTTCTCCACTATGTTCAGTATGGGCAATTCGAACAGCGAACCCTTGCACCTGCCTTGGACGCCGACGCCTGGACAATTCTGAAAGATGCGTTTGACGTAAAATTTTATCGTGAAAACAACGTGGGGGCGCTCAGTAATGCTGAGGATGCTCTTGCGCATTATTTGAACCGAGGCTGGAAAGAGGGGCGTGACCCGGCGCCGTGGTTTTCCGTTTACCGCTACCTGGATCACCACGAGGATGTCCTCCTAAGCGGTTACGAACCATTCACGCATTATCTGCGCTGGGGTAAACAGGAAGCGCGGGCTATTTTTCCAGCTGACCCGACCTACACCGAAAAAATCCATCGTGAAGTCGCTACGACAGAGACTGAGTTCGACGCTGCATTTTACGCACGTGCACTCGAAAGCAACGGAAAGCGATCTGCTCTTCCATTATCTTTCCATTATGCGTTAGGTGGGTGGAGAACCGGTCGAGATCCCGCGCCAGAGTTTTGCACTCAAGCTTACCTCGAATCGTACCCTGATGTGGCATCGCAGGGAGTCAATCCTTTTTTTCACTACGTCATAGCTGGTCGCGCAGAGGGGCGGCAGCCGAACCATCGTGTTCGAAATGTGCTTGCCGAGCATTTCGACGCGGCATATTACCTAACCTGTCGGCCGCCGCTTGGTGGCCTTGACCCGCTTGAGCATTACATAGCATTCGGCTGGCGGGAGGGAAGAGATCCAAGCGCTACGTTTTCGACCACACATTATCTTAAATTGTACCCAGATGTGGTTGAGGCAGGAATAAATCCGCTTCTGCACTATATTCTGGATGGCCAACGTGAAGGTAGGTCATGCTTTCCTTTAGACATTCAGCGCACCACCGCAGCGCACGGAATTCCATCTATATTGTTTGTCGGACATGATGGTATTCGAGCAGGCGCCCAGCTAGTTCTGCTGGAAATAGTGCGGTGGTATGCCGAGCGCACGCGGCGACCACTCAAGGTATTGTTGTTAGAGCCTGGCCCGCTTGCTGCAGAATACGTGAAATATGCTGATCTCTTTGTATTGACAAAGTCAATGCATCACGCAGCGGGTCGTAATGAAGGACTCCGCCGCTTTATAGGCGACAAGCCCTGCGGAATATATGTAAACACTTCCGCGGCGGCACGTGTCTGGCGGATCATCGACCAGATTCCTGCGTTGGCGGCCGTTCCCATCTTATTCCATGTTCACGAGCTGGAAAACGTCATCAACGAGTTTCAAACCGATTTTGATGAACTAAACCGCCGTGTCCCGGAAACGATAGTAGTATCTGAAGCAGTAAGAAGGACGCTTATATCGAAGTTTGGTTGTCGCGAAGAGCGAATTACGCTTTCGAACGCATTTATTAGACCATTGGTCTCGCACACCCGTGAAATTAACGACTACAGGCTGGCGGCGCGGCGTCAACTGATGCTCGACGCGGATGATTTTGTAATAATCGGGTGCGGGACCGCCGACCATCGTAAAGGGAGCGATCTATTTCTTTCCGTGGCAGAGCAGACGTTAAAGCGTGGCGCGGGACAGAAATACAAGTTCATATGGATCGGAGATGGCCCCAATCTTGAACTTCTTCGGGAATCGATACAAAAGGGCAACCAGACTGAAAGCATCCGCTTCATTGGCTTTCGCAAAGATGCACAGAGCTTGATAGCCGCCGCAGATGTCTTCTTTCTTTCATCAAGGGAGGACCCTTTTCCGTTGGTATGCCTTGAAGCTGCGCAATTTGGTGTGCCAACAGTTCATTTTTCTGAAGGCACTGGTATAGGGGAATTTGTACAAGCCGATGCGGGAGTAGCGCTACCTGCATTTGATACGGATGCTGTTAGTAGTGCGATTGTTAATTTATCGAGCGACGGCCGTAAGCTAGAGCAATTAGGAATGGCAGCTCGGGCGCGGCTGGTATCAGATTACACCACCGATCGTCGACTGAAAGAAATCGCAATACTGGCGAACCGCGCCTTTTCATTGCGACCGGCGGTTTCCGTCATTGTCCCGGCATTTAACCATGGTTTGTATTTGCGCGAGCGTCTACGGACGGTGCTGAATCAGACGAATCAAGACTTTGAAGTCATAATATTAGATGATTGCTCAACCGATAATACGATCGACGTGGCGTCGGAGTTTTTAGGCGACCCCAGAGTGCGGTTGGTATCGAATAAAAATAATAGCGGGTCGGGATTTGTTCAATGGAAGCGCGGATTTGACATCGCGAACTCGGATCTAATTTGGATCGCCGAAGGTGATGATTTTTGCGAGCTGTCTTTTCTAGAGACGCTATTGCCCGCCTTCGACAATCCCCGGGTCACGTTGGCATTCTGCCGAACTGAAATAGTCAACAGCAACGGTCAGGTCCAACCAGGTGTGCTAGACAAGTACCTGGGTACATCTGACTTCGATCCGACGTGGCCAGAACGTCATCTTTCCGGAAGGTCGGCAATCGAAGCTGGCTTTGGAGCTATTTGTTTGATCGTAAATGCGAGCTCTGCGATTATTCGTAGGAATGCCGTTGACGAGGTGATGCCTGAAGTAGCGACCTTCAGAATGTGTGGCGATTGGCTATTGTACCTGGCCGCCTTAAAAGCGGGCGATATGTATTACAATAACCACACGAGAAATTTTTTCCGGCGACACGCGCAGTCAGCGGTGCATCAAATAGAGGGTTCCGAAACGTATTTCCGGGAGCGGCACCGAATTTCTCAGTTTTTGGTCCAGAATTTCCGGCCAACTAAGCGAGCGCTACAGGTCAGCTTGGCCGCTATCTTGAATGAATGGCAGCGATTCGAATATAGAAACAATGATCGTACCCTAGATCAGTTCTATTCTGTTGATTTACTTAAGAGTGTTATTCGTAACGGGAGCGCGCGAAAGCCGTTGCGAGTTGGCTTTTATGTGCACGGGTTACTGTTTTCGAAAGGTGGTATCGAGCGCGTAGCGACGGAGATTGCCAATGAACTTGCGCAGCGAGGTCATTATGTAGTGCTATTCTGTCGTGATTGGGGTAACGCGAGGCCTGTGTATCAACTCAGTCCAGACGTGATCGTTGAGCCTGCCTTTGATGAGAACGATACCGCTTCGTCGAGAACGCGGTTAAGGAGTTCACTGGCTAGCCACGGGCTTGATGTTTTTGTGCCAATGCTGTCCGAGTGGCTGTTCGAGCCTATCATGGACGCCGCACTTAGCCTCGATCTACCGGTCATCGCCTCGGAACACAATGACCCGTGGAAAATTGAGGAATTGTGGTGGGACCGGAGCGCCCGGTTACGTTATTTTGATAGGGCAGCAGGAATTCATTTTCTAGTAAGTAAATTCATTAGCTCGGTGCCCTTGGAATTACGCACGAAGACCACGGTGATCCCGAACGGTGTGCATCTGGAAGCTGACGTATTGAATGCGCCAATTGAAGGGCGCCCAAAGCGACTCATAAGCGTAGGCCGGTTGGAGCCACAAAAAAGATTTGATCGGCTTATTCGAGCGTTTTCTGAATTGCGCAATCAATTTCCAGACTGGTCGCTCGATATATACGGAGATGGAAGTGAGAAAATAAGACTCGAAGAATTGATAAGTGAGTTGAAACTAAACGCGGTAGTCGCGTTGCGGGGTGTCAGTGACGGGATAATGCGCGAGTATGTGAGGGCTTCGATATTCGCGTTGCCGTCGGCGTTTGAGGGCTTCGGCATTGTCATCTTAGAGGCGAAAATGGCAGGGCTCCCGTGTATAGGATACGCGGATTGCAATGGAGCGAACGAGCTGATCAGAGACACGATTGATGGCCTGCTCGTGTCGACCGATGAGGACGGGTGCAGCCTGGCCGAAGGTCTTGCATCTCTGATGGAGAACGAGGACGTGCGGCTGGCAATGGGTCAGCGTGGGCGGCTCGACGTAGGGAAGTATGCCTATTCCCATGTAGTCGATCGGTGGGAGCAGCTAATTGAGAGTATCGCTACGGCGCCTGTAGCGTCGTGTGGTCAGCCTGGAGCCGCTCCCGAGCATGAGAATGCTGAAGAAACGCTGAATGTCGTCGAAGTTGACCGATTGGCTCAACGACGATCTGAAGAAGGCGCTGGTCAAACGGGTTCTCAACGCCGAGATGGACCATCATCTCGTCGGCGAGGATCCAGACAACCGGCGTAACGGTTATGGCAAGAAGGCGGTCATCACCGACCCCGGCCAAGTCGAACTGGCGGTGTCGCGCGACCGCCCGGCAAGCTTCAGCGCCGCTTTCCGCGAACCGCCGGCGGCTGCACTCAACGATATTTATCGGGCCATCGACGCTGTCGCCGGCGCCCTGATAAGCCCTTCGATGACCGTTTCTGCGTCGGGAAATACCCGGCAATCAGCCAGAGCTGGCGGCGTGCCTGGAGTGAAAATCGTCCCGTTCTATACCTTCCCCGCTGATGTGCGCCGGATTTTGTACGACTGCGGGCAAAGGGGCGCGCACGTCGGTTTTCCGCACGCTACCACTCGGTTGGTTGCAGTGCCCTGTCTGGTCGGGATAAGGTGACAGATTGGTTAAACGGCCATCTAAGAGCAAAACTGTCGTGGTTGACTCGATGTTGCCGAGAGCAAAACCTTGATTGCTAAGCCGGACTTCGAAACAGACAACGTCTGCCTTCGCGCTAACTTAACGATGCCGTCGGACACGGTAATCGTCTCGTTCGCGCATATGGACTACCCATCGGACGAAGATTTTTGGGGAAGAATGGCGATCGAAAAGGCTGGGTATGCAGCAATAGGTCTCGTATGCAAAAGAAATTGTTGGTTTCCAAGTGCCGATATAGAGTGGACGCTGAGTATCCTCAACCCATTATTGCGCCCATACAAGAATATAGTTCTATATGGATTCTCGATGGGAGGATATGGAGCTGTTAAATTTAGCCGCCATCTCGCCGCGTCCTGCGTTATTTCTTTATCTCCCCAATACTCCATCGATCCCAATGATGTATTTCCGCACGATAGAAGGTTAATTAAGCATTTCAATCCTGCGGTTAATATAAATATGTCGATAAAATCGCACGATATGTCAGGGCGTATATTTCTATTTTATGATCCAAAGGTTCAGGAAGACAGCTGGAACGTTGAAAGAATTTTAGAAAACGCTGATGAAAACGCCAAAATAATTCCAGTTCGCGCTCCTAACATTGGCCATGAGACCATAGATTTATTTGCAGGATCTAGTTTTATAGAACAGCTGGTAAGTTTGTGCCTGAGTGGCGATCTGACACAATTGCGTGAATTTACTTCTTTACAACGACGACGATCGCAACGCCGGATTTTTCATATTTTGTCGAAGGCAAAAACACGCTTCCCCCAATCGGCGGAAATTCTCTATGAACAAAATAGAGAGCTCCTGCTTCCATACTGGCAGAAGAAATGGGACGAGCCTCTGGAGGCAGAAGGTAGCAATTTTGGGTAATACCCTCACTGAAGTGACCACGCCCGACGCATCATGACTTGTCTGCTATGTACGAGGCCGCATCAGCTTATCCGGTGCGACCTCTCGTCACCTGCATATCGTCAGGCGGTTCGCCCCGCTCGAGCGTGTAGTTTAGCTCCCAATTTTAAAGAGATCACGCGGGTTCAATGTTCCCAATTTCGATTTCCGGAAACACCTGGCGAACCGCTTTCTCAAGTGCAGCGACATCGTGCGCCACCGATTCGATGGAAGCCTGGCAAAATCGGGAGTTCGGACATAGTCGGCAATTGGCGGTGAGGAAATTTAAACCTGCCGACTCATTGACAACGGAGCCGCAATAGCCCTGTCTACAGGCGCATCTTGCGAGCCAAGTTCTGTGCCAGCAGCCAGCAACCTAGCGAAAGAGAAAAGAGAAATTGAGTCAGTCGTAACAATCTAAGAAACTCCAATCAAAGCGTCACGACATTAACAACCTCTTAGCGTCGCGCAAAGGGCGGAATCACCAGCAAACCAATAATCTATGCGATCATCAATAAGCGGATACTGGCCGCGCCGCACGACGACAGGGGCGTCGTCGGCCTCGTTCTTGGGTGCATTTTGCTTTAAGCGTAATTTTTCTGCAAAAAAGAGTTTCTCTATATCTTCTTTGAGAGAGCCACACCACAGCATTCGTATACGATACTGCGCAATATTCATCAGCGCCGACTCTGGGCGATTATCTTCCCCCAGATATCCGCATTGATTGTTGCGCGTGAACCTGTTTGAGACAAAGTAATCTTCAATGAACCGGCTGAAGTTTTCGGCGGTATCCTCCGCCGAACGAGGACGAAGATGGTTCCATTTTGGGTCCTGGTGTGTAATATATTTGAATGCCGACCATGCCCTGCTCCATGGATCCCGATAGGAAGAAACAATCATATCAAAGCGTTTCGCGAACGGTGCTACGAACCGAAATGGTATGTGTCCGGCGACAAGGCTGAACTCTTCGGTGATCCGATCAGCATCCTTTAGAAAGGAATCCAGCGAGACGTTATGGAGATCGACAATAAAACATTGATCCGGTTTGAAGTTGCACGCGAGATGGTTTGCAATGAACGTCCCTCCGTTTTTTGGAACCGAAATATGCAATATCTTCATGATCGATTTTTCTCTTCACTTAATTCGCTACCCGGCGGGATCAAGTTATCATGCCAGTGTGGCTAGCCATCGTCAAAATAATGTTTTTCAGCAGCTATGTGGCAGGTGCGTAGCCATTGAAGCATCCGGACAAGCAGGTAATCGTTAGAGCAGTTGTTAACGGCTGCGCTCAGCTTTTCGATCGGAACGGGTTCTTGATGAAGTGCAACGGAGGTTGCGACCCAGACTCGCGCCTGTGACAGCGCCCGTTTCACAGCATCCCAATTTCGCGAGCCCTTGGGTAATGCGTTGACGATGCCGCGCTTGATCGCAATGTTTCGGGCGACGTCGCAGTCCGCAAGTTCCCACCGCTAGCCGCTGTTGTGTAGCCGGCATCGGCGAAGACATTCTGCGCCTGGTCGTGCAGGAGCGCCGCTGTCTGATTGATGTCGGCTTCGTTGGCGGCGGTGCGGACAACCGTGTTCCCCTGCCGAGGCTAGGTCGACTCCGATATCGGCCCTCCGTTCTTTAATCGCGGTCCGCTTGGCAAGCCTGCGATGCAGCCTTATGGCAGGTCGCATTCAAGATTTCGGTCAGGGGGCCAGGAATAAGCCTCGTCCCGGCTTGCTAAAAGTAGTCCCAGATCCTGATGCGACGCCCCGAGGGGATCCAAAGTCCCGGATGGTTGAGCAGCCTGTCGGGGCGGCTTGCGGCACGGCAGCGCCGCGATTTTAGAACACGGGTCGCCGGCGGCGGCGGTTCTTGCCGAGCTTGTGCGTCTTGTCGCGCAAACAGCCCGTCCAGACCCTGCCCGGCGAAGCGCTGCTGCCATCGCCAGACTGCCGGCCGGCTGGCGTCGGTCTGGCGCGCCACCGCCAGCACCGGCAGGCGCCCAGCCGATAAAAGAACGATCCGAGTTGACGTGTTTCTGTGGTGGGTCGCGACCGACGGCGATCGAAGCCAGTCGCATGCGATCGTCGTCGCCGAGGAGAATACAGATGGTCTGTGCCATGCCGGGAGTATCGCGGGATTCCTACCTGTTGCGAATCCTACGTCTGTGTCAACGCGCTAGCCAGGCTCAATATGGCAGGGTGCGCCGCCGATGGCTCCCTTCCTTATTCCGCTCGCGCGACTACTTCCTGGCCAATTCGACCATGTTCTTCAAGGCCGTCCACTGCACAACTCGGTCGGTAGGCGCCCCATATTGCTTTACGAAGGGGATCTAACCGACTACAATTTGATAACTGATTGAGAAAAGGCCGCATCTGGTGAAGCTGATAAGCCTACTTGGCGCGTGTTGACTTTAAAGTCTGGAGGTGGAAGATGAACGTTCAAATTTCAATTATAACTTCTCTTTACCGCCTTTTTCTCAATAGGGAGCCGCGACCGAACGAATTAAAGTATTGGGGTGAAAAATGCGTGGATCTAGATTCAATTCCGATCCTTTTACGGGACTTCGCTAAATCGAAGGAGTTTTTGGAGAAAAATGGTGTCGTGCCAGGGCACCCCGCCGGGCACTACTATTCCCCAGTGGTCGATCCTGCCACCCTGGATCCTGCGCTATTACGCGCTAATCGAGCGTCCTTGCAGTCAGCTCCGGCTATCGATTTGAATATAGAACATCAAAAAGCGCTTTGGCAACAAATCGCCAGCGCGAGCCTTTCTTTTCCTTCTAATTCCACACCTGGAAGGCGGTTTTACCTCGACAATCCGGTTTATAGTTATGGTGATGCTGTGGTACTTTGCGGGATGATCAGCCATCTCAAACCGAGACGCATTATTGAAATCGGTTCCGGCTTTTCCTCGGCATGCATGCTAGATCAAATTGAAATATCGTCATTAAGCACTGAAATAACGTTTATTGATCCGTATCCTGAGCGTCTGATAGCCTTGTTGACTGAAGGTGATCTATCTAAATACAAGCTGATCAGTAAAAACCTTCAAGAGGTGCCATTGGAGACATTCGATGCGCTACAGGAAGGGGATATTCTTTTTATTGATTCCACCCACGTCATGAAGGCGGGTAGCGATGTCAATTACGAACTCTTCGAAATTTTGCCCCGCATTCGCAACGGTGTTTACATCCATTTTCATGACACTTTCTGGCCATTCGAATATCCTGAAGGGTGGATATTCAATCGCGGGTATTCTTGGAATGAACTCTATGGCTTGCGTGCGTTCCTGCAATATAATAAGAACTTTACTATGGAGTTCTTTAGCGACGCGTTTTTCATGCTTTGCCACCAAGAGGTTGACAGGGCTCCCGAACCGGCCAGATCGTATTTTCTACGTTCGCCGGGCGGAGCCATGTGGCTCAGGAAGGCTGCGGATTAAACCCGGGCAGCGGCGCAATGGTGCTATAGTTGCGGCGGCTCAACAGGTTGTCGGTGGGAGAGGCAAAGGCAGCTGATCAGTCGCGACGCGCTTTCTCAGGATGGCGTGGTCGGCCGTTGCGGAAGAACAGCCCGATTTCGGTGCAATCCTCTTCGAGTTCGTCCGAGCCGGAGTCGCAGATTTCGCGCTATTATCGGAGGCGGTCCAGATTGGAGAACACGAGGACTGGCCGTATCGGAGTCCACGATGGCGGTGAAGCCGTCTAGGCCGGGTCGACCAGATCGAGGCGGTCGCGATCCCATAGATCGGGCTCGACGATGCGGCACCGGGCTAAGATCGGGGCGATCTGCGCGCCAGTCCAGCGACGGCAGCGCAACTCTACAATCTGCTTAACCTTGTCTGGCGGGGTCGGGCAACAAGCGGCGGCCAGCTACGGTCAACCAGACCTGCCTGGTTCTTGGCCCCCAGCGTGCTTCTATTTTGTTGACCGATCTGACGCAGACCCGCTGCTCATTCTTGAAAAGAAATTTGCGAAATAAGCATTATACCCGTCGAGGTCCCTAAGATTTTGGAATACCGTCTTTAGGCTGTCCGTATGCGAAGCACCACCCCAGGGTTGTTGATCTCTAATCTCATCCAAATATGAGCAAGCCGTCTCGGCGCCGCACTCCTGAAACAAAATCCAAGCCTTACCTTGCCTGCAGGTGAATTTTGCACCTTCATGAGGAGTAGCTAGCGCACTTAATTCAATCAATTCAAGTTTGGTTTGCGTCGGCAGCCTTTCCAAATCGATCCGCAATAAATCTTGAGGTAGTTCTTTTTTGTAGAAGAAAACACGAGAGCATGCGACATCAAGGACCCGTTCGAAATAATCAGAAAAATATTGCATCAGTATATTTACCCATGGCGCGCCATGGAAATTAAAATCTTGTTGGACGACAATCGAGCGACCCGGGCGTAAACGGCCGAAGAATTTTGTTTGTATCACCCTATTCAATCGCCATGTTTTTGCAAGGTCAATAAATAGCAAGTCAATAGCGCAATCCGGCGGCTCCTTGTAGGTAAAGTCGCCCTGGTGAAATTCGATAAACCTTATGTATTCTCCAAGATTTTCTTTAACAATATCAAGTACATCGTCTCCGGGCTTGCGGTTGTGGCCGAGGAGACGGAGAGAGTAGTTGTCATTTGGCGCAACAAACATGTCATAGCTATGTATAGTCGTTTTATTAGAATTTCGCGCCAAACCGGACGCTAGCGAGATAGTGGAACCTCCGCAGAAAGCGCCAGCATCGACCACGCAACCATCAAAATCCATATTTTTCGCAAAATAATGGAGCATTTTGCGTTCGCCTGGCCGAAGCATCGTGGGAACATCGCCAACTTCATCGATGTCGATCTTCCAGCATTCAGTTTTGGCTGATTCAATTAGCTTCAGAACGTCCATTTAGCCCTCTAAGTATCTATCTACGGATATGTTGATTATGAGGAATTGGTCTTGATTCAAGAAAGGTGGCTGATGGGGGTGCCGCCAATGTGAACGCGGGAAAACTGGGGGTTTACGATCGGTTTGCCCAAGCACTTGATCGTCGAACGCACCTTCGCTTGGCTCAACCGCTGCCGCAGGTTGCCCGAGGATTGGGAAAACCTCAAGACGTTTGCCTTCCTGCGGCTCGCAATCGACCCAGCCGATATTGCGAAATTATGTAGTCCAACATGATGTTCCCGGACAGGCTCTAAGATGAAGTTGCGTGTCGGTATCGTCCGGAACCGACTCTTTACTGTGGCTGGCATCGGTGAGTTAGTTGAGGCCCGCACGAGGTCGCCGAGTATCATGTGATGCTGGCGAAATCGCTATAAAAAAATGCACCGGACCCCGCGGTAGACTGAAGCGTGGCTGGTGCCGTTGTCGGTCGCCATCTGACAGGCTGGCCGGCCCACGCTGCCCTACGAGAAGATTCGCCGGCCAAATCGCCAAGCTGCCGCCGTGCGCAATGGGCACCGTGTCCGGCGACGAACCTCTCCGCAAAACCTGAAACGCGGGTACCCGCGTCATTGGCGCCAGGACAAGCCGTCCCCAATACCTGAATCGGTGGCATGGTTGCGAATGCCGCACCGGCTGAGCATCAAACCCAGCAAGTGAACACAACAAAGGGAATGCAACATTTTAATGTGTTCTCAACCTGTAGTTGGTGTGTCCGCTGCTGCCTTAAAGCGATACGCAGGTGCCGCTTGCAAAAGGGGACACTCCACGTTGGATTTCCACTTTTCCGGGATCACCGGCAAGGCCCCACCTATGCTGGCCGATTGCGCACTATCCAACGCGCGTCTTGGTCACTCACCGATGTGGAGAAAGGCCGGTATTGTAGCCCAAGAAGGAACCCGCTCGCGCGGGCGGGATGCGTTGCGGTCTGTGCGTTTGTCCCGCGGGCCGCCCTCGGCACAGCTTATTCAAACAGAAGCGGAGCTGCGCGGCGGCGATGGGCTTTTCGTCTCCAGCTACCGTCCCTCACTCAAGCAGTACGGGCCAAAGCCGGCATTGCGCCCTCGATAAGATGGCACGCAAGCGTACGGTTGCCGACCGCCCGCAGCGCCGGAACGTCTTCGGCGCAGCGCGCGATGGCGCGCGGGCAGCGCGGGTGGAAGCTGCACCCAGAGGGAGGGTTGATGGGGCTCGGCATCTCGCCGGAGAGGATGATTTCCTCGCGGCGTTCGTCGGGGTGGCTCGGCAGCGCGGCGGAAAACAACGCCTCTGTGTAAGGATGCATCGGCGCACGTGCGAGTGACTTGGCCTCGCCTACTTCGACGATGCGGCCCAGATACATAACCGCGATCATGTGGCTCATATGCGCCACCGCGGCAAGATCGTGAGCGATGAACAGGTAGGAAAGTCCGAGCCGATCCTGCAGGTCGCGCAGCAGATTGAGAATTTGCGCGCGGATCGACACATCGAGTGCCGATACCGGCTCGTCGAGCACGACCATTTTCGGGGAGAGGGCGAGGGCGCGCGCGATCGCGATGCGCTGACGTTGGCCACCGGAAAATTCGTGGGGAAACAAATCGGCGGCGTGCCTCGGGAGACCGACCATATCGAGCAACTCGGCGATGCGTTCGCGTAGCCGGGCTGACGTCAATGACTCGTTGGTCACCAGCGGCTCGGCGATGATCGCGCTGATGCGCATGCGCGGGTTTAGCGATGCGTACGGGTCCTGAAATACGGCTTGGACTGACTTGCGGTAATTCCGCCGCCCGGCACTGTCTAGAGTCCGCAGATCGCGGCCTTCGAAGCGGATGGCGCCACCTGTCGGCTCGTCGAGCCCCAACACCAGCTTGGCCGTGGTGGTCTTGCCGCAGCCGGACTCTCCGACGATGCCGAGCGTCTGCCCGCAATCGATCGCGAAGGAGATGCCATCCACCGCGCGCACGATGCCGCGGTCGCCGCCAAACAAGCCGCGTCGGGCAAAAAAACTCTTTTCGAGACCGACGGCTTCGATCACCGGTACGGGGCCATTGGCGGGGGTGGGGCTCATGCGACAGCTCCCACTGCGCGCAACGCTATTGCCTCGGCGCCGGGTTCCGCGAGCCAGCAGCGCGCGACCCGCCCGTCTTCCGGCGCAAAGGGCGGCGGCGCGACCTCGTGGCAGCGCGGTTGCACATCCGGACAGCGTGCCGCGAACGAGCAACCCGGCGGCAAGGCGGAGAGGTCGGGTGGCTGCCCTTCGATCGCGATCAGGCGTTGGTCGCTGTCGCTCATGCGCGGAATCGAGTTCAGCAGTGCGCGGGTGTAAGGATGCACCGGCGCATTGAAGACGCGCGACACCGGGCCGGATTCGACCAGCCGCCCGGCATACATAACCGCCAGCTGATCGCACATTTTGGCGACGATGCCGAGATTGTGGGTGATGAAGATCAGCGCCAGCCCGTGCGCCCGCTGTAATTCGCGCAACAGGTTCAGGTACTGGGCCTGGATCGTCAGGTCGAGGCTGGTCGTCGGCTCGTCGGCGATCAGCAACCGCGGTTCGCACGAGATGCCGATGGCGCCGACGATGCGTTGCCGCATGCCGCCGGACATCTCGTGGGGATATTGCCGGACCCGCGCGGCCGGCGAGGGGATGCGTACCGATTTCAACAGCCCGCGCGCCCGCTCCCAGGCGGTGGCGCGCGGTGCATGTTCATGCACCTGGATCGGTTCAGCCACCTGGTTGCCGATTGTGAACAGCGGGTTCAGCGATGCCATCGGGTCTTGCGTGATCATCGCTATCCGCTTTCCGCGGATATTTTCCATCTCCTCGTCCGATTTGGTCACGAGGTCCTCGCCCTCGAACATGATCCGACCGCCAACGATACTCGCGGCGGGCGGCAGTACCCGAAGCAGGGTCAGGGCAAGTGTGCTCTTGCCGGAGCCGGACTCGCCGACGATTCCGAGCGTTTCACCAGCTTCGACCCGCAACGACACCTCATCCACCGCGCGGACCACACGAGCGCCGCGGGACGAGACGTAGTGGGTCGAAAGGCCGTCAAGTTCGAGGAGAGGAACTGCCATCAGAGTTGCCGCAGCTGTGGGTCGAGTTTGACGCGGAGCCAGTCGCCCATCAAATTCGCCGAGAGCACCATGAACATGATGCAGAGCCCAGGGAACACGGTCAGCCACCAATAGCCGACCATCAGCCCCTGCTTGCCGTCGGACAGCATCAGCCCCCAGGCAGGCTGGGGCGGCGGCACACCGACGCCAAGAAACGACAATGTCGCCTCGGTGATAATCACGACACCAATCATCAGCGTGCCGAGCACGATCGCCGAGTTGATCACATTGGGCAGGATATGCCGCCGCATGATCGTCCATTTCGAGCAGCCTGCGACGATCGCCAGCCGCACGAATTCGCGCTCTTTCAGCGACAGTACCTCGCCACGGATGACCCGGGCATAGCGTGTCCAGTAAGTGATCCCAAGAATGATCACGATGTTCCACATGCTGGGGCCGGCGATCGCCGAGAGGAAGATCGCGAACGTCAAAGCGGGGAGTGCCAACCAGGTGTCGGTCAATCGCATGATCACCTGATCGACCCAGCCGCCGAGATAACCTGATAGAATTCCAAGGCCGGTGCCGATCACCCCGGCAACCGCGACAGCGGTGATCCCCACCACTACCGACACCCGCGCACCAAAAAGCAGCCGGGACAGCACATCTCGCCCGAGCTGGTCGGTGCCGAGCAGGTACTCGGTACTGCCGCCCTTAAGCCAGAAGGGCGGTTTGAACCGCGCCGCCAAACTCCCGACCTCCGGATTGTGCGGTGCCAGTTGGTTGGCGAAAATCGCGACGAGGGCGATTCCGACCAGGATCAACGCCGGTATTAGCGGGAAACTCCGCAGGTCCAAGCCGCGAAGCGCCGCGAAACGCGGGGGGCGCGACAGTAAACGGAGAACGTCGGCGGGCGCGCTCATAACTCAGCTCCCAAGCCGGATACGGGGATCGATCACGGCGTAGAGGATATCCACCACGAGATTGACGACGACAATCATCGCGCCGCCGAGGAGCACGACGCCTTGCACGATCGGGAAGTCGCGGAAGCTGATTCCCTCGTAGAGCAGGCGTCCGATGCCGGGCCAAGCGAACACGGTCTCCACCACCACGGCGACATTGACCATGATCACGAGGTTGATGCCGGCAAGCGTCAGGACCGGGATCAGCGCGTTCTTGAAGGCGTGCTTGGCGATGACAAGCGATTCAGGGAGTCCCTTCAAACGCGCCAGCTTGACGTATTCCGAACCCAGCACTTCAAGCATCGACGAGCGGGTTAGCCGCATATGAGAGGCGGCGAAATACCAGCCCAGGGCGAAGGCCGGCATGATCAGATGCAGCGGCCCCCCGGCACCGGAAGACGGCAGCCAGCCGAGATAAACGGAGAACACCAGGATCAAGACGAGGCCGACCCAAAACGATGGCAGCGACAGGCCGAGCAGGGAAAAGATCTTGCCGGCGTTGTCCCAGAACCGTCCGACCCGCACCGAGGCTAGAATCCCGCTCGGGATGCCGATGATCAGCGAAAGCCCCATCGCGACACCGGCGAGCAGCAGCGAATTCGGCAGCCGGTCCAGGTAAAGCTCCATGACCGGCGTCTGGTAATAAAACGACTGGCCGAGATCGCCATGCAGCAATGCCCAGACGAACAGGCCATATTGCACCCAAATCGGCCGGTCGAGACCGAATTGGTGATGGATTGCGGCTATATCGGCATCACTGGCGCCCGGTTCGACGAGCAACAACGCGGGATCGCCGGTCACTCGCACGAAGAAAAAGATGGTCAGGGACAATAGGATCAGCGACAGCAAGCAATAGCCGGAACGCTTGAGTATGTAACGCTTCATGCCGCTGATTATCCTTTGAGAGTCAAATCTTCGAACGGCGCGGTGTAGGCGAAACCAGGGATGGCTCCGAACGATGATTCCCCGACTCGCGGCCCGATTGCGTTGATGAAGCCCAGCTGCCAGATCGGGGCATAGATCGCCTTGTCGTGTACCAGCTGCTGCATTTTGTCGAGAATTCCAGTCCGCTTCTCATGATCGAGTTCGTCGGCCTGCTGCGGATAGAGTTCGTCGATATCGGGATAGCTGCCATAGGCGTAGGCGCCGTCCTTGACGACAAAGGCGGCGAGTCGCGTTGCGGCGTTGCCGAATGCGCCGCTCGCTGCCTGGATGATGCCGCGTTTGTACTTTTTGTTGCCATAGCCGCCAAAAAAACCGGCACGCTCGATCGGTTGCAATTTCACCTGAATACCAATCTCAGCCAAATTATTCAGCGAGACCTCGGCCATGTTCGAATACGAGCTGTCGCAATAGAAAAGGCCGGCGTCGAACCCGCCGGCGTGGCCGGCGTCGGCCATCAATTTCTTCGCTGCCGCCGGATCATATCTGGCGGCAGGGGGCTGCCAGTAATAGTCGAATGTGTATGGGATGATGCTGTTGGTCGTCTTGCAGTGGCCGAGAAACAGCGCCTTGCTCATGCCCTCGCGATCGATCGCGAGATTTGCGGCCTGCCGCACCCGGACATCGTGCCAGGGCGATTTAGGATCCCATTGCTCGGGGAAATAGAGCCAATTCGGTGCCTGCAAAACGACCGGCTTCAACGCCAAGCCGGGCGTCTTCTGCACCTCTTCGGCTAGTTCGCCGCGGATCGAATAGGCGATATCGACTTCGCCGCGTTTCAGTGCGGCGGTGCGCGTCGCCTCATCGGGGATCACCTTCATCACCAGAGTCTTGACGCTTGGCGTCTTGCGCCAGTAGCCCTCGAACGCCTCGAGTACGAGTTCCTGACCCGGGTTGAACGACACGAATTTGTAGGGCCCAGCCCCGACCGGATTTTTCCTGAAGCCGTCGTCGCCAAGCTTCTCAACGTATTTCTTCGGGACAATCCACCCCGCCCCGCTGGCACTCGAATAAAAGCTTAAAAAATCGGGCCAGGGTTTTTTCAATTTGAAACGGACATGAGACGGATCGAGCACTTCGATCGCGTCGAGTTGGCTCTTCATCAGGTCATGAGACGTACCCCGGTACCGCTCGTACGAGAATTTCACGTCGTCGGCAGTGACGGGATCGCCATTATGGAACAGCGCCCCCTTGCGGATCGTGAAATCGTAACTGAGGCCGTCTTTAGCGGCATTCCATTCCTCGGCAAGGCACGGCGCCTGCGCTTTACCAGGCATCGCCTTCACCATGGCATCATGCAGTGCGTACAACACCATGAACGGGGTGATGATGCCCTGCGTGTCTGCTGGATCGAACCAGGTCGGAGCGAGCGACACGTGAACCCCGTAGGTCAGTTGCCCGGCCGGCGCGGCAGCCTTGGCAAGTCTCGGCAGGCCCGTCGCACTGAGTGCAACGGTCGCCGCGAGCAACTGGCGGCGAGTTGGACGATGCGGATGGCAATGGGCATCGGCCATTGCCGCCGGAACCGCAAGCGGACCCATGGCGCTCCTCCTGTTCGGATGGCCCTTTAATTTTGGGCCTTGCGTCTAGTGTAGACCAGCCATGCATTGGAGTCTCGGCTGAAAAGGGAGAGGGGGACCCCACCAAAGGTGGGACCCACCAAAGGCTAGGACGGAGATCAGCCCTTCAGCGTGACGTCCTCGTCAGGCGCCTACAGGGTAACCCGGCTATCCGTCCGAACCCGCACTCGCTACCCGCGGCCCGATGCCGTAGATGAACGCGCGTTGCCAAATTGATACGATGAATAGGGAGCGCGCTCCTAACCGTGGTTATTAGCGAACAATGGAGTTTTGATATTGAATGCCATTCTAGCGGAGAATCGAGTGGCGGCGCGCGCTCGTCCGGCTTTATCCCACGCATTGACGCAATCCACGAAACATATCGCCGGGGCTTCGTCATTGGATTCAATGCGCTAGTCGTGTTTAGAAAAATCAAAATTCGTAGGTTTCTCCTTCGGTACGCTTTCTATTCAAGATGATGTTTAACGGAGCCCAATGCTCTTGGCAATATGGTTCCGCGTGACCACCTTATATCCGAGTTTCGTGAAAGGCAATAATGTTAAGCTGTAGCGCTATCGCTATTTCCTCACTCAACAAAACATACGAGAATGGATTTAAGGCCCTCGCGGGTATCAATCTGGAAATAAAGCGGGGTGAAATCTTCGCCTTGCTCGGCCCCAACGGTGCCGGCAAGACAACCCTCATCAACGCGGTCTGCGGCATTGTGCAACCCAGTAGCGGCCGTATCCTCGTCTGCGGGCATGACAACAGAACGGATTATCGCGCCGCCCGTGCCGCAATTGGCCTCGTGCCGCAAGAGTTGACCACAGACGCGTTTGAGTCTGTCTGGAACACGGTGAGCTTCAGTCGCGGGTTATTCGGCAAGCGCCGCAATCCGGCTTATGTCGAGAAAACGCTAAAAAGCCTTTCTCTCTGGGATAAAAAGGACGAGGAAATTCGCCGCCTTTCGGGAGGCATGAAACGGCGTGTGATGATCGCCAAGGCGCTGTCGCATGAGCCGGACGTTTTGTTTCTCGACGAACCCACGGCTGGTGTGGATGTGGAATTGCGCAAATCGATGTGGGCCCAGGTCGGCGCCCTTAGGGAAACGGGCGTTACGGTCATTTTGACCACCCATTATATCGAAGAAGCGGAAGAAATGGCCGACCGTATCGGCGTGATCAACAAAGGGCAGTTGATTCTCACCGAGACCAAAGACGCCTTGATGCAAAAAATGGGCAAGAGTCAAATGGTGTTTACGTTGCGGGCGCCCATTACCGAAGTTCCTGCCAGCTTGGCTGCTTATGATCTGACGAGAGCCGAAGACGGCAGCAAGCTCATCTATACGTATAACGCACGCCAGGGCACGCACGATATTTCAGACTTCATCGAACGTCTGAAAGCAAATGACATTCGTCCAAAACAAATCGAGAGCCGCCAAAGCAGCCTCGAAGAAATCTTTATCCAACTGGTGGGCGCGTGATGAATTACCGCGGCACCGTGGCAATCTATAATTTTGAAATGGCCCGCACATTGCGCACGCTGGGACAAAGTATCGCGTCACCCGTCATTTCGACCGTACTGTACTTCATCGTTTTCGGCACGGCTATTGGATCGCGCATTCAGGATATCGATGGTGTGTCTTACGGAGCTTTTATTGTGCCTGGCCTCGTTATGTTGACCGTGTTGGGACAAAGCATATCGAATGCTTCCTTCAGTATTTATTTCCCGCGCTTCACGGGCACGATTTATGAGATCCTGTCCGCACCGCTCTCTTCCGGAGAGATCATTGTGGGGTATGTCGGCGCTGCGGCCACCAAGTCGGTGATTATCGGCATCATCGTTCTGGTGACGGCAGCTTTTTTTGTTCCGATGCATATCCTGCATCCTGTATGGATGGTGTTTTTTCTGGTGATGACCAGCGTTACCTTTAGTCTCATGGGTTTCATTATCGGTATCTGGGCCGACGGCTTTGAGAAGCTACAACTAATTCCCTTGCTGGTTGTCACACCGTTGACCTTCCTTGGCGGCAGCTTTTATTCGATCAACATGCTTCCGCCATTCTGGCGTCAAGTGTCGCTCATCAATCCGGTCGTCTATCTCGTCAGCGGCTTTCGCTGGAGTTTCTACGAGCACGGCGATGTTAGCCTCACGACCAGCGTCGTGATGATAGCGACCTTTAGCGTTGCCGCTGTCGGGGTAATTGCCTGGATGTTTGAAACCGGTTATCGCCTACGGAAATAGTACTCCAGCTTACCGCGAAGCGGTGAGAGGCACGACATTTTGCCGCTCGCCGGTTGCCAACGGCTCCACGGATCGAATCGATTCACGGATATAGCTGGTCGTTAGATGACAGTAGTACATCTCAACCATTTGTGTATCGGCATGACCAAGATCCATGACCGTAATTATGCAAGTCTGTTACGGCGGCAACAGGGGTTCGAATCCCCCCTGGGAACGCCAGTTAATTTCGCGTTACCGTCGTTCTCTTAGACGAAGGCTGACGGCGCTCATGTATGGTGCGCCGGCAAATTTCCCGTCGTGCCCGTACTCGTATGCGCGCATGTCGGGGGCACGGGATATGCCGGGCAAGCCCGGGCCGATGATCGAGGTGGTGGGGGTACGGTGAGCGAAGACGACCTGCAAGCGCCGCTAGCTGTATTGCGGCGGGTCTTCGGCTACGCCACGTTTCGCGGGCAGCAGCAGGAGATCATCGAGCACGTCACCGACGGCGGCGACGCTATTGTGCTGATGCCGACCGGCGGCGGTAAGTCGCTATGCTATCAGCTTCCGGCATTGCTGCGGCCGGGTCTTGGCGTCGTCGTATCGCCGCTGATCGCGTTGATGAAGGATCAGGTCGACGCGCTGCGCCAATCCGGCGTGCGGGCCGGCGCGTTGAACTCAGGGCTGCCGCCGGGCGAGGCCGGCGCCATCGAGCGGGCTGCTCGCGACGGTGCGCTCGACCTGCTTTATGTGTCGCCTGAACGTCTGATGATGCCGCATTGTCTCGACATGCTGCGGCATTGCCGGGTGGCGCTGTTTGCGATCGATGAGGCGCACTGTATCTCGCAATGGGGCCATGATTTCCGCCGCGACTACCAGTCGCTCGGGGTGCTGAAGCAGGAATTTCCCGACATCCCGCTGATGGCGCTGACCGCGACGGCGGACGAGCCGACCCGACGGGACATCGCCGACCGGCTTCACCTTGAAGAGGCGCGCCTGTTCGCTGCCGGCTACGACCGGCCCAATTTGTTCTATCGCGTGGTTGAAAAGCGCAGTGCGCGCGAGGATTTGTTGCGCTTTCTGAACGACGAGCACGCCGGCGACGCTGGCATCGTCTATTGCCTGACCCGCCGGGCGGTCGAGGAAACCGCGCAATGGCTCAGCGGCCACGGCCGTGAGGCGTTGCCCTACCACGCCGGGCTGACGAGCGAGATACGAGCGCATAACCAGGAGCGCTTTCTGCGCGAGGAAGGCATCATCGTTGTTGCGACGGTCGCCTTCGGCATGGGTATCGACAAGCCAAATGTCCGCTTTGTCGCGCATCTCGACGCGCCGAAAAACCTTGAGGCCTATTACCAGGAAACCGGTCGCGCTGGTCGTGACGGGCTGCCGGCCGATGCCTGGATGACCTATGGCATCGCTGACGTGATGAATTTGCGTCGGCTGACCGAATCCGCCGATATCGACGAACGCCAGCGCCGCATCGAGCGCCAGAAATCCGAAGCGCTGATCGGTTTCTGCGAGACAGTGTCGTGCCGCCGCCAGATTTTGCTGGGATATTTCGGCGAGCGCGAGCATCCGCCCTGCGGAAACTGCGACAATTGCCGCGAACCGGTGGCGAGCTGGGACGGTACCATCGCGGCGCAAAAGGTGCTGTCGGCGGTCTACCGCACGGGCCAGCGCTTTGGCGCGCATCATCTGGTTGATGTGCTGCTGGGCAACGCGACCGAACGCGTCAAGCGCTTTCACCACGACGAGCTCAAGACGTTCGGGGTCGGCGCCGAACTCGACAATAGCGGCTGGCTGTCGGTCATTCGGCAGCTCGTCGCACAAGGCTATTTGCAGCCGGATCCGGAAGGGCATGGCGGGCTGGCATTGGCGCCGAATGCGCCGGAGGTGCTGCGCGGCAGCCGCGAACTGCGCTTCCGTACCGAACAGGCGCGCCCGCGTGGCGGCCGGCGCAAGGCCAAGACGGCGGGCGACATGGCGCTCGACCCGGCGGCGCAGTCCTTATGGGATGCGCTGCGCGCCTGGCGTCTTGCGGAAGCCCGCCGTCAGGAATTGCCGCCCTACGTGATCTTCCACGATGCGACGCTGATCGAGGTGGCGCGCCGCCGCCCGCCGACGCTTGACGCACTGGCCGACATTCCTGGCATCGGCCGCAGTAAACTCGACCGCTACGGCGCGGCGGTGCTTACGGTCACGGCCCGCGGCAACGTGAACGACCATTAAGGGAAGGACACCACATGCAACCACAAGCCGCTGCGATGAAGGCGTTGCTCGATCGGCCAGGACTGCAGGTTATGCCGGGCTGCGGCGACGGCATGGGCGCCCGCCTGATCGAGGAAGCCGGGTTCAAAACGGCGTTCATCTCAGGTTCCAGTGTGTCGGCGATGCGCCTCGCAATGCCCGACATGGACCTGGTGAGCTTCGCCGAGATGACCGACACCGTCGAAACCTGCATTGCGGCGGCGCCAAAGGTGTTGTGGCTGGCTGATGGCGATACCGGCCACGGCAATGCCCTGGCAGTGCAGAAAGTGGTCCGCGCCTATGCCCGCCGCGGTGCCGCGGCGGTGCTGATCGAGGACAAGATCTGGCCGCGTCCCTTGGGACATGGCGGTGCCAAGCTGGTCGTCGAGCGCGACGCCGCGATCCTGCGCTGCCGCGCCGCCGCGGAAGCATGCCGCGAAGCCGGCATCCTGCTGCTCGCCCGCACCGACGCACGCACCTCGCGCGGCTTCGATGAGGCGCTGGCGCGGATCAAGGCGTTTACCGCCGAGGGTGCCGATATCCTGTTTCTCGATTCGCCGCAATCCGAGGCCGAGATGCGCACCGGCATCGAGGCCTGCAACGGCAAGCCGGCGCTCGCGGTGACCTCGCCGGCCGGCAAGCATTTCATGCCGAACGATGCCGAATTACAGCGTATCGGCATCAAGATCGTCGTGTATCCGCAAGACATCCTGGCGGCGTCGGTGCATGCGGTGCGCGCCGCGCTCGCCGGTCTCAAGGGCGGCGCAAAGCCGGCGATGGCCAACCCGGCCGAACTCGCCACCGCAATCCGCTCCGCCGACTATGTTGCACAAGATTCCCGCTGGCCCGATCCGAAATAAAACGCATCCAGCGGGAAATGTTGCCGTTACCGCAAGGCGCGCCGCCGCGCGGCGGTCTCGAAGGACGTACATCACATGGTCCCGCTTTCGGTTCTCGACCTCTCCCCGATCGTTGAAGGCGGCGATGCCGGACAGTCGCTGCGCAATTCGCTCGACCTCGCGCGGCATGTCGAGGCGCTGGGTTATCGGCGCTACTGGATGGCCGAGCATCACAACCTGCCGGGGATCGCCAGCGCCGCGACCGCGGTGGCGCTGGCGCATGTCGCGGCCGGCACCAGCCGAATCCGTATCGGCGCCGGCGGCATCATGCTGCCGAACCACGCCCCGCTGTTGATCGCGGAACAATTCGGCACGCTGGCGGCGCTGCATCCGGGGCGGGTGGAGTTGGGGCTCGGCCGAGCGCCGGGGTCGGACCAGCTGACGGCGCGCGCGATGCGCCGCAATCTGCAGGCCGGACCGGACCAGTTCCCGCAAGACGTTGTCGAACTGATGGCCTATTTTGCGCCCGTGCAGCCCGGTCAGGCGCTGCAAGCCGTACCGGGTGCCGGACTTAACGTGCCGGTCTGGATCCTCGGTTCCAGCACATTTGGGGCGCAGTTGGCGGCCTATCTCGGGCTGCCTTACGCATTCGCATCGCATTTCGCGCCGGGTTCGATGACCGAGGCGGTCGCGATTTACCGCGACCGCTTTCGCCCGTCGGCCCAACTTGCCGCGCCGAATGTGATGCTCGGCGTCAACGTCATCGCGGCCGATACCGACGAAGAGGCAGGCTTTCTCTATTCGTCGCTGCGCCAGTCGTTTCTGAACATTCGCAGTGGTCGGCCGAGCCGGTTGCCGCCGCCGGTTGCAGATTTCGATGCACGGCTTGATCCGTATGCCCGCGCAATGCTCGACGACGCATTGGCTTGTGCGATCGTCGGTAGCCGGGAAACGATACGGCGCGGTCTCGATGATTTCGTCGGCCGCACCGGCGCCGACGAATTGATGGTGACAGCCAATATCTTCGACCACGAAAAGCGCAAACGGTCGTTCGAGATTGTCGCCGAAATCGGCGTCGCGCGCTGAATACATGATTGGACGCCGAGGCGCGACCGCCTCAGCGCCGTCGCGCCCGGCGGTTCAGCGATAGCGGCCGCCGCGGGGGCGGGTGAGGGCGGCGTAGACAAGTTGCCGTGTCAGATAACGGTAATGCAGGCGCTGGTCAGGTGCGGCCAGCATCAGCACGGCGATCATCTGCTCCTGCGGGTCGATCCAGAAATAGGTGCCGGTCACGCCGCCCCAGAAATATTCGCCGACCGAGCCCGGCACCGGCGAGCGTCCCTGATGCGTGCGCACGGCAAAGCCGAGGCCGAAGCCGTAACCCATCTCCGGCACCGGCGCGAGCGCGCCGAACCGCGAGCGGGTTGTGTCGCCGTATTCGACATGCGGTGGCAAATGGTCGGCGCTCATCAGCGCTACGGTCTTCGGCGCCAGCAGGCGCACGCCGTCGAGTTCGCCGCCATTCAGCAGCATCTGGCAGAAGCGCAAATAATCCGCAGCGGTCGACACCGCGCCGCCGCCGCCGGAATGCCAGTTGACCGGCTTTGCGACATGGCGCATCGGGGGCCGTGCGCCCGTGGCGCGGTCGGTTTGCGGTTCGGCGACGCGGTGCGCCTTCTCGCCGGTCGCGGCAAACCCGGTATCGGCCATCCCGAGCGGCCCGAGGATGCACTCCTCGAAGTACTGCGCCAGCGACCGGCCCGAGGCGACCTCAACGACGCGGCCCAACACGTCGGTCGACATGCTGTACTCCCACGTCGTACCCGGCTCGGACATCAGCGGCAGTTTTGCGAGCTTGGCGGTCAGTTCGGCGTTGGTCTGCCCGTCATCCATCAATTTCGCATCGCGCCAGATCATCTGCACCGGCGAGTCGCCGAATGCCGCATAGGTCAGACCGGAGGTGTGGCGCAGCAGATCCTGCACGGTCATCGTGCGCTGCGCCTTGGTGCGCCCGGTGCCGACCGTCACGCCGGCGAATTCTGGCAGGTAGTCCGCGACCGGCGCCGCGATTTCGAGCTTGCCTTCTTCCGAAAGCATCATCGCTGCGACCGAGGTGATCGGCTTGGTCATCGAGGCAATGCGGAAGATCGCGTCGAGCTGCATTTGCGCACCGCCTTCGCGATCGCGAAAGCCGAACGCTTCGGCATAACCGATGCGGCCAGCGCGAGCGATCGCCAGCACCGCACCGGGGATCAGGCCATGCTCGACATCATGGCGGATGACATCAGCCGCCCGTTGCAGCCGCACCGACGACAACCCGACCTGTTCCGGGCATTCCGCTTTCGGCAATCCCAAATTCATCGTCACCTCCAAAGCACATATGGTTCAGCACCGGGATCGCAGAGGATACAAGCCGTAACCGGGAAAAACATCGTCTTGACGAAGCCGGAGGGCTGCTCCGGATTTTGGCCAAATCATGCTGGCGCGACCGCCTGCTGTGAAGATAACCAAAGTCAGGGTGTCGTCTCGCTGATCGGTGTGGCAGCCGCAGATCCCGCGACGGGAATGCTCGAAGCGCCTCGGTGCCGCGCCTTCAGCATTTGGCGTGCATCGTCTCTCCGGCCGGCGCCGAGATATGCCTTCAACAGCGTAAATTCCACGAGGTCGAGCTGAGCGCGGCTGCCGCCGATACGTTCGAGTTCGCCGGCAATCGGTTCGAGCGCGTCGATTGCGGCGGAAAAGTTTCGACATTCGAAAGCGGCAAAGGCGCGCGCCACTGCCGGAACGCAAGGGCCGGAGGGATAATTTTTTTGACGCGAGAGGGCCTCCATCTGGAAGACGCGCGCCTCGACCCCTGCGGAGTCACCGGCCACGGCTTGTACCAGCGCGATGTGCATGTCCGAAAAGGCCGCACCGGCGCTGGGAAACGCGCTTAGCGCCAAGTCCTGCACAATGCGCCAGGCATCGGAGTCGCGTGGATGCCCGGCCAGCTCCCAACGCCACAGAAACGACACCGCATCGTTCACTTTTCCGCGCGGCGGCCCGCTATGGACATCCGGCGCGATGGCCTCCGTAAAAAGCCGCAGCGCTGCTGACGCATCGCCGGTCTCAAGGAGGCCGATCGCGAGATGCCAGCTCAGATGGCTGTATAATGCGCCGGCACGCGGATAGGTGGGGAGCCAGGACGCCAGGAAGGCGCAAGCCGCGACGGGGTCGCCGGTCTCGTAACAGAGATGCGCGCGGGCATGCGCTGCCCAGGGATTTTTCGGGTTTTGGGCGAAAGACCGGTCGATCTTCGGACGGGCGGCATCGCATTGCCCGTTCTCGGAAAGCGCCATTCCGTGGTGTGCGGTGAACCACCAATCGTCGCCATAGCTTGGGGCAAGCCCGTCGAGCAGCTCCAGCAGCGCACGTTTCTGTCCCGCACGGCCGGAACTGCCGACCAAGCCGTTGGTGAATGCCGCGGTGCCAAGCACCACGGCGTCGCGTGGCCAGGCATTGAGGTGCGCCGGTAAAGCCGCAAGAGCAGCTTCGCTGTCACCCGCCACAAGCAGGGAGAAAAAGGCGATATGGCTGATTTCCCGCGTCGACAGACCGGAGGCAAGCGAATTGGCTGCCGCCATCGACGCATTCGCGGCCGGCGCGTCGCCGCGTTCGAGCACTGCATGTGCCTTGGCAACATGGGCGAGGGCAAAACCGGGATCCGCGGTGATGGCACGATCGAAAGCATCGATCGCGCCCGGGTACATGGTCAGCTTCGCCTCGCAGCCCGTTACATAGGCGTCCCGCGCTGCGCCCGAGGCCGTGGACAAGGGAAGGTCGTACCGGTCCGTCAACATGATGAGGCCTCTCCGCGGAGCCGGCAGAACGATACGATCCTTCGTACACGCCGCGGAAGAGGGTGCATTGACGACGGGCGGCGCATAGGCGCGCCTTTTTTGAACGCAGGTGCTTTGAGTGCGGATGTACGGCAGTGGAGGCGCTTGCGTTTTAGCGGCAAGATGCCTGCTTCCATCCGGCGCCTTCATCCTTCCGCAACGCGGATGCCGAGCTGACAGCGTTATGCAACCGATTTCCAATCCCCCTCGCGGTCGTCTTTCGGTCGATGAGGCCATCGCGTGGCTGGATGCTACGACCGTCTGTCTCGGCGCTGAGACGTCGCCTGTTTCAGGCGCGTCGGGACGGACGCTTGCCGAGGATGTGCGCGCTGGCCGCCCGGTTCCGCCGGTTGATCGTGCGGCGTATGACGGTTTTGCGGTGCGCGCCGACGAATGCCTCGGAGCGGGCGCCTACAATCCGATTGCGATTCGAAAAATCCCGGTTGCCAGCGGAGAGGCACTGCCGGCGGGGGCGGATGCCGTGGTGCCGAGAGATCACGCCGAAGCCGATAGCGGGAATTATATCACCGTCATCGAACCGGTCGCACCGGGCGACAATATCGAGCGCCAAGGTGCGACGGCGTCCCAGGATGCGGTGCTCGCTTCCTGTGGGACGCGGCTGGCGGCGCGGCATATCGGGCTGCTGGCACTGGCCGGTGTTGCCGAGGTGCGCGTTATCCGTCAACCGCGCGTCAGGATATTCGTTGCCCGCCCACCCCATTCCGTCGCGTGGGACGACGGCAACGGCCCGATGCTCCGCGCTGCGATCGAGCGCGATGGCGGCGTTGTCGATTGCGTGGCGACGATCGACCGGAACAGGAACGCCATTCAGAAAGTGCTCGATGATGGTACCGGCGGTTGCGATACGGGTGCCGATATCGTTCTCGTCACCGGCGGGACGGGGGCAGGCGCCGATGATCACGCGCCAGCGGCACTTGCGGCGGCCGGCGAGCTTGCCGTCCACGGTATCGCCCTGTCTCCCGGGGAAACCACCGCTCTCGGCCGCAGCAGAAGCGGCGTTCCCATCGTTCTGCTGCCGGGGGTTCCGGCATCATGCCTGTGGGCTTACGAGTTTTTTGCAGGACGGGCGATCCGCCGCCTGGGTGGGCGTGCGGGGGCCTTGCCCTATCGCTCGGAGAACCGAATTGCGGCGCGCAAGATTGTCTCCGCGATCGGCACGACCGAAATCTGCCCGGTTCGCTGCGACTCCGGCGCTATCGTGCCGTTGCCGCCGTTTTCCGAGATCGGCCTGGCCGCTGCCGCGGCTGCTGATGGTTTTGTGGTTGTCCCGGAATCGAGCGAGGGATTTCCCCAGGGTACCAGGGTGAGCGTCTACCTATATGAACGGGACTGAAGCGGCGAACGTGTGGTCATGGACGATATCGCGACGGCTCTGCGAAGCCTTGCCCGGCAAGAGCAGTTTCTTGATGTGCTCGATCGCGATGCCGCGGCCGCGCGATTTCAGCGACATCTGCGTCTGCGCCCGCTCGGCTCTGAAAATGTCAAGTTGTCGATGGCGCTGGGCCGCGTATTGGCGCGGACGATTACCGCCGATGTCGACGTCCCGGGTTTCGACCGGGCGAGCGTCGACGGCTTTGCGGTGCGCGCCGACGATACCGTGGGTGCCAGTGAACGGGCGCCGAAAGCGCTGACGCTGAATGGCGAGATCCTGACCCCTGGTACGGTGCCGCGGCTTGTCGTCACGCCCGGAACCGCGACGCTGATCGCGACCGGCGGCATGGTGCCGCGCGGTGCCGACGCGGTTGTCATGGTCGAGCACACCGAAACGCGCGATTACGCCGACGCCACGGTGGGCACTACGATGGGCGCGACGGTCATCGAGGTCCGCCGCGGCGTCGCGGCCGGGCAGTTTATCGCTTTTGCCGGCAGCGATCTTGCCCGCGGCGAGACAGTGCTGCGCGCCGGTGCGGTTCTGACCTCGCGCGAGATCGGCATGCTCGCGGCGGTCGGGTGCGGCACGGTCGACGTATGGCGACGGCCGCGTGTCGCAATCATCTCGACCGGCGACGAGATCGTGGCGCCGGGCGAACCGATCCGTCCCGGCGCGGTCTTCGATTCGAATGCCGCGATCCTTGCCGCCGCCGTCGAGGAGGCGGGTGGCAGCGCGCAGCCGCTCGGCATCGGCCCGGACGATGAGAGCGTGTTGTCACGCCTCGTCGCGGAAGGGCTTGCCACCTGTGACCTGGTGCTTCTTTCCGGCGGCACGTCGAAGGGCGCCGGAGATCTGTGCTATCGAGCCGTCGCTGCGTTCAATGATCCTGGCATCGTCGTGCACGGCGTCGCGCTGAAGCCGGGCAAGCCGCTTTGCCTTGCGGTGACGGGGGGTAAGCCGATCGTGATCCTGCCGGGGTTTCCGACCTCGGCGATCTTTACGTTTCACGAATTCGTCGCGCCGGTTATTCGTGCCTTTGCCGGGTTGCCGGCGGAACAGGCGGAGCGGCTGCCGGCGACATTGCCGATGCGCATCGCTTCCGAGCGCGGTCGCACCGAGTATCTGATGGTCTCGCTGGTGCACAGCGACGACGCCGGAAAACTCGCGGCTTACCCCAACTCCAAGGGGTCGGGTGCGGTCACTGCGTTCAGCCAGGCCGACGGGTTCATCACGATTGGGCAGCACGTCGAAAGCGTCGCCGCCGGCACGCCGGTCGAGGTCCAGTTGATCGGTCGCGCGCATCTCGCCGACCTGGTGATCATCGGCAGCCACTGCGTCGGCCTCGATGTGCTGATCGACCTTCTGCAAGCCGAGGGCGTCTCGGTCAAAGCGCTCAATGTCGGCAGCACCGGCGGCCTTGCCGCTGCAAAGCGGGGCGAATGCGACATCGCCGCCATGCATCTGATGGACCCGGAGACAGGCGAATATAATCGCCCCTTCTTGACCCCGGCTTTGGAATTGATCCAGGGCTACCGGCGCCTGCAAGGGATCGTCTACCGCAAAGACGATTCGCGCTTCACGGGATGCTCGCTCGATGCCGCACTGGCGGCTGCACTCGGTGCATCCGACTGCCTGATGGTCAACCGCAATGCCGGCAGCGGCACTCGAATCCTGACGGATCGGCTGTTGGCCGGCGTAAAGCCGCCCGGTTACTGGTCGCAACCCAAATCGCACAACGCGGTTGCCGTGGCGGTGGCGCAGAAACGGGCGGATTGGGGTATCGCCATCGAAAGCGTTGCCCGACAGTACGGCCTCGGTTTCATACCGGCGCAGGACGAACACTATGACTTCGTCCTGCCTCGGTCGCGGCTCGACCGCCCGGCGGTGCAGCGCTTTCGCGCGCTGCTCGATCAGCGGGCCACTCGGGAAGCGTTGATTGCACTCGGCTTTACAATCTGAAGATCGGATACAGGGTTAAGTCCGGGCTCTCGGTGGTTCACGAATTTACGTCGTGGGTCGCAGGCCGGAGGCCGGTAGCAGCGCGATAAAAAGTCACGTCTGCGTTGTGGACACACTAAACCTTACCGCGATTTCTGCTATAGAGATGAGCGTGCTAGAACCTTCCTAATCCTCGGCCTCGTTGCCGTCGGAAAATGATTGGGGGATCGGGCATGGCCGCCATCATCGTCAGCTCCGGGCAGACCAGTACCGGCCTAACGCTCAGTTCCGGGGATACGCTGACGGTCCTTGCCGGCGGCACGGCCAGCGCCACCGCAGTCGACAGCGGCGGCACTGAGACATTATCCGGCGGCCGCGACATCGGAGCCACAGTCAGCGGCGGCTCACAGTTCGTTTTGTCTGGTGGCACAGCAACCGCGATCACGTTGACCGGGCAAGGCGAGGAAGTCATTTCCGCCAACGGTGTCGCGAGCGGCACAACGATCCAGCAGATCGGCGGCGGCGGCTCCCAGATCGTCCTTGGCAGTGCGATCGCCACTATCCTTGATGCCGGCAGCCAAACGGTGTCGTCGGGTGGTGTCGCCAGCGGCACGACCGCATTTGGCGGTGATATCATTGTCGGCAGCGGCGGCACGGAACGAGGTGCAACGCTGTCCGGCGGCTCCGAGACGGTGCTCGGTACGGATATCGGTGCGCAGGTTATCGCCGGCTTTATAACGGTATCGTCCGGCGGCGTCGTTTCGAACGCGACGGTCGATACGCTGATGACCGTCTCGTCAGGCGGTCTCGCGATATCGACGACGGTGGTGAGCGGCGTCGAGTTCGTCTATGGCACGACTTCGGCAACGACAGTCAGCTCGGGATCGCTGTTCGTGTCGTCGGGCGGCACCGGGATCGGCACCGTTCTGACCGGGAACAGCCTTGAAGTGGTATTCGCCGGCGGCGTCGCCAGCGGCACGGTGATGAACCAGCCGGGCAATGCCGGCACCGCCGAAATCGTGTTCGGCACGGCGATCGGCACGTCTCTTGCCGCCGGCAGCCAGACCGTCTCGTCGGGCGGTGTTGCAAGCAATACGACGGTCCTTGGCGGCGAACTTATTGTCAGCAGCGGCGGCACTGCCGAGGGCGCGGCGTTGTCGGGCGGCTCGGAAACAGTGTTTGGGACCGATATCGGCGCGCAGCTCATCGGCGCGCTGCTGACGGTGTCGTCCGGCGGCGTGGTATCCAACGCCAGCGACGCGACGGTACTGACCGTGTCGTCAGGCGGACTTTCCGTTTCGACCACCGTGATCAGCGGCACCGCCACCGAATTCGTCCTCGGCACGGCGTCGGCGACGACGGTCAGCTCCGGGTCGCTGTTCGTGTCGTCGGGTGGCACCGGCATCGGTACGGTTCTGACCGGCAGCAGTTTCGAAGTGGTGTTTGCCGACGGAGTCGCCAGCGGCACCGTCATGGGCCAGGCCGGCAACGCCGGCACTTCGGAGATCGTGTTCGGCACCGCGATCGGGTCGCTGGTCGAGGCCGGCAGCCAGACCGTATCGTCGGGTGGCGTCGCCAGCGGTACCAACGTGTTTGGCGGCACTCTCGTCGTCGAAAGCGGTGGGACCGCGATTGGTGCCGTGGGGCAGGCCGGCGATCTCGAAACCGTGCGTGGCGTTGACAGCGGCGCGGTGCTGTCGGGGGGCGGGACGCTCGTCGTGTCGTCGGGCGGCGCGGCGAGCGGCACAACGGCATTCGACGGCGCCACGATCATTGTCAGCAGCGGCGGCACGGAGCAGGGCGATGTGCTGTCGGGCGGCTCGGAAATCGTGTTCGGGATGGATAGCGGCGCGCAGGTCGTTGACGGTTCCATCACGGTGTCGTCAGGTGGCCTCGCGGTGTCGACTACGGTCGGCAACATCAGCAGTTTTGGATTGCAGTTCGTGTCGTCGGGAGGCACCGCCATTGCCACTGTCCTGCATGACCTAGGCATCGAAGAGGTGTTCGCGGGTGGCCTTGTGGTATCGACCACCCTAGTCGGCGGCGCCGAGATCGTCTACGGCACGACATCGGCGACGACGGTCAGTTCAGGAGGACTCGGCATGTCTTCCGGCGGCACTGGCATCGGCACCGTCCTGACCGGCAGCGGGGCGGAGGAGGTGTTCTCAGGAGGTGTCGCGATCGGGACGGTGATGAACCAGCCGGGCAATGCTGGTACGTCGGAAATCGTGCTCGGAACGGCGATAGGCACCACTTTGGGTGCTGGCAACCAGACGGTGTCGTCGGGCGGTGTTGCGAGCGGCACCACGGTGTTTGGTGGTGAATTGATCGTCAGCAGCGGCGGCACCGCGCAAGGCGCAACCTTGTCGGGCGGCTCGGAAATCGTGTTCGGGACGGATAGTGGCGCGCAGCTGATCGGTGGCCTGCTGACCGTGTCGTCAGGTGGTGTCGTGTCGAACGCCAGCGACGGCACGGTGCTGACCGTGTCGGCGGGCGGTCTTTCCGTTTCGACGACCGTGGTCAGCGGCACGGCCACCGAATTTGTTCTCGGGACGGCATCGGCGACGACGGTCAGTTCCGGATCGTTGTTTGTGTCGTCGGGCGGCACCGGCATCGGCACCGTGCTGACCGGCAGCAGTTTTGAAGTGGTGTTCGCTGGCGGCGTCGCCAGCAATACGGTGATGAACCAGCCGGGCAATGCCGGCACGTCGGAAATCGTGCTCGGAACGACGTTTGGCACGACGCTCGGCGCCGGCAGTCAGACCGTTTCGTCCGGCGGCGTCGCCAGCGATACGACTGTCTTAGGCGGCATGCTGATCGTGAGCAGTGGCGGCACGGCACAAGATGCCATTTTGTCGGGCGGCGCCGAGACGGTTCTCGGAACCGATATCGGCGCGCAGGCCATCGGCGGCTTGATTACGGTGTCGTCGGGCGGCGTGATCTCGAACGCCACGATTGCCACACCGCTGACCATCTCGGCGGGCGGCTTGGCGGTGTCGAACACGCTGGTCAGCGGCGCTCCCGAATTTGTTTTCGGCACGACCTCGGCGACGACGGTCAGTTCGGGTTCGATGTTCGTGTCGTCCGGCGGCACCGGGTTCGGCACCGTCCTGACCGGAAAAAGTCTGGAAGTGGTGTTCGCGGATGGCGTAGCGAGCGGCACAATCATGGGCCAAACCGGCAATGCCGGTACCTCCGATATCGTGTTTGGTATGGCGATCGGGACCTTGATGGATGCCGGCACCCAGACCGTGTCGTCGGGCGGGGTGGCCAGCGGCACGGTCGTAGAGGGCGGCACGCTGAGTGTCGGGAGCGGCGGGACGGCGCAGGACGCGACGGTAGAGGGCGGCAGCCTCGAAACCGTGCTCGGCACGGATGTCGGCGCAACCCTCTCGGGCGGCGGATTTATGGTGGTGTCGTCGGGCGGCGTTGCCTCGAACACGACCGACGGGATGCAGATCACGATTTCTTCGGGCGGTCTGACCGTCTCGGCGGCGCTGGTCAGTGGCGGCGTCGAGACTGTTTTCGGCACGGCATCGGCGACGACGGTGAGTTCGGGATCGCTGTTCGTGTCGTCCGGCGGCACCGGCATCGGTACGGTGCTGACCGGCAGCAGTGAGGAAGTGGTGTTCGCCGGCGGCGTTGCCAGCGGCACCGTCATGGGACAGGCCGGCAATCTCGGCACCTCGGAAATCGTACTCGGAACCGCGATCGGCACGACACTGGAGGCTGGCAGCCAGACGGTGTCATCGGGTGGCGTGACGAGCGGCACCACGCTGCTTGGCGGTGGAACGCAGATTGTCGCATCAGGCGGCACCGCGATCGGCTCATTGATCGAAGGCACCGGGCTTATTGATCTGCAAACCGGTGCCTCGGTCAGCGGCGGCGTCACGTTTTCAGGGCCCGGCGGAAGGCTGGAAATCGACAGCACTGCCATCCTGCCGGAGCTCCTGATTTTCGGCTTTGGCCCCTCGGACCAAAGCCCGAAGGATGATTCGCATACGCTTGATTTTGCTAACAATGCGTTCGACAGCAGCGGGAGCGCCACTCTTCAAGCCGGTAATGTGCTGCACGTCACCGAGGGAGGTGACAGTTTCGACATCCGATTCGACCCACAGGAAGTCTTTCCGCCGGGCGTTCTGTTTTCGCTGGAGAGCGACGGTAAAAACGGCACCCTGATCACCGAAAGTTCGGCTCAACCGTGCTTTTGCCGCGGTACGCTGATCCTGACCGAACGGGGTGAAATAGCGGTCGAGGAGCTGGCGACCGGCGACCGGGTTGTGACGGCTGCTGGGGCGGCCCGGCCGATCAAGTGGATCGGGCGGCGCAGCTATTCCGGGCGGTTCACCTTTGGGCAAACGCAAATCTTGCCGATCTGCGTAAAGGCTGGGGCGCTCGCGGATGCGGTGCCGCGTCGCGATTTGTGGATTTCGCCGAACCACGCCCTGTTTCTCGAGGGCGTCCTGATCGAGGCGGCAGACCTGGTCAACGGCGTATCGGTATTTCAGGCCGATGAGGTCGCGCAAGTCGAATATTTCCATATCGAACTCGACACGCATGATTTGTTGTTGGCGGAGGGTGCCGTCGCGGAGAGCTTTATTGACGACGACAGCCGCATGCTGTTTCACAACGTGCGCGAGTACCGGCTGCTCTATCCGGACGAAGTCGCCGCGCCGGCGCAATATTGCGCACCGCGCCGCAGCGACGGCTGGGAGGTGGAGCGGGCGCGCGCCGTAATTGCGGAACGTGCGAAACTGCCGGTGGCTGCAGAGCGGTCGGCGGTCGGCGCGCTGCTTGGGCAGGTCGAGACTTTGCGGCGGCGGCTGATTGCCGGATGGGCGCAAGACGCCGCGAACCCCGACGTTCCGATTTGTCTCGACGTCATGGCGGGCGCCACGCTGCTCGGACAGATCGTGGCGAACGAGTATCGCGCCGACCTCGTAGGGGCAGGCTACGGCAATGGCTGGCACGGTTTTGCCTTCACTCCACCCACAGACACCGCATTCACATTGCGCTCGGTAACAATCTGCCGCTCGATCGACGGCACCCCGCTGATGCGCGCAGCGTCCGCCCGGCGCCCGAAGATGAGCCGAGCCACTCACCCGACTTAGGGTTCATGCTGCGCAGCTTTCTCGATCAGGCAGATCATTACCGTGTCGCCGGCTGGGCTCAGGACGATGACCAGCCGGAAGCGCCGCTGAGCCTGCTGCTCCTGGTCGACGGCCGGCTGCATACCCGCCTTCTGGCCAACCGCTACCGAAAGGATTTGCAAGCCGCCGGTATCGGCAATGGCCGATACGGTTTTCAGTGGGATTTCCCACACCCTCTGCCGGCCGGCAACCGGCACGTCATCGATATCCGTCGCGAGGCGGACGCTACACCGATCGAAGGTTCGCCCGTTATCGTCGAACCGTTGCCCGGACCGCAGATCGCGGATCGCGATGTTTTCGTCAGGACGCTCGCCGGCCTATCCAGTGCCGAGGTGGAATGCGTCGTCGACCGGCTCGTCGATCAGGTTGAGGGTGTTTTGCAACACTTGGCGGATCGCGACAGCCGGCGCAGCCGACGGCGCCATTACCAGTGGCTGCGCGAACGGTGGCGTCGCGAGCCCGCGACCCCCGCGACTGGCGAGCCGGGCAAGCTCACGGCAACACCCCGCGCGTTGATCATCGACGACCGCCTGCCGGACCCGGAGCGTGATGCCGGTTCGACCGCGATCCTCAGCCATGCGTGCTCGCTGCAGCGCCTCGGGTTCGAGGTGACGTTCCTCGCGGCACTCGATTTTGCGGCGGTCGATCCGCGACAGGCAGTGCTGCAATCACTCGGCATCCGGTGCTGCGCCGGTCCGTATTATGCCTCGGTCGAAGAAGTGCTGTCGCGTCAGGCCGGCGAGTTCGACGTCGTCTATCTGCATCGGGTCGCGAACGCGGCAAAATACGGAGAACTTGCCCGCCAGTATTTTCCACAGGCGCGGCAGGTCTATGCCGTGGCGGACCTGCACCATCTGCGGGTCGCCCGCGAAGCCGCCGTGGAGAATCGGCCGGAGCTGATCGGAAGAGCGCAGCGTCTGAGGCTCCTCGAATATACGGCTGCCGCCCTTGCCGATACGGTCATCACCCATTCGAGCGCTGAAGCAAAACAACTGGCGGCGCATGTCAACGCCACCCCCATCCACACGATACGGTGGTCGGCCAGGCCGCGACCCACACAAATTCCGTTCGAGCGGCGGCATGGCATTGCTTTTGTCGGCGGCTACGGCCACCCGCCGAATCTTGATGCCGCACGGTGGCTGATCGCCGAGATCATGCCGTTGCTGCGGCAGCGCGATCCGCACCTCGAATGTCTGCTGGTCGGGGATGGCCTGCCGGAGGCGCTGCGGCGGCGCAGCGGTAACGGCATCGTCGTAATGGGAAAGATCGAAAACCTGGCGGCAATCTTCGACCGTGTACGCTTGACGGTCGCGCCGCTCGCCTATGGCGCCGGCATTAAAGGCAAGGTGATCGACAGCCTGGCCGCGGGCGTGCCGTGCGTCTGTACGCGGATCGCGGCCGAAGGGCTGGATTTGCCCGCTGCGCTCGCCGGCTGCATTGCGACGAGGCCCGAAGAACTGGCCGCGGCTGTCCATCGGTTGCACAGTGATGAAGCGGCAAACCTCCAGGCGCGTCAGGCCGGTCTTGCCTATATCGAGGCGGAGATGTCCGAAGACATCCTCGATGCCCAAATGCGCCGGGCACTTCTGCTTTAGGAAAGCGCTCGGCGCGAGCCCGGAGGCTAACCGCGAGCCCGGAATCCAACCGTGAACCTCAGGGTCTAACGAAGCAGCATGCGGATGCCGACGGTCACCAGAATGATCGCCAGGATTGGCCGCAATACCCGCTCCGGCAACCGGGCGCTGAGGTTGCTGCCGAGCACAATGCCCGGCACAGAGCCGAGGAGCAGCGACACCAGCAGTTGCCAGTTGACCGCGCCGAGCAGCAGATGGCCGAGGCCCGCCACCAGCGTCAACGGCACAGCATGCGCGACGTCGGTGCCCACCAGCCGGACCAGGCGCACGCCGGGGTACAGCAGGACCAGAAGCGTCATTCCGAGCGCGCCGGCGCCAACCGATGAGATCGTCACCAGGACGCCGAGCACAAATCCGGAAAGGATCGTCAGAGCGGAGGTGCGTCGCCGGCCCGCGCCGGCGTGCCGGTCGATCATGCGGCGGATCAGCGGTCGCGCGATAATCGCCGCCGCGCTCAGCAGCAGAGCGATGCCCAACGTGACCGTGACCAGCCGCGACGAGGTATTGCCGTTGATGCCGAGCCGGTACATGAAGGCGGTCGTCAGGATCGACCCCGGCAGGCTTCCGACCGTCAACCGCCACATGATCGACCAGTCGACATTGTGCTTGCGACCATGCGCGACGCTGCCGGCAGCCTTGGTAACCGATGCGTAGAGCAGATCGGTGCCAACCGCGGTCGTGGAATGCGCACCGAACAGCAGGATCAGGATCGGCGTCATCAGCGAGCCGCCGCCGACCCCGGTCAACCCGACGAGAACCCCGACGACAAAGCCCGAAATGATCGAAAGCGGGCTGAAAATTGTCGTCAGGTCCATGAAGCCATGAATCTCCGTCGCGCAGCCGCGGCGGCTGTCGCTGTTTCAACCGGTTTGGGCGAAAGCCGGCATGACCTCGCCGGCGAACAACTCGACCGAGCGCATCGCCTCGGCATGACTGACCGTACCAAAGGCGAAATCGCAGACGTAATAATTGACTCCGGTGGCTTCGATTTCGCGCGCGATATAGTCGCGCACTGTCGCCGGGCTGCCCGCCACCGCATCACCGCGCTGCAGCACAATCTCGAAATCTGCCGGCAAAGCCGCCTCGAGCGGGAACGGCACGGAATATTCGTGCCATAGCTGCCCCATATGATGGCGCCACGCAGGGTAGCCGCGCTTTGCGATGTCGCGGGCTTTGGCGTCGCTGTCGGCGACGACGATGTGGCGGTTGACCCCCATCTTCGGCAAATCGGCCTCAGCGCGGCCGAGCTTCTGCCACTCGGCGCGGTAGGCATCGGTGATCTGGCGCACCACGCCAGGTGGTCGGCGCGCGATGATGTTGGCGCCTTGCTCCGCCGCCCAGGCGATGCTTTCCGGCCGGCCAATGCCGTACCACAGCGAGGGCAGCGGCTGCTGCACGGTCTTCATCACCATCGGTATATTGTCGAAATCATAGAACTCGCCGTGGAAGGTCAGCCGGTCCTGCGTCAGGCCGCGGCGGATGATTTCGTAGGCTTCGCGGAACTGGGCTGCGCCGCTGGCGAAATCGACGCCATAAAACCCGACCTCGATCGGCGAGATGCCGCGCCCGACGCCATACAGGAACCGCCCGCGGCTCATCTGGTCGAGCATGCAGATTTCGTCGATCAGGCGCAGCGGGTGGTACAACGGCAGCAGATACACCATCGGACCAAAGCATAATTGCCGGGTGCGCTGCGCCACCGCCGACAGAAACAACCCCGGCGACGGCGCGTAACCGAGTGGCGTCTGATGGTGCTCGGCGAGGTGATAGCCATAGAACCCGGCTCGGTCATACGCCTCGATCAGCTGCAGCCGGTCTTCGTAATGCCGGGCCAGCGGCGTGCCGCTATCGTCGAGATGGTCGAAAATACCAAAGCGCATCAGGTGTCTCCCTGTCCTTGTATATTGTTGTCGCTTGACGTCATCCCCGCGTAGCTGGCCGTCCTCAGGTGCCGGTCAAAATCATGTCGCTGATCTTTTCGGCGGTCATCAGCGTCGGGAAATTGGTGTTGGCGCACGGCACCGCCGGGAACAGCGAGGCATCAACGACGCGCAGCCCGGCGACGCCGCGCACCCGGCCTTGATTGTCGGTCACGGCCAGCGGGTCGTCGTCGGCACCCATCCGACAAGTGCAGGTCGCATGCCACACGCCGATCGCGGCACCGCGGATAAATGATTCGAGCGCGTCGTCATCGGTCATCAACTGGTCGAAGCGATAGCCCTCGATGATAAAGCGATCCATGATCCAGCGACGCAGCCAGTCCGGCCCGTCGAGCAGCTTGGCGACGATGCTGGTCAGCCGCCGGTTCTTGTCGTTGACGACCCCGATTGCCCGCACGCGGTCGCTGTAGCTCGCCGGGAACGGGTCGGTCACCGCCTGGCTCAGCGCCCCTTGCAGGTGCATCGCGCCGAGACGGCGAAACCCGTCCATCAGGCGATCGAGGTCGCGGCGATCCGACAGCAGGTTGAATTCGACAACCGGCTCGGCCCGCCAGTCGCGCGACGCAAGCTTGACCTGTCCGGTTTCCGACAGCGTCTTGTAGACGCAGATAAGCTGCGAGGCGATCTGCTCACCGACCGCGTGCCAAGCCGATTTGCTGACCGCGGCGACAAACATGTCGCCCGACGCGACCCCCGCAATCCCGGAGCTATAGCGCAACGCCAGCAGGATATGCCGCTGGGTCAGGCCGTTGATCCGCGCGTCGCGCTTCATAAATGACGATACCGACACCGAGGGATGATCCATTAGCCGCTGCCCGACCCCCGGTACATTGGCGCGCACCTCGACCCCGACATCGCGCAACGCCGCGGCCGGGCCAATGCCGGCGCGCAGCAGATGCGCCGGCGAATGGATCGCCCCCGACGACACGATGACCTCATTGGCGCGCAATTCCGTTTCGCGGCCTTTGACCAGCGCCTTGACCCCGACGCAGCGTGTGCCTTCGAACAGCAATTCGGCGACCTGCGTTTCCGCCGAGATCGTCAGGTTCGGGCGGCGCCGCGTGCCGCTGTCGAGATAGCCGATCGCCGCCGATACCCGCCGGTCGTAAAGATTTGAGATCGTGATCGGGAAATACCCGTCCCGATACTCGCCGTTCTGGTCTTCGATATACTCGTAGCCGGCCTGTTTGAAGGCATCGGCAACCGCCTTGGCATGGCCGTTCCACAAATCGGGGAAGATGCGGCGAACCGGGATGCGCCCTTCCTTGCCGTGATACGGGCCGTCGAAATCCTGGTCGCGCTCGACCTTCTTGAAATAGGGCAGCACGGCGTTCCAGTTCCAGCCCGCCGCGCCTTTGGCCTCCCATTCGTCGTAATCGGTCGGCGCACCGCGATTGGCGAGCTGTCCGTTGATCGACGAGCCGCCGCCCAGCACCCGCGCCTGCTCGTATTTGCGCAGCGCCGGCCGTTCCTCCGGCCGGTTGTGCGACACGATCTGGGTGTGGACCTTGAGTTCCTGCCAGTGAAAGCGCGGGTCGAAATAGGCTGTGCCGGGGTAGGAATCGAGGATTTCCGGCGGCACCTGGCCGTCCGGCGTGTCCTGGCCGGCCTCGCACACCAATACCTGGTTGGTGCTTCTGGCGGACAACCGATGCGCCATGACGGACCCGGCCGAGCCGCCACCGACAATAATGTAATCGTAGATCATCCCGCCTTGCCTCCCCGTTTCCGCGTGAGTTTCGGCTGCGCTCCGCCGGCGGGCAAGTCTTGCGTCCGGCCGTCTCAACCGGAAGGCGGCGTCTGCGGCCGGCTATCGTGCAAAAATGCGAATGTGATCGCCGTTCCGGAACGCTAATTTCTCTTGTGCTGTTTCCCTTGCAGCAGCGCCCTTCCACTGCTGGCTGTCGCACTCTTGCAAAGGAGAAATCTGATGACGAACCGATTTAAGACTTTGGCGGTTGCCGCAATTCTGGCAGCGAGTACATCAGGAGCGGCGCTGGCGCAGACCTATACCTGTCCGGCGGGATACTGGTTCGACGGGCGCGTGTGCCGTCCCAATTCAACACCGGGCAGTGTCGTCGGTGGTGCCGTTGTCGGCGCCGGTAACGTGGCAGGCACCGCGGTCAACGCGGCTGGCAATGTGGCAGGCAGCGCGGTCAACGCCGCCGGCAGCATCGTCGGCGCGACGGTCGGCGCCGTAACTGGCCGGTAGTTTCATCAAGGCGTCGAGGCGGCCGGATCCGATCTGGCCGCCTCGAAACGGGCAACCGAACTATTCCGTCGCCAGAGGCGTCCCGCGATTGTAAACCGGCGCGGTATCCTGCTGGCGTGCGGCGCGCATTGCGCGGCGCAGCGGCTCTGTTGCAGCCGTGTCAACCGTATCGGGTGTGCCTGTGATGATAACGCCGTAATCATCACGGGCTGATTCTCGGCTGACGAAACCGTTACGCACGTCGCGCAGTACAAATGCCGGGTCGCGTTCCAGTGGATCGCCCCAGCCGCCGGCGCCGGCGACTTCGTGGCGGAATAGATCGCCCTTCTTCATCGCCATCGTCAGCTTTGACGGCAGTGGTCGCGGGTTGCGGTCCGGATTGAGATAATTCATCGAGGGCCGACCGGCGCCGCCGCCATACAAGCCGAACGGCCGAAAATCGTGCCGGTCGGAGCGCACCTGCAGCACAGCCTCGTCAGCCAGCAATTTGTATTCCCGGCGGAATGGGGCGCCACCGCGAAACTTGCCCGGCCCCATTGCATCCTGGATGAATTCATAGGCCGTAATCTGCAACGGCTGTTCGGTTTCCGTAACCTCGATCGGCTGTGAGGCCATGTTGGCATAGATGTGCGAGTTGCCGTCGAGCCCGTCGGCATACGGTCGTGCGCCCCAGGCGCAGCAGGTGAAATCGACATAAATGAACGGCGTGCGATCGGCGTGGTAGCCGCCGATCGAGACGCCGGTATTGCCGCCGTCCGACGCGGCGAACACCTGGTCCGGCAGCATCCTGGCCAACGCCCCAAACATGCAGTCGACCATGCGAAACCCGGTCAGGCCGCGCGCCGCGCAGGCTGCCGGCAGGACGCCATGCGCCACGGTGCCGGGCGGCGCGGTGACACTGATCGCGCGGAACACGCCCTCATTGGTCGGAATGTTCTGCGGCAGGATCGAGCGGATGCCGCAATAGCTCGCCGATTTCGTATAGCTCAGCGTGTTGTTGATCGCTCCCTTTACTTGCGGCGCGGTGCCGGTCCAATCGACGGTAATCGCATCGTCCGATTTGGTGATCGTGACCTTGAGCGGGATCGGGCACCCGACATCGATGCCGTCATCGTCGATATAATCGAGGAAATCATAGATTCCGTCGGGCAGTTCGCGGATCGCCGCGCGGGTCATGCGCTCGGCGTAATCGACCAGTTCGGTCATATAGTCTTGCAACCGCTCGTTACCGTAGCGCCCCGCCAGATCGACCAACGCCTGTTCGGCAATGTGGCATGCCGCAAGCTGTGCCCGCAGATCGCCGAATACCTTGACCGGCACCCGCACATTGGTCTCGATCAGCGCGAACATTGTCTCGTTGCGCAGACCACGCTCGTACAGCTTTAACGGCGGAATGCGCAGCCCTTCCTGGTAGATTTCGGTCGAATCCGAGGCGTTGGATCCTGGCACCCGGCCGCCGACATCAGTGTGATGACAGACCGTGCCGGCCCACGCGATCAGGGTGCCGTCGCGAAAGACCGGCTTAAACACGAAAACGTCGGGCAGGTGCATACCGCCCCGGAACGGATCGTTGAGGATGAACACGTCGTCCTCAAAGATGCCGCCGGCGAAGGCCGCCTGAACCGCGGCGATCGCGGTCGGCATCGACCCCAGATGGCCGGGCAGCGTCAACCCCTGCGCAACCAGGACACCGGCGCCGTCGAACAGCGCGGTCGAATAATCCATGTTGTCCTTCAACACACCCGAGTAGGTCGTGCGAAAGACTGTCAGCGCCATCTCGTCGGCGATCCCGAACAGCGCGTTCTTGAACAACTCGAATTCGATCGGGTCGCTGATCATTGCTCTCTCCGATTGACGGCTTGATTCGACCCCAGCATTAGACGCGGATCAAGGGCGACGAATCACCACACTGCGTGTTAATGTCGCAGTAACGTCGAAGGCTGGAGAACCGGCCCGACGCCATCGGATCGGGGAGGGCGCGGATGACCGGAAAGCGGCGGCTTGCTGCGATCGTCTGGTGCGGGCTGACGCTGGGTCTGGGCCTTGCCGGCCCGGCGATGGCGCAGAAGCATGGCGGCGTCCTGCGCGAATTCATGATCGACAGCCCTGCCAGCATGTCGATCCACGAAGAAGCCACCGTCATCGCCGAGCGGCCGGTGATGTCGGTGTTCAACAACCTGGTCATGTTCGACCAGCACATCGCGCAGAACAGCCTGTCTTCGATACGGCCGGAACTGGCGACCGATTGGAGCTGGGACGAAGACGGTACAAAACTGACATTTCATCTGCACCAGAACGTCAAATGGCATGACGGCAAGCCGTTTACCGCCGCCGACGTCAAATGCACCTTCGAGCTGTTGCAGGGGAAGGCGGCCGAGAAGCTCCGCGTGAACCCGCGCAAGGCCTGGTACAACAACCTCGTCGAGGTCAAAACCAACGGCGACTTCGAGGCCACCTTTGTGATGAAGCGGCCCCAGCCGGCCTTTCTCGCGCTCCTCGCCTCGGGGATGACGCCGATCTATCCATGCCACGTCAGCCCCGCCCAGATGCGCCAGCACCCGATCGGCACCGGCCCGTTCAAATTCGTCGAGTTCAAGCCGAACGAGTCGGTCAAGCTCGTCAAAAACCCCGATTACTGGAAACCCGGCCTGCCCTATCTCGACGGCATCGACTACAAGATCGTAC
>DATAUE010000023.1:0-1759 GCA_036268425.1 Allostellaceae bacterium
ACGAGTTGATCGACGTGAACATACCGTTGAGGTTGGAGCCGAGCCCGTTGACGACCGCGATGATCGCGAGCGCGATACCCGCGGCGATCAGGCCGTATTCGATGGCGGTGGCACCGGATTCATCTGCGAAGAACTTGATTAAAGTGCGCTGCAATGTTGCCTCCAGCTGTTGCGTCGGGCTGTTCCCGATGCGGAACAGTTGCCGCAAGGCGACTAAGAGCTGGTAAATTAGGGTGGTTCAATTTTATCTCATCCGGGAACTGCCGGTGTTTGGTTAGAACAACGGCAGCGCGAGGGAAACAAACTGCGGTCAAATTGAACTAAATCGGAGGTTACCGAGACGGGACTTAAGCCTTCTGCCCGATCTTGCCTTCGCTACCCGCCAGCAGCCGGTTGATATTCTCGCGATGCGCGTAGAACAGCAGCAGCGTCAGCAGCCCGAACAGGGCGGCCAGCGCCAGGTGGCCGAACCACCACAGGAAAACCGGCGTCACGAGGCTGGCGACCAGCGCCGACAGCGAGGAGTAGCGCGAGATCACGGCGGTCAAAAGCCACACCGCGCAGAACAACAGCGCCGCCGGCCAGAGCAGCCCCAACAGGATGCCGATATAGACCGCGACGCCCTTGCCGCCGCGAAACCTGAGCCAGACCGGAAAGAGATGACCGAGGAAGGCGCCGAGCCCCGCCAGCATCGCGGCGTTGGGGCCATCGAGATAGCCGGCGATGATCACCGCGGCGGTGCCCTTGAGCAGATCGCCGAGCAGGGTCCCGGCGGCGAGGCCCTTGCGGCCGGTGCGCAGCACGTTGGTGGCGCCGATACTGCCGGAGCCGATCGAACGCAGATCCTGTGTGCCCGCCAGTTTGGTCAGGATCACCCCGAACGGAATCGAGCCGCAGAAATAGCCGAGGATGAATGCCACCGGCAGCAACGCATCAGGCGGCATCGCCGTCCTCCCTTGGGTTACGATTGGCTACGATTGGCTACGATTCCTGGCTAGACATGCTCGTAGACGGTCCGTCCACCGATGATAGTACGCAATACGCGGCCGGAAAACCGGGCTTCGTCGAACGGGGTGTTCTTGCATTGCGACTTGAGGTCGGCGGGATCGAGCACCCAGGGAATATCGGCATCGATCACGATGACGTCGGCCGGCGATCCCGCGCGCAGCGATCCGCCGGGCAGGCCGAGCAGTTCGGCGGGGCGGGTCGACATCGCGCGGATCAGCGTCTTGAAGTCCATCTCGCCGTTATGAATCAGCCGCAGCGCCGCCGGCAGCATGGTTTCCAGTCCGATCGCGCCCGAGGCCGCTTCCGCGAACGGCAGCCGCTTGACCTCGACGTCCTGCGGATTGTGATCGGACATCAGGACGTCGATCAGGCCGGAGGCGACGGCTGCGACCAGCGCGCGGCGATCCTCCTCGGTGCGCAGCGGCGGCGACAGTTTCAGGAAGGTGCGATAGGGACCGATGTCGTTCTCGTTCAGGGTGACATGGTTGATCGAGGCCGAGGCGCTGACGGCAAGCCCGGCGTCGCGGGCGCGTTGCAGGATTTCCAGCGATTCGATCGAGGTCAGCGACGCCGCGTGATAACGCCCGCCGGTCAGCGCCACCAGCCGCATGTCGCGCTCCAGCATCACGGCCTCGGCGGCATTGGGAATGCCGGTCAGGCCGAGGCGCGCGGCAAACTCGCCCTCGTTCATGACGCCTTCGCCGACCAGATCGGGATCCTCGGTGTGATGCACGATCAGCGCGTCGAAGTC
>DATAUE010000024.1:0-1691 GCA_036268425.1 Allostellaceae bacterium
TCCTCGCGGCCGGTATGTTTTTCGGCGAGCGCATCGACCGCGGCGGTGATCCGCGCGGTATCGAAACGATCATCCGCGTCAGGGCGGGCCTCGGTCACAACGCTGTCCATGTCTTAATCCGATAACGGACCCGCTCTGTGCTGTCACGGGCCAATCTCGCAGCGCGGAGCCTGGACGCCGGATTTGCCGCGCCTCGAAAGGAACCCTCGGAAAACCCATGCTGCACGGCTCTAATGAGCTCATAACATATGGAAACAACTCGCATTTTTGCAAGGAAGCCGGGACGATAACGCGTGGTCTCGACACCGCCGATGCCTGGCGTGGTGACACGGACCCCGCGACCCATTACATCCGATAACGCATAAAAAATCCGGGAGAACGAAATGGACGCCGCCACACTCCGCGCCACCCAGGCCCCGATCAAGGATCGCTACAGGACCGATCCGAAATCCGCTGTCATCACCTTGACGGCCAGGGGCTCGATCGAGAACGAAGGCATCGCCTGTAAGGTCGAAACCGGCCGGGCGCTCGCGGTCGCGGGCCTGCATCCCGGCACCGGCGGCTCCGGCCTTGAACTGTGCTCCGGCGACATGCTGCTCGAAGCGCTGGTCGCCTGCGCCGGCGTGACGCTGAAATCGGTCGCGACCGCGATCGAAATTCCGTTGAAGACCGGCACCGTGATTGCCGAAGGCGATCTCGATTTCCGCGGCACGCTCGGCATCGACAAGGAAACCCCGGTCGGCTTCGCCGAAATCCGTTTGCGCTTCGATGTCGGCACCGACGCGCCGCAGGAGAAGCTCGATCTGTTGCTGAAGCTCACCGAGCGCTATTGCGTGGTCTATCAGACCATCAAGAACGGGCCGAAGGTTTCGGTATCGATGCATCGGGTTTGAGTATCTCTGCTCCCTCCCCCTTGCGGGGAGGAGCCGGGCGTGGGGGTCAACGAGCACTGAGCTTGTGGCCACCCCCACTCCAACCCTCCCCCGCAACGGGGAACGGAGAACAAGGTCTGCGTTCGCCCCGATGTCCCCCGACCTCACGTTCCTGCTGACGCTCGGCTTCCGGATGGCGATCACGGCGGCGTTCGTGGTGTCGGCATCTATCATCACCGAGCGCTCGGGGCCGGTGATCGGGGCGCTGGTCGCGACCTTGCCGATTTCGGCGGGACCGTCTTACGTCTTCCTCGCGCTCGACCATGATGCGGCGTTCATCGCCGAGGGCGCGCTGGCGAGCCTGCCGATCAATGCCGCAACCATCTGCCTCGGCCTGACCTATGTGGTGCTGGCGCAACGCCACAACGCGCTGGTCAGTTGGGGCTGCGCGGCCGCGGTCTGGATTGCGATGGCGGCCGGGGTGCGGATGGTACACTGGTCGCTGGCCGGCGGATTGGTTGTCAACGCGATTGCGTTTGCGATCTGCATCCCGCTGCTGGCGCGCTTCCGTCACGTCAAGATGCCGCTGGTGACGCGGCGCTGGTACGACATTCCGCTGCGCGCCTCGCTGGTCGCAATCCTGGTGGCGACGGTGGTGACGCTGTCGAGCTGGGTCGGCCCCACCGTCAGCGGCATGATCGCGCTGTTTCCGGTGGTGTTCTCCTCAATGATGCTGATTTTGCATCCGCGCATTGGCGGACCTGCGACCGCCGCGGTCGTTGCGAATTCAGGCTGGGGCTTGCTCGGTTTCGGCGCCGG
>DATAUE010000025.1:0-61774 GCA_036268425.1 Allostellaceae bacterium
AGCGCCAGGAATGAGGCCCGGGACCTGATCATCGCAATCTTTATTGCGATGATCGATTTGGTCGATGCTGTGTGATACGTCTGTCTACGGCAAGTGTAGAGCGCGCCGATTACCTGGTATGCCTTGGGATGTCTCTGTTCGCGCGGCGGTTCCATTTTTTGTAAAGATGTGGATACTAGCGGTGCTGGACGTACCGTGCATCGGCGGCGTCGGGTTCCTCCGTGGCGGGATTGCCTTGGTCCCGCCGCGTGGCACCGGCCCGGCTGCGGCTTTGCCCTTGGCGGAAAACCGACTTATGCTGGGGCAGTGAGCGAACTTGAGGATGCGATCGCCCGGCTGGAGCGCGCCGTCGCGCGCCTCGAAGCGGCCATCGATCCGAGCGCGCGCTCGGCTGAAAACGAGCGGATGGCAAAGGCTGCTGCAGTCATTGCCGAACGGATCGACGCGGCGCTCGCCAAGGTCGAGCAGTTGCTCGAACAGGAGGGGTGAGATGGGCCAGGTCGTCGTCAAGGTCAACGGCCGTGAATACCCGCTCAGCTGCGCCGACGGGCAGGAGCCCCGTATCCGCCGGCTGGCGCAATATGTCGATGCCAAGGTGCATGAATTCACCAAAGCGCTCGGCCAGGTTGGTGAAGCGCGGCTGATCCTCTTGGCCGCGCTGATGATTTCCGATGAATTGTCCGATGCCAACGAAACCGTGCAGCAGGAGCGCCGGGCGCGCGGCGCGGCCGGCGACGGGTCGGATGCAGCGGCATCGGGCATCCGCAACGTCGCGCAGCGCATCGAGTCCATTGCGTCGCGCATCGAGACCTCCTAACTAATGCGCATCGAGCGGGGCTGCGCGGTGCGTCAGGCCGCATGTTACCCCGGGGCCGATACCTACCTCTTGGGAGCTGTCCCTGCCGGAGTCCTGGCTTCGGTACATGGCGCCCACCTGCCACGGCGGGCCACGGAGGAGTTGCAACGCCAACGGCCGAGGCGGCTCCGCTCGATTTCCGATCTCTGGCAGCACGACGCCCCCTATCCTTCGGACGCCGGTAATCTGTCATAGTCGTTGACGACGGCCGAACCGGTCAGACCGGGAGGAGACGCGGCTCTTGAAGATACTGATGTGCGGCGATGTCGTCGGGCGCTCGGGCCGGGAAGCGATCCAGGCGCATCTCGCAACGTTGAAGCGTACCCTTGCGATCGACGTTGCCGTCATCAATGCAGAGAATGCCGCGCACGGGTTTGGCGTTACCGAGCGGCTGGCCGGTGAGCTCTATGAGGCCGGCGCCGATATTCTGACCACCGGTAACCACGTCTGGGACCAGCGCGAACTGATCGCCTATATCCCGCGCGATCCGCGGCTGTTGCGGCCGGCCAATTTCCCGGTCGGAACGCCGGGACTCGGCTGGTGCCTGTTTCGTGTCGATGCGGAACGCAGCCTGCTCGCCGTCAATCTGATGGGCCGGCTGTTCATGGATGCGCTCGACGACCCGTTCGCCGGGCTGGAAGCGATTCTGGCGCAGTACCGTTTAGGCAAAGACGCCACCGCGATCGTCGTCGATTTTCATGCCGAGGCGACCAGCGAAAAGATGGCGTTTGGTCATTTTGCCGACGGGCGCGTGTCGGCCGTCGTCGGTACGCACACCCACACCCCGACCGCCGACGCGCAGATCCTGCCGGGCGGCACCGGCTATTTGAGCGATGCCGGAATGTGCGGCGATTACGATTCGGTCATCGGCCTGCAGAAGGGACCGTCGGTGCGCCGCTTCGTCACGAAGATGCCGGGCGAAAAGGCCAAGCCGGCGGAAGGCGAGGCAACGCTGTGCGGCGTCTTTATCGAGACCGACGATGCAACGGGTCTGGCGCGTCGTATAGAACCGGTGCGGGTCGGCGGACGCTTGGCGCCGCATCTGCCGGAAATCTGAACCGCACGCGACTCTCTGTCGGTTCTGGTCCGGAGCCGTCCTGATCTGTCATAGTCATGTATGGCGCCGCGCCGGGTCGCAACGGCTTGCGGCGTGTTATACGATTCAGCATAGGTGACGTGGGAACGCGAAGATGGCTGGCCATTCGCAATTCAAAAATATCATGTACCGGAAGGGCGCGCAGGATAAGAAGCGCGGCAAGATCTTCACCAAGATTATCCGGGAATTGACGACCGCGGCGCGTACCGGGCTGCCTGACCCGGCCGCCAACCCGCGGCTGCGTGCAGCCGTGCTGGCGGCGCGGCAGGCCAACATGCCAAAGGACACGGTCGACCGCGCGATCAAGCGCGGGGCCGGCGGCGACGGCGGCGAAATGTATGAAGAGATGCGCTACGAGGGGTACGGGCCGGGCGGCGTCGCGGTCATCGTCGAGGCGCTGACCGATAACCGCAACCGTACCGCCAGCGAAGTCCGCGCCGCCTTTACCAAGGCGGGCGGCGCGCTCGGCGAAACCAACAGTGTCAATTTCATGTTCGAGCACGTCGGCGAGATCATTTATTCGGCGGACGCCGCCACCGCCGACGGGATGCTCGAAGCGGCAATCGAAGCCGGCGCCGGCGATGTCGATAGTGAAGGCGACAATCACGTTGTGATTTCCGCGCCGGAGGATTTCAACAGTGTGCGCGACAGCCTGGAGCAGCATTTCGGTCCGGCCGAGTCGGCGCGGCTGGCGTGGCGGCCGAAAACCTCATCGACGATCGACGAAGACACCGCGACGAGCCTGTTCAAGATGCTCGAAACCCTCGAAGACAGCGACGACGTGCAGAATGTCTACGCCAATTTCGAGGTCGGCGAGGACGTGTTGGCGCGGTTGAGCGCCTGATTATCGCGGTAGGGAGGGGCAATCACATCGATGCGGGTCCTCGGGCTTGATCCCGGGTTGCGCCACACCGGTTGGGGCGTGATCGATGTCGCCGGCAACCGGCTGAGCCACGTCGCCGATGGCGTGGTCAATGCCCCGACCGATCTGCCGCTGGCCGAGCGTCTCGTTTCGCTGTTTCGCCAACTCAACGTGGTGCTGGAACGTTTCCGTCCCGACGAGGCGGCGGTCGAGGAAACCTTTGTCAACAAGAACGCAGTGTCGACCTTGCGGCTCGGGGTGGCGCGCGGCGTCGTGCTGCTGGTACCGGCCGAGCGCGGCGTACCGGTCGCGGAATATTCGGCGAATTTGATCAAGAAATCAGTGGTCGGCGCCGGGCATGCCGAAAAGGCGCAGGTGCAGATGATGGTGCGCCGTTTGCTGCCGGGCTGTGCGATCGAGAAAGCCGATGCCGCGGATGCGCTGGCGGTGGCGATCTGCCATGCCCACCATGCCAACACGATGCGCGTCTGGAAGGCGGCACAATGATCGCCAAGCTGACCGGTATCGTCGACTCCGTCAGCCCCGAGGGCGCGGTGATTGATGTCGGCGGCGTCGGGTATCTGACCTTCTGCTCGACCCGCACGATCGGCCGCCTGCCGCCGCCCGGTGAGGTGGCGCGGCTGTTGGTCGAGACGCATGTCCGCGAAGACCACATCCACCTTTATGGCTTTATCGATACCGCCGAGCGCGACTGGTTCCGCCTGCTGACGACAGTGCAGGGGGTCGGGGCGCGGCTGGCGCTGGCGATGCTGTCGGCGGTGGCGCCGGACGCGCTGGCCTTGGCGATCGTTGCGCAGGACAAGGCGGCGTTGGCGCGCGCCGACGGTGTCGGGCCGCGCCTTGCCGCGCGCATCGTCAACGAGTTGCGCGACAAGACCGCGGGTTTGGCGTTCGCGACCTCGTCGCCGGCGACCGCGCCGGCGGGCGGTGGCGTTCCCGGCGAAAAAGGTGCCGCCGCTGATGCGGTGTCGGCTCTGGTCAATCTTGGCTATGGCCGTGCCGAGGCGTATGGCGTCGTCATGGCGGCGGCAAGGCGGCTCGGCGACGACGCCTCGATAGATGCGCTGATCCGCGCCGGGCTGCAGGAATTGGGTCAGGCGGCGGCACAAGGGGCTGAGCGATGAGCGACGCCGCGCCGCGGGTCATCGCTGCCGAAAAGAGCGAGCGCGACGCCGCCGAAGCCTCGATCCGGCCGCTGGCGCTCGACGAATTTGTCGGCCAGCGGCAGTTGCGCGCCAATCTGCACGTCTTCATCGAAGCCGCCAAAGCCCGGCGCGAAGCTCTTGATCATGTGCTGTTTTTTGGTCCGCCCGGCCTCGGCAAGACGACCTTGGCGCAGATCGTCGCGCGCGAACTCGGGGTCGGGTTTCGCGCCACGTCCGGGCCGGTCATCCAGCGCGCCGGCGACCTTGCGGCATTGCTGACCAATTTGCAGCCGCGCGACGTGCTGTTCATCGACGAAATTCACCGCCTTGCGCCGGCCGTCGAGGAAATCCTCTATCCCGCGATGGAGGATTTTCAGCTCGATCTGATTATCGGCGAAGGGCCGGCGGCGCGCTCGATCCGCATCGACCTGCCGCCCTTTACGCTGGTCGGCGCGACGACCCGGTCCGGCCTGATTACCCGGCCGCTGCGCGAGCGTTTTGGCATCCCGCTGCGCCTGATGTTTTACGAGCCCGACGAGCTGGCGCTGATCGTCGGACGCGGCGCGCGCATCCTGTCTTTCGCGCTCGAACCCGATGGCGCCACGGAAATTGCTCGGCGTGCGCGCGGCACCCCGCGCGTCGCAATGCGCCTGTTGCGCCGCATCCGCGATTTTGCTGCGGTGGATGGCTGGGCCAGCGTCGATGCCGCGACCGCCGACAGCGCCCTGTTGCGCCTCGAAGTCGATGGCAGCGGCCTCGACGGCATGGACCGGCGCTATCTGCGCTGCATCGCGGAGCATTATGCCGGTGGTCCGGTCGGGGTCGAGACGATGGCTGCGGCGCTCGGGGAGCAGCGCGACGTGCTCGAGGAGGTCATCGAGCCGTACCTGATCCAGCAGGGCTTTGTGCAGCGCACGCCGCGCGGCCGGATGTTGACTGAAATTGCCTTCCGCCATATCGACGTGCCGGTGCCGCGCGGCCTCTCTGGCCAGCTCGACCTGCTGTCCTCGCTGTCCGAGGCCGTTGAGCCTGAGTGACGGCGCACCCTTCCGCAAAAATCTGAAGGAGCTAGCCACTCGTGAGCGAACCCGCCCCATCGGAATGGCGCGACGACATATTCGCGGCCATGAAGGCCGCCGATATTCGCCAGGTCGGCTATGTGCCGGATGCCGGCCATACCAGGCTGATCCAGCGCTGTCAGGGCGAACCCGGCATGACGGCAGTGTCGTTGACCAGCGAGGAAGAGGGCATCGCGCTTGCCGCCGGTGCGTGGCTCGGTGGGCAGCGTGCCGCATTGCTGATGCAGTCGAGCGGTGTGGGCAACTGCATCAACATGCTGTCGCTGGCGAAGTCCTGCCGGTTCCCGCTGACGATGCTGATCACGATGCGCGGCGAATGGGGCGAGTTCAATCCCTGGCAGGTGCCGATGGGGTCGAAGACGCAGGCGGCGCTCGAATTGATGGATGTGCTGGTCTATCGCGTCGATGACGCTGATATGGCGGGCGAAACCGTGACTGCGGCGCTCGATATCGCCTTCAATGGCAGCCTCGCGACGGCAGTGCTGCTGTCGCAGCGGCTGATCGGCGCCAAACGGTGGGTGAAATGAATACCGCTGAACACAACCGCCCGCGCAGCAATGATCCACGCCTCGACCGCCGTGCCGCGATCCGCACCTTGCTTGAAAAGCGCGGTGACCTCCTGGTGGTCACCGGCCTCGGCTCGACCACCTACGATGCTGCGTCGGTCGGCGATGACGACCGCAATTTCTACCTCTGGGGCGCGATGGGCGCCGCTGCGGTGATCGGGCTGGGTCTGGCAATCGCGCGGCCCGACCGTCGGATCGTCGTGGTGACCGGCGACGGCGAGTTGCTGATGGGATTGGGCGGTCTCGCCACGGTCGGCGTGCAACAGCCGCCCAATCTCGCGATCGTCGCGTTCGACAATGGCCGCTACGCCGAAACCGGCATGCAGGCGAGCCATACCGATGCCGGGGTCAGCCTGTGCGGCGTCGCCCGCGCCTGCGGCATCGACACGGTCCTCGATATCGGCAGCGACACGGCGCTCAAGGAATTGGCCGCGTGGCTGCATGATTTTAAGCGCACGCTGTTCGCCCGCGTCGCCATCCACGCCGATGAACCACCGCGAGTATTGCCGCCCCGTGATGGCGTTTTGTTAAAGACGCGGTTTCGCCGCGCGCTCGGTGCGGAATAAAGGTTGAGCACGCAGCTCGTAATTAGCGCTTAACGTAGATCGCGGGCCAGACGTCAGATGGCCGTAAAGCGAGGGAATGAGCGGCAATCCCCCACCGGCATTCCCTGGATCGCCGATTATTTACCGGCGCGGCAAGATCGTGCCTATCCCCGATAGGGAACCTTTGCGGTCATTTGCGGCTTAATTGAGCATCGTAGGAAATCCACACGGGGATAACGATGCGCAAGACGCTTATGACTGCTGCAATCCTGGCCCTGGTCGCCGGTGGCGCTTCGGCGCAGACGACAAATCCAGCCGCGACCGATGGGCCGCAGAACCGGCCGGTCAATAGCTCTGATTCGGTGAATCGGCAGGTTACCGCCCCGGTCAAGGGCAGCAATAGTTTCACCGAGGGTCAGGCCAAGTCGCGGATCGAAAGCATGGGCTTCAGCGATGTCCATGCGCTCGCCAAAGACGATAACGGCGTCTGGCGCGGGCAGGCGACGAAGAGCGGCAAGCCCGTCGAGGTGAGCCTCGATTTCCAGGGCAATGTCGTCCAGGGCGGCTCGATGGGGTCGACCATGCCGAACAATGCTGCTCAAGGCGCGACGCCCGGCAACGCAGGCCGTTAAACGCGCGCGTCGGTGCCCTTCCCTCCAGATACAGGTGAAATCAGATGATTACGATCTCGCGTCTTTATGACGATTACGAAATTGCGGTGCGTGCCGTTGATGAACTCGAGCGCGCCGGCCTCCCGGCTCACGATATCAGCATTGTCGCCAATAATTCGGAAGGTTGGTACGATTCGGACCGCGCCACGCCGCGCGTTGATCCCGGCCATGATCGCGACCATGACGGCGTTGACGACCGCGCCGAGGGTGCCCGCACCGGGGCTGGCGTCGGCGCTGCGATTGGCGGCATGGCCGGCATTCTCGCGGGGATCGGAATGATTGCGATTCCGGGTCTCGGTCCGGTCGTTGCCGCAGGCTGGCTGGTGTCGACGGCGGCGGGCGCGCTGGCCGGCGGTGCGGCCGGCGGCGTGATCGGCGCGCTGACGCAGGCCGGTGTCAGCGAGGAAGACGCGCATGTCTATGCCGAAGGCATCCGCCGCGGCGGTACGCTGGTAACGGCGCGGGTTCCCGATGCCGACCGTACCCGCTATGAGGCGATCCTCGATCGCTCGGCCATCGATTATCGCGACCGCGCCCGGCGCTGGGAATCCGAAGGATGGAATCGCTTCGACCCGAATGCCGCGCCCTATACGGCGGATGAGGTGCGCCGCGCCCGCGAGAACGATCGTCGCATGTAGCTGCATGCGCAGCCGCTGACTTCTTGCAGCGGTTCCGAGGGCCCCAGTTTCATCAAACTGGGGTCCCGGTTGCTCAAGCAGGCTAGGCCGCTTGCGTGGGAGCGCGGCCGCCAGGCCGGCGCGTGGTCGTCGGAACATCGTTCGGCACGACGTTAGCTGACAATCGTCGTGTGTAGGTCCACAACAGCCCGCCTCATGCTGCTTACGCGGCAGGAGGTGGGCTGTTGCGCGACCGACGGCTTGCACCAAGGCACGCCGGCTGGCGCCAATGCATCACCGTTCGCCCGTCACCCTCGTTCGCCCGCGGGTTTCGCGCGGGGTGCGAACATTCCAGCATCGCGATAAACTCCACATAATCCGAGGAAACTCTTCGGTCTTGATGGCAGCGGTCTTGATGGCAGCTTGACGGCCATTGAGAATTTTTCATCCTCGGGATGAAAGAGTTTCGCTTGGATCGCGCCTTACGGATGCGCACGTGCAGGCGACTGGCCCGGTGCAGAAGCCATAACTCGGTCATCGGGTGGGCGGTACCTTGATTTGGTCCTCAAAGGGAGAACTGAGGTGACGCGAGCCGGTTTGCCAATTCACCTGGTGCTGGTGCTGTGTCTGGGCGCGTTGGCGCTGGCCGCTTGCGACGAGCGTAAGCCGGCTGCCGCGCCGACCGCGGCGACGCCTGCCGTCGGCGTGCGGCCGGCAACGATGAAGGGTGTGCAGCGGTCGTTCGAGTTTGTCGGCCGCATCAAGGCGGTGGAGATGGTGCAGTTGCGGGCGCGCGTCGAAGGATTCCTCGATAAAGTGCTGTTTCGCGAAGGCCAGGACGTCAAGACCGGGGACCCTCTCTACGAGATCGAAAAGGTGCAGTTTCAGGCCCAGGTCGACCAGGCCAAGGCCAACGTTGCCGCGGCCGCGGCCGAGGTAACCAACGCGCGGCTGCAATATGCCCGGCAGGCCCAGCTGGTTAAGGATCAGTACACGCCGCAGTCGCAACTGGATCAGTCCAAGGCGGCGCTCGACACCAGCATGGCCAAGGTCCAGCAGATGCAAGCCATCCTGAAGCAGGCCGAGGTTAATCTCGACTACACCGACATCCGCTCGCCGATCGATGGCCGCATCGGCCGCACCGCCTATACACTGGGCAATCTGGTCAACCCGGCGAGCGGCGTACTGGCGACGATCGTCAGTCAGGACCCGATCTATGTGCTGTTTCCGGTCAGCGTGCGCGACCTGGAACTGATACGCGAAGCCCGCCGCAAGGAAGACGGCGGCATGGCCAAGATCGATATTCGCGTCCGCCTGGCAAACGGAAAAGAGTATCCGCATCGCGGTGTCTGGAACCTGACCGATCCGCAGGTCGATCAGCAGACCGACACGCTGATGATGCGGGCGACGATCCCGAATCCGGAGCGGCAACTTACCGATGGCCAGTTTGTCACCACGGCGATCCGCGAGCGGCAAGAGGAGCCGCGGCTTGTGGTGCCGCAAGCCGCGCTGCAAATCGACCAGTCCGGCTATTACGTGTTGGTTGTCGATGACAAGCATAAGGTCGAGCAGCGGCGCATCCAGACCGGCCCTAACCAGAACGCTGATGTGGTGATCACCTCCGGTCTGCACGAAGGCGAAAACGTCATCGTCGATGGGGTACAAAAGGTGCGGCCCGGCCAGGTCGTGCAGGAAGCGCGCATGCCGGCGGCGGCGGGCGGCTGACATGATCTTCGACATCTTTATCGACCGGCCGCGGCTGGCGTTCGTCATCTCGATCGTCATCACACTGGCCGGCATCCTGGCGATCCGCGCCATTCCGGTCGCGCAGTTCCCCGACATCGTGCCACCACAGGTGTCGCTGACGACACTCTATCCCGGGGCCGATGCCGAGGTCGTCGAGGCGACTGTCGCGCAGCCGATCGAGCAGCAGATCAACGGCGTCGACAACGCGCTTTATTACCAATCGGCCAGTGGTGCCGACGGCAGCTATACGTTGACCGTCACCTTCGCGCTCGGCACCGATCCGGACATCAACACGGTGAATGTCCAGAACCGCGCCCAGCTTGCGACGCCGCTGCTGCCGCAGGAAGTGCAGCGGCAAGGCCTGACGATCCGCAAGAAATCGGCGGCGCTGCTGCAGGTCATCAATGTCTATTCGCCGAAGAATACGCATGATGCCTTGTTCCTCAACAACTACGCGACCATCAATATCGTCGATCCACTTTCACGAGTTCACGGCGTCGGGCAGGCGACTCTGTTTGGTCCGCTCGACTATTCGATGCGGCTGTGGCTCGACCCGGATCGCTTGACCGCCTTCAATCTGACACCGGCGGATGTGGTCGCCGCGGTGCAAAGCCAGAACGTGCAAGCGGCGGTCGGCCGCATCGGCTCCGCGCCGACACCGCAAGGCCAGCAGGTGCAGCTGACGATCACGACGCAAGGCCGGCTCACCAATACCGACCAGTTCAACAACATCATCATCCGCGCCAACCCGGACGGCTCGGTGGTGCGCGTGAAGGACGTGGCGCGCGTCGACCTCGGCGCCAAGACCCAGGAACGCACCGCGCGCTACAACGGCGCGCCGGCCGCGGTAATCGGCATCTACCAGTCTCCGGGCGCCAATGCCGTCGACGTCGCGCGCCAGGTCCGCGAGACCCTGGACCAGCTTCAGCAACGCTTTCCTGACGATGTCACCTATCAGGTGTTCTGGGACGCCACGGTTTTCGTCACTTCAACCGTCAAGGAGGTCGTCCACACCCTGCTCATTGCCTTTGTGCTGGTGGCGATCGTCGTGTTCCTGTTCCTCGGCAAATTGCGCACGACGCTGATTCCGCTGATCGCGGTGCCAGTCTCGATCATCGGCACCTTCGCGGTCATGCTGGTCATCGGCTATTCGGCCAACACGGTGTCGTTGCTCGCGCTGGTGCTGGCGATCGGCATCGTCGTCGACGACGCGATCGTGGTCGTCGAAAATGTCGAACGGGTGCTCGAGGAGGAGCCGGAGCTGTCGGTTCCGGAGGCGACCAAGCGGGCGATGGCCGAGATCTCCGGGCCGATTATCGCCATCACCCTCGTCCTGCTGTCGGTGTTTGTGCCGGTAGCATTCATTCCCGGCATCAGCGGCCAGCTATTCCGCCAGTTCGCCGTGGCGGTATCGACCTCGATGCTGATCTCGGCGATCAATGCCTTGACCTTGAGCCCGGCGCTTTGCTCGGTGCTGTTGAAGCATGGCGGCAGCCGGCGCGGCCCGATGCTTTATGTGCTGCGCGGGATCGACCGGGTGCGCGACGGCTATGTCTATGTCGTGCAGCGCCTTGTGCGGATCGCGGCGTTTGCGGTGCTGGCCGTTGTCGTGGTCGCGGCTGCCTCGCTCGGCGTATTTCGCACGACGCCGAAGGGGTTTCTGCCCTCTGAGGACCAGGGCGCCATCTTTGCTGCGATGCGTTTGCCCGAGGGCGCCTCACTGAACCGCACAGAGGCTCTTGCCGCGCAGGTCGAGCAGATCGTGCGTCCGATCGCGGGCGTCCAGGGCATCATCTCGGTCGTCGGGCTCAACTTCATCGACTATGTCGCCGCGTCCAATCAGGCCTTCTTTGTGATTCGGCTGAAACCCTATGAGGAACGCACGGACGCGTCGCAAAGCGCCGACTCGATCATCGCACAGCTGCGGCCGCGACTGGCGGCAATGCAGGGGGCGATCGTGTTCCCGTTCAATCTGCCGCCGATCCTCGGTCTCGGTAATACCGGCGGGTTCCAGTATTCACTCGAGGCCTTGCAGGGCCAATCGCCGACCGATATCGCCGCGGTGATGCGCGGTCTCTTGGTCGCTGCCAACCAGCAGCCCGAGCTTGCCGGCGTGTTCAGCACGTTTGCCGCCGACACGCCGCAAATCCGGCTCGAGATCGACCGTGACAAGGCGCAGGTGCTGGGGGTCAAGATCAGCGACATCTTCAACGCGCTGCAGGCAACGCTCGGCGGCTTCTACGTCAACGATTTCAATCTGTTCGGCCGCACTTGGCAGGTGAATGTGCAGGCCGAGTCGGCATTCCGCAATGCCATTGAGGACATCTACCGCATTTACGTTCGCGGCAGCGGTGGTGCGATGGTCCCGCTGCGCGCGGTGAGCGAGGCGCATCTCGTGCAAGGGCCGCAGGCGGTGATCCGCTACAACGGCTTTCGCGGTGCGATCATCAATGGGGCGCCAAAGCCCGGCTACAGTTCGGGACAGGCACTTGCCGCAATGGAGCGCGTCTCCGCAAACACGTTGCCGCCTGGTTATACGTTCGAATGGACTGGCACGGCCCTCCAGGAAAAGGCTGCAAGCGGCCAGACCGGCATCGTGCTCGCCTTAGCGGTGCTGTTTGCCTATCTGTTCCTGGTCGCTCTCTACGAAAGCTGGAACATTCCGCTGCCGGTACTGCTCTCGGTCAGCGTTGCCGCGCTCGGGGCCATCGCCGCGGTGGCGTTTTCGGGTCTCGCCTTTGATGTCTATGCGCAGATCGGGCTTGTGGTGCTGATCGCGCTGGCGGCCAAAAACGGCATTCTGATCGTCGAGTTCTCGGTCGAGCAGCGCCGCCTCGGCAAATCGATTTCCGAGGCTGCGATGGAGGGCGCACGACTGCGCTTCCGCCCGGTGATGATGACCAGTTTTGCGTTTATTTTCGGTCTGCTGCCGCTGGTGATCGCGACCGGGGCTGGTGCGTTCAGCCGGCGTGCAGTGGGGACCCCGGTATTCGGCGGCATGCTCGGCGCGGCGCTGATTGGCGTTTTCATCGTTCCGATGCTGTATGCGGTCTTCCAGTGGCTGCGTGAACGAACGAACGTTCGCCGCGCCCGTGCCCGCGGCGAAGCCCCCACGGCGAGCGACTGATCCCGATCCCGGCGACTGATCCCGGCGATTGGTTCAAGAGCCAGGCTGGAAGGTGGCCGAGGCCGCGCTCCGGTGCCGGCGGAGCGCGTCACCGAGATTGGATGCTTGCGGCGCCGGTGCATGACCGGCCCGCAGAACGTGCTCGGCGTCGGCACTCAGGCGAGCGCGGGATGCTTCCAGCCGAGCCATTCGCACACGGCGCGGCCCATCACCATTTCCTGGTCCTTGCCTTTGAGCCAAGGCAGTTCCTCAGTGAACATCGTCACGCATTGGCGATAGCTGCACGGCATGCGCGTAATGTCGGTGCCCCAAAAGCAGCGGTTCGGGCCGAACGCATCGAAGATCTGCTGCAGATACCCGTGGATGTTTTTGTATGGGTACGGTGCGCTGGAATAGCTCGGCGCTCCGGACATCTTGACCCCGACATTCGGCAATTTGGCGAGGGCGAGCATTTCCGGCAGATCGGCCCAGGCTGCGTCGTCAGTGCCGCCGCCGCCGCCACCGTGGCGGCCGAGATGGTCGATGTGGATTTTGAGGCCGGGATGGCTCTCGGCGATCTTGCCGAACGCCGCCATGTGCCCGCCGGCCAGGAGGCCGATGGGATAGCCCTGCTTTTCACAGGCGTCCCAGAACCAGTTCAGCGACCCGTCGGTCCACCATGCTTTCTGATGCGGCTGATTGAAGGTGAAACGAAAGCCGAGCATGCCGGGCCGCGACCGCCAGTTGCGGACGATTTCCTCCTTGTTCGGGGCTTCCAGATCGAAATGGCCGAGGATGCAGAATTTGTCGGGATGTGCCTTGACCGCCTCGACGGCCTGCACGTTCACCGCCTCGCCGAGTGTTGAGGGCGGATGCAATACCGCCGCGTCGACCCCGGCCTCCTTCATTTCCGCCAGCGCGTCGTTGACGTTATAGGTCGGAATCTGCCGGTGATGCGCCGACATCTTGCCGTTTTCCCAGATGTGGATTTGCGAATCGACGATCAGCATGAGCTTTCCTTTGTTGTCGGGGGCGGCGGTCCGGTGCGCGGACTGCGCATCGCGTGGGTTTATCGCGGGAAAGGGTGAAAGAAAATCGTTGGCACCCAGGGCGGCGGATAGCCCTCCATCCGTTCGCGCCGGCGGCGTTCGGCGAGGCTCTCGCCGCTTTCCGATACAGTGTCGGTGCCGGATTGTGTGGTGGCGTTGCGCTCGCGCCGCAATTCGTCGAGCCGGGCGCGGATCGTGGCGAAATCATCGGCAGCGCGTGAACGGCTCACCCAGCGTCCTCGCTTCGGTTGCTCAGTGTCGCGCATAGTGGAGCCGAAGGCTGCCGAGCGTCAAACGCCAAGCCTTTGGCACCGAAGCGCGGACACAGCGATGCGGCGCGACCTGAGCAGGCGGTGGCGCGTAAATCACGCGGCCGTGCACCAAGACCTAAAGCGTCGCCGCTTCAGCATTGCATCAATTCGATGCTGACCCCGTCCGGCGCTGCGACATAGCACAACAGGCTGCCGTTGACGCCGCTCTTGGGCTCGACCGGAAGGCGGACACCCTTGGCGCGCAGGTTCTCGCAGAACGCCGCCAGATCGCCTTGATACATAAAGCCGAAATGATCGGTGCCCCAGGCATTGTGGCTGGAAAAATCCGAGTAGGGCCGGATCGGCCGGGGCGGCGCCGGTTCCTCGCCGGGCCGGCGGCCGCGGATCAGGATCGTCATGCCGCCGAGATCGACGAAAATCTGTGGGGCGCCGCGAGCCACCGTGTCCTTGGCGATTGTCGCGCCGAACATCTCGACGTACCAATCGGCAGCCGCCTTGGGGTTTTCGCTGATGAGGTGGACGTGATCGAATTTGAACGCCGGGTTGCTCATTGCTGCCTCCTGGACACTGCTTGCCGAGATTATCGCACCGCGCGGGCATGCCGTGAAATTTCACCCGCGATCGTCGCTCGTGGATCGTTACTCGTGATAGTTAGGGGCGATGCCGCCTCCGTTACTGCTGCTCCAGGATATCAGCCTTACCTTTGGCGCGACGCCGCTGCTCACGGGAGCTGGGTTCGCCGTCACTGCCGGCGACCGGGTATGCCTTGTCGGGCGCAACGGCTCCGGCAAGTCGACGCTGCTGCGCATCGCGGCCGGGTTGATCGACCCCGATGACGGCCGCCGCTTTGCCCAGCCCGGCGCGACGATCCGCTATCTGCCGCAGGAACCCGATCTGACGGGTTTTGCCACGACGCTGGCGTTTGCCGAAGCCGGGTTCGCCGAAATCGGGTTCGACGGCGAGGCGGCGGACGGTCGTCATCGCGCGCTCTACCTGCTGAAGGAACTCGGACTGACCGGCGCGGAAGACCCCACCGCATTGTCCGGCGGCGAGGCGCGCCGCGCCGCACTGGCGCGCGCCTTGGCACCGTCGCCTGACATTCTGCTGCTCGACGAGCCGACCAACCATCTCGACTTGCCCGGCATCGAATGGCTGGAACGTGAACTTGACGGCATGCGCTCGGGGATCGTGCTGATCAGCCATGACCGTCGGCTGCTCGACAGCCTGTCGCGCGGCACGGTCTGGCTCGACCGCGGCATCACCCGCACCCTCGACGACGGCTTTGCCGGGTTTGAGGCGTGGCGCGACAGCGTCCTCGAACAGGAGGAAACCGAGCACCACAAGCTCGGGCGCAAGATCGCGATGGAGGAGGACTGGCTGCGCTATGGCGTCACTGCCCGGCGCACCCGCAACCAGCGCCGCCTCGGCGAGCTGATTGCGATGCGCCAGAAGCGCCGCGAGCACCGCGCCGCGCAAGGGAATGTGCGCCTCAACGCGGCGCAGGCCGATGTCTCCGGGCGGCTGGTCGCCGCCGCCGAGGGGATTTCGAAATCGTACGGCGGGCGCCCGATCGTGCGCAATTTCTCGACCCGCATCCTGCGCGGCGACCGGGTCGGCATTGTCGGCCCGAACGGTGCCGGCAAGACGACATTGCTCAACCTGTTGACCGGTGTGCTGCCGCCGGACAGCGGCGAGGTGCGGCTTGGCACCAATCTGGCGCATATCATCCTCGACCAGCGGCGCGAGACGCTCGACCCGGATGAGACTTTGAGCGATGCACTGACCGGCGGCAGCGGTGATTCGGTGTCGGTCGGTGGCCAGAACCGGCATGTCGTCGGCTATATGAAGGATTTTCTGTTCCGGCCGGAGCAGGCACGCACCCCGGTCGGTACGCTGTCGGGCGGCGAGCGGGCGCGCGTTACGCTGGCGCGGGCTTTTGCCCGGCCGTCCAACCTGCTGGTGCTCGACGAGCCGACCAACGACCTCGACCTCGAAACCCTCGACCTGCTGCAGGAGCTGTTGGCGGAGTATCCCGGCACCGTATTGCTGGTCAGCCACGACCGCGATTTTCTCGACCGGGTCGTGACCTCGGTGATCGTCGGTGAGGGCGACGGGCGTTGGGTCGAGTATGCCGGCGGCTATACCGACATGTTGGCGCAGCGTGGCGATGCGCGTCCGCCGCGCATTCCGTCAGTGCCGCGAACCCGCGCCCCGGCGCCTACCGAAACGGCAGCACAGACGGCGCCTCGTTCACGGCGAATGAGCTTTAAGGACCGGCACGCTCTGGAGACGCTGCCCGCGAAAATCGCCGCGTTGCAAGCGCGGATCGCCGCGTTGAACGAGACGCTGACCGATGGGGCGCTATACGGCCGCGACCCCAAACGCTTCGGCGAGACAACCGCTGCGCTGGCTGCGGCGCAGGATGAATTGGCAGCGGCGGAAGAACAATGGCTGACGCTCGAAATCATGCGCGAGGAAATCGATGCTGCCGAGCGAAAGTCGCAGTTGTGAGGCGGCTCTATCAATGAGAAGGCTCGCCCGCTAAATCACCGGAAAACAGACCCTGGAGGGGGGAAAATGACAAGCCGTAGAGAGTTTCTTGCCAAGGCCGCCGCGGCGACCGGTGTCGCCTTTTGCAGTTGCGGTCTGCTCGATGCCGCCCGCGCGCAGGCACCGGCCCGCGCCAAGCTTCCCGTCGCCGTCAACGGCAAGCAGGTCAAGACGATTGACATTCACGCCCACTGCCTGTTTCACGACGCCGAAAAGCTGATGGGCGACGACACCGCCGCGTTCCATGCGACGGTCAAGGGCGCCGACCAGGCCTTCATCACGCTCGACGAGCGGCTGAAGGCAATGGATGCGATGGCGGTCGACATGGAAGTGCTGTCGATCAACCCGTTCTGGTATCGCAAGGAGCGCGACCTCGCGGCGGCGGTCTGCAAGGTACAGAACGAAAAGCTGGCGGAGTTGTGCGGCAAGAAGCCGGACCGATTTGCCGCCTTTGCGTCACTGGCGCTGCAATATCCTGACCTCGCCGTCGAGCAACTCGATACCGCTGTCAAAAAACAGGGGCTGCGCGGTGCGGCAATCGGCGGCGATGTTGCCGGAATCGATTTCGCCGACCCGAAATTCAACCCGGTTTGGGCCAAAGCGGAAGAACTTGGCGCGGTGCTGTTCATCCACCCGCAAAGCCCGCCCGAACTGGCGAAGCGCCTTGCCGGCAATGGGTGGCTCGGCAATACGGTAGGTCTGCCGACCGAAACGACCATCGCCTTGTCGCACCTGATCTTCCAGGGCACCCTCGACAAATTCCCCGGCCTCAAGGTGCTGTCGGCGCATGGCGGCGGTTTTCTGCCGTCCTATGCCGACCGCTCCGACCATGCCTGCTTTGTCAACCCGTCGGGGTGCGATGCCAACATCAAGCTGAAGAAAGCACCGACCGAGTATTTGAAGCAGCTTTATTTCGATGCGTTGGTCTTCACGCCGGAAGCCTTGCGCCATCTGGCTGCCCAGGTCGGCGCCAGCCAGATCATGCTCGGCAGCGACCATCCCTATCCGTGGGAGCAGCACCCGGTCGACGCGATCATGGCGACCGCCAGCCTCAGCGACAGCGACAAGCTGGCAATCCTCGGCGGCAACGCCGCTCGCGTCCTCGGCATCAAGGCGTAAGCAACGCCTTGAGGTACGTACGAACCCCAGGCTGCCGCCTGGGGGTCGGCTTAAGGCTCGGTTCGCGCCGGTGCGGTCCAGCGCAATGCGTCAGTGCAGCCCGTAGAGCTTTACGACGTTGTCGTGCACGATTTTCTTCTGGGTGCTCGCCGAAAAACCCGCGAGGTTCTGCTCCAGGGTGCTCCGGGAATTCGGCCAGATGCAGTCCGGATGCGGATAGTCGGCGCCCCAGATGATGTTGTCTTCGCCGATCAGCGGAACGATCGGTTCCAGGTACTTGTCCTGCTGATAGGTCACAAAGCCCTGGCGGCGGAAATAATCGCTCGGCTTCATCTTAAAGCCGAGGCTGCGCGCCCGGTCGTGATACTCGGTGTCGCAACGGTCGAACACATAGGGCAGCCAGGTTACCCCTGACTCACCGAGCACGAAGTTGAAATCCGGGTATTTTTCGCAGGCGCCCGAAGCCAGGATCGAGGCCAGCACTTCCATCGTGTCGAGTTGGAACAGCGTCGAGCGTACCAGCCGCCACTGGGTGAAGACTTCTTTTTCCATCTCCGGCGTGTCGGGCGCGCGTACCGCCTTGAAGCCGGTCGAATGGAACGAAATCGGGAATTTGCACTCGGCCGAGGCTTCCCACAGCGCAAACCAGTCCGGGTGATAGAGCGGCGGAGTCATGCGCTTGAACGCGAGATCGCCGCCCTTCAGCCCCATCTTGGCGCAGCGCCGCACTTCCGCAGCCGCCGCTTTCGGGTCGGTGTTCGGGATGATCGCCAGCGGGAACACCCGGTTGGGATCGGAACGCTTGGCGAAATCGGAGACCCAGTCGTTATAGCGCTGGTTGACCCAGACGCGCAGATCGGTTTCGTCGATCAGATCGTTGACCATCAGGCAGCCGTAGATGATCTCTTTTTCGAGACCGTCGCGGTCGAGATCGGCAATGCGCAATTCCGGCGTCGTCGGCCGCGGCACGCCGCCGGGATACGAGTTCCACTCAAAGCCGAGCGCCTGCATTTCGTCGATATGGTCGAACGCGCCTTTGGTGTAGGGCAGAAAACCCGGGCCGACGCCGTTCCACATGCCGCGGTCGATGTCGTCGACAAACCAGTGCTGGCCGTTATTCCGCTCCTCGACCCGCGGTGCCAGCTTCTTCCACTTGGCTGGCGCCTGCGACGACCATAGGTCGGCCGGGCAATAGGTCAGGTCGATATGGTTATCGCCGGAAATGAGCGTGTGTTGCATCACGGCTGTCTGCTCCTTTTCGGTTGACCGCCCGCCACCCGGGACCGGCCGCCACGAAACAGCAGGATAATCGTGCACGGCGTTCAGATTCAACCGGGCAGTTTCGCCGCCGCTCCGGCGCGCAATAGGGTTCTTTGCCGCGTCCGGGATAAATCCGCGCTAAAACCGGGTCGACAGCCAGATCGCCAGCCGCGATCCGGCTTTCACGATACCCGACAGCACGTCGTAGGCGACTGCATCGGCAGCGCCATGTTCGAGCGCGGTGTCGCGATGCTGCAACTCATCGGCGCGGAAGGCGACGATGGTCTCACGCAATGCCGGGTCGGTCTCTGCCAGCCGGTCTGCCTGGGTCTGGTAATGTTCGTCGATCACCTCTTCGACCGCGACGGTGCAGGCCATCGCGGCGCGATCACCGAGCAATGCCGTCGCGGCGCCGAGCGCGAAGCCGGCGACATGCCATAATGGATGCAGCGCCGTCGGCCGCACCTGCCGCGCGCGCACCAGCGCGTCGAACGTCGCGAGATGGCGCCGCTCCTGCTCCGCCATGTGGCGGATGGCGTCACGCGCCCGGCCCCGGCCGATCGTCGCCAACTGGCCGTCATAAATGCGCGTTGCGCCATATTCGCCGGCATGGTCGACGCGGATCACACGGGCGATGTCGGCAGACGGAGCGGCATCGCCAGGCAGGTAGGGCGGGCGCGCCGGTGGTGCCGCGTCGGTCATGCCGTGCCGCGACGAATGCGGGGACCGGCCGCCGTCGGAGCGACCGTGCGCCCGGTGCGCAGACACACGGCGAGGCAGATCGCCGCCATGCCGAACGACGCCAGCAGGTTGAACCCAGCCAGCGAAATACCAAACAGCGACCATTGCACCCGGTCGCACATGACCGGCGCGGTGCCCATGATCTGCCGTTTCATGTCTTCCAGGGTCATCGCCGCGTTACCACTGGCGGTGCAGGCGGTCGGGCCGGCGAACCAGTGCTGCTCGACCCCGACATGATAAAAGGCAAAAGCGCAGCTCAGCGCGAACACGGCGACGAGGCCCGCCGCAAACCACGGCAGTGCCGCCCGGCTGCCGGCCAGCAGCATAACCAGCGAGGCGACACCAGCGGCATCCCACGGCCAGCGCTGCAACAGGCACAATTCGCAGGGCGCAAGGCCACCCCAGAACTGCGACAGCAGCGCGGCGCCCAGCACCAGACCGCTCGCCACCAGCACAAAGCCGGCGAAACCGCGCGGATTTTCGAGTGTTCCGAGACTCGGCATCGTCCCCTACAGATAGCGCAGTACGACAAACCCGCCAACCAGCGCCACTGCGAACAAGGTGGTGACGAGCATCAGGCGCCGCTCGATAAACACGCGAGCGGCATCGCCGAACTGCCACAGCAAGGCCGCAAGCAGAAAAAACCGCAGGCTGCGCGAGATGATCGACGCTCCGACAAACGCCAGCAGGTCGAAATGCGCGACCCCGCTGGCGATCGTAATCAGCTTATAGGGGATCGGGGTCATCCCTTTCAGAATGATGATCCATACTCCCCACTGGGCAAACCCGGCCTTCAGCGCCTCATAGCGGTCCATCGCGTGGTAGAATTCGAGCACCGGCCGCCCGATCGCATCGAACAGGAAATAGCCGATGGCATAACCGAGCATCCCGCCGATTACCGAACTGAGCGTGCAGACCGCCGCCAGCCGCCACGCCTGGCGCGGCCGCGCCAGGATCATCGGGATCAGCAGGATGTCGGGCGGGATCGGAAAGAACGAACTCTCGGCAAACGCGATGGCGACCAGCGCCAGCAGCGCGTTCGGGCCGGCCGCGATGTCGAGAACGCGGGCATAAAGGCGGTGCAGCACAATCGCTCCGCGATGTTTTGGATGCTCTGCCGCTAATTGCTATCGGGGCAAGAGGGGCGGCGATCTGCCACCCTCGCGACATCAATCCTTCTTGGCGGCGTCCATTTCCTTCAGGACTTCGCTCGCGATGCGGAAACTTTCCAGCGCCGCCGGCACACCGCAGTAAATGCAGGCCTGCAGCAGGACTTCCTGGATTTCCTCGCGGGTGACGCCGTTATTGATCGCGCCACGGACATGCAGCCGCACTTCATTCGGCCGGTTGAGCGCGGTCAGCATCGCGAGGTTCAGCATGCTGCGGGTCTTTTTGTCGATCCCCGGCCGGTTCCATACCTCGCCCCAGCACCATTCGGTGACGAGCTTCTGAAACGGCTTGTTGAACTCGTCGACATTGGCGATCGAGCGGTTGACGTATTCGGCGCCGAGCACCGTGCGCCGCATCTCCAGGCCTTTGCGGAACAATTCGGTATCGGCGATATCGTTCGGCATCAGTGTTCTCCGTCGGTTGCAAGACTGTTGTTCTGCGCGACCTGGGCAAACCACGCATAGGATGCCTTGGGGGTGCGCTTCAGCGTCTTCCGGTCGACCCGGACGAGGCCGAACGGTGCGGTGTAGCCCTTCGCCCACTCGAAATTATCGAGAATGGTCCAGGCGAAATAACCCCGCAGATCGACCTTTTCGGCGATAACCCGATGGCACATCGCGATGTGGTCATGCAGAAACGCGATGCGCTGCCGATCGTCGACCCGCCCCTCGGCGTCAACGGTATCAGGATAACAGGCGCCGTTTTCGGTAATATAGAGCGCGGGATTGCCGTAATTGTCGCGCAGATCGGCCAGAACGTCGTGCAGCCCATTGGGATCGACCGGCCAGCCCATCGCGGTCTGCGGCATGCCGGCCGGCGTTGCGCCCCAGGTGGTGCCGATGAGGCCATCGGGATCGGCCCTTTGATACATCGGGCTGTAATAATTGACGCCGAGGAAATCGAGCCGCTGCTTGATCCGCGCAAGGTCGCCGCCCTGCACCAGCGGTTCGAGGTATTTTGTCATGCGCTCCGGATAACGCCCAAGGATCGGCGGGTCGAGGGAAACGCGGTTCCACAGCGCATCCCACAATGCTGCAGCCTCGGTATTCGCGGCCCCGGTCTTGTCGGTATCGCCCTCGGCCGGCCGCACCGGCTGCAGGCTGATCACCGTGCCGATCTTGAAACGGTCGCCGCCCACCGCGCGCAAGGCGGCGACACCATCGCCATGCGCCAGGTTCTGGTGGTGGAACGCGGCAAACATCGCGTCACGGCTGCGCATCCCCGGCGCATGCTCGCCGAGGCCGTGGCCGATCACGGCATGGACATTCGGCTCGTTAAACGTGGCCCAATGCGTGACCCGGTCGCCCAGGCGATGCGCCATCAGCCCGGTGTAATCGGCAAACCATTGAGCGATCGCGCGGTTGCTCCACCCGCCGCGATCCTGCAGCGCCTGCGGCAGGTCCCAGTGGAACAGGCAGACCCACGGCTCGATGCCGGCCTTTAACAGCGCGTCGGTAACCCGGCTGTAGTAATCGAGGCCGGTCTGATCGGGTTGCCCGGTGCCATCCGGCAGCACACGCGCCCACGAGATCGAAAACCGGTAAGCCTTGAGGCCGGCCTGCGCGATCAACCCGATGTCTTCGGCGTAGCGGTTGACATCGTCGCACGCGACGTCACCGTTGCTGCCGTCCTTGATCGTGCCGGGGACGCGGGCAAAGCTGTCCCAGATCGTGTCGGCCTTGCGGTCGCCGCGGCCCTCGACCTGATAGGACGAGGTCGCGGTGCCCCACAAAAACCCCGTCGGGAAGCTGAGCCGTTCGTCTTCGGAAGCGGCTGCTGCGGGATGCAGCGGCACCGCGCGCGCTGCGGCTGCCGCCGCTGCCGCCCCAACGATCAAACGCCGTCGATCCATCGTGCCGCCGCGATCAGCTCGCGCCTCAACCCCCGGCCGCCCCTTCTGTATTCACAAAAACCGAGTACAGCGACCGGCTCGCCGCCATGAACAGGCGATTGCGCCTGACCCCGCCGAAACACAGATTGGCACAGCGTTCGGGCAGCGAAATGCGGCCGATCATCTTGCCGTCCGGGGCAAAGATCGCGACACCGTTCAGTTCGGCGCTCATCCCCCAGCCGCACCACAGATTGCCGTGCACGTCACAGCGGAAGCCATCGGGCGTGCCGCCAGCCAGATCGGCGAAATCGCGCGGATTGGCGATCCTGTCGCCGTCGCCGACGACATCGAAGACCTTGATGTTGCGCGGGTTGGCGCGCGATTCGACAAGGTAGAGCAGCGCTTCGTCGGGCGAGAAGCACAGCCCGTTGGGGCCGGCGATCGCTTCGGCCACGACGCTGGTGCGGCCGGTGCGCGTGTCGACCCGATAGACATTCATCGGCAATTCCGGATCGGCGCGGTGCCCTTCGTAATTGCCGCCGATGCCGAAGGTCGGGTCGGTAAACCAGATCGATCCGTCGGATTTGACGACCACGTCGTTCGGCGAGTTGAGCGGCTTGCCGTCGACCCCGGGATAGCGGTTGCAGATCACCGTGATTGAGCCGTCATGCTCGGTACGCGTCACCTGTCTCGTCAAGTGTTCGCAGGTGACGAGACGGCCCTGCCGGTCGCGGGTGTTGCCGTTGGCGTTGTTGGATGGCTTGCGAAAAACGCTGACCGCGGCGGTTTCCTCGTCCCAGCGCAGGATGCGGTTGTTCGGGATGTCGCTCCACAACACGCAGCGCATGTCGCCGAACCACACCGGTCCCTCGCTCCAGCGTGCGCCGGTAAAAAGCTGCTCGACCGCGGCATTCATCGGCGGCTTGATCGCGTCGAAACGCGGATCGAGGCTGATGATGGCCGGATCGGGGTAGGCGTGAGCGGGCTGCCAACCGGTGGTCATTCGCGGCTCTCCCTCAGGATGCTCGGGGGTATTCGGTCGCCGGGATCAGCCGGCGGCGCGGAAGATGCGGCCTTTTTACCGGCCGCTCAAGCGGCCCGCTAGATGCGGCAGCGCGATTGCCGGTGCGGTGCTGCCTCCGGGCGGCGCGTGGTACTGGCACCAGACACTTGCCAGCCGCATGCCGATCTCGCAAGCGCCTGGCGGCAAACCCGCGTCCAGTCCGGTGTCGACGGGCGAGGTCGCGAGAAATGCGCTCAAACCACTTGAGATCCCAGAGTCTCGACTGTAGGGGAAAGCCTTTATGCGTGATCACACAGTAATCAGTTGGTTTTCGATAAGGTAGATGAGCATCTTTGCCCTTGCGCCAGCGGGGTGCGGGTCGAATTGTGCCGGCGCTTTCACGCTGGCCTTTACAACCCATTCGTCCGATGCTTCCAGATAAAAGACGCTATTCAACCGGTGTTTAAGGATATCGTCTAATTCTGCGACGGTAAATGCGGCGTATCGCTCCTGATTTGTCCAGAGCCTGTCGCGCGAGGAGGCAAGAACAAACCGTCGCTTGTTATGATGCCACCAAAATAAGCTCTCCTGCTTGACGCCGAGCGCATGCAGTTTTTGACTCAACTCAAGACTACAGACTTGAATTTCTAATTTCATAGTTTATTCAGCCGGCCCTATCGTCGCATCACACCCTGGCCAGGTCGTCTGACGACAAGGAGTTAGCGCCGAGTGCAAAACCTCCAGTTTATAGTATGAATATCACAGTAATATCGTAGTACGCATTGCGGCTTAACGCCGGCTGTTCCGTATTTTTTGAAAATCTGGCTGGGGCGCCAGGATTCGAACCTGGGAATGCCGGAATCAAAATCCGGTGCCTTACCACTTGGCTACGCCCCATTGCGCCGGCTCAACCCAGAGCCTGTCCTGCCCGCGCGGCGGCGGCGTGCGGGTCCGCGCCATCAAGCGTAGCGAGGCTGCCATAGTCAAGCGCCGTCGCGACGGTTGCGCCGGAGCAGGGCCAGTAGGACCGGCATCGTCACCCCCTGAACCGTGACCGAAAACACCACGACGCCAAAGGTGGCGATGACGATCTGGTTGCGCAGCGGCAGCGATGGCGGCAGCGACAAGGCCAGGGCCAGTCCGAGCGCACCCCGCAAGCCGCCCCACCACAGGACATGTTGCTCAGCGGCGGGCACCGCCCAGCGTGAGCCGGCAAAACACAGGCACAACGGGTAGACGCTCAGCGCGCGCGACAGCAACACCAGCATGATGGTGGCCATCAAGGCCGGCCAGCCCAAACCCTCGAAGCGGATGCCCGCGACAGTCAACCCGATCAGCAGAAAAATCAGCGAGTTGGCGATAAAGGCGGCAAACTCCCAGAACGCGATCACGAACTCGCGACCACGTTGCGACAGTATTCGCTCGCGCAATACACCGACATTTCCCATCAACAACCCTGCCGCGACTGCCGCCAAAACGCCGGAGGCATGCAGGTATTCCGCCAGTAGAAACGAGCCGTAGGCGGCTACCGTGGTCAACGCCGTCTCGACCAGGTGGTCGGCGGTGCCGCCGGCAACCAGAATCGCCAGCCCGCCGCAGGCAAGCCCGATCATCGTGCCGCCGCCGGCGGTCCAGGTGAGTGAGCCAAGGACAGAGCCGGGCGCGATGGGAGCGGCCTCCGGCATTTGCGCCCAGGTCAGGACAAACGCAAAGAACACCGCCGCCACGCCGTCGTTGAGCAGGCTTTCGCCCTCGACCAGCAGGCGCATCCGCCCGGTGATCTGGGTGTCCTTGAACAGTGCGATCACCGCAACCGGGTCGGTGGCGGCGATCAGCGTCCCGAAAACCAGTGCGGGTGCGACCGGCCAGCCGAGAGCGAACACCATTCCGCAGGCCACCGCAGCCGCCGCGATCAATACCCCGAGCACCGCCAGCGTCAGCAGCGGCAGCGCGTCGCGGCGCAGTTCCGACCAGTGCAGCGCCAACGCAGCCTCAAATAGCAGCGGCGGCAGGATGACGTCGAAGATGAAATCATGAGTCAGGACCGGCTCGTTCTGGACGTGAGTCAGCGCCAACCCGATGCCGGTAATTACCAGCCCGACCGTGTATGGCAGCCGCACGCGGCGGGCGAGCATCGCCACGACAATCGCCGTGACCAGCAACGCGACGGTGTGGGACAGGATCAAGTCCATCGGCACAACCGCAGATGGAGCGCAGCCGGGCAACCGCCGCCGCTTTGCCGTGATATCTCAGTCAGATTCGTCTCCTGAAATCAACAGGGAGGGCGAGGCCGCTGCCTCCTTTCCGGCGAACGCGGCGGCAACTGCGCGGCGGAAGATCGGCTTGCATCCGCATGCCGCTTTGCCTTCAATATCTGAACGCCCAGTTGGATTTTGTCATGCCTCAGACGCCGCTCTCTGCTGGCGAGCCGGCCCGCCCGCGTGGCGATGAAAGCCGCCGGTTTGTGCCGGCGGCTCCGGTAACTTTCGCCGACACGCCGGTTTTTGTCGAACCAGTTGCAGCGGGCGACAGTGGAAGGGGTCGCCAACGCCGGCCTGAAAGCGTCTGGCGCAATGTCGACCTGATAGAATTCGAGCCGGTTGCAGAGGCTGATGCGGCCAGTGCCGCGGCGGCGGCCTGGGAGCACGCCGTCGGCTTTGACGCTATGCCGACAGACGATGAGGTTCTGTCCGAAACATCCGAGGTGGAGGCGTTTCAGCCCGACGCGCCGCAGGTCGAGGCCTATCAGGCCGAAGATTATCGGCGTGAGCGCAGCGACCGGGCGGCTGGCGACGAGACGGCTGGCGACGGGCCGGCGGGCGCGGTAAACCCGGCTGCGGCGCGAGCTGACCCCGGAAAAATGGTGCCGCTGGTCATGGGGGACGCGCCGGCGCCGCGGCTTCGCCCGCCGGTGTCGCGGCGGTTCGCCAGGACGCTGCCGGTGCGACGGCGGTCGACCGCTGTGCGGCGGGCGCTCAAGATCGTCGCCGCCGGCGCTGCCATCGTCCTGATCGCGACGTTCGCCTTGCAGACCAGCGAGCATCGGCCCGGCACGGCCGGGGCAATGACGCCGCCGGACGTTGCCGTTCCCGATGCGGCGACTGCACGCCGCGAGGACCCGATCGATCTTCCGCCACCGAGGCCAGCCGATGCACCGGCCGAAACTCCCGCAGAACAGCAGGCGGCGCGGACACCGGATGAAGTAACGGCATCGGCCAGCCATCATGCCGGACCTCCAGGCGCCGTCGCGCCGGGGCCTGGCGCCTCAGGCTCCGCAACAACGCCGCGGAGCGACGCGGCGATGCGGGCGACGTATTATCTCGGCCGTGCAATGGCCGGCGATGCCGGCGCGCAATACGATGTCGGGGTGTTGTACACGCTCGGCGAAGGCGTCGACCGCGACCCGGCCAGTGCCGCGCTATGGTTCCGTCAGGCGGCGGAAAACGGCAATGTCGCGGCGCAGTTCAATCTCGGGGTGTGTTACGATCTCGGTCTTGGCGTCCCGGCAAGCCCGACGGAGGCGGTGACCTGGTATCGCCGCGCTGCCGACCGCAAAGACCCGCGCGCGGCCTATAATCTTGCCGTCGCGTATGATCTGGGGCGAGGTATCCCGCACGATCCGGTAGCGGCGGCGCGCTGGTATCATCAGGCGGCCAGACAGGGAATTGTGCCGGCGATGATTAATTTCGCCATTCTTTACGAAAAGGGCGAAGGGGTGCAGCATTCGCTGCCCGATGCATTTGCCTGGTACTGGGCCGCCGGGCAGCGCGGCGACGACGCTGCCGCAAAGCGGGCCGACGAATTGTTTGCGACATTTGACAGCGCCGACCGGCGACAGGCGCAAATCCGGGAGGCCGGCGCCGCCAGTTCAATCCGCTCGCCGCCAAACGAACCGATCATCGCGAACCCGAACCGGCCGGAAATGCGCTTGGGTGCTGTTCCGGTACTCAAATCCGGCCTGCCGGCGCCGCGCACCCGGGTTAATTAGGTGACCGGGCGAACAGTTCGTGTTCCCCGGTCGCCTATTTAAGCTGACCTTTCAGCGCACCTCCGCCGGCGCACCTGGGACCATTTGCACGACGAGGCGGGTGCCTTGCACGGCGCTGACGACGATTGGTGCGCCTTGCGGCATGTCGGGGCCGGTGGCGAGCCATACGCTGTCGCCGAGCCGCACCTTGCCGTGGCCGTTGACGAACGTCTCACACACCGTGCCACGCGCCCCCAGCATTGCAACGCCACGCTCGTTGAGCGGCGACGACGGTCGGCGGCCGCGACGGTCAAAGGCGCGATAGACGAAAAAGCCGGCGCCGCAACTGACCGCGGAGGCCACCGCAAAAGTGGCGGTCTGCCCGGCCAGCGCCATGCCGAACGCCGCATCGGCAAATGCCGTCACCGCCGCACCGAGCGCCATCCAGATCAGATAGGCGCCGGGGACGTGCATCTCGGCAATCCCCAGGATGCCGGCCAGGATCGCCCAGGCCCACCATGGAAAGCCGCTCATCGGGCGGTCCTATTCCGGGCGCCGCATTGCACCGCGGGCGAGTTCGGCGATGCCCGCGATGGTCCCGACCAGGCCGCCGGTTTCCATCGGCATCAGCACCAGGCGCGAATTCGGTGCCTGGCCGATCTGCTGCATCGCCTCGACATATTTCTGCGCGATGAAATAGTTGAGCGCCTGCACATCGCCCTCGGCGACCGCTTTCGATACCACGGCGGTTGCTATTGCCTCGGCTCCGGCGAGACGCTCGCGCGCTTCCGCGTCGCGCTGCGCCGCCGCCAACCGGCCTTCGGCGGCCAGAATCTGCGCCTGTTTTGCGCCCTCGGCTTCGAGGATCGCGGCTTGTTTGATACCCTCGGCACGCAGGATCGCGGCGCGGCGCTCACGATCGGCCGTGAGTTGCTTGGCCATCGACACCTGCACGTCTTCCGGCGGGCGCACGTCTTTCAATTCGACCCGGGTGATCTTGGTGCCCCAGGGTTCGGTGGCGGCGTCGAGCACGCGCAACAGCCGCTCATTGATTTCGTCGCGCTTTGACAGAGTTTCATCGAGGTCGAGCGCGCCGATCGCGGTGCGAATATTGGTCATCGTGATGTTGGTAACGGCCTGTTCGAGGTTGCGTACCTCATAGGCGGCCCGGCTGGCATCGACCACCTGGTAGAACACGATGCCGTCGACCACGACCGAGGCGTTGTCGCGGGTGATGACGTTCTGTGCCGGGATCTCCAGCACGCTTTCCTGCACATTGATCTTGCGGCCGATGGCGTCGATGAACGGGTTGATCAGGCGCAAGCCCGGGGTCAGCGTGATGCGGTAGCGGCCAAAGCGTTCGACCGTCCATTGATACCCCTGCGGCACGGTGCGCACGCCGCGCGCGATGACCGCCAGCACCACGACGGCAATCACCAGCAGGACGATCAGCAATCCGGACATGCGCCCTCCCCGTTATGATGCTCGTCTGCGGCTGGCCGCAGGTGGTTTGTTCGATCAGTCGGTGGCAAAGGTAACCGCGACCCCGGTCGCGGTGGTACTCGGGTGCTGGAAGACCGTATTGAAATGCGCCGACGCACCGGGCGCCAGTTCCGGCACCGGCGGATCGATGACCCGCGAATCGAGGCTGTCGTTACTAGTGTCGCGCAGGCTTACCCGCAGCCGCGGCAGCCGCCGCGCCTCGCTGTTGTTGTTGACGATGTCACCATCGATAACCAGCGAATCAGTTGTGCGGGTCGGCGTCACCTTGACCTCAAGACCAGCGGTCGAAGGCTGGGTGGAACCCAGCCTTGCATAGAGCGCCTCGATCTGCGGGCGCAGCGCCAGGATGCGATTGTGCGACAGCACCACGATGGCGATGACCGCGATCGCAAGGATGGTCAGCAGCAAGCCGGCAACACGGCGCCGCCGGCTACGCGCGGCCGCCGGCATCTCGACCTCGACCGAGGGGCGCACCAGCGCTGCCGGGCCGGCCGAACGCGGCGTTGGCTCGGGGTCTCGCTCGCGTGGCGTGTCGAGCCGCGGATCGACACGGGATTCCAGCCGGGTTTCGCCACGCAACGGCTCGGCCGGCGACAGCAGAACCGGCGTCGGCGACGGTGTCGTATCGGAGCCGGTCACCTCCGCAACCGCGGCATGGATTGCCGTCGATTCCGGCGAGTAATGCCACAGATGCCCGCAACTGGCGCAGCGTACGCGGCGCCCGGCATTGCCGCCCAGCGCCGCATCATCAACGACAAAGCGTGTATCGCAGGTTGGACAGGTGACAATCATCGTAGCGAAGCCAAATCAAAATGCCGCGCGCCGATGCGGCGTGACGGTTCAGAATTGACGGCTATGTCGATCATGGGAGGCGCTTTTTACCGAAAGGCATGTGTATCGGGCGGCGCGATGATCCCGGATTTGCCCGCCTTTGTCGATTGGCGCCCTTAATTGTCCTCTCGGACAGGAAAAACTAAAGCATTACCGGGCGATACCGCCTTGACTTGGCGGCATACGGCCGGCAGGGTCGGCGCGCTTCTGGAAAAGAAGCATAAGGGTACAGGGGAGGACGGCGCGAATGCCTATCGCGCGCAATATCCCGCCAGTTGCGGCGGGCCGTGGCTGATACCGCTGCCGTCGCGGCACCGCCGCGCGCCGCCGATAGTTTGCGCCAGAACCTCCTCGAAATTTCCGATATCGCGCTGCGCTTTGGCGGCATCGTTGCGCTCGACGGCGTGTCGTTTGCGATCGCGCCGGGCCAGATTCTCGGGCTGATCGGCCCTAACGGCGCCGGCAAAACGACGCTGTTCAATTGCGTCAGCCGGCTGTACACGCCCAATCGCGGCGACATCCGCTTTGAGGGCGCCTCGATGCTCGGCCGGCCGCCGCATCGCATCGCCGAACTCGGCATCGGCCGTACTTTCCAGAATCTCGCGCTGTTTCCGACCCAGACCGTGCTCGACAATGTGCGAATCGGCGGCCACGCCCACACCCGCGGCGACTTTGTCAGCGACACGCTGCGGCTGCCGTGGGTACGGCGCCAAGAAGCGGCGCTGACCGAGACGGCGTGGTCGCTGCTGCGCATGCTCGATCTGGAGGATGTCGCGCTGCGGCCGGCGGCCGGTCTGCCGCTCGGCACGCGAAAACGCGTCGAGCTGGCGCGCGCCCTGGCTGGTAGCCCCAAACTGCTGCTGCTCGACGAACCGGCCGGCGGCCTCAATCACGGCGAGGTCGGCGACCTTGGCGCGCTGATCCGCCGGGTGCGGGACGAGCGCAATGTCACCGTGCTGTTGGTCGAGCATCACATGAACCTTGTCATGTCGGTCTCCGACAAGGTCGTCGCGCTCGATTTCGGCCGCAAGATCGCCGAAGGAACCCCGGCCGAGGTGCAGCAGGACGACGCGGTTATCCGCGCCTATCTCGGCACCGGCAAGGACGATGTCGGCAAAGGTTCCGGCCGATGATGCTCGAAGTCGACGGCCTCGACGCGTTTTACGGGCAGAACCAGGCGCTGTACCGGGTTGCGTTCCGCGTCGACGAAGGGCAAGTGCGCACCTTGCTCGGGGCCAACGGTGCCGGGAAGACGACGGTCCTGCGCTCGTTGTGCGGCATGGTGCGCACCGGCGGCGACATCCGCTTCGGCGGCAAGCGCATTTCCGGCTGGGCGACCGAAGACATCGTGCGGCTCGGCGTCGCGCATGTCCCGGAAGGGCGCGGTACGTTTCTGCGCATGACGGTCGAGGAAAACCTCCAGCTTGGCGCGATGACGAGGCGTGACCGTGCGGGGATTACCGCCGATATCGAGCGCCTCTACGGTAATTTCCCGCGCCTCAAGGAGCGCCGGACACAGCAGGCCGGTACGCTGTCCGGCGGCGAGCAGCAGATGCTGGCGGTCGGCCGCGCCCTGATGCTGCGGCCGCGCCTCTTGCTGCTCGACGAGCCGTCATTCGGTCTGGCGCCGCTGATCGTCGAGGAGCTGTTTGCGATCCTGCGGCGAATCAACGCCGAAACCGGCGTCGCGATGCTGATCGTCGAGCAGAACGCGGCTCTGGCGCTCGAGCTTGCCGAGCACGCCTACCTTCTCGAAACCGGCCGCATTGTGATGGATGCGCCGGCCGCGGTGATCGGCGCCGACGAATCGATCCGCCGCTCGTATCTCGGGTATTAGCAATGGAATTGCTGCTGCAGCAGGTAATGGCCGGGCTGGCGACCGGGGCGATCTATGCCTGCATGGCGCTGTCGGTGGTGATGATCTATCAGGCGATCGACCATCTGAATTTCGCCCAGGGCGAAATGGCGATGTTCTCGACTTTTATCGCCTGGCAGGCGATGGCGTGGGGTCTGCCGTACTGGCTCGCCTTTATCATTTCCGTCGTGCTGTCGTTTATCGGCGGTGTGCTGATCGAGCGGGTGCTGTTCCGGCCGATCCATAACGCGCCGGTGCTGAGCAACCTCGTCGCCTTTATCGCGCTGTTCAGCATCCTCAACAGCAGCGCCGGCTATATCTGGGATTTTACGATCAAGGAGTTTCCGACGCCGTTCGGCACCAAGCCGCTATTCGGCCGCGGCCTGATCGACGCCCACGAGGCCGGCATGATCGGAGTTACGCTGGTGCTGCTGGGGCTGCTCTATGTGTTCTTTCGCGGCACGCGGCTGGGGCTGGCGATGCGGGCGGCGGCGGCCAACCCGGAATCGGCGCGCCTTGTCGGCATCCGGGTCGGGTGGATGACCGCGCTCGGCTGGGGCATGGCGGCGGCGATCGGCGCGGTTGCCGGCATGCTGATCGCACCGGTCGTTTTTCTTGAGCCAAACATGATGCTCGGCGTGCTGCTCTACGGGTTTGCCGGAGCGGTGCTGGGCGGCCTGGCCAGTCCCGGCGGCGCGGTGGCGGGCGGGTTTGCCGTCGGCATCATCGAAAATCTCGCCGGCACCTTCATCCCGTATGTCGGGCGCGAATTAAAGCTGACGATCGCGCTCATTTTGATCGTCGCCGTGCTGATGATCAGGCCGAGCGGCATTTTCGGCCGGCGCGTGGTGAGCCGCGTATGACCGTGCAATCGGAAGAAACCGTCGCCGTCCCCACGGCGGTCATGGTGACGGCCGATGTTTCCGGCCGGCGTGTCACAACGAGACACGTCGTCATCGCCGCGACGATCGCGATCGCCTTGGTGATCCCGTGGATCACCAAAAGCTTTGTCATGTTTCAGCTGACCCAGGTGATGATCTATGGGTTGGCGATCCTCGGCCTCAACCTGCTGACCGGGTTCAACGGCCAGTTTTCGCTGGGGCACAGTGCGTTTTACGGGATCGGCGCCTACACCGCCGCGATCCTGATGCACCAGTTCGGGCTGGGTTATGTGCTGACCCTGCCGACCGCCGGCGCGGTCTGTTTTGTCGTCGGCTTTCTGTTCGGGCTGCCGGCCCTGCGCCTGCAAGGGCTTTATCTGGCGCTCGCGACGTTCGCGCTGGCGATCGCGATGCCGCAGATTCTGAAATTCCATCCGCTCGAAACCTTGACCGGCGGCGTCCAGGGCCTGGTGATCGACCAGCCCGACCCGCCGAGTTTTCTGCCGGTCGATTCCGACCAATGGCTCTATTATTTCACGCTGATCGTGATCCTGGTCATGTTCTGGGCCGCGTCCAACCTGGTGCGCAGCCGCACCGGCCGCGCCATCATGGCGATCCGCGACCACCCGATCGCGTCCGCCGCCATGGGAGTCAACGGCGCCTTATATAAGTCCCTGACGTTCGGCGTCAGCGCACTGTACACCGGCGTTGCCGGAGCGCTCGGCGCCCTGGCGATCGCGTTTGTCGCGCCCGACAGCTTTAATTTTCTGCTGTCGGTATCGTTTCTGGTCGGGCTGGTAATCGGCGGTGTCGGCTCGATCCCCGGGTGCCTGTTCGGCGGCCTGTTCGTGCTGTATGTGCCGAATATCGCGGAAAGCATCTCGACCGGCTTGGCCGGCGCGATCTATGGCGTCATCCTGCTGGTCGTCATTTTTGTGATGCCGGCCGGCGCTGCCGGTTTTGTGCGGTTCGCCGTCGCCTTTCTCGGCCGCAGGCGGCCCGCCCGGAATACGACCGCTCCGAACACAACTCGAAACGCAAATTGAAGGAGGAAACTGATGAGGCAGCTTACCCGCCGCTCGATCCTCGCTGCCGCGCCGGCGGCGGCGTTGGCGCTGCGTGCCTGGCCGGCGCGGGCCAAGGAATACGGCCCCGGCGTCACCGACACCGAGATCAAGATCGGCAATACCGTGCCGTATAGCGGTCCCGGTTCTTCCTACGGCACGATCGGCAAGGCGCAGACCGCTTATTACAAGCTGATCAACGACAAGGGCGGCATCAACGGCCGCAAGGTCAATTTCCTGTCCTATGACGACGCCTACACACCGCCCAAGACGGTCGAGCAGGTACGCAAGCTGGTCGAGCAGGATCAGGTGCTGTTTATCGAAAGCCCGCTCGGCACGCCGACCAACAGCGCCATCTGGCATTACATGAACCAGAAAAAGGTGCCGCAACTGTTTGTCGCGACCGGCGCCACCAAGTGGAATGACCCCAAGGGGCATCCCTGGACGATGGGCTGGCAGCCGAACTACCAGAGCGAAGGGCGCATCTACGCCACCTATGTGCTGGAGCACAAACCGGACGGCAAGATCGGCGTGCTGTTCCAGAACGATGATTTCGGCAAGGACTATCTGAAAGGCATCAAGGACGGGCTCGGCGACAAGAACGCCAAAATGATCGTCGTCGAAGGTCCTTACGAGACCACCGATCCGACCGTCGATTCGCAGATCGTGAGCATGAAATCGGCCGGTTGCGACGTGTTCATCAACTGCGGCATTCCGAAATTCGCCGCACAAGGCATCCGCAAAGCGGCGGAACTCGACTGGAAGCCGCTGAATGTGCTGAGCAGCGTCGGCAATTCGGTCGGCGCGGCGCTGAAGCCGGCCGGCCTCGAAAACGCCAAGGACATCGTCTCGGATTTCTATATGAAAGACCCGACCGACCCGGCCTGGAAGGATGATGCCGGCTTGAAGGAGTGGCTCGCCTTTATGGACAAATACTATCCCGATGGCGACAAAACCGATGTCGGCAATGTCATCGGCTATTCCCAGGCGCAGACCGCCGTGCAGGTACTAACCCAATGCGGCGATACGCTGACCCGTGAAAACGTTATGAAACAAGCGGCGAACCTCAAGGATTTTGTCCTGCCGATGACCTTGCCGGGCATCAAGCTGAATACCTCGCCGACCGATTTCGCACCGATGAGCCAGGTCCAGATGGCGAAATTCGACGGCACCCGCTGGCAGCTGTTCGGCTCGCTGCTGAGCGGCGCGGCTCATAGTTGAGCGGCATGAAAACCGCGATGCGCGGTCTCACCGCGCACCGCGACGGAGATGACGGTGCTTAAGCTCGATCGTATCGGCAAGCGCTATGCCGGCCTGCAGGCGCTGTCCGATATTTCCCTGGCGCTGGAGCCGGGCGGGTTCTATTTCCTGACCGGTGCCAGCGGGGCCGGCAAAACGACGCTGCTCGACATCATATCGCTCGCGGAACTGCCGTCGAGCGGCAGGATGAGCCTGTTCGAAACCGACATAGCCTCACTCGGACGGCCGGCACGCACCGCGCTGCGCCGCCGGATCGGCGTCGTGTTTCAGGACCTGCGGTTGATCGACGACGCCAATGTGCGCGACAATATCGCCCTGCCGCTGCGCCTTACCGCCGCAACCGAACGGCAGGTTCGCGATAACGTCGCCGAATTGATGGACTGGTTCGGCCTGACGATGCGCGGCAACGCGCCGGTCGGCACCCTGTCCATCAGCGAGCGCCAGCGCGTTGCGATTGCACGCGCGATCGTCACCCAGCCCGAACTGCTGATCGCCGACGAACCCTCGGGTTATGTCGATCACGAAGTCGCCCGATTGTTGGTGCGAGTGTTCAAGCGCATCAACGAACTCGGAACGACGGTATTGATCGCTACCCACGACATTGCATTTGCCAATTTGTTTGAGCATCAGCGATACCATCTCGAGCAAGGCATGCTGGCCGACGCCGATATCGTTCCGCCGCAATGATCGGGTTTAACATTGCGATCGCGCGGCGGCCGCTGCCGCTCGGCTGGGACGGCTCCGCCTATTTTCTCGGCGGGATTTTCGCGCTGCTGATCTACATCGCAGCGGCGAGCGGCATCGGATTGTTCGTAGTCGCCGACACGGTGCATGCCGCGACGCGATCACTGGCGGCAAGCTTGACCGTGGAAGTACCGGCGGATGCCTCGGACGCCCGGCTGCAGACCGTCCTCGCGACACTGCGGCAGACGCCGGGGATCGTCTCGGTGCATCCGCTCGACGCCAAGGAAATCGCGCGTCTTCTGGAACCCTGGCTCGGGTCTACCGCTGCGATCGGCGAGTTGCCGGCGCCGCGGCTGATCGACCTGCAAATCGACCCGGCCGGAACGCTCGATCTCGACGCGCTGCAAAAGCACCTCGCCTCGGTGGTGCCGGAAGCCCATCTCGACGATCACCGTCCGCCGCTGGCGGAGATGCGGGCCGCTGCCCGCCGTATCGAAACCGTTTGCGCGATGCTGATCGCCGCCACCCTGGCGGTCGCCGGCATCGCGGCGGTATTTGCCGCGCAGGCCGTGATGAACGCGCAGCATCGGGTCGTCGAATTGCTGCATCGGCTGGGAGCAGCCGACAATGCCGTCGCGCAGCATTTTTCGCTGCGTGCGGTGTACCCGGCGCTGCTTGGTGGGGTCGGCGGCGGCGCCCTCGTGCTGCTGACGACCGCGCTACTGCGCGACAGCGGTCGGGTCGTGCAGCTGCCAGCACCCCTGGCGGCAAGCATTTTTGCCGATCTGCGGCTATGGGCCATTGTTGTCGGAGCGATCCTCGCCGGTGGCCTCATTGCAATCGCCAGCACCCATATCACTGTGCAGCGCCGGCTGGCGCGAATGCCGTAGGCTGCGATTGCTGCTCTTCTCCCGGCTACCTCGCTTATTTCGCTTGCTGGGCCCGTTGGCAGTCGTTCTGTGCGTGTTGTGGCTGGGCGGCCTCGCCTGTTTTGTCGCGAGCAGCCTGTGGATCGGCGGCGACGCCGCGCAGCCGACCGACGCCATTGTGGTGCTGACCGGCGGCCGGTTGCGGCTCGAAGCCGGGCTGTCGCTCCTGGCCGACGGCAAGGCGAAAAAGCTCTTTATCTCCGGTGTCAACCAACGGGTCGACCGCGACGAATTACTGCACGTCCTTGGGCCGGCGGCAGAACGCGCCGCGTGCTGCATCGTGCTTGGCCACGAAGCCGACAATACCCTGGAAAACGCCCTCGAAACCGCCGGCTGGATGCGGGAAGAGCGGTATCGCAGCCTGCGCCTGGTAACCAGTTGGTACCACATGCGCCGCAGCCTTCTCGAATTTGGCCGGGTGATGCCGCAGATCGCGATCGTGCCGCATCCGGTATTTGCCCAGCACGTCGACCCGGAACGCTGGTGGAACCTGCACGGCGCGGCGCTCCTGATCGTTAGCGAATACGGCAAATACCTCGCGGCGTGGAGCCGGCCGCTGCTCGAAGCGGTGTTCCCGGCCTATCACCACAGCATCCCAAACCCGCGCACAGAGCAGGCGTCGCGCCGCTTCGCCGCGCTCGGCCGACGCTGACGGCGGTTCCTTGATGCGCGTGCCGCATCGGGATTGCGGCCTCAACGGCAACAACGCACTCTGCCCGCATGAGCTGGTTGCGCGCCTGCGCCTTCAACCTGGCATTTTTCGCGATCACCGTCGTGCTCGGCGTTGCGGCGTTGCCGCTATTGCTGATGCCGCGGCGGACAGTCATGGATTTCGGCCGGTTCTGGGCGCGTTGTGTGCTGGCGTTGCTCAAAGCGATCGTCGGACTCGACGGCGACATCCGCGGCCGCGAGCACCTGCCGCACGGCCCCTGCCTGATCGCAATGAAGCACCAGTCCGCCTGGGACACGCTGATCCTGCCGATCGTGCTTGGCGACCCGGCGGTGGTGCTGAAGCGCGAGTTGCTGCTGCTGCCGTTTTACGGTTGGTACGCGCAGCGCGCCGGCTCGATCGCGATCGACCGCAAGGGTGGCGCCGGTGCGTTGCGGCGTATGGTGGCCGACGCCAGGGCTGCGGCCGCGGCCGGGCGCCCCATCGTCATCTTCCCCGAAGGCACCCGAACGGCACCGGGCCAGAAGCTGACCTATCATCCGGGCATTGCCGCCTTGTATCAGGCGCTTGATCTGCCGCTGGTGCCGGCGGCGGTCAATTCCGGGCTGTTCTGGGGCCGCCGCAGCTTTGTCAAACGCCCGGGACGGATCGCCCTGGCGTTTCTCGAGCCGATTCCGCCGGGATTGCCGCGCCGCCGGCTGATGGGCGAACTCGAACACCGTATCGAAGCCGCGACGGCCGCGCTCGAAGCCGAAGCGGCGAGCGGCTACCGCGCCTCGGGGAACCAGTCTTCATCATCGCTGCCGAGCAACTGGTCGAGCGAATAGGGACATTCTGCCGGAACGCGCTCCATCAGCCCCGGCACGTCCCGTTCGAGACGGCGCAGCAGCCGCAAGGCGGCGCGATAGCGACCGTCAAGCTCAAGCTTCGCGGCAATGCTGCGGGTTAATTTCCTGTCGAGCTGCAACCGCCGCTCGACGATTTCGTCACGCCAATGGTCGGCCGGCTCTGTGCGTCCGGAATATTCCAGTTTGAGGAGGTGCTCGATGATCTGCTCGCACAATGACTGGGCCGCATGAAGCTCGCTGCGTCCCAAATCTTCGATCTCCTCGGCGATCAGTTCGGTATCGAGCCGGTTGCCACCCGGCGGCATATGCCGCAGCAGCGCCGCCTGTTCCTGGGTCCAGGCGTAAAAATCGTCGTCGTAGCGTGAGCCGTTATCGGCAACCATAATTCCAAGTGTAGCACGCTCGGCGCCGGACTCTCAAACCACGAACGAAGGCGGAACTCGCCCTTTACGCGCGGTGCTGGCATAATGCCTGGGTATCCAGCGGAAGGGCGCAAAATGGCGACTGTCGCCGCGATCTCGCAGCAGATCTGGGACATGAAGTATCGGTTGAGGGGGCCGGCCAACGGCGCCGCTGCCGGCGAGCCGATCGACAAGACAATCGAGGATACCTGGCAGCGCGTGGCGCGCGCGGTGGCGGCGCCGGAGGCGAACCCGGAATATTGGGCCGAGCGGTTTTACGCGGCGATGAGCGATTTTCGCTTTCTGCCGGCCGGCCGGGTGGTGGCCGGGGCCGGCGCCGGGCGGCAGGTCACGCTGTTCAACTGCTTTGTCATGGGCGCCATTCCCGACGACATGGGCGGCATCTTCGGGCATCTGCGCGAAGCCGCGCTGACGATGCAGCAGGGCGGCGGCATCGGCTACGATTTCTCGACATTGCGGCCGCGCGGCGCGCTGGTGAAAGGCGTCGGGGCCGATGCGTCGGGGCCGCTGTCGTTCATGGATGTGTGGGACGCGATGTGCCGCACGATTATGAGCGCCGGTTATCGCCGCGGCGCGATGATGGCGGTGCTGTCCTGCGAGCACCCGGATATCGAGGCTTTTATCGAAGCCAAGCGCGAGCCCGGCCGGCTGCGCATGTTCAACCTGTCGGTATTGGTAACCGACGCCTTTATGCGGGCCGTGGCGGAAGACGCGCCGTGGCAGCTTTCCTTCAACGGAACCGTGGCCAAGGTTCTGCCGGCGCGCGAGCTGTGGGACAAGATCATGCGCGCCACCTACGCCTACGCCGAGCCGGGCGTGATTTTTATCGACCGTATTAACAAGCGAAACAACCTATGGTATTGTGAACATATACAAGCTACTAATCCTTGCGGTGAACAGCCGCTTCCGCCTTATGGCGCGTGCCTGCTCGGCTCGCTCAATCTGGCGCGGTTTGTCGAGCATCCGTTTACCGCCGAGGCGCGGCTCGACGGTGCGGCTCTGGCGGCGTTGGTGCCGGATGTCGTGCGGCTGCTTGACAACATCATCGATATTTCCGGTTTCCCGCTGCCGGAGCAGCAGAAAGAGGCGCGGCTGAAGCGGCGGATCGGGCTGGGGATTACCGGCCTCGCCGACGCGCTGATCATGTGCGGGTTACGCTATGGCGCGCCGGAGGCGGTGGCCGCGACGGAAGAATGGCTCGGCACGATCCGGCATGCCGCCTATCTCGCTTCGACCGCGCTGGCTGCGGAAAAAGGCGCCTTTCCGCTGTTCGACCGCGAGCAATACCTCGCCGGTGAGACGGTCGGCGAACTCGACCCGGAGGTGCGGGCGGCGATCACCATGCATGGCATGCGCAACGCGCTGCTGACCTCGGTGGCGCCGACCGGCACGATTTCGTTGTTTGCCGATAATGTGTCGTCCGGTCTCGAACCGGTATTCAGCTTTCGCTATATGCGCAACGTGCTGATGCCGGACGGCTCGCGCCGCGAAGAGGAGGTCAGCGATTACGCCTATCGCTGTTTCCGCCGCCTCAAAGGCGAGCACGCGCCGCTGCCGGATTATTTTGTCGATGCGCAGACCCTGTCGCCCGCTGACCACATCACCATGCAGGCGGCGGTGCAGCGTTACATCGACAGCTCGATTTCGAAAACCATCAATGTGCCGGCCGATATCCCGTTCGACCGGTTCAAGGATATCTACACAAGCGCCTATGCCGCCGGCTGTAAGGGCTGCACGACCTATCGGCCGAACGAGGTGACCGGTGCCGTGCTCGAAGCACGCCCCGAGGCGCCGGCGTCGCTGGCCGCGCCGATGCCGCCACGGCAGCCTGAACTGCCATTGCCGGCGCCGATCGCCGCGGCCAAACCCGCCGATGTCTACGAAGCCGGCGGTATCGTCTACATGACCCAGCCGCTGTCGCGTCCGGAAGCGCTGCCCGGCCAGACCTACAAGGTCAAATGGCCGGACAGCGAGCACGCGCTGTACCTGACGCTGAACGACATCGTGCAGGATGGCCGCCGCCGGCCGTTCGAAATCTTCATCAACTCCAAGAACATGGAGCATTACGCCTGGACCGTCGCGCTGACCCGGATGATCAGCGCCGTGTTCCGGCGCGGCGGCGATGTGTCGTTTGTCGTCGAAGAGATGAAGGCGGTGTTCGACCCGCGCGGCGGCGCCTGGATGGACGGCCGCTATGTCCCTTCATTGCTGGCGGCGATCGGCGATGTGATCGAGCGCCACATGATCGAGATCGGCTTTCTGCCGCCGCGGCACGCCCATGCCGAGCGAACCGCGCAGGTGGTGAATCTCGACGCCGGCCAGCCGCCAGCCGCTACGGCTCTCGGGTTCGCCGGAACGCGGCTGCGGCAATGCCCGAAATGTGGCGAGGCGGCCTTGATCCGCCTCGAAGGCTGCGACCAATGCACCAGCTGCGACTATTCCAAATGCGGCTAGGGCGCATGCCGGCTGGCAGGAGTTTCTTCGATGCCAACCCCCTTATTCGGATTGCAACAAGGATAAGGGCTATTCAGGGTTACCGGGGAAAGCGTCTGGTCTCGCTAATCCGGCCATCACCGCAGCAATCGCGGCGCCGACACGGCCAGCAGCACGAGGCCCGATATGGTCAGCAGCGCCAGGACCACCCGGCGGAACGCTGCTTCGTCAACCCGGCGGTACAAGCGGGTGCCAAGCAGCGCCGGCAGCAGCATGGCAGGCAGAACCAGGGCGAAATGGCGGCCGACCTCGCCGGTCAGCATGCCGCTGCCGGCATAGATTGCCAGCGCGAGCGCCTGCATGGCGATGTTGAAGCATTGAAAGACGGCGCGCTGCGTGTCGCTGCGCCAGCCGCGCAGCATGCACCACAGCACCGGCACCGGCCCGGTCAGGCCGCCGATGCCACCCATGATGCCGCCGAGCCAGCCGATCGCCGCGTCGGCCGGGCGGCCGCCGGCGTTTATCTGCGGCAGCCGGCGCACCGCCAGCAGGGTCGGGCAGTAAAGCGACAGCAGGCAGCCGACCGCCGCCTTGAACACGATCGGGTTCAGAAACCGCAAGACGTAAACCCCGATCGGCACGCCGATTGCCCCACCCAGGACAAAGGGCCAGATCCGGCGCCAATCAAGCCCGGAGCGTACCGTGCCGAGCGACAGTAATTGACCCATGATCGAACCGAACACGACCATCGGCCCGATCAATTGCGGCGCCACCAGCCAAGCCCAGATCGGCATCGCGACCAGCCCGAAGGCAAAACCGGAAAGCCCCTGGACAAACCCGCCGAGGCTGGCGCCAAGCAGCACACAGAGAGTTTCGGCGCCCATCCTTGATCCCGCTGACTACCTCAAAGCGCCGGTGGCACCCGCCGGCAAAGCCTGCTTAGATACACGGCCTGCTTAGATGCAAGGCCTGCTTAGATAACGCCATTCGCGCCCTGTCGGAGCGTATTTGATGTCGAACGCCGAACCCTATCGCCTTTCTGCGACCGAGCTTGCGCGCCGGATCGAGAACGGGCAACTGACCGCCGAGGCGGTCGTGCAAAGCTGCCTCGATCGGATCGGGGAGCGTGAGCCGGTGGTGCGCGCCTGGGCCCATCTCGATCGCGGTGCGGCGCTGGCCGCGGCCCGCGCCTCCGATAAAGGCGGCCAAGCCGGCGTGCTGAAAGGCGTGCCCTTTGGCATCAAGGACATCTTTGATACCGCCGACATGCCGAGCGGTTACGGCTCGCCGATCTACACCGGCTGTCGTCCGAGTTTCGACGCCAGCGCGGCGTCGCTGCCGCGCGCTGCCGGTGCTGTCCTGATGGGCAAGACCGTCACCACGGAATTCGCCAACCGCCATCCCGGCCCGACGTCCAATCCGCACAACCGCGAATACAGCCCCGGCGGCTCGTCGAGCGGTTCGGCCGCGGCGGTCGGCGATTTCATGGTGCCGCTGGCGATCGGCACCCAGACCGGCGGCTCGGTGATTCGCCCGGCCGCCTATTGCGGTGTCGTCGGGTTCAAGCCGAGTTTCGGCTTGTTTCCCCCGGCGGGTATGCACCCCAATACCGAAAGCCTCGATACTGTCGGCGCGATGGCGCGCTCGGTCGAGGATATCGCGCTGTTTCGCGCCGCGTTGATGGCGCTTCCCTACGAGGCGCCAAAAATGCCGGACCGGGCGCCGCGGCTTGCGCTGTGCCGCACGCCGCATTGGGATGACGCCCAGCCCGAAGGCCGGTCGGTGCTTGAAGACGCCGCAAAGCGCCTCGCTGCCGCCGGCGCGCAGATCGTCGAGAGCGAACTGCCGGATGGTTGCGCCAATATTTCCGACACGCAATCGACGCACAGCTACTACGAGGCGCCGCGCAACCATGCGCCGGAACTGCACCGGCACGCTGCGCTGCTGAGCGACGATCTGCTGGCGAATGGCCGCATTGCCGCCGGTCGCAAGCTGAGCCTCGATGATTTCCGCGCGGCATGGCGGCGCGCCGATACGGCGCGTGCCGCGGCGACCGAATGGGCCGGCGGGTTTGACGCGATCCTGACACTGCCGGCGCCGGGACAGGCGCCGCTTGGGCTGCGGAGCACCGGCTCGGCGATTTTCAACGGATTGTGGACGATGCTTCATATGCCGTGCCTGACGCTGCCCGCCGACACCGGGCCGCAGGGCTTGCCGGTCGGCATTCAGCTGGTGGGGCGCCGCTACGGCGATGTGCGCCTGCTCGATATCGGGCTGTGGGTCGAGCGCGCGCTGGGAGCCCGGCAATGAGCGCCAACAATCTTTCCGCGGCCGAGGCGATCACCCGGCTTGGTTCCGGCGCGCTGACCGCCGAGGCGCTGATGCGCGCCTGCCTCGACCGCGCCGACGAGCGCAAATCGGTCAAGGCGTGGATTTGGCTCGATCCCGAGCAGGCGCTGGCCCAGGCCCGCGCGGCCGACCGTGCCGGGCGCCCCGGTTTGCTTGCCGGGCTGCCGATCGGGGTCAAGGACATCATCGACACGGCCGACATGCCAACCGAGCACGGGTCGCCGATCTATCGCGGCAACCGGCCGTTCGCCGATGCGGCGGCGATCGCACTGCTGCGCATGGCCGGCGGCACGATCATGGGCAAGACGGTAACGACCGAATTCGCCAACCGCTTTCCCGGCGCAACGGTTCACCCGCACAACCCGGCGCACACGCCCGGCGGCTCGTCGAGCGGCTCCGCGGCGGCGGTCGCCGACTTTCAGGTGCCGGCGGCGCTCGGCACCCAGACCGGCGGGTCGACGATCCGCCCGGCGGCGTTTTGCGGCGTCATCGGCTACAAGCCGAGCTTTGGCGAGTTCAGCCGCAGCGGCATCAAGATGCAGTGCCCGAGCCTCGACACGCTCGGCATCATCTGCCGCGGCCTCGACGACATCCCGCCGCTGCGCGCCGCGCTGACCGACGGGCAGGTTCGCGCGATTGGCCGCGGCGTCGGCGCGCCTCGCATCGGGTTGTGCCGCACGCCGCTGTGGGCGCGCGCCGACGGCGCGACGCAGGCGCTGATCGAACGCACGGCCGCGCGCCTCGCCGCGTCCGGCGCGACCGTGACCGATATGTCGTTTGCCTCGGATTTCACCAACATCTCGGAACAGCACCGTCGCATCTTCTGTTACGAGGCGGCGCGCAACTATGCCTACGAATACGAGCAGCACCACGACAAGGTCAGCCAGGTGCTGCGCGACACGCTACTGACGCCGGGCCGCGAACTGCCGCTTGCCGCCTATATCGAGGCGCTGGAAACCGCCGAAGCCTATCGCCGCCACCTTGATGATGTATTTGCTGATTTCGATGTGCTGCTGGCGCCGAGCGCCGTCGGCGAGGCGCCGGAAGGTCACGGTTCGACCGGCGACGCGAGCTTTAATGCGATCTGGACCTTGGCCTGGACGCCGTGCGTAACCTTGCCGGCAGGGACCGGGCCGAAAGGCCTGCCGCTCGGTGTGCAACTGGTCGGCCGGCGTTTTGGCGATGAGGCGCTGCTCGCTGCCGCCGCGTGGGCCGCCGCGCGGCTCGCCTAACTTTACGTCATCCAGCCTTACAGCGGGGGCGCCGGTACGGCCGGCTCGTCCGCTTCTTCAAAGGCCGACAGGGTGCTTTCGATCATCTCTCGCGGCAGGTCGCGGGTGATGAAAACCATGCGGGTGCGATGGTCGTCGCTCGGCCAGTTCGGCAGTAATACCGGCGGGTGAAACAGATGCTGCACCCCGTGCAGCACAACCGGCTGGTTCGGTCGGTCGGCGATCGCGACGATTGCCTTGACCCGCAGCAGATCGTCGCCGCGCATCGTCGCCAGCGAATCCAGCCAGCCCGACAGCGCGCTCCACGACATCGGCCGATCCCGCGTGATGCAGAAGGCGCGGATGCGCGCATCGTGCCGGTTGACGTCGTGATGATGGTGGCCGTGGCCATGTTCGGCGGCAGCATCCTCGGCGGCGACAGCCTCGTCCTGGAGCCAGCGCTGTACCTCGACCGTCTTGGTCTGCGGATCGAACAGGCCGAGATCGAATAATGCCGTCGGGTCGGCGACGCCATGCGCAGCGCGCAGCCGCGCCGCGCCGGGGTTGAGCGTCGCGAGCCGCGCCTCCAGCGCTGCCAGGGCGTCCGCCTCCGCCAGATCGGTTTTGGTCAGCAGCAGGCGGTCTGCCACCGCCGCCTGCTTGACCGCCTCGGGCTGGCGGTCGAGCGTGCCGGCACCGTTGACTGCATCGACCGTGGTGACGACGCCGTCGAGCATATAGCGCTCGGCGACGATCGGGTCGGAGATCAGCGCGTGCAGCACCGGCGCCGGGTCGGCGAGGCCGGTCGTTTCGATCACGACCCGGGTGAAATAGGGCACACGATCTTTGACGCGCTTGACGAACAGATCGGTCAGCGTGTCTGCGATATCGCCGCGCACCGTGCAGCACAGGCAGCCGCTGTTCAGCAGCACGACATCTTCGGTGGCGCTTTCGACCAGCAGGTGGTCGAGGCCGATCTCGCCGAATTCGTTGATGATGACCGCGGTCGCGGCCATCTCCGGCTGTTTCAGCACATGGTTCAGCAGCGTCGTCTTGCCGCTGCCGAGAAACCCGGTCAGCACCGTCACCGGGATGCGCGATGCGGCGTTGCTCGCGGTCATCGGTCCGGTGCCCGGACCCTCAGGCGATCTCTTCGGGCGTGCTGCGCTCCAGCGTCGCCCACAGGAACGCGACGAGCCAGCCGATCAGCGTCCAGCCGAGGATGATGTTGATGACTGTCACCAGCTTGCGTCGCGGAATGTCGCGCGCGAACGCCAGCAGCGTCGGCAGCATGTACAGGACCAGGATCAGGATCAGCAGAATGACTTCAGCCGTGTTCTCGTTCATGTCAGCTCCGCCGCAAACCCGTCGCGCATCATAGCCCGCCGCACCAAAAAGAAAACCGCCGCACATTCTTCGGCTCGTCCGGAATGAGGGTGCGGGAAATTGCCTGCGGGGCGGGCACGAGGGCGCGGTGATGGCCCTACTATCGGGATCGAGGCGCTCGATCGCGCCGCAGCCACAGGTGCAAGCGTGATGTATCCTGTCGTATTCTGGGCCGGCATGGTGACGCTGGTCGCGTGGACGGCTTATTCCGCCTATTCCGCAATTCTCGGATTGTAATTCTTCGCGAACGGTACCCGGCGGCGGCGAAAAGCGCATGTCCGCCGGGTCTGCCCGGGCTTATGATGCCGGCCTAAACCAATCAGCCGGCGGGCAAAGGGCATGACCGATATCCATCATTACATTGACGGCAAGCGGGTCGACGGCAAAAGCGGCCGTGGCGGCGACGTGTTCAATCCGGCGACCGGCGAAAAAATCCGTCGCGTCGCGCTGGCCAGCGCCGGCGAAGTGGATGCGGCGGTCAAATCGGCCGCCAAGGCCTTCCCCGGCTGGGCGGCGACCCCGCCGCTGACCCGCGCCCGTATCATGTTCAAATTCCTCGAAATGCTGCACCGCGACCACGATGCGCTGGCGACGGTCATTTCCGAGGAGCACGGCAAGGTCTTTTCCGATGCACAGGGCGAGATCACCCGCGGCCTCGAAGTCGTCGAGTTCGCCTGCGGCATTCCGCATCTGCTGAAAGGCGAATTTACCGAGCAGGTCGGGCGCGGCATCGATAGCTGGTCGGTGCGCCAGCCTCTCGGGGTCTGCGCCGGCATCACGCCGTTCAACTTCCCGGTCATGGTGCCGATGTGGATGTTTCCGATGGCGCTCGCGACCGGCAACACCTTTGTGCTCAAGCCGTCGGAACGCGACCCCTCCGCCGGTTACCGCATCGCCGAATTGCTGAGCGAAGCCGGCTTGCCGCCTGGCGTCTTCAATGTCGTCAACGGCGACAAGGAGGCGGTCGACGCCTTGTTGCAGCATCCCGACGTCGCGGCGGTCAGCTTTGTCGGTTCGACCGCGATCGCCGAATACATCTATACGAATGCCGCGGCGGCCGGTAAGCGGGTGCAGGCGCTCGGCGGCGCCAAGAACCACATGGTCGTGATGCCCGACGCCGACCTCGATCAGGCGACCGATGCGCTGATGGGCGCGGCCTATGGTGCGGCCGGCGAGCGCTGCATGGCGGTGTCGGTGGCGGTCGCGGTCGGCGGTGTCGGCGACAGATTGCTGGAAAAGCTGGTGCCGCGGGTGCAGGCGCTGAAGATCGGTCCGGGCACCGACCCCGAAGCCGAAATGGGGCCGCTGGTCACGAAACAGCACTATGACAAGGTGCGTTCCTATGTCGATCTCGGCGTCAAGGAAGGCGCCAAGCTGGTCGTCGACGGCCGTAACCTCAAGCTCCAGGGCTATGAAAACGGCTACTTCCTCGGCGGCTGCATCTTCGACGACGTAAAGCCCGAGATGCGCATCTACAAGGAGGAAATCTTCGGCCCGGTGCTGTCGGTAATGCGCGCCAAGACGTTTGACGAGGCGACGAAACTCGTCAGCGACCACGAATACGGCAACGGTACCGCGATCTTCACCCGTGACGGCGATGCGGCGCGCGAATTTGCCAACCGCATCCAGATCGGCATGGTCGGCATCAACGTGCCGATCCCGGTGCCGATGGCGTTCCACAGCTTTGGCGGCTGGAAGCGGTCGCTGTTCGGTGACATGGCGGTGTACGGCACGGAGGGCGTGCGGTTTTACACGCGCCTCAAGACCGTGACATCGCGGTGGCCGACCGGTGTTCGGGCCGGTGCCGAATACGTCATGCCGACGATGCGCTAAAACACCGTCAGCGGCGGGGATCGATGACCGGGAACGGATAATCGCCGCTTTGACTCGCCGCAGCCCGCCTGCAACGGGCAGGCAGCGGCGTTGTCGGTTCCGGTCGGGCACGATGCGCCAGTCGGCGGTTTCAGAAGCTGAAGCCTCGAACAAGTTGGCGGTCAGAGCCTTTGACCTGTCCGTTGCAGCGCCACAGACCGAAAAGCTGGTCGTGGCGAGCCAGGGCTGCGATCGACCGTCGGCCACCCGCCGCGTTCCGACGACGGGATATCATCGACGGCCGCCGGCTGCCCCCATAGTCGCGGTGCAGATTTACACATAGGCGGCGATGATCAAGATGATCGTGCCATGCACTCAGACGGGACTGCCGATCGATCAGGCAATCGACCGGGCAGCCGATGAACTCAAAGGTTTTATGCGAAGCTGAAACGGCACCATTGCCGCCGCCTCGCTTGATAAATTTCTGCCGCCCCGCCCGTGTGGCGCTTCTGCGACATCGCGGCGCGTTAACGATAATTGTCGGAATACGAAAGTAGCGTCCCTCGTTGCGAGGGCTATGCTGGCGCGGCCCGTCGGCATCTCCGGATGCCGCGACGGATTGCTATTGTTGTTGACAATTTTGGCGTGGCCATAGCCGAAAGGCTTGGGTCGGGGGCGGCGCGGTGAGCATCACCCAGGAAAAAGAGTTCCACGCCCGGCGCAGCCCGATCCCGCACTGGCGGATTCGGGTACGGCTATTTCTGCGGCACGCGGTCCGCAACAGCGAACTCGGGCTGGCGGCGGTCGCGGCGGTGATAAGCGTGGTGATCGCACTGGGCGTCGCGCTGGTGCGGGAACTGGTCGGTGAGTTTCATCACCTGTTGTTTGGCGTGCCGATCGAGACGTATCTGAGCGGCACGGCAGCGATCGACGGCTGGCGCCTGATACTGGTGCCGTCGGTCGGCGGCCTCGGGTATGGCCTTGCCGCCTACCTGCTGTGGCGCTGGCGGCCGCGCGATATCGTCGACGCGATCGAGGCGAATGCGCTGCATGGCGGCCGCATGTCGCTGAGCGACAGCCTGCGCCTGACGTTATTGACGGTGTTGTCGGCCGGAGTCGGGGCTTCGGTGGGGCTCGAGGCGGCATTTACCCAGCTTGGTTCCGGTATGGCGTCGCGCATCGGGCAGATCCTGCATTTGCGGCGCGGCGACCTGCGCACCTTTGTCGGATGCGGTGCGGCGGCGGCGATTGCGGCGGCGTTTAATGCGCCATTGGCCGGTGCGTTCTATGCGTTCGAGCTGATCATCGGGAGCTATACGCTCGCGACGCTGATCCCGGTGGTGGTGTCCGCCGTGATGGCGACGCTGACGATCCGCGAACTGTTCGGCCAAGAACCGATTTTTATCGTCTACAACCATGTCGAATTGGCGGCCGGGCAATACCTGATCCTTGCCATCCTGGGGGTTGCCGCCGCCGGGCTGGCGATCGCCGCGATGCTCGGGGTTACGCTGGTCGAGCAATGGTCGCGCCGCCTCAAGGTGCCGAACTGGGCGCGTCCGGGTCTAGGCGGCCTGGTGCTGGGCGTCATGGCGTTGCTCTTTCCGCAGATTCTCGGGAGCGGTCATGGCGGTATCCTCACGACAATCGAAAGCGGCTCCAGCGGCTATGAGCTGCCGCTGCTGATCGGGCTCATCCTCGGCAAGATGGCAGGCTCGGCGGTCTCGATTGGCAGCGGCTTCCGCGGCGGCATGTTCAGTTCGTCGTTGTATCTCGGCTGCCTGTTCGGGGCCGCCTGCTCGTCGCTGGCGCACCATCTGCTGCCGTGGATGCCGCCGGACGATGCTGTGTTCATCCTTGCCGGCATGGGCGCGGTCGCTGCGGGCATTGTCGGTGCGCCGATCACCATGATCCTTCTGGTGCTGGAGGCCACCGCCGATTTCTCTGCGACGCTTGCCGTTACCGTATCGGTTATTATCGCCGCGCTCGTGGTGCGCCACTGGTTCGGCTATTCGTTTGCGACATGGCGGTTTCATCTGCGTGGCGTTGCACTGCACAGCCCGCACGATATCGGCTGGCTGCACGATCTGCGGGTCGCCAAGCTGATGCGGCAGGATTTTGCGGCAATACCGCCGGAGCTGCCGCTCGTCGAGCTGTGCCGGCAATTTCCGATCAGCGAAAGCCGGCGCGTGTTTGTCGTCAACGAGCACGGCGGGTATGAAGGCTATATCGACCTCGTCGAAGCGCATGGCACTGAATTGCTCGATCGCGCCGACAGCATCACCGCTGCCGACATCGCACACGGCGCTGATCATTTCCTGACCCCGGGACAGCCGGTGCGCGAAACGCTCGACCTGTTTATTGCCTCGGCGGCCGAGATACTCGCTGTCGTCGATAATGGCGATGACCGCCGCGTGCTGGGCTACCTCAGCGAGGCGTACGCGCTCCGTCGCTACTACCGCGAACTCGAAGCACGCCATCGCGAAGAGTTAGGCGATGAAGCATTGTTTAATGCAACCCGCGGTCCGGCTGAGCACTGAAGCGATAGCGCTTACAACTAAATCTCGCGAACGACACAAAGGGATAGGCTGTTGCCTCGGGTGTCCGATGCTATGATTAAGAGATGCATGGCTGGAAACTTCTGCCGTCTTGTTTCGTCCTATCCTGTTTCGCCCTGTTAGGCGCCTTGCCAGGCGTACCGGCTATATCGCCGGCCCGTGGCGAGGAGGCGTCGACAGCGCAGCCGGCGGTGTGGATTGGGCGGGTCAGCACGGTTGAAGGCGAGGCCGCGATTCGGCCTGCGGCAGCGCCGAAAACCGCCGGAAAGCCCGCGGACTGGAGCGACAGCGCCGCCGTCAACGACCCTGTCGCCGCCGGCATGTCGGTGCGCACCGGCAAAGAGGGTCGCATGAAGCTGCGCAGCGGCCCGGAAACGATCGCGTTGTCCGCCGCCACCGAACTCGATCTAGCGCAGCTCGACGCCGGCGGCACCCAGATCGTGTTGCGTCGTGGGCGCATCGGCATCCGGCTGTCGCAGCTCGATCCGGCTCACAGCATTGAAGTCGACATGCCGCGCGGCGGCGTCTGGCTGCTGACGCCGGGCGATTACGACATCACCGCCGGCGATGCCCATACACCGTCGCGGGTTGCGACATTTGATGGCCGCGCGCGGTTTGTCGGCAAAGGCAGCGACACGATGATCGCGACCGGATCGGCCGCCACGCTGAACGGCAGCGACCCCGTTGTCGCGACATCAGGCGGTATCGCGTCCGGCGGAGCGGCACCTGGCGGCGTTGCTTCTGACGATGCGTCGTTCCACGGGGCCAAACCCGATTCGCCCGAATCCGATTCGTTTGTTGCATGGTGGCGGTCAAACCCTGCCAACGCCGCTGATCGCGATCCCGGCGCGCAGGCATTACGCTATGTCTCGCCTGAAATGACCGGGTATGCGGCGCTTGACGGCAACGGTACCTGGGAAGACATCGCGGGTTACGGCGCCGTGTGGTTTCCAAAGGCGGTTGCCGACGACTGGGCGCCGTATCGTGACGGCCATTGGCGCTGGGTGGCGCCGTGGGGCTGGACCTGGATCGACGATATGCCCTGGGCGTTTGCGCCGTCGCATTACGGACGCTGGGCGCGGCTCACAGCCGCCGAACCGGGCAGGGAACGCTGGGGCTGGGTTCCGGGCAAGCCGGCCGAGCACCCGGCCTACGCGCCGGCGGTCGTGGCCTTTCTCGGTACCGCCGGTGTCGGGTTGAGTTGTCCCGATGCGTTTGCGCCTGGCGTCGCCTGGTTTCCGCTGGCGCCCGGCGAGGTTTACTGGCCGGCTTATACCGATAATCCCGAGACGATCCGCGCGCTGAACGTTGCGAGCGTGCCGCCGGCGACGGCGCTCGCATCCGGCGACGGCAGCAAGCCGCCGGCAGCGGTCCTTACCGCGGAATATCGCAACCGCCGTTTTGCCAGCGTCGTCCCGCGAACGGTATTTCTCGGCGGTCGCCCGGTCGCCCCGGCATTGGTGAAGCTTCCGGATATACGGCTCGACAACGCGCCGGTGCTGGCCGGCTCGCCGCAAATTGCGCCACCGCCGCGCGCGCCGGTGGCAATCGCGCTGGCGACGGCGAGCACCAAGGTCTCCGGTGCGGTGCAGACTCTCGCACGTATTCTGGCGCCGCGGTCTCGCCTGCCCGCGGTGCGCGCCGTCGTGACGGCCCGCGCGGCAGGTCGCCTCGAGCGGATACCGGTGCGTGTTACCCTGGCCACCGGGCCGGCACGCAGGCTGCACACGCGCCCGGTCGCTGCGCATTCCGGTACGGCTCACGCGGCACGGCCACGTCTGATCTCGGCTCCGGCATTGCGGCTCACCCACCAGCGTGTGCCCCGCCAGCGCCTGCACGTCGCCTCGACACGCCGCTGATGAGACAGGTTCGGCCGAGCATCTTCGCTTGAAGCGGGCCGGCAGCCGCCGCATGCTGTGGGCCGACACCAACGGAGGGCCGGATGATCTACGAACTTCGCGTCTACCATTGCGTCCCCGGTCGGCTGCCGGATCTGATAAAGCGGTTCGACACGATCACGCTGAAATTGTGGGAAAAACACGCGATCCATCAGGCTGGGTTCTGGACCACATTGGTCGGCCCGGGAAACAATGACCTGACCTATTTCCTGAAATGGGAGTCGCTTGCCGAGCGCGAGCAGAAGATGGCCAAGTTCGGCGCCGATCCGGCATGGCTTTCGGCGCGCGCCAAGACCGAGGAGAACGGCCCGATCGTCGCCTCGATCACCAATCAGTTCCTGACCCCGACGTCGTTCTCGTCGGCGAAATAGCACCACGCTTTGTCGTGACCGGCCCGACCGGGTAACAGCCTCAACACCCGCGAGGGCGAGCCTGCGGGTGCCGTTCAGATGGAGGAAAACCATGATCTACGAATTGCGTGTCTATCACACCATGCCGGGCAAATTGCCGGATCTGTTGAAGCGGTTCGACACGATCACGCTGAAGATATGGGAGCGGCACGGCATCAAGCAGGCCGGCTTCTGGACGACGCTAGTCGGCGAGTCGAATGCCGACCTGACCTACATGCTGCAATGGGAATCGCTCGCCGATCGGGAAAAGAAATGGGATGCGTTCCAGGCGGACCCCGAGTGGATCGCCAAACGCGCCGAGACCGAGAAGGCCGGCCCGATCAATGCGCGGGTCGAAAACTCGTTCCTCGTGCCGACCAGCTTCTCGTCGGTGAAGTAGCTTTTTGCACCGAGGCTGCGGCGTGCCGCCTCGGTTCCTGCCGTCATGCAGCCGGCGGCGGGCCGCCTCGGTTCCTGCCGTCATGTGGCCGGCGGTGCCGGCTGGCGGGCGGCGAGTGCCGCAATAACGCTGAGCAGCGACAGCACGGCAAAGCACTCGAAGGCGCGCTGATAATTGCCCGTCAAATCGTGGATGGCCCCCGACAAGAGAGGCCCGGCGGCTTGCGCCAGGACCTGTGCCGGCAGCGCGATGCCGCGGATCGCGCCGAAATGGGTGCGGCCGAAATAGTCCGCCCAGGCAATCGGCAGCAATGTCAGCACCCCGCCGATCCCAAACCCGAACACCGCCGCCGCGATGTAACCCTGCGCCGTTGACGCGACGCCGAGCATCAGCACGACACCACCCAGCAGTGTCGCGCCGGTCACTGCCAGCGGAAAGCGGATCGGCACGGTGCTGGGTAACGACGCGCAGGCAAGCGTGGCCGCTGCCGACATCAGCGAGAACGTGCTGACGATGGTCGCCGCGATAACCGGGCTGATGCCGCGCTCGATCAGGTAGGGCGCCTGATGCAGGCTGACCCCGGCCTGCACCGGATAAACCAGCACGGTATAAAGCAGCAGCAGCCAGAACGAGCGTGTCCGTAATGCCTGACGCCGCGAAAATATCGGCTCAGGCGCGCGGGCCGCCGTCGCTCCGCCACTCGCGGCGGCGGGAATAGAAATGCCGTCAGGCAGCAGGCCGAGATCTTCCGGCCGGCGCACCAGCAGCAGCCAGGTCGGGATAAAACCGATCAGCAGCGTCACCGCACCGATCGCCAGCCAGCCGGCGCGCCATCCGTGATGCGACATCGCGATTTGCGCGATCAGCGGCATCGCCACCAGCCCGGCCATTTGCGCCAGGGTAGCAACCGAACTGGCAAAGGCGCGCCGCCGCACAAACCAGTTGTTCAGCGCGCCGTAGAGGCCAAGTTCGAATGGTGCCGCCCAGTTCATCCGCGCGAGGCAAAACAGCAGGTAGAACACCAATAGCGACGGCGTCAGCGACAGCAGCATCAGAGCGACGCCGTTGACCAGCACCGCGGTGCACAGCACCAGCCGCGAGCCCTGGCGGTCGAGCACCGGCCCGATCCACGGCGCAACGATCGCCGCCAGCAGCCCGCCGAGCGAGGCCGCGCCGGACAGCGCCGTGCGCGACCAGCCGAACTCGCGGGTCAGCGGCTCGACAAAGATCGACAAGGTCGCGACCGCCGGTCCCTGTCGTGAAAATCCGGCGCAGCACAGGCAGGCCAGCACGACCCAGCCGTAAAATACCGGTAGCCGCGCGCGCACTGCGCGCGGGATCAGCAAGGCATACATCACGGCAGCATAGCGGACCGGTGCCTGGCTGTGCTTGCCGGGATGTTTCGCTTATGTCATCAGCGGGTGCGGTTGTACTCGTAATCTTCGCGCTCGCCGGCGCCGAGCCGCAGGCCTTCCGGCAAGGGCGGCCGGGTCTGGTTCAATTTGGCATGGGTGTCGAGCGCCGCCTGGCTGCTCCATCTTTCGAGGAGGGCCAGCTTGTCGGGGTTGAGCGCGCTTTGAAATACCTCGAACTGCTCGCAGCCCGGCTCCTTCAGGCATTCTTCGCAGCGTGCTTTCATGGCCTGCGCCAGCGCGGCGCCTTTGCCCGGCGCGGCGTTGATCGTGACGACGAGACGAACCGCCATATCGTTTTCTCCCGGCGCGGGTTGCGCCGCGGCGAGCCTATCACGGCGGCGCGGCGAGCCGGCAACCGGCTCCTTGTTCTTGTGCTTCTGGCGGCCGCGGGCGAAACCGCGGCGGCGCAGACGGCCGGGAGGATGGAGCCGGTCGATCACGCGGTGTGCCGCCTGATCGAAAGCGCCGCACGCGCACAGGGGCTGCCGGTCAGCTTTCTGACGCGCATCATCTGGCGCGAAAGCAGCTTCCGGGCTGGTGTGGTCAGTCCCGCGGGTGCGGCCGGGATCGCGCAGTTCATGCCGGGAACGGCCCGCGAGCGCGGCCTCGCCGATCCGTTCGACCCGGAGCAGGCGATCCCGAAAGCCGCCGGGTTTCTCGCGGACCTGCGGCGGCAATTCGGGAGCCTTAAGGTCGCGGCGGCGGCCTATAATGCCGGGCCGGCGCGGGTCGCGAACTGGCTGCACGGCGAGGGTGACCTGCCGGCGGTCACCCGGTCTTACATGCGTTTTGTAACGGAAGGCAGCGCCGACACCGAAAATGACGCGGCGACGCCGATGGATGATACGGATGCCGCGACCGCGCATGACGCGCCGCAGACTTGTCTCGCGCTGACCGCGACCTTGCGGCAGGACAGCGATGATGGGCCGGGCTTTGCGTCGGCCCCCTGGGGGGTGCAACTCGCCGGCAATTTCTCCAAGGTAAAGGCACTCGCTTCGTTCGAGCGGGCGCGCCGGCGCTATTCCAGGGTGATCGCCGACATGCAGCCGATGATCATCGGCCGGTTGCTGCGCAGCCGCGGCACAAGGCGGTTTTATCAGATCCGCCTGCCGGCGGCCTCGCGCGGCGCTGCCGATGCGTTATGCAATCGCATCCATGCGGTCGGCGGAAATTGTGTGGCGCTGCGCAGTTGAGAAGCCGATATCGTGATCCGAGGTTGGCAAAGGTAGGAAGGAGCGGCGATGTCGCTGGTCATGGAAACGCCTGTCGCGACGGCGGATGATTTTGCGGTGCGGCCGTTGTCGTCGGTCTGTGCTGCCGAGGTGGTCGGTCTCGATTTGCGGCGAGCGCTGAGCGGGGCGACACGGCACGCCGTTTACGATGCGTTTGTACGCTATCAGGTGCTGGCGTTTCGTGACCAGAAGCTGGCCAAGGACGAGCAGATCGCATTCAGCGAGCAATTCGGCACCCTGGAGCGGCACATCGCGCGCAACCGCGGCAACGACAACCCGCTGGTCCACATGGTGACCAACCTCAACGCGGCGGGAAAGCCGAGCGGCTCGGTCAAATCGACGACTTGGCACACCGACAAATCGTTCCGGCCGGAGCCGTCGCTGGCGACGATCCTGCACGCCGTGACGATGCCGCCCAATGGCGGAGACACCTGCTTTGCCAATATGTACGCCGCCTATGAGGCGCTGAGCGCCGCCGAGAAGGCGGAACTCGACGGGCTGCGGGTGATCCATAGCTGGGAATTGTCGCAAGCCAAAAGCGGCAAGCAGGCGACACCCGAGGAGATCGCCGATGCGCCGCCGATGAGCCATCCGCTGGTGCGGTTGCATCCCGATTCTGGGCGCAAATGCCTGTTCATGGGCGAGCATGCGTCGCATGTCGATGGCTGGCCGATGGCTGACGGGCGCGCGCTGCTGGCGCGGCTTGAGGCGCACGCGACGCAGGAGCGGTTTGTCTACCGGCACCGCTGGCTGCCGGGCGACATGCTGATGTGGGACAATCGCAGCCTGTTGCACCGCGCCGATTCGAATTTCGACGCAGCGCTCTACCCGCGCATTTTGCACCGCACCTGCCTGCGCGGTACTGCGCCGGGCTGAAACATCGCGACTGGACTGCTACGCGCGGTAACGCTCGATAAATTTCCAGTCGGGGATCAGGCCGAAACCGGGTTTGTCGCCGATCAGCAGATGGCCGTCATGCAGTTCGGGGTGTTCCTGGAAAATCCCGAAATGCAGCGGGTCGGTGTCGTGTCCGCCATGTGACTCGACGCCAAACGCGCAGCGCGGCAGCGCCAGCACGAGATGCCCGTGAATCTCCGGTGCGGTGTGTGGCGCGACCATGACGCCATGCTGTTCGGCGAGCAGTGCAACGCGCAGCGCCTCGGTAAAGCCGGCGGCGCGGGTCGCGTCGAACTGGACATAACGAATGCCGCCTTCGACGATAAAGTCGCGCACCGTAAAGCGAGTGATCTCCCGTTCGCCGTGCGCCAGCGGGATCGGCGTTGCTGCCGCCAGTTTGGCGAAATCGGCCGGTTGCAGATACCAGTGCAGCGGTTCTTCGAGCCAGAACACGCGATGCGGCTCGATGCGGTGCGCAAATTCGATGCACTCGGCCAGATCGTAGGGCGCGTTCATGTCGAGCAGCAGGTCGGGGGCATTGCCGATCGCGGCGCGAACGGCGCCGACCCGGGCCGCCTCGGTCGCGGCATTGCCGTGTCCCGTCTTCAGCTTGACCGCGCGGTAGCCGAGTTCGATGAACTTGGCCAGCTCCGCGCCGTAATCGGCGTCTGTTGCGTTCGGCCGGTAGTAGCCGCCGGTGGCGTAAGTGTGGAGCGGCCGGTTTGCGCCGCCAAGCAGGCGCCATACCGGCATGTTGGCGGCCTTGCCTTTCAGATCCCACAACGCGATGTCGATGCCGGCAATCGCCGCCATCACCTGCACCCGCTCGCCGCGCGGCGTCGGCGCGGGCACGTCACCGCGGCCGCCGACCTCGGCGGCGATCGCGCCGGGGCGTGGTGTCGTCAGCGCGAACAGCCGGTCCCATACGGCTTCGTGCGCCAGCGCATCCATGCCTTTGACATAATCGCCAAAGCGCCCGACCCATTCGCAGATGCGCGGTGCCGGGGAGCCGTGGATCAAGCCGTAGCCGGCGAGGCCGTCATCGGTCTTGACCTCGGTCAGGATGACCGACCACGCCTTGCTTTCCTCCTGCGCCGTCCAGACCGGAGATGTCCGCGGCACCGAAACCGGATAGGTCGTCACGGAGGCGATGCGGGTCATGCCTTGTCCTTTCTTGCTTGGAGGCGATGGTTCCGGTTCGGCTGCTTTACAGCTTGGCGTCGATCCAGGGACGCGACGACAGAAACACCCGGTTCCATTCCGTCCAGCCCGGCGCAGCCACTGAGCCGGGCTGTGACGCATCAGCGGTAAGCGCGCGGCGCCAGCAGACATCGGTGCCGGGACCTGCCTCGATGATGCGAGTGGCGTTCAACGGCAGCATGAAGTCGCCGAGCGTCGTGCCGGGCAGCGGCGTACAATCCGGCGACGCCGTCAGGACAGCCTGCACATGCGCCGAATCATAGCTGAAATTGCTCAGCGTCAGGCGTGCCGGGGGTGCTGATACGGGCCACAGCGAAAACGGCAGCAGCGGCACGAACGAGCCGGGCGGCGGTCCGTAAATCGGCGCGACCGTCGGCGGTACGGCCGATGCCGCCGGGATCGGCGCAACCATGCCGGGAGCCATCGCCGGCGCGGCAGCCGGCGCTTCAGCAACAACCGGGGCCGGCGGCATCAGCGATGTCGGCGCGGGGCCGGCCGCCATCGGCGGGGGCGGGGGAGCCGGCATCGCGGTTTGCGCGGGCGGCGGCGCCCAAGCGCAGGACGCCGTCATCGCGAGTAGTGCCGGAACAAGCAGAATGCGCACGAAATCCCCCTTCGTTGATCCCCGTCTATGGCGCTGGCCGAGACCGGCTTAAGCGCCGCCGAGATACTCCTTGGTCCAGCGCGCATATTCGTCGGCGCGCGTGTATTTTTTCATCATGTCGGATGACGCGATGCCGGTCAGCCCTTCCGGCTTGGTCCCGTCGCGCAGTGCCTTCAGCGTGTTGTAGACCGCCTGCACCGCGGCGCTGAACGGCGCATGGCCCTGCAAGGCGACGCGGACCTTGTGCGCCCCCATCCAGTCGAGATCGGCCAGCGAGCCGGCGCCGCCGCCGGTGATCAGCGGAATCTTGATTTCCGCCGAGACCGCCTCGATCGCCGGCACGGTGATGCCGCCGGCGAGGAAGATCGCATCGACCCCCGCCGCTTCATAGGCTTTGGCGCGCTTGATCGCATCGTCAACCCCGGTGATCGCCAGGGCGCTGGTGCGGCCGGCGATGACGAAGTTCTTGTCCTGGCGCGCCGACAAGGCCGCCTTCATCTTGCCGACGCCTTCCTCGATCGGGATCAAGGTCGGTTTGCCGTTCGGCCCATAGGGGCGCGGCAACACCGTGTCTTCGATCGACATTGCGCAGATGCCGGCGGTTTCGAGTTCCTCGACCGTGCGGCGGGCGTTCAGCGCGTTGCCGTAACCATGATCGGCGTCGCACAGCAGCGCGAGATTGCCGGCGCGGCAGATGCGGTTGGCCTGCGCGGCAAATTCGGTCAGGGTCAGCACGATCAGGTCAGGCGCGCCGAGCACCGCCATTGATCCGATCGAGCCGGAAAAGATGCCGACCTCAAATCCGAGGTCCTCGGCAATGCGCGCCGACATCGCGTCATAGACGGAGCCGGGATGCACGCAGCGATTGCCGGCCATAAGCGCGCGAAAGCGCTCGCGTCGTGGGGTCCAATTCATCGCATTAATCTCCGCTGCTTCGCTTCGGATATTTCCAGGTTGGAGCTTACCATTTCCGAGAGCCGGTCAAACCCCATTCGGTGCTCAACGCACACCACTCCGGCTCGGATTTGTCAGAGATCGGCCGCTTGAGACGCTCGATATCAGAGCTTAAAATCGTAGCGAGACAACCAAAATATTCGGACACGATCAATTTAGGACTTCTACTTATGAGAGCCCAATCCAGCGGGAACACCCTTTCTTATCGAGACATCCGCTTCATAAAGGGGATGCTTCTACGTGGCGATCGGCAACACGACATCGCCGCATACTTTGGTGTAAATGGTGGGCGGATAGCAGAGGTGGCGACTGGCGATTGCGCTTATCCGAACGCAGAGCCAATGCCCGCAGAAGATTTGCCACCGCCTGGACCTTATCTCACCAAATTTGCCCTGCAGTCAGTGATTGACACCGTAAATGATGCAATCGAAGCGATCGAATTAGCGGAACAACAAGAAGATGTCTCTGACGTGAAAACCGCTCTCATTCTCGCTAAAGAAATCTTGGTAACTAAGATAAGAGACTTGAAAGAAGTTTAAATCTTGCTTCAAGCAAGTGCAAATCGAGCCTCCATATCAGATCGATATGAGGAGTCTTTGTCAGGCCATTCAATGTCGATTTCGTCTAATATTTCTGCTGCGCCAAATGACACCAAGAATCTGATGCCACGACGTATCAGTCCTTCGATAAGGTAAACATAAGGTTCCGTGTCTTCATTATAATCGATTGCATAAAACCCCCAACATTGATGAATAAAAGGATCAATTACCTCGTAAATAAAGCGGACTGCTTCGGTCGACGTGTCGATCTCAGGTGGAACCGAAAAATGCTGGATGCTGTTGCGAAGCCTACCAAATGCTCGGTAGCGATCCACGGCGGGAAGGGCTAGACCGGTAGTGGCCCAGAGGCGGTCCGGCAGATCAGCAAACTGGTAGGTGCGTCCCCCCTCAATCAGCCTATGAAGCGATAACGGCTCTCCGTTAGCCGCCGCTTTAGGCAACTGCTCAAAGATAAGCAGTGGATGTTCCTGAGCTATTCTCGCCTTGATTAGTATCTCACAAGCGTGAGCTGCTTGAAGCACCGATAATTCAGACCAATACACATTGTCTGGACTGTGATAATTAGCATGCCAATTTGCATGTGCAAGTGCGCCAAGGCCGAGCCCAATCATGTGCTCATGTACGCCTTTCAGTCCACTTGACATAAATTAGAGCCTTCTTCTCGCTTGTCGTACTGAACCGCTAGTGGTGGGGTGGAGTGGTGCTGGGATGTCTATTAATCATGACATTGGCATCGAGCAGGAAGGTCACGGCAACTCATCGCGCAGAGCATTGACGATGCCGAGAGTGACAATCGCATCGGGGTGGCGGACCGGCAGCAACGGCACACCATTACGCTCGGATACCGGCGCCGCCGGGTGCAGGGCGGTGCGCGCAAGCTGCGAGACGACCTGACCGATCGTCTGTTGCTTTCGCCGCGCGATCCCCCTGGCGGCTGCGAGAATGTCGTCGTCAATGGTGAGGGTGGTCCGCATCACAAAGCCCCGGCGCAGCATCACGCTTCAAACATTATATAGCCCATATGGCTTGTTTGGCATGGCGGCCGGCTGCCAAACCGGATTCGTTTCGGGTTCTGACGCCAGGGGGCCGGGCGATTGCCTCATCCTGGATCGCGGCTTAAGGTCCCGCGAGAACCGAGGGGAGCAAACCCATGAACAAGCGCATTGTCGTCGTCGGGGCCGGAGCGATCGGTGGCTATACCTGCGGGAATCTGGCGAAAAACGGCTACGATGTCACGCTGATCGACCCTTGGCCGGAGCATATCGAGGCGATCCGCAAGGACGGCCTGGCGCTGGAAGGCGTGACGCCCGAGGAATTCGTCGTGACGCACCCCAAGACGCTGCACCTGACCGAAGTGCAGCATCTTTCCAAGGAAAAGCCGATCGACATCGCCTTCATCTCGGTCAAGTCCTATGACACCGAATGGGCGGCGAGGATGATCAAGCAGTACCTGGCGCCGACCGGTTACGTCGTGTCGCTGCAGAACTGCATCAACGAAGAGCGCATCGCCGGGATCGTCGGCTGGGGCAGAACGGTCGGCGCGATCGCCGCGATCCTGTCGGCCGAACTGATCGGCCCCGGCAAGATCCGCCGCACCGGCGCCAAAAACCCGCCGGGCCACGAAGTCTACCGGGTCGGCGAAGTGCATGGCCGCATGACGAAGCGTATCGAGGAACTCGGCGACATCATCCGCACCGTCGACACCTGCAAGGTCACCGACAATTTGTGGGGCGAGCGCTGGTCGAAGCTGTGCGTCAACGGCATGCATAACGGCGTCTCGGCGTCGAGCGGCCTGTCGGGCAACGCGATGCGCCAGGATGAGCGCATCCGTCAGGTCATCATCAAGCTCGGCGGCGAAGGCGTGCGGATCGGCCAGGCACTCGGCTTCAAGCTCGAAGACATCGCCGGGCAGGATGCCGAAAAGCTGGCGCGCGCCTCGGAAGGCGATCGCGACGCGGCGGAAGAAGTCGAGGCGCTGATGCTGGCGCTGCGCAACTCGCAGGGCCGCAGCGAGCACCAGCGCCCGTCGATGGGCCAGGACATGCAAAAGGGCCGGCGCACCGAGGTCGACTTCATCAACGGCGTCATCGTCGAGCGCGGCAAGTCGCTGGGGCTGCCCACCGCGACGCACGAGAAGCTGATCGCCGCGGTCAAGCAGGTCGAGCTCGGCAAGGCCGCGCCGGGCCCAGAGCTGCTCTACGCAATCCAATAAGCCGGCCCGGGAGCGCCGCCCTCTTGCCCCGAGCGGCGCCGCCTCGTC
>DATAUE010000026.1:0-1664 GCA_036268425.1 Allostellaceae bacterium
GATGAACCATTTGGCGTCGCCGATCGATTCCGCCGAGATCAAAATGCGCTCGGCGTTCATGCCGGACAGGATGTAGCGAAAGCCCTTGCCCTCGTCGCCGATCAGGTTTTCGGCGGGCACCCGCATGTCGGTGAAGAACACTTCGGTGGTGGAGTGATTCATCATGGTGCGGATCGGGCGGATCGTGAGCCCGTGGCCCTTGGCCTCGCGCATATCGACCAAAAACACCGAAAGCCCGTCGGTGCGCTTCTTGGCCTGGTCCTTCGGCGTGGTGCGCGCCAACAGCAGCATCAAATCTGAATATTCCGCCCGGCTGGTCCAGATCTTCTGGCCGTTGACGATGTAGCCGTCATTGCCGTCGCGCTTGGCCACGGTCTTCAGCGAGGTGGTATCGGTGCCGCTGGTCGGCTCGGTGACGCCGAACGCCTGCAACCGCAAATCGCCGCTGGCGATCTTGGGCAGGTACTTTGCCTTTTGCTGGTCGTTGCCGTGCCGCAGCACGGTGCCCATGGTGTACATCTGGGCGTGACAGGCGCCGGCGTTACAGCCGGCGCGATGGATTTCCTCGAGGATCGCGGTCGCGGCGCCGATCTTGAGGCCCGAGCCGCCATATTCTTCCGGGATCAGCACCGACAGATAGCCGGCCTTGGTCAGCGCATCGACGAAGGCCGAGGGATAGGCCATTTCGCGATCGCATTTGCGCCAGTATTCGCCGGGGAATTGCGCGCATAATTTTGCGACGGCGTCGCGGATGTCGGCGTGGTCGTCTTGTTCGATATCGGTCATCGGAACTCGGGAGGTCTCGGGCCCGGTTCGAGCCCATGGGATGGCGATGATACGAGGCCTGTGGCGCAAGTAAAACCCTGCGCTGTCATGACTTCAGAGGGCCTGAAGGGTCAAGCCGCTGTTTGACAGTGCAGACCTGCTTGGCGGGAACAAGTCTGCTTATTCGGGAACAAGTCTGCTCAGGCCGCAATCCGGACCGGCAGGGATTCATACCCTTTGACAAAACTGGAATAGACCCGCTTCGGTTCGCCGACCACTTCGATCCGGTCAAACCGCTTCAGCATTTCCTGCCATACGATCTTGAGCTGCAACTCGGCCAGCCGCATGCCGACGCAGCGATGGATGCCGAAGCCGAACGACAGATGGGTGCGGGGCCGGGCGCGGTCGATGATGAAGGCGTTGGGCTGCTCGATCATCTCCTCGTCGCGGTTGCCGGAGACGTACCACATCACGACGCGGTCGCCCTTGCGAATGGTCTTGCCGCCGAGCTCGGTATCGACCAGCGCGGTGCGCCGCATATGCGCCAGGGGCGTCTGCCAGCGGATCACTTCCGGCACCATGGAATCGATCAGCTCGGGGTTTTCACGCAATTTCGCGTATTGATCGGGATTTTCGTTCAGCGCCAGCACCGATCCGCTCATGGTATTGCGGGTGGTGTCGTTGCCGCCGACGATCAACAGGATGATGTTGCCCATCAGATTGTCGGGATCCATGTGCCGGGTCGCATCGCTATGCGCCATCATCGAGATCAAATCGTTGCGCGCAGGCGCGTTGACGCGCTCGTTCCAGAGCTTGGTAAAGTAGGCCGCGCATTCGTCCATCTCGGCGCGGCGCTGCTCGGCGGATTCCACGATCATGCTTTTGGGCAGCGCGGTCGA
>DATAUE010000027.1:0-58553 GCA_036268425.1 Allostellaceae bacterium
TCCGCTGTCGGAACCCCGGCCTCCTGCTCGCGCAGCACCGCGATGATCTGCTCTTCCGTGAACCTTGCTCGCTTCATCGTCCGTCCCTCTCGTTGGGCCGGACTCTAGCTCCGCCTGGAGGAGTTTCAGGGGGTCACGTCATCAGCAACGGACACTTTGCGGCGCAAGTCCCCTGTTCTGGCGCAATTCCTGGAAAAGCCTGCGTAATTCGGGAGGAGGCGCGATGCACAGGGTTCGAAACGCTTCTGCGAAGGGTCGCCAACGGTTTCAATGGGGCGGGTGCAAACCGGAATCGCCTGCAATTGGGGTAGCAACTGGGATGGCGTTTGCTGCTCTCTATTGGCCATGTGGGGGGTCACCGCCTCGCCTAAACGACAACAAGCTCCCCCGACGAACGGGGGATGGTGGAGGAAGCCAATGGCGTGTTGGCGGAGTTGACAGCCAATCTGATGCGCGTCACTCGTGGGAGAGGGCGTCCGGAACGCATTTTGCGGCATGTCGTCGAATTGGCTGCCCTATCGCAGCGACACTTTGATGCCAAGCGTCAGCGGCCGAGGTTTTTGAAAATACTTTCTGTCGACGATCCGCGGGCTGGCGACAACGAGCACCCGGTATGGTACGCGACAGACGCAATTCTGAGAGGCACCCTACAAATAGCTGCATCACGCCTGATCCGACAAATTCCCCAAGAGGCGATGGGAGATGACCAACCGACGCACGTTTGCCCCAGATGTAAAAGCGGCGTTCATCTGTTTAACCCGACCTTCTGAGTCCGCGCAGGTCATACCTAAATCCTATACGAAGGAAGATCGTGATGCGCTTCGTGCATCGGCATGAACGACGGTCATTGCTTCCTTGGGTGATTGAAGCATTGCGTTGGTTTCTCTGCGGAATGGCCATCAGCGGCGTGCTGGTCTTAATCTGGCTCGCGGTCCGCGCTTTACTCGCTCCAGAACGGTAGCGGTGGCTCGCTACCCTGCCATCGCACGCCTCGCGCAGTATATTCACTGCCCTCCCTTTGAGGCTGCACTCCGTGTGCCGCCTCGAGTGGTCAGAGGTTAGCTTCGGTCTGACGAAGAAATTTCTCGCGGTCGGCGATCTCGCGGCGTATGTGCGCCACCAACTCCAAATCGCCCGCGTTCTCCGCCGCGACCAAGTCATTCCGATAGCTATCGATATCTGCCTGCGCCGCCGCGCGCTGATGCTCTCGCACCGTGATCTCGGCCATATTCGGTTCCCCTCTTGGTTCTCATCAATACGTGAGATGATTCCGGGATGGTCAAGTCCGTACCCATCGAGGCGGCGCCGACCGGCGGCTATTCTTCATCCGGTCCGGCGGCTGTTCTTCATCGGTAATGTATTGGCCGGTGATGCCGCCGCCGCGCGACTTGTCGCTGTCCCTCGGTCGGGCCGGCAAGGTGCTTTCAACACCGAGCCGGCCCTAGCCCCAGGCAGGAGGTGACGTGCCCCCCGAAAAGCCATCAGAGTCGCCCGCGAACTCGACGGGGTCGTGGCGCAGCGCGCCCTGACAGCATTGTCAGCGACAACGGCACCGAGCGGACCTCGACGAAATAAGGGATCGATGAAACTTGCGGGAGCACGTCGGACAGCGTTTAGTGGGATAGCGTTTAACTGCGCAAGTACCCGCACGCTCAAGTTCCGTCGGCCCGGTTCGGCAGAGGCGGGGCGGAACGAAGCGTTCAGTGTCCCGTTTGTTTGCGACGATCGAGCGAGCATCGGCAAAAATAGGTTGGGCAAATGCACCCTCACACTGACGCGACGTACCGCGTGCTGACGCTGGACGATGAAACGTTCGGAGTCGAGGTCGCGGTTCCTGCGACCCACCCGACGACGGTAAGCCCTTTTCAGACAGAACGCGCCGCACAAGCTTGGATCGACGAACATAAGCGACGGGTGCAAGAGCCGATGATCCGAGCCCGCTGGACGCGCAGGTCGGGATCCAACTGACGTATTCGTCAGGTTAGGCGCTCAATGATCATATCGGCACAATGATCAATCGAATGGGCGCCGTTTGCCCGCGTCAGTTTCGCGCTCCACGAGTAACACCTCGCCAGAGAGCCTGTAACTCTATCGCTCTATCATATGAGGGGCATTTGATCGCCTTTGCGATCAACATCGGCAACTCGATCTCCGAAGCTTCGCGGCTCACCGGGCATTGGCGACGCTCGGTTTTCGTTTTAGGCGCACTGCCTTAATCTGGGGAACTCTATGCCTGAGTAGGCGTTTGACATCCGAAACGCGAAAGGGAGCGAGCAAATGGTAAGCGCAACGACCGGCATTTCGGTCAGCCAGATCGGCTCGCGGGTATTCCGGCAGCGCCGGATCGTCGACGGGCTCAAGCGCGCCCGTAAATTTCGGCTTCTGCCAGCCGCCGAGCAAGAACTCGATGCTTTGTTAACGCAGCTGAAAGCTTCCCATACCGTCCGAGACATCGAGGTTTCGCCTTAGCGCCGCCCGTTCTATCGGAATTTTCAAACCGGCAACCGGTAATCGATTCAATTTTTAATTCTGTTTGTGTCAGCCCAAAACCGAGGCTGACAAGGCTGGCCGCAATCCAACAAGCTAATGTTCACCGCTGAATTTATGGACCTGGCCGGCACTCTCGTAGAGCGTGTCGTTCTCGGCATGCTCTCCGATCCATTCGAAGCGGACCTCCGGGCAAGGTTATATTCGAGGAGGTCCAGGCCAAACATCCCAGCGTGGCTGGCTATCGTATACTGAACAGCGGCGGCGCGGAGGTTGCCCGCGAATGGCTGGCGACAAAATAGCTGTTGTGTTCCGGTCAACGTGAGACCCAGAGGATTGTCCCGTTTCGTGACGTGCCGGACCGTAGCGGTTTCCTACGGCCGTCGGATAACGTAAAGCCGTCTAGCGGCATAGGTCGGACATTCAGCGCCCTGTCGCGTCCTCCCGGCGAAAGAGATCAGTGCGAAGCGTCTGATTTGATTCGCTAGGAGCCGGGTGAACAGCAGTGACCGTCCACCGGCAGCCGGGTTTCAGGGCATCCGCTCGACCCATTGCGCGCGCGAAGTCCCCGGTTTGAACGGATCGCCGAAATACTGGGTCTCGCGGGCCACCTTCCCGTCGAGGAACTCCATGATGCTCACAGTGTAAGACGGCTGCCCGTCATAGGTCAGGACATATTCAGTGACCCAGAGATCACCCGCGCCGATTATTCGCCGCACCGTGAAGCGTTTCTGATTCGGCTGCGCGGCGCGAGACGACTGAATCTCCCGCCGCCCGCGGATGCGTTCGCCCGATTGCGGATATTCAAGCACTGCGTCCTCTCGGTAAATCTGGTGTTCCTCCTCAAGGTCGTTCGCATCGGAGGCGGCCCAGTGGCGAGCCAAGACCATTCGAATCTCTCGGTCGTCCATGTCAAACCTCTTGATCACTCGTGTCGCTTGTTGATTCGTCGTACCAACGGCGTGACGATCCGGGTCGGAGCCTTCTTGAAACTGAGGATCAGAAATGCCTTTTTTTCTCGATTCACACCCCGATGCCACGATCATGACGCCGATCGACCACCTGTATGGCTGGTCTTCGCTGGGTGAAGATTGTATCGAAATCTCTGCACGCCACTCTGAAGTCGGGCTCCCGTTCGCGCGTGTCTTGCGTCCCGATGTATCGGCGTATCGACCAGGGCCTTATTTTGGCTTTTCGATCTTTCTCGATCTACCGTCCCTGTCGCGGCAGTTACCGATTACGCCAGGACCGCTCGAAATCGAATTTGTCGGCGACGGCAGAACCGTCGCCGCTTGTACGTTGCAGATTTCTGAACAGGCCTTGGCCAATGTCGACGCCATACGCCGCAACAAAGCCGAGAAGGATGGCTTTATCGCAAGACATGCCGACAGGCCGCTCGATCGCCTCGAAGGTTGCCAGGCGCCCAGCGCTCTCCCGGCCGACTGGACGATATCGCCGCGTCTTGCCGATCATGTAACCGCCGTCTCGTCGCATCCTTATGGCGGTGTCGTTATCGATTTTATCAGCAGCCTTTCCGGTGACAAATTCGTTCTCGATGCCGGCGCCGGCCTGAGGAAAACGCCTTATGACAACGTCATCAACCTGGACATTTACGACTATCCCTCGACCGACATATTGGGAGTCGGCGACGACTTGCCGTTTAACGACAACAGCTTTGACGGCGCCTTGTCGATCGCCGTATTGGAGCATGTCGACGACCCGTTCAGATGCGCGCGGGAATTGATCCGCGTCGTCAAACCGGGCGGCAGGATTCTCGCAATTATTCCATTTCTACAGGCGGAACACGGATACCCATCGCATTATTTCAATGCCACCCGCTTTGGGATGAGACGGCTTTTCTCACAAGGGACAACCGTCGAAAAGCATTTTCTCGAAATCAGCAACCATCCGATTTTCACGCTGAATCAAATCCTCGGAACCTACGCCGCGGGGCTGCCCGAGCCACAGCGTACGCGTTTCTTAAATACGCCCGTGCGACAGTTTGTCGAAACACCGCCGACCTCGCTGTATGTCGACCGTCACGAGTTTGTGACGGACATCGCCGAAGAAAAGCAATGGGAGCTCGCCTGGGGCACAACCGCGATCTTTGTAAAAGATTGACATTCGATCCCCGAGTCTCTGCGTCGGCCGTTCGTGATGACGCTCGCGCCTTACCGCCGCACGCCTCCCGTTACCAAAACCGGACTCGAAGCCGAACGCGGTCCGCCAACTGGCCGACCTGACGCGGTAACAGCCCGGGCGTCTCCAATCGGCGTCGGAGAATGGGGAAGCATGGCCTGAGAGGCGGCTCGCGAGCGGCCATACCAGGATGAACTGCAACGAGCCTCGCGCCCCACCGCTATAGCCCAATCGACACGACAAGGGCGGCACCCGACGGCGCCGCCCTGGTCTCGCAACGTCGTCCGCTTTAGTGGGGCGGCAGGATCAGCGAGTTGTGCGCCAGCAGATCCGACAGCCCGAGCTGGCCGCTGCCTTCGAGGTGGACCAGCGCGTTACCGCCCGGCCCCGCGATGTGCAGCGTGGTCTGCGTGCCTGCGCCAAAGCCCGGATCGTTGGTGCCATACCCCAGCACCTGCACAAAGCTGCCGATATTGGTCAGATCCGAGGCGATCGGCGCTCCGGCGAGCAGAGCCGTCAGGTCGAGCCTGTCGCCGTTGCCCAGATTGAAGGTATGAGCAACGTCGCCGCCCGGCGGCACCTGAATGACCTGCGAACCGCCATTCAGCATCGCATCGAACGGGCTGTCGAGCACAGTCGAGCTGTCAATCGGCGCGCTCAACGGCGGGTCGGTAACCAGGGTTCCGCCGTGCCCATCCGCGGTTACATGGAACTGGGCCGTGACATACGTTCCGGACAGCGTCAGGTCGGCCGTGTGGCCGCCACCATCGGTAACGATCAGGGTACCGCTATTGATCGCCGACTGGACAAAGACCGCCGACGTGTTCCCGCCGAACGGAACCGCGCGCAGGTCCAGTTGATCCGGCACGGTAAACCCGGAGATCACCCCGACACCGCCAGACCCCAGCGTGTCGAGCTGCAGGTAGCCGCCACTCACGAAGGCCACGCTGGTCGCGGAGCCGCCACTGAGGATCTCCATCCCGCCACTGCTGAGCGTCACGCCACTGGCGATGCCGCCCGACTCGACGAAGGAAGACCCGGCTGCCGCGGCCGTCAGCCCCGACACGGTCCCCGAGACATATTCGAGACCGCCGGACAGCACGGTTGCGGAGATGCCGACGCCGCCGGCCGAGACAATGTCGATCCCGCCATTCGACACCACGGCGTTTGCCGCAACACCGAACACGAGCTCGATACCGCCACTGCTGACGGTCGTGGCCGCGGCACTGCCGAAGACATACTGGATGCCGCCGTTCTTGAGGGTTGCGCCACTCGCCGTGCCGCCGGCTTCGACGATCTCGTGGCCGCCGCTCAGGACGAGAGCCTGGGTCGCTAGACCGTAGACATCCTCGACGCCGCCATTATTGACCGTCGTGCTGACCGCCAGGCCGGAGACGTATTCGATGCCGCCGCTGCTGACCGTGGCATTCGTCGCCGTGCCGCCGGCGACGATGATGTCGTGTCCGCCGTTGAGCACCAGCGAGTTGCTGGCGACGCCAAAGACGATCTCGGCGCCGCCGTTGCTGATCGTGGTGCTGACCGCGGATCCGGAAACGTATTCGACGCCGCCGCTGCTGACGACATCACGCACCGCGGTACCACCGGCCTGGACGATGTCGACACCGCCATTGAGCACCAGCGTGTTGCTCACCACGCCGTAGACGATCTCGGCGCCGCTGCTGCTGACCGTCGTACCCACGGCAGTGCCCGACACATAGGCGAGGCCGCCGCTGCGCACCACCGTGCCGCGGGCAGTGCCACCGGTTTCGACGATGTCGAAGCCGCCGTTTGAGACGGTCGTGCCACTTGCAACGCCGAACACCTCTTCGACGCCGCCGCTGCCGATGATCGTGCCTCGGGCGAGGCCGGAGACGTACTCGACGCCGCCGCTCTTGATGATTGCAGCAAGACCGGTGCCACCAGATTCGACGATGTCCGCCCCGCCGCTGCGCACGAGTGTACCGCTCGCGACACCGAACACCTCCTCGGCGCCACCGGCACTGATCGTCGTGCCGATCGCCGTTCCGTACACATAGTCGACGCCGCCGCTGCTGATAACCGCGCCGCTGCCGGTGCCGCCGGTTTCGACGATGTCGTGGCCGCCGTTGAGCACCGTCGTCCCGAGGGCGAGGCCGAACACATCCTCGACGCCGCCGCTGCGCACCACGGTGCCGCTGGTGGTGCCGTAATCATATTCGACGCCGCCGTTGCTGATGACGGCGTTGGCGGTGGTGCCCCCCTGCGCGACGATCTCATGGCCGCCGTTGAGAACCACGGTGTCGCTGGCGACGCCGTAGACCACGGCAACACCGCCACTGCCGATCGTCGTGGCTTGCGCAACCCCGTAATCGTATTCGAGGCTGTTGCTCCCCGTCAGCGCCGTGCCGCTGGCATACCCGAAGACGAACGTCTTGCCGCCTGGATTTACGGTCGTGTTGGTGACAACGCCGTAAACATCCAGAACGCCGCCACTGTGTATCACCGTGTTGCCGGCGCTGGTGTAAACAGCCTCAACATTACCGCTAATGACGATACCGCTCATTGTACCGGTGGCACCCGTAGCGCCGGTGGCGCCGGTGGCTCCCGTAACGCCGGTCGCACCCGTAGCGCCGGTGGCTCCTGTCGCGCCGGTGGCACCCGTAGCACCTGTCGCTCCCGTGGCCCCGGTCGCACCCGTAGCGCCGGTGGCACCTGTAGCGCCAGTCGCACCTGTAGCGCCAGTCGCACCCGTGGCTCCCGTGGCGCCGGTGGCACCTGTAGCGCCGGTGGCGCCTGTAGCTCCAGTAACTCCTGTGGTCCCTGTAGCGCCGGTCGCACCCGTGGCGCCTGTAGCTCCAGTCGCACCCGTGGTCCCGGTGGCTCCTGTAGCGCCGGTCGCCCCTGTAGCACCCGTAGCACCTGTCGCTCCGGTCGCGCCCGTGGCTCCGGTAGCTCCTGTAGCTCCCGTGGCGCCGGTGGCTCCCGTAGCGCCGGTCGCCCCGGTCACCCCTGTAGCACCCGTGGCCCCGGTGGCACCCGTAGCACCTGTCGCTCCCGTGGCGCCGGTGGCTCCCGTGGCCCCGGTAGCTCCCGTAGCGCCGGTCGCCCCTGTAGCGCCGGTCGCACCTGTGGCGCCGGTGGCCCCTGTCGCGCCTGTAGCTCCAGTAACTCCGGTCGCTCCCGTGGCGCCGGTGGCTCCTGTCGCGCCGGTGGCGCCGGTGGCACCTGTAGCGCCGGTGGCGCCTGTAGCTCCAGTAACTCCTGTGGTCCCTGTAGCGCCGGTCGCACCCGTAGCACCTGTAGCTCCAGTCGCACCCGTGGTCCCGGTGGCTCCTGTAGCGCCGGTCGCCCCTGTAGCACCCGTAGCACCTGTCGCTCCGGTCGCGCCTGTGGCTCCGGTAGCTCCTGTAGCTCCTGTAGCTCCCGTGGCGCCGGTGGCTCCCGTAGCGCCGGTCGCACCTGTGGCTCCGGTCGCACCTGTGGCTCCGGTCGCACCTGTGGCTCCGGTCGCGCCTGTGGCTCCGGTAGCTCCCATGGCGCCGGTGGCGCCGGTGGCACCTGTAGCGCCTGTAGCGCCTGTAGCTCCAGTCGCGCCGGTGGCACCCGTAGCACCTGTCGCTCCCGTGGCCCCGGTCGCACCCGTAGCGCCGGTGGCGCCGGTGGCTCCCGTAACGCCGGTCGCACCCGTAGCGCCGGTGGCTCCTGTCGCGCCGGTGGCACCCGTAGCACCTGTCGCTCCCGTGGCCCCGGTGGCTCCTGTAGCACCTGTCGCTCCCGTGGCCCCGGTGGCTCCTGTAGCTCCGGTCGAACCCGTAGCGCCGGTCGCACCTGTGGCTCCGGTCGCGCCTGTGGCTCCGGTCGCACCCGTGGCGCCGGTCGCACCCGTGGCTCCCGTAGCGCCGGTCGCACCCGTGGCTCCCGTAGCGCCGGTGGCTCCCGTAGCGCCCGTGGCTCCGGTGGCTCCCGTCGCACCTGTGGCTCCGGTCGTACCCGTGGCTCCTGTAGCTCCCGTAGCGCCGGTGGCGCCCGTAGCGCCGGTCGCACCAGTCGCACCCGTGGTCCCGGTGGCTCCTGTAGCGCCGGTGGCTCCCGTAGCGCCGGTGGCTCCTGTAGCTCCGGTCGCGCCCGTGGCACCTGTAGCACCGGTCGCACCCGTAGCACCGGTCGCGCCGGTGGCGCCTGTTGTGCCGATGGGGGTTGCAGATCCGGTGATGCCGGTTGCCCCCGCTAATACAGCGCCGCTCGCTCCGACCACAAAAATTGTATTTTCGGACGATCCGGTCGCCCCCGAGATAGCGGTGTACGACTCGTTGTCTTTGAAATGGACAGTGCCACTGAGTGTCGAACTGTCTACGAGCGTCGTGAACGCATAATCGGGAGTATTAAAGTCTGCGATCTCGGTCGATCCCAGCAGAACTACTTTTCCGGTGTCGGTGACCTCTATGATGAACACCGGCCCCGACGTAACGGAAGTGTCGCCGGTGACGGTAATTACGTCATAATCAGCCATTGAGAACTCCCACGGAATCGAGACTCCACCCGGTCCGTTGCTGTCGGCAGCAAAGCGGATGCAGGCGGGTATTTTTGTTGGTGACGGTTTGTCGGCGGGTGCACTGCTGCCGGTCGGCACGCAATGCATGGACGGAACAAAAATTGTAGCGCTGGCCGCCAGATGAGCCGGCACGCTCGGCCCGAGTGCACTGGCGGGCACTCCTCCAGCGGAGGTCACCGGCGCTATTGTCAGGTTGCAACGGATGCGTACGGCACTTCCGCTGACAGAGCTGCGCCGTACTCCGGGCGCCAAACACCAAAACAGCCGGGTTGCGGTTATCGTCGAGTGCGCAGGCCGGCGCGTTGCGGCAACTGCTCAGATCGTTCTTGCCGAAAACTGAGTCGCTGCGCGGCTGCAGCGCGCGGCACGAACGCAGGAGTTCCGTCTCCGCGGCGGTTTGCCGCAGCTCCGGGCGTGCCGAAATGAGCGGCAACGCACTCCTCGATCCCAACTAAGGCCCCCTTGGCTCCAAAGTGCGACGCGCTGCCGGGCCATCGGTTTTTTGCAGGTACGGGCTCTGATGCCTGGAATTGCAATAAACTCGGCATACGTGTGTGGCTGTGGACCAGCCAACCGAAGGGACGCTATCGGCCGCAGGGTAAGTTCACATCACCCAAATGGATTAGCGCTGTGATGGCGGTCCTGAGCCCGGCGCCAAGGGCGTTGCCAGGGATCGTGGCAGGCTGACCGGAGAGTGCGGCTCGAGGCCCGCGACGCTGCGCAGCAGCAGGGCGACGAGCTGGGCCTGGCGGCTGGTGCCGGTTTTGCTGAACACACTTCTCAGGTGAACGCGCGCGGTATGCAGCGAGATACCGGAGGCCGTTGCGATGTCGTCGAGCGACCGGCCGGTCGCTAGGGTACCGGCGAGCGCCGCTTCGGCAGCGGTCAAGCCGAACAGCGATTGCAGCGGGGCTCGGGCCAGCGGACGAGCTGCCGGGTCGGCAATGAACATGACGGCGGCAGCGACCGCGCTGGCGACCAGGCCGTCTTCCGCCACCCGTAACGGCGCCACCAGGGCGGTCAGCGGCGACCCGGTTTCACGCGGCAGCGACAATGCCCCGCTGGCAGCGATGTCATCCCGCTCGGCGGGACGGTCGAAGCCGCTAGCATCGGCAGCGCGTGCAATCATTCGCCGCAACCGCTCGGTTGCAGCGCGGTTGCCAGCGGCAATGCGCCCGGCAAACGTCTGAATGCCGTCGCGCCCCTGCAACAGCTCTCGAGCAACGCGGTTGGCGTGCAGAATACGAGCGTCGTGCGCCGCGATGACCGTCGCGATATGGCCGCGATCGAGCCGATCCAACGCGGCTGTGGCCGCGATCGTCGACCGTTCGACCCGCTGGCGAAATTTCAGCACCCGCTGCAGATGCGGCAGAAATTGCGCCAGCCGGTCTTTATCGAACTCGTCGAACGGCGGTGCGGTCGACGGCCGGTAAATGCCAACGAGGGCGTTTTCGCCGGCAGCCAGCGGAACTACCGAGCCGATGCCGTGAAATATGGCGCCGCTCGTCTGCAGCTGCCGGTACGGGAATTCGACAGGCGCGAATGTCTCCTCAACGACGGCGTTGGTCCGCGTCACTCCGTCGGTTGTCGCAACACCGCTCATTGTAACGCTGGGCGTCGTACCACTGGGCGCGATATCGCCCAGTGCCGCCACCGCACCGCTCTGCGCTGCGCCAACCAGTGATGCACCACTCAGGGATGCACCACTCAGTGCTGCGTCCCCGAGAGTCGCGGCAAAAGCCGGGGCGAGGATTGGCGAGGCGCACGCCGCGTCGGTGCGATGGGCCGGTTTCGTCAGTCGCCAGTAATATGCCTGATACTCGCGCGCCCAGGCATCGTCGACATCCGGCGTGCCGGCGATCATGTAAAAGGCGTCACCGGTCATTGCGATGACAGCCGCGCTGACGGCATCGAACATGCCAGCGATGCGTGGTGCGACACCCACCCACATCGCTCGGTCCTGGACCGCTTCGTAGAGGTATCCGACAAGTTCCAACAGCGGTTCGGGACGACAGGTCTGGCGGGTCACCAAGCCTCCAATGTGCAACCGATGCAAATTTTGGGATTATCGGCCCTTGAGCGGGTTTTTGACCGGTTTCGACGGTTATTTATGTACTGATATACAACTTATCATACATAAAATAATCGTCAACGACCCGCGGCAGACCACAGATGCCGCCGACTTGGCCGTCAGCGACGCGCTTCAGTGAACAGGCAGGGGTTCTACGCCGAATTTCAAACTAACTTCGCTCAATTATCTCAGACGAATCTGACAATTAAGGTTTGAAAGCGGCGTTACACTCAAATACCTTAACAGAATTGATTATTTTCTTATTATAAAATGTAGGACTTTCGATCTGAACTGGGATTTTCTGAATTTCCTATAATGGTGACGATGTGCCACCGCTATGCACCTGTATGATCGATTCCTGAGATGTTTTGCCGCCGCGGATGCGACGCAGGCGATCGACGGGATAGGTCGCCTTATGCGCGCAGAACGGGCATTCGATGTCGAGTGGATGCCGGGCACCGATCTTTACCGGTTTGCCCGCCGGGGCCTCGAGGGGCCCGGCAATCGGAAAGGAGCGATCGCACGCGACGCAGATCACGCCGACATACTCACGGTTCGGTTGCATTTCCAGCGGCAAACCCTGAGACATCGGCGCCTTCTCCCGTGCTTCTTGTCAAAACCCAAATTCACCTTTACACAATGTTCCCGCGTATTCCAATTATCGATACGCCATTAATCGCCGTTAGAAACACGTTATAAGGGCGTAAGGTGCTCATCCCCTTGCTGCTCCCGATATTCAACCGCTTCGGCCATCGCTCAGGGGGACGCTTGTGAACCTGGAGCCGGGAAGCACCAAGGCGTTCGACAGCGGCAACGGCGCACTTGCCGGCCGCCAGGCTGGGATGGAGCCGGGCGAAACGGGATCAGAGGCAGAGGACGCGGCAGGCGGCGAGCGGTTGCAGCCGCGATTGCAGGCTGTGATCCAGGCCGGGCGCTATTACGGCATCGAACTCGACCCCAGTGAATTCCGCGGGGCCGAGCCGGCGGCGCCGGCCGCCGGCGAACTGTCGCTGTGGGCGCGCAACGCCGGGATGTGGGCGCGCGCCGTGCGGCTGCGCTGGCGCCACCTGATGCGCTTTCAGGAGGTCGGCCCGGCAGTGCTGCTGTTCACCGACGGCACCGCCGGCCTGATGACCGGCGCCGACCCCGCCCAGAAGATCGTGTTTCTGCGCGACCCCTATGCGCCGGCGACCAGCGCCCCGATCGCGCTCGACGAGCTGCGAGTGTCGGCGGTATGGCGCGGCGATGCGCTGCTGCTGCGCGCCAATCGCGGCCAGGCGGCGGCGGACGCGCCGTTCAACCTGCGCTGGGTCGTCGATCTGGTGCTGACCGAGCGGCGGGCGATGCGCGATATCGGGCTGGCGTCGCTGACCACCAGCATCCTGACGATCTTTCCGCCATTCCTGGTCATGGCGACGATCAACCGGGTTCTACAATTCCACAGTATCTCGACACTGGTGCTGATCTCAGCCCTGCTGACGACCGTGGTGATCTACGAAACACTGCTCGGTCACGCCCGGCGGCTGATCGTCGCCGTGCTCGGCGCCCGGCTCGACACCAAGATCAACCTGTACATCTTCAACCGTGTATTGCGCCTGCCGCTCGATTATTTCGAGCGGCACCCAGCCGGCGAAACGATCCACCGGATCAACCAGGTCTCGCATGTCCGGCAGTTCCTGACCGGCACGATGCTGTCGACGCTGCTCGACCTGATCACGCTGGCCGTGTTGCTGCCGTTTCTGTTTTATCTGAACGTGACGCTGGGGATGATCGTGTTCGGCGGCGCGGTGATGATCGCGCTGATCATCCTCGCCTATCTGAGCCCGCTGCGCGCCTCGTTCAGCCGGGTGATTTCCGCCGAGGTGTGGAAGTCGGCGGCGATGACCGAAACCGTGTTCGGCATCAAGACCGTCAAGGTCCTGGCGCTGGAACCGCAGCGGCGCGCGCTGTGGGACGAGCGGGTGGCCGAGACCGGCCATGCGCGGCTGGCCTTTGCCCGCCTGTCGAACTGGCCGCAGACGATGGTGACCCCGATCGAACGCCTGATGGTGCTCGGCACCGTGCTGATCGGCGCCTACATGGCGATTTCCGAACCGACCGGATACATGGTCGGCGTCCTGTTTGCATTTTTCATGCTGTCGGGCCGGGTGGCGCAGCCGCTGGTCGGGCTGGCACGGCTGATGGAAAACTACCAGGAGGTGCGGTGCGCGATCGCCGAGGCCGGCTCGGTCTTGAACCGGCCGCCCGAATTCGATCCGGCGAGCGGCGGGCTGCGGCCACATTTCGGCGGCGCGATCACCTTCGACGATGTGTCCTTTACCTATGCCAGCTCAAAGACTCCGGCGCTCGACCGGGTCAGTTTTTCGGTGCCGGCAGGCACGATGCTGGGGCTGGTGGGACGCAGCGGCTCCGGCAAATCGACCCTGACCCGGCTCTTGCAAGGCATCAACCGCGACTATAGCGGCTTTATCAAGATCGACGGCGCCGATCTGCGGGAGACCAATCTGCGGCATCTGCGGCGCGGTCTTGGCGTTGTCTTGCAGGACAATTTTCTGTTTCGCGGCACGATCCGCGACAACATCATCGCCGGGCGGCCAGGACTGACGCTGACCGACGCGGTGCGCGCCGCGCGGCTCGCCGGGGCCGAGGAGTTCATCGAGCGCCTGCCCAACGGCTACGAAACCTATGTCGAGGAAGGCTCGCCCAACCTGTCGGGCGGCCAGCGCCAACGGCTGGCGATCGCCCGCGCCCTGATCCACGACCCGCGCATTCTGATCCTCGACGAGGCGACCAGCGCGCTCGACCCCGAAAGCGAGGCCGTGGTCAGCGCCAACCTGCTGCGCATCGCGCGCGGCCGCACGATGGTGCTGGTGTCGCACCGCATGTCGTTCCTCAGCGATTGCGACCAGATCCTGGTGATGGATGACGGCAAGCTGCTCGATATGGCACCGCATGATGTGCTGCTCGAACGCTGCGCGATCTACCGGCATTTGTGGAACCAGCAGAACGGGCACCTGCGCGGACGCGACAGCGGCGTTACCGCCCTGCCGCGACTGGTTGAGGGCAATTAAGCGATGGCACGCGGCAGCGATAATATCGCGGTATTGCCACGCCGTTCGCGCGGTTACGACCCGACTTTGCCGGTCATCCTCGAATTTCAGTGGCCCTCGACCGCCGTCGCCAACGCGCCGATCCCGCGGTCGGCACGCGGCATCGCCTATGTCATCACCAGCGCCGTCGCGTCGATGATTGCGGTAATGGCGCTTCTGCCGATCGACCAGGTCGTCACCGCGACCGGCATTGTCGTCGCGGCATCCCCGACTCTTTTATTGCAGCCGCTCGATACCGCCATCGTCCGCTCGATCGGTGTCCGTGAGGGCCAGCGGGTCAAGGCGGGCCAGGTGCTGGCGCAGCTCGACCCGACGCTCGCCGCCGCCGATCAAAACGCACTGGCCGCGCGCGTCACCAGCCTTTCTGCCGAAGTCGCGCGCTGGCAGGCAGAGGCCAGAGGCCAACCCTTTACCTATACCGGGATCGACCCCGACCAGCTGCTGCAAGCCGCCATCTATGGCCATCGCCACGCCGAATTCGACCTGAAGCTGGAAAACTACAAGCACAAGATCGACGAGTTGCAGGCGATGATCGCGCGCTCCAACGCCGATATCGCGGGGTACCGCGACCGCGTTGACGTCGCCAAGAAAATTGAGGGCATGCGCTCGCAGCTTGAAACCCTCAACGTCGGCAGCCGTCTCAATACTCTCGTTGCCGTCGATAACCGGGCCGAGATGACGCGCTCGATGGCCAACGCGCAGCAAACCGCCGAAGCGGCAAAGCGCGATATGGCGGCATTGACCGCGGAGCGCGACGGCTACATCCAGAATTGGCGGGCCGATGTCGGGGAAAAGCTGTCGGATGCCGGCCGATTGCTGAGCGACGCGCAGGAGCTGCTGAAAAAGGCGCGGCTGCACAGCCAGATGGTCGAGCTGCGCGCCGAGCGGGACGGCACCGTGCTGTCGATCGCCAAGGTGTCGCCGGGCTCGGTGATGCAATCGGGCCAGCAGCTGATTGCACTCGTGCCGGACGACGCCAGGCTCGAAGTCGAAGCCAACATTCCGGGCAGCGACAACGGATTTGTCCGTCTTGGCAACCCGGTCGTCGTCAAGTTCGACACCTTTCCGTTTACCCAATACGGGCTGGCGGAAGGCACGGTGCGGACGATCAGCCCGAGCAGCTTCAACCCGCAGGATGAGGCGCGCAACCCCACCAGTTCCGTGCCGCTGCCGACCACCAGCAGCGAACCGTTCTATCGCGCCCGCATCACGCTCGACCGCGTCGAACTGCACGACACGCCGGCGGATTTTCACCTGATCCCCGGCATGCCGGTGCACGCCGACATCAAAACCGGCAAGCGCACCGTGATGTCGTATTTCCTGTCGCGCATGCTGACGATCGGCAAAGAGGGAATGCGCGAGCCATGAGCCTCGCGGCCAGCACCACGGCCGGCGCCGGCGACAGCCCTGCCCGTCGTCCTGTCGTGCCGTTTGACACCGCACCCCGGCGCGGCGGCGGGGCGCTCGATTGGCTGATCAGCATTGCCTCTCCTTCGGCGGTGCTGCGCCGCGCGATTCGGCTCGGCAAGCGGGGCCATGCCGCGGCGGCGTTACCGCTGTTGCGGCGCGCCGCCAACGCCGGTCTCGGTGAGGCCGCCTACCGGCTCGCACGGTGCTATCTCGAAGGCGTCGGCGCCCCCGCCAGCCGCAGCGAGGGCACGCGCTGGCTGCAGCAGGCCGCCGAGGCCGAGCATGTGCCGGCCCAGGCGCTGCTGGCGACAATCTGCCTGCATGGCGTCGTCCGCCCTGAAGACACCGCATCACCCGACGCGGCCCAGACGGCAAACCGGCTGACGGCAAACCGGCTGTTCGCCGGCGAGCGCGCCGCGCCACCCGACGTCGCCGCCGCCGCGCACTGGGCGCAACGCGCCGCCGAAGCCGGCTCGCCCGACGGTCAGGCGGTGTACGCGTATCTGTTGACCAACGGGCCGGCGGCCACGCGCGACCTTGAGGCCGCGCACGATTGGTATCAGCGCGCCGCGGCAAGCGGCAACCCGCAGGGCCATCTCGGCTATGCCATGTCGCTGGCGGCGCGAGCAGCCGACGACACCGCACGGCGCGAGGTTGCCGAGCATCTGCGCCATGCCGCAGCCGCTGAATTGCCGACCGCGAATTATCTGCTCGGCGCCTTGACCGAACAGGGTGTCGGCGTCGCGGCCGATGCCGAGCAGGCCTTCGCATTGTACCGGCGAGCGGCCGAACGCGGCCATCGCACGGCACAGTTCCGGCTCGGTCTGGCATTGCTCGACGGATCGGCCGGCACGACCGATCCGGTCGAAGGCGAATCCTGGCTGCGCCGGGCCGCGCTGGCCGGCGATGCCGAGGCGTCGGCGCGGCTCGGCGACCTCTACGCGCGGACAGGGACCCTGCCGCCCAACCATGCCGAAGCGGCGCTGTGGTATCGCCGCGCCGCCGATCTGGGGCACAAGCCGGCGGCGCGCGCCCTCGCCTCGCTGTTGCTGACCGGCACCGGCATACCCCGCGACACCGCAGAGGCGTTGCGCCGGCTGCGCGCAGCAGCCGCGGGTGAGGTCACCGCAGCGCCGAATGGCGAGTTGCGCCCGCGCGACCTTGCCGCGCTCGTCACCGGCGCAGCCGGCGGCGCCGAGGGGCAGGCGCGCCTCGCGCAATGGTTCGAGGAAGCCGGCGCCGCCGGCGATCTCGTCGCGGCGTTCAATTACGGAATGTGCCTGGTGCGCGGCCTCGGCGTCGATCGAGACGAGCAGCAGGCGGCGCAGTGGCTGCGCCGCGCCGCGGACGGCATCCCGGACGCGCAATACGCCTATGCCCGCATGCTGGCGGAAGGCCGCGGCGTTACCGCCGATTTCGCCGAGGCGCGCCTCTGGCTCGACCGTGCCGCCACCGCCGGCCTCGCCGAGGCGCAAGCCGGCCTGGCCGAGATGCTGCTCAACGGCCGCGGCGGCCCGCGCGACCCCGAAGCCGCCCGCGCCCTGTTCGAAAAAGCCGCCATCGCCGGCCACACCGGCGCCATGTTCGCCCTCGGCGCCCTCCACGCCGGCGGCCACGGCCTACCGCCCGACCTGGCGCAGGCGCAACGCTGGTGGCAACAGGCCGCCGATCGCGGGCATGGTTATGCGCGCGTGATGTTGGCGCGCGGCCACGTGAAACGCGGTTGCCGCCCGACCAAAATCCTGCATTAGCGTACTCGCATCGCCGCCCAAAACTAACCCAAATAACCAACCCTCAGAAGTGCGGCGTCGGCCAGTGTCGCTTTAGCCAATCCAGCTGCGTCCGACCCGGATACTCTTGGTACCACCCAGCGCCGTTAAAAATGTTTTTAACAGAAAAAAAATACTCATCGTACATTTCGCCAACGCGCTCCATTGAGAAATTTTCTGAGGCCCATTCTCGACACCGTTCCGGAAAAATATTACCGATGTTCTCTGCAGCCCAAACAAAATGATCAAAGGTGCGGCAGCGATAACCCGTCACCCCGTGAAGATTGTACTCTGCAAATGCTCCCCAATCACTAGTAATTATCGGCGTGCCGGACAGCATTGACTCAATCTGCACACCACAAAACGGCTCAACAAACATTGAAGGTAGGATAACAGCTTTCGCATTCGCTAAAAGACGTTTCCTTGCGTGCACGTCCACAGCCCCTACCTGCTGAACATATTCCGAAATTAACCGAGCGGTTCGCGTACCAACGCCTTCAATCGAACCCGGCCCGGCTACAATGAGCTTCCCTCCTACTGCCTCCACTGTTTGGATCGCAATATGAAATCCCTTCCCTGGATTGACGCGCCCAAGAAATAAAAAATAATCCTCCTTTTTTGCGCTGAACTCGAATTCGGACAGATCAAAATAATTTGGTATTACGGCATTATACCACATGTCGTTTCTCATCGAACCAACCGCTGGCAACCCAAGATAAGCGTGCAATAGTGCGTAAGATTCAAAAACTTTAAACGGCGCAAAATAACCATTCGGATAACCGATGCCGGGTTCGCAGACGATCATGTCTTTGTGCGCGTCTCCAACCACCTGATGGTTGCCCCCTGCCATACACAAAAGAAAATCAAACTTCTGCTTACGTTGTTCGATGGCAGCGATCGATTGAGCATAAAAGGTCTGGTATACGTGATCATCTATGCGGTAATCCGGAATTCCGTCTTTTCTCCAATTGTGCTCGCCATACGCCTTTGACAAGTCGCATTTTCTCAGGACTGTGACATGATCATCGCATTCTACTTGTGAATCCTCGTGCCCATAGTGGATCACATAATGCCCTCGCCTCTTAAGCATTGCGCAAAGCCGAACGACCTTTTGCGTAAAAGCGTCCATATTATATTCTGGCTTAGATATAGTATGTGGGACGCCGAGTACATGAAAGCGAAATCGGCTACTGGATGTATTTGGCATTTTGTAATCAACCCTTGGAAATCCGATAGCGTTTGTCGAGGAAATTTCTAGAAACGACGATACCTTCACAGCGATAGAAGGGTCAGTAAGGTCAGCAAGAAGGAAGTTTTGACGCCCAGCAAAATATGCAACCAATCCGCTATAATGAGTTTCATACATTTGGAGTAATGCATCGTCCGAAACTGTTTCGAGCCTGAGTGGCTTATTTGGTAGATAACGCCAATATTGCGCTCGTTCATAGATGCAGAGGTTACGTGAGCGTGTATGTCGACGAACCGATCGAAGCCACTCGGCCGGATTACGACATACTGCTATAAAGCGCGCATTTTGATACGCCGCGTCGAGTTCCTCGTAGATTGCAGGAACCGGTACGTCGCTCACCGCATCAAAAGACTCAAACACCGGCCGTAAGAACTCGGTAATCTTTGCAGGCGTCGTTTCCCATCCTAGACATTTCATCTCATAGCTGACACCATCTACCTGTGAGGGAAAATGGCAAGTGCGAAGACCCATTTCACTTAAAAATTGATCTGTACTTTGCGTCCCACAGCGATGCAGACTGACAACAAAAACTTTTAGCTTTCTTTTGTCTTTCATGTATTTCTCGCCATACGGTCTGAGACATCGTCATCGTCATGCAACGCAAGCGGCGGCATGCAGACGAACGCCTTCATAGCAGGAAAAGCTAAATTCACCGCACAATCGAGGCCCGTGTCATAGATCGTTACGCGGGTTCCAGGAAAGGAGATATACCGTGGCCTCAAGGGGAGGCAATGCCGTAACATAACGCTGGCGCCTAATGGGGAAATTGAATAAGCCATCAAGCCGAAGGAATGATCAAATTTAAAAGGGGACCAAGAAAATTCCATTGCCTGAAATTGCAATCGACTATCGCCACTAAAACTTCTGTTGTAAAATTCAACTTTGGATTTAGAATACTCTAAATCGAGCCACAAAAAACACCCATTAAAATTATGTCCCCACTTGATGATCCCCCAATCTGAAGGCAAACGGGACACAATTGTCGGCGCGACGTTTTGAAATCTATAGGAAACGACCGTATCGTCCTCAAAGATCGTGACCACGCGATCTTCCGATACAGCTTTTTTCCATAAATTAATATGAGAAATAGCGCAAGCCAGTGTTCCGGACGGATACTGTAATCTTTCTGTAATCGTACCATCCTCGATCAGTGCTTTTTTGTCAAATGAAGTTATGTCGGCACCATCGACGGCCGACACTTTGATTACTTCGGTTAAATGGGCATTTAATTTTTGAAACTTACGTAAGCGCTCCGGGGAGCGGTCAAGATTTATCAAATGAACTTGCTTGATGTGAACGGCAGAACGATTGATACTTGTGATATCGCTATTTTTATATGAATTTACTCTCCCCAATATCGAACCAAGTCGAGATTTTAATATTGCCTCATCCCGCGCTGAAAAGACAGCTTTCGCCAACTTTTCTCTAGCGGCGTGTGCGTTGGTCTCAACTCGTTGTCTCATTTCCTTGGATATCTTCGTCTCAACAAGTAGGAGTTCACATGATTCCAGACATTCTTCATACCATCCGATTTTGTAAGCATTAACTGCGAACTCGTCTAACAGACCATAATCATAGATCCACTCGGTGAGGAAAAGGCCTCGTCGCGGCCGTGGGATTTCCAATCCCTGTTTTGCGAACATGTAGCCTTGGCGAAATTTTCGGGTATTTCGGCAGTAACGCGCGGCGCCATGCAAGGCTTCAGCTCGGCGAGCGCATGCCTCATATGCATGTAGATACATAGCAATGATTTCGTGGCCTGAATGTCCCAAACGCTCTTTCAACTGAGCCGCGTTATACAGGCTGACGAAAATCTCCTCGTCCCAAAAGCCGAGCTCCGCGCGAGAGAGATAGGCGGCGAGCGCCTTTTCATGCTCTCCACAATCTCGCCAACTCTGCGCCATGTAGAAGGTGTAGCGCGAGCGTAGCAAGGGGTCCTGTTCGCTCTCCAGCGCCAGCGCGAGACATTCGGCGTCCTTACGGTATTTGTCCGGGTCCTGGCTGCGCGCACCCTCACGGCGCTCGAAGATATGCAGACCCGCGGCCCAACCGACGACGCTGCCTTCCGGTGCGGCCAGATACTCATGCAGCACACCGCGGTATTGAAAATCGCGCCGGTTGCTGCACAGTGAGGCTCGGTGGTGCTTGATGTCGCCAGATCGCAGCGACACGTTGTAGTAATCGGCATCGAGGCCGGCCTTAAATGCCGCCGCGTCGAAGCCGTCTTCCAGGACGAGCACATCGTCTGCGTCCATGATCAGTGCGTAGTCGATCTCGGGACGTTCGCGCAGGCGGGCCAGGGCGAGGGTGCGGTTGTGGGCGAAATCTTGCCAGGGTGCGTCGAACACGTCGCCCGGCAGGTTTTCGCGGGCGAGCCAGTCGCGGATGATCTGCTGGGTGCCGTCGGTCGAGCCGGTGTCCTCGACCAGGACGTAATCGATCAAGGGCCGCACGCTGTCGAGACAGCGCAGGATCACGTGCGACTCGTTCTTGACGATCATGCACAGGCCGATTGTCTTCATTGGCCGATCGTCTTCATTGAATGCGCTCCGGATTGCACGACACGGTCATCATGTCCATTAGCTAGGTGATGGCGACGATACAGGGCGATCGGGCTGGCTCATCCCGCTGGGTCGAATTCTTTGACCCGCGCGAGCACGGCGCCGATGCGGTCTCGACGTTGGCGGGCGGCGTGGCCGGCGATGGTGCGCATCAGGTGTTCGTCGGCGATCGGGTCTTCGCGATCGAGGGTGGTGCTCGATGTATGCAGGCGGGTGGTGGCGGCTTCGGCCAGGGCGCGCAGGCGGCGCCGGCGGCGGGCCGGACTGGGGCCGGTCAGGCGTTGCGCCGTCAGGGCCTCGGGCGCCAGCAATTCGAGCGTGATGATGCGTTCTTCGGTCAGCGCGGCGAGGCTGCGCGCCAGTAACGGCTCGATGCCGGACGCGTGGCGGAAGCTGATCAGCATTTCGGGGTCGATCGCGACGCCGCCGCACAGCCAGCGATAGGCAAGGCGCTGTTCGCACAGCCGGGCGATGTGGCGGGCACTGCCGATACCCTCAATCGTGGCCCACAGCCACAGCGCGAGAAACAAGGCGGGCGCCGGCCGCGCCGGCTCGCCGGGGGCACCGGTCCACGCGCTGAGATCGAGGCCCTCGGCCATCGCCCATACCGAGCGTACCGGGTGATCGAGCGCAACCAGATCATCGACGGCGACGACCTGCTCACGCACCTCGCCGCGGTTTGGGTGCTGCAGGTTGAGTTGCGGCGGGCGGTGGTACGTCGACGGCGCCGGCTCGTCGAAAAACAGCATGTCGCGGATGCGCACCGGCAGATAACCGGGGGTGCCGGTTTCGGCACAGCTCTGCTGCCACGCCTCGAGATAATCCTCGAGCGGCGCAGCGGCACGGCTCGGCCAGCGGTTGACGGCACCGAGATCGGCGACGCAGCCGGCATCACGGTCGAGTTCGCTGAGGATCATCAGCAGCGCCGGACCGGTCGAGGGGCGGCCGCCAATGCCGTTTTCCAGACCGACGCGATTGGCCGCGAACCAGCTGTGCAGCGGCGATGGCGGGCCGCCGCGGCGGTAGGGGGCGATCGTCAATTCGCGATAGCGGCGCAGGTGCTTTCCGTAATCGGGGTGATCCGTCAGCACCGGGTTTGCGTCCCAGCTATCGGCGAGCCGCGCGAGGCCGCGCAGCGAAAATGCCTCGGCCAGGCATTCTTCGAGCCACTGGCTCGGCTTGAGCGGCAGCGCGACGACATCCCAGCTGTTGCACACGACGTGGCCCAGCTCATGGCCGAGCTGATACGACAGGCGGCACCAGTTGCGGCCGCTGCCGTCGATCACGACGGACGCCGCCGTCGGGTTGCTGCCATCGAGCCAGATATGCGGTACGGTGGAGACGCGCCCTTCCACCTTCAGCCGATCCGGCTGACGGTCGGACGGCAAATCGACGCCGGCAAGGCACGTCGCGTGCAACCGCGTGATGACGAGCGCGGCATCCTCGGGGGGCGATTCACCCCAGTCGCCGCGCAGATCGATCGGAGCCGACGACAGTGCCATCACGCGAGCCCGAACAGCGTCTTGAGACGACCCGGCAGCACGCCCGGCGCCGCCACCTGCGCGCAGCTATCCTGCCACCGCTGGAGGTATTCTTCACTGGGAATACCGCTGCGCTGCGGCCAGCGGTTGACCGCGCCCAGATCGGCGACGCAATCCGCGTCGCTCTCCAGCTCACCGAGGATAGCGACGATCCCCGGTCCTTCGTTCGGGCCGACGCCGCTCGCCCGGTCGAGAGCCGGGCGGCTGGCGCGAAACCACTGTACCGTGTCGCTCACCGCCGGTTTGGTACCGCCTGCGGTGCGATAGCGTTCGATCAGATTGTCGCGGTATTTCCTGATCTCGCCGGCAAAGCCCTCATCGTGCGGAAAGGGCGGCGTGTGCGCCCAGCTGTCGGCGAGGCGCCCCAGGCCGCGGATCGAGAACGCCTCGACCATCGCCTCTTCGAGCCAGCGGCTCGGCGGATCGAGTTGCGCGGCGAATACCCAGCTATTGCACAGCACATGACCGAGTTCGTGGCCGAACTGGTAGGCTAGCTGGACCCAGTGCGTCGGCGCGAAATCGACAACCACCCAGGCGGTATCGGGATTTTCCTCGTGCCGCCAGATGTGCGGCGGACCGGCGCGCTGCTCGTCAACCCTGAGTTTCTGCGGCTGGCGGTCCGAAACGAGGTGGATGCCGGATAGACACGCCTCCCGTACCCGCTGGATTACCGCGCCGGCATCAGCGGCGGCACCACCCCAGCCCTCGTCCAGTTCCAACGGCGCGCTCGCAAGTGTCGCGGGCGTGTCCCGGGCGATCGCGCACCGCGTCATACCGACAGCCTCCCACGCCATGCAGCCTCCCGACAGGGCAATGAATGTTCGGCGTCTCATCGGAAAAATGCCATCACCGATTGACCAGGCTGCCGGCTGGTTACGGACGCCTATCGTACACCATTTATCCGCGATTTTTACAATCCTAAAGCGTGACTGTTTTTCACTCCGGCGGCGTCGGGGGATCAGCGCAACGGTTTACGCCTCATAGACGATGTCGCGGTCATCTTCACCCTGGTGATATCCTTCGAGCCGAGCCTGGTTCAGCTCAAAACGCCTCTCGGTAACGTCTCGCGGCAGACCGTGTTTCAAGGCATACATCAAGTCGGTCCGATTAAACTCGTTCAGTCGGGTGCGCAGCGTCCGCTCGTCGCAAACACCCATACCGACACCGAAAACATGCTTGAAAAAACCGGCCTCGGTACGCGCCCGCCGCCGCGTCTGTTCGACATCATAATCATGCGAGTGATAAACCGCAGCATTATCGACGTAGACCTTGGAATAACCAGCAGTAATGATATTCCAAGCCCACAACTGATCTTCGCCGAAATTGATTGACGGCAACGGCAGACTTTCCCACACCTGTCTGACGATGCAACTGTTATTGTCGGAACTGAACCTCAGAAAATCGAGCCATTCCGGATCGGCATTGTCAAAGCGATCGCGCGCGGTATCGCGATTGACGATAATTGGCCCGTTTTTGAAGCGATCGAAATGAGCATCAATATCGCGTTTGACAAACGGCGAAGCCGACGGATAGGCAAAATGCCGGCCAAACGCCAATGCCGCGCTGGGAGCTGCGCGCAACAGCCCCACCAGATTGAACAACCACAGTTCATCGGTGGGCAACGCATCCTGAGTCAGAAAGACGATATAATCACTGTCCGTGTTTTCGATCGCGAAATTCCGGGTTCGCCCGTGATTGAAATCGTTTTTAGCCACTTGAACCAGCCGCATGCCATTGCGCTTTTCAATCAGGCCGAGCGTCTCATCGCTCGATCCGCTGTCGACGCACAGCACATCGTGACGATAAGGTCCGGATTGTGCGAGTACGCGGTCGAGGACGGCCGCGAAGGAGGCACCGGCATTATAGGTCGGTATGACCACTGTTACTGTGACCGCTTTCGAATTGATCGAGGCTGCCGGCTGGTTTGCCGATATTGCCCCTTGTTGCAGTTGCTCAACCATCGTCTGCGCGATCATGCGGCAGATTTCTGGCCATTTCGACGTCACGGCCCATCTGAGCGCCGTGGCGATTTGCACTTCCCGCTTATCGGCATCATGCAATAACTCGGCGATCGCCGTTGCAATATGCGCGGGAGACGGTTCGGCGAGCGCCGCCGCCCCCGAAGGGTAACTGGTCAGGGTACTTTCGGTTTTCAAATCGACGATCGGCAGTCCACACGCCATCATTTCAACAGCCGCGATCGAATAATTCGTCGCCGAAAACACCAGCCCGATATCCGCACGGCGATATAGTTCGCCCAGTTCGCGTTCACTCAAGACATGGTAGAATTCGACGGGAAATGGCCATTCCGACGCTTCGTCCAGTTGTTGACCGAAAAGCGCCACCGTAAATTCTTCGCCGCGTTGGGCCAGCAGCGTCAAACCCAGCAACGCCAGTTCAACCGCTCGCCGGCTTGTAAAGAACCGTGCGTAAAAAGCAATCAACGGCACATCGGATCGCCGCTTTTCGTGTGCCGGGAAATAAATGTCGGTGTCTGCGGGATAGATGAAATGCCTTGCCTCCGATCCCCGCTGGCGCATTTTCTGCGCCAGCCACGGACTGCTGCAAAAGCAAAATAATGAAAGATCATACGTCCGGTCGGCTATCAGAGCGTCGGATCCCATGCCAAAAAAAAGCGGCTCGAAATCCTGCACAAAATAAAATACCTTTCGGGCCGACGCGTGTTTCATAGCCGACCAGACGGTTTGATGATCGGTCGCCATGACGACATCGGCGCGGATCACGGCTCGCTCATTCAACAGCCGGACTTTCGCCTTTATCGGTTTGAAATACCGGACAATCTCCTCATAGACGGTCTGTGCGTCGGTGCGGCGATGTGGATAATCGATCCATATGCTGATTTCGTGACCCAGAAACTCCAGCCAATAGATCGCCTTGAAAATTGCCATGTGACCGCCGCTGCCGGGGTCGAAATCGGGGATTATCCACGCGATACGGAGACAATCCGGATTGAACGCCGCCTTTGCGTCGAGACCGGTCTGTGCGTTGTCAATTAATTTTCGGTATTTTGCGTTGAGCAAACTGGGAAAGGCCGCCTTCGGGAGAGTCTCGGACGCCGTCGTTTTTCGCCGATGCACCTGGCGATTTTCGATACGCCCAAATGCTAAATAATGCGCCAGCGGTTCCATCTTCGCCGCGGCGACATCAGGATAGGCTTCGATATAGGCGATCGTATCGAAATCGATCGACGGCTGCGCCCCTTCCCACCACCCTCGATCGTGGTAATCGACCAGTTCCGCCCGGTCCGGCAACAAAGACCGTGATATTGTAGATCTGTAAAAAACCGGATCGAAATATTTATTTGGCCGACGCCCTTCGCGTGCCCCATATGCTAGATAGTGCTCCAGCGGCTCGAAACACCCTTCTCGCACATCGGAATAATGCAGCAGATACCATTCGCGATCGAAATACGGCAGCTGCAATAACAGCGCTCGCAACTGACCTTGATACGCCGGTTCACTCTCATCGCGAGCGGGCGTCTCCATCCCCGCATTCGCATGGAATTCAACCTCGATCAACTATTTTCTCCAAATCGCCATCACCACCTGAAACTGAACGACGGTTCGCCCAGCATTTCGCCAACGGTGTCGCGCCAGCCCAATTTGGGCATGATAAGCGACACGTCAAAATGCCCGTGATGACCGGCGACGACATCCATAAGACAATCTATACGGGAAAATCAAGTCGCCGACGGCGGCCACCTCCCACGACAATTCGGCGCTTTCCGCCGGCGCCCGATGTTGCGCGGGCGATCGAGACCGTGCTACCAAGCGGCGGAGACAGATACGCATGGTGCGAGGCTTGCAATGGACTTCGCGCACGAGCAGGCGGGCGATGCGATTATCGTTAGGCTTGCCGGCAAGCTCGACGGCAGCGCCGCTCGAACCACGGAAGCAAACTTAAGCCAGGTACTGGCGGACAGTGAACCGCGTGTCGCAATCGACATGTCGCAGGTCGATTATCTCAGCAGCGCCGGGTTGCGGGTATTGCTGCTCGTCGCCAAAAAGGCGCAACGGGCCAAGGGAAAATTAGTTCTGTTCGATTGCTGCCCCAATGTTATGGAGGTTCTTTCGATCAGCGGTTTCGACAAGCTGGTTCCGATCCATACAGGCTCGGCGGCGGCAATCGCCGCAACCCGCTGAGCCGGCCGGCAATGCTGGACTTCGCGGAAGAGATCGTCTTGCTGCAACTCGATTACGCCGAAACCAGGCCGATCGACCTGCCGCTATCGGCGTTCGAGATTGTCATTGCCGGCGCAGCGGTGATGGAGTTGGCGCTGCGCAACCGGCTTGACGCCGATCTCGACCGCTTTTTTCTGATCGACCAGACTCCAACCGGCGATGCCATCCTCGACGATGCGCTGTTGCTGCTCGATCGCGCCGGCGCCGAATTCGGCCCGCGAACCGCGCTGGAATGCACCAGCGACCACGCCGACGCATATCGGCAAATGGCGCTGCAAGGCCTGATCGCCAAAGGGATCATCGTGGAACGCGAAAGCGGTCGGTACGCGATCATCGACCACCGCGAGGAACGCGAACTCAAGGACCGGCTGCGCCAGGAATTGCTGACCGACGAAATTCCCGATCCGAACAATGTGATGCTGATCTGCCTGGTCGAGGCTGCCGGTTTGATCGGGCAGGTGCTCACGGCCGACGAGGTCGCGCGGACGCGGGCCCGGGTCGAACAGATCAGCCGGCTCGATCTGATCGGCCATGCGATTGCCTGGGCCGTCGCGGATATGCGTTTCATCGTCCGGCACTGATGCGGCGTCGACCGGGGGCGCGGACCGAAAGAACCTGCCGATGATCCGAAAACTGGCGTTCCCGGCATTGGCGGCGCTGTTACCCGTTTGCACCGGCTGCATACCGCCGACGACGACCGGCAGCCGTTTTAATATCGGCTATGTCGATCAGATAATAATCGGCACGACGACAAAATCAGACGTCATCAGCAGTATGGGGCCGCCTCCGGCCAAGTTCTCGAATTACGGCGACAATGGCGAGACGTGGATTTGGTCATATGAATCGGCCGGCGGCGGCGGTCCCGTCCTGACTTATAAGGGCAGCAAGCTGCAAGCGCTGCGCATCTCGTTTGACGGCAACGTTGTCACCGACTGCATGCTTGCGACCTCCGACGCTGACGGGACTGTCTGCAATGGTGCGCCCGCGCAACGGTGACTGCGCTCAACCCCGCGTCGCGCGTTCGGCACCGGGCCTAATCGTTGGCCGCCGCCTTTGACGTTGCTGCCGTGGCGGCGTCTTCAAACAACAGGCCGCCGGGAAAATCGACATCGTTCGGCATCTCCGGCAGCGGGCCGGGCACGGCAAGCGCGATCAGATGCCCGTCAAGCGACAGCAGCAAGCGCCGCTCCAGCAGTTGCGCGATTGCCGTGCGAACCACCTCGGGTGAGACTTGGCGGCTTCGCGCAATGCGGGTGACAGCGCTTTCAAACGGCGGAGCATCATCGCACAGCAGGTAAAGATCGCGCTCCATTCCGGTCAGCCGCGATTTATAGGCCAGCGCGCACGGCCGCGTGTCGGTGACCGTCAACACCGTCCCGTCATCCTCCATGACCATCGTCGGACGGCCCGCCGAATGCCAGTGCCTGTTCCAGTCGAGCAGCACACGGCGCAGGCCTTCCAGCGACGGCCGCTCCGAGAGATCAGCCCCCAACAGGTAAAACCCTTTACTGTTCCGCCGCTCGGCCTCGAAGAAATACACGAGATCGGCCAGCTTTGGCTCATCGACCGGATAGAAATGGCGATACATCTCCGAGGGATGCAGCGTCAGTTCGTAGTCTTTCGCGTCACGGAAATAGGGACTGTACCGGTCGAACCGCAGCCCTTTTATCTGGCCTGGCTCGAGATGCGTGATCAACGGCAGCCACTCCGCCATTTCACCAAACCACGCCTCGTCCTCGCCCGGAAAACCGCACAGGATGGCCCAGTAAAACCGCACACCGAACTGCCGGCCATAGCGCAGCAGCTGCACATTGCGCCATGCCTGACTGCCTTTATCCATCAAGTCGAGCATGCCGGTGTGCATCGACTCGATGCCGGGCTGCAGCCAGATCACACCGGCATCGGCGAGCGCCTTAACCTGCGCGCGGGACAGATTCGACTTGGTCTCGTAAAAGAATGACGCTTTCGGCTGCACCTCAGCCAATTGCGGCACCAAGTTGTTGAAGTATTTAAGATCGATGATGTTATCGACCGCCAGAAACTGGTTCACGCCGTAGCGCGCCTGCAGCGCCGTGATTTCACTGAGCGCCATGTCGGCCGGTTTGGAGCGGTACGCCATTGTGACGCCATTGAGGCCACAGAACTTGCAGTGCTTGATCTCGCCCCACCAGCAGCCGCGGGATGTTTCGATCGGCAGTGCGATGGTCAGCCTCTGCCGCAGCGACGAGCGTTCGATTTCGCTGAAATAATCGTCGTAGTCAGGCATCGGCTGTTTCTGCAGCGAGCCGGCGACGGCACGCGGCACTCCGTCACCATAGGATGCGATGGGATAGCCGGCGTCGCGGTGCGCCGGGGCAAAGACGCCTTCCGGCAGTCGCCGCGCCGCCAGACCGGATGGGGCAGCCAGGATGTCGCGACACAGCCCGGGCAGCAGGTCTTCCGCCTCCCCCGATACGACGTAGTCGATCCACGGAAAAGACTGGTGCGTCGTCCGCCCCATGACGGTCTCGCAATTCGCGCCGCCGATCATCGTGACGATGTCGGGAGCGCGCTCCTTCAGGCGTCGCAACAGCGCGAGGCTCGCGACGTGCTGCTGAAAGGTCGAGGTGCAGCCGACGATGCGCGGCCCCAGCGCAATGACCTCGTCAACCGTCCGCTCGATGAATTCCGGTGCCAGCTCGCGCACGCCGACGAGCGCCGCCACGTCGGCGGTCCGGTCGGGCGACCACAAAATGGGATTACGCTCGAAAATGCGGGCGACATAGGCCTCGACATCGCTGGGGTGGTCGGGGAACGCAATCCCGGAAAATGCCCAATCGACCGGCCCGTCCTCGATGCGGATGCGCGACAGCAGGGAGTAAGTGCGCCGGCTGATCTGCTCGGCAAAACGTACGCACGGGTAGCGGACGGCGACGTTCAGCCCGCTTTGCACCAATACGGCTTTCAGAAGGCCAAGCGCATAAGAGGGGCGCTCCACCGGCGAAAACGGCATCGACAACAGACAGACGTCGGTAACCATGTTCTCCCCCATCGGTCGCCGCGAACCGGACCCGCAGGCACGACCACATTCCCAAGATTTCGGGATTGGGGGAACCGATTTTTTCGCTATCAGGTAGTGGCTAACCGGCGGTGTTCACCCGCGGGTTCCGGCTACCACCCTGCCGTTTCGATCAGTGCGGGGGGCAATCAGTGTGGGGCGATCAGCTTCTCCGAAACCCAGCTGCTGATGTCTTTGATAATTGAGGGCTTGATCGGACCGTCGTTGCTGGGATGCGCCGGATCATTCACCTGTTGCAACTCGTGAGTTACACGCGGCACGATCAACAGGTCGTGGTCGTCTTCTTTCCGGTCGCTCAATGCGGCGTCCAGGTTCAGTGCGTCATCGCGGGCCGACACCTGCTTGTCGGCAGTGCCTTCAATGATCAGGACCGGTCCGGGGAACAGCTTGGCCAGATCGGCCGGGTCGAGGTTTAGCAGCGAGTGCCAATAGGGCGCCAGTTCCGGCCGGTAGAGCGGCTTTAGCGGCTGCGGCACGGCATCCGGCACTTCGCCGGTTTCCGCGATTTCTTCCTGGATGTTATCGACGGCGTCAAGCAGGCGCTCGGCATTTTGCGGCTTTACGCCCTTGCGCTCCATCGCGCGCTCGATCTGTTCGTGGATCACATCGCCCATCGGCCGCCCGGGGGTGGCGGCAAGGATCAGCGCAGCGGGCGTCTCGCCGGCATCGGCCAGTTCCTGTGCCGCCGCCAGCGCGACAATCCCGCCCTCGCTATGGCCGAAAAAGCCGACGCGGTCGCGATCGACCCCCGGCTGATCGCACAGAAACCGCCAGGCGGCCACGGCATCGCCGACCAGATTGTCCCAGGCGAGAAATTCGGCGATCTTGTCTTTGTCTTCGGGCAGTTCCGCCTTGTTTGCGTATTCGCCGCGTTTGTCGTAGCGCAGCGAAACGACCCCGATCTCGGCCAGCGCTTCGGCGATCTGCTTTTGCAGATCGGTCTCCATCGTTCCCGGGACATTGCCGTCGCGGTCGACCGGGCCGCTCCCCTGCACCAGCAGCATCGCCGGAACCGCGGGCGCTGGCCCTTCGGGTGTCTTTTGCGTTTCGAGCGTGGCGCCCAGCGTCACCCCGTTATTGCCGGGAACAACAATGTTCTGCGACACCAGCGGTGTGGCCTCGGAAGCAGTCGGCGGAATATCGTTCATCAGGGTTGTCCTTGCCGCGAAGGTGGATGAGCTGCAGATTGCATACGACAAAAACGATGGGCATTACCGCCCGGTTCCCCGGCACGAGCGCCCGGACACGAACAAATCTTCGGCCGTGCGCCGCGTTGCTGGCGGCAAGCCGCCTATGATAGTTTCTCACGATTCGGGCGAAACCGCGGTGGCAATGCCGGCGAGGCAACACAGGGGAACGGCATGATTAAAAAACTACTCGGCGCGGCCCTCGCGCTGGCTGTCGCGGTGGGGCTTGGGCCCCCGGCCGAAGCCGGGCAGACCTTCGACAAGGTCAAGCAGGCCGGCACCATCAGCTGCGGCGTGCAGACCGGCGTCGCCGGCTTTGCCCAACCCGACAGCCAGGGGCATTACAGCGGCTTTAACGTCGACATCTGCCGCGCGATTTCCGCCGCGCTGTTCGGCAACCCGGACAAAGTGAAATTCGTCCCCCTGACGACGCAGCAGCGCTTTACCGCGCTGCAATCCGGCGAAGTCGACCTCTTGTCGAACAACACCACCTGGAGCCTGCAGCGCGACACCGAACTCGGTTTCGATTTTGCGCCGGTCGTGTTCTATGATGGCCAGGGTTTCATGGTCGCGAAAAAGCTCAACGTCAAAAGTGCCAAGGAATTGAACGGCGCAACAATCTGCGTACAGCCCGGCACCACCACGGAACTGAACCTTGCCGATTATTTCCGTGCCAACAAGATGGAGTACAAGCCGGTCGTCATCGAAAAGATCGACGAAACCGTTGGCGCGTTCTTTTCCGGGCGGTGTGACGCCTTCACCACCGATTCATCGGCCTTGGCCAGCATTCGCATCGGACGCGCCAGCAGCCCCGACGATTATGTGATCCTGCCCGAGCGCATTTCAAAAGAGCCGCTGGCGCCGGTGGTGCGGCACGGCGACAACCAGTGGAAAGACGCCGTTACCTGGATCATCTTCGCGCTGATGGAAGCCGAGGAGCGCGGCATCACGCAGAAGAACGTCGACGACATGCTGAAAAGCGACGACCCCAACATCAAACGCATGCTGGGGGTGACGCCGGGGATGGGCAAGGCGCTCGGCGTCGACGAGAAATGGGCCTACAACGCGATCAAGATGGTCGGCAATTACGGCGAAATCTTTGACAGGAACCTCGGCCTTGGCTCGCCGCTCAAGCTGGAACGCGGCTACAATAATCTCTGGACCAAGGGCGGTCTGATATACGCGCCGCCGATCCGCTAGGCACCGGGACCGGCCGCAATGGCGGGCGCTACTGCCGGCATCGTACGACCGAAACGGCCGCCGCCGTGGAATGACCCGAGGGTTCGCGGCATTATCTTTCAGGTGCTGTTTGTCGCAGCCGTGCTTGGGATCGGCGCGTTCCTCGTCCACAACACGCTGGTCAACCTGCACCGGCAGAACATCGCCACCGGGTTCGGCTTTCTTGGCCGCGAAGCCGCGTTCGGCATCGGCGAGTCGCTGATCGAATACGCGCCCTCCGACACCTATGCCCGCGCCTTTCTGGTCGGCCTGACCAACACGCTTTACGTCGCCGCGCTCGGTATCGTTCTAGCGACGATTGTCGGCACCGTGATGGGGCTGGCCCGCTTGTCGGGCAACTGGCTGGTCCGCAAGCTGGCGCAGGTTTATGTCGAGACTTTCCGCAACATCCCGCTGGCGTTGCAACTGTTCTTCTGGTGGGGCCTGCTGCGCCAGGGAGCACCGGCGCCGCGGCAGGCGTGGCATCTGCTGCCGGGCGTGCTGGTCAGCAATCGCGGCATCGTGTTTCCGGTGCCGCAGCCTAGCCCGGTCTACGGATGGATGGGGCTGGCGCTGCTGATCGGGGTCGCCGCCACCTGGGCGGTGCGGCGCTGGGCGACCCAGCGGCAGGCCCGCACCGGCGCGCCTTTCCCGACGGGCTGGGCCGGCGTTGCCTTGATCGCGGGATTGCCGCTTGCGGTGTTCGCGGCGGCCGGGGCACCGCTGCATCTCGACATGCCGGAACTGCACGGTTTCAACTTTTCCGGCGGCACCTCGCTGTCACCCGAGTTCGGAGCGCTGCTGATCGGCCTTGTCGTCTACACCGGCACCTTTATCGCCGAGATCGTGCGCGCCGGCATTCTCGCGGTCAGCTGGGGCCAGAGCGAGGCGGCGATGGCCCTGGGGCTCAGCCAGGGACAGCGCATGCGGCTGATCGTGCTGCCGCAGGCCTTGCGCGTCATCATCCCACCGATGACCAGCCAATACCTGAACCTGACCAAGAACAGCTCGCTGGCAGTCATCATCGGCTATCCTGATCTGGTTTCGGTCGCCAACACGACGATGAACCAGACCGGGCAGGCGATCGAAGGCATCACGCTGATCATGGCGGTATACCTGACGATCAGCCTGACAATCTCGGCGTCGATGAACCTCTACAACCGCGCTGTCGCGCTGGTCGAGCGCTGACGCGATGACCGATATTACGGATCGTGATCTGCCGCTTCCCGCCGAGAACAGGGCGCCGCGCACGCACGGCGTGCTGCACTGGCTGCGCGTCAATCTGTTCAGCAGCATCTTCAACACACTGCTGACGCTGCTGGCGCTCTATCTGCTGGCCATCACCATTCCGCCGGTTATCCGCTGGGCGCTGGTCGACGCGATCTGGAGCGCGCCCAATGGCAATGCCTGCCGCGGTGACGGCGCCTGCTGGGCCTTTGTCGGCGAAAAGCTGCGGTTCATCGTGTTCGGCCGCTATCCCTACGACCAGCAATGGCGGCCGTTGCTTGTCGTGCTGATTTTCGTGTCGCTGATCATTGCGAGTTGCAACCGCCGGCTGTGGGGACGACGGCTCGGTGCGCTGTGGCTCGGCGGCCTGGTCGCGGTCGGCGTTCTGATGTGGGGCGGCGTTGCGGGTCTGCCTTACGTCGAAACATTGCTGTGGAGCGGGCTGCCGCTGACCCTGATCCTGGCGGTCGTCGGCATGGCGTTCGGGTTTCCGCTTGGTATCCTCCTGGCGCTCGGGCGGCGCTCAGACCTGCCGGCGGTGCGGGCGATTTGCGTCGCCTATATCGAGCTGGTGCGCGGTGTGCCGCTGATTACCGTGCTGTTCATGGCGTCGGTCATGCTGCCGCTGTTTTTGCCGAGCGGGTTTACCGTCGATAAATTACTGCGGGCGCAGATCGCCTTCATCCTGTTCGCCGCGGCTTATCTCGCCGAAATCGTGCGCGGGGGATTGCAGGCCATCCCCAAAGGCCAGGTCGAGGCAGCCGACGCGCTTGGTCTCGGCTATTGGCAGCGCACCCGGCTGATCGTGTTGCCGCAAGCGCTCGCCCTGGTGATCCCGCCGCTGGTCAACACCTTTATCGGCGCCTTCAAGGACACCTCGCTGGTCATCATCATCGGCCTGTTCGACCTGCTCGGCACGGTCAATGCGGCATTGTCCGACGCCAACTGGCAGGGGTTCTACGTCGAGGCCTATGTCACCGTGGCGGCGATCTATTTCTGCTTCTGCTTTTTCATGTCGCGCTACAGCCAGATGCTCGAACGCGAATTCAACAAGAGCCGGCGGCGCTAAAGGAACGAGGTCATGGCGGAAAACACGCCGGAACCGGGTCAGACGAAGATCGAACTGCGGCATGTCCATAAATGGTACGGCGATTTTCACGTCCTGACCGACATCAACCTCGAGGTCGGCAAAGGCGAGCGGGTCGTCGTATGCGGCCCTTCAGGGTCCGGCAAATCGACAATGATCCGCTGCATCAACCGGCTTGAAGAACATCAGCGGGGCCAGATCCTGGTGGCCGGGATCGAATTGACCGCGGACATCAAAAACATCGAGGCGATCCGCCGCGAAGTCGGCATGGTGTTTCAGCAGTTCAATCTGTTTCCGCACCTGACGGTGCTGCAGAACCTGACGCTGGCGCCGATCTGGGTGCGCAAGACCCCAAAAAAGGAAGCCGAGGAGGCGGCGCGCTATTACCTTGAGCGGGTCCGTATTCCGGACCAGGCCGACAAATTCCCCGGCCAGCTATCGGGCGGCCAGCAGCAACGTGTCGCGATCGCGCGCTCGCTGTGCATGAAGCCGGAAATCATGCTGTTCGATGAGCCGACCTCGGCGCTCGACCCGGAGATGATCAAGGAAGTGCTCGACGTGATGGTCGAGCTGGCCGAGGAAGGCATGACGATGGTGTGCGTGACCCACGAGATGGGTTTTGCGCGCACCGTCGCCGATACGATGGTGTTTATGGACCGCGGCGAGATCGTCGAGCGCAGCCCACCCAAGGAATTTTTCGCCAACCCGAAAAGCGACCGTACCAAGCTGTTTCTCAGCCAGATCCTGGCCCACTGACGCCCAGGCGCCCATTAAGCGCGGTTAGTGCAGCAACGCTCGTCGTGCAGCCGCAAGGGTTGCTTCGGCGCTGCCGCCGGCATCGATGCGGGTCCAGCCCACCACACCGCAATCATGCGACAATTGCTGGCGGAGGACATCGGTCGAGGCGTCGGAGGCGTCGCTGCGGCGCGCGTCGAGCCGCACCGACATCGCAGCCTCCGGTGCGTCAAGCCATAGCCCGGCAAACGGAACCCCGGCGGCCTCGGCCACCGCGGCGAACGAGCGCCGCTCGTCCTCGCGCAAGGCAACCGCATCGATGATGACCGGCCAGCCGGCACGCAAGGCCGCCGCAGCGCGGCGGCACAGGTCGCGATAGACCTGCACTGTGACATCGGCCCCATAGGCTTGCGCCGGCAACGAGGTTTCCGGCTCGGCGTTGAAGCGCAATTTGCGCAGCACATCGCTGCGCAGCACCCGCGCCCCCGGCCCAGGTGCCAATTCGACCGCCAGCGCCGCGGCGAGGGTGGATTTGCCGCTGCCGCTCAACCCGCCGACGGCGATCAACCGTGCCGAAAAGGGCATCAAGGCCGCCGCAGCATCGTCGAGATAACGGCACGCTTCGGCAAACGCGGTTTCGGCGTCGCCGGAACCCCAGCCATGTTCGGCCATGGTCGCGGACACATGGGCGCGGATCACCGCCCGCAGCGCCAGGAATAACGGCATTGCCGCAAGGCCGTCATCCTCTTCGGTCAAGTCGAGATAGCGGTTGAGCGCAAGGCCGGCGAGCGCGCGTTTCCCGCGATGACCGAGATCCATCATCAGAAAGGCGAGATCGTAAAGCACGTCGATGCTCGCGATCGCCTCGGAGAACTCCAGCGCATCGAACAGCAGCGGCCGCCCGTCGACCAAACAGATATTGCCGAGATGCAAATCGCCGTGCCCGCGCCGTACCTTGCCGTCCTCGCGCCGTTTGTCGAGCAACTCCCCGACCCGGCGCAATTCGCGGCGCAACCCGGCATCAACCGCATCGATCTGCGCCGCGTCAAACCCGGCCGCGGCGCAATCGCGCAGGCACGCGATATTGGTCTGCGCGACTTCCGCAAGCGCGGTCGACCCACCGTATTCGGTGCGGATTTCTGCCTTCTCGTGAAATGCCGCGATATGGGCCGTCAAGGCGTAGATCAGCGGTGCCGACAGCCTGCCGGTCTTCGCCAGATTGTCGAGCAGGCCATCCTGGTCGAAGCGCTGCATCACCACCACGAAATCGACCGGCTCGCCGGCGCGACCCCAGGCGAGACCACCTTGCGGCAAGCGGCAGATCGCGCGGACTTCAAGATAAAGCTGCGGTGCGGTGCGGCGGTTCAGATTCAGTTCGGCGGTGCAGGCCGCGCGGCGACGCGCCAGGGTGGAGAAGTCGAGATAGGAGTACTTGACCGCGCGTTTCAGCTTGTAGACGCGCGGCCCAGCGAGAAACAGCAGCGATGCATGGGTTTCAACCACCTCGATCGGCCCGATGCCGGGCGGATACGAACCCGGCTCTCGCAAAAATGCGATCACCTCCTGTTGCACTTCATCCATCAATCGACCGCCTGTCACGATTTGCGCGGCGCCGGCGACGCCGCTCCGGCAGTTATACCGTCAGATAGGTGCGCACCGCCGCCTCGTCCATTTCACTCTGGCGACCGCTCAGCACGACCTCGCCGCGCTGCATGACGATATAGGAGGTGGCGAGGTCGCGAGCGAATTCGAAATACTGTTCGACCAGCACGATCGCCATGTCGCCGCGCGCTGCCAACTGTTCGATGACCCGGCCGATATCCTTGATGATCGACGGCTGAATCCCTTCGGTCGGCTCGTCGAGGATCAGCAGGCGCGGCCGCATGACCAGGGCACGGCCGATCGCCAGTTGCTGCTGCTGGCCACCCGACAAATCGCCGCCGCGCCGGTGCAGCATGTCCTTCAGCACCGGAAACAGGTTGTAGATCTCGTCCGGAATGTGCCGCAGGCTGCGCGGCAGGATCGCGAACCCGGTCATCAGGTTTTCCAGCACCGAGAGGCGCGGGAAAATCTCGCGGCCCTGCGGCACCAGCGCCAACCCGTTGCGTGCCCGTTCGTGCGGCGGCATCGCCGAGATGTCTTTATCCTCCCAGCGGATATGCCCCGAACGGATCGGGTTGAGCCCGAAAATCGCACGCAGAAGGCTCGTTTTGCCGACCCCGTTGCGCCCGAGGATGCAGGTCACCTCGCCTTTGCGCGCGGTCATATTGACCTGCCGCAATGTGTGGCTGGCCCCGTAGTAGAGATCGACGCTTTCGACCGACAGCATGGTCCGTCCGCTTCCTTGCCTGCTCAGCGTCCGAGATAGACTTCGATGACGCGCGGGTGGTTCTGCACATGGTCGATCGACCCTTCGGCCAGGACCGAGCCTTCATGCAACACCGTGACCTTGGCACCGAGGCTACGCACAAACGCCATGTCGTGCTCGACGACGATAATCGTGCGGTCTTTTGCAAGGCCGAGGATCAGTTCGGCGGTTTCCTCGGTCTCGCGGTCGGTCAGACCGGCGACCGGCTCGTCGAGCAGCAGGAGCTGCCGGTCATGGATCAGCAGCATGCCGATTTCGAGCCATTGCTTCTGTCCGTGGCTCAAGGCGCCGGCACGTTTGCCGCTGTGTTCCGACAGGCCGATGCCCTGCAACGTCGCCGCGATATGATCGCGCTGTGCCGGCGACAACCGTGCGAACAGCGTGCGCCAGGTGCTGCGGCTTTCGGCGAGCGCCAGTTCGAGGTTTTCGAACACGGTCAGGTTTTCAAACACGGTCGGCCGCTGGAACTTGCGGCCGATGCCGAGATTGGCGATCTCCGCCTCGTCGAGCTGGGTCAGGTCCTCGGTGCCGCGGAAGAACGCTTCGCCGCTATCGGGCCGGGTCTTGCCGGTCACCACATCCATCATCGTCGTCTTGCCGGCGCCATTCGGGCCGATGATTGTGCGCAACTCGTTGCTCTCGACGACCAGCGACAGATCGTTGAGCGCCTTGAACCCGTCAAAGCTGACGGTGATGCCGTTCAGGTACAGCAGCACATCGGCCGGTGGCGTCGAATTCGCGATCATGCGCGTTTCTCCAGCGCCACCGGCTCCTCGATCGCCAGCGGATTTGCAGCCGAGGCAATGGCTGGCGGCGGCGCCGCGACCGCGGAGCGGCGGCGCGGCCGGGCAAACTGGCTCAAGGTTCCGACGATGCCGCGCGGCAGGGCGAGGGTCGACACGATGAACAGCGCGCCGAGGACGAACAGCCAGGTTTCCGGCGCCGCGCTGGTCAGCCAGGTTTTCGCCAGATTGATCAACCACGCGCCGATGATCGCACCGAGCAATGTGCCGCGGCCGCCGACCGATACCCAGATCGCGATCTCGATCGAATTGGCCGGCGAGAACTCGCTGGGGTTGATGATGCCGACCTGCGGCACATAAAGCGCCCCGGCAATCCCAGCCAATACCGCCGACACCGTAAACACGAACAGTTTGGCGTTGGTGACGGAATATCCGAGAAAACGGACCCGGCTTTCGGCGTCGCGCAACGCCAGAAGAACCCGGCCGAGCTTTGAGGTCGTGATGTAGCGGCACAGCAGATAGGTAAGCCCCAGTCCGACCGCGGATGCGATGTAAAGGCCGATCCGGGTTGCCGGCTGATGCAGGTCAAAGCCAAGCAAATCCTTGAAGTCGGTCAACCCGTTATTGCCGCCAAACCCCATGTCGTTGCGGAAAAAGGCCAGCCACAACGCATAGGTCATCGCCTGGGTGATGATCGACAGATAAACGCCGGTAACCCGCGAGCGAAACGCCAGCCAGCCAAAGATAAAGGCGAACACACCCGGCACCAGCACGATCATCAGGGCGGCAACGGCGAAGTGATCGAAGCCGTACCAGAACCAGGGCAATTCCTTATAGTTCAGGAACACCATGAAATCCGGGAGGACCGGGTTCTGGTAGACGCCGCGCGTACCGATCTGGCGCATCAGGTACATGCCCATCGCATACCCGCCGAGCGCGAAAAAGGCGCCCTGCCCCAGGCTCAGGATACCGGCATAGCCCCAGATCAGGTCGAGGCTCAGCGCCAGGATCGCGTAACACAGATACTTGCCGAGCAGCGGCACCAGGTAATCCGGCACCGCGAAGTACGACCCCGGGTCAACCCGCAGGTTGAGGAACGGCACGCCGAGCACGAGGATCACCCCACACACGGCAAAGCCGCCCCAGAACCGCGCGCCCCAAAACCGCGCAGCCCCGGCGCTGTTGCGTTCCATCCCACCCATCACGCCTGTCCGAACAGACCCCGCCAGCACGGCTCAGCCCTCCGCCATGCGGCCTTTGAGCGCGAAAAGCCCGCGCGGCCGTCGCTGGATGAACAGGATGATCGCCGCCAGCACGACGATCTTGCCGAGCACCGCGCCAGCCAGCGGCTCGAGGAATTTGTTGATGATGCCGAGCGACAGCGCGCCGACCAGGGTCCCCATCAGATTGCCGACGCCGCCGAACACAACGACCAGAAAGCTGTCGACGATGTAGATCGTGCCGAGATTGGGGCTGACATTGCCGATCTGGCTCAACGCGACCCCGGCCATGCCGGCGATCCCCGAGCCGAGCCCGAAGGTCAGCGCGTCGACCCGCGCGGTGCGGATGCCCATTGCGCGCGCCATGTCGCGGTTCTGGGTCACCGCGCGCATGTTGAGGCCGAAATTGGTGCGATTGAGGATCAGCGCCAGAACGCCGAGCACGATAAAGCAGAAGACGATGATGTAGAGCCGGTTCCAGGTTATCGTGAAGCCGCCGACGACATCGAACCCGCCGGTCATCCAGCTCGGGTTGGAGACTTCCTTGTTCGGCGCGCCGAAGATCGAGCGCACGACCTGCTGCAGGATCAGGCTGACGCCCCAGGTCGCCAGCAGGGTTTCGAGAGCGCGACCGTATAGAAAGCGGATCAGGCAGCGCTCGAGAACCACGCCGAGCAAACCGGCCGCCAGGAACGCCACCGGCACCGCGACGATCAGGTAAGCGTCAAACCAGCCGGCCGGTAGAAAGGCGCGAAACAGTTCCTGCACGACATAGGCGGCATAAGCGCCGAGCATGATCATCTCGCCATGCGCCATGTTGATGACGCCCATGACCCCGAAGGTGATGGCGAGACCGATCGCCGCCAGCAGCAGCACGCTGCCGAGGCTGACACCCTGGAACAGATTGGCGGCAAGTCCGGTCAGGCGCAGCCGGTTGTCGATCGAATGCAGCGCATCCTCGGCGGCCTTGCGAAGCTCGGGGGCGAGGTCGGATTTGTTGCGAAACTCGTCGAGCAGATTTTTGATCTGCGGATCAGTCGTGGTGCCGAGCATCTGCACGGCCGCCACCTGCTTTGCCTTGGTGCCAGCGAACAGATGCACAGCGGCAAGGCTGCGCTGCATCGCGGCGCGGATTTCGGGGTCCTGTTCGGCCGCCAGCGCCTTTTCGAGCGGCCCGGCCGCGTCCGGTGACGGGTGCTTCAGCATGTCCTGCACCGCGGCCAGCCGCGTCGCGCGGTCGGTGCTGAACATCGTCAGCGAGCCGAGCGCCGCCTCGATCTGGCCGCGCAACCGGTTGTTGACCAGAATACGGTCGAGACTGTCGGCTGAAACATCCTTTAATCCGTTGCCGGTGACGGCATCGGTCACTCTGGCGGTCCCCCCGGTCGTGAGGATCACGATGACGCGGCCGTCGGGACCGCGGCGCAACCGGTCGTCGGTCATCGCCTTGAGGATCGGCACCGCACGCGGGTCGCCAAGCTTGCCCAGCGCGATAATCGCTTTTTCCTTGTCGGCAAAGCTGTCGCCGGCGAGGCCGGGCACCAGCGCCGCCAAATCCTCAGCCCATGCGGGGGATGCGGCAAATGCAACAAACAGCGCAAGGAAGGCGAGGCGACAAAGCCGAGACATCCGAAAATCCTTTAGGTCGGACAACGCCGCCACAGGTGCGGGGAACACCCGCCGGCTGGCGTAACGCCGGCGGGGACCTTCAGGTGGAGAGTCGTAATCAGTTGGTGTATTTGGCCGCGCTGCAGTTGCCGCAGACCCACGGGTAGGACCAATCGGCGATCTTGCCTTTGTCTTCCGGCAGATAGGTGCTCCAGGCGTCCGCCTTGATCGGCTCCTTGGTCTGCCACACCACGTCGAACTGCCCATCCGGCCGGATTTCGCCGATCATCACCGGCTTCGACAAATGATGGTTGGTGTTCATCGTCGCGGTGAAGCCGCTCGGCGCCTTGACTTTCTGACCATACATGGCCTGGCGCACCGCATCGACATCGGTGGTGCCGGCCTGCTCGACCGCGTGCGTCCACATCTTGAAGCCGATATAAGTCGCTTCCATCGGGTCGTTGGTGGTGCGGCTCGGCTTTTTGATAAAGTCGTGCCATTCCTTGATAAAGGCTTCGTTTGTCGGGTTTTTTACCGACTGAAAATAGTTCCAGGCGGCGAGATGACCGACCAGGTTCTTGGTGTCGATGCCTGCCAGTTCCTCTTCGCCGACGGAGAATGCAACGACCGGAATATCCGACGCCTTGATGCCGGCGTTCGCCAGTTCCTTGTAGAACGGCACGTTGGCGTCACCATTGATCGTCGATACCACCGCTGTCTTCTTGCCACCTGATGCGAATTTTTTGATGTCGGCGACTTCGGTCTGCCAATCGGAAAATCCGAACGGCGTGTAATTGATCTTGATGTCTTCCGCCGCCACGCCCTTTTGCTTCAGGAACGCTTCCAGGATCTTGTTGGTGGTACGGGGGTAGACGTAATCGGTGCCTTCCAGCACCCAGCGCTTTACGTTGCCGCCTTCGGCGCTCATCAGATATTCGACCGCCGGGATTGCCTGCTGGTTGGGCGCTGCCCCGGTATAGAAAACGTTGTTCGAGCTTTCTTCGCCCTCGTACTGCACCGGATAGAACAGCAGGCCGTTCAGCTCCTCAAAGACCGGCAGCACCGATTTGCGCGACACCGAGGTCCAGCAGCCGAACACCGCCGCGACCTTTTCCTTGGCCAGCAGATCGCGCGCCTTTTCAGCAAAAAGCGGCCAGTTCGACGCCGGGTCCACAACCACCGCCTCGACCTTTTTGCCGAGCAGCCCGCCATGCTTGTTGAGGTCGTCGACCATCATCAAAACCGTGTCTTTCAGCGTCGTCTCGCTGATCGCCATCGTGCCGGACAGCGAATGCAATACGCCGATCTTGATCGTCCCCTGGGTCTGGGCGCCGGCGACCGTGACCGTTCCTGCGATCACAGCCGCGGCGACTGCCGCGCGGCATATCCCCTTCAAAAATTTCATCGCTTCCTCGTCCTTTCTGGCGCGGCGTCGCAAAAGCCGGCAGGGGCAAGGAGCAAGATCGGGGCCAAGCATCAGGGGCGCGGCAGCGCAACCTCCGGTATCATTTCTGATTGATTTTTAGGCAAACAGGTGCCTGCGGAAACAGCAGCACCAGAAAAGGCCCAACTCTGCTGGCGGCCACAGCCGCTTCGCCCTATCGTGCCAAGCGCCACAGGGGGAGTCGGAAAATGCTCGACAGCGACGTCGTCCTCGCGGCCAACCTCGAATTTTATCGCGCGTTCACGACCCGCGACCTTGTGGCGATGGATACCTTATGGGCGCGCCATGCGCCGGTCGCCTGCATTCACCCGGGCTGGCCCCCGCTGGCCGGCCGCGACGCGGTCATGCAGAGCTGGCACAACATCCTGGCCAACCCGGAATCGCCGCGGATCGTCTGCTATGACGAGCAGGTGTTTCTTTATGGCGACACGGCGCTGGTGATCTGCGAGGAGGAAATCGGCGGCGGTACATTGATCGCCAGCAATTTCTTCGTCCGGGAGGACGATGCCTGGCGGATCGTGCATCATCAAGCGGGCCAGCTCGTTGCCCGGCGGCCGCAAGGCCGGAACGAGCGGCCGCAAGGCACCCGGCTGAATTAAGCTCTTCCCGTCTCTGAACGAACGCCGCGCTAGTTGAACCGAACGCCACGTGGCCGCGGTGCGCGCACTGCCTGCACGGCCTCAACCGCCTGACGCAGGTCGACCAGGCGGACGCTGGTCTCGGCATCGAGCAGCCCATCCCATCGCTCTGGCCGGAAGCGCCGCTGAAAAGCGGCGAGCGCGACCTGTTCGGCGCCGGCTGTTACGCAATACCCAATGCGCGCCAGATCGGAGAGCGCCGCGAAACGCTGGATGACACCGCCGCCGCGACCGCGTTGCGCGGTGATGTCGCGCGGCGGTGGCCACAAGCCGATGCCGGCACGCGCAAGGCGCGGCCAGTCGAACAACTCGCCGGGATCGGCCTTGCGATCCGGCGCAATGTCGGAATGGGCGACGATGCGGTCAGGCGGAATGCGGTAGCGCCCCAGGATATCGCGGCACAAGGCCTCGACGGCGGCCATCTGTTGCTCAGGAAACGGCCGATAACCCCATTCGTGACCGGGATTGACGATTTCGACGCCGATCGACACAAAGTTGAGGTCATGCTCGCCCTGCCAGCAGGAGATGCCGGCGTGGAAAGCCCGGCGCTCCTCCGGGACCAGTCGCCAGACCGTGCCGTCTTCCTCGACAAGGTAATGCGAACTGACCCGCGCCTCCGGGTCGCACAGCCGGTCGAGTGCCGCGGCGGCGCTTTGCATACCGGTGTAATGCAGCACCAGCATATTGATCGGGCGCATGTTCGGCGGTTCGCCGCGATTGCCGTGGTTCGGCGACGGGCGTTCCCGAATAGTCAGCCCGGTCATGCAGTTTGAACCTCCGGTTCCCGCGTTTCGGGCGGTTTGCGGTTCTCGGCTGCCGCCGCGGCGTCAGGCCGGCCGGTAGCCGATTGATGCATCCCGCGATTGTTCAGCAGCCGGTCGCGCGCGGCGTTGATCCGCGCGATGCGCGCGGTGGCAAGCGCCACTCGCTCCGGCGGCAGCCCCTGCGCCTGCGCCAAATCGGGGTGGTGCGCCCGCACCAGCCGGCGATAGGCGCCACGAATCTCGGTAAGCGAAGCGTCCGTGGCGATGCCGAGCACCGCATGGGGATCGTCGTCGCCGCGTTCCGGCAAGGCCCCGGCATAGGCTGATCGAATGCGGGCGTAATCCACCGCGTCGATCCCGAGATGCCGGGCGACCTCACGCAGATAAGCCTCCTCGGCGGCGCACAGCCGGCCATCGGCGAGCGCGATGTAAAACAACCCGCCGAGTAAATCTTCGAGCACGCCGCGCTGCCCGGCAAACAGCCGCCCCACCTGGCGCGCATAGCTGTCAAAGCCAGCGGTGCTTTTACGGGCGAGGTCGAACACCACGCGCAAATGCGCCTCTTCGCCCGGAGGCACCCGGAAAACCTCGCGAAAGGCGGCGACCTCGTCGCGACTGACAACGCCATCGGCTTTCGCCATTTTGGCGCCGAGCGCGATCACCGCGATCGTAAAGGCGACACTGTCGGCCGCGCTCGGCGAACGAATACCGCCAAAATGACGAGCCAGGCGACGCGGCAGATGCCGCGCGGTACGGCGCAACAAGGCGCCGAGAGGGCCACCGAAAGAGAGTTCGCGCGCCCCATTGATGATACGGCCGATGACGTTCATGCTTTTCGCTACAGGACCGTTTCGATTCGTTCCAGACACAGCTTTGTCATGGCAACATTGCGCCAATATCGGCATCCTGGTTTCATATCACCGTTGGAACACTGTTCAGAGTTGTGCCGGGCTGGCAAGATTTTAGCCTGAACACCGGTACGATCGCAGCACTTGTGGTCGCCAGCGACCATCCGGCGGCAAATCGGCCGGGAAGAAAGCGACAGGCCAGACCGTCGGCGACCTGTCGCGGAGGACTTTTGATGTATGGATCATCTCAACGCCAAATCCTGCGACGCAGCCACCTGTTCGCGCGTCTCGCCGATAACGAGGTCGACGAGGTTCTCGGTTATGCGACCGTCTCCCGCTACGCTCAAGGAGACCAGATTTTTGCCAAGGGCGATCCCGGTAACGCCATGATGGCGGTGCTGAAAGGCCGCGTCATGATCACCGTGCCCTCGCTCGACGGACGTCAGGTCGTCTTGACCATCATGCGCGATGGCGACGTGTTCGGTGAGATCGCGCTGCTCGACGGCAAGGACCGAACGGCCGATGCGACCGCCGCCGCCGACTGTGAACTCCTGACCGTACCGCGCCGTTCCCTGTTCGCTTTGCTCGAACGGCGGCCCGATCTGTGTTTCGAATTGCTGATCGTCCTGTGCGAACGTCTGCGGCGGACCAACGAGCAGGTGGAGGATCTGGCGTTTCTCGATCTCGAAGCGCGGATCGCCAAGGTGCTGGTGCGCCTCGCCGAGGAAGCCGGCAGGGATTCTGCCGCGTCCGGACCGGTCGGCGTCAAGATTTCCCAGCGTGCTCTGGGCGAACTGGTCGGCGGCTCGCGGGAAAGCGTCAACAAGCACCTGCAGGACATGAAACGTGCCGGCCTGATCACGATCGAGAAAGGCGCGATTTTGATCTGCAACCCGGAGGGGCTGGCGGGCTCGACTGAAATGGACCGGACCGGCAGCGGCTCGCTTGCATGACCGCAACAGGAGTGTTCGCATGAGCCAGGCGCTCGAAGGCATTCGTATCATCGATTTTACGCACGATCAGGCCGGCCCTGCCTGCACCCAGATGCTGGCTTGGCTCGGTGCAGACGTCATCAAGATCGAACGGCCTCCCGTCGGCGACCGGGCGCGGCGCCTGTGGTTCAATGACAACCCGGACATCGACAGCTTTTTCTTTCTGCTGCTCAACAGCAACAAACGCAGCCTGGTGCTCGACCTCAAGACCGAGGAAGGCAAGGAAATCGCCCGACGCCTGATCAAAGAGGCGGATGTCGTCGCCGAAAATCTCGGCCCCGGTGTCATGCAGCGGCTCGGTCTCGGCTATGACGCTGTCAAGGCGTTGAACCCGCGCACGGTTTACGCCTCGGTCAAAGGTTTCGGCTCCTACGGCCCGTACAGCGACTTCAAATGCTTCGAGCCGGTTGCGCAGGCGACGTCGGGGGCAATGAGCGTCACCGGCAATGCCGACGGTCCACCGATGCTGAACGGTGCCAATATCGGCGATTCCGGCACCGGCATGCACCTCGCGATCGCCGTACTGGCGGCGCTGGTGCAACGCAATGCGACCGGACGCGGCCAGTTGGTCGAGGTGGCGATGCAGGAGGCTGTGCTCAACCTGACCCGCGTCAAGTTCACGCCGACGCTCGCCACCGGAAAGCCGCTGGCGCGTACCGGCAACCGTTCGCTGAGCGGCGCCTATGCCGACATCATCCGTTGCGCCGGCGCCAACGGGCCGGAAGGGGGCGTTAACGAGTATGTCTACCTGATGCTGCCGCCCGACATCACAGCCACTTTCGATGCCATGACCGAAATCATCGGGCATGTCGAATTGCGTAGCGACGAACGCTTTGCAACGGCGCCGGCCCGCGCGACGAACGCCGCTGCCTTGACGGAAATCATCGAGAACTGGACGCGCTCGCGTTCGAAACACAACGTGATGAAGGCATTTGCCGGGCGTGGCATTCCGTGCGGCGCAGTCCTCGACACCGGCGAAGTACTGGCGGATCCGCATCTGCGCGAGCGTGGTACGGTGTTCGATCTCGACCATCCAACGCGCGGCCGCTTCTCGATGATCGGCAGCCCGGTGCGGCTATCCGATTCGCCTGTCGCCGCCACTCGTGCCCCGTTGTTCGGCGAGCACAGCAGCGAGGTCGTCCGCACTCTCGCCGGCTACACCGAGGAAGAAGTCGAGGCGTTGCGCAAGAAGGGCGTGATTACGCAAGCCTGAGGTCCCGCGCTTCGGAACGATCGCGGTGGCCGCCGCCAAGCGTTGTACGCATGCGGCAGCCGGTCATTGATCCGGTCGTTGATACCGAACCCCGACGAGACCCAAAAACACGGTCAGGTCGGCGCGGTCTGCAGCATTTGCTCTTTCGTTGCGACGAACTCCTCGCCCAGTTTTTTGGCTGTCGCCGTGTCGAAGATCTTGCGGGCCTTCTTGAAGATATCGCCTTCTTCCTCTTCGACATGATGCTTGACGTTTTCAGTCAAGACCGACAATTTCGCGGCCCATTTTTCGTCGTGCGGGTCGATCGCAATCATCTCTTCCAGAAGAACGTCCAGAACATGATGTTCTTCATAACCTTCGAGGATGATGTCGTGCGCGTCCTTTGCGCTTTTTAAGGCATCGTAAAACACCTTTTCTTCAGCGCGCGAATGCGCGGTCAGGGCCGTTTTCATTTCCTCGAATAGCCGCTTTTTCGCAACGATGGCTCGAGATGACATCTCATCGAGCCGCCCGAGCATGTCGCTGACCTGCTTGTGGTCGCTTTTCAGTTCATCATAAATCGACATCAAACCTCCCGTTCAATCTCGACTTAACAAAGGCAGAGCCGCATCCGTTCCGCGACTTTTATGGCGCGCCAAATTGGCCTGCCGGTGCCTTCTCGGCCCCTCGAATCAACTGTCACGTTCGCCGGAACGATATTTGTCAGCGATCTGTTGATCGAGAAGCACTACGACCAAAAGGAGGCAATCATGGCTGGCGGCATTCTGCTTTGGCTGTTGGGTATTCCATTGCCAATCATTCTGATTCTCGCCCTGCTCTGGCACTAGGAGAGGCGGACAATGGAAGCGACCGTAATCCAGACTCGCGGCAGCGACGGCGCCGTCGCTGCCGTGGTTGAGGGGCCGGCTGAGGGTCCGATACCGGCGATTTCATGGAGCGCCGTAATTGGCGGCGCTTTCCTTATTGCGGCAACGGGAATCATTATTGTGGCTCTGGGCGCGGGCTTCGGTCTGTCCTCAGTGTCGCCGTGGCCCGGCAGCGGCGTGTCAGCAACCACTTTCACGGTGATGACGGCGATCTGGCTGATTATCGCGCAATGGTTGTCATCCGGGATTGGAGGCTATGTCGCCGGCCGTCTCAGCACCACGAGCCCGCTTGTTCACGCCGACGAAGCGTATTTTCGCGATACGGCGCACGGCGTTCTCGCATGGGCGCTTGCCGCTGTCGTGACAATCGGACTGATGGGCTCGGCGGTTACCTCGCTGATCGGCGGCACCGCCCGAACCGTGGCGACGGTGGCGTCCGGGGCTGTGCAGGGCGGCGCGCAAGGAGCGACGCAGAACGGCATCGCGGCGTTGGCCGATCCGAATGCCTATCTGGTCGATACGCTGTACCGCACCGACAAGCCCGGCACCGATGCCAACGGTCAGCAGGTGCGCGCCGAAACCACCCGCATTCTCCTATCCGGCTTGCGGTCGGGCGGTGTTCCTGATGCCGACAAGACCTACCTTGCCCAACTGGTCTCGGCGCGTACCGGGATTAGCCAGGACGAGGCAAAAAAGCGCGTCGACGATGTCATCGCCAAAGCCAAAGACGCAGAAACAAAGGCCCGCCAAGCTGCCGACGAGGCTCGCAAGGCTGCCGTACATCTATCATTGTTTATTGCGTTCTCGATGCTGGTAGGCGCTTTCATCAGCGGCGTCGCCGCCAAGATCGGCGGTCATCGACGCGATTTACTGACATTAAGATAGGTCAAGGAAAGGGCGAGATCATCAATTCAGATCGCGCACCATTCGCGGAAAACACGGCCCGTTAACAGTTTTGTACTGCGGCAAATACGTCGCGACCCGCGGTCGGAAGCTCGAAAAAAGTGAGGCTGCAAACGCAAAGGGTGGGCAAGAAATCTTGCTCACTCTTTTTCTTTGCGAAACCTCGTGATACAAGCCGGCATCGTAACGGAGGTGCGTATGTCGGACGAAAATTTTGCAGGATTCATCCAACGGGAGCGTGAGCGCCTGCATGGTGAACGCGAAGCCATCTATAACCAACAACATCAGCTTGAAGGTAAGCTCGACGCAATCAATCGCGAACTCGTGGCAATCGAGGCCTATGAATCAGCGAAAAGCGGCAAACAGCCAAGCCCCCGGCAGGCTCGTACGCCGCGCACCGGCGGCAGCCGGGCGCGGCGCGGCAGCAAGCGCGAAGCATTGCTGGACCTGATAAAGAACAACGCCGCCGGCCTCACCCGTGGCGAGATTCTCGAACGGATGGGCTTGAAGGGCGACAAATCCGGCGAGATGTCCGTTTCAAATGCCCTGACGGCTCTGACCAAGAGCAATCAGGTCGCGCGTCGTGACGGAAAATATGTAAGCGGCTGATCGCCGCGACCAGGGCACGGCCTGTCGATTTGTTTCGGAGAGCGTCGAGGCTCTAAGGCGGCCGGGTTGCAGACAAAATGCTTTATCGGCGCCCGGCCGTTTTATACGCGTGGGATTCGCGAATTTGTGTTTCTTGCGAACGATCAGGCTGGAACAGCGCCGCTTTAGTGTGCCTGATCCCAACTCGCAGCCCAGCCGGTTTCGACGACCAGCGGCACCGACAGCTCACAATGCGGGGCGCAGGCCGCTTCCATCACCTGCTTTACCAACGCCGCGGTCGCTTCAACTTCGCCTTCCGGCGTTTCAAACAACAATTCGTCGTGCACCTGCAACAGCATCCGCGCGCGTAACCCTGATTTGGCGAGCGCCGCGGGAAGGCGCCCCATCGCTCGCTTGATGATGTCGGCGGCCGAGCCTTGCAAAGGCGCATTGATGGCCTGCCGCTCGGCGCCGGCGCGCCGGGCCGGGTTGGCTTCACGGATGCCGGGGATAAAGCATTTGCGGCCGAAGATCGTTTCGACATAGCCGGTGCGGCGCGCATCGGTCTTGATTCGCTCCATATAAGCGCGGATGCCGGGGAAGCGCTCGAAATAGGCCTTGATATAGGCCGACGCCTCGCTCTGCGGCACCCCAATCTGGTTACCGAGACCAAAGGCGCTGATGCCATACAGGATGCCGAAATTGATCGCCTTGGCGCGCCGCCGCGTCAGCGCATCCATCTGGTCGAGCGGCACGTTGAAAACTTCGCTGGCGGTCGCCGCGTGAATATCGTGGCCGGCGAGAAACGCCTCTTTCAAGGCCGGGATGTCGGCGACATGCGCCGCGAGGCGCAATTCGATCTGGCTGTAATCGGCCGACAGCAGCAGATGCCCGGGTTCGGCGACAAACGCGCGGCGGATTTTGCGGCCTTCCTCGGTGCGCACCGGAATATTCTGGACGTTCGGATCGGTGGATGAAAACCGGCCGGTGGTTGTCGACGTCAGGACAAAGGTCGTGTGGACCCGGCCGTCAGTGCTGTCGATCTGGCCGCCAAGCGCATCGGCATAGGTCGATTTGAGCTTGGTCAGCTGGCGCCATTCCAGCACCTGCGCCGGCACCGTATGCAGCGGCCCAAGCTGTTCAAGGATCGACGCATCGGTGCCGTAGGCGCCGGTTTTGCCTTTCTTGCCGCCCGGCAGCTGCAGCTTTTCGAACAGCACATCGCCAAGTTGTTTCGGCGAGCCGATGTTGAATTCGTGTCCGACATCGCGCCAGATCGACGTTTCGAGTTCGCCGATGCGACGCGCAAAATCGCGCGACAATTCGGCGAGCGCGTCGCGGTCGACCTTGACGCCGTGGTCTTCCATCTCGGCGACCGCCGGCACCAGCGGCCGCTCGATGGTTTCGTAGAACGCATTCATGTGCTCGCGCACCAGCCGTGCCTTCAACAGCATGTGCAGGCGCAGTGCCGCATCGGCGCGCTCGGCGGCAAAGTCGCGGCCGGCGGCGATGGTTACGTCGGCAAACGAGATCAGGCTTTTGCCGGTACCGAGAATTTCCTTGACCGGGGTCAGCCGGTGTTCGAACGCGAGCCGTGTCAATTCCTCGATCGAGTGCTCGATCTGCCCGCCATCGAGCACATACGACATCAGCATCGTGCAGTCATATGCGCGCAACACGATGCCGTGGCGGCGCAGCAGGTGCGCCAAACCTTTCATGTCGTGCCCGATTTTCAGCACGCTGCGATCGTCGAGCAGCGGCTTAAGCCGCGCCAGCGCCGCCGCCGACGTCAATCGGTCGGCATTCTCCGTCGTTTCGAGCAAATCCTCCGAGCGATGCCCCAGCGGTACATAAGCAGCGAGCCCCGGCGCCAATGCCAGTGCCAGCCCGGCCAATGCCGGCCGAGGCCCGGCGACGGCGCTCGGCGCAGCCCACAGCGCGACAGCGCCGGCTTGCACAGCCGCTTCGATCCAACGGTCCAGCCCTTCGGCCGTATCGACGACCGCATATCGATGCGGCTCCGAAAACGGCGGAATCTCCGGAATAACCGGCTCGCTCGGCCCGGTCGGCAGCGCGGCGACCGGGGCGGCGGCGGCCGGCGCGCGCTGCGACATGCGGGTCGCCAGCGCGCGGAATTCCATCTGGCCGAGAAACGGCAGCAATTTGCCGAGGTCGAGCGGCTCGACCCGGAGATCGCCGAGCGGGCACGGCAGCGGCACTGCATCATCGAGCTTGACGAGTTCGCGCGACAGCCGCGCCTTTGCTTCGTTGTCGATCAGCGACTGACGCCGCTTCGGCTGCTTGATCTCGCCGACCCGCGCCAGCAGGGTTTCGAGATCACCGTAGGTATTGATCAGCTCGGCCGCGGTCTTGACGCCGATACCCGGCACTCCCGGCACGTTATCGACGCTGTCACCGCACAACGCCTGCACGTCGATCACCTTGTCCGGTCCGACGCCGAATTTCTCGCGTACCTCCGCGTCGCCGATCGGCCGGTTCTTGATCGGATCGAGCATCGTTACCTTGGGGCCGACGAGCTGCATCAGATCCTTGTCGGATGAGACGATCGTGACCTGGGCGCCGGCCTCGACCGCCTCGCGGGCGTAAGTTGCGATCAGATCGTCGGCTTCGAAATCGTTCATCTCGATGCGGCACACGCTGAACGCGTCGGTCGCCTCGCGCACCAGCGCGAATTGCGGCACGAGATCATCGGGCGGCGCGCTGCGGTTGGCCTTGTACTGGTCGTAAATGCGGTTGCGAAAGGTCACGCCGGACGCGTCGAACACCACCGCGATATGATCGGCATCGGTTTCCGACAGCAACTTCGCCAGCATGTTGCTGAACCCGAGCACCGCGCTGGTCGGCGTCCCATCCGAGCGGGTCAGTGGCGGCAATGCGTGGTAGGCGCGGAAGATAAACCCGGAACCGTCGATCAAAAAAACATGATGCGGCGCCGCGGACGCCGACGCGGCGCCGGCAGCCGCCGGGCGTTCCACGAGAATCGGAGCGATCGCATCATCCATGCGCCGCTCCGGCCTCGCCCACCTGGCGCGGCGCCGGGCTTTCGCTGGGCTGCTCTTCGCCTGGGCCATGCGCCGAGGGTGTCGCGACGCCGGTTTCCCCGGCGACGCCACCCGCCTGCGCCACGCCGCGGTTGATGTAAAGCCGCGAGCAATACGGGCACTCGACGCGTCCGGCCGGCGCCAGGTTCAGATAAACCCGCGGATGGCCGAGCGCTCCCCCGCCGTTGCAGGCTGCCACCATCTGATTGATCTCGATGGTCTCGAAAGCTGTCATCTGTCGTCCGGAAAAATGCCGCGGCCCCGGTGGATCGACCGGGATTGACCGCCTGTCGGTTGACCATAAAGTCCGCGGGATGATACCCGTTGCGGCGATACAATCAATGATCCGCTCCATTCGCGTCGCCGTCCGCAACACCCTGCCCCGGCGACGCGGCCGAATGCGGGCGCTGTTGCTCGTGCTGTCCCTGTTTACCCTGGGACTTACCCCGGCGATCGACGCCGCCGCGTCACCTCCGGCGCATTTCACCGACAGCGCGTTTATCGCCGGCGACGGCGCCGCGCTTCCCCTGCGCCGCTGGCTGCCGGCCGGCCCCGTCAAGGCGGTGATCCTGGCGTTGCACGGCTTCAACGATTACGGCGCCGCCTTCAACCAGCCGGCGCTCGCCTGGGCGGCGCGCGGCATCGCAACCTACGCCTACGACCAGCGCGGCTTTGGCGCGGCGCCCGAACGCGGCTTATGGGCCGGCGATGGGCAGCTTGCCATCGATGCGATTACCGCGAGCCGCATCCTGCGCCTGACCTATCCCGGCCGGCCGATCTATCTGCTCGGCGAAAGCATGGGCGGCGGGGTCGCGATTCTGGCGGCGACCGGGGCTTTTCCGGGTGCCGCTCCCGGCGTGGGCGGGCCGCCGGTCGCCGCCGTCGACGGGGTCATCCTCAGCGCCCCCGCGGTCTGGGGCCGCGCCACGATGGATTTGCTGCCGCGCCTCGCGCTGTTCGCCGGCGTGCGCCTGTTTCCGGCGACGGTGCTGACCGGCAGTCAGATACACATCAAGGCATCCGACAATCTGCCGATGCTGCGGGCCCTGGCGCGCGATCCGCTGGTAATCAAAGGCGCCCGCATCGCAACGCTGTTCGGCCTCGTCAACCTGATGGATGACGCGCTCGCCGCCGCGCCGCGTCTTGCCGCGCCGACGCTGCTGCTGTACGGCGCGCATGATGAGGTTGTCCCGCACGCGGCGATGACGGAATTCGTCACGCACCTGCCGCCCGACCCCGCTCATCGCCGCCGCCTCGCCTATTACCCAGCCGGTTATCACATGCTGCTGCGCGATCTCGACGGCGCGCTGGTCACCAATGACGTTGCCAACTGGGCCCTGAACCGCGCCGGGGCGCTCCCCTCGGGCGCCGACACCCTCAAAACCGCCGCCTGGCCGCCCCACCGGAACGGCGACGGCTGAAGCCCCTTGCACCCGGCCCCGCGAGGCGGTAATCACCAGCCCTATTGCGGACCCGTAGCTCAGCTGGATAGAGCACTGCCCTCCGAAGGCGGATGTCAACGGGTTTCGCGTTTGGATGTTGGTGAAGGAAGTGAGGAGTTTCAGCGATTTAGGTGTCGATCGAGAAGCCGACCATACGCCCGGGAATTTTCGCGTAAGCACCACGTAAGCAGTTTGGGTAGAACAGAGGCGGACCAAAGGAGAGTGGGGCGTAGGGTAGGGTCCCAGCGGTCTCGCAAAGGTTTAGCTTTCGGCGGCCGACTCCGTTGACCCTTCATGGGTGATCGGACTAGGCACAAGAGCGATGCACCCGTAGCTCAGTTGGATAGAGCGTCGGCCTCCGAAGCCGAAGGTCACAGGTTCGAGTCCTGTCGGGTGCGCCATTCTCACGCGCAGTATAGATCTGTGATGCGGCCACACTCCGCTTTCATGCAGCAATACGATTGCTGATCAGCGAGGAATTCTGCAAAACTCCCAAGCCAAAAGCGCCCTTTAGGCCTTTGGCAGCGTGGATAATTAGGGGATGTTCGCAGTTGCCGCTGTACGACACATTTAGTGAAAGACGCTCCTGGCGTCTCCGAAGCCGGAGGTTTCTGATCCGAGTCCTGTCGGCAGTACCAGCGCTGCTGTCGATCCTCTTCGCCTTTGTCGCTGCAAGCGCGGCCACAGCCGGTCCAATCGACGATCTCGGTCGCTTCGGCGCGGCGGCGGCGAGAGGCCTGGCAGCCTACAAGGCGCATAATTGGACAGTTGCTGAGCGCGCCTTCGCCGAAGCCTATCGCATCGCGCCACAGCGCACGCAGGCGCTCTATTATTTTGCCGCCTCGGCAGCGCGCCTGGGTGAGACGGACGAGGCGCTGGACGCGCTCAATCGCGTCGCGGATGTGGGCGCCGGCGTCTCGCTCGATCCCGACCACGCGTTTGAGACGATGGCGGCCTCGGCTCGTCTCGGGCGGATCCGCGCAAAATTCATGCGCAACGCCGAACCCCATTGTCGCTGTCGCACGATTTTCACGGGGGCCGCGACTCCGTTCATTGCCGAGGGGATCGCGTATGAGGGCATTGGAGTTGCCCCCGTTAAACCGGACACGGGGCTGGTTGCGAATGGCATTTAATGAACTCATGAGGCGAGCGCATTTGCAAGCCGCTATGGGGATGATTCTGGTTGTAGTCATCGATCCAAAGCGGGAGCATTTGCAGTACGGTTGTGGCATCTGGTCTGGGCTGGATCCTGGTGTAGTCGCGCTTGAGTGTTTTGACGAATGCTTCGCTGACGCCGTTGCTCTCGGGGCTTCGCACCGGGGTGAGGCAGGCAACGAGACCAAGTGCGATGGCGAACTCCAGCGTTTCCCGCGCGGTGTAAGCGGAACCGTTATCAGCGAGCCATTGAACAGGATGCGGCGCCCGGGTAGCGGCGAACCGTTGCTCGACGCAGGCAAGCATCAGGTCGCGCACCATTTCACCGCTGATACCGGCGGTGGTGGCGTGCCAGGCGATGATCTCCCGGTCGCAGGTGTCGATCGCGAAGGCGACGCGGACGACTTCACCGTTCCAGCAGCTGATTTCCAGTACATCGGACGACCAGCGTTGGTTCGACGCCAAGGCAATGACACTGCCCTCATGTGCTCGCACCGGCCGTAGGCCGACAAACGGCTGTAGCAGCAATTGCGCCTGGCGCATGAGGCGGAAGACGCGTTTGTGGTTTATAGGACCGGCGCCTGAAGCGCGTCTGGCTCGATTGAGCAGTGCGGTGATCCGCCGATAGCCGTAGGTGAAACGTGCGTCGGTGAGCTGACAGATGGCTTGCAACAGCTCATCGTCACCTTGTCGCCGATACCTGCCACGTGGCTTCCCAGGCCCCCGCATTTGCTCGATGAGGTTGGAGCGAGCCGCGCCAAGAGTGTCAGCCACAACCTTCACTGGGAAGCGCCTGGTGGCGGCGACGGCAACTGCCAGGTCGGTTTTTTCCCCCGCGCCAAGGACAGTGCTTCCTTCAGCACTTCCACCTCAAGCGTCTTGCGGCCGAGCAGCCGCTCGAGGTCGCGGACACGTGCTTCGAGTTCCCGCACACGGCTGGAGCCGACGACGTCCTCATCGGCTCTGACGGCTGTCCGCCCACCCTCGGACATCAACTGCCTCCACTTGAACAGCAGGCTCGGTGAGACGCCGTGCAGACGGGCGACCGCAGAGACGGTCATGCCCTGCTGCATCGTCTCCTCGACCAGTTGCAGCTTATGCTCGGCACTATAACGCCGGCGACGCTCGCGGTCGGTGATGATCTCTATCCTCGAAGTGTCGTTCGACATAGGCGCATGCCTAGGCGTCAGCCTAGGTCCTCACGGTTGCGCCCAGTGTCCGGTCGAATTGGGGGCCGCTCCAGGCATGTCCGGACGGCTGTTTATCTCAGGTGTGCAGGCGCGTCGGATCATGGTGATCCGGGACGGCCGGGAACAAACCTTCGCCGAATTACCGGATGGATTGTCGCCCCTCGGCATGGGGATCGACGTGGCGGCCGGGCGGCTGTGGGTCGCCGCGGCCTCGATGACGCAAAGCGACGGCGCTACCGCTAGCCAGCAGGGGCATTCCGCGCTGCTCGCTTTCGATATGGCCAGCGGTGCTCTGAGCGCTCGCTATGACGCGCCGCCGGTCGCAGGGGGACGGGCGCTCAACGATATTGCCATTGGGCCCGACAGGTCGGTCTATGCGAGCGACGCCAACGATGGATCGATCTTTAGGCTGTCCCCCGGTGCGCCGGCGCTCGCCGTAGTCGGCCGATTGGGACTGCTCAAATCTCCACAGGGCATGGTGGTAAGCGCAGGCGGCGGGCAGCTCTTGACCGCGGACTATGCGGCCGGTCTCGTCACGTTGAACATTGACACCGGTCGGATTCGCCCGGTCTCCGTGCCACGAGACGTGACCACCGTGACTCTGGACGGCCTCGACCAGCTGGCAGACGGAAGCTTCGTCGCCACTCAGAACGGCATCCATCCAGCGCGCCTGGTACATTTCCGGCTGTCACCGACTGGAGCCGAATGGAGTCCTTTGCGGTCGCTGCCCAAGGGCCGCAATTCTCTGATCCGACTCTCTTGACGGCCCTTGGCGAGGACGTGCTGGCGATCGTCGATAGCCAATGGGCATCATTTGATGATACGCCGACACCAGCTCGCTCGTACCATCGTGGCGCGTCATCAAGATATCGTTCGCGCCGATGCAGAAAAGCGCGATCAAGGGCACTCGAGGCTGAGATAACCTCGCAGACACGACGAAGAAGTTCTGCATGCCTCTAGGAACATAGCGAAGGCAGTGTGAAAGCGCCGTCGAGCTGCCTTGACAACGTCCTGCGAGGCCAGCCACTCGGTGGTGAAAATGAAGGAGGCGTCTGTGGAGTCATCAGGCAACTGTAATCCTGTTGAATTGCCTCGGCTTTCCGCAGATGGCCTGTTATTGCGCGCGTTTGAATATTCCGACCTGCCTCTTGTTCAGGAGGCGGCAGCAGATCCCTACATTCCTCATGTGACGACTGTTCCGGCGACCTTCAACGAGAACGAAGGTATGGAATTTATACGCCGGCAATGGTCGAGATCGGCCAATGGAGAAGGCTACTCGTTCGCGATCGTGCGCGTGCCGGGTGATCGGGCAATTGGTCAAGCTTGGCTCTCGCTGCAGAATGCTACGGAAGGGCGAGTGTCCATTGGATATTGGATCGGTCGATCCGCGCGCGGCAAAGATGTTGCTACACAAGCCCTGCTTCTGATTTCTCGATGGGCCGCCTTGCTTCCCAATGTTTGCCGGCTCGAACTGTACGTAGAGCCGTGGAACACCCCATCTTTGCGAGTGGCCGAAAAGGCGGGCTATCGGCGTGAAGGCCTAATTGAGCACGAACACAAGGACATGCTCCTGTATTTCCTTCTTTCGCGCGAGATCACGAATAGCACGTGAAGCAAATCTTACAGCAAAAGCCAAGCCGGCGGCCGGGTTCGAGATGTTCATATCCGTCCATGCCAGGCACAACGCGGTGTTGACCGACCGTGATCGCCTGGCGGGCCTTCCACCGGCGGCTAGAGGCGTCAGGTCTGAGGAGAGCACAGATGACGGATTCGTACAAAGGCGTGGCGACCCGCATGCCGGCGCAGGACTTAGCCCGGGCGCGGCACTGGTACGCCGAAAAGCTTGGCCTCTGACGTGACCCCCTGAAACTCCTCCAGGCGGAGCTAGAGTCCGGCCCAACGAGAGGGACGGACGATGAAGCGAGCA
>DATAUE010000028.1:0-125192 GCA_036268425.1 Allostellaceae bacterium
AGCACCCTCAGCGGCGAGGCCGGCCGGGACGCTGCGCTTCGCTGGGGCTCCGCGCCCCGGCCTCTTGCCACCCACGAAACAGAAGGTTCAAATCAACCCAGGACTCTCGTTCCGACTGGATGAAAAACGGGGGTCACGTCAGTTCCGGACGACGATGACCGGCGGACGCGTGATGCTCACCGCCGGCATCGATGCTCTTCCCTCCGACGTGAAGGCTCTCGTCATCCGGCGGGTGGCGACCTTCAGCGAGTTCAACGCCGATAACGACCCGCACAAAGAACACGATTTCGGGAGCTTTGAAGTCGCGGGGCAGAAGCTCTTTTTCAAACTCGATTATTACGACGTGGCGATGGAATTTGGCTCGGAAGACCCAGCTGACCCATCAAAAACAACCCGCGTCCTTACGATCATGCTCGCCAGCGAGTATTGATCCGAGCGCCCCGCCATAAACGGGGTGCTTTTCTTACCCGATCCAGCTCCAGGTTAGGTGGTGGACGATCATTCATCCATCTTGTGCCCCAGCTCAGCGGTGAAAACATCCTTCTGATGGTTGGTGGTGTGTAGTCCAATAACGGACCACGGATCGAGCCTCTAGCTTTAACGCGGCGCTGATGGCCCGCTTGGTAAAGGTGGGCGGGAACCGGCGGGCTCCCCGCCGGAGATCGTGTCGCCTCGCCCTTGCGAGCTCGCTGTGGGCTGATCCGCCACAGGCTGGTAGACACGATAAAGAGACCAACCAGCTCCACCTAATCCAATCGCTGCCATGACAAAGAAAATTCGCCGGAATGTCTGACCATAAGTCCACGCCTTGTGCCATGCGAACGGTGTGGAGGCGGTCATCTCTCGTTCCACTGAGACGGTCCGCAGATTGGTATCGCTGATCAGCTGCGCCTCCGCCTTAGCCATCACATCCTCGGACGATTTGATAATGCTAGATACTCGTGAATCCAATTTCCAGAACAATACCGAAAGGAAAGTAAGCAATATTCCTGCCGCTACACCGAATGCCCAAATAGGGCGCGCCGCTTGGAACGTGAAAGCGAGGCCTGCGATTAACAAGCTCGCCGTTGCAACATAGAAATTGAAAACACTTATCCTCTGTTGTGCGTGAAGTTGAAAATGCCGCCAAGCGTGCTCAAGCGCGAGCTTGACATCGTCTTGCATCATGCTACTCCTTCTGATTGAAGGCGTATGCCAAAACCTGCTCGTGCTTGACGCATCCTCTACAGGTACCACAAGCCCATTCTCCTGTATGACAGGAGAATGTCCATCCAAGAAGATCCGGTGACACGGAAGACTGTCTGATGAGTTCTTCAGTTGTGAGCTCGGCTGCCGGGGTATCCAATTTAGTCTGGGACTGTACACGAAGGAGGTTATTCATCGCGGCTCGGAAGGCGCCTGTTCCATCCGGATGCACTTCGTCGCCCGCCACGCTACCAAGTATGATTGATTCAGGTTCCTCGTCTGCATAGGCCATAGCAGCCAGCGTTACGAGCATTTGGTTTCGGTAGGGCCAGAACTCTGGCGCATGCGGATTGAGCGAACGACCGCCACTCATGATACCGTGCCCGAACGCGCGTAAATCTATCGTCCGTATATCGAGCATCAGGTCCAGCTCCGAGGCGATGATCTCTGCCGCCCTCTGCTCGCCAACCGCTGCGACCTGACCATATTTTACAAAAAGCAGTCGTTCCGGTCTAAGCCACCATGCCAAAACCGTGGAGTCGACGCCGCCGGAAAACAATAGGACCTTCAAAGTGCACTCCACACAACTGCGTAGATGCTAGCCGCGAAATCCCGGATGACCTTTGCGCCGACACTCGAAAGCTCTTCTGATACATCAGTGGTTTCAGAGAACGCTATGCAAGGTTTCGCGCGATCTTTCGCTGCTATAGAAATCAGTGCTGCCTTGCCTCCTTTAGTTCTCGGTAGTGCAAGCACTGCGTTGCATGTGGTTAACATGCTATCCAATGACATTCGCTCGTGCGGCTGAGGCATTAAAACCCCAGCGACGCCCAGCCTATGCAGCGCAGCTCGCGCCTCGTGCGCCAGCCAAAGCGCCGGTGTAGTGTCGACGTCTGCTGCGAGCAATATATGGACCCGACTGACGTCACCGGTAACCTCCTCTCTGGAGGGAGGTTTGACTGAGCGCGGCAGAAGGCGAGTTTGAACATACTCGGCTACTTGTAATGAGGCCTGGTTGGCGGCGGTAAACGCATCGAGTCGGCACGTGGACCAGTAGTGCGCAAACATTGCGGAAAATACGTCGCCCGATCCGATCTTGTTCACCACGTCCGTTCTGAACGCGGGAACGATAAGTGGGTTAGGAAGATCGCTGGAGAAGACGATCGCACCCGCCGGACCGCACTTAACTACGACGACGTCAGCGCCCTCACTGCTCAATAGTGTCGAAGCAGCAGTGGATATGTTGTCGCTTTTACCAAAAAAGCACGTCTCAAATGCGTTCAGGACCAATGCGAGCCGTTCAGCACTGGAACCATTCATTCTGAAGGGCAATGCACTGCCTTGCGGATCGTAAATGGCATCGCGCGCGTGAATAACGAAATCCCCTTCTACACAGCCGAACCTCAACACGCTCTCACCTGTGAGATGCGGTGACGTAATGACGCTTGTGTGCAACCCATCTACCGTCGGAAGGGCAAGCGGGTGAAGGTACCGGAACGTAATCGGCGCCAGTGACGCATGCGCCACTGCGCGAATACCAAAATTTACGTTAATCTCTTCAGAGTCTGGATAAAATGTGTGGAATTCGACCGGTTCAAATTGTTGCAGCGTTAGCGCGGCGCGGCCTCCAGAGCCTAGCAACGCGGTCCAAGCCGGAGCAATACACTCTTCGGTATACGTGCCGCCGGCGACTATCACGACCTCATTGCCGAGCGAGTGTTATGTCGATTCGGCCGCCTGCGACCGCTGCGACATATGCGCGATATGCCACCCCCTGTTCTAGGCATTGCAGCAAGAGGGCGAGGTTCGGCACACCCATAAGCGCTCCGACGATTTGGCCGGAGGCAATATCCACCAGGACGGCACGGTGCGGATTGGTAGAACTGTCGAGCTGAACATCGAGCCAAGCGCCCTGCACGATGCCAGTGCTCGGCCCAGCTATGCTCGCGTTTAGGGAAGTCGGGCATTCGAGCCCACCCGATGCTTCACCACCCGCTTTCTGCTCCGTCTGGCGAGCGTCGGACGAACGCGGGCTGCTTGGGCCGGGCCGACCGCCCATACGCTCACCTCCTGAGTGATCCCTAAGCGTCCTTCGAAGCGAAGGCGGTGTCAACGAGAAGCCTTCGAGGCAAAACGGTGCGCGCTTCGCTCCACATCGCTTCATCCAGGAGTGACGGACGCGCCCCAATCTTCTGAGCAAAGGAGAGAAACAGCCTCTCCAGCAGTTGGTAATCGCGGGGCAATCTGGTGCCAGCGGGGAACAATCCGATGAGCTGGCATACGCGGACTACGTGAATATCCAGTATCGCCACATTGTCCGATCCTAAGAGGTTGCGAATCACCCAGGCCGCTGTTTTAGGTCCGACACCGTCGAGCGATTGCAGTGTATTTCGAAGCGTTTCCGGCGAAAGTGAGAGAAAATCTGTTCGTATCAAACTCGCTCGCATTCTCGCGATGCGCTGAGCTCGTTGATTAGGGAACCGATATCGAATAGTCCGGTCCTGGGAGACAAAGGGCTGGAGCAATAGCTCAGCTATGCTCGGCTCTGGCCAGGACGATTTCAAATCGAATACACCCTGTGACTTTAGGCGGTCAAAGGCTAGAGAGTTCATTTCATATCGGATTCCGTAGCCGCCAAGCAGACAAAAGCCGAGCTCTTCGACAAGACACCCGTCCCGCATCTGAAACTTCGGGCCAGTCTCCGACTGCCATGCACAGCGGGCCGCCCAGTAAGCCGGAGAAAAAGGGTTGGCGGCGGAACCCCACCGGACACCCGGCATAAGTTCCTCGTTACTGGGCGGTAGGTCGAGGAGGCGCGCGCCGTCGCCGAAGCCGACCCAAACTTGCTGACGTCCTGGGAGCCGCATCTTGCCGTTTATGCATATAATATGCATAAACGGCAAGATGGTTGCGCCTCTCAATGCTGCTCAATTCGCAGCAATCCTCTCCAGCAGCGGCCTGTCCGATGCGTGCTTGGCAAAACTCTTCCGAGTGAACCAGAGTACGGTCTCGCGCTTGAGGCATGCGAAAATACGCAAGATCGCTAAGTATCTCGGCACGCTCCAGGAATCGGGAAAATTGCCCGCGCAGCAGGATCAGCGACTGGCTGTGCTTCTGGCCGAGCTCGGAGAGCTTGCGCAAGGCGCGCCTGCACTACGCGCTCTACTCCAAAACCTTCATACAATTATGCATCAATTACCGGCATTGGCGCCAACGGCAACCGACAGCGATACGCAAGCATTAGGATCGGAGGATCAAACGAAGTTGGCCCCTCAGGGGCCATAGCGCGTATAGTTAGATGAGCTGATCATCGGCCGTTGACCTACCAATATATCTAACAGGCATGGAGCTCATGGGAGCACGATGAAGCCGGTTTGCAAGAGCCGCAGCGTGCGCATTGGGAGGAGCGTCGTTGCTCAGACGCCCTTGCCGCTTCCATCCTTTTCTAGTCAAGCGCTCGATAGTGATTTGCCGGACACTGTTGCTCGGATTGGGGATATTGTGTTCGGCCCCATCCTTATAAGTGCATTTGATCTGCATCATGGCAACTTATCTAGTAGCCAGGGGGAAAAGGCTACATTTAATCTCCCTTTAACTTTCATCGACAGTGGGGGTTACGAAAATCTCCGGCTTAAGAAACATGAAAAACTGTCGACGGAGCAATATTTCAGGGCTCTCGAAGAATGGCCCCATGATGTGCGCACTGTGGCTGTCAACTACGACTGCCCTTCTGACGATCTAGGGCAGCAGATCGAATCTGCAGTTTCACTCTGCCCCGGGCGTGAGCTTGGTCGGGAACTATTGCTGAAACCCACTGAGCGCGTACCAATTGCGGGTTTAATTAACCAATTTAGCAGTCATGTGGAGGCTTTAAGTAAGATTGACGTTGTAGGAGTGACCGAAAAGGAGGCAGGCGCAAGCTTGGTCGACCAACTTCGGGTCATCGCGAGCTTGCGCCAGCAACTGGATCGGATAGGGCTTGATGACTTGCCGGTCCATATTTTTGGTGGCCTAGATCCAATACGAACACCGTTGTACTTCCTTGCGGGAGCTGACATCTTCGATGGTCTTGCGTGGTTACGCTACGGCTTCGAACTAGGGCGCGCCGTTTACATTAAGCCATTCGCAGCGCTGGAATATCCCAACCTCCCCCTCCAAGAGGCTGAGTGGCGTATACGACAAAGTAATTTTATTGAAGTCACCAAACTACAGACAGCCATGCGAAAATTCATGGCGACTCAAAAGCCTCCAGATTTGCATCCGAAAGGCGATAAACTCGTGGCCTTATTAGATAGTATAGAGTTGTAGATCGCTTCGGCGCAGCATTTTATGCGAGTGCAACAGGGCTGCACCTCTTGCCTAGAGCCAGCCGCACCGCCGGTGCTAATTAGGCTCGATATCGGTTGAAGCCGCTCCCGTCAGATCGCCCCATCTTCGAGGACCGGGGTTCCGGCTGTCCCCGCACAAGGCCGCCGTAGGCCGGGCCACGGGCTTTAAGCAGTCATTCCGCGTCGGCATAGTGCCGACAGCAGACTATCCGAATATCCGTTTCGTTCGAGATCTTATTGACCGCGGTTCCGCGCGCCAGCGTTTTGATGGAGCCTCCTATCCGAGCTTGAGCTTGTATGCTCTGGGTGAAGAAGCACCGCGGTAAGCTTGCGCGCCGATGCTGGGGCGGCTAGATTCACCAACGTCGTGAGGCGCGGTGCCAAATCGGTGCCAAGCCCAAAGTCAGAAGGGTCTAAGTCTCTGATATAAAATGGTTTGCGGGTGTAGCTCAATGGCAGAGCAGAAGCTTCCCAAGCTTTGATCAGCCAACGCCGCCGTACCGGATACCGATCACCTCCTATTACTGGTGGTCGCCGATACGCTGAGCCATTGGAAGATCCTGCACGCGAGGCCCTCCCCTTCGGTGACGTTGTGCGAGCGGACGGAATATATTTCGTCATCCATCCCGTGTCAGCGTTTGCCGATGACAGCTGCGGACGCTCATCCGCCCCGGACAAGGTCTGCTTGAGGCGCTGAGCTGCCGACCGGCCAAAATGTATAGGGGGCTGGAATTGCCCCAAAGCTGCCGCCGCCCTGTCGCAGAGCCACCCACCCAATTTTGCGTCTCCGTCGCCGGTGCACGACCTCTATCGTCTGGAATCTCCGGAATGCCAAAGCCTAATCTCTTCCGGCCGGAAAGGTGATACCCAATGCTCCCTGGGTATAAGAGCGTGAAATCCCTCTCTCGAGTGAAGAATTATGGAGACTCGCTTTTGCTCAACAAAGAATGCAAATGCAGATAGGACTTGCCTTTGGTCTCTGAGAGACCATTCTCGTATAAAATCGAAATGCTGTATAATGATTATAGGATCTAGCATTTTTTTGATGCATTGTGACAGCAGAATGAGATCGTCCGGTGGCGAAACAACGGCGCCGCCAATTCCAAAATTATCAATAATGGCTTGAACAAAACCCCTGCGCCTTCGTGTGGCAGGATCGTGAAGGTCAACTTTTGATTGTGGGCAGTTGCGGGTGCAACAAAAATCATCAATTAGCGAACGCCATTCGGTGCCCTCTGCGGCAACGATATTGGCGCAGTAATGATCGCGAACGATCTCGTCCAAGTCAAATCGAGCCTGTAGCCAGGCTGAGTCATGCGATGTTTGATCAACGACCTCTTTAGTGGCCGGGGCATCCTGTTCAATTGTTAGCAGCGCCGCGTTCTGACTTTCTTCACATATCACGCCTTCTAAAAATAGCAAGAGAACCTCCGCGGATGCGCGGGCGGCAAACGCTTGATATCGGTCGTTTTTGTTAGGATCGGCATGGTCCATTACACCTTTCGCCACTATCCAATTGCTCAGTCCATGGCTATAACTAGCAATCCCGATGCCGGCAGCTTCCATTTCGACAGCTACCGCAGACCGTTGCCCAACGGACTTCAGCATGTCCCATGTAACGCCATCCTTCGCGACCGCATTGCCACTCGCCATGGGCCCTACAACAATCTTAAATGGAAGTTGCTTAGGGGGATTAATATTATATGCTAAATGATGATCTAAAAACTCTTTGCCGAGCTTAGTGATAACAAACGTTCGCCCGCGACGACGGAGTAGTCCATCTCTTTCTACACTCCTAATCCGCTCTTCCCACGTGTGGTCCGGAAAGTACCGATTCCTGGCGGGGTGCGATGCGGGGTCGTCACCCAAGGTAAGCCGTTCCAGTAACCAGATGATGGCGTCACGTTCCGACGCGGGCCCGTGGCTCGGCAGACCCTCAGGTCGTAACCCTTTCGCCCGTTGCAACCACTGCATACTCATTGGAAGAGTAAAGATATCACCTTGAAATCCCAGCGTGGTCCGCTTGCCTTCGTCATACTGAAAAACAGTATTGGCGATTACCACATCACCGAGCGCAACCTCCCCGGGATTGCCAGCACATGTCCCGCACATTGCGAGAAATCGCGGTTGGAGGCGGTTGAGAAGAGAGGAGATGTTGGCGGCAGTAGAGGCTCCCCCCATCCTGGTTGGTCGTGACAGCCCAACTCTTATGGAACCAGAGTTTAGAAGCTCGTAGTCTCCGAAAATGCATCCGGGGATCAGAGTATCGGTCAGATCCCAGGTCCTCACTCCAGTTCGCCGCTCGGGGGTCCATGTCGCAGCGTCGCGAATTGCATCGAGCTCCAATTCCAATGCTGTCGCAATTAGTATATCTACCTCGCTCACTCTTTGGCCTCCTATTCCAAAGACCGCTTACCTGATCCTGTTGGCGCGACAACCCAATCTGAAACAGCCGTGCGCTAACGACGGGCGTCTAAAGCAGGTCACCCGCAGTACGAAGCCACCGCCGCATTAGCGGCACGCGAAGCTTCCAACCAGATTCATCTTCAATGATCAATAATCTGCGTCGAAGGGACGCGCGGACGCTAGGGCTTTCCGGGGGCGCTTGCAAATCTCTATACTTAAAATTTTGTAAGTACGAGCGCTCTTCTTTGCTGGCCTCTTCGGTGATGAGCTCGCGGAGAACACCATTGCCTCTCTCTACTGCTCTGCATATCGCGCTCTCTAAAAAACTTCTATCAGCTTGAGCCAATCCTTGATACCGGAGCATGTTCGTCAATGTTTCGGCTATCAGCTGAACAAGGTGGGGCCAGCCGCCGGCTTCGTCATGAATTATCTGTATACCGCCTTCGGACCATAATGATTCTGGGACCCGAGGTCTGCCATCCACGTCATTGGCATAACGAGGTGAATAGCGCAGTGGATCCGTCAGTAATTCTCTTGTTTGACTTGGTGAGAACAATGGGACATTAATCGTGGTCGCACTGATGAGATTTGAATTCCATCCAGGATAGCTCAGCTCCTCTAAGCTGTGACTTCCCGCGAAAATCCATGTAATCCGCTCATTCGTCTCTATGATGTGGCGTATTGTCGAAAGAATCTCCTTTGCAAGCGCGCCTTCTCTGATGCCCGTATCGATTTCTTCATATTCGTCAATCGCGACGACTATGTGTTTTTTTGTTTCCTTGGCGATCGCGTTAGCCCGGCGTAAAGTCTCGGTCAACGTTACAAGATTTGGCACTCCGAGAGAGCCGAATTTGCTGCTTCCCAGCTTCTCACTTATAGACGATATAATGGTGCCGGAGAAAGATTCCGTAGAAGTCGATAAATGCGGATCCTTCATATCGTGAACGATCGATATCAGCCCGTCTCGAAGTAATTTTTCCAGATTTTTTAGAATAGTTGTTTTTCCCGTTCGCCTTCGTCCATACAAGACGATGCCAGGGCATCCAGTTCCGTCAAAGATCTCATTGGTGATATCGTCGAAGATGTCTTGGCGCGATACGAATGCCACGGATTCAGGGTCAACGGGAGCACCTGCTCGAAAAAACGGCTGCGGAACACCTTTCGAAAGGTCGCGGTATTGGTGATTTGCGATCTCGCGCCACCTCTCGGCCGCAGATAGTAGTTGGCGTCGGGCGACGTTATCCTCTCCGGAAAGTTGGGATTTTACCTTCTCTAGATCTTCTAGAATTTGTCGACTGTGATGTTCGCGGATCGACCTGCTCTTTGAGGTAACGAAGAGTACTTGCGTCCGAGAAATGTTTGATAATGTGGCGCGGAAAGTGTCAGTCGCCTCTAAGATCGCTGTTAGAAGATCGTGAGGGATCGAGCTTGAAATACTGTCGCCGATATGACCGAGCTGAGATAAATCGTCACTATTTAGAAGGCTTTCCAATATAGATAATTGCTCAGCAGAAAAGTGCCGCGTAGTGGCAATAGGGCGAAATGTCTCGTGCGGCGCGACGGGCTTCTCCGACATAAGCAGAGTACGATCTGCTGTGTCTAGGATCGGCGACACGTAGCGTGGAGCATTGGTAACTTGATATCGATTTCCTGTTGGTTCTTCGTGACTGCCGAGCCGTTCTATTGGCGTAGTTAATACATCTTGTTCTCCGCGCCGCTCCAAGAGCGATTGGCGGTACGCACGCGGCATGACTTTCACGAAATTGGCAAGAACATGCGTCCAGTTTTCCAGTAAGTAGCGTGCTCGGGCGCTTCCGGTCATCAAGAGATGACGTTCGACCAGGATGCGGAGACGCTGCGCGTCGAATCGTTGAAGATCGCCCATACCGTTGTCGTCTGCACTCGGGGGCTGCTGAGTCGGACGGCCTTCCTCGTCATCGTCGCCATCGACCGGGGCGATGCTTTCGAGTTCGACATCGGCGGCGTTACACACGTTGGTGAAGCCGCCACTAGGGTCGTAGACATAGGCGACGCCGCCCGACATGCCGGCCGCGAAATTGCGCCCGGTATCGCCGAGCACGGCGACGACGCCGCCGGTCATGTATTCGCAGCCGTGATCGCCGGTGCCCTCGACGACCGCGATGGCGCCGGAGTTGCGCACCGCGAAACGCTCGCCGGCAACGCCCTCGAAATACGCCTCGCCGGCGGTCGCACCGTACAGCACGGTGTTGCCGATGATGATGTTTTCGGTTGGTTCGCGGCTTGCTGAGTTTGGCTGCCGCACGATAAGCCGACCGCCTGACAAGCCCTTGCCGACGTAGTCGTTGGCGTCGCCATGCAGTTCGAGGGTCACACCGTGAGCCAGGAAGGCACCAAAGCTCTGTCCGGCCTGGCCGTAGAACTTGGCCCAGATCGTGTCTTCGGGCAGACCGCCATGGCCGTATTTCTTTGCGATCTCGCCCGACAGCATCGCGCCGACGGTGCGGTTGACGTTGCGGATCGGCTTTTCGATCCGCACCGGTTGACGACTGTCGATCGCATTGCGTGACTCGGCGATCAGCTCGTTGTCGAGCGCCATATCGAGCCCGTGATCCTGGCGCTCGCAATGACAGATCGCAACGCCTGGTGCGGCGTGCTCCTGGTAGAGGACGCGCGATAAGTCTACCCCTTTCGCCTTCCAATGGTTGATGGCGCGGATCATGTCGAGCTTGTCGACGCGGCCGACCATGTCATCGAAGCGGCGCAAGCCGAGTTGCGCCATCCATTCGCGCACTTCCTCAGCAACGAAGAAGAAGTAGTTGATGACGTGCTCCGGCTGGCCGGTGAAGCGCGCCCGCAATACCGGGTCCTGTGTCGCGACGCCAACGGGGCAGGTGTTGAGGTGGCATTTGCGCATCATGATGCAGCCGGCAGCAATTAGCGGCGCGGTGGCGAAGCCAAACTCGTCGGCGCCGAGCAGCGCGCCGACCACGACGTCGCGGCCAGTTCTGAGACCACCATCGACCTGCACAGCGATGCGGCCGCGCAACCCGTTGCGCACCAGGGTCTGCTGGGTTTCGGCGAGGCCGATCTCCCAGGGCGAGCCGGCATGCGTCAGTGAGGTCAGCGGGCTGGCGCCGGTGCCGCCCTCAAACCCGGCGATCGTGACATGGTCGGCACGCGCCTTACTAACACCAGCCGCGGCCGTGCCAACCCCGACCTCCGATACCAATTTCACCGACACATCGGCGGCCGGATTCGCGTTTTTGAGGTCGTAGACAAGCTGGGCGAGATCCTCGATCGAGAACACGTCCTGTTGCGCAGGTGGAGAAAAAAGCTCGACGCCCGGCGTCGACCGGCGCAAGCGGGCCACCTCTCCACTTACCTTCCTGCTAGGTAGATAACCGCCCTCGCCGGGGCTGGCACCCTGCGCCATCTTAATCTGCAGGACATCGGCGTTGACCAGATACTCGGCGGTGACGCCAAAGCGGCCCGAGGCAACCTGCTTGATCGCCGAACGTTTGGAGTCGCCGTTGGGCATCGGCATGAAGCGCTCCGCTTCCTCGCCACCCTCGCCGGTGTTGGATTTGCCACCGATGCGATTCATCGCAATGGCGAGCGTCGTGTGCGCCTCGCGGCTGATCGAGCCAAAGCTCATCGCGCCGGTGGCAAAGCGCTTGACGATTGACGCGGCCGGCTCGACCTCCTCGATCGGCACGGGCTTTTCGGCCATGCGGAACTGCATCAATCCGCGGATCGTCAGCAGGCGTTCGCTCTGGTCGTTAATCGTCGCGGCGAAGGCCTTGTAGTCGGTCGCCGAGTTGTCGCGCACGGCGTGCTGCAACTTGGCGATCGATTGCGGCGTCCAGGCATGCGCTTCGCCACGCAGCCGGAAGGCGTAGTCGCCGCCGACGTCGAGCATCTGGCGATAGATCGGGTTGTCGCCATAGGCGCGCGCATGCCGCACCAGCGCCTCTTCGGCAATGGCCTTCAGATCGGCGCCTTCGATCGTCGTCGCGGTGCCGGTAAAATACTGGTCGACAAACGCGTCTTGCAGCCCGACTGCGTCAAAGATCTGCGCGCCGCAATAAGACTGATAGGTCGAGATGCCCATCTTGGACATCACTTTGAGGATGCCCTTGCCGATCGCCTTGATGAAGTTTTTCTGCACCTCGTAGACCTTGAGCGGCAGGCCGTTTTCGGTGCGGATCTGCTCCAGCGTGGCAAAGGCGAGATAGGGGTTGATCGCCTCGGCGCCATAGCCGGCGAGGACGCAGAAATGATGCACCTCGCGGGCGTCGCCGGTCTCGACGACGATGCCGGTGCTGGTGCGCAGACCCTCGCGGATCAGGTGGTGATGCACCGCCGATGTGGCGAGCAGGGCCGGGATCGGCACCCGTTCCAGCGACACGCCGCGATCCGACAGGATCAGGATATTGTGGCCCGCCTGCACCGCCGCGGTTGCCTCGGCGCAGAGACGGTCCAGCGCCGCCTTGATGCCGGCGGCGCCGTCTGCCACCGGCCAGGTGATGTCGAGCGTATCGGTCTTGAACTTGCCGTCGACCAGCCCCTCGATGTTGCGGATCTTCGCGAGCTCCTCATCGGTGAGGATGGGTTGCGCGACCTCAAGCCGGTGATGAGTGCCAACCTCGTGGCTCAACAGGTTGGGGCGCGGGCCGATCATCGAGATCAGCGACATCACCAATTGCTCGCGGATCGGGTCGATCGGCGGGTTGGTGACCTGGGCGAAATTCTGCTTGAAGTAGTTGTAGAGCAGTCTTGGCCGGTTCGAGAACGCGGCGATCGGCGTGTCGGTGCCCATCGAGCCGACGGGATCATCACCCTCGCGCGCCATCGGCTCGAGGAAGAACTGCATGTCTTCCTGGGTGTAGCCAAAGGCCTGCTGCAGATCGAGCCGGGTGGACGGGTCGTTCGACACATGCGGCACCACCGCTTCCGGCGCCTCCGGCAGCTCTTCGAGCTTGTACTGGGTCTGCTTCAGCCAGGCGTCATAGGGATGCTCGGCGGCGAGTTTCTGCTTGATCTCGTCATCGCTGATGATGCGGCCTTCTTCGAGGTCGATCAGCAGCATTTTGCCGGGCTGCAACCGCCATTTCTTGACGATCTTCTCCTCCGGCACCGGCAAGACGCCGGCTTCCGAGGCGAGGATCAGCCGATCATCATCGGTCAGGATGTAGCGCGCCGGCCTCAACCCGTTGCGATCGAGTGTGGCACCGATCTGGCGGCCATCGGAAAAGGCGATCGCAGCGGGGCCGTCCCACGGCTCCATCAACGCGGCGTGATATTCGTAAAAGGCGCGCCGGTCCGGGTCCATCAGCGGATCGGCCCAGGCTTCCGGGATCAGCATCATCATCGCATGCGCCAGCGAATAGCCGCCGCCGAGGACCAGCAATTCCAGCGCGTTGTCGAGGCACGCCGTGTCCGACTGCCCGGCCCCGATCAGCGGCACCATCTTGGCGAGATCGCTGCCGAGCAGGTCGGACGACGTCGCCTGCCGGCGTGCCGCCATCCAGTTGGTGTTGCCGCGCACCGTGTTGATTTCGCCATTATGACAGATAAGACGATAGGGTTGAGCCAACCGCCAGGATGGAAATGTGTTAGTCGAGAACCGCTGATGCACCATGGCCAGCGCTGACACGGTCAGCGGGTTGCGAAGATCGTCGTAGAAGCTCTCGACCTGCCCAGCCAGCAGCAGACCCTTATAGACCACGGTGCGGGTCGAAAAGGACGGCATGTAGAATTCGGGCAGCCCCGGCAAACCCTTTTCCTGCGCCAGCTTGAACAGGCTGTTCAGCGTCTGCTTGCGGATCGTCAGGATCTTGCGTTCAAACGCATCCTGATCTCGCACGCCGGGGGCGGCCGCGACGATGGCCTGCGCGATATACGGCATCGTCTCGATGACCCGCCTCCCGAGGCCGTCGAGGCTCACTCCGACATCGCGCCAGGCGACAAGGCGTTGCCCCTCAGCGCGGATGAAATGCTCGAAATGCGCCATTGCAAACGAACGCACCCGCTCGTCGCGCGGCAGAAAGCACATCGCGACCGCGTAGCGGCCTTCCGGCGGCAGTTCGATTCCCCGTTCGTCGGCCCAATGGCGCAGCAGCGCGTCCGGCATCTGGATCAGACAGCCGGCACCGTCGCCCATCAGCGGGTCGGCTCCGACCGCGCTGCGGTGGTCAAGGTTGAGCAGGATCTGCAGCCCGCTCTTAATGATATCGTGCGATTTTTGGCCCCTTATGTTCGCGATAAAGCCGACGCCGCAGGCGTCGTGCTCGTTACGAGGGTCGTAGAGTTGCCTGGCAATCATCCCTGATCTTTTCCTTGCGAGACGCACTGCCTTCGTGGAAGCCAAAACCAATCTAATGACCTTGGACGAAAGGCGCAAAACGAGTCCAGGATCAAAAACATAGAAGCCCGGACCCGCTGACGGTGCGCTGTCGAAGTACGGACCAAAACATGTAATGGATGCCTGGCAGGCCGGACATCGCGGAAAGCCCAACAGAAGGACCCGCCCCTCGGGCGATCTTTTCCATATGATTGCCTCCGATTATTCCTGTAGACTTACGACGCAGGCACATCAATTTGAATTCGACCGCCGGCGAGGTTCAAATCTTCTGCAAAACTAAACTCGGCAAGGCCATGTCCGAGCTAAAATTTAAGCTCACCGCTGGATAGTCCCTCCAGTTCGTTTCCGCTGTAATTGATCGGCCTCGATCGAAATGACGATTGGGAGCAATGACCGCTCACGGCGCCCAGCAGCCGGCGGGAAGGCTTTCGCGAGTTTCCGCTTTTCTCATCCTTTGCGGACGTCGCCGCGCCTGGGGATGAGAACAAGGTGGTGGTAGATTTGTTGAGATTCTCGACGCTAAAGGCCAAAAAGGGCGACGCTCCGGCGTTCGAACCACGTGCGCCCCACTGCGATCCGCGTGCCCATCGCGGGAGCTCAGAGCACCAGTGCGGAGCTCGCACTCGCAGCCGTAAAAATAGCGGCAATGACACCTGGGATGCCGCGCGGTATGCTGATCCAGCGTTAGTCGGAGACAATGCTGAGACAAGGAACGGCGAAGGTGTCGGTAAGTCATTGAAATTTAATTAAGTCCCCGTAGCTCAGCTGGATAGAGCATCGGTTTCCTAAACCGGGGGTCACAGGTTCGAGTCCTGTCGGGGACGCCAAATAATCAGGGACGTTACGGTTCGGGAAACCTTTGGGATAACCAAACCCAAAGGGGCCGCGCTGGGCAGCGAGTTTTGATCGGCTCCGCTTTGTCGCCCTCCGCCATCGTCACCAGCAATTCGCCGGCGGCCTCGTTTATCAACCTAAACGAGACGCATTCGGCGCCTCATGCCGGCGTTTCTCTTTTGGTAACCCTATAGAAACGCGACGGCAAGACATTGGCCGGTCGCAGTCACAGTCAATAACTTGCAGAAGACCACCAAATCCTCGTCCGCGGTAATCCTTTATAGTTAATATAAAATATTTCGAAATTGGTGTTTGCTCGTTGCTATCCTTCCTGGAAGCCAAGGATTGAAACGTGCACCACCACTACGACGTTAATCTCGACATCTTAGTCCCAGCGTACAATACGGCGCTTCCGGCGTGGCAGATGCTTGAGGCGAACCACAGCCAGGATCAGGTTGCCGTGGTCAATCCTGCGAGCGGCCCCGGCGCTACCGCGAACCCGGACATGCTTGCCCAAGTGCAGGCGGCTCAAGCCTCCGGTATCTCCATCCTGGGTTACATTGATACCGATTACGGCGCGATCGATCCGGCCACGGTTAAAGCCCAGATCGATGCTTACAACGACTGGTACGGCGTTGACGGCATCTTCTTCGATCGCGTCGCCGGCGATCCCGCGCATCTCGCATATTACCAAGATCTCGTGAACGACGTTGCCGCAGTCACCCCAGGTAACGATGTTACCCTCAACGAGGGAGTTTATCCTGACCAGTCTTTTGTCGAAGGGCTGCACGCTGGCCACAACATGCAGATCACGCATGTCGCCTTTGAAGGTTCCTATGATACTTATGTCAATACAGCCGTGCCGGCGTGGGTCGAGAACTCCAACACGACCTTTGCCGATCTAGTCTACGCAGTCCCCACCGCGGCGGATATGCGCACGGTCGTGCAACTCGCGAGCGACCACAACAGCAGTTACGTCTACGCTACCCCGGACACCTTGCCGAATCCCTGGGACACGCTGGCGTCAAATAACGATGGGAGCGTCAATTATTGGTCGGACCTTGTAGATGCAGTGCATCCGCGGTCTCACCTATACCACACGTCCACATGAGGTCAGGGCGACCCATCTCACAGCATGCAGGTAACAAGGATTGCGCCGGGTGGCGGCACCGAGCCGGTAGATGCGGTCTGTATTTACAGCAATGGCGTTTGCGCCCGACACTTTTGCGTTGCTGAGTTCGCCGCATCGCTCAGAGTTTTGTCAAATCCATTGCAACCTTGATCCCGGTTCCCGGCGGCGGTCAGTTCGCGTTGCGCTTCACTGCGCGGGCCCTATTATCGCGGCATAACACGACGGAAGCTTGGAACGAATCATGAAGGAAAACAGCATACGGCGCGCAGTGCGCGAAGGACGGGCGGCGCTGGGCACCGGGCTCAAGGAGTTCGCCTCACGCGGCGTGCCCTGGATCATCGAGGCAGCCGGCTTCGATTACTGCGCGATCGACCACGAACACGGGGCGTTCGACATCCAAACGATCGCCAATTTGGCGAGCTGGTTCCAGGCCACGAATGTCTCGGCAATCGTGCGGCTCCACAAATCGTTCGCGCATCTCATCCCCGGCATCCTGGACCAGGGCATCATGGGTATCCAGGTGTCCGAGGTCGAAACCGCCGAAGAGGCTCGGGCGATCGTGCGCCTGGCTAAGTATCCGCCGCTCGGCAACCGGGGCATCTCCGGTCAGGGGCCGCACACGGGATACAAAAGCTACGGCCCCCGCCACGCCACCGAATACGCGCCGTGGGCTAACGAGAACATCATTCTATTCCCGTCGATCGAATCGCTCGAAGGCCTGGAGAACGTCGAGGCGATTGCGGCGGTCGAAGGGATCGACATGATCGCCTATGGGCACTCCGACCTGAGCGCGCAGCTTGGGGTTCATCTCGACCTCGAACACCCGAAATTCAAAGCGGCGGTGCGGCGGATCGCAGCGGCCTGCAATGCGCATGGCAAGCTCGCTCGGGGATCGGCAGAGACCGAGGCGCAAATCGAGGAATATTGGCAGCTTGGTTTCAAGGTGCTGAACCTGCCGGGAAACGATGTGAGCACATATCTCGACGGGATGAAGACGCGCGCGGCCCGTGCCCATGCGCGATTGAAATCGATCGGGGTGCCAACGCCCTGAGGAGACGGTGGCGAAAGACCTTATCGAGCAAATCATCTTCAAACTCGACGAGTTAGGCTGAACAAAAGGGACACGACATGGATCGAGGGTTGTTATTCAGCGAAGAAGAATGGCGGATGCCGGTTGGACAAGCCGCCGGCGCAAAACGCTTCCCGATCGGGCAATCCGGTGCGGCCGTCGCCGTCTACCCGTATCATCACGCGGAACGCCCGCATGCCGGCGGCGGCCATTGGGGCATGCTGCTGGTTGATGGATTTCCCTTTATCGTCATGACCAGGCATATCTTCTTCACCACGCCGGAGAAGGTCGGCAACGAAGGGCCGGGCAAGAAATTCTATCACGTCCACTTACGGCCACAGCAGATCGTCACCAAGCCGTTCGAGCATCCGATACCGATCCCGGAGGTCGACGGCTGGACCGAACTCGACTACCTCGTCAACGGGTTCAGCGATGCCCACTATCTGCGAGCGCTCCTCGCTATGGACGGTCATTACGATGTCGCAAAGTGCATAGATCAGCACGACGTCGATGAGATTGCGCGGGCCATTCGCGCTTATGTGCCATCCAAGGAGGGCCGAATCGCGGCGATCGCCCATGAAGCGCCGCCATACTGGCTCGAGGTGCTCGATAGCCATGCGCTTGCCGCCCCTCTGGCGGCCTGATATCGGCGTTTGATCGTTCAATCATGGGAAAGGCCGGCGGCACACACCGCCGGCCTTTTTTGTCACCGCAATCAACCACGCACTTGATTCTGGGAGCCGACAACGTCACCCGGTCAGGTGTGGTTATGGCCGAAACGACGGCGTGAGCCCCCATCGGGTGGCGAACGTGCTGTCACCACTTAACGTCCGACTGGCTGGAGTGGTGCCTTCCAAAGAGTTGGCAGTAACGCATCCGGTCGGGGCATTGGTAGGGCTCATCCGGCACCGGAGTGTGTCCTCCGCTCGATTCTTCTCCGTTGGCTCGAAAACGGCAGTTGTCACTGGCAAAAGAAGCCTGGATTGACGTCAGGCCCCGACGGTCAGCCCGGTGCACTTAAGACGTATTAATCTATAATTGTCATTCGCCATAATGCCCACAATTTGTCACCTCATTGCAACTTATTGGTCGATTAAAGACTACCTCTAAAGAGGTATAAGACGGCGCCCACCCACGGATTTGCTCTCAATCATCGGCAATGACGGCGTCAGCCGTCGCTCCAAAAGGCGACGTCGGAATTAACCAAGTTTAACTTATGTCGCAAAATTAACTTTAATTAATCCTTAGGACGGATGCGATAATGGTGTAGGAATGCTTGACGCTCTGTGCTCTTCCCAGGATGGTGAAGCGATCTTTCCGGGGCAATATTAAGGACCGTGACTAACATTTTCGGGAGGTACTCTCGAACACTTGGGAAGTAGTGTCAAAAAAATGACTTTATTAGTGGCCTTTGCTCGAACAACGATGTTCTTTTGAGGTAGAAGGGCAATGACACAAGGACTTACGCACATTGGGAATGAGCATACAGATGGTGAGGCAGTCGTTGAGCCCCCGGGAAGAGAACCGAGAGCTGCGTTTTCCCGGTACTCCGGCCTACCTCACATGAAACCCGATCGTCATCCGGTTAGCACCATGGTGGTAGACAAGAATGCGCTTGTTGTGCATGGGCTAGTCCACTTACTGGCGGATACCAATTTTCATATTTCGGCGTCCGCTTCCTGCCTCATGGACTTGCCTGAACCGGTTCCGGGCGACGCTGATCAGGTTCTATTACTTGGCCTCGGTAACGATACGGACACGTTGATTTCGGACTTGTCGCAGTGGAAGGCGACTCATAAGGCTGTGAGCGTCATTGTGTTGAGCGAACGCTTTAGGATCGATGAAGCCTTTACCGCGATGAAGGCGGGAGCAAGTTGCTACCTCGTAAAAGATCGGATTAGCCGTACCGTCCTCCTGCAATCCCTGGACTTAATCTTGCAGGGAACGCTGGTGCTCCCCGGACAATTTGCAAACGAGGTGACACAAGAGTTGATCCTTGACGCACAGTCGCGGGTCACATCCGTCGATCCCAGGCTAATCACGGCATCCCGCACGATCGACCCGGCGCGTAAGGGTGGACCGCGGGGATTATCGGATAGGGAACGGTTGGTTCTGTCGCACCTGATGCGCGGTGCGTCCAACAAGCACATAGCCCTTTCGATCGGTATCGCCGAGGCTACGGTCAAGGTTTACGTAAAAACGCTGCTCCGCAAAATCAAGGTTCAGAACCGAACACAGGCCGCGATGTGGGGCAGGGATGCTCAATCCCTAAGCGACATCGACAAGCAGGACATCGCAGGACCCTGACGGCCGAACCTTGATCGCTGTAAAAGCGTTGACGGCCACGGACGCCGCGTTCCACTGAACCAAACAGCCTTTTCACGGCACGTAGCAAGCGCCGTGGAAAGGCTGCCTCGATTCCCTTCGGTTGCGGGGCTCGGCCCGACAGGCATGTCGCGAGCTCTTCACCGCGTCGCGGAGTACGCTTTTCTGGCGTCTATTGGATTCGATACGTGGAGTTGTGCGGGAACGACATAGCAGAACATGGCTGTTGCCGAGGCTGAGAGGCATCGCCAATCCAAAAGACTCGGATTTCTCTCTGTTGGGCCATTTCGGCGATCTCTGAAAGCCCATCTGGATTGAATGAAATCGTAGCGATTATGATCTCAAGTTCCTGATCTTTAACTATTGCCCGCGCGTCATCCAGCGTGTCGGCGGTAAGAACCGTATAACCGTAATCTTTCAGACGGGGTAATACTGCAGGGTTACTCCTGTGGTCGATCAGCAGAACTGAGCTCATTTGCCCCTCTTTGAATGCTCTTTGCCACCCGCTGATTCTCATCAGTACCCGGTTGGAGCTTAAATTTCAATTCATCGACGTTAATAAAACGTTAAGACGGCAAAGTTTTTTGACAGCCGGTGACGCCTGACGGCGGCGCGGGGTAGCATTCATTTCCCTGGGCATCGCTTTTATTTGTCCGGCGGGTGCCATAACGCCAAATGCCGGCCTGCGCGCCCTTCGGCTGTCCATAGGCGTCGGCCCCTCAATCGCGGCGCAAGTGGTCACCCAGCGGCCTCTTTTATCTCGATCTCCGTCCATTCCTCGGGCAGGGACCTCATCTTCCCGTGGCCGGGAGAATGTCAAGACAACCACGGGATATGACCGCCAAACTTGATATCTCGCCGCCGGCGAGATCGCCATGTCTATACTCAGGACCGAAGCACGCAGAAAACAGAGGCGTGCCTTTGAGCGGCGGCATGCGATGCCGGCCACCAAAAACGGGAGGGACATAGAATGAAAGGCGGCAAAGGTATATTAATGGGGGCGATGCTCGCCTTGTTGCCCCTGCTGGCGAGCACCGCCGCTCACGCGCAAAAGCAGGGCGGCACGTTGCGCATCTTTCACCGCGACAGTCCCGCCAACATGTCGATCCACGAAGAGGGAACGATTTCGGTGGTGGCGCCGATGATGCCCATTTTCAACAACCTCGTTCTGTTCAATCAGCACGAAAAGCAGAACCGTCTCGACGATATCGTCCCCGATCTCGCCGACAGCTGGAACTGGAGCGAGGACGGCAAAGATTTGACCTTCAAACTGCATCAGGGCGTCAAATGGCATGATGGGAAGCCCTTCACTGCCGCCGACGTCAAATGCACCTGGGATCTTCTGCAGGGCAAGACCAAGGAAAAGCTGCGCCTCAACGCCCGCCAGGCATGGTGGGACAATCTCGACGAGGTCAGTGCGGACAATGATTATCAGGCAACCTTTCACCTGAAACGACCGCAGCCCGCGTTCCTCGCATTTCTCGCTTCGGGCTTCACGCCGGTCTATCCGTGCCACATCTCGCCGGGCCAGATGCGGCAGCATCCGATCGGCACCGGACCGTTCAAATTTGTCGAATACAAGCCGAACCAGTCGATCAAGGTCGCCAGGAACACGGATTACTGGAAGAAGGGGCTACCCTATCTCGACGCGATCGAATGGACGATCATTCCGAACCGCTCAACGCAGATGCTCGCCTTCGTCTCCGGCCAGTTCGACATGACCTTTCCCTATGAGGTCACCGTACCGAACATGAAGGACATCCAGAGCCAGATGCCCAATGCGGTTTGCGAGATCACGCCGACCAATTTCGCGCCCAACCTGTTGATGAATCGCAAGCCGCCGTTCGATAATCCGGAGCTGCGCAAGGCGGTGGCGATGACGATCGATCACAAGGCCTTTGTCGACATCCTCGGGCAGGGTAATGGCGATATCGGCACCGCCGTGCAGCCAGGGCCCGAGGGACAATGGGCAATGCCAAAGGAAATGCGCGAGAAGCTACCGGGCTACGCGTCCGATGTCGCGAAATCGCGTGAGGAAGCCCGCAAAATCATGCAGTCTCTCGGCTATGGCCCGGACAAGCACCTCACCTTCAAGATCGCCGCGCGCAACCTGCCGGATTATCGCGACGCCGCCTCGCTGGTGATCGATCAGCTCAAGCAGATCTATATCGACGCCGAACTGGAACTGGTCGAAACCGCCAACTGGCTGCCGCGGCTGATCCGCTCGGATTTCGTCCTGGCGCAAAGCGTAGCGGGCGCCGGCATCGACGACCCGGACCAGACCTTCTATGAGAATTACGGCTGCAAATCGAACCGTAACTACACGCATTACTGCGATCCCGAGATCGAGAAGATGATCGACCAGCAGTCGATGGAGCGCGATCAAGACAAGCGCAAAAAGCTCGTTTGGGAGATCGACAGCAGATTGCAGCAGGCGGTGGTGCGGCCGATCGAATTCTACCTGCGCAAGGCGACCTGTTGGCGCCCCGAGGTTAAGGGGCTGAACATCATGGTCAACAGCTCCTATAACGGCTGGCGCTTCGAGGAGGTGTGGCTCGACAGGTAGCACAGAGCCGTTTCAGTTGCTGCTTGGGCGCCCAGCCCGAGAGCACGGTTCATTATCTCGGCACCGAGGTTGCTGATCCCCTAAGCATCTCGGACCAGTCGAATTCTGGTCTCGCGGTAGCGGCCCCGCCCCGGCAGGGCCGCTACCGGCAACTCGAACCGGATACTGGCGATACGTGGAATTGCCCTGGAGCGCCCTGACCGCGGGGACGGTTTGAGCTGTCCGCACGGGCGGCCCAATCGTTTGCTCTGAGCATGCAAAGCGTGGCAGATACAAGCGAATCGCCGTTGCGATAACGCATCCGCTGGTTGCTCAAATACCCGCCAAAACCCTTGCTTTGCGGCGGCGGATTCGACACCTGCCGCTGCCAATCTGTATTTTTATGAGGAATCCCTTGGCATCACCGCAAACGGCCCAAGGGCTCCTATCCCGGCCCGAAGGCTGATGAGGCAATCCTGAATGGTTGGAGGATGGACAACAAGGAGGGCAGGTTCTTTACCGCTGTGTTGCCAGCGCCGTGACGCGTAACTGAGCCGAGGGAGCCAGCGCCACTCCACGCTCCGATTGGCGCCCTCTTTATACCGGCGCTGCGGAATGCCGGAAGGCGAAGATGATGAATTCACAGTACACGGTCAGAAAGGCGAGCAAAATGCTCGGTCTCAATTTGCACGCGTGGGAAATACTGATGGTATTCTCCCTCGTAGCGGTCGCTGTCGCGGCCGTATTCGTCGTGGCTTTAACAAGAAAAGAAGCCTCAGAAATAAAGCGTGAGTATGATACGTACAAGCTCACCGTCGATGCGAAGGTGGCTGAAGCCAAAGTGGCAGGTATTAAAGCCGGAGAAACCGCCGGAGACGCTTTGGCACGTGCCGCTTCCTTAGAAAAAGAAGCTGCCAGACTAACGAAAGAGGCTGAAGAGGCTAAACTACAGACTGAGCACCTTAAATCTCAGGTAGCGTGGCGACACCTCTCCTCCGATCAACGACAAATAATCGTTGATAATTTATCCGGAAAAACCCTTGCAATACATTTCGACTATTCGCAAAACGATCCCGAAGCAATGCAATTTTCGGAGGACTTACTTAAGGCGATAAGGGATGCTGGGATAGTCGCATATACACATCCATTGGTGTCGCCTCCAGCTCCGCCGGGAGTCGTTATTTTTGGAACAGAAGATGATCCTGCATATCAGGCTCTGAAATCTGCCTTGGATCGCGCCAATGTTCAATTCAAACTGGCACCACGTAACGGACCGGTTCGACTTTCAATCGGCAGCAAACTTGCACCATTTTGATTTTGAGGACAGCGCCATCGTCTGCTGCCAATCCTGGGCTGTCCTCGGGCAGCCGACGTTCGAGGAGAGGTGAATACCTGATCAGCCAGGTCGGTGAGTGTCTCTCGAGCGTTCAATCCCATCGGCGCTCAGCAGCACCCAAGCCGGACTTCAACGCCGTTCCTCACCCGGCCGGGCTCGCATATCCGCCAGCCCGCCGGGATCATTCGTGAATGTCGAACTGCCAGTTTTCAAGCTATTCCATGATTGCGGCGCGGTCGAACCGATACCGTCACACTACCATTTGTAGACTTTCTGCAACGTTCCTCCCATGAGCGCTGCCTTGTCATTCTCGGATAGGCGTTTGGTGTCGCGGAACGGCGCGACGCCCTGTTCATAGGTCAGCATGCCGATCGTCCGCGTCCAGTCGGTGCCCCACATGCAGCGATCCAGCCCAAACGCATCGATGACCCGCAGTACCGGCTCCCAGATATCGTCGTAGGGGAATTGTTGGTGGGACATCGTACAGGCACCGCTGATCTTCACCCTGACGTTCTTGTATTCCGCCAGGGCGAGCAGCTTGGGGAGATCGGCCCAAACGTCGGCGGGAACCGGCGGACGAGCAGGCTGCAGCATGCCGAGATGGTCGATAACAATGACCGTATCAGGGTGCTGCCGGATGTGCGGCAACCCTTTGTCGAGGATGCCCCAGCACAGCAAATTCACCGGCAAACCGTGTTTGGCGGCGGCAGCGAACGCGCGTTTCAAACCGGGATGGTCGGCGTCCATCGGCAGCCCATCGCGCATGCGGATGCGAATGCCGCGGGCGCCCGGCTTTTTGGCCCATTCGGCGACCACGTCGTCGATCGCCGGGTCGGTTGCGTCCACCGGCGTCACAACCCGAAACTTGTCCGGATATTTGCTGTAGACTTCGAGCGCGTAGCTCGGATCGTATTCGTAGGCGCTGAACGACGAGACCATAATCGCACCGTCGACGCCGACACTGCCCATCGCGGCGACCATCTCTTCGCCTGAGGCGGAGTCGAGTCCGTGCGAGGGACTGGCCCACGGCCGGCCGGGATGATTGCGATCGAAGGGATGCACCTGAACGTCGATGACCGGCATGGCCGTCCTCCTGCTTGTTCAAGCAATTGTCCGCCATCGTGACCGGTTTGCACAGAGTGATGAGCGCGGTGACGGGGGGAGCCGATGGGCGGCGGCAAATCGCGGCCGCAGAAACCCTCCGATCGGCAAAGTTTTTTCGTCTATGATCCGCCGTCCGGCAGACGGCTCCAGCCCCTGGTGCTTGCCGGCATCTGGCTCTGAGGAGGAGAAGAACGGAATGTTCAGCCACATCATGATCGGGAGCAATGACATTCCCCGGTCGAAGAAGTTCTACGACGCGCTGTTTACCGCCATGGGCGCTCAGCCCGCCACCGAAGACGCTCGGGGCCGGCTGGCGTATTCGCACAATGGCGGACGCTTCATGGTGACGAAGCCCAACGACGGTAAGTCGACCAGCCCTCATAATGGCGGCACAATCGGCTTTCAGATGAAAGATGCGGCGCAGGCCGAAGCTTGGCACAAAGCCGGCGTTGCAAACGGCGGAATCTCAATCGAGGATCCACCGGGCGTTCGTCCTAATGGCGCATATCTCGCCTATCTTCGCGACCCCGACGGCAACAAACTGGTCGGTGTTGCTCGGCCGGCTAGCTGATTTTCTGTAACTGCGTGGGACCGCCCTTTTTAGGGCGGTCCTCGCACCTCAACCGGTCGTGACCACTGAAATAGACGCGCCGAAGAATTGCCGCGACGGGGTGTAGCGCGTGCAGGCCGAGTCGTGCGCTTTCCCGGGCTCATGACAGGAAGGCACGTTTTCAATCGCCGCCGCGTCGTCCGGCTTAGAGCGGGCGACCGGGAGCGGCTGGAAGCCGTGATCGGGGAACAGTTCGTAGAAGCATGGTATGGTGAGCGCAGATTGATCGTGCTGCCTGAGCGCCGAGGGGGTGGGCACAATTGAGATCCAGTGGCGGACCGCCAAAAGCAAGCCGACGATCTGACGCTGGCAGGCGCGGTTCGTGGCCGAAGGGATCGATGAGCTGCTGCACGATGCAACGCGCCCTGGCGGCAAGCCGCCGCTGACGGCCGAGGCAGTCGAACGGGTAATCGGGATGCAAGGGCATCGCCGATCTCCAGGCTGCCATCAACCGATACATTGTCGAGACCAACGACAACCCAAAGCCCTTCACCTGGACCGCCACCCTTATGCCGTCATCGAAAAGGTCCGGCGGGGGAAACAGGTGTTAGAGTCGATCCACCAGCTAATCTCGTGACTCGCTGGATTGATGGCGCTGAAGGCATTAAATTAAATTGTCGTCCCGGCACAGGTCGGGATCCACTGATCAGCCCCCAATCGGTGGAAAATGGGTTCCGGCGTTGGCCGGGGCCACGCATTGAGGCAGGTCGGGAATGGTTTGGGCGGTTGAACGCGCGCCCTACGCGTCACATCCGGAGCAAAGTCGCGGCCGGCTCCACAAGGAGCCGGAGAGCGACATGCGTTCGCCGTTTCAACGCGACCGCGACCGCATCATCCATTCGACGGCCTTCCGCCGCCTCAAGCACAAGACGCAGGTTTTTGTTTACCACGAGGGCGACCATTACCGCACCCGGCTGACCCACAGCCTCGAAGTGGCCCAGATTGCGCGCACGGTCGCCCGCACGCTCGGTCTCGACGAAGACCTCGCGGAAGCGGTCGGGCTGGCACACGATCTTGGGCACACGCCGTTTGGCCATGCCGGCGAGGAAGCGCTGAATGTGGAGATGGAACCGTTCGGCGGCTTTTCGCACAACGACCAGACCCTGCGCATCCTGACCAGGCTCGAGCGGCGCTACGCCGAGTTTGACGGGCTCAACCTGAGCTGGGAAGCGCTCGAAGGAACCGCCAAGCATAATGGGCCGCTGCTCGGCCCCGGCGCTGCGCATCCCGTGCCGCCGTGGATCGCCGAATACGACCGGCAGCATCCGCTGGCGCTCGACACTCATCCCGGCCCGGAGGCGCAGGTGGCAGCGCTGGCCGACGACATCGCCTATAACAACCACGACATCGATGACGGGCTGCGCGCCGGGTTGTTTACAGTCGCCGATCTGGCGGATGTGCCGCTGGTGGGGCCAATGTTCGACGAGGTGGCGCGGCGTTATCCCGGCCTCGACGAATCGCGGCTGATCCACGAGTCGATTCGCCGGGTGATTGATCGCATGGTTCGCGATCTGGTGGCCGAGACCGGGCGCCGGCTCGCTGAAAGCGGCGTCGCAAGTGTTGACGAGGTGCGCCGGCTGGGACGCCCGATGGCCGCATTTTCGGATGAAATGCGTCAGCACGACCGCGCGCTGAAGGGCTTTCTGTTCGAGCGGATGTACCGGCACTACCGGGTTAACCGTATGAGTTCAAAAGCCCGCCGGGTTGTGCGCGACCTGTTTCAGCTGTTTCTCGGTGAACCCGAATGCCTGCCCGGTGAATGGCGCCCGTCGCCGCGCGGCACGCCACTCGAGACAGCCCGCATCGTCGCCGATTATCTCGCTGGAATGACAGACCGATTCGCGCTCGACGAGCATCGCCGGTTGTTCGATACCTATGCCTCAGTATGACCAGAATCCAATGATCCCTGAACGCCCCTATCTCGCTTTTCAGAACGCGCCCGGCCGCGCTCGAACCGGTCATCCGGATTGGATGCACGCCCGCGAGGCGCGGGCATGAGCAATATTTTTGGTGATTTCCGCCGGCTGGTGCTTGCGGCGCTCGGTGATCTGGTGGCGCAGGGTACGCTGCCGTCCGGCCTCGATTTCGGCCGCGTCGCGGTCGAGCCACCGCGGGACGCGGCACATGGCGACCTTGCAACGAATGCCGCGATGGTGCTGGCCGGCGCCCTTAAGCAAAACCCGATGGTGTTGGCTGAGCAGATCGGCGGCGCGATGGCGGCGCAGGAACTTGCCAGCGCCGGTTACTGTGGTAGCGGATTTACGGTGGTGCCAGCCCGCCCGGGATTTCTGAACATCCGGCTCGATCCCGCGGTGTGGCACGCGCAGTTGCGCGCCGTTCTGCGGGCCGGGATCGGTTATGGCGATTCGACGCTCGGCGGCGGCGAGCGTGTCAATGTCGAGTTTGTTTCGGCCAACCCGACCGGGCCGATGCATGTCGGGCATGGCCGCGGCGCCGTGGTCGGCGACGCGCTGGCAGCGCTGCTGGCAAAAGCGGGTTTCGCGGTGCACCGCGAGTATTACATCAACGATGCCGGGGCGCAGGTCGATGTGCTGGCGCGCTCGACACACCTGCGCTATTGCGAGGCACGGGGCGAGACGGTCGGTGCGATCCCCGACGGCTTCTATCCCGGTGACTATCTCGTCGCGACCGGGCAGGCGCTGGCGGCGCGCGACGGCGACCGCTGGCTTGGCCGGCCCGAGGCGGAATGGCTGGCGCCGGTGCGGGAGTTTGCTGTCGCCGAGATGCTGCACCTGATCCGCGCCGATCTGGCGGCGCTCGGCGTTTCGTTCGACACGTTCACGTCGGAGCGTGCGCTGGTTGCCAGCGGCGCGGTCGATGCCGGATTGCAGGCGCTCGAACAGCGCGGGCTGATCTATACCGGTGTCCTCGAGCCGCCCAAGGGCAAGCTCCCCGATGATTGGGAGCCGCGGCCGCAAACCCTGTTCCGCGCCACCCAATTCGGCGACGAGGTCGATCGGCCGCTGAAAAAGTCGGATGGCTCGTGGACCTATTTCGCCGCCGATATCGCCTATCATCAAGACAAGGTCGTGCGCGGCTTCAGCAATCTGATCGATGTGTGGGGCGCCGATCACGGCGGCTACGTCAAGCGCATGCAGGCAGCGGTCAAAGCGCTGAGCGACGGCAAGGCGGCGGTCGACGTCAAGCTGACGCAACTGGTCAGCCTATTCGACAAAGGCGAGCCGGTGCGCATGTCGAAACGTGCCGGCACCTTTGTGACGTTGCGCGAGGTGGTCGACGTAGTCGGCAAGGATGTCTTCCGCTTTATCATGCTGACGCGGAAGAACGACCAGACCCTCGATTTCGATTTCGCCAAAGTTACCGAACAGTCGAAAGACAATCCGGTTTTCTATGTGCAGTACGCCCATGCGCGCGCCGCCTCGGTGATGCGGCACGCGGCCGAGCAGTTTCCGGCCGAGCGCCTGACCGATATGGCGCTGGCCGCGGTGCCGTTCGATCGGCTCGACGACCCGCTCGAACTGGCGCTGACCCGGTTGCTGGCAAGCTGGCCGCGCATCGTGGAAAGCGCCGCCGAGGCCCATGAACCGCACCGCATCGCGTTCTATTTGCAGGATGTGGCGGCGCAATTCCACCTGCTGTGGACCAAGGGGCGCGACGAGGCGACGCTGCGCTTCCTGATCGCGGACGACCCGGAGGTGACGCTGGCGCGGCTCGCGCTGGTGCGCGCGGTGGCGGTGGTCGTCGCCTCGGGGTTGGCGGTGTTCGGGGTGGAACCGGCGGAGGAGATGTGATCATGCGGCAGTCGCTCCACGAATACGACGACCGCAGCGAGGATTACGGGTTGGTCGGTGAAGAACGTGCCGGCGACGCCATGCTGCCGCGGCGCGATCGGCGATTGCCGGCGGTGCTGGTCAGCGTCGCGGCGATGGTGCTGTTTGCCGGCGGATTGTGGTTTGCCTATGTCGAGGGCACCAGGCACGCGACAACAGGGAATACGGCGGCGGCGCAGAGCGATGGCGTGCCGCTGCTGCGGGCCGATACGCGGCCGAGCAAGGTCAAGCCCGATCAGCCCGGCGGCATGGCGGTGCCAGACCAGAATGTCTCGCTGTACGGCGACAAGCCGGGCGGCTCGCCAGTCGAGAAATTGCTGCCGGCACCGGAGCAGCCGATGCCACGCCCGGCGCCGAGCACCGCGCCGGCCGCCGTCGCGCCGCCCAACGCCGGGGCGCCGGCCGGCGGCGCAACCGGAGCACCGGCGATAGTTCCGACAGCCGTGCCCACCGGACCGGTTACCGCAAAGCCTTTGGCCAAGCCGGCCGCAAAGGCGCCGGTCGAGACCAGGCAGGCATCGGGCGACGTGGCACCGTCCCGTCCGACGCGCAACAGCGCGGTGCAGGTACGGCTCGGTTCGCTCAAAAGCCCGGAAGCGGCGCGTGAGGAATGGGCCAAGCTGAAACGGAATAATTCCGACCTGCTCGGAAAAATGACCGCCAACGCCGTGCGCGTCGATCTCGGTGACAAGGGCATTTACTATCGCATTGAGGCCGGACCATTTCACGACAAGGCTGCCGCCGAGCGGCTGTGCAGCGACATGAAGGCTCGCAAGCTCGGGTGCATCCTTGCCCGATGAGCGCGGCGGCATCGGCGATAAGCGACCGCGCGCCGTTATCCTCGGCTGTGCCGGCGAGCGGCTGACCCCAGGGGAAAGCCGCTTTTTCGCATCCGCCGATCCGCTCGGCTTTATCCTGTTCCGGCGTAATTGCCGATCGCGGGCGCAGGTCCGTGAGCTTGTGGCCGCGTTGCGCGGCTGTGTCGGCCGGCCGGACGCGCCGGTGCTGATCGACCAGGAAGGCGGCAGGGTGGCACGGTTGCAGCCGCCGGAATGGCGGACCTATCCGGCGGCGGCGCAGATGGCGGCGCTGCCCGATCCCTTTGGTCTTGAAGCGGTCCGCCTTGCGGCGCGAATGATTGCCGATGATCTTTCCAGTCTCGGCATCACGATCGATTGTGCGCCGGTGCTCGATGTCCCGACTCGCGACGCCGACGCGATCATCGGCGACCGCGCCTACAGCGATGAGCCGCAACGCGTCGCGCGCTTTGGGCGGGCGTTTTGCGATGGGCTGCTGGCGGGCGGCGTGTTGCCGGTCATCAAGCACATTCCCGGTCACGGCCGTGCCCGGGTCGACAGCCATCAGGCCTGTCCACGGGTCGAAGCCAGCCGCGCGATGATGACGTACAGCGATTTCGCGCCATTTCGCGTGCTGTCGTCGATGCCCTGGGCGATGACCGCGCATATCGTGTTTTCGGCGATCGACGATGTCCCGGCGACGCTGTCGGCGCCGGTGATCGAGACGCTCATTCGCGGCGATATCGGGTTTGGCGGCGTGCTGGTGTCGGACGATATCGGTATGGGCGCGCTCGACGGCACGCTGGCGGAGCGGACACGGCTGGCGCTCACCGCCGGCTGCGATCTGGTGCTGCATTGTTCGGGCGTACTGGCGGAGATGATCGAGGTGGCGGAGGCGGCCGCGCTGATCTCGCCGGCGACGCAGGCGCGGATTGCGCGTGCGGAGGCATTGCGCCGCCGCCGTCGCGAAGGCATTGATCGCCGGGCCGCCGGGCTGCGTTTTGCGGAATTGATGGCCGGCACCGCCAAGGTACCCTGATGAACATGTCGCCAAGCTGGATCGCGACGCTCTACGCCGCGAGCACCTGGGTATTGCCAGTTGTCATCGCGGTGACCTTTCACGAAGCGGCACACGGGTTTGTCGCGCATCGTTTTGGCGACGACACGGCGTGGTTGGCCGGCCGCGTCACCTTTAACCCGCTAAAGCATGTCGACCGTTTCGGAACGATCGTCTTGCCGGCGATGCTGATCCTGTTGCGCTCGCCGTTTCTGTTCGGGTACGCGAAGCCGGTGCCGGTCAATTTCGCCGGGCTGCGCAACCCGCGGCGCGACATGGTGTGGGTTGCGCTCGCCGGTCCGGGGATGAACGTGCTGCTGGCGATCGTCTCGTCGCTGTTGTTTTACGGCGTTGACGCGTTGCCGCCCGGTCCGGCGCCGTGGGTAGCGCAGAACCTCGTGCATTCGTTGCAGATCAACGCGGTGCTGTGCGTCTTTAACATGCTGCCGTTGCCGCCGCTCGATGGGGGCCGCGTCGCGGTCGGCATCCTGCCGCGACCCTTGGCGCTGCCGCTGGCGCGGATCGAACCTTACGGCATGATGATACTGATCGGGCTGTTGTTTCTGCTGCCGTTTATCGGCAGCCAGCTCGGGCTCAATCTGAACATCGTCGGGCGGATCATCGCGTGGCCGACGCAGGAACTGATCCGCTTTGTGCTATGGGTGACGGGGCAGGGGGCGTGAGCCCGCCACCGGAACATCTGCGGCTGGTCTCGGATACGGGGCGAGCCGGTGGCGAGCCGGCTCTGGTGCTCGACCTCGACGGCTACGAAGGGCCGATCGACCTGTTGCTGGCGTTGGCGCGAGAGCAGAAGGTCGATCTGGCGAAATTGTCGATCCTGGCGCTGGCCGACCAGTACCTCGCCTTTATCACACGGCAGCGGCACCTGCGGCTTGAGATCGCGGCGGATTATCTGGTCATGGCGGCGTGGCTCGCCTACCTGAAATCGCGGCTGCTGCTGCCGGAACCGCCGGCAGAAGATAATGGCCCGAGCGCCGAGGAGCTTGCGGCGGCCTTGAGCCACCGCCTGCAATTATTGGCCGTGATGCAGCGCGCCGGCGAAGCGCTGATGGCCCGGCCGCAGCTTGGCCGCGACGTGTTCGGGCGTGGCAAGCCGGAAGGGCTGCCGCGCGTCGACCGACCGGTTTACGAGGTCAGCCTTTATGAATTGCTGTCGGCCTATGGCGAAGGCCATCGGCGGCGTCATGCCCAGGTGCTGACGATTGTGCAGCCCGCGCTGCATTCGCTCGACGAGGCGCTGCAACATCTCGCCCAATTCGTCGGCCAAATTCCGGAATGGCGTGAACTCGCGGCGTTTCTGCCGGAGGAATTGCGCGGTGGCGTGTTTCGCCGCTCGGCGTTGGCCTCGACCTTTGCCGCGACGCTGGAACTGGCACGGGCCGGGCATATCGAGTTGCGGCAGGACCGTGCCTTTGGGCCGATCTATCTGCGCAGCCCCGCCGCGCCGGGCCGCGGCGATGCCTCGTGACCGAACGCGCGCATGGACTGCGCTTGCTCGAAGCGCTGTTGTTTGCGGCGCCCGAGCCGTTATCGGAAGACGATCTGGCGCGCCGGCTCGGCGAGGCAGCGGATGTCGCGGCGCTATTGCGCGAATTGGCGGCCGATTATGCCGGACGCGGCGTCAATCTGGTGCGGCTGGCCGGTGGCTGGATTTTTCGCACCGCGCCCGATCTTGCGGGCGACCTCAAAACCGAGCGGGCCGTGACGCGCCGGCTGTCGCGCGCCGCGGTCGAGACGCTGGCGATCGTCGCCTATCATCAGCCGGTCACCCGCGCCGAAATAGAGGCAATCCGCGGCGTTGTGCTGGCGCGTGGCACGCTCGACCGGCTGCTGGAAGCCGGGTGGGTGCGGCCGATGGGCCGTCGCGACACCCCGGGACGGCCGCTCAACTGGATCACGACGCCGGCCTTTCTCGGCCATTTCGGGCTCGACAGCCTGCGCGAATTGCCGGGCATCGATGAATTGCGCGCTGCCGGGTTGCTTGATATCGGCCCGGCGGTACTGGGCGAGACGCCGGAGGGACTGGCGGACGGGTCGCGGGACGACACGGTGGAAACTGATGAAGATGAAGAAGAGGCGTAAGAGGCGCCATCGCGTTGCCGCATTGAACGTTTCCTGTGCAGCAACGCCGCGGAACGGCGGCTGCGATTGCCGCGGCGGTGCCTTTCTGAGAACATCGTGCGCCCAGCGGAGCCAGCCGATGCCGTTTTTCGATGACCGACGCGCCGATGCGAGCGGCGCCCGCGCAGACCCGGTGAACTGATCGCGCGATGCTGTTCGATATTGGCTGGCCGGAATTGATGCTGATCGGAGCGATCGCGCTGGTCGTGATCGGCCCCAAGGATTTGCCGCGCGCGCTGCGCGTTGCCGGTTTCTGGGTGCGCAAGGCGCGCACGCTGTCGCGCGAATTCCAAAGCAGCATCGACCAGATGATCCGCGAAGCCGAACTCGACGAGATGCGGCAGGAGCTGAAAAAGGCGACCGAGTTCGACCTGGAAAAGGAATTTCAGAAAACCGTCGATCCGGACGGCAGCCTCGCCGAAAGCATCAAGCCGCCCGAGATTCCCGATTTCTTTGATAACACCCCGGCCGCGGTGGGGGCGGTCGAAGCCGAACGGCATTCGATCCTGGCGCCGCCCGGTGAAACGGCGACAGCGGAAGAAGCAGGGAGTGGGGACGATCCGTCGCAGCTTGCGCTGCCATTGCCGGGGTTGTCCGAGCCTGAGGTTTCGCCCGTTGCGGCACCTGTGACGCCTCAGCCGGCACCTCCCGAGCTGGCGCCGACAACCCCACGGCCAGGCCATGGCGGCGAGTGATGGCCGACGAGGAGAGAGACGCCGAGCTTGAAGCCGGCAGGATGCCGCTGCTCGAACATCTGATCGAACTGCGCAATCGGCTGATATGGTCGTTCGGCTCGATTATCGTCGCGTTTCTCGTTTGCTATCAATTCAAGGAAATCATCTACCGGTTTCTGGCCCTGCCGCTGGCGCGCATCTACGCCAACGAACCCGGCCACCGGATGATCTTCACCGGCTTGACCGAGGCGTTTTTCACCTATGTCAAGGTGTCGTTCTGGGCGGCGATCTGCCTGTCGTTCCCGATCATTTTCACGCAGATCTGGAAATTCGTCGCGCCCGGCCTCTACAAGAACGAAAAGCGCGCCTTTCTGCCGTATCTGTTTGCGACACCGGTGTTGTTCGCGCTCGGCGCAGCCTTGGCGTATTTCGTCGTTATCCCGGTGGCGTTCCGGTTTTTCCTGAGTTTTGAGACGCCGGGCGGCGACGGCACGCTGCCGATCGTCTCGGAGCCTAAGGTCAACGAATATCTGTCACTGGTGATGACGCTGCTGTTCGCGTTCGGCGTCGCGTTTCAGCTTCCGGTACTGTTGACGCTGATGGCCCGGGTCGGGCTGGTGACGTCGGCGGGGCTGGCCGACAAGCGGCGGTATGCGATCGTCATCATGTTCGCTGTCGCCGCGGTGCTGACCCCACCCGATATCATCAGCCAGACCTGCCTCGCGGTGCCGCTGGTCGTTCTGTATGAGGTGTCGATCATCTCGTGCCGCATGGTCGAGAAGGCACGAGCCAAGCGTGAGGCCGAGGAAGAGGCCGAACTCGACGGCGGCGACAACCCGGCTCCGGGAGCGTAAAAGAGCGGCGTTTTTCCGCTATCGTCATCCCGGCGAAAGCCGGGATCCACCTGTCGGCGGCTCGAATGGTTGACTCGGTGGATCCCGGCCTTCGCCGGGATGACGATGAAATAATGGCTTGGTGAATGCACGATCTGCGATGGGTCCGGGAGAACCCGGACGAATTTGACCGAGGTCTCGCGCGGCGCGGATTGCCGCCGCGCGCCGACGAAGTGTTGGCACTCGACCAGAATGCACGCGCTGCAGAAACGAAGTTACAGGAAGCGCAGGCGGAGCGTAATCGGCTAGGTAAAGAGATTGCGTTGGCGAAACGGCGGGGAGAAACGGAGCTTCGGCAAGACATCCGCGAAGCTATGGTTGAGGTACAAGCTAAGGATTTGTCTAAATTAGCTTCTGAGGCCGCTTCGCTCGGGGAGCTCTTGAAACGGTTACTTGAGTCGCTGCCGAACCTGCCGGCGGATGACGTACCCGACGGGCTCGACGAAAGCACCAACCGGGAATTGCGCCGCCACGGCGAGCTGCCGCGCTTTGATTTCGCGCCGCTGCCACACGAGGCGATCGGTGAAAAGCTCGGGCTGATGGATTTTGCCACCGCGGCGCGGCTGTCGGGGGCACGGTTTGTCGTGCTGAGAGGCGCGCTGGCACGGCTGGAACGGGCGATCGCGCAATTCATGCTTGATCTGCATGCCGGCGAGTTCGGCTATACCGAAATCGCGCCGCCTTATCTGGTGCGCGACGATGTCGTGTTCGGCACCGGGCAGCTTCCCAAAGCCGCCGAGGATATGTTCCAGACCCGCGAGGGGTTGTGGCTGATCCCGACGGCCGAGGTGCCGCTGACCAATCTCGTTGCCGGCGAAATCCTCGACGAAGCAACTTTGCCGCGGCGTTATGTAGCCTGGACGCCGTGCTTTCGTGCCGAGGCCGGGGCGGCCGGGCGCGATACGCGCGGCATGATCCGTCAGCATCAATTCGCCAAGGTCGAACTGGTATCGATCACCCGCCCCGACGATTCGGCAGCCGAGCATGAGCGCATGACGAACTGCGCCGAGGAGGTGCTGCGCCGGCTCGGCCTTGCCTATCGGGTCATGCTGCTGTCGGCCGGCGACATGGGGTTTTCGGCGCGCAAGACTTATGACATCGAGGTGTGGCTGCCGGCGCAGAACACTTATCGCGAGATTTCGAGCTGCTCTGATTGCGGGCCGTTTCAGGCGCAGCGCATGAAGGCGCGTTATCGTCCGGCGGAAGGCAAGGGTACCCGATCGGTGCATACCCTCAACGGTTCGGCGCTGGCGGTGGGGCGGACGATGGTCGCGATTCTCGAAAATTTTCAGCGTGCCGACGGCAGCGTCGCGATCCCGGAGGCGCTACATCCTTATATGGGTGGGCTGACGGTGCTGACTCCCAATGGCTGAGCGCCGCATCGACCTTGACCGCTGCCGCATCCTGGTTTCCAACGATGACGGCGTCGAAGCGCCCGGCATCCGGCTGCTGGAAAAGATTGCCCGTGCGCTGTCCGACGATGTTTGGGTCGTCGCGCCGGAACAGGAGCAGAGCGGTACCGGCCATTCGCTGACGACGCGCCGGCCGCTGCGCCTGACCGAACTCGCGCCGCGGCGCTACGCCGTCGACGGAACGCCAACCGATTGTGTGCTGCTGGCAGTCAAGCGGCTGCTGCGCGATCATCCGCCGGATCTGGTACTGTCCGGCATCAACGCCGGCAGCAATGTCGGCGAAGATCTGACCTATTCCGGCACGGTCGCGGCGGCAATGGAGGCGACCCTGCTCGGCATCCCGGCGATCGCGCTAAGCCAGTGCTACCGTGACCGGTACGCCGTTCCCTGGGCGAGCAGCGAAGCGTTCGCCCCAGAGGCGATTCGCCGGCTGTTGAGCCTGCCGTGGCCGGCGCATACATTGTTCAACGTCAATTTCCCGCCGGTCGCACCGGCGGCGGCGCGTGGCTTTGCCGCGACGAGCCAGGGCAAGCGTGTAATCGCCGACAATTTGACCGATGGCATCGACCCGCGCGGCCGCCCGTATTTTTGGATCGGTCCGGCGCAGGAAATCGGCGATGCCGAGCCGGGCACCGATGTCGCCGCGCTGGCCGACGATAAAATATCGATTACCCCCGTCTATCTCGACCTGACAAACGTGCCGGTGCTGGTGACGTTGCGGCAGGTATTCGAGTAGGCCTGCGGGCGATTCACCGCGGACGAGACAATTCAGCCTAGGGACATGCCGGTTTTGCGCCTAAACTAATCGTGCAAGTGGCTTTCTTGCCCGTCGGGGGGCGGTCAAGGAGGGGGAAATGGGGGAATACCGAGATTTGCGGTGCGGGTTTGTCCGTGTCGCCGTGGTGCTGGCAGCAGCCGGGCTGGTTGCTGCCTGCGGATCGGGAGCACAGATGCCTGCACCGGTGGTGTACGGCTCCGCGGGCAGCGTGGCCAACAATGCGCCGGAAGGCATGCCGCCGCCGATGTCGCTGATGCCGCGGCGCCATGAGGCACGACATGTCGTGGTGCGGCCCGGGCAGTCGCTCGGCGGCCTTGCGCGCGCCTACCACGTGTCGTCGCATGCGATTGTCGCGGCGAATCATCTGAGGCCGCCTTACAAAATCGAGATCGGCCAGCATCTGATGATCCCCGGCGGCGAAGGCGTGCCGGCCGTCGCGCAGTCTTTGCCGCCGCTGACCGTTTCGTCGTCGGCTGAGCTGCCATCTCCACCCGCAGCATCGCGAGCGCCGGAGGTGGCGATGGCGCGGACGCCCGATATTATTCCGCTCGACGGGCCGCCGCCGGCCTCCTCGCCGCCCGAAACGCTGTCAGCACCGGTTGCCGTTGCGGAACATCCGCCGCACGCCGCTCCAGCGAACTCCCCAGCCGCATCCAACGGGCCAGCCGCATCCAACGGGCCAAGCGCCGCCGACGAGGCGCGCGCCGAATCAGCCGGCGGCAACGCCGGCGCGTCGGGCGCGTTGCCGCATGGTGGGCGTTTTCCGTGGCCAGTGCGCGGTCGTGTGCTGGCAAGTTATGGGGTGACCGATGGGGGCGCCCATAATGACGGCATCAATATCGCGGCGCCGCTGGGCACGCCGGTCACGGCGATCGATGGCGGCGTCGTCGCTTATGCCGGCAACGAGTTGCGGGGGTACGGCAATCTGGTGCTGGTCAAGCACCCGGATGGCTGGATCACCGCCTATGCGCATTGCGAAGAATTGCTGGTCAAGCGCGGTGACAAGGTCAAAGCCGGCCAGATCATCGCCAAGGTCGGCGCCACCGGCGGCGTCACCCAGCCGCAACTCCATTTTGAACTGCGGCGCGGCAAGCGTGCCGTTGACCCGCGCGAATTCCTGAACCCGGTCCCGAGTTCTGCGGCAGCGGAAGGCAGCAAACCCGGCTAGGCGCGCTGCTATGCGCCTGCGCCGGGTTGCGATAAGGCGCTAGTGCAGTGGCGGACAGGTTAGGGTTGCCTGGACGCGAGCGAGCAGGTCGGGGTTGCGGGGGCGGTTGGCGCAGCGCGCATTGTATTCGGCGATCCGGTCGTTATAGCGCGCAGTAACGCCGGCGGCGTCTCTGGCGAGAGGCCCGGTCGACCGGCGGAACACGGCGTCGCGCTGTTCGAGAAGCTGCCGGAACTGGGCGACCGCGGCCGGGTTGTTCACGTCGAGGTTGGCGCGCTGGCTCTGCAACTGGGCATCGAGCCGCGCCAGTTCGCTCTGCGTGTTGCCATAGGAGGCCTGACGCATCGACATGTCGCCATGCAGGTGGTCGACTTCCGCCCTCAGGCACAGGCACGCGGCGATTTCCGAGGCCTCGGGGGGCCCTGGAGGCATCTGGGCCTGCGCCGAGCCGGCCGCGAGCAGCGCGGCAAAACCCGTCCCGATCATTAATGCCCGACCGAGCGACGACGAACGCATAACCCCTCCTGCATCCAGGTTTGATGATCTCAAAGAGAAACCGGCCGCAACGGCAGCCGGTTCCAACCGATTAAGCGATATATTTTCCGCCCGCCAGCGGTGATTTCCCGCTTTGCCGGCGGCATTACCGCGACATGATGACCGGAATACGCGATTCCATGATGATGTGGCGGGTAGCACCGCCAAAAATCATCTGGCGGATTCGGCTCTGCGTGTAGGCGCCTTTGAGCAGCAGGTCGGCGCCGGCCGCCATCGCCTCTTTCATAAACGATTCGCCTTGCGGCTTCTGCCGGCCGGTCGCAGTGCGCAGGCTGACGCTGAGGCCGTGACCTTCGAGGCAGCGGGCGAGTTCTTCACCGGCGGGGCCGGGTTCGGGCATGTGCTGGGCGCCGACTGCGACGATCACCACCTGACGCGCCTGCGTCAGAAACGGCATCGACAGCGCGACGGTACTCGCCGTTTCGGTGCTGCCGTTCCAGGCGATCGCGACGGTTTCGCCGAGATGGGCACCGATGGCTTTCGGCACCATCATCACCGGCCGGCCGCTTTCGAACAGTGCGTCTTCCAGCGTCGCCTCGGCGATCGAAGCGAGCTTTTCCGGCTGCTCGACAAGGATCAGGTCGTAGGTGCGGCCGCTCATTCCGACGATCGCGTTCTGCCGTCCATCCTCCTCGCGCCACGAAGCGCTGGGGCCGGTATAGCCGGGTGCGGGCGGTCCGATCGGCACACCGTGCGCATTCATAAAGTCGCGAAACAAGCGGCGCGCCTGGTCGCGTCGGTCATGCCCTTCGCGCTCCAGGGTGCGGTCGACCTCCGAGGAGATCGAGAACCCCATTTCCCCGCCGAATACGACGGCGTATTCGGTCGTCAGGCTGTGCAGCCCGACAATGTGGCTGTTGAAGCGCCGCGCCACCATCAGCGCCGCTTCGAGAACCGGCCCGGCATTACCGTCGCCAATCACGGCCAACAGATTTTTCATGCTCCAGCCCTGCTCGGTCGGTGCCCGGCACGATGCCGCACCTTTGACTGGATGATATAGGTTCGGACCGATTGTTGCGAGAGTGCCGCGGCACGACGCGCCGGTTGCTCGACGCGTCTGACCGGGCCGACTAAACTCCACCGCCTTTCACTGCATGGACCGCGCGCGATGAACCGCTGGATACGCACTTTTGCCGTCGCGGCCGCATGTCTCGCTGCGGCACTTTTGCGGCCTATCTCCGTTCCAGCACAGACGGTCAATTTCGGCACCGACTGGAAGGCCGAAGCCGAGCATGGCGGGTTCTATCAGGCGATCGCCACTGGCATTTACAAGCGCTACGGCCTTGATGTGGTGCTGCGGCCGGGCGGGCCACAAGTCAATCACGCACAACTACTGGCGGCTGGCGTGCTCGATTTCAACATCGCCTCCAACTCGTTCGTCCCGCTCAATTTTGTGCAGGAAAAAATCCCGATGGTCGCGGTCGCCGCGATGTTTCAGAAAGACCCGTCGGTGCTGATCGCGCATCCCGGCCAGGGCGACGACAGCCTCGCCGCGCTGAAGGGCAAGCCGATCATGATCGGCTCGGATACGCGGGTGACAAGCTGGCTCTTTCTCAAGCAGAAGTTCGGCTACACCGACGACCAGATTCGACCCTACGGCTTTAGCGTGGCGCCGTTTCTCGCCGACCCCAAGGCGATCCAGCAGGGCTATGTGACGAGCGAGCCGTTTACGATCGAGAAAGAGGGGGTAAAGCCGGTCGTCATGCTGCTCGCCGATGCCGGGTACGGCAGTTATGGCTCGCTGATCGAGACATCGCAAAAGCTGGCGCACGACAAGCCGGATCTGGTGCAGCGCTTTGTCAATGCCAGCATCGAGGGCTGGTACAGCTATCTCGATGGCGATCCGGCGCCGGGCAATGCGCTGATCAAAAAAGACAATCCCGAAATGACCGATGCGCTGCTCGCCTATGGCCGCGACAAGATCAAACAGTACGGGGTGGTCGATAGCGGCGATGCAAAGCAGAACGGCATCGGGGTTATGACCGATGCGCGCTGGCAGGAGTTTTTCGACACGATGGCGAAAGCCGGGCTGTACCCCGCCGGCCTCGATTACCACACTGCCTACACGACCCAATTTGTCGGCAAGAAAGTGGGGATGAAGCCCTGATTGATAAAAGACTTCCAGCGCGAACCGGCGCGCGCGGGGCCTTGAGGAGCATATCGAAAGACACCTGACGCCGGTGGCGGCTTCTCGCCCGCGTTGTTCGCATGATAGCGTCCGCTGGAAACAACAGGGGGACGGCTATGCCCGGCGTCTTAAAGCATCTCGCCAAGCTTGATATTCCCGGCGGAGGTCAGGTCGTTGCCGAGGGCAATCACGCTTATGTCGGCCATATGGGCCCGCCTGACGGCACGTCGATTGTCGATGTCTCCGACCCGCGGCGGCCGCGCATTGTCAGCCGGATCGAGGTGCCGGGCTATATGCACTCGCACAAGGTGCGGGTGCATGGCGATGTGATGCTCGTCAATAACGAAGCGTTCCGTGCCGGCGCTGCTGGCAAGCCGGCAGATTTTGTCGGTGGCATCAAGATTTACGATGTTAGCGACCGGACGCGTCCGCGGGAAATCGGGCATTACAAGTCGGGCGGGTCGCACCGGTTCGATTCGGACGGACGCTACGCTTATATTTCATCGGAAGAGGAAGGGTATCTCGGGGATATCGTCGTGATCCTCGATCTTGCCGATCCGACGCGGCCGCAAGCTATCGGCAAATGGTGGATGCCGGGGCAATGGACGGCCGGCGGCGAAACGCCGACCTGGCCCGGCCGTCGCCACCGCTGTCATCACCCGCTGCGCCGCGGCAACCGGCTTTATACGAGTTATTGGCATGGCGGGTTCGTGATCCTCGATGTCGATGATTTGACTCGGCCGAAATTTATCAGCGGCCTTGACTGGAGCCCGCCTTATCCGTGCCCGACTCATACGGTGCTGCCGATCCCGCACGACCTGATGGGCCGCAGAATCGCCGTGGTGACGGATGAAGAGGTCGCCGACCGGCTGACCCCGTCGCCTAACGCGTTTATGTGGATCGTCGACATCACGGACGAGGCGCATCCGGTGCCGATCTCGACCTGGGCGGTGCCGCATGACGAGCCGTTCGACCCGACCTGCTGGTACGGCGCGCATCAGCCCCAGGAAACCGTCAACGGCAACATCATCCTGGTGACGTGGTTCGGCGGCGGCCTGCGGGCGGTCGATATTTCGAACCCGTATCGTCCGGAAGAAGTTGACGCTTTCATGCCGACCCCCGGCGGCGATCAGAAGATCATCCAGTCGAACGACGTTTATGTCGACAAAACCCGTGGCCTCGTCTACCTGATCGACCGCCTTAACGGCCTCGACATCCTTGAACTCGCGGTGTGATCGCCATTTTGATCTAGCTCGGATCGGCTGACAGGGCAGCCACCTCCTCGCCGGCTGCAGCGCGGATCATGGCCGGCGTCATTCCGGCGTCGCGCATGGCACGGATCGTGGCGGCGTTGTCGCGCTTGGCAAGGCGTCTGCCGGCGGCGTCGGTCACTAGCGCATGGTGGCGATAAAGCGGTGTCGGCAGGTCGAGCAGGGCTTGCAACAGGCGGTGGATGTGGGTGGCAGCGAACAGATCGATGCCGCGGGTCACCAGCGTTACGCCCTGCAAGGCATCATCCACCGTCACGGCGAGGTGATAGCTGGTCGGCACTTCCTTGCGGGCCAGCACGACATCGCCCAGCGCCAGCGGATCGGCGTCGAGGCGGTGTCCGTCGTCGTTCCAGGCGAGCGGCCCGGTACGTGCCAGCGCCGCCGCGACATCGAGGCGCAGCGCATAGTCGCGGGCTTGCGCCAACCGCGCGGCACGCTCGACCGGGGTAAGGCAGCGGCAGGTACCGGGATAGGGAACCCCGGTCTCCCCCTGTGGCGCACCGCCAGCTCGGGCGATTTCGGCCTGAATGTCGCGCCGCGTGCAAAAACACGGATAAAGCAACTTCGCCGCATCAAGACGGCCGATCGCGGCGCGGTAATCGGAAAAATGCGCCGATTGGCGGCGGATTGACCCGTCCCAAGCGAGACCGAGCCATGCGAGGTCTTCGACGATGGCGGCGGCGAAATGTGGTCGGCAACGAGTCGTGTCGATGTCTTCGAGGCGCAACAGAAAGCAGCCGCCGGCCTTGCGTGCCGCATGCCAGCCGGCCAGTGCCGAACGCACATGTCCGAGATGCAGATACCCGGTGGGGCTCGGCGCGAAACGGGTGACGATCGGCGTTCTCAACGCAGGCTCACCCAAAAAAGTCGGAAGGCGCCTCGACCTTGGGCCGCGGCGCCCCCCGATGCCGAAGGCGACTAGCGCAGCTCGGGCACAATCCAGAACGGTGCCGAGCCGCGGGCCACGCGCTGGCAATTGTCGAACGCGTTGCGCCAGCGCTTCGGATGGTTGTCCCAGGTCGGGCCGGCCGAATGCGGGCTGAAGATCGCATTTTTCAACGTGAACAACTCGTGATCCGGCTTTGGCGGCTCTTCGACCATCACGTCGATGCCGGCGGCCATGATCACTTCGTCGCGCAAGGCCTTGTACAGCGCCACCTCATCAACCACCGGACCGCGGCAGGTGTTGATCAGGATCGCGGTTTTCTTCATCAGCGACAATTCGCGGTCGCCGATCAGATTGTGCGTCGACATGTCGAGCGGCACGTGCAAGGTCACGATGTCGGCGGTCTTCAGCAACTCGGGGAACAAGGCGAAGCGCACACCGAGCGCGTCTTCCTGGTCGGCCGTCAGGCGGTTGACATCGTAGTAGATGACCTTCAGGTCGAACGCCTTGGCGCGGCGCGCAACCTTTTTGCCGATATTGCCGAGCCCAACGATGCCGAGCGTCTTGTCCTCAAGCTCATAGAGCTTCGCCGCGGCGAAATCGTTGCCGCGCCAGCGCCCGGAAACAACACCCTCATGCACCCAGATCAGTTTGCGGGAGACCGCGAGCATCAACATCATCGCATGCTCGGCGACAGCAGTCGCATTGGCGCCGCCATTGTTGCAGATCGGCACGCCGGCGGCCCGCGCCGCTTCGAGGTCATAAGTGTTGTAGCCGGCGCTCAGGGTCTGCACGAGCTTCAGCTTCGGCGCCTGGGCATAGAATTCCGGGCCGTGTTTGAACTGGCCGGCGCCGATATAGAATTCCGCGTCTTTCAGCAGGTTCCAGAATTCCGGACGCCCGTGCGGTGCCTCGACCAGTTCGTAGCCGTCGGGGATCAGATCGTGGGCAATCGCGAGGGTTTCCTCGCCGTGGCCGGTTGGGGTCAGAATGCGATGGGGCATTCGTGCGTCTCCTCTGTGCGGTGTTGTCTTCGAGGCGCTATCGTAGCGACAGCTTGCGGCGCTACCCAATAGCAAAGTCACGGGGTAGGGCGGGTGCTGCCGTGTTGCCGGCCTTCAGCGGCTCGGTTAGGCTGCCGCCGCAAATTTTCCTGATCCCAGCCGAGGCGACAGACATGGCCGACGACGACGATAACCTCGAATACCGCTTTCAGAACCTGCACGAGTTCGTCAAGGTCGCGCGGCAGAACCTCAACCGCAACAATTGGGACTACCTGATCGGCGCCTCGGAGAGCGAGACGACGCTGGCGCGCAACCGGCTGGCGCTCGACCTGATCGGTTTCCGCCCGCGGGTATTGCGCGACGTGTCGAATGTCGATGTCAGCAAGGAAGTATTCGGCAAACGGCTGCGCATCCCGGTGCTGACCGCGCCGGTCGGTTCGCAGGAGAATTTCGAGCCGGGTGGCGGCGGCACGGTTGCCGCAGCCACCACGAAATTCGGCAACGGCATGATCCTGTCTTCGGTGTCGCACCCCGGCCTGGAAAAGACCGCCGAGGCGGCCGGCGACGGGTTCCGCGTGTTTCAGCTTTACGTGCGCGGCGACGCCGACTGGGTCGATGACCATGTGCGGCGGGCGATGGACAACGGCTACAACGCTTTCTGCCTGACCGTAGACACCGATAGCTACAGCCGGCGCGAACGCGACATCGCCAAGCGGCATGAGCGCCGCCGCGTGCGGGTGGGCGACGCGCGCATCTACCAGGCTCGTTTCAACTGGAAGGACGTCGAACGGGTCAAGAAGCTGTCGAAGATCCCGGTCCTCCTCAAAGGCATCGCGACGGCCGAGGACGCCAAGATCGCGGTCGATAACGGCGTCGATTGCGTCTATGTGTCGAACCACGGCGGACGCCAGCTCGACCAGGGCATCGGCTCGATCGAGGTGCTGCCGGAGGTCGTCGAGGCGGTCAATGGCCGGGCCAAGGTGTGGGTCGACGGCTCGATCACCCGCGGCACCGATGTCGTCAAGGCGATCATCCTGGGCGCCGATTGCGTCGTGGTCGGGCGGCTGTACGTGTATGCGCTGGCGGCGGCCGGCGGGCCGGGCATCTATCGGATGTTCGAGATTCTCGAAGACGAAATCCGCATCTGCCTGTCGCTGCTCGGCGTCAACAGCTATGCCGAACTCGACAAGAGCTACATCCGGCCGGCGCATCGGGTCGTGCGGCCGCATGTCCACAGCCCGTTTCCGCATCTCGACCTGCCGATCGAGACCTACTGAGGCGCTACCAGGGCGCCGGGCGGGCAGCGTGCCCGCCCCTACCCATCTCCTTTACGAGCGAATACCGGCCGCGGCGGCGAGGCGCACCAACTCGTCGCGGCCGGCCAGCATGTCGTCGAGCGAGCCGAACGCATTCATGTAGTGGCCACGAAACCCGGCATCCTCGACGCGGTGGAACATATCGGGGAAATCAAGATCGCCGGCGCCCGGCGCCAGATGCACCTCATGGCCGTTGCGGAAGCAATCGGCCAACCGAACCTCCTCGACCTGCGCCATGTCGAGCGCCGCGACAAAGCCGGGAATGCCCTCCGGTACGAGATGCGCGTGGTTGACGGTGAACGACAGCCGCAATGCCGGTGACTGGATACGCTCGAAATAGAAGCGCCATTCCTCGATGGTATGCGCGAGGTAATGCACTTCGGCGTCGACCGGTTCCTTGTTGAGATTTTCCAGCAGGATCACCGCGCTTTTCTGTTCGGCGTAAGCGACAAGGCGCTGCAGTCGTTCCAGCCCGGCCTGCATGCGCTGCTCGATGTCGGAGGTGAAATGAAACCCGGCATGAACCACGATCCACTCGGCGCCGAGCCGTGCTGACGCATCGACATAGGCTCGCAGATACTGCTCGACCGCATCATCGACGTAAGGTGCGTACTCGGCGACGTTGACCGCCGACGAGGTGTGCAGCCCGAGATGAATGCCGTGCCGGTCGCAGGCGGCATGCAACGCGCCGGCGCGGCGGTCGTCGATCGTCGGCAGCGCATTGGCGCCGGTATCGAGCTGCATGTCGATAAAGCGCACCCTATGCCCGGCGGCCCAGGCAATCGCGTCTTCCAGCGCCAGCTTGCGCCCGATATCAATGCCGATGCGGTCGTAAAGGCTCATTATCTGTCTCCGCCTGGTGTGCGACGGCTCAGCCGTAATGCGCGATGTAGCTGCGGATATAGGCTTCCCAGGTAATTTCGCGGCCGCGGCTCAGGTAACGGGTGCGTTCGTCGGCCCAACCGATCCCGAGATCGCTTGCCACCTTGGGGTGAATCGGCACCTGCGGGTTGCGCAATGAGGCATCGACGCTCTGGGTCAGCGAAATCGTTTCGGTGACGCCGACCAGTCTGGCGACCAGCCGCATCATCAAGTTGAACACTTCCCAATTGGGTCGGACGGTGGTGTGAAAGACCCCCCGCTTCTGGAAGTTTTCCAGAATAAAGGCGCCGATCGAACAATCGTATTTCCTGTCTACCGCGGCGAGGCGGCGGACTTCCATCTCATGCAGGCGCCGATAGTTGACGACACCCGGCATATCGAGCGCGCGGTAGGCACGGAACCGCGCCTCGGGGTCGGGGATTTCCCGGCGCATCCGGCCCAGCAGGCCGTCCAGATACGGGAAGGTCAGGTTCGGGGCTTCGCGGTCATGGGCTTCCTTGTCGCCGGGGCCGTTCCACGCATCGAACGGCCACGGCGAGCCGAACCGCACCAGCGGATAGCGCGCCGATTCGGCGCCGGGCCGCACGCAGTCGCGCAGCGGAAACTCGTCCCACAACCGAATGTCCTGGATCAGCAGGAAATCGCAGGTTTCCAGGTCTCGTGCGGCGAATTCGTGCAGGTTCTTCGGCAGCTGGATGAAATGGTATTTGGCCTCGAAACGCTGGTTCAGCACATCGATATGGGCAAAACCCTGACGCAATGTTTCGGATTGGCAGTTGCCGATGATGACGATCTTTCGCCGGCCGGCTGGTCGCAGCCGCGGCGCGGTGACCGCCGCCGCCTGTTGTTGCGTTGAAATCTGCGACAGGTCGAGCGCGCCGATGGAAACGGCGCCTCGGCCGAGGTGATGCACCGCGACGGCGAAGCGCCAGTTGCCGGCGCCTATTGCGAGTGCGGGCGGCACCTCGAAAGCCATCGAGGGCGTGCCGGCTGTCAATTCGCTCGCGGTAATCGTTCGCTGTGCGATCGTCAAGGGCCGCTGTGACCATAGGCTCCCTGTCCCGAGCGGCGGCCGCGCAGTGATTTCCATCGCCAGCAGCGGCGTCAGGGGGCTGACGGTGCGGTCCGGTGTACCGCGCAAGCTGAGGCGGTGTGGTCCTGCCGGTAACCGCAATGCGCCAAGGAGACCAGACAGCAACTGCCCGGGTGGTTGGTCGCCGCGCACTGTAACCACCCCGGCGCGGCGCTCGGCAAACCGGGCTTCACGCAGCCGTCCCAGCAGGCGCCAGCGTGACAATGGCGCGGGCATCGCCCCATCAACACCGCGCATTTCGGTCAGGTCGACGGCGTCGATCACGAATCCCGCATTGCCGAAATGGTGCACGCGGATATCCACCGGCGCATCTGCCCCGGCTTCGAGCGCGATGTCGGTCGGCACGATAAAATCGACCGCGATCGCATTGCTGGCAATTTCCGTGGCGGTCGCATCGCGCCACGCCAGCAGGGTGCCGTTGGTTTCCGGCAGCCGGGCGAGACCCATCAGCCGTCGCTGACTGCGCCAGCGGCTTTGCCCCAGGATTTCGATCCCCAGCACTGCCCGGTCTGGCGACAGCGGCAACCCGGAACGCACCGCCAGCATCAACCGATAGCGACCGCGTGGCAGCCGCAGATACGGCCAGGCGCCGTACAGCACGCGTCCCACCGGCTCCAGCCGTGCCACTCGAACCGTGCCGTCGCCACCGCGCCGGCCGAGCCAGGACTTCTGCAGGCGCCCCAACAAGCGCCAACGGCGCGGCGGCAAGGCGGTGATGCCTTCCGGCTGCAAACATTCGAGATCAACAGCCTCGACGGCCAGATCGGCGTTGCCGAGGTGAAAAAAGCGAAATTCGAAGCGTCCTTCGTTCTCGCTTTCGCGGCTGTGTTCTGGAGGCACCTCGAAATCCAGCGCACCTTTGCCGCCATCCGCTGCCAGTTCGTTTGCGGTAAAATCACGCCATTGCTGCTGAAACCGGCTGAGAACGATGATTTCGACGCCGAGCACGGGCTGGTCTGCCAGACGTGGTCGCCCACTGCGGCAACGAAAGTGCAGGCGATAGCGGCCTTGCGCCAGATGCAGATAGGGACCGTAAAGAAAGCATCCGGCTCGCTCGCGCCCACGGACCGCCATCGACCCGTCACCGCCGCGCGTCCCGACCGCTCCGTTTTCGAGTTGGCCGAGCAAAGGTCGGCGCGTTCCAGGCTCGAGATTGTCGGCGCTCGGCAATAGCAGCCGCGGCAGCACGATACCGGCGATGTCGTCAGGCATCGCGTTGCAGTGCTCCGGCAGCGCCGCGAGCGTCAGCGCCGTTTATCATGCGAACCCGCGACTTGACCCGTTGCAGCGGCAAATGTAGCGTCCACTTCGCTGCGGTGGCAATAGAGATAGTAGCGACGAAGTATCAGTATCGCTGATACCGGCTTTGCTTTCAGGTTGCCCGCACCGAATGACAAATTCTTTTCAAGGGGATTGGGATTGCCGTCAGGTAATGTATCCGAATCCGAAATCTGCGACTGGTGCATCGCCTATATGAAGCGGATCGTCGATGATCCGTCGATTGCTATTGGACCGGATGTTACTTTTGTTCAGATGGGTCTTGACTCGGCGACCTCGGCCTATTTCATCGTAGAGCTGGAAGAATGGCTCGGCATCGAACTCGAACCGGAACTCGTGTTCGATTATCCGACCATCACTGATCTCGCGCGGCACATCGTCGGCAGAGGCGGCGGAAATGCCGCAGTGGGGTAGCGCAGGCGCTGCCGCTTCGCTGATCGACTGGCTGCACCGGCACGCTGCCTCGCGCGCCGATCAGCGCGCCTATGTCGTGCTGTCGGATCGTGGACGCGAGGAGGAGGGTGTCACGTTCGCCGAACTGGCCCGTCGTGCCATTGCGATGGCCCCGCGGATTGCCGCGCGCGCCGAACCGGGAGATCGCGCTCTGCTGCTGTGTCCCAATGGCATCGATTTTATGACGGCGTTTCTCGGTTGTCTGATGGCGCGGATCATCGCCGTCCCGATGATGCAACCGCGACGGCAAACCACGCGCGACGCCAGCGCCAGCATCGTTGCCGACTGTGCGCCCCGCCTCGCACTTGCTCCCGCCGCGCTGATCGGCGGGGCACCCGGCAATCTGCCGTCGCGCATCGCCGCTGCCGGTCTCGAATGGCTCGCCGTCGATGCGTCCGAGTCGCGGGCCGAAGGTGAAATGCGGGCGCCTTTACGCGACGACATCGCTTTTCTGCAATACACCTCGGGATCAACCTCCGCCCCCAAGGGGGTCACGGTGAGCCATGCCAACCTATTGGCTAATCTCGCGATGATCGAGACGGCGTTCGGCAATACCGCCCGCTCAACCTATGTCAGCTGGGTCCCGCTCTATCACGATATGGGGCTGATTATTAATGCGCTGCAGAGCCTTTATCTCGGTGCGCTATGTGTCTTTATGGCGCCGGTCGGATTTATGCAGCGGCCTCTGGTCTGGTTGCGGGCCATCAGCGACTACAAAGCGGAAATTGCTGGAGGACCCAATTTCGCGTTTGATTTGTGCGTCGAACGTTATCGCTCCGATCAGATGGTCGGGGTCGATCTGTCCGGCTGGAAACTGGCCTTTAACGGCGCCGAGCCGGTGCATGCGGAAACCATCCGGCGCTTTAGCGAGACCTTTACGCCGCACGGCTTTGCGGCGGGCGCGATGTACCCGGCTTACGGTATGGCGGAAGCCACGGTGCTGATTTCGGCCGGCCGGCGCGGCGCTGGGGTCACGGTTCAGTCGGTCAGCCGCGACGCCCTGCGCCGCAACACGGCTGACGCGCCCGATGGCGGCCTGCCGGGGGCCGGTGAGAGCACGCGTGTCGTCGGCTGCGGTCGTGCGCTGGAGGGAGAGCGACTTGCCGTCGTCGACCCCGAGACGCGGCAGCGCCTCACCACGGGCCAGGTCGGCGAAATCTGGGCGACGGGACCCCATGTTGCGCAAGGCTATTGGCGCAACCCCGAGGCCAGCGCCGCTGCCTTCGGTGCGACGATCATCGGCGAGCCCGGCGATATGTGGCTGCGCACCGGCGATCTCGGTTTTCTCGATGACGACGGCGAACTCTACGTCACCGGCAGGATGAAGGATGTCATCATCATCCGCGGCGCGAACCATTACCCGCAAGACATTGAAGACACCGTCCAGAACTGCCATCCCGGACTTCGACGGCATGGCGGTGCGGCATTTGCGATCGCCGGTGCTGACGCCTCGGAGCGTTTGGTGGTGATCCAGGAAGTCGCGCGTACCTATCGCAATCGGATTGACGTGGGCGAATTGACGGGACGCATCCGCGAAGCCATCGTCAGTGAACACGAAATCGCGCCGTTCGAAATCGCCTTGCTACGACCGGGGGCCTTGCCGCAGACGACCAGCGGCAAGATCCAGCGCAGCCTGAGCCGCGAATTATGGGTTTCCGGGGCTCTCGAGCGGTTGTGACCGGGCCGAGGCTTTCGGCGACAGCGCGGTGCGGCGCGAGAACGGCTGATTGCCGCTTTCGTCATCAAGCTGGATGACCTATTAAGCTAGCCGGATCGCTCTTGAGTTTCGAGACGCCCGTGCCATTCACCGCATCGTTTCTCTGCTGGTGCCGCGCTGTCCCAAGGACCGCACCCCTGGTACTGGTCTTGCTGACGACCGCCTGCATCGACATCGAGCTGCCCAACAACAACAACCCGTTTAACGGCACCTGGGCGACCGCCGAGCGGCAGCAGATCGGGTTTGGCCCGGATACGATCATGATTACAGCGCCGAACGAACCGCCGACGCCGATGAACGCGGCCTCTTGCGATGGTACCTTCCGCTTTGCCTATAGCCGCAAAAGCCGCGATGCCCTGCTGGCGCTGACGCCGCGTCAGCCCGACCTGAAAAGCAAGCTGACCACGATGCTGGCGCAGCCCGATTACGACGTCGCCGAGGTTAATTGCGGCGAAGGCTATAGCGCTTATGTGTTGCTCGATGATCGCGATGTCGTGGTGATTCACCGCGATCGCGACATTGCCGGCATCGAGCAGCTGACCCGACTGTAGTCGCGTCTGTCGACGCCACATGGAAGCTCGCCTCAAAAGCGGCATTCGGGTGCAGGCGCTGGTTCGGCGCTGCGATCTCGTGGCGATCGCGGTGGCGGTGACAGCCCGCGGCGACCCGGATGCGGGCGCCATCCTTCTGAAATTCGTCGGGCGTGACGGCGGCTGCACTGTGCTGGCGCAAGCCCGTCGACCGGACGGCGACGCGGTCTGGATGCGTGCCACCGGTGCCATTGCAGTGCCTGAACCGGAGGCCGACGCCTATATCGCGCGGCAGCGCAGCCGCGACCCCGATCTGTGGGTCGTCGAAATCGAAAATGCCGCGCCCGACACCCTGCTCGACGCGCCTATCTTATCGTAGCTGCTGCTGTCGCAACTGCTGGAGCCGCTGATGGCCGCCAAACCGGGTGCCGCCGATGCACCGCCGACACATCCCGATCTCGACATCATTGCGAGCGACATCGGGTTCGACCGGCATCTTCGCGTCGATGTCGTGCGTTTTCGCCATCGCCGGTTTGCCGGGGGATGGAGCGGCGAGCGCAAATTCGACATCGTGCGGCGCGGCGCGGCGGCGGCAATCCTGCTCTACGACCCCGATCGCGATTGCGTCGTTCTGATCGAGCAGTTCCGCCTCGCGGCGCTCTATGCAGGCCGCTCGCCGTGGCAGATCGAGGCGGTGGCGGGCCTTATCGATGCTGAGGGAGAGTCCGCGGAGGAGGTTGCGCGTCGCGAAACGCAGGAAGAAGCTGGTCTCGACTTGATCGGCCCGGTGGTGCCGATCCAGGTGATCCTACCCGCGAGCGGCAGCTATGACGAAGTGGTGTCGCTGTTTTGCGGCCGCGTCGATTCCCGTGAAGCCGGCGGGATTCACGGCCTCGATTACGAGCAGGAAGACATTCGCGTCATCGTCAAGACACTCGCCGAGGCGGAAGCCATGCTCGATTCCGGCGAGATCGACAGCGCCCATACGCTGATCAGCCTCAACTGGCTGCTGCGTCACCGCGACCGCCTTTGCAGGGAATGGCGCGTCGGGTAACGATGCCTTTCGAGGCGCGCTCAGCCAATCGCGATTTTTTTGAAGTGCTTTGACAGGGCCAAACCCTGCCGCTGATAGGATGAACCGATGCCGCCGCCATAAAGACGGTCGGGCCGCGCGATCAGCGGCTCGTAAATCAACCGGCCGACGATCTGTCCCGGCTCGATCAGAAACGGCACCTCGTGTGAGCGGACTTCGAGAACGCCGCGGCTGCCGGCGCCATCGGTTTCGGCGAGGCCAAAGCCGGGGTCGAAGAAACCAGCGTAATGTACCCGAAACTCGCCGACAAAGGCATCGTAAGGGATCATCTCGGCGGCATGGTCGGCCGGCACGATGACCGCCTCGCGTGACGCCAGAATGTAAAAATCGTTGGGGTCGAGCACCAGCCCGGCCGGCCCTTTCGGCCCGCGATGCGGATAGACCGGCTCCCAGAAATCGCGCGGGTCGTAATGGTCGACGCGGTCGACATCGATCACATCGGTATGGCGGCGCGCCTTGTAGCCGATCAGCCCGGTCACCGGGTCACCGGCCACGTCGGCGGTAAAGGCGACGCCGTTGCGGATCGTCTGTGGACCGCGTTCAGCATCCTGCGATGCCCCCGCCGGTGCTTCGACCAATGGCGTTTCGGCGTGCAGCCGGCGCAACGCCGTGTCGCGGAACAGCGGCGTTCCGCGGCGGATGCGCAGCTGCACCAGCCGTGACCCGGTCCGCACCAGCACGCTGAAGGCATGCGGCGACAATTCGACGTAAAGCGGGCCTTTATAGCCTTCGCGGATGCGGTCGAACTCAATGCCCTGATCGGTGATGACTCGGGCAAACACATCGAGCCGTCCGACCGAGCTTTTCGGGTTGGCCATCGCCGACACCCGGCTGCGCAACGCCAGATGTTCGAGCAGCGGCACGATATAGACGCAGTCCTTTTCGAGCACGGCGCCGGCGGTCAAATCGATACGGTGCATCGACAACCGTTCGAGTTTGTCCTGCACGCTGGCCCGCGCACCCGGCAGAAAACTCGCCCGCACACGGTAGGCGAACTCGCCGAGCCGCAGGTCGATGCTGGCCGGCTGGATCTGGTCGTCGGTGATCGGCGTTGCCGACATGATCTCATGGCCGAGCCCGACCGCGCTGCGCAGCATCTGCGACGGCCACAGCCCGGTCGAACGCTCCGCCTCGCCAGTCGGGAACAGCGCGCCCGCCGGTGCCTCGGTCATAGTGCCTCGCTCGCTATGGCTGCCTGGTTCCACGGGACGCCAAGCAATCCGCCAGGCTCGCGCATATCGGCGTGGAGCCGCTAGCCTGCGAGCAGAATTTCCGCTGGAATATGCCATTGTTCATGCAATGCGCGAACCTGATCCATCGTCAGCCGGCGACGGTGATTGAGAATCTCGGACGTCCGCGACTTCGATCCAAAGAGCGCCGCCAGATCTGACTGTGTGTATTGCTTCAATGCCATGACTTCGCGGATCGCCCCAACGGGATCAGGCGCCTCAATGGTCCAATGTTCGCGTTCATAGCCAAATGTTCCGAATGTTTGTCGCAACGTGTGCGGCTTGCTCTGCATCGCTGCCGCCCGATAGTCTGACTTTGGAGAAATGACCGCGGCAGTTCGGAGATAAGGCATGGCAATCCGCGACGGCTTTACCGGCTCGATCGGCGATACGCCCCTGATCAGGCTGCGCCGCGCGTCGGAGGCGACCGGCTGTACAATTCTCGGCAAGGCCGAGTTCCTCAACCCGGGCGGGTCGGTCAAGGACCGGGCCGGGCTGTATATCATCAAGGATGCCGAGGAACGCGGGGCGCTCAAGCCCGGAGGCGTCATTGTCGAGGGCACCGCCGGCAATACCGGGATCGGCCTCGCCCTGGTCGGCAATGCGCGCGGCTACCGCACCGTCATCGTCATGCCGGAGACCCAGAGCCAGGAAAAAAAGGACATGCTGCGGTTGTGCGGCGCCGATCTGCGCCTTGTGCCGGCGGTGCCGTATAGCGACCCGATGAACTACCAGCGCTATTCCGGCAAGCTCGCCGAGGAAATCGCCGCTTCCGAACCGAACGGCGCGATCTGGGCCAACCAGTTTGACAACCTCGCCAACCGCCGCGGCCATTACGAGACGACCGGTCCGGAAATCTGGGAGCAAACCGGCGGCAAGGTCGACGGGTTTACCTGCGCGGTCGGTACTGGCGGCACATTGTCGGGCGTCGGTATCGCGCTAAAGGAGCGCAACCCGAAGGTGCAAATCTACCTGTCCGACCCGATGGGGTCCGGCATTTATAGCTGGTACGCCCGGCACGAGTTCAAACCGGAGGGCAGTTCGATCACCGAAGGCATCGGCAATAATCGCGAAACCAAAAATCTCGCGGGCTTCGCCCCGGACGGGCAGTTTCAGATTACCGACGAGGAAATGCTGCCCGTGCTGTTCAACTTGATCGAGGAAGAAGGTCTCGTTCTTGGCGGGTCGAGCGGCATCAATATCTGCGGCGCGATCCGCCTCGCTCGGGTTCTCGGCCCCGGCCATACGATCGTCACGATCCTGGCTGATTCCGGCACGCGGTATCAGTCGAAGCTGTTTAACCCGGCCTTTCTAATCGAGCGCTCGCTGCCGCTGCCGCACTGGCTTACCTGAAAAAACCCCACTCCGACGACTGCCAGGGCGGGGGTTTGCAAGCTGGATTTGTGCGTCGGCTAGTTTGCCTGGCGCCGCAGGAAGGCCGGGATATCGAGCAGGTCGTCTTCCTTGCTCGTGGCGCTGCGCTGCTCCGGATCGAGTGGTGGTAGACGCGGCTGCTGCTGTTGTACCGGACGCGACGCAGCGGCGGGTGGCATTTGCGGCCGAGGCGGCGCCACCGGCGGGGTGGGGCGGCGGCCGACGCCGGTGACGCGCTCGATGAGGCTCGGAACACGGCCGCGCGGGCGTTGCGGCACCTCGCGTGACGGGGTCGGAACAGCCGGCTGAGCCGTCGGAACCGGGCGGCCAGGGCCGGGATCGACCGCGCGCGGCGCGATGAACGCGCCGTTCTTGACGGCCGCACTCTCCACCGATTCGGCACTCGGCGCTGCCGGCTCGGCAGCAACCGCCGTTTCGGCCCGGACCGGCTCGGCGCGTGCTTCGCTGCGCGCGGCCGGCGGGTTGGCGGCGTTCTGGGTCAGCATCGGCTGGGTATAGCCTGAACCGGTTTCGCGCAATGTCGGTTCGTTGGCGTTGGGGCGAACAGCGACATTGTTATTGTGGTCGAGCATCGGCTCGGCCTCGATGCCGGTCGCAACGACCGAGATGCGCATCTTGCCGGCAAGCTGTTCGTCAAAGGTCGAGCCGAAGATGATGTTGGCGTCCGGATCGACCTCCTCGCGGATGCGGTTTGCGGCTTCATCGACCTCGAACAAGGTCATGTCGGTGCCGCCGGTAATGTTGATCAGCACGCCGCGCGCGCCTTTCATCGACACGTCTTCAAGCAGCGGATTGTTGATCGCGGCTTCGGCGGCATCAATCGCGCGGCGTTCGCCTTCCGCCTCGCCGGTGCCCATCATCGCCTTGCCCATCTCGCTCATCACGGTGCGGATATCGGCAAAATCGAGATTGATGAGGCCAGGCATCACCATCAGGTCGGTGACGCCGCGCACGCCGGCATGCAGCACGTCGTCAGCCATCTTGAACGCGCCGTCGAGCGTCGTGCGCTCATTGGCGATCCGAAACAGGTTCTGGTTCGGGATGATGATCAGTGTATCGACAAATTTCTGCAGTTCCTCGATGCCGGATTCGGCAAGCCGCATCCGCTTAGGACCTTCGAAATGGAATGGCTTGGTGACGACCCCGACCGTCAGGATGCCCGATTCACGCGCAATGCGGGCAATGACTGGCGCCGCACCGGTGCCGGTGCCGCCGCCCATTCCGCCGGTGATGAACACCATGTTCGAGCCTTGCATCGACTCGAGCACGTCATCGATCGCCTCTTCAGCGGCGGCGCGTCCAACATCGGGGCGCGCGCCGGCGCCCAGGCCACGCGTCACCCCGATACCGAGCTGAATCTTGTGCGGCGCCGCCGACAGCTGCAACGCCTGCGCATCGGTGTTGCAGACGATGAATTCGCATCCGATCAGGTTCGACCGGATCATGTTATTGACGGCATTCCCCCCGGCACCGCCAACCCCGATGACGGTAATGCGAGGCTTAAGCTCCTGCTCGTCTCTCGGGATGCTGAGATTAATCATAATGCCCTCCACCCCTGCGGGGCTGTGATCGATGCGGATCGCTGGTACTCACCCGGAGGCCGCCCCCCTCTTGTCGATCGCCGTAAGTTCGACAAGAGCACGACCCCAGTTTCGCGGGCCCCCGCCCTGCGAGACGACCCGATACTACCTGCTTCGATGCAATCGAAGTACTCGTTACCAGAGAAAAATCCAAGTAATCTCACAAATTCTCGCGCAGCCATTGCCCAACCCGGCCGAAAATCCCGCCAGAGGCGACTCGAGTCGGACGTGGTGATTCGGCGCGCTCGGAAAGCGCAAAGAGCAGGAGGCCGGTTGCGGTCGAAAAAGCCGGTCCGTGCGTCGATTCGGCCATGCCGTTTATTCGCGCCGGCCGGCCGATCCTTACCTGCTTATCGAGAATGAGGCCGGCCAGCTCGCGCGCGCCGTGTAACTGGCAAGCGCCGCCGGTCAGCACGACCAGGCGCCCCGCCAGCTTGTCGCAACCACTGGCCTCAAGCCGGCTGCGCACCAGTTCCAGTGTTTCCTCAAGACGTGGCGCAATGATGCTGACAAGCATCGATTTCGGCACATGGTTGACGTGGCCCTCGTCTTCTTCACCGATCTGCGGCACGGCGATCATCTCGCGTTCGTCGAGGGTCGACGAAATCGCGCTGCCGAACAGCGCCTTCAGCCGCTCGGCATGGCTCAGCGGCGTCGACAATCCGCGCGCGATGTCGTTAGTCACATGCGTGCCGCCAACCGGCACCGCGTCCGCATAGATCAGGTTACCGCCGAAAAACACGCCGATCGTTGTCGTACCGCCGCCCATGTCGATGACCGTGACACCGAGGTCCATCTCGTCTTCGACGAGGCAGGCGAGTCCCGCTGCATAAGGGCTGACGACCAGCAATTCGGCTTCGAGGTGCGAGCGGCCAATAACCGCCGTGTGGTTGCGCACGCTGGCGCGCGATGCGGTCACGATATGCATGTTGACACCGAGCCGCTCACCGGTCATGCCGCGGGGATCGAGGATGCCGCGGCTGTCGTCGATCGAAAAACCGACTGGGATCGAGTGGATCACCTGGCGGTCGGGCGCCTCGCGCGTCGCGTAGCCGCGCTCCAGCACATGGCGCATATCCGCGTCGGTAATCTCGTGGTGGCCGACGCCGATCTCGGCCTTGACGATGCGCGATGCGGCGTCGCCTCCCGACAGATTGACAATGGCGCGGCCGATGGTCTCGCCGGCCATCTCCTCGGCAGCGTGCACCGCGGCGCGGATCGAGTGGCCGGCGGCATCGAGATCGACGATCGAGCCGCTGCGGACGCCGCGCGCGATCTGATGCCCGATGCCAAGAATGCGCGGCTGCGCTTCGACCCGCGCGATAAAACAGCAGATTTTAGTCGAACCGACATCGATCGCCGCGATCAGGCTGCCGCGCGGGCGCACCGGCACAGCGGGAACACGGAAATTATCACCTTCGTACGCGCTGAGCGTTTTTGCGAAATCAAAGCTGCCGCTCGGAGGCGCGGGGGGCCTGGATGCGGTCTTGCTGATCGTCTTGCTCATGTGCTCTTCCCCGGCGGATGCGGTTTTTTTGGTGCAGCTTCCACTGGCGCCGGGTTGTTGACGCGCAGCACGAGGCGGTCCGGCAGACGCAAATCCACAGTCTGAATCTCGCGGTTCAGCACGGCGTCGGTGCGTTCCAGCGCCGCCAGCCGCGACCACGCCTCGGCGGGGTCTTCCTCGGGCAACAACACATCGATCGAATTGTCGATCCGCAGATTCCAGCGGCGCCCATCGACCCGGATCGCCGCGGTGACGCGCGACGCCAGTTCCGGCTCGCGCGCCAGCATGTCGAGCAGGGCGGCGGCGTGGTGCGCAGCGTCGTTGCCGACGACGGTCGGCAATTTGCTGAACCGGCCGAGATCCTTGACCGCGATGACCTCGCCGTCATGGTCGATCAGTTCCTGCTTTCCCTGGTGCTGCCAGACGGCCAGCGGGCGCCGCTCGACCAGCCGCACGAACAGCGTGTCCGGCAGGCGCCGCTCGATCGCGGCCGAACGTACCCACGGCAGCGCTTCGAGTTGCCGTTTCGCCTGCTCGGGGCTGACGGCGAGGATCGGCGTGCCGCGGTCGGCAGCGAGGGCTGCCATGATCGTCGCGGTTTCGGTCGTCGTGCGGCCGGATACCTCGATATTGTCGACGACAAGGCCAAGCGACGCGGTGACCTCCAGCACACGATTGATCGCCGCGGCGTAGATCGCTTGCCCCAGCGGCAGTCGGCCCAGCATAAACAAGCCGTAACCGATAACGACCAGCGCGGCCGGAACCGCCCACCACGCGGTGCGCCGCATCGCCGGCACGATGCGACGGCGCAGCCGCCACCACGACCGCGGTTTTGGCGGCGGGGCGGGCGGGCGGGCGGCGCGCGCTTTCACCCGGCCCTCGCGAGCAATTCAGGCGTGGTTGTGGCCGATGCCAAGTTCGGCAGCGCCTCGCCGATGCGGCGGATTTCCCACTCCAGCTTGATGCCGAACTGCTCGTGCACGCGCCGCCGCAATTCTTCACCGAGCGTTTCCAGATCCGCGGCGCTGGCAGCGCCGGTGTTGATCAGAAAATTCGTGTGTTTTTCCGACACCATCGCACCACCCTGCACAAGCCCCCTGCCGCCGACGGCATCGATCAGTTCCCAGGCTTTGCGGTCCGGCGGGTTGGCGAAGGTCGAGCCGCCGGTGCGCGAGCGGATCGGCTGGGCCGCCTCACGCGCCGCCTGTATCTCGGCGAGACGCCGTGCAATGGCAGCGCGTGCGCCGGGACGGCCACGGAAGACGGCGCTGACGAAAATCCAGTCGGGCGGAATGGTGGAATGGCGATACGAGAGGCCGAGCGCCGCATCCAGGTTCCGATAGGTTATGCCATCACGGTCCACGGCATCGGCACGGACCAGCACATCCTTGAATTCGCTGCCGTACGCCCCGGCATTGGTGCGGAAGCCGCCGCCGATCGTCCCCGGTAAGCCGGAAAGGAATTCCAGCCCGGCGATTCCTGCTTCTGCCGCGGTCAAAGCAACATTCAGGTCGAGCGCGCCGGCACCGACGCTGATTTCGTCACCTCCTGGCGTGATGTCGGCAAAGCCACGGCCGAGGCGAATAACGACGCCGGCGATCCCGCCGTCGCGCACCAGCAGGTTGGAACCGACGCCGATCACCGTGACCGGAATATCGGCCGGAGTGTTGGCGAGGAAATCCGCCAGGTCATGTTCATCGGCCGGGCGGAACAGCACTTCGGCCGGACCGCCGACGCGAAACCAGGTCAGCGGCCCGATCGGCGCATCCGCGGTCAGACGGCCCCGCACTTTCGGCAGGCGATCGATCAAATGCCGCGAAATTGGATGGCCGGTCATGCGACACGGCTCCGCCGATCGAGCCGCGCAAGATCGTCGGGCAAGGCATTGGCCCAGTTGGTGATCGAGCCGGCACCAAGGCACACAACGATATCGCCCGGCCGCGCCATATCATGCAGCAGTGGCGCAAGGTCGCGCGGTTCGCCCAGCGCGCTCGCATGACGATGCCCGTGCGCGCTCAGTCCTGCGACCAGCGCCTCGCGGGTCGCGCCGCCGATCGGCGCCTCGCCGGCGGCGTAGACATCGGCGACCAGCACGATATCGGCATCGTTAAAACAAGTGCAGAACTCATCGAACAGATTGGCGAGCCGGCTGTAGCGATGCGGCTGAACGATTGCGATGACGCGGCCAGGCACAATCGAGCGCGCCGCCTTCAGAACCGCCGCGATCTCGACCGGATGGTGCCCGTAATCGTCGATGATTGCGACGCCGTTCCACTCGCCGGTCTTGGTAAAGCGTCGGCGCACGCCCTCGAAATTGCGCAATGTCGCGCGCACGACATCGTCGCCAAGGCCGATTTCCGTGGCGATGGCGATGACCGTCAGCGAATTCTGTACGTTGTGCTCACCGAACATCGGCAGAAACAGGTCGGCGATGACCCGGTCCTGCCCGCTGGCGCGGTCGGCGATCACCGCGTCATAGCGGCTGCCCTCGCTGTCGAGTCGCAGATTGACTGCACGGATATCCGCCTGCGGGCTGAACCCGTAGGTCAAAAGCCGCCGCTCCGACACGCGCGCGATCATGTTCTGCACGACCGGATGGTCGATGCACAGCACCGCGAACCCGTAGAACGGGATGTTGCCGACGAATGTATCGAACGCCTGCTGCAATGCCGCGAAGTCGCCGAAATAATCGAGGTGCTCGGGGTCGATATTGGTGACCACTGCGACCGCCGCCGGCAAGCGGGTAAAGGTGCCGTCACTTTCATCAGCTTCGACCGCCATCCAGTCGCCGGCGCCGAGCCGCGTATTGGTGCCGTAGGCATTGATGATGCCGCCGTTGATCACCGTCGGGTCCAGCCCGGCGGTTTCGAGCAGCGCCCCGATCATCGAGGTCGTGGTGGTCTTGCCGTGCGTGCCGGCGATCGCGATCGCCCATTTGAGGCGCATCAGTTCCGCCAGCATTTCGGCGCGCCGCACCACCGGCAGCCGCCGCGCCCGTGCGGCGACAACCTCCGGGTTGTCGGGTTTGACCGCCGACGAGATGACGACGACTTCGGCGCTGTCGAGGTTTTCGGCGCGGTGTCCGATCTCGACCGTGATGCCGAGGCCGGCCAGCCGCCGCGTATTGGCGCTTTCCGACAGGTCGCTGCCGCGCACCCGGTAGCCTAGATTGTGCAGCACCTCGGCGATGCCGCTCATCCCGATGCCGCCGATCCCGACGAAGTGTAAGGGGCCGATCGATTCCGGGAGCGATCTCATGCCACCGCTCCCTTGGGGCTACCGGCGATCGTCGGGAGCAGGTCGAGCACGGTCTCTGCCAGCCGGTCGGCCGCATCGTCACGCCCGAAGCGTCTCGCCTGCGCTGCCGCCAGCGCGAGGCCGGTGGTGTCGCGGAGCCGCTCGGTCAGGAAATTGGTCAGCATCGGCGCGCTGAACGCCGGCTGCGGAATGACCCAGCCGGCCCCGGCATTGGCAAAGGCGCGGGCGTTGGCCGTCTGGTGGTCATCCATCGCGTGCGGGTACGGCACCAGAATAGCCGGACGCCCGACCATCGCGAGTTCGGCCACGGTCGACGCGCCGGAGCGGCAGATCACCAGTTGCGCCTTGGCGAGACGTTCGGGGACATCCGTAAAAAAACTCTGTACCTCTGCGGCAATGCCCGCTTCCTGTAATTGCCGGGTAACGCGCTCGCGGTCTTCCGGCCGCGCCTGCTGACTGACATGCAACGCCCCACGCAACACCAGCGGCAGCGCGTTCAGAGCGGCGGGCAGGATGTCGGCAAACACTCGTGCGCCCTGGCTGCCGCCGAGGATCAGCAGCTCGATCGGCGCACCGGCGCGCGGCGGCTGGTAGGCGGCACCGGCCACGGCACGGATCGCCGGCCGTACCGGGTTGCCGATATAGACCACGCGGTCCTGATTGGCTTCGCGAATCCCGATGGTGTCCGCAAAGCCGGTGGCAATGCGGCGCACGCGGCGCGCCAGTAGGCGGTTGGCGCGGCCGAGCACGGCATTCTGCTCGTGGATCACCGTCGGAAACCCCAGTTGCGTCGCCGCCAGCATCGTCGGCACCGAGGGATAGCCGCCAAACCCGATAACTGCTTCAGGGTCGAGCCGGCGCAGCAGCCGCTTCGCCTGAAACAGCCCCAGCGCCATTTCGGCAATTCCCATTGCGGTCCGCGCCGGGTTGCCGCCAAGCCGGCCGGCCCGCACGCGCGCAATTTCCACGCCGGGAATCCGATCGCTGAAAGCGTCGGCGCGCCGGTCAGTTGCGAGATGCACCGCGGCGCCACGCGCCACCAGCCGTTCGGCCAGTGCTTCGGCCGGGAACAGATGACCGCCGGTGCCGCCGGCCGCGAGGACAAACGCGGCGCTCAAAAGTCGCTTCCGCCGAGGCGCCGCCGGGTCAGCGCCAGCACCATCCCCATGCCGAGCGCCAAAGCCAACATCGACGACCCGCCATACGACAGAAACGGCAACGTCATTCCCTTGGTCGGGATCAGATGCAAGGTCGAGGCCATGTTGATGATGGCCTGCAGGCCGAACTGAATCAGCAATCCCGTCGCCGCCAGCAGCACGAACATGTTGCTTTCCTGCAGCAGCCGCGAAAAGCCGCGCAGCACGATAAAGGCAAACACCGCGACGATGACGATGCACACGATGATGCCGAATTCCTCCCCCGCCACGGCAAACACGAAATCGGCGTGCGCGTCAGGCAGCACGTCCTTTACCGTCCCCTCGCCGGGACCTCGCCCCCACAAACCGCCATTGACAAAGGCCTCTATCGACCGGTTGACCTGATAGCTGTCGCCGGCCGCGGGGTCGAGAAAGCGGTTCACCCGGCTGGTGACATGCGGCAGCCACATATAAGCGCCGGCAAATCCTGCTATGCCGCCCAACGACCCGATCGCGAGCCAGTAAATCCGCAACCCCGCCATAAAAAACTGCGCGAACCATACCGCCGCGACAACGACCGCCATGCCGAGATCAGGCTGCTTGATCAACAGGGCGATCAGTACGGCGAACAACACGGTCGAGATGATGTTGCCGGGAAACCCCGGATGCTGCTTCTGTTCGGCAAACAGCCAAGCCGCCACCACCGCAAAAGTCGGCTTGATGAATTCCGACGGTTGCAGCGACAGGCCCGGCAGATTGATCCAGCGTCGCGCGCCCTTGATCTCGACCCCGACGACAAAGGTCAGCAGCAGCAACACCACCGCAATGCCGAATCCGATAAACGCGGCGCGGCGGATCTGCCGCGGCGGCAGCAGCGAGACGCCGAGCATGATCGCCAGCGCCACCGGCACTGTCATCAGAAAGCGCTCGGCAAAATGCAGCGGCGCATAGCCCAGGCGCTCGGCAACCGCCGGGCTGGCAGCAAGGCTCATTACCGAACCGAAGGCGATCAGCAGCAGCACCGCCCCGAGGGTCAGGCGATCGACCGTCCACCACCAACGGGCGACCGGCCGCTGGTCGATGCGAGCGAACATCATGGTGTGACGCCTTTTGGCGCGGGACTTCCGCCGCCGGCACGCAACTCGCCGACGAGGCTGCGAAACGCATCGCCGCGCGCCTCGAAATGCGCGAACTGGTCGTAGGAAGCGCAGGCTGGCGACAGCAGCACGACGGCCCCGGTGACACCGTCACGGGTTGCCTGCGCCGCCGCCGCAGCCACAGCCGCCGCGAGATCGCCGGACCGCGTAAACGGAACCGACGCGCCGAGCGTCGCAGCAAAATCTTCGGTTGCTGTTCCGATCAGATAGGCGTGCCGGATGCGCCGGAAATATGGCGACAGCGAAACGATACCGCCCGCCTTCGGCAGGCCGCCGGCAACCCAATAGATCGCCTGATAGCACGCGAGCGCCTTTTCAGCCGCGTCGGCGTTGGTCGCCTTGGAATCGTTGATGTAGCGGATTCCGGAGATCGTATCGACCAGCTCCTGCCGGTGCGCGAGACCTGGAAACGAACGAATAGCGCGCGCCGCTGCTTCGCGCTCGACGCCGACAGCCTGTACCGCGGCATAGGCCGCCGCCGCATTTTGCCAGTTATGTACACCCGGCAGCCGCTCGGCCTCGGCAAGATCGAGCACCGTCAGCGGCTCTGCGCCGGTTGCATCGATCAGCCGGCCGTCTTCGACATAGATGCCGCCCTCCACGGTACGGCCGATTGCAATCGGCACGGTGCGGACCGGGGTGTTTTGCAGTTCGGCATAAAGATCGCGGCAGATGGCATCGTCGATCCCGATAATCGCCGTCGCGCCGGCGCCTTGCCGGGCAAAAATCCGCCGCTTTGCCTTGACATAGCCGTCCATATCGCCGTGCCGGTCGAGATGATCCGGCGTGACGTTGAGCAGGATCGCAACATCGAAAGCCAGCGTCGTGATCAGATCGAGCTGAAACGAACTTGCTTCCAGCACATAGACGCCATCTGCATCGAGCGGCAGCAGCGACAAGGCCGGCGGCCCGAGATTGCCGCCGATTTCGCTTTGCCGCCCAGCCGTCGCCAGAATGTGCCCGATCAACGCCGTCGTCGTCGATTTGCCGTTCGTGCCGGTGATCCCGATATAGCGGGCACGGCGCTGGGTGCGCCCCAGCAGCTCGATATCACCAATAATCTCGACCCCGGCCGCCCGGGCTTGCTGCACCGCAGGGTTCGGGGCGGGGTGATCCAGCGGAATGCCGGGCGACAACACCAGCGCCGCGACTCCCTGCCAGTCGATGGTGTTCAAATCCACCAGCGGAACATCGCCGGCGGTCTGCCGCGCCTTGGGGTTGTCGTCCCACGCGACGATGTCGGCGCCGCCGGCGGCGAGCGCCGCGACCGCGGCACGTCCCGAGCGCGCCAGTCCCAATACCGCGACGCGGCGACCGGCAAAGCTGTCGACGACGATCATCGCTGGCTGCCTAGCGCAATTTCAAGGTGGCAAGGCCGCAGATCGCCAGGATCGCGGCAATGATCCAGAAGCGGATCACGATGGTCGGCTCCTCCCAGCCCTTCTGCTCGAAATGATGGTGCAGCGGCGCCATGCGAAAGACACGGCGGCCGGTCAGCTTAAAGCTTGCGACCTGGACGATGACCGACACCGCCTCGAGCACGAACAGCCCGCCGATGATCGCCAGCACCAGTTCGTGCTTGGTAACGATGCTGATCGTGCCGAGTGCCGCGCCGATTGCCAGCGATCCGGTATCGCCCATAAAGACGCTGGCCGGCGGCGCATTGAACCATAGAAAACCGAGGCTCGCCCCGACCATCGCGCTGCAGAACACCATCAGTTCGTCGGCGCGCGGAACATGGTGCAGCTGCAGGTAATTAGCGTAAACAAAATTGCCGACGAGATAGGCGATAAGCGCGAATGAGGCGGCGGCAATCATCGACGGCCCGATCGCCAGCCCATCCAGCCCGTCGGTCAGGTTCACCGCATTCGACGCGCCGGTAATCACCAGTACGCCGAACGGCAGAAAAAACCATCCAAGGTTCAGCAGGATATTCTTGAGAAACGGCACTGCCACCGCATTCGCCAGCGGTACCGGCATCACCATTGCCAGTGCGAGACAGGCGATCGCCGCAAAGGCAAACTCGATCAGCAATTTGGTGCGGCCGGAGACGCCGTGATGCGAGCGGCGGGTCAGCTTGCGGTAGTCGTCGAGAAACCCGATCAGGCCGAAGGCGACCGTGACAACCAGCACGATCCAGACATAGGGGTTGGCAAGATCGCCCCACAACAGCGTCGAAACTGTCAACGCCAGCAGGATCAAAAATCCTCCCATCGTCGGCGTGCCCTTTTTGCGCAGCAGGTGCCCTTGCGGGCCGTCGGCGCGAATCGGCTGGCCTTCGCCCTGTTTCGATTTGAGCCAGGCGATGATACGCGGCCCCATGACAAAGCTGATCAACAGCGCCGTCAAAACCGCGCCACCGGAACGAAAGGTGATGTAACGCAAGACGTTAAGTGCGTGAAACTGATCGGCAAGCGGAGAGAGCAGATACAACATGCGGCTAGGATTACGAAGGCATCGAGGGCGGACACAGCCGCTCGTCGATGCGGCCGACGCGACCGAGAGATTTACGCATAAACGCATCGGAAGGAGGGGACAACCCACCGCGAAGGGTCATGTCCGGCCCGACGTTGCGAGCGCCTCACGCGCCGCCACGGCGTCGTCAAACGGCAGAATCGTCGTCCCGACAATTTGCCCGGTTTCGTGCCCCTTGCCGGCGATGACCAGCACATCGCCGCGCCGCAATCCGGCGATTGCCGTGCCGATCGCGGCGCGTCGGTCACCGATTTCGACGGCCTGCGGCGCTGCGGCAAGGATCGCGCGGCGAATATCGGCCGGATTTTCGCCGCGCGGGTTGTCGTCGGTGACATAAACACGATCGGCCGCGGCGGCAGCGACCTGACCCATCAACGGGCGCTTGCCGCGGTCGCGGTCGCCGCCGGCGCCGAACACGATCGCAAGCCGGCCCGCGGTGTGCGGGCGCAACGCGTGCAGCACCGTTTCGAGCGCGTCGGGTGTGTGTGCGTAATCGACAAAAACCGGCGCGCCGTCGCCGGTTTCGCCGACCAGTTCAATGCGGCCGGGAACGGTGCAGAGTCGCGGCAGCACCGCCACCGCCGCAGACGGAGCCGTGCCGGTTGCGATCACAAGTCCGAGCGCGGCCAGTGCGTTCATCGCCTGAAAACCGCCAACCAGCGGCAATTCGACATCGTGGCGCTCGCCAAACAGGGACAGCGACAGGTGTTGCCCGGCCGGCCGCGGCACGCGTTCGAGCAGCCGTAATTCGGCTGCCTCGGCGTGCCCGTAAGCAATCACCGGATGGTTGTGCGCATGGCACAACGCGGCGAGGCGTGCGAATTCCGGGCTGTCGGCATTGAGCACGGCTTTGCCGCCCGGCATCAGCAGATCGGCGAACAACCGTTCCTTGGCGGCACGGTACGAGTCCATGTCGCCGTGATAATCGAGGTGATCGCGCGTCAGGTTGGTAAACGCCGCCGCCGCGACCGACACGCCGTCGAGACGAAACTGTGCCAGACCGTGGCTCGATGCTTCGAGCGCGACGCGATCGATTCCAGCCTGCGCCAATACCGCAAGATCGCGGTGCAATTCTACCGGGTCCGGCGTCGTCAGCGCCCCCGGCCGCCGTCCGTCCGGCGATATCAGGCCGAGCGTGCCGAGGCTTGCCGCCGCATGTCCCAGCGCCGACCAGATTTCGCGTACGAAATGCGCCACCGAGGTTTTGCCGTTGGTGCCGGTGACAGCAACAATCGCCGCCGGCTGATTGCCGTAAAACCGTGCCGCCATCAAGGCGAGGCGGCGCTGCGGGTTGGCGTCGGTCAGGATCGTGACGCGGCGGCGGCTTTCCAGGTCGAGCACCAACGCCGCGGCATCATCCGTCAGAATGGCCGCCGCGCCCTGGGTAACCGCCGCCGAGGCAAAAGTCCGGCCGTCGCGTTGCACGCCGCGCAACGCGGCAAACAGGAAGCCAGGCTGCACTTGCCGCGAATCCGCGGTGATGCCCGTAATATTGATATTAGCGATATCGAGATCGGCGAGCGGCAAATGTCCAGGCGCAGCCGAACCTGAGGTGGTCAAACCGCGGGAAGCATCAGAGGGCATCAGCTCAGTAATCTTCAATCCGCTTGCCCTGCATGCTGGCGATCGCCAGTGCGTTGGTGATCGCAGGCGAGGATTCGTCGACTGGCCGCACCCCCAGCAATGGTGCAATGCGCTCGATGATGCGGCCGGTTGCCGGCACCACGGTCCATCCGGCGGTCGCGTAGCCGTGGCTTTCCTTGTTGCCGTGCGGCTCGTCGACCAGCGTCAGGATAGCGTATCGCGGGTCGTTCATGGGAAACGCGCCGACAAAGTCCGACAACAGCTTTTTCTCGATATAATGCCCGCCGACGTTCTTTTCCGCTGTTCCGGTCTTGCCGCCGACGACATAGCCGGGCGCCGCTGCCTGCCTGGCGGTGCCGTATTCGACGACAAGCCGCATCAGCTTGCGCATCTGCTCGGATGTCTTCTGCGAAATCACGCGATTGCCGGCCGGGACTTCATCGGGTGACAGCTTGCGCAATGTCGGCGGGCGCAGAATGCCCCCGTTGAGGATTGCCGAAACAGCGGTAATCGCGTGCAGCGGCGTGACCGCGATGCCGTGACCGTAAGCGATTGTGATGACGTTTACTTCGCGCCACGGGTTAGGAAAATGCGGCTTTGCCACCTCGTCGAACGCGATCGGCACCGGCTTCAACAGGCCGAGCTTCGCGAGGAAACTGCGTTGCCGATCTGCCCCCGCTTCGAGCGCCATCCGCGCCGAGCCGATATTCGACGAGTACATATAGATTTCCGGCACGCTCAGCGCTCGGTGCTTGCCGTGATAGTCGGTAATTGTAAACCGGCCGATCTTGATGTTGTGGGCGGCATCGTATTGCTTGGTCATCGTCGCGGTGCCGTCGTCGAGCGCCATCGCCGTGTTAAACGTCTTGAACACCGACCCCAGTTCGTAGTCACCGAGGGTGATCTTGTTGAACACCCGGTCCTTGGCGTCGGCGGCGGCAGCAGCCGTCTGCGGGCCGTCGCTGCGACCGGGATGGTTGGGATCGAAATCTGGCAGCGACACCATCGCGATGATCTCGCCGGTACGCACATCCATGATGATGCCAGCTGCGCCCTTGGCGCTGAAATCGCTGATAACCTTGGTCAGTTCCTGGTGCAGGATGAATTGGACGCGTGCATCAAGCGACAGCTGGATCGGTTCCTTGCTGGTTTTTACGGTGGTATCGAGGGCGCGTTCGATACCGGCAAGGCCGTTATTGTCGATGCCGCAAAACCCGACAACATGCGACGCCAGATCGCCGAACGGATAAACCCGGCGCACCTCGTGCTCAAAATTAAGCCCCGGAATGCCGAGCCGGTTGATGTCGTATTGCTGGCGCGGCGTCAGCCGGCGCTTGATCCAGGCAAAGCTTTTGCTGGACGAAAGCTTGGCGTGCAGTTCTGCCGGGTCGAGGTTCGGCAGTACCGTCCTGATGGCATGCACGGCCTCGTTGACGTCGATGATCTGGCGCGGGTCGGCGTAAAGCGACGGGCTGTCGAGGGTCGTCGCCAGCATCCTGCCGTTGCGGTCGATGATGTCGGCGCGGGTCGGCGGAGGCAGCGCGACAACGTGGGCGCGCCCCGGACGCAGCGGGTCGGCGCTCTCATCGGCAAATGCCACGACATCGACGAGGCGCAGCGCAACGACGAGAAACGCGACGGCAAACATCGCTGCCGCCGCAACCAGCCGCGCACGGCAGGTTTCCAGTGCGGCAGCGGCCCGTTCGTTCGGCACGACCGGCGCGCAGGCCGGCAAGGGCGGAAAATGGCGCGGCCGGCACGGATTTTCCTCGAACGGCTGAGCGACGCTCATCAGTGCGCCTCCGCAATCTGCGCAATCAGCGCGTCAAGCGACCCGGGATGCGACACCGCCACGGCTTTGACGATTTGCGGATGAACCGGTGCGCCTGCCGTGGAGCGCAGCGCCGCAGGGGTCAAAGCCGCAGGGGTCAAGGCCGCAGCGCGGGGCGTCGGTTGCATGGCGGCGGCCATGACTCGTTGCGGCGCGACGCTCGCCGATGGCGGGGCAATTTCCGCCGTTATCGAAATCGGTGCCGTCGAGGCTGGAGCCGAATTCGGCAGACTCACCGACAGGGACGATTCTGCCGGTGTCGACGCACCGGCTGGCGGCGCCCCGGCTGGCGGCGCCCCGGCTGACGGCTCACCGGGCGCCGGCGCCGATACCGGAATGGGTCCCACTTCGGGGTTCATCGCAGGCGGCGGCGGGGCAGGGCGCAGCGGAATGTCTTCGACCCGCTGCTGTAATTGCTTTGTGGCAATCGGCGCCAGCCCGAGAAAGCGCTTGTTCAGTTCCGCCAGCCGTTCCGGTTGGTTCAGATACGTCCATTCGGCAGTCAGAACGCGGATTTCCTGCTGCTCTGCGACCGTATGGCGGCGTACCCGGTTCAGATCGTCTTCGATGTTCTGCACCGCGTACTTGACCATAAAGGTCGAAAACCCGCTCGCCACCACCAGCAGCGTCCAAAACACCATGCTGAGCCTGCTCATGATGTCCGGCCTCCGACGCCAAATCTGGAACTGTCCATTGCCGCTGCTGTCGGCCAGGCCGGCGCCGCGGTACGCTCCCCCGCCCGCAGCCGAGCCGACCGGGCCCGCGGGTTGCCGGCAATTTCAGCCTCGCTGGGCCGTACGGGACGGCGGCCAAGCAGCCGAAAGCTCGGCGGCGGCGGTGTCGGCGCGAGCGGCGCATGCCGCGAGACGGCCGCACCCTCGGCGCTGCGCTGCCGCAGGAAATCCTTGCTGCGAGAATCCTCCAGCGAATGGAACGCCACCACCGCGAGCCGGCCGCCCGGCATCAGCACCCGCTCTGCGGCGGCGAGGCCGCGATCCAGTTCACCGAGTTCGTCGTTGACGGCAATGCGCAGCGCCTGAAACGTCCGCGTCGCCGAATCGAAACCAGGCTCCCGAGTCGGGATCGCGCTGCGCACGATCTCGGCGAGTTCGCCGGTGCGCCGGATCGGCGCGTGCTGCCGGGCCGCGACGATCGCCCGCGCCACACGGCGCGCAAAGCGCTCCTCGCCGAGCGAGCGAATAAGCTCGGTCAGGTCCTCTTCCGGCAGGCGCTCGACCAGATCGGCAGCGTTCGGTCCATCGCTGCCCATGCGCATGTCGAGAGGTCCGTCGAGGCGGAAGGAAAAGCCACGCTCGGCTCCGTCGAGCTGCATCGAGGAGACGCCGAGATCAAGCGCGATCCCGGCGATCGGTCCCGGCGTCGCGTCGCCAAGCAGCCGTTCCATATCGCCGAAACAACCTTCGATCAGTGTCAGGCGGCCTGGGTGCTGCGCCGCTAGTGCTGCACCGCGACGGACCGAATCGGGGTCGCGATCGATGCCGACGACACGACATTCGGCCGCCGCCAGCAGCGCGGTGCTGTAGCCGCCGGCCCCGAACGTCCCGTCGACGTATATCGCTCCGTCGCGCGGCGAGAGGGCCGCCAGCACAGCATCAAGCAGCACCGGGACATGAGCGGATGCGGGCTGCTCCGCCGGCAGCGCAGACGGTTCGCGTCGCGATTCGTTCTTTGGTTTGCGGCGCGGGCGCTTCATGCTGGGCGCGGCGCCGCACCGCCGCGTGCCGGCAGCGTCACGCCCAGGCGGCGCGAGCGCTCGCGTACCGCAGCGCTGTGTTCCTCGTAAGTACCCGGATTCCATAGCTGAAACGTCGCACCGCGCCCGACGAAAGCGATCTCATCGGTGATATTTGCGAGGTCTTTCAGACGTTCCGGCAGCACTATGCGTCCTTCGGCGTCGATAGATAAAGGATGCGAGTCAGCAAAGAGCTGAGTTAGACTCTCATAGTCGTCGGAAAATTGTTCGAGAGTTTCCAGGCGCTCCTGCATTACCTCCATCCGATCGCTTCCGGCACATTCGAGCGCCGGGAATCGAAAGGACGGAAAGGCTATCAGAAGATTAGGGACCCGGTTGGATGCTAAAGTGGAGCGAAAGGTCGCCGGCACTGAAGTACGCCCCTTGCGGTCGACCTTGTTCACATAAGTGGAAAAGAATAGTTCCACTTTCTTCCCCCAACGCTCCCCCATTGACGATCGGCAAGAGGCGGCCCGGTAACACCATCTAATTCCCCCCAGAACGACGGCGTCTCGCCAATGGGTAGATATGGGATATCATGGGAAAACGTGGGAGTCAAACCGGATTCGCAATATAGATTGCGAATCCTAAATGTTCGAAAACTTGACGTTTCGCCCACATCATGTGGTTTGCCCATCGCATCGGAGCGATGACAGTAAAACCATGTTCTTATTATGTTCACGCCAAGACAAAGCACCGGCACTGTCGGCAACACGCCAACCTCCCTCGCGGTGTGAAGACCGCGACCCTACCAATACATGTCGATCTGAGCATTGATAGTATGCTTACTTTAGCTCGCACGCAACATATAGCGGTGAGGTAAACGCCAGACGGTCTGTAAGCCGGGTTCTGTCCCGCTGGGGGATTTTCCGGGCTAGCCCGGAAATACCACGGCGGGGATGGCCATTCATCTGGGACGCCCGTTACCGGACGCCTCGCGCAACCGACCCGAGCAGCGGCGCAAAGACCCGCCCGGCACAGGTTTTGAGGCTGTGCCTGCCGCTCCTACTTGGTTTTGCTCCCGGTGGGGTTTGCCCTGCCAGCACCGTTGCCGGCGCCGCGGTGCGCTCTTACCGCACCATTTCACCCGTGCCGCCCACAAAATCCCATGAGGTCGCCCTCCGGGATGGCATGGGTCTGGCGGTATGTTTTCTGTGGCACTTTCCCTAAGGTCGCCCCCGCCGGCCGTTAGCCGGCACCGTGTCTTTGTGGAGCCCGGACTTTCCTCCCTCCCTGCCGGCGCGAACCGGCGTGAAGAGCGGCCATCCGACCGTCTGGCGTGGGATTATGTGAGCCGCGCCGCGCAGTCTGTCAAAGCCTTATGCTGCTCCGGCTTTAAGGCGGCGGTGAGTCGATCGGCGAATGGGGCGGCGAGATCCGCCGCCGGCGCAAGGCGACCCAGAACAAAAATCCCGACAATCCCAGAATGGCGGCCGCGATCGGCAGCGCTATCAGCGCCATTTCGGCGAATTGCCGGTCACTGAGGATGCTGATCCCGACGACCAGAAAACAGCCGCCTGGCAACAGCAGCAGAATTGCGAACAGCAGGGCGGCGATCTGGCCGCCGGTCATGCCGTTGTCCTGCGATCAAGGGCGGCCAATCCCGGCCGGTGAAACATGTTGTAGGTATCGAATGGAATGACCCGGCCGTCATCCGTTACAAAATGAATGCACGAGCGCTTGACGCCCGCCAGGCAGAAATTGAAACGGTCGAGAAAGCTGACGACGGTGACACGGAATACCCTGTCATAACCAATCTCTGCCGGCGCCTCGACCAAGGGCAGGCAGCACAAGACTTCGTGCAACACATTGGCCGATTGCTGCCCGGCGCAAGACAGCGACAATAATTCGACCAGCAACCTGCGCATCTCCGGGTGCCCTTCAAAGGTCACTGAATTCGGCGCGCCTTGCACCAGCATCTGTTGTGGAAACAAATGCGTCAGCGGCCTGACCTCACCGCCGGCCCGCAAGCCATACCCGATCGAGATCGCATCGGGGTTGCACGGCAGCGGGATCAGGTCGTCTTCGCCAAAGACACCCCATTGCTCGAGGATCGCGCGGCGGATTTCCGACAGCACGATGCGGTCCCGGCGTGGGTCGTAATCGTCGTTGCGCCCGACATCCTGCACCGGCTGAAACGTCACGCCGCGCACGCAGGGGCGCGCCTGCGCATAGCGCAGCACATCGCCGATCTCACGATCGTTGACGCCTTTGCGGATGACGCACACCAATGTCGTCGAAATCCCCGCAGCATCGAGCGCATCGAGTGCGCGCTCGCGCACCCGACGCAAATCGGCGCCCCGGATCGTCTGCAACGCCAACGCGGATAGCGCATCGAATTGCAGGTAAACCTCGAACCCGCGCTTCATTTCGGCCAGAGCCGCGACAAAACCGGGGTCGTTGGCGATCCGGATGCCGTTGGTGTTCAGCATCACGTGGCGGATCGGCCGGCGCCGCGCCGCGTGCAGAATATCGAGGATCTGCGGGTGCAGCGTCGGCTCGCCGCCGGAAATCTGCAGCAGATCGGGCTGCCCTTCGCTTTCAACCAGCAGGTCGAGCATCGTCTCGATTTGCGCCAGGCTGCGCGTCCCGCTTTTGGCCGGGGACGAGCCGGCAAAGCAGGTCGGGCAGGTCAAATTGCAATGCTCGTTGATTTCAATCAGCGCGAGGCAACTGTGCTGCTCGTGGTCCGGGCAGAGCCCGCAATCGTAAGGGCAGCCTTTATCGATCCGGGTGTGAAACTTGAGCGGCATATCCCCGGGCTTGAGGAAATCGCGGCAACGCTTCCAGTAATTCGCCTCGCTCGACACCAGCGTCTTTTGTACGCCGTGCTCGACGCAGCGCTTTATGTAAAAGACTGCTTCGCCTTCCTGCACGATTTTGGCCGGGACCAGCACGAGACAGGTCTCGCACAATGATGTCGTCTGCCCGAGAAACACATAAGGCCGCGCCTTGCGTGACGCCGGCGCAGGCGTTTCACTCAGGAGGGCACCGGCGGCAATGGCTGACTGTGTCGGCATGGCTGGCGCAACTCCCGACAGGCAAAGACAAGCGCGTAGCCGATCAACGCGAGCGATAACAGATGAAACAGATTAAACGGCCCAATCACTGTGCCGTACGGCTTGAGGAATTCCCACGCAAAACGCTGGGTGGCGTAGACCCCGATAAACAGGTAGAAGCCGATACGCGGCACTGCGTCGCCACCGCGTCGCAGCATCATTAGAAAAACCGCAAAAAACGCTGCCATTGTCACGGATTCGTAAAGCTGCACTGGGTGGCGCAGCACGCCGTCGCCGAAATCGACGCCCCACGGCAATGTCGTCGGGGTGCCGTAGGTCATGTCGTCGAGGCCGGCGAAAAAGCACCCGATCCGGCCGACCGCGATCGCCGCCGCCAGCGGCAGGACAAGGCGCAGCCCGGTCGAGCCAGCGATCCCACTGCGCCATTTCAGTGTCTCGATCGCGATTATGCCGCCGGCCAGCGCCCCCTCGATGCTGCGGCCGACACCGCCGACACCGCTGAGCCAGAGATTGCCCGACCCGGCGAGATAGGCGCCGACCGTCACGCCGGCCGATGCCGTCGCAATGTAAAGCGGATGTACCTGCCACGGCTGAGGCGCATGCGCCATCGGCGCAAACCGCAGCACCGCAACCCCCGTCAACAGCGCCAGCACGTCGAAAACCGTATGGATCAGCATCGTTTGATCAGCATGGCGGCCCCTCGGCGAGACGCCGGGCCAGCGTAACAAAGCCGCGCACCGCGGCGGTATGCTCATCTCGCCGGGTCGCTAGATTGAGCGGTGCGCTGAGGCGGGCCGATGAGTGCAGCGGCCGATAAACCACGCCTTCTGCCTCCAGCCGGCTCATCGATGCCGGCACCAGGGTCACACCAAGCCCGGCGGCAACCAGGCTCAAGGTCGACAGCATGCGCGGCGCCTCCTGGCCGATCTCGGGGCTGAAACCGGCGCGGTCGCAGGCGGCGATGATCGCGTCGTGCAACCCCGGTCCGACCGGCCGCCGATAAAGAATAAAAACATCGTGCGCCAGCGCGGCCAGATCGATCGGTGACGTGTCCGAGGCAGCCAGGCGATGTCCGCTCGGCAAGGCCGCGACCATCGGCTCGTCAAGCACCGGATACACCGCGAGATGGCTTCCGGCAGCCACCGGCGAGCGTACAAAGGCGACATCGATCTGTTCGCGGCGCAGCGCCTCGACCAGTTCGACCGTGCCGCTTTCTTCGAGCGCCAGCGCGACTAGCGGATGACGCTCACGAAAGGCGCGGATGACGCGCGGCACAAACGGTTGAAACGACGCCGAACTGGTAAAGCCAAGGCCGATCCGCCCGCTCTCGCCGCGCGCCGCCTGCCGCGTCGTGGCGATGGCCGCCTCGGCGCGCGCCAGGATCGCCCGTGCATCGTCGAGCAGCGCCTTGCCGGCCGAGGTCAGTTCGACACCGCGCGGCTTGCGGCGGAGCAGCACGACGTCAAGTTCGCGTTCGAGCGCGCGTATCTGCTGGCTGAGCGGCGGCTGCTGAATGCCGAGCCGTTCCGCCGCGCGAGTAACGTGCCCTTCCTCGGCGACGGCGACGAAATAGCGAAGGTGACGCAACTCCATATTCATATTTATAAAATATCAAAATAGATTGATCCATATATTAGACAGGCATCATTTCCCTCTCTACGTTTCGATCACGGCCTGCGCCGGGATGACAAACCTGGGAGAAGGATGCAATGGCAAGCGAAGCCAGATTGCTGATGCGGCAGTTCCTCGAATGGGTCGGTGCTCGCCCGCGCCGCGTCGTCGAGGCGCGCACCGCGTGGAGCAGCACTTGTCCTCTCAACTGCGCCTGGGAAGACGCGCTGACCGACGATCTGGTCGCGCTGACCCGTGATGGCCGGGTCAGCCTGACGGCGCGCGGCCAGGGCTGGCTCGACGCTGTGGGATAACCGAAACCCGGCGGATAAAGGGCCGCTCCAACTCGTGCATCGCTTTCCGCAACCGGCAGGCTATAACGCCGCCTTGATCAGCCAGCGCAGGGCGGTATCGTAGCCGCCAGCCGCCGCCATGCCATCGACAGGAGACCGCTTGTGAGCGTCATCGGTAACGACACCCTGAAAACCCGCCGCACCCTGACCGTCGACGGCAAAAACTACGATTATTTCAGCCTGTCCGCTGCGGCGGCAGCCGCCGGCCTCGGCGACATTTCGCGTCTGCCGTTTTCGCTGAAGGTTCTGCTGGAAAATCTAGTGCGCCTGGAAAACGGCCGCACGGTTTCGGTCGACGACATCAAGGGGCTGGCGGGCTGGCTGGAACGCAAATCGTCCGACCGCGAGATCGCCTTCCGCCCGGCGCGCGTGCTGATGCAGGATTTGACCGGCGTCCCGGCGGTCGTCGATCTGGCGGCGATGCGCGCCGCGATGGTCGATCTCGGTGGCGACCCGCGCAAAATCAACCCGCTATCCCCAGTCGATCTGGTGATCGACCATTCGGTGCAGATTGACGAGTTCGCCACCCCTCAGGCCTTTGCCAACAACGTCAAGCAGGAGTTTGAGCGCAACGGCGAACGCTATCGTTTTCTGCGCTGGGGCCAGGACGCATTCGATAATTTCCGGCTGGTTCCGCCGGGTACCGGCATCTGCCATCAGGTCAACCTCGAATACCTGTCGCAGGTCGTATGGACCACCGAGGAAGACGGCAAGACCATCGCCTATCCCGACACCCTGGTCGGCACCGACAGCCACACGACGATGGTCAACGGCCTGAGCGTGCTCGGCTGGGGCGTCGGCGGCATCGAAGCTGAGGCGGCGATGCTCGGCCAGCCGATGTCGATGCTGGTGCCGGAAGTCGTCGGCATGCGGCTGACCGGAAAGCTGCCGGAGGGCGCGACCGCCACCGATCTCGTGCTGACCGTGACGCAGATGCTGCGGCGGCGCGGTGTCGTCGGCCGATTTGTCGAGTTCTTCGGCCCCGGCCTTGCCGAACTGGCGCTGGCTGACCGCGCGACGATCGGCAACATGGCGCCGGAATACGGCGCGACCTGCGGCTTTTTCCCGATCGACGCCGAGACGATCCGCTATCTGACGTTGAGCGCGCGCGATCCGGCGCGGGTAAAGCTGGTCGAGGCCTACGCCAAGGCGCAGGGACTGTGGCGCGACGCCAGCACGCCCGACCCGGTATTTACCGACACGCTCGAACTCGATCTCGGCAGCGTCGAGCCGTCACTGGCCGGACCGCGGCGGCCGCAGGACCGGGTGGCGCTGTCCGACACCGGCAAGTCGTTCGACACCGAGTTGCCGCGCCTCGCGCCGGGCGTCACCGCGACGCGCACGCAGAAGGTCGCCGGTGCCGCATATGAATTGCATGATGGCGACGTGGTGATCGCGGCGATCACTTCCTGCACCAACACCTCGAACCCGAGCGTGATGCTGGCGGCCGGCCTCGTCGCCAAAAAGGCAGCCGAAAAGGGCCTCAAGGCAAAGCCCTGGGTCAAGACCAGCCTGGCACCGGGCAGCCAGGTGGTCAGCGACTATTACGCCGCGGCCGGGTTGCAGGAATATCTCGACAAGGTCGGTTTCAACCTTGTCGGCTACGGCTGCACCACCTGTATCGGCAATTCCGGTCCCCTGCCCGAACCGATCGCCGATGCGATCGACGAGGGCGATCTCGCCGTCGCCGCCGTCCTGTCGGGCAACCGCAACTTCGAGGGCCGCATCCACGCGCTGGTGCGCGCCAACTACCTCGCATCGCCGCCGCTGGTCGTCGCCTATGCGCTGGCCGGTACGATGCGCATCAACCTCGCGACCGACCCGCTCGGCGAAGACAGCGACGGCAAGCCGGTATATCTGCGCGATATCTGGCCGACCAACCAGGAGGTCGCCGACACCGTGCGCAGCGCGGTGCAGCGCCAGAGCTTCCAGCAGCGCTACGGCAATGTTTTCGAAGGGCCGCCGGAATGGCGCGCGGTCCGCGGCACCGGCGGCATGACTTACGATTTCCAGGACGCCTCGACCTATCTGGCGTTGCCGCCTTATTTCGAGAACATGCCGAAAGAGCCGGGGCCGGTCAGTGACGTTGCCGGTGCGCGCGAACTGGCGATCTTTGGCGACAGTATCACCACCGACCACATCTCGCCTGCCGGATCGATCAAAGTCGAGAGCCCGGCCGGCGACTTTCTGATCAGCTACCAGGTGCGGCCCAACGACTTCAACACCTATGGCGCACGGCGCGGCAACCACAACGTGATGATGCGCGGCACCTTTGCCAATATCCGCATCCGGAACGAGATGGTGCCGGGTGTCGAAGGCGGTATGACCAAGCTGATGCCGGATGGCACGGTGATGCCGATCTACGATGCGGCGATGGAATACAAAAAACGCGGCGTGCCGCTGGTGATCTTCGGCGGCAAGGAATACGGCACGGGGTCGTCGCGCGATTGGGCCGCCAAAGGCACGCTGCTGCTAGGGGTGAAGGCGGTCATCGTCGAGAGCTTTGAGCGCATCCACCGCTCGAACCTCGTCGGCATGGGCGTCTTGCCGCTGATGTTCAAGGATGGCACGACCCGCCAGTCGCTGGGGCTGACCGGCGCCGAAACACTCGACATCACCGGCGTCGCCGCCGGCCTCAAGCCCCGTATGGACGTGACGCTGACGATCCACGGCGCCGATGGCAGTACTCGCACGGTGCCGCTGATCTGCCGTATCGACACGCTCGACGAGGTCGAATACTTCCGCCACGGCGGCATTCTGCAATACGTGCTGCGCGGCCTCTTGAAAGCGGCGTAACGGTTTATTCCCTCTCCCGCATTGCGGGAGAGGGTGCTCCGGATAACCGCGGAAACGGGTGCGGGTATCCGATCAGGACATGGCGGCCTTACGCGACAGCGCATGCGTCAGAATGCCGGTCACAATCAATGCGCCGCCGAGCGCGCGGCTCGGGGTCACCGCTTCGCCGAGCAACAGAGTGCCGATCAGCACGACGGTGACCAGTTCCACATTGGCGAGGATCGCAAAGCTGCTCGCACCGAGACGCGGCACGCTGTACGAGAACAGGGTTATCGTCAGTGCGCCGGGGCCCAGCGCGACAAACAGCAGCAATAGCCATCCGCTCAAACTGCTCGGCATATCGAGGCCGGTAAACGCCGCCGCCACCCCGAACGTCACGGTCATGCCGGCGAACAGACTGCCGGCGCCAATCAGCGGGTTGTACCGCCGCAACAGTCGCGCATTGGCTGCGAGGTAAAGCGCATAGATGAACGGCGCCGGCACAGCCCAAGCAAGGCCGCTGACCGCGATCGTGCCGCGGCTCAAGCCAGGCCCGGCGATCAGCCCGGCCCCAAGCAAAATCACTGCGACGCAGACCACCGCAACAGGCCGGATCGGTTCTTTAAAAACAAAGCGGTCGAGCATCAGCGTGACCGCCGGATAAGTATAAAACAACAGAACTGCGATGCTGGTTTCGAGCGTCTCGAGGCTTTGCCAGAAACACAGAGTCTGCGCCGCGCCGAGCGTCGCACCGACGAGCGCGATGCGCCACGCGCCACCGCGCCAAGCCCGCATCACGCCCAGCCCGCTGGCGCCCGCGGCCAGGGTCAGCACAAAGAGGGCAACTGAATACCGCCAAAGAAGCATTGACGGCGGGCTTAATCCGTCGGCATAAAGTTTCTGGGCGACCAGCGGCATAACGCCGACCAGGGCACTACCCGAGACCGCGGCCAGCGCCGCGGGCCTTGCCTGCGACTCGCCGACATTCAATTTGCGTGCTCGACGCGTAAGAACGGGAGTTCTTTCGGTCAACGGATCGTTCGCAGGTGAGCGTGTTCGATGAGCTCGATGGACATTTCAATAACCACGGTCGTAATAACCGTTGCGGTTGCCATCACGGTGATCGTCTTGATCGTCGCATGGCGGCGGCAATACCATAATTTGCTTTCTGTATTGCTGTTCGCCAGCATCGCCGCGGGTGCGATCGCCGTGACGGCATTTCAAGTTGACCAGTATTGGCAGGAAAGAGCATCCGATCGCCGGGTGACGCAGTCGCAGGCGCCGGCTGTCCTGCCGACCGGTCAACAAGTCGCGCCCCCGCCACGAGCGCCGGTGATATTGCCGGAGCCCCCGCCAATGATGCGCGGCCCGACCGGCGGCGCGGCGCCAGCGGTCGCGCGCAATCCCTACGGCAGATCGTGAGCCATCGCACGGTCTAGCGCGCACTGCCACTCGCCGCTCGCAAAGGCGGCGCCGAGCCAGTCGTCGATATATCGCTTCATTACTGGGTCGCGGGCAAACATGTACGCCTTTTCAAGCCGGGTAAACGGCGCCGCGACGGGAGCTGCACATAATTCGGGGTGAAGCTGCGCTTGGTGGTCGGCTTCGAGGCCGTCGGTCACCATCACATCGGCGCGGCCGGCGACGATCTCCAGAAACACGCTGGCATTGTCGTGATGGATCGTAATGTCGGCATCGGAGAAGTTGGTACGGGCAAAGGCTTCGTTGGCCGAGCCGGGGTTGGCGATGACGCGTACGTCCGGCCGGTTGATCGCGGCAATGCTGGTATAGCGCTCGCGATCCTCGCGCCGGCACAGCGGCCGCTTGCCGTCGACAAAGGTTGGAACCGAGAAGAAGGCCCGTTCGGCGCGCGGCGCGGTCACCGTCACCCCGCCCATCGCGATATCGAAGCGGCCGGCCAGAAAATGGTCGAGCAGGTCGACCCACACCGATGGCACAAACGCCACCCGTACCCCGAGCCTCGCCGCCAGATCATGCGCCATGTCGATATCGGCACCGCGATACGAGCCATCGGCTTGCAACAGGCTGAACGGCGTATAATCGCCGGTTGTCCCGACTCGCAACACACCGGCCGCACGAATACGGCTGAGGGTGGGTGAAGTCTCAGCGGTCATCCGTGATGCTTCCGGGGTATTGCAGGATGGGAACAAAACAGGACGCGTTGTTAAAATTACCTTGTCATGTCATCCCGACCTTCGCCGAGAGGACATGACGATACTTCTGAAAAAATTATATTTACATTACTCGCTGGGACGTTCGTACCAGATGCGGCCGTCTTTGATTGTCGTGCGGGTGACGAGGCGCTCCTTGGCGGTCACCGTGTTGCCGTCGCTGTCGGTGAATTGGGTGTTTTCATTGCGCCGCTCGATCAAAGCGAGGTCGGCGTTGGCGCCGGGTTTCAGCGTGCCGACCGTACCCTCGTATCCCAGGATTTTTGCCGGTGCGGCGGTGGCGCGCTGCACCAAATCCTCGATCGACATGCCGAAATGCAGCAGCTTCGACATTGTCGTCATCAAATCCCACACCGGGCCACGGGTGGCGCTGGTCAGCGTCAGGTCAGTTGAGATCGTGTCCGGCAGAAAGCCTTGGTCGAGCGCCTTTTCGATCATCGGAAAGTTGAAATGGCTGCGGCCGTGGGCGCAGTCGAAGATGATGCCGTGCCGCTGCGCCTCGACGACCTCTTTCAGCAACAACTGCTTTTCCTGGCCCATGATGCCGTGGGCGCGGCCGTGATAGCAGTGGGTGATAATGTCGCCGGGGATCATCTCGGCGAGGATGTCGGGCAGGGGAATCGGCGAGTCGGTGATGTGGATCATCAGCGGCACATTCGCCATCGCCGCAGTTTTGCGCGCCATCTTGACCGGCTCGGTGGAGTATTCCCAAACCAGGTTCGGGCCATAGCGCAACTTGACGCCGATCGCGAGATCGGGGTTTTCGACGATCGTGCGGGCGCAGCCTTCGGGGTCGGCATAAGGGAAATGCGACAGCTCCCCGCGCCGCGCCGTACCGACGATGCCGATCGCCGACAAATTCACAAACGCGCGCACCCGCGTGCGCACCGCAGTATCGAGAATATGCCGCAGGCCGGCGAAGGTCGCCGAGCCGGTACTGCCGGCGTCGCACATCGTCGTGACGCCGCTCTGGCTGCAGTAATGGTCGGTATGGCCCCCCATATCGTGCGAGTTGACAAAGATATGCGCGTGGATATCGACCAGCCCCGGCGTCACCAGCAGACCGCGCGCGCTGATCGCCCGCCGCGCCTCGCTGGCCGGCAAAGACGCGCCGACCTCAACGATCTTGCCTCCGCTGATCCCGACATCGAGCGCGCCGCGCAACCCGGCGCCAGGGTCTAACACCTCGCCATGCTGCACCAGCAAATCGTATTTCATATCACTCCCCCTCGAAGGCCCAGCACCCTCAAAGCGAATGCGGGCCGCTGGCTGACCGTAAGGTTTATTTTCGCTCCACGAAGATCTGCTTGCAGTCCGCCGAACCGGTATTCTCGGCCGAATGCCCAGTCGTGATTGGCGACGCGAAGGCGGTATCGGCCTTTCGCGTCCCCTCGCGAATCACCTTGCCGTTGGCGTCGTACAGCTTGGTCGTGCAGTCGGTCACGTCGTAAACGATGGCCGGAAGTAGGTGAGAGTGCAGTTTATCGTGCACTCCCGGTTTGCGGATTGCCTCGATCACTCGAAAATGGTCATCCTCAAAAATGACCTTGTATACGTCGGGATCACCCTGGTAGGTCGGCGGCGCGTTCTGAGCCAGCGCCGCTGAGCCAAGCCACAGGAGAGAGGCGACGCTCAGAGCAAATGTGTTGAGCGCAAAGTTGCTTTTCCGGTCCATTGCTTTCCTTTCGCGGGCGTCCACGTCGGCCGCCGCTCATAGTTAAGGGCGATCAGCCCTTGATCCGCGGGCAGAGCCGCAAGGCATTTTCACCGAGCAGTTTCTTGCGGGCGCTTTCCTTGAGGCGCGGGCGCCCGACCGTCTGCTCGACGCTTTCCGGCCAGGCGCTGTCGCCGTGCGGCCAGTCGCTGGCGAACAGCCACATATCCTCGCCCAATTCCTCGACGCAGAATTCGAGCGAGCGCTCCCAGCTGTCGATGCCGTGGAAGTAGCGACCCTCGGCCAGCACCTCGCGCGGCATGCGCTTCAAATTCGGCACGTGGCCCGGCGACATCAGGTAATGCGTGTCGAGCCGGTCGAGCGCCGCCGGCACCCAGCCGCCGCCGGTTTCGATGATGGCGGCGCGCAGCCGCGGAAACAGCTCGAAAATGCCGCCGCCGATCAGCGCGCCCATCGCCGCCATGCCGGCCCACGGGTTGGAAAAGCCGTGCAGCAGGAACCACGCGCCGTCGAGGTCGAACGTGCCCGGCCCATAAGGTGGCCGCGCCGTCCCGCCATGCGCCAGGAGCGGCAGGTCAAGCGACTGCGCCGCATCGTAGATCGGGTGAAAATCCGGGTTGTCGAGCAGCCGCTTGCCCGGCCCTTGCGGCGACACATAGACGCCGACAAGGTTCGGGTCGCGTTCGGCCCAATACTTGATTTCGGAGACGCCGCTTTCGATGTCGCGCATGTTGGCGACGATGGTCCATTTGAGACGGGTCGGCGCCTGTTTGCAGAAATCCGCGACCCAGCGGTGGTAGGCGCGGTAGAGGGCGCTTTCGAAACCGAGATCGCGCAGCGCGCAATAGCTCGACACATGCGTCGGAAACAGGACGCCGATATCGACCGACGCCTTGTCCATGTCCTCGATACGGGCCTTGATGTCCCAGTTCACCTCCGGGCGGATCGGCGGCAGCGAATCCTTGCGCCCTGGCGGAAAGGCGATACGGCCGTGTTCCATCTCGGAGCGGCCGGTCAGCCCGAACGTGTCGCGCACCCCGAGCGCACGGCCTGTTTCAAGCTGTTCGACAATCGCGGTGCGGCTGCCGAACAGGGCATAGCGGTCGCCCTTTTTCTCCTGGTTGGCGACCGCCTCGCATAGAAGCTGATAGGGCGCGCGATAGGCCGAATCGATGTAATCGAGGTAGAAGCGATCGGCGCGCTCGCGGATATGTGCGTCCATGTCGACGACCAGGTGCCCGTTCCAACTCATCGCGGTTCTCCTTCCCTCGATCGATCGTGCGTGCTTAGGCGCGTCCGGCGATATTGTCGTGGCGTTTGGCGGCAATCGCGGCTTTGTCGAAATCAGCGTCGCTGAAGCCATAGAGGCGGGCGCCACCCGATAAAATCTTCCCTGCGATATCCGGCGTAATGCTGGGATTGGTCATCACGCGGGTCGATACGTCGGGAAAACTCGAATCGAAATGCGGGAAGTCGCTCGACACGCAGATATTCTCGGCGCTGCCCAGCAACTCCACAACCGAACCGACTTCGCGCTCGCCGCTTTCGATCGCCGAAAAGCAGTTGCGCTGCCAATATTCCAGCGGCGACAGCTTCAGATAAGGCGCATCGGCGTCCTGGTGCTGCCGCAAATCCCATTCGATGCGGCCAAGCAGCCCCGGCACCCACCAGCTCTGCGCTTCGAGAAACGCCACCTTGAGCTTCGGGTAGAACTCGAAGATGCCGCCGAGCATCAGCGCGATCAGCGCCAATTGCATTTCGGTCGAGTGGCTCGCGACGTGGCGCATAAAGCGGTTTTCGCCAAAGCGCGGCTCGATTGTCGAATAATACGAGCCGGTGCCCTCGTGAAAGCACATCGGCACGCCAAACTCCTGCAGCATGGCGTAAAGCGGGTCCCAATAGCTGGAATGCCAATACCGCCCGTTGAGGTAATTGGGCCGCACAAAGGCGCCGACCGCACCGTATTCGGTGACGCAGCGGTACAATTCCTGGCACGCCAGATTGACGTCGTGCATCGGCAGCATCGCCGCCATCTTGAGCTGGTCCGGGCTGTGCTGGCAGAATTCGTGCAGCCAGTCATTGTAGGCGCGGCAGATCGCGGCGGAGAATTGCGGGTCCATATTGTCGCGCGCCAGAAACGACAGGCCGATCGTCGGAAACAACACGGCGATGTCGATTCCTTCCAGCGCCATGCCCATGACCTGCGACTCGGCATCGTAGCCGCGCTCGACCGCGAACATGACGTTGTTGTTGGCGCGTTTCGACACCAGCGGCCCGCGAATGCGGTTGTACTGCGAGATGTTGCCGTCATTGTTCAAGGGTTGGCCGTCAAAAAACCATAGCGGCCGCCCGCGCATCCCGGTGGAGCCGCCGTCGACCCGCCGCGCCGTCGAGGTGACACGCGATTTGAATTTTGGGTCGAGGTGTTTATCGAACAGGTCGATCGGCTCCATGATGTGCATGTCGCAATCGACAAACCGGTAACCGTCTTTCATGGCTCGCTCTCCGCAAGATTGCGCTCGGCTGGCAGGGCGTAACGGTGCGCCGCCGGGCTGCGGAGCGCAAGTCCGGGCAATAAAAAACCCTCTCCCCGGCCGGGGAGAGGGTTGGTGCGGCGGGAAGCGTTCTGCTCGTCGATTCAGCCGGCCATCCAGCGGCCGAGGATCGCCAGCAACAGCAACGCGACGATGTTGGTGATCTTGATCATCGGGTTGACGGCCGGGCCGGCGGTGTCCTTGTACGGGTCGCCGACCGTGTCGCCGGTCACTGCGGCGTGATGGGCGTCGGAGCCCTTGCCGCCGTGGTGGCCTTCCTCGATGTATTTCTTGGCGTTGTCCCAGGCGCCGCCGCCTGAGGTCATTGAAATCGCGACAAACAGGCCGGTCACGATCGTTCCGAGCAGCATCGCCCCCAGGGCGCTGAATGCCGCGGCCTGACCGGCGATCGCTTCGATCACGAAAAACAGCACGATCGGCGCCAGTACCGGCAACAGGGACGGGATGATCATCTCGCGGATCGCCGCCTTGGTCAGCATGTCGACGGCGCGGCCGTAATCGGGCTTGGCCGTTCCCTCCATGATCCCTGGGATCTCGCGGAACTGGCGGCGCACCTCGACGACGATCGCGCCGGCGGAGCGGCCAACCGCCTGCATGCCGAGCGCCCCGAACAGGTAGGGCAGCAGGCCGCCGAGGAACAATCCGATCACGACATACGGGTCCTGCAACGCGAAGCGCACATCGAGATGCGGGAAGTAATGCTTGAGGTCTTCGGTATAAGCGGCGAACAGCACGACCGAAGCGAGACCGGCCGACCCGATCGCGTAGCCCTTGGTGACCGCCTTGGTGGTATTGCCGACCGCGTCGAGCGCATCGGTGGTGCGCCGCACTTCCGGCGGTAAATCCGCCATTTCGGCGATGCCGCCGGCATTGTCGGTGACCGGGCCGTAGGCGTCGAGCGCGACAATCATCCCGGCCAGCGCCAGCATCGTCGTCGCCGCGATTGCTATGCCGAACAATCCGGCACAGAGAAATGCGACGACGATACCGACGCAGATCACGATGACAGGCAACGCGGTCGCTTCCATCGACACCGCGAGGCCCTGGATCACATTGGTGCCGTGCCCGGTCGTTGACGACAGCGCGACGCTGCGCACCGGGCGGTATTCGGTGGACGTATAATATTCCGTAATCCACACCAAGAGGCCGGTCACCGCCAACCCGACGATCGCGCACCAGAACAGGTTGAGGCCAGTAACGCTGGCGCCACTGATCTCCGGCCAGCGCTCGCTGAAGCCGATCAGCGCGTAGATGACGCAGGCAATCGCCCCGGCCGACAGGATGCCGGTGACGATCAGCCCTTTGTAGAGCGCCCGCATGATGCCGTTATCGGCGCCCAGCCGGACAAAAAACGTGCCGATTACCGAAGTCACGATGCAGACGCCACCGATCACCAGCGGCAGCATCAGAATGCGGTCGAGCAGCGGCTGCGCGAAAAAGATCGCCGCCAGCAGCATCGTCGCGACAATCGTTACGACATAGGTTTCGAACAGATCGGCCGCCATCCCGGCGCAATCGCCGACATTGTCGCCGACATTGTCGGCGATGACCGCGGGGTTGCGGGGGTCATCCTCGGGAATGCCGGCCTCGACTTTGCCGACGAGGTCGGCGCCGACATCGGCGCCCTTGGTGAAGATGCCGCCGCCGAGCCGCGCGAAAATCGAGATCAGCGAGGCGCCGAACCCGAGCGCCACCATCGCTTCAAGCACCGAGCGGAGGTCGTCGGCCGGGGTAATCGCGCGCAGGATGAAATAATAGATGCCGGCGCCGAGCAGCCCCAGCCCGACCACCAGCATGCCGGTCACCGCGCCCGCCCGAAAGGCAATGTCGAGCCCGGCGGCAAGCCCGCTGCGCGCCGCCTGCGCGGTGCGCACATTGGCCCGCACCGACACGTTCATGCCGATATAGCCGGCAGCACCGGACAGCACCGCGCCGATCAGGTAGCCGACTGCGACCTTGAGGCCGAGGGTTACCCCGAGAATGATCAGAATCAGCACCCCGACGATCGCGATCGTGCGGTATTGCCGGTTCAGATAGGCGCTGGCGCCAAGCTGTACCGCAGCGGAAATTTCCTGCATGCGGGCATTTCCGGCATTCGCCGCCAGCACGCTGCGGCTCGTCAACAATCCGTAGACCAGCGCCAGCAGACCGCAAACGATGACGAGAATATAGGCCGACGCCATCAATCAGTTTCCCTTGCAAGCACGCGTACACAAAAAAGCCTGCCCGCGCCCGCGCGCCCTGCGCGGCGGGGCAGGTCAGGGCGCCGAAACCATGCCAGAAGGCACCTTTTTAGGCAACCGCCGGATGAATCTGCTTTGGCGATGCTCCAGTGCCGGGAGCAGGCCTCGGCGCGTCACGAACCCGCATAATGCGGCAAAGAGGCGGTGCTGCGCCAGCGCCACCACAGGATGACGCAAGCCGCGACCGCGACAAACGGCATCACCGCCACCTGGACCACGGACCAGCCAAGCCCGGACAGCAGCGCGCCGGAGGCAAATGACGACATCGCCACCGTGCCGAACACCAGAAAATCGTTGAGCGCCTGCACCTTACCCTTTTCTTCCGGCGTGTAGGTACGGGTCAGCAGCGTCGTGGCGCCGACAAACAGAAAATTCCAGCCCATTCCGAGCGCCACATTGGCGGCCCAGAAATTGGCGACCGTCAACCCTGCGAGATTGACGCCGCAACACACCAGAAACAACGCTGCGCCGGTCATCAGAATACGGACGACGCCAAACCGTGCGATCAGATGCCCCGTGACAAAGCTCGGTGCATACATGCCGAGCGCATGCCATTGCAGAACAAAGGCGGCGTCGCCGAAAACATGGCCGCAACCGAGCATCGCAATCGGCGTCGCGGTCATCACCAGCGCCATGACGCCATAGCCGACCATCGCGGCGACAACCGCGGCGATAAAGGTCGGCTGCGCGGCGATCCGGGCGAGCGGGCGGCCGCGATTGCTCAGCAGCAATGGCGGCGGTTTCGGAATGTCGATAAAGCACAGCAGCAGCGCCGCTGCGAAACACAGAGCGATGATCACGACATAGCAGCCCGCGAACAGCACTGGCGCGAACAACTCGCTCGACCATTTCGCGGTTTCCGGCCCGAACACGGCCGACACGACCCCGCCTGCCAGCACCAGCGAGATCGCCTTTGAGCGAAACCCCTCATCGGCTGCTTCGGAGGCGGCAAAGCGGTATTGCTGAGCGGTGCCGTTATAGGTGCCGAGCAGAAATGTGCCGACGCAGAACAGCACAAAATCGGCGTGAAACACCGCGATCGCGGCGACCGCGGCGCCGGTCGCGCCGAGCGAGGCGCCGATCCAGAAGCCGGGGCGACGGCCGATCCGTGCCATCAGCAACGCCATCGGAATTGTCGCGCTCATCATGCCGGTCATCTGCACCGCGATCGGCAAGGTCGATAAGGCCTTGTCAGGCGCCAGCATGCTGCCGACGATCGACCCCGTGGTTGCGACGATGCTGGCGCCGGTCATCGCCAGCGCCTGGCACATCGCCAGCATCAACACCGTGCGGCGAGCCGTTTGCGGCGCGGGGACGGCAAGGCTCATGCGATATTCACCCTATTGCCGGCGCATGCTCGCCGAGGCGGTGTGCACCGCCCGGCCGGGTCGTTATCATTCGCTGCCGTCTTGCGATGCCGCCGGCAAGCGTTCTTCGGTTGTGCGGCGCAGGTCCTCGATCGCCGCGGCGGTCGCCGCAATCCTCTCACCGAGAGGGCGAAGCTGCGCGGCAAGCGCATCGGTCGCCGCCTGCAACTGCCTTTCCAGCGCCATCAGCCGGCCGGCATCGGTGGCGCGACCTGCGCGCAGCTCCTCGATCGTGCCGGCGAGCGCGGCAAAGCGCGGCTCGCTGATGGACGAGATCAACGCTGTCAGCCCTGCTAGCGCGGCCTCCGAAGATTGGACCGTGGCATTGAGCCGAGCGATTTCCTGGTCTTTCGCGGCAAGCTGCTGGCGCGCGGCATGCACCAGCAGCATGTCTTCGGTGGCGACGCTGAAATTTGCCGGCGTTCCGTCTTCGCCGCGGCGGATGTTGTAGGCGTTGGTCACCTGGTCGGCGATGCGGCGGGTGATTTCTCCCGCCTCGGCGCTTTTGCGGAACACCAGAACACAGTCGTTCCACACATCCGCTTTGCGGCGCGCAATAAATGATTCCATCAACGATGCCGTGACCCCCCGATGCCGCGCCCAGGCGAGCAAGGCAATGCCGGCATCGGGGTAGAACCGCCAGTTGTCGTAGGGGTAGCTGTGATACGATCCGTTTGACGGCGCGTTGAGGTAGACATAGCCGCCGGGCTTGGTAACCCGTAGGATTTCCAGAAACGTCACCCAGAACATCTGGTCGTGTTCGAGACACGAAGACGAGACCACCGCGTCAAAATAATCCGCGACAAAGGGCAGCGTGTGCGGGTTGGTCAACACGATGTCGACGCCGTTTCCCGCTGTAATATCGACGCCGATATAGGTGCTCCCAGCTGGAGCACAGTTGCGCAGCGTTCCGTTGACGTTCTGAGAGCCGACCTCCAGGACCAGATCGGGTGCCGCGTCAAAATAAGTCTGAAAAAACAGCCGACCGATTTCAAAAGCGGTATCGTGCATTGCAACCCGGCATTCGAGCCCGGCCTCGTCGGCCTGATGAATTTATAAGTCCCGGCGACGGCTCCGCAGTCCCAGCGGCCGCAACATCTAATCCATTTTTGCGAAACCGGTCAATTCGGCCGCATCCGTGGTCAGAAGTGGCGATATCCCGCAGTTTCGACCGCGACCTGGTGCCCCGCTGCATCGATGGCGCGGACGCCTGCGGTATCGTCGACGGCGCCGATCGCGGTCAACGGCACGCCAAGCTCGGCGGCGAGGCGATCGATTGCCTCGCGCGCTTCGGAGGGTGCGGTAAACAGCAACTCGTAATCGTCGCCGCCGGTGGCCAGCCGTAGCGACAGGTCCGGGTCGGCGGCCGCAAGGCGGCGGGCCGCCGCCGACAACGGCAGCGCGTCCAGGGCAACGCTCGCGCCAACTCCGGAGGCGTCACAGATATGGCCGAGATCGGCCAGGAGGCCGTCCGACACATCCTGCATCGCGTGCGCGATCCCGGCGAGGCGTGGCCCCAGCCCGATGCGCGGCTCCGGCAGCTGATAGCGCCGCGCCAGCGCCGCCCGGTCGGCCGCGTCAAGATGGATGTGGCCGCCGCGCAGCACGGCAAGCCCGAGAAAGGCGTCACCGATCGTACCGCTGACCCACACGACATCGCCCGGCTGGGCGCCGCTGCGGCGGATTTCGCGGCCCGCCTCGACGTCGCCGATCGCGGTCAGCGACAAAGTCGGCGGCCCCGGCGTCGCCACCGAATCGCCGCCCAGCAGGTCGACGCCGAATTGCGTCTGATCCTCGGCGAGACCGGCTGCGAAGCGCTCGATCCAATCATCGCCGAACGTCGCCGGCAATGCCGTCGTCACCAGGTAATGCAGCGGCCGGGCACCCATCGCGGCGAGGTCGGACAGATTGACGCGCAACAGCTTGCGGGCCACCAGATCGGGAGGATCGTCCGGCAGGTAATGCACGCCGCACACCATCGCATCGACCGTCATCACCAGCCGGTGCCCGGCCCGGCAATCGACAAGAGCCGCGTCGTCGCGCAAACCAAGCCCGCCCGGTCCGGCGAGCGGCGCAAAAAACCGCCGGATGCGGCCGAATTCCCCGAGGCTGGCAAGTGCTGCCTGGTTCAAAATGTTGCGTGCTTCAAGCTGTCTACAGATCGGTCAGACGTAACGCGCGGGCCAGCCAGTCGAGCACACCGTTGGCGAGGCTCGGCTCCTTGCCGGTGAAGAAAGCATAGGCGATCGACACATATTCGCTGATCGTGACGCGCGGCGGAATGTCCGGGCGGTGTATCAACTCATAAGCGCCAGCCTCAAGGATCAGCCGCAGCAAGGTTTCGAGCCGCGCCATCGGCCATTCGTCGCTGAGCACCGCGGAAATCGCTTCGTCGATCCGTTCGCGGTCGGCCACCAGCCCGCGCACGATTTCGCGGAACAGTGCCTCGTCGGCCTCACCGTATACATCGCCGTCGATTTCGCGGCCGAGCCGATGGTTGATGAACTCGCCGACCACCGCATCGGCGCCGCGGCCGGGGTTCAACTCAAGCTGATAGAGCGCCTGCACGGCGGCGAGCCGCGCGATGCTGCGGCGGCGTGCATTACCCCCCTTGCGGCTGCCGTGCTGGCGTTGTCCGTCTTCCACGGTGCCGGAAGCGGTCACGACCGGTTCCCGGCAAAACGCCGTTTCAGCTCGATCAACGCCAGACAGGCCCGTACCGATTCGCCGCCTTTGTCGCGGCCGTCAGGGGCAGCGCGCACCAGTGCTTGCTGCTCGTTTTCAACGGTCAGGATGCCATAGCCGAGGCAAAGCCCGTCGCGCACCGCCAGATCCTGCAGCGAGCGCGCCGTCTCCGCGCAGATATGGTCGTAATGTGTCGTCTCGCCCCGAATCACGCAGCCGAGCGCGACAAAGCCGTCGAACCGGCCCTCGGCCTTGGCGGCAAGCGCGATGGCCGGCGGTATCTCGAAGGCCCCTGGTACTGCAGCGAACTCGCAGGTCGCGCCGGCCGCCGCAATGGCGCGCTGCGCGCCGTCGCGCAGCATGGCGGCGATGTGCGCATAATACGGCGCCTCGACAAGGAGAAGATGCGGCGATCGAGTCATCGTGCGGCCTGTCCGGAATTGCCCAGTTTTGCGTTGCCGGGGTCCCAGTGACCCGGTCGTGCCTCAAGCAGGCGGGCGAGGTAACGCGCCAGAGGGTCGATTTCGAGGTTCATGCGCTGGCCAGTCACAGCGTCGCCGAGGCTGGTATGCGCGAGGGTATAAGGGATGATGTTGACACCGAAATGATCGGTGGCGACTTCGTTGACGGTCAGGCTGATCCCATCGAGGGCGACTGAACCTTTCGGCGCAATAAACGGCATCAACGCCGTCGGCGCTTCGAGAACAAGGCGAACCGAGTCGCCCTCCGGGCGGCGTTCGCGCAATCGCGCGACGCCGTCGACATGCCCAGACACGATGTGGCCGCCCAGTTCGTCACCGGCCCGCAAAGCGCGTTCGAGATTGATCCGCCGGCCTTCGACCCAGTCGCCCAAAGTGGAGCAGGAGAGGGTTTCGCCCGAGGCCTGCACCGAAAACACCCCCAGCTCGACAGAGACGACCGTCAGGCACACGCCCGAGCATGCAATCGAGGCGCCGAGCGCGATGGCGGCGCTGTCATAGGCGGTGGCGATTGCCAAATCAACGCCTGCGTCGCCTGCGCCACGGTGCAGGCGACGCACCCGCCCGACATCGGTGATGATCCCGGTAAACATCACCTAAAGCTAGGAGGCCGGGCGATGATTAGCCAGCGCGTTTCGCGCATGCCGGTCGCATCGCTGAGCGGTGGCGCTGTTCGGCGGCTGATCGGATAGGGCAATCCTCGGCGCTAGCTCGCGGGATGGCACACACGGAACGTCGAGGCGATGTCGTCGCCGACCGGCGCGATCGACAAGCGTTCAAGGCGCGGCGCCGCCGCCAGCCGGTCGAGCCCCAGGGCGGCAACCGCCGGGACCCCGTCGCCACCGAGCAGCATCGGCGCGTGAAACCACACCAGCCGGTCGACCAGCCCGGCACGCAACATGGCCGCGGCCAGGCGGCCGCCGCCTTCGACCAGCAGACGGGTCAAACCGCGGTCGCCGAGGTGGCGCAGCATATCAGCCAGATCGATGCCGCCGTCGGACGCCGCTTTGGCGAGAATGATCTCGACCCCCTGTTGTATTAACTGCTCTCGTCGCATTGGGTCGCTGGTAACCAGCGTTATCAGCCAGGCGGGGATTTGTCGCGCCTCGGCGAGCAGCCGCGCTGTGGGCGGGATGCGCAATTGCCGATCGAGCACGACGCGCACCGGAGAGCGGTGTTCCAGCCCTGGCAGACGGCAGGTCAGTTCCGGGTCGTCGGCAATAACGGTATCGGTGCCGGCCAGAATTGCATCGTGCGTTGCACGCAGCCGATGGCCGCGCTCGCGCGCCGCCGGTCCGGTGATCCAGCGGCTTTCACCGCCGGCGGTCGCGATGCGGCCGTCGAGCGAACTGGCGAGCTTCAGCGTTACCATCGGGCGGCCGGTGCGCAGGCGCCGGAAGAACCCGGCGTTGATTTCAGAGGCTTCGGCCGCGCACAGCCCGGTTTCGACCGTGAGGCCGGCATCGCGCAGGCGGGCAAGGCCGCCGCCGGTGACGCGCGGGTCCGGGTCTGCGATCGCCGTGACGACCCGCGCCACCCCAGCCGCAATCAGAGCGTCGGCGCAAGGTGGGGTCCTGCCCCAATGGCAGCACGGCTCGAGCGTGACATAGGCGGTACCGCCCCGCGCTGCCGCGCCGGCGCGCGCCACCGCCTCGGTCTCGGCGTGCGGCCGACCGCCGGGTTGCGTCCACCCGCGCCCGACAACCCGCCCGTCCTTGACGATGACGCAGCCGACAGCCGGATTCGGCCAGACATTGCCGAGCCCCCGCCGCGCCAGCCCCAGCGCCGCGCGCATCACCCGGAGGTCGCCGTGACCAGCCACGTCCGCTGGCGCCGGCACATCAACCTTCTTTGGTCATCCCGGTCTTCGCCGGGATGACCTATGGAATTGGCCGGAGCGGGCCATAGCGGGTCTCATCCGTATCAATCGCCGTCGGCGGCGATGCGACCGACAAATTCGCCGAAATCCTTGGCCTCGCGGAAATTGCGATAGACCGAGGCGAAGCGGATATAGGCCACCTGATCCAGAGTCGAAAGCGCCTCCATGACCAACTCGCCAATCATGTCGCTGGGGATTTCGGTCTCACCCGAACTTTCGAGTTGGCGCACCAGCGAATTGATGATGCGTTCGGTGCGCTCCGGCTCGACCGGCCGCTTGCGCAGCGCGACATAGATCGAACGCGCCAGCTTGTCGCGATCAAACGGCTCACGCTGCGCGTTTTTCTTCATCACGGTCAGTTCGCGCAGTTGCACCCGCTCGAACGTCGTAAAACGCGCCGCGCAATTGCCGCAGAAGCGGCGCCGCCGGATCGCGCCGCGATCATCGGTCGGGCGCGAATCCTTGACCTGGGTGTCATCGGCACCACAGAACGGACAGCGCATCTCCCCCTCCGTTTCGTGCCCGCAGGCCCTGCGCGGGCGTCAACCCTGGATTTGTGCCGTCAGCCCTGGTTTCCCGCGGGTCGGCTTTTCATCGGATAAATCGGGAAGCGATCGCACAGCGCCGCCACCGACCGGCGTACCGACGCCTCGACCGCCGCATCGCCGCCAGGCTGGTTGGCCAGCGCCCGCAGGACTTCGCCGATCCATTCGCCGACCTGCTGGAACTCCGCGATCCCGAAACCGCGCGTCGTCGCCGCCGGCGACCCAAGCCGTACGCCCGAGGTGATGGTCGGCCGCTGCGGGTCGAACGGGATGCCGTTTTTGTTGCAGGTGATGCCGGCGCGTTCGAGTGCCTGTTCCGCATCGCGCCCGGTCACACCCAGCGGGCGCAGGTCGACCAGCATCAGATGCGTATCGGTACCGCCGGAGACGATCGCCAGCCCGGCATCGACGAGAGTCGCGGCCAGCGCCTGGGCGTTCGCCACGACGGCGCGGGCATACGCGGCAAAGCCCGGTCGCAGCGCTTCCCCGAATGCCACCGCCTTGGCCGCGACGACATGCATCAGCGGCCCGCCCTGCAGGCCCGGAAATACCGCGGAATCGATCTTTTTCGCGATGTCAGGGTCATTGCACAGAATCATGCCGCCGCGCGGCCCGCGCAGCGTCTTGTGCGTCGTCGTCGTCACGACATGCGCGTGCGGCAGCGGGCTTGGATGCACGCCGCCGGCGACCAGCCCGGCAAAATGCGCCATATCGACCATCAGATAGGCCCCGACTTTGTCGGCAATCGCGCGGAACCGGGCGAAGTCGATGATACGCGGATAGGCACTGCCGCCGGTGATGATCAATTGCGGCCGGTGCTCTTCGGCTTTGCGTTCGACGTCATCGAAGTCGATCCGCGCATCGTCGGGCCGCACGCCATAGCTGATCGCGTTGAACCATTTGCCCGAGAGGTTGGGCGGCGCGCCGTGCGTCAGGTGTCCGCCGGCGGCGAGCGACAGGCCCAATACCGTGTCACCGGGCTTCAGCAAGGCGAGGAACACCGCCTGGTTGGCCGGTGCCCCGGCATGCGGCTGTACATTGGCGAAACCGCAGTCGAACAGCCGTTTCGCGCGGTCGATCGCGAGGCGCTCGGCGATATCGACAAACTCGCAGCCGCCATAATAACGGCGCCCGGAATAGCCCTCGGCGTATTTGTTCGTCAGCACTGATCCCTGCGCTTCGAGTACCGCGCGGGACACGATGTTTTCGCTGGCGATCAACTCGATCTGGGTCTGCTGGCGACCCAGTTCGCCATCAATGGCGGCGACCAGTTCCGGATCGGCAATAGCGAGCGAATCAAAGAAAAAACCGGTATCTCTCCCGGCCAATGACGGCAGAGCTGAAGAACGGGCCAGGACAACACCTCTTGCAACGGGTAGAGCGGATGCAACCGCGTGGGAAGGACCTTACCCTACCATATCTCGACGGGCGGTGTCAGCCGCCTACCAGAGCTGGCGCGCGACAGTGATGCGCACACAGCAACGCAACTCGACGCCGGCAATTGGCAAAAATCGTTGAATAAAAATGATATGGACAAACCAGAAGGCACCATTGACCTACGATAGCGACAGCGCCTCAGGCGAATTGAACAGCCGCCGTGAAGTCCTAAGCCAAGCAGCTTATTGCTGATTACTATCTTCTCTCGGCAGTTTCGGTTGACATCACGAATTCGATCTGCGATTGTAGCCGTTACTAGATTCGGTAAGGGGTTGAGGAAGAACATGGCGGAGTCGGCGGCACCGAGGATGGCGGATGATGAGTTGCTGCGGATGACCGCCGAGGTCGTGTCCGCCTATGTCAGCAACAACACCCTGGCAACCGGGCAGTTGGCCGATGTAATTCAAGCCGTGTACAACTCGCTGCGCGGGCTGGAAGGGCAAGTTATCGAAGCGCCTTCTGAACCGCTGAAGCCGGCTGTACCGATCCGCAAATCGGTGACGCCCGAGTATTTAATCTGCTTGGAAGATGGCAAGAAGCTCAAGATGCTGAAGCGGCATCTGCGCTCGACTTATAATCTGACACCCGACGAATACCGGGCACGGTGGAGCTTGGCGCCGGATTATCCGATGGTCGCACCGAAATATGCTGAACAACGCTCGGAATTCGCCAAAAAAATCGGCCTTGGCCGCGGCACCGGCCGCAATTCGGCGCGCGGTTCCTCCAAGAAATAAGCTCCTGGAACTTTTCGACCCGCTTTTGCAAAAGGGTGCCCGCGGGCACCCTTTTTTGTCGTGTCGCGGCTTTTTGTTGCAAACCATGACCGCGGCGCGGCCGTGTGCTCGCGCAAGGCGCTATAGTAATCTGCGAGACATCCCCGACCAACGACGCGAGGAATGAAAGGCCCGACATGCCCAACCACACCGCCGCCTTCGACTGGGCTGACCCCTTGCTGTTCGAGGACGAACTTGGCGAAGAAGAACGTCTGGTGCGCGACAGCGCTCGCGCCTATTGCCAGGAAAAACTGATGCCGCGGGTATTGACCGCGGCGCGCGAAGAGCGCTTTGACCGCGAGATCATGAACGAGATGGGCGAACTCGGCTTTCTCGGTTCGACCATCGACGGCTATGGCTGCGCCGGCGCGAATTATGTCTCATACGGGCTGATCTCCCGTGAGGTCGAACGCGTCGACAGCGGCTATCGCTCGGCAATGAGCGTGCAGTCGAGCCTCGTGATGTACCCGATCTACGATTTCGGCAGCGAAACACAGCGCGAGAAATACTTGCCGAAACTGGCGAGCGGCGAATGGGTCGGCTGTTTCGGCCTGACGGAGCCGAACCACGGCTCCGACCCCGGCAGCATGGAGACCCGCGCCAAGGGGGTGCAGGGCGGCTATCTGCTGCGTGGCAACAAGATGTGGATTACCAACGCGCCGATCGCCGATGTCATGGTCGTGTGGGCCAAGACCGAAGATGGCGTGATCCGCGGCTTTATCCTCGAAAAGGGCATGGAGGGGCTGAAGGCGCCAAAAATCGAAGGCAAGTTCAGCCTGCGCTCGTCGGCCACCGGCGAGATCGTCATGGACGACGTGTTCGTGCCCGAAGAAAACCTGCTGCCGAATGTAAGAGGTTTGCGCGGGCCGTTCTCATGCCTCAACAATGCACGGTATGGCATCGCCTGGGGGGCGCTGGGAGCTGCCGAGTTCTGCTGGCACGCGGCGCGCACCTACACGATGGAGCGCAAGCAGTTCGGCCGGCCTCTCGCTGCCAATCAGCTGATCCAGAAAAAGCTGGTGGACATGCAGACCGAGATCACGCTCGGCCTGACCGCCTGTCTGCGCCTCGGCCGTCTCAAGGACGACGGCCGCGCTGCGCCGGAAGCCATTTCGATGCTGAAGCGAAACAACTGCGGCAAGGCGCTCGACGTGGCGCGCCTCGCGCGCGACATGCACGGCGGCAACGGCATCCACGACGAATTTCATGTGATCCGTCACCTGGTGAACCTGGAAACCGTCAACACTTATGAGGGCACGCACGACATCCATGCGCTGATCCTCGGCCGAGCCCAGACCGGCATCCCCGCCTTCGGCGGGTGATCCTCGCTGTCACGGCGCGTGACTGGCATCGTCCTGAAGAACGTTGGATTGATCGGTTGGCTTAAGAATTGCCCAAAATGTAGCTGTGGAAGAGGCGGTGGCGGAAGAGGCAGGAGTCGAACCTACCGGAGACACCTGCGCGCCTCCCAACGGTTTTGAAGACCGCGCGCCCCACCGGGAACGGTACTCTTCCGCCTGCAGGATTGTCGGGATTGGTTGCGCGGTCAACGCCGCCGCGCGGATGCCGGGGGCTCGGCGCGGGTGGTGTGCATTATTTTCAATGGTGCCCGCTATCGTAAGCATGGGTTAACACTCGCCGCCTAAAAACAGCGCCAGGCCCGAGAAGCAAAAAAGGCATTTGGCGTTATGGCATCGACTTTGCCGCGTATCCTCGTGGTCGACAGCGATACGAACCGGTGCGCTAGGGGTGTCGCAGCGCTGCTCGATGCCGGTTTTGCCGTCGCTATGGCGGCGGTGTCTGACGCAATCCCGGCGGTGCGGCAGCAGGAATTTTCCGCGGTCGTTGTCGCTCTGCCGTGTGGCGATGGTGACGCGCTTGTGGAACAGGCGCGTCAGGTGCGGCCGGCATTGAAGATGCTGCTGCTACGCGATGATACCGCAATGGCGGTGAGTGCCGCCGAGCGTCCGGTCGAAACTCCCGTCGCTGCGGCGCAGGCCAATGAAGCCAGCGCCGAGCAGAACCCGGTGACGATGGTCAGGCGGCTGTGCGAGCCGCGTGAGCTGGTGGGCTATGTTATCGATCTGATCTTGTGGGAGGGGCATGGCACCGCTGCTTTGCCGCATCTCGACGTGGCAGAGCAGGGCATCGCCGCCGCAAAGCTCGCCTGTTTGTATCGACGGCACGGCGCTGCCGCTTGCGACGGTGCGCGACGGCTGATGCAGGAACTGTCGCGCCAGATCGAGGAAATGCAAGGTATCAGGCAGAGCGCCAAGCGACCCAAGGCAGCTCGGGTGGCCTCGGTACCGCGTGCCGTCGCGGCGTTCGCGACGGATTGACGCTGCATCTTGCTCGAATGGTTGTCGGCGCAAAACTCAGGCCGGTTATTTGTCGCGGGTCTCGACCCGCTTCAGCTTCATCTCGATCATCGCGAGCACGTTGCCGGCGCCGTGCCGCCGGCATAGGGTTGCAAGGCCCCTCGGGTCGAGCGGTTCCGCCGCGTAATTGATTGCGTCGCGCAGCCCTTGCGGCAACTCGTCAAACACCGCCATCAGTTCGCGCAGCAGGGCGCCCCGGTCTTCCGTCATACCGCATTGTAGCAGCTTGTCAGGCGAAGCCGGGCCGGCGTTTTGCCGCCAGCGGCGGCAGCCGCGTGCGCAGCACGCCTGCCATCCATACCGTCAGCCCCAGGGCGAGCACCACGATCGCCGGCCGCACGCCGAGCTGCAGCGACCAGTTGGCTGCCAGCACGCGCATTGCCGGCGCGTGGTAGGCGTAACTGAAATAGATGATCTCGCCGCATGCGGTCAGCACGCCGGCGACCATCCCGAGCACCGCGACCCAGCGCAATGGCAGCCGCGCCCGCACGGCAAAGCGTCGCGCCAGCACCCGATAGCCCATCAGCCAAGCATAAATCCCGGCCATAATCGTCGGTTCCCAGACTTCGAGCTTTGATTGAATGAAGTAATGGATCACTGCCAGCACGGCGATCAGGTAGATTAGTCGATGCAGCCGCATCCAGCGCCGCGCCCCCATCCGACGAATGATGCCGTCGGTTGAGGTTGCTGCCAGCCCCGCCAACCCCACCAAGGCAACAAAACCGATCGTCAGGTAGAAGCGCAGGACGATTTCGCTGGCGACCTTGCCGAGGTCGAACGCCTGGTCCGCCGTATAAAGCGTCAGATGCGCGCAGCCATAAGCGAAGGCGGCGACGCCGACCATCCGCCGCACGACCAAGAGCCGCGACCATTGCAGCACCTGACGCATTGGGGTCACCGCCAGCGCGACGAAAATCAACCGGATCGTCCACAACCCGATCTGATGGATCGCCTCGTTGAGCGGTCGCGCACCCAGCCAACCCTCGTAAAACGCCAGCGCCACCCACAATGCCGGGCAGAACAGCGCAACAAACACCGCGAGTTTCAACGGCGAGGTGCGACCGCTGTAATCTTTCCAGGGTTGAGAAATCGGCTTCATCGCTGTCCGACAATTAATAGTTGGCTGTGACCAGCCGCAGTAAATAGAGACTGCCGCCGCACGCTTGGTGCGCCGGATGAACACTCACACGACGCCGATTGTAAAACAGGCAAGCGCGGAAATTGCCGTCACATTTGAGGTTTGACGCCGTCTTTTTCCGCCGTGATACGGCTGGCTGTCAGGCTGCCGTCGGGATGTTTCTGGGCCGAGACGAACACGGCTGCGCCCGGCTTCAAAAGGCTCGCATCGCCCGCGACATAGCCGAAAATCGGGCATTCCGGGCCGACGATGTAGTCGGAGGTGGTGCCCTTGTAGGTTACGGTCAATACCTGCCCGTTAGGCGCGGCGGCGGTGCCGGTGACGCTGGCGTTGGTCATCACGCTGTCGGGTGACTGGTCCCACGGACGCTGGCCTTCGCCGGCACCGCGCAGCGCCTCGGGGAAGATGCGGACTTCGACCGCATGAATCTTGCCGTCGGTGCCTTTGACGCCGGCGGACGCGACAAAGTCATTTTGCTTGATGTCGGCGAGGGTCTTTTTGACCAGCGCCGAAACCTTGTAATCGGGGGCCAGCGTGATCGCCTGCGGCTGCCCGTCACGTGTCTTGACGGTCAGAACGTTGCCGTCGAGCTTTTCCACCGTGCCCCGCACGCGCGCCGGTGTCGCATCTGTCGGCGCCTGTGCCCATGCCGGCGCGACGTACCACATCACCACGGCAGCAGCCGCCAATGCTATTCTCATCCGACATCCCCCGCTCACTCGTTTTGATCGTCGTACAAAGCTGGCGTGGCATCCCCGGTTTTGCTGCTCACATTGCGGTGAACACCAGAGAGGGCGGGCCAGCCGTGGCGGATCGCGGGTCGCGGCGCTAAGGTCGGCGGTGTTCACCTGTATTTGACGAGGAGCGTTGCCGGTGTTTGCTGCCCCGCCTGTGTTGAAGGCTGAAATCTTCGCGCGCATGCCGGATTCGTTGCGCGCCCGGGAAAATGCGCGGCAGCAAAGCGGCATCGTGCGTGATTGTTTTCTCGAGGGGCCGTCCTTTGATCGCGCCGGCAATCTTTACGTCGTCAACATTCCCTACGGGCAGGTCTTACGCGTGTCGCCGGCCGGCGAATTCACGCCGGTCGCCAGTTGGGACGGCGAGCCGAACGGTCTCAAAATCCACAAGGACGGGCGCATCTTTATCGCCGACCACAAGCAGGGGCTGATGCTGCTCGACCCCAAAACCGGCAAGGTCGAGGTGTTTTTCGACCGGCCGCGGCGCGAGCGCTTCAAGGGGCTCAACGACCTGGTGTTCGCGCGCAATGGCGATCTCTATTTCACAGACCAGGGCGAAGCCGATCTGCGGGATCCGACCGGCTGCCTTTATCGGCTGCGTCCCGATGGCCGGCTCGACCTGCTGCTCGATTGCGTGCCGAGCCCGAACGGTCTTGTGCTGACCCCGGACGAACAAATCCTCTATCTCGCGGTGACCCGCAACAATGCCGTGTGGCGGGTGCCGTTGAACCCGGACGGCTCCATCGGGCGGGTAGGGATTTTCATCCAGATGTCGGGTGGCGGCGGACCGGATGGCATGGCGATGGATGCCGAAGGCAACCTCGCCGTTTGCCATGTCGGAATGGGATCGGTCTGGCTGTTCAGCAAATTCGGCCGGCCGCTTTACGAGATCCAGTCCTGCACCGGCCACGCAACGACCAACGCCGCCTATGGCGGCGCGGACGGCAAGACGATCTACATCACCGAAAGCGAAACCGGCACGATTTTGCAGGCGCAGCTCGACGTCCCGGGGTTGCCGCTTTACTCGCATCAGTAACGCCCTGTAGAGCGAGTCTCCGGCGGATCGCCTCCGCCTCACGGGTGGCGCTGATTTGGAGGACCGCGATGCCGAGATTGCAGGGAAAAGTGGCGATGATCACCGGCGCGGGAACCGGGATCGGCCGCGCGACCGCGATGCTGTTTGCGGGTGAGGGGGCGAAAATCGTGGTTGCCGATATTGATCAGGCCGCTGGCGAGGAAACCGCGCATCTCGCGGGCCACGGGGCGATCGCGGTGCAGACCGATGTGACCGACCCCGACAGCCTACAGCGCGCGATCCGTGCTGTCGTCGATACATTCGGCGGCCTGCATGTGCTGCACAACAATGCCGGCGGCTCGACGGCGGCCGACAACACCGCGGTCGAGGCGCCGCTCGACGAGTTCTGGCGGGCAATCAAGCTTGATCTGTTCGGCACCTTTCTCGGCTGCCGCTTCGGTATTCCGGAAATCATCAAATCGGGCGGCGGCTCGGTGATCAACATGAGTTCGAATGTCGCGCTGATGGGAGTGGCGGGGCGCGATTGCTATACCGCGGCGAAAGGCGGCATCTCGGCCATCACGCGCTCGCTGGCAGTCGCTTATGGGCCGCAGCGGGTGCGCGTCAATGCGATCGCGCCCTCGGCGACAATGACTGAACGGGTGCGGCGGCTGGTGGCCGGCAACGCCAATCTGCAAAAGCTCGCGGATTCGCACTTGCTCGGACTGATCGAGCCCGGCGACATCGCCAACTGCGCGCTCTATCTGGCGTCCGACGAATCGCGCATGGTGACTGGACAGATACTGCCGGTCGATAGCGGCGTCACGATGTCTTGAGCGGTTGCCCTTGCTTGGGCGCCGGCCGCGCGGTCAGCGGGGCGTTGCAGCCAGAATCCGGCGGGCGGCGGCGGCGTCTTCGGCGATTTGCGCCTTTAGCGCGTCGAGACCGGCGAATTTGCGCTCGGGGCGGATGAAGTCAACCAGCGAGACGCGCAAATGGCGGCCGTAAAGGTCGGTGTTGATATCGAACAGATTGGCTTCGAGGCGCGGTTCGAGGCCGCCGACAGTGGGGCGCAGGCCGATATTGGCGACGCCGTCGATCACCCGACCGTCAAACGGGTCGTCGGTGCCGTCGCCGGCAACGCGCACCGCGTAAACGCCGAGTGCCGGCCTGAGATAGTCGCCGAGCGCAACATTGGCGGTCGGAAAGCCGATCGTCCGGCCGCGCTCGTCGCCATGCGCGACGCGGCCGTCGATCTCCCAGAAACGTCCCAGCTGCGCCGCGGCTTCACGCGGCTTGCCGGCCTTGAGCAATTCGCGGATGTAGGTCGACGAGTACACTGTCGCATCGCCGCCGCGCACCGGCTCGACGACCGTGACGCCGAACTCGTACTCGGCGCCGGCAGCGCGCAGCAGCTCGGCATTGCCGCGGCGGCGGTTGCCGAACGTGCAATCGTGCCCGACGACGATATGGGTCACCCCGATCGCCCCGACCAGCAGTTCTTCGACAAACGATTCGGCGCTTTTCCGGGCGAAGGCGGCGTCGAAATGCTGCACAAACAGCAGATCGACGTTGTGCCGCGCGATTTCGCGCTCCTTGACCCGCAGCGGGGTCAGCCGGAAAGGCTCGCCGCCGGGCACGAAAACGCCGCGCGGGTGCGGCTCGAAGGTCAGCACCGCGGCCGGTCGGCCGGCGGCGATGGCGCGCCCGCGCGCCTCGTCGATCAGCGCGGCGTGGCCGAGATGCAGGCCGTCGAAATTGCCGAGCGCCAGTACCGCGCCGCGCGGGTGACTCGATCCGGAACCGGGATGTCGGATGATGCGGAGCACGGCTGAAATTATCGCTGGGTTTCGCGAAACTGATGTTGCCGCGAAAATAGCCGGTGGCGCGGCCGAGCGATAGTCTCGGCACCATCCGAACGGGAGATTGAGTATTGGATGACGCGGCAACGCCGTTGCGCGAAGCCTGGTATTACGCGATGCCAAGCCGGCGGCTGGCGCGGGGCCGGCTGCTCGCCCGGACGATGCTTGGCGAGCCGGTGCTGCTGGGCCGCGACAACAGCGGCGCGGTGTTCGCGCTGCGCGATATCTGCCCGCATCGCGGCATGCCGCTTTCCGCCGGCCGGTTTGACCGTGGCGAGGTCGAATGCTGTTATCACGGCTGGCGCTTCGCTTCGGACGGACGCTGCACGCTGATTCCGTCGCTGGTCGACGGCCAGTCGTTCGATCTCGCGCGCGTCTCGGTAGAGCGCTATCCCGCACGCGAGGTTCAGGGCAATGTCTGGGTGTTTTTTGGCACCGATCCGGAAGCCGCGCCCGAGATTCCGTGGCTCGGCGGGTTTGCCGAGTCGGCAGCGCCCAATCTGGTCGAAACGATGAGCTTTGCGGCGGCGATCGACCATGCCGTTGTCGGGCTGATGGACCCGGCGCACGGGCCGTATGTGCATACGGCCTGGTGGTGGCGCTCACGCCGCTCGGCGCATGAAAAGGCCAAGGCGTTCGTGCCGTCGCAATTCGGCTTTACGATGAGCCGGCATGCGCCGTCGAGCAATTCGCGCGCCTATCGGCTGCTCGGCGGAACGCCGGAAACCGAGATCGTGTTCCGGCTGCCGAGCGTGCGCTACGAGCAAATCCGCGCCGGGCGCTACGCCGTCACCAATCTGACGGCGTTGACCCCGATCGACGCCAAGACGACCGAGATCAACCACTGCATTTACTGGAACGCGCCGTGGCTGTCAGTGCTGAAACCGCTGTTGCGTCCCTATGTGCGGGCGTTTCTCGGACAGGATCGCGACATCATGGAGCAGCAGCAGCAGGGGCTGCGCTTTGACCCGGTGTTGTCGCTGATCGACGATAGCGACATGCAGGCGCGCTGGTACTACCGGCTCAAAACCGAATACCGCCGCGCCCGTGCCGAAGGCCGCCCCTTCGCCAACCCGGTGCCGCCGCGAACACTGCGCTGGCGTAGCTGATTCCAGTAGGGCGGACATAATCCACCGAGAGGCGGTGGCGGCAGGTCGGACACCCACCCTACATATTGGTCAGGCCCCGATCCGGCCGAGCGTTGCGGCGATGCGTTGAGCGAGTTTCGCGGCGACTTCGCGCTTGGTCATTACCGGCCAGTCCTCGACCGTGTCGCCGTCAACCAGATGGATGGTGTTGTCGTCGCCGCCGAAAATGCCGGTGCCGGGCGACACATCGTTGGCGAGGATCCAGTCGCAGCCTTTGCGCCGTCGTTTGGCCAGCGCGTTCTCGACGACGTGCTCCGTCTCGGCGGCGAAGCCGACGACCAGCGCCGGCCGGTCGTTATGGCGGCCGGCGATCGTCGCGAGTATGTCGGGGTTTTCGACGAGGCGCAGCGTCGGGGCGCCTTTGCCGTCTTTCTTGAGTTTCTGCTCGGTGGTGTTTTCGACCCGCCAATCGGCGACCGCTGCCGCCATCACCGCGATATCGACAGGCAATGCCGCCTCGGCGGCTGCCAGCATCTCGCGGGCGCTTTCAATCGCGACCAGCCTGACGCCGGGTGGGGTCGGCTCCTGCGTTGGTCCGGAGATCAGCACCGTATCGGCGCCGAGCGCCGCCAAGGCCGCCGCGATCGCGTGCCCCTGCTTGCCCGAGGAATGGTTCGACAGATAGCGCACCGGATCGATCGGCTCGCGGGTCGGGCCGCTGGTGACAAAGGCGCGGCGCCCGGCCAGCGATCGGTCGCTAATAAAGAAGCGGGTGATCGCCGCGAGGATTTCGGCGGGTTCGGCCATCCGGCCGAACCCGACCTCGCCGCAGGCCAGCATGCCGGCACCGGGGCCGACCTGCAGCACGCCGCGTGCAGCGAGGGTCTTCAGATTGGCCTGGGTCGCCGGGTGCGCCCACATCTGCGCGTTCATCGCCGGCGCCATCAGGACCGGCTTGTCCGAGGCGAGCAGCGTCGTTGCCGCCAGATCGTCGGCGAGGCCGGCCGCCATGCGGGCGATCAAATCGGCGGTGGCCGGCGCGACGACCAGCAGATCGGCGTCGCGCGACAGGCGGATATGGCCCATCTCGCTTTCGTCAGTCAGCGACCATAGCTCGCCGTAGACCTTGTCCTCGCTGAGTGAGGCGACCGAGAGCGGCGTCACGAACTGGTGCGCCGCGGCGGTCATCACGCAGCGCACCGCGGCGCCTTGCTCGCGCAGGCGGCGGATCAGCTCGAGGCTTTTATAGGCGGCGATACCGCCCGCGATGATCAACAGAATGCGCCGGCCGTGCAGCAAATCCCGCCTCCCTGTCTGCCGCTTCAATATGCGCCTGCCTCCCGGCCTGCGCCATATAGCGCCGCGGCGGAACCAAGCTCCATCTAACCCAGCCCTCTCCCGGTAGGGACGCGCAGGTCGGGAACCCTGATCGCAGAAGGCTTGTTTCCCCACACATTGAGGTAATGAATGGAGACGAAAGATGCGGTTTGTTTCTGCTTTAGGTGTGGCGATGCTGGTTGCGAGTCCGGCGATGGCACAGTGTGCGCCAGGACAGGCTTGGCATTCCGCCGAGGCCGCGGGGCATAACCAGGTTGCGGGACAATACGCCGAGCACCAAGCGCAGCAGGCCGGACATGCGGCGCAGCGCGAAGCCGCGCACGGCAATTTTGGCGCCGCGATCAACAGTGAGATTAACAGCGGTGCCGATCAGGCGCGGGCTGGTGCGGATGAGCACAACTCGCGCGTCGATTCTCACGTCGCGCACCGCGACGTGTCCGGTTGCTGGTAAGCCCCTCACGCTGTTATGCCGTCAGCGCCCGAGCAGCAACGCCAAGGCGATTGCCGTAAGGGCGGCGGCGGCGATCCATAGCGGGATCACCATCAGCGGCAGCAGGCGCGCGCGGTGCGCCGCCTGCGTCGCGAGGCTTTCGGCGTGCAGTACGACGCCCTCGCGCGCCCATTCGCCAATCAGCTTGTCGAGGCTGCCCAACAGGCGCGGAACCTGATCCACCGCCTCGATCAGCGTATCGATCTGCTGCCGCACCCGTGCTTCGGGGCCGCGGTTCTCGCGCACCCATTCCTCGACCAAGGGCCGTGCCAAGGCCCAGATATTGACGCTCGGATCGAGCCGCCGCCCGACTCCTTCGACCAATACCATCGTTTTTTGCAGCAGCAATAATTGCGGCTGCGTCTCCATTTCGAACTGCTCGGTGACCTGGAACAGTTGCGCCAGCAGGCGAGCCAGCGATATCTGCTCTAGCGGCAGCCCGAGGATCGGTTCGCCGATCGAGCGGCATGCTTGAGTGAATGCGTCGATCGACAGATGCGGCGGCACATAGCCGGCGGCGAAATGCACCTCGGCGACCCGCCGGTAATCGCCGGTCAGAAAGCCGGTGAGCATGTCGGCAAGAAAATACCGGGTCTGCCGGTCGAGCCGGCCCATGATCCCGAAATCGACGACGGCCATCGCGCCGTCGGCCGCGACGAACAGGTTGCCGGGATGCTGATCGGCGTGAAAAAAGCCGTCGCGGAACACCTGCTTGAAAAACGCCCCGGCGGCATTGCGCAGCAGGTCCGGGATCGAATGGCCGGCGGCAATCAGCGCGTCGCGGTCGTCGATGCGGATGCCATCGATCCGCTCGCTGGTCAGCACGGTGCGGCCGGTCCGCGGCCAATCGATCCGCGGCACCCGAAAGCTCGGGTCGCCGGCAAAATTCTCACCGAGTTCCGCCGCCGCCGCCGCCTCGAAGCGCAGATTCATTTCCAGTTCGATCGATTGCGCCAGCGTCTCGACGACCTCAACCGGCTTCAGGCGGCGCAACGCCGGGCGAGTGCGCTCGATCAGTCGCGCGAGCCAGCGGAACAGGTCGAGGTCGCGCGCGAAGGCGGCGGCGATGCCGGGCCGCAGGACCTTGACCGCGACCTCGCGCCCGTCGCTGGTGACGGCGAAATGCACCTGTGCGATCGAGGCCGCGGCAATCGCACTGTCGTCAAAAGCGGTGAACAGCGCGCTGATCGGCTGTTCCAATTCCGCTTCGATCATGCGGCGCGCGATATCTCCGGAAAATGGCGGCAACCGGTCCTGCAGGCGCGTCAGATCGTCGGTAATCTCGTCGCCGAGCAGATCGGCGCGGGTCGCGAGGATCTGTCCGAGCTTGATAAAGCTCGGCCCCATTTCGTAAAGCGCCGCCGCGAGCCGCTCGCCGGCCCGTCCGGCGATGCCGCGCCGCAACAGCCGGGCGATCCGCAGCGCCGGCGTCGTTCCGGCAATGCCGCTGCCGATCGCCAGGATCGGGGCGAGTGCGTCGTGCCGCATCAGGATCAGCCCGATCCGCATCAGCCGGGCAAGGTTGCGCAGGCTGCGGAAAAAGCCGAGCACGCCGCCGATCTCGCCCGTTCCGCTTATTCCCGGGTCGGTAATTAGAGCCGCCAGGCCGAGTGGAGCGCGGCAATGCCGCCGGTCAGATTGCGGAACCTGGGCCGGCCGAGCCCGGCGGCCTCGATCATGTCGACCAGTTCGCCTTGTGGCGGAAAACGGCGGATGCTTTCGGCCAGATAGGTATAGGCATCACGATTGCCGGTAACAATCTGGCCGAGCAGCGGCAATACCTGGAAACTGTAGAGATCGTAGAGCGGTTGCAGCAGCGGAGTGATCGCGGGGGTGAATTCCAGGCACAAAAAGCGCCCGCCGGGCTTCAGCACGCGCCGCGCCTCGGCCAGCGCCGGCTCGATATGCGTCACGTTGCGCAGCCCGAACGCGATCGTGTAAAGGTCGAACGAGCGGTCGGCAAACGGCAGGTTCTGCGCGTCACCGACGATCCAGTCGACGCCCGCAAGAATGCCGTCATCGAGCGCGCGGTCGCGCCCCGTTTCCAGCATCTGCTGGTTGGCGTCGCAGATCATCGCGATACCGCCCGCCTCGGGCGTCAGCCGCGGCAATGCCGCGCGCGCTATATCCCCGGTGCCGCCGGCGACATCGAGCAGGCGCTGGCCGGGACGGGGGTTCAGCCACGCGATCATCTCGGCCTTCCACAGCCGGTGGATGCCGGCGCTCATCAGATCGTTCATCAGGTCGTAGCGACCGGCGACGCTGTCGAACACCGCTTTTACCAGCGGTGCCTTGGCGCCTTCCGGCACACGGCGAAACCCGAAATCGGTTTGGCTTCCGGTAGCGGTGCCCGAGGCGGTCTCGGGGGAGTTATCGCTTGTCTCTGAGGCGTTCATCGGGCACGACAATAGCCTCTGCCGCGCCTCCCCTTCCATTGCTGAATGCCGGGCCCATGCCGGAACTGCCCGAAGTCGAAACCGTCCGCCGCGGTCTGGCGCTTCGCATGACCGGGCGGCAGATCGTGCGCGCCGAGCTGCGGCGCCCCGATCTGCGCCGGCCGTTTCCGCCGATGCTGGCGGAGCGGCTCGACGGTGCCCGCATCGGCGCCCTGGCGCGGCGCGGCAAATATATCCTGATCGAACTCGACGACACAGGTACCCTGCTGCTGCATCTCGGCATGTCCGGGCGGATCACGACGGGGACGGCCGATATCCCGGACGCGCCGCACGACCATGTCGTGCTGACGCTGGATGACGGAACCGTCGTGCGCTTCAACGACGCCCGGCGGTTCGGGCTGCTGGATTACATCCAGCGCGGCGCCGAAAACGTGCACCCGCTACTCGCCGGAATGGGGCCGGAGCCGCTCGAACCGGGGTTCGATGCGGCCTATCTGGCACGCAAGCTCGCCGGCAAGATGACCCCGATCAAATCGGCCCTGCTCGATCAGCGCATCGTCGCGGGGCTCGGCAACATCTATGTGTGCGAGGCGCTGTATCGCGCCCGCGTGTCGCCCCGCCGGCTGGCCGCGACCGTGACCGGCGCGCGCGCCGCGCGGCTGGTCGAAGCGATCCGCGCCGTGCTCAGTGAAGCCATCGAAGCCGGCGGCTCGTCGCTACGCGATTATGTGCAGGCCAACGGCGAACTCGGCTATTTCCAGCACCGCTGGGCGGTTTACGGCAAGGAAGGCCAGCCGTGCCCCGGCTGCGCCTGCGCCATCGGCGTGCAGCGCATCCCCCAGGCCGGCCGCTCGACGTTTTTCTGCGCTAAGAAGCAGCGGTGACGGGCGCGGCAACGACGGCGGATATATTCGTGTGCCGGGGGCACATGTACGGCGAACCGGTTCGCCACCGGCTCTGGCGTTAGCATCGATGCAAATGGAAATTTGCAGGGTGTTTCGGTCAATAGCAGACCCGGAGCCAGCCTCACGGAAATCAGCGCGATCATCCCAATCGGCAAATCGGGGTCACCACCGTTGGGGATATCGAGGCTGCGGGCGGTATTATCTCTTCCTCACCAACACCAAGTAACCCGTATCACTGCACCCTGGGTGGCATTGCGCCGGATAGGGCGAGTTGTTTACACCCACCGTTCCAAACCCCAACGTTTCATGAGAACCCAAATGTTGGATCAGCAGAAGGCGCTTAGCGTCTCCGAACTCGATGAAATTCGCCAACGCTGCGATGACGCGACTGCCGGACCCTGGAAATCATTTGTCGAAGGACGGGACCATACAAGCGGGTCGAGCTTCATCATGACCGGAGGCGGCAATGGCCGCGGCGATGACATCGAGTTGGCGGAGGCAACCACTGCCGACCAGGACTTCATTGCCCATGCTAGGCAGGATATTCCCCGATTGCTGGATGAGATCGCTAGATTGAGACGCTCGAACCGAGCCTAGGTGCGATGATGAACAGCGAGCCATACGCCAATATCCTGGTCGAAAAGCGCGGTGCGATTGGGATCATCACGCTGAACCGGCCGCAGGCGCTTAATGCGCTGAACGCCGCGTTGATTTGCGACGTCGGGGCGGCGTTTGACGATCTCGAAGGCGATACGGCGATCGGCGCGATCGTCCTGACCGGCAGCGAGCGGGCGTTTGCGGCCGGCGCCGATATCAAGGAGATGGCCGACAAGACCTATATGCAGGCCTATGCCGAAGATTTCATCACCCGCGGCTGGGAGCGGGTGGCGCAATGCCGCAAGCCGGTCATCGCGGCGGTCGGCGGTTTTGCGCTGGGCGGCGGCTGCGAGGTCGCAATGATGTGCGACATCGTCATCGCCGCCGAAAACGCCAAATTCGGCCAGCCCGAGATCAATCTCGGGACGATGCCGGGGGCCGGGGGCACACAGCGCCTGCCGCGCTTTATCGGCAAGGCGAAGGCGATGGATCTGTGCCTGACCGGCCGCATGATGGATGCCGCCGAGGCCGAACGCGCCGGCCTCGTCAGCCGCATCGTGCCGGCCGACAAGCTGATGGAAGAAGCGGTCGCGGTGGCGGAAAAGATCGCCAGCCTGTCGCAGCCGATTGCGATGATGGTCAAGGAATCGGTCAATCGGGCGTTTGAAACGACATTGGCCGAGGGCGTGCGCTTTGAGCGCCGCTTGTTTCACTCGACCTTTGCCACCGAAGACCAAAAGGAAGGCATGGCCGCCTTTGTCGCCAAGCGGAAGCCGGAATTCCGCAACCGCTGACATCGCGGCGCCTCGACATTGACATCGCCATTGGCCGTCCGAACACTCGGCGCCCTTGTGCAGCAGCAGAGCGGAGCGTGGCGTGGCGGCGACTGATCAGGCGGGCGAGCCGGCCGGGGCGAGGCTCGGGGTCGATATCGGCGGCACCTTTACCGATGTTGCGCTGGAAGCAGGTGGCCGGCGGTTCAGCGCCAAGATCCTGACGACGCCGGATGCGCCCGAGCGCGCGGTGATCGAGGCGGTCCGCACTGTGTTGCGCGATGCCGGGATGATGCCGGCCGATCTGTCGATCATCATCCACGGTACGACGCTGGCCACCAACGCGATCATTGAGCGCAAAGGCGCCCGGACCGCGCTGGTGACCACCGAGGGGTTCCGCGACACGATCGAGATCCGTCACGAAAACCGCTTCGAGCAATACGACGTCAATATCGATCTGCCGCCGCCGCTGGTGCCGCGCCGCTGGCGCTTTGCCGCGCCCGAACGCATCGATGCCAGCGGCCGCACGATCATCCCGCTCGACGAGGCCGCGATAGAGCTGCTGGCCGGGCAACTGGCGGCGCACGGTATCGAAAGCGTGGCGATCGGCTATCTCCATAGTTTCACCAATCCGGCGCATGAACAGCGCACTCGTGACATTCTCGCCGGCCGCCTGCCGGGGGTTACCTTTACCCTATCCTCCGACGTGTCGCCGGAGATGCGCGAGTACGAGCGATTTTCGACCGCCTGCGCGAATGCCTATGTCCAGCCGATGATGGGGCGCTATCTCGCCAGCCTCGAAACCCTGCTGCGCGGCGAGGGGTTCCGCTGCCCGTTGTTTCTGATGCTGTCGGGCGGCGGGCTGACGACAGTCGAGACGGCGATACGCTTTCCAGTGCGGCTCGTCGAAAGCGGCCCGGCCGGCGGCGCGATCTTTGCCAGCCACATCGCCCGGCAATGTGGTCTCGACAAGGTGCTGTCGTATGACATGGGCGGCACTACGGCGAAAATCTGCCTGATCGACGACTACCAGCCGCAGACCAGCCGCGCCTTTGAGGTTGCCCGCATCTACCGCTTCAAAAAGGGCAGCGGCTTGCCGTTGCGCATCCCGGTTATCGAGATGGTCGAAATCGGCGCCGGTGGCGGCTCGATCGCACGCGTCGATCGATTGAAGCGGATTACCGTCGGCCCGGACAGTGCCGGCGCAGCCCCGGGCCCCGCTTGTTATGGCCGCGGTGGCATGGCGCCGACTGTGACCGATGCCGATCTGCTGCTTGGCCGTATCGACCCGGCCGGGTTTTCAGGCGGCCGGATGGCGCTCGACCGGGCCGCCGCTGAAGCGGCGGCGCAGCAGGAGGTTGCCACGCCGCTCGATCTGGCGTTGCCGCTGGCGGCGTTCGGGATCAGCGAGATCGTCGATGAAAACATGGCCAACGCCGCCCGGGTCCACGCGATCGAGAGCGGCAAGGACGCGCGCGGCCGCACCCTTGTCGCATTCGGCGGTGCGGCACCGCTGCATGCCGCGCGCATGGCCGACAAGCTTGGCCTCGACCGAGTGCTGATCCCGTCAAATGCCGGCGTCGGCTCAGCGGTTGGATTTCTGCGCGCGCCGATCGCCTACGAAATCGTGCGCTCGCAGTTGCAGCGCCTCGATACGTTCGACGCCGCGGCGGCCAATCTGCTGCTCGCGGCGATGCGCGAGGAGGCCGAAGCCATCGTACGGCGCGGCGAGCCGGGTGCGCCGCTGACCGAGACGCACTCCGCGTTTATGCGCTATCGCGGCCAAGGGCATGAGATCGCGGTGCCGCTGCCGGCCCGCAACTACCGCGACGCGGACGGCGCGGAATTGCTCGCGGCCTTCGAGACGGCCTATCGCCAGCTTTACAGCCGCGTCATTCCCGGTGTCGAGGTCGAGGTGCTGAGTTGGGTACTGCTGCTGAGCGGCCCGGTGCCGCACCAGGCTGACAGCGCACCGGCAATGCCGCCGGCATCGCACCCGACGCCGTCGCGCCGCCGCGCTGTGTTCGACCCTGACACCGCCGATTTTGTCGATGTCGGGATTTACGAGCGCGACGCGTTGGCGGCGGGCGCCGTGATTTCCGGGCCCGCGGTCATCATCGAAGACGAAACGTCGACCGTCGTCAGCGGCCTGTTCGACGCGCGCATCGACTCCCTCGGCTATATCGAATTGACCCGGCGCGGAAGCTGAGCGCAGCCGTTGCGCTCATTCCCAGTGCAGCGGCGGGATTTTTCCGAGCTTGGCCGGACCGAGGAACATCTCGCCGTCCTGGATCGTAAACGAGCTTGAGATTTCCGGGCGGCCGTCCGGGCCGGGTTTGGCCATCATGCCGATCGCGAGGCGCGCCAGCCCGGCATCGTTGGCGCGCATCCGGCCGGCGGCCACCAGCGCCGTCAGCAATTCGTTGAAGCCCGACACGGTTCCCGAAAACGCGCCGGTCGGTTGCAGGTTGGTGTCGAGCGCCATCGTGCCCGATCCCCTGATCCCCAGCGTGCTCCATTTCAGCGTAAAATGATCGAGTTCGAGCGTGCCGCCGTCGTCGCGCCAGACTTCGGCGGCACGGCGTGGCGCGGCCGAGGGGACGGCGCCCATCAGTGTCGTGCCGAACGCGATCTCGTCGACCGGGTTGTGGAACGGCGCCGGCACGGCCGGCAATGTCAGTTCCTGCAGGTCGAGCGCCACGCCGACGCTTGGTTCGGTGTGGGATTTCGGCGGGTGCGGCGGCAGGATGACCCATAGCGACGCCTGGTGGGCGGTGGCGTGCTGCCCGGCCTCCGCGCCAAAATCGTCGAGACCCACCCAGATCGAGGCGCCGCCATCGCTCGGCGCCGATACGCTGCCGCGTGCCGTCACCGCCGTCAGCCGCGCCAGAGGCGCATTGGCGGGGCCGGCGACGGCGTTGATGCCGGCCGGCGCATCGAGCCGCCAGACCCGGAAATTCCACGGGTATGCGCTGGCCGACAGGCGCTTTATCTGCGCTTCGACCGCGGGAACGCTGGCATGGGCTTGCAGTCGCGCGTCAGCCATCTCGATTCGGAAGGCAAAGGGAAAGCCGCCAACTCCCAGCTTTTGCCACGAGACATCGAGATTCTGCGCGCGCACCGACTGCGCCCATTGCACGACGCCGTCCTCGATGCGGCCGGCAACGACAAACCAGACGGCGGTATAGGCGCCCGCCAGCACGAGCAGCAGGACGACGGCAACCGCGAGGCCGGGACGCGACATACGGCGCATGGCGCGGGTTATATCCGATGTTGGTGCGGTTGACGCAATGGCCGCGAAACGGCTAAGTCTTCATGTCATCCTTAACGCGGAGAGAGGAAGCGTCCAATGCCCCAGACCGCACCGTTAAAGGCGTTCTGGCAGCCGGGTTGAACCAGCTGCCTGAGACTCAAGGAGTTTCTCTCGATCCGTGGGATTGAGTTCGAATCGATCAACATTCTTGAAGACCCTGCGGGACGTGCCGAGTTGGCGCGCTTGGGTGCGCGCTCGATCCCGGTATTGTCGCGCGGCGACGAATTCGTCTTTGCGCAGAACATCGCGCAGGTCGTGGAATTCCTGAAGCTCAACGAAAAGACCGGGCCGGTCCTGTCGCCGGCACAGCTTATCGGGCGGATGGAACTGTATATCGACGCGGCGTTGCGGATGATCCCGCAAATGCCGGATGACAAGCTCGAAACACTGGCTCCGGGCCGGCCGCGCAGCTATGGGCGTCTGGCACATCACATGTTTCGCATTTGCGAAGCCTATACCGAGGTTGCTGGCGGGAAGTTCTTCAGCCAGGGCCTGCCGGGGGAGGTTACGAACCCGGAGGAAATGGCCTCGACGGCCGCGCTCGCCGCTTATGGGCGGGGGGTAAAGCAGAAGGTTGAAAACTGGTGGGCGACGACGCCGGACAAGGCGGCGCAGGCTGCGGTCGAGACCTATTACGGCCCGCAAAAGCTGCATGAGGTGCTCGAACGGGCTACCTGGCATATCGGCCAGCACACACGGCAATGGGTGATGCTGCTCGACATGGCCGGCATCACGGCCGATCGGCCGCTTGGTGCTGCCGACTTTACGGACCTGCCGATGCCGAAAGAGGTATGGGACGGCTGATCTGCAGTTCGACGCATTGTCATAGCAACGAGGGCGAAGCAATCTCCAGCGAGGTTGCTTCGCTTTTTTTGTCCCGAGCAATGATGGATTTGGGTATTCCGGCGCATCATTACGTCTCACCGCTGCCGGTCGATCCGATGCCGCCAGCCATCGTTGCGTTGCGCGACAGCACCGAGCCGGTCTGGGTTTTTGCCTACGGCTCGCTGATGTGGAACCCGGAAATGGCGTTTGCCGAGACGCGGCCGGCGCTGCTGCGCGGGTTTCACCGGCGCTTTTGCCTGTATTCGCGGGATTATCGCGGTACGCCGGAGCGGCCGGGGCTGGTGTTGGGGCTGGACCGCGGCGGTGCGTGCCGCGGACTGGCGCGGCGCCTGCCGCAAGCCGCGCTGGGGGCGGCGATCGATCGCCTATGGGCGCGCGAGATGGCCGGGCAGGTTTATGACATGCGTGCCGTGACGGTAGCGACGTCAGCCGAGATGCTCAGCGCCTATGCGTTTGTCGTGCGCCGCGACAATACAGACTATGCCGGCCGCCTGCCGCTTGAGCGGGTGGCGGAGGTTATCGCAGCTGCCGCCGGCGGTCGCGGCACCGGTCGCGATTATCTCGACAATACCGCTCGCCACCTTGCCGAACTCGGCATCCGCGATGATGGCCTGCGGCGGCTTCATGCCCTGGTGGAGGAGCGCTATGCCGCTAGTGGTGCGTCGCCGAGCCTTTGACCGGAGTCCAGGATGGCGGATCGCTCGCCGGAAAGCTGTCTTCCGAGGCCGATAGCACCGGGTCGTCGGCATTCTGGTCGTGCGCGCGATCACCGCCGCCATCCTGGTTGAGGCGCCGGCGCTGCGCGACCTTGGAGCGATCGTTTTCGGTCGTATCGATCCCTATGGCATCGTAGACCGGGCAGAAGCCGGTCACGCCGCGCTGCAACAACGCGGCGCCGCCCAATGCCACCACTAATCGACCGAGCGAAGGATGCAGCAGGGCGCGTAAGATAAGTGCCGAACCGGCAAGGGCAGACCCGATTCGTTCTCCGGTTCCGACATTGGAAACGGGAGACGGCAGGGAAGGGGCTTTGGCCGGCATCGGGCGCTCCGTGGAATTGATCTTTTTCTCCAACGTTTTCCGGCGAACGCAGTTCCGCAAGGGTCATCTCGGGCAACGGCCCGAGAGGCGCCGCAATCGGCGCCGCGGCGCGGCCGCAGTTGCGCGGCATAATATGGGTGAGCGGCAGGGGTTGGCCGCTTTGAGGCGGGGCAGAGTGAGGGACCAACGAATGTGCGCGGAAAGCCGCTCCGGCAAAAGCGGTGTCGCAGCCCATGCCTGATCCGTCGCCGCGCGTCGATCCCGATGATCACCATTCGAACCTGTCGTCGCGCCATCCACGGCGTCCCCGGCGATTGATGCCGCCGCGCGGACGCGGCCCGGGTGGCCGCATGATCAATGGCGCCTTAAAGCTCGTTCTGCTGATGACGCTGTGGGTCGTCATCATCGGCGGCATCGTCTTGACCTATTTCGCGATGACCTTGCCCGATACGAGCCAGCTCGCGGTGGCGGCGCGCCGGCCGAGTGTTACGATTCTGGCGGCAGACGGCAGCCTCATCGCCAGTTTCGGCGATATGTTCGGGCAGCCGCTGACCTTGAAGCAGATGTCGCCTTACTTGCCGAAAGCCGTCATCGCGACCGAGGACCGGCGGTTCTATAGCCACTTCGGCGTCGACCCGGTTGGGTTGATGCGCGCCGCGTTCACCGATCTGCGGGCCGGCCATGTCGTACAGGGTGGCAGCACGATCACCCAGCAACTCGCCAAGATTGTGTTTCTGACGCCGGAGCGAAGTTTTGGCCGCAAAATCCGCGAGATCCTGCTGGCGCTGTGGCTCGAACGCCGGTTCACCAAGAACCAGATCCTCGAAATTTACCTGAACCGGGTCTATCTCGGAGCCGGCACCTATGGCGTCGATGCCGCGGCACACCGCTATTTCCGCAAATCCGCCGCCAAGCTCAACCTGTTCGAAAGCGCCGTCATTGCCGGGCTGTTGAAGGCGCCGACCCGGTTCAACCCGGCGCGCGACCGCGACGCGGCAAAGGGGCGCGCCACTCAGGTGCTCGACAATATGGTCGATGCCGGCTTCATCACCGCCGCCGACGCCGCGGCGGGTGCCAAGGAAGGCACGACGCTGGCGGTCGCCGGGCGATCCGGTTCGCGCTATTTCGCCGATTGGGTGGCAGATCAGATCCGCGACTTTGCCGGCACCACCGACCGCGACCTGACGGTCAAGACGACGCTTGATCCGCGCCAGCAGACTGCCGCTGAGGCGGCAATCGACGGCGTTCTTTCACGCTACGGAGTCAAGGACGCGGTCAGCCAGGGGGCGCTGGTGTCGATGTCGACCGACGGCGCGGTGCGCGCCATGGTCGGCGGCCGCGATTACGGGCAGAGCCAGTTCAACCGTGCCACCCAGGCGCAGCGACAACCGGGGTCGTCATTCAAGCCGTTTGTCTATCTCGCTGGCCTCGAAGCCGGGCTGCGTCCTGACGACCGTTTCGACGATGCGCCGATCCGTATCGGCAACTGGCAGCCGCACAATTATCTGAACCATTACCAGGGCGAAGTGAGCGTCGCCGAAGGACTGGCGCAGTCGATCAATACGGTAGCGGTGCAGGTCGCCGAACGCGCCGGCATCCCGCGGGTCATCGCGACCGCCAACCGACTCGGCATTACTTCCGATCTGGCGCCGGATGCCAGCATCGCACTCGGCACCAACGAGGTGAACCTGCTCGAACTGGTGTCGGCCTATGCCCCGTTTGCCAATGGCGGCGCCGGTATATTGCCCTATGGCATCACGGAAATCCGCGACAGCGACGGCAAGCTGGTCTATCGCCGCAATGGTTCTGGTCCGGGGCAGGTGATATCACCTGGCATGGTCGGCATGATGAACGAGATGCTGGCCGGCGTCATATCGCAGGGCACCGGCAAGAGAGCCGCGATCGGGCGGCCCGAAGCCGGCAAGACCGGCACGACTCAGGAATACCGTGACGCCTGGTTTATCGGCTACACCGCCGATCTCGTTGCGGGTGTGTGGTTCGGCAATGACGACAATACGCCGATGAACAAGGTGACGGGCGGCACGCTGCCGGCGGCCGCCTGGCACAGTTTTATGTTGGCCGCCACCCGGACGATGCCGGTCCGGCCGTTGCCGAGCGCGCCAGCCATGAGTGATGTACCAGTTTCGGCCTCGGTATCAGCCACGGCGCCGGCAGAGGAAACCCCACTCGACCGTTTGTTCGGCTGGCTAGGCGGCCCCGGAGGCGGCGGGCCGGCCGGTCTGCCACCCGACCCACGCGGTTTCGCGGACCCTCGCGCGTTCAGCGGCGGCCGTTATCCCGGCCCGGCGCCGAGCAACTGAGCCGGCGCCGGATCGGGAAACCGGGTCAGTTAAAGCGCGGGCTGACCTTTTCGCACAACAGTTGCAGCGACCGCATGACCCGCTCGTGCGGGATCTTGGTGCCGCAATTCATCTCGGCAAGAATGCCGTCGAGGCCGAGCTTTTCCTTGAGGCCCATCAGCCGGTCGGCGACCTTTTCGGCTGAGCCGACAATGATCTTTTCGCGCATCGCGTCTTCATAGCTGATCGTCTGCAGACGCCGGCCGCGGGCGGTGCGGTCTTCGACGGCACGCACACCGGAGCGGCTCGCCGAATCCTCAAGGCGCTCGCCGAGATAGCGGTAGAAATACATGATGCTTTCTTCCGGCTCCTCGATCGCCTGCTTGTCGGTGTCGGCGACGTAAACCGGCGCGCGCAGGAATACCTTGCCTTCGCCCGGATGCCCGGCTTCCTTCCACGCCTTGCGATAGGCGGTGATGTTCGGTTCAAGCTCTTCGAGGGTGCCGAGCCGCACCGCGACAAACACCGCGTGGCCGAGTTTGGCGATCGCCGGGAAGGTATCGGCGCTGTTGGCGGCGACGCGGATTTCCGGCCACGGCTTCTGATAGGGCTTCGGTGTCAGCCTGACATTGTCGAAATTGTAGTATTGGCCCTTGTAGGAAAAGGTGTCTTCGGTCCACGCCTTCTTCAGAATTTCGAGCGTTTCGGCAAAACGGTCGCGGCTTTCTCCGTAGGGCACGCCGTAGGCTTCATAGGTACGAGGAAAACCGCTGCGCCCGACCCCGAAAATCAACCGGCCGTGGCTGATCTGGTCGACCGTTGCGGCTTCCTCGGCGAGCCGCAGCGGATGACACAGCGGCAGGACCTGCACCGCGGTGCCGATCTTCATCCGCTTGGTGCGGGCGGCGATGGCGCTTGCGAGGGTCAGCGGCGCGGACAGCACCGAGCGCTCCGGCGCAATGTGGATTTCGGCCAGCCACATCGCATCAAGGCCCCAGCGTTCGGCGGCATCGACCTGCTCGAACGAGGTCGCGAACGCCTGTTCGTCACTGACCCCGCTCGGCCGCTGAAACTCGTGAAACATGCCGAATTCAAACGCCATCTTTGTCCTCCGTTTTCCCCGCGCGCCCGGGCGTCACCGTTATTCGAGGCTCTCAAGGGCCTTATTGCCAAGAGAACCCGATAGCGGCGCGAGATTAGGAGCGAATTCGCAGCAAGGCGAGTCAAGAAAAGCCCGAATTTCCGCTCATTCCGCGATGGCTGACCGGCGCAAATCGCCGTCTGGCGCTTCTTTGGAATCGAAAATGACATAGTAAGCCGGTAGATTTTTCGCGATTAACCATTTTCCTGATGTCGTGATCAACGAATCGCTATTGTGATTCGCCAACCCCACGCCTATCGTCTGCCTACCCCCGCGCCTTCAACCCCCTAAAAAACAAGCAACAATCGAGTGTCTGCTCGCACGGCGCGCTGATCATTCGCGAAACCCGCACCCGGTTCGGCGAGGCCCGGCTCGGCTATGGCTGGGCACTGATCGAGCCGGTGCTGCACATTTCACTGTTATCGGTAACCTTCGCGGTGCTGATGCACGGCCGTCCGCCAATCGGCGCGCATTTTTTCATTTTTTACTACACCGGCCTCATTCCCTATCACGTCTTCATCCACACTAGCGGCGGCATGAGCCATGCGATCGTCGGCAACGGCTCACTGTTGCAACTGCCGCTGGTGACGACGTTCGACGTCGTGGCGGCGCGCGGTCTGCTCGAAGTGATGACCGATATAACGGTCGCGGTAATTCTGCTGGTCGGCTTCAACATGATCGGGTTGGCCGCGACACCTGACGATCTGTGGGCACCCTCGATCGCGCTGCTGGTCACCGCAATGTTCGGCTGTGGCGTCGGTTATATCAACGCCGTGACCACGGTGTTCTTTCCGTCTTGGGAAAAGATCTACAGCCAGATCACCCGCGTTCTCTATTTCATTTCCGGCATTTTCTACATGCCGGAAGCAAGAGGATTTCTGCGGGTTTTTGCGATCTAAGTCTCGCCCTAGACACATAAAGCCACGGGGTCGCAGTGAGGCACAGTGAGCGCATTCGGGTTGCGCTCCTGAAATTCACTGCGGCGGTATGCAGAAAAACGACTGGGCTACGTGGCGGGTTTAGTGTCCTTGACGACTTCCACTTCAGCGGCGAGAACTTCGTACGCGCGAGCTATCTGCAAATAGCCGTACCGTATATCTGGCAGTTTGCTCACCGTCGCTAGTTTGCGCGCTACCTCCGCTTGCCTGCGATAATATTCTGGCCCTCGGATTGCAGCTATCATTGTCGTTTCTTTCGCAGAGTTTCGCCCCCGCGGCAACATTAACGACTGCGCTCGCCGGCGGTTGCAGCAGGTCAGGGTTGACGGATTGGTCTGCTCCGCGCTTTCATAGAACAAATAGGCAACTTCTACTGCATGAATACCGTTAAAATATATCAACTTTCGGGTGAAGAACGAAGCGTGATTCGCGCTGTCGGTCTTGCATACCGGCGAGCGTGGCGCGCAGGGCTCCATGAGCATCGATGCTATGCGGCAGCGCTCGCGGAATACCGGCGGCTCGTCTCCGAAATCGCAGCCGATACAGTAGGGGCTTCAGAGCGCGTCGCCCGGATAATCGCCGCTGCGGTCAACGCCGATCCGAAGTGGTTCTGGGAGGGGCCGGATGCTTAGGACTGATCTGCGCTGTGGGAATCTCCGATAAGGTCCTCAAGCGGTTCGACATCGCGCACGTCTTTGGCGGCGCGCCGCAATTCAAAAGAAATGTGAGTACACACGGGACAGTCGGGAAACCATCGGCCTCTGAGAAGAGTCACCTCTTCAGGCATTTGGGAATGCGGCGGACGGTGCGTGATACAGTAAATGCCCGACACCGGCACGATTTGGCGGGAAAAAAATTCTTGAGCCATTGTGCGAACCTTTTTGTGTCTTGTGAGAACAGTTTTCGTCAGCCTCCGTTCCCGATTTCGGTCGCCGGAATAGAAACGGGCACCCCGTTTCCGAGGTGCCCGTTGCAGTTCGATTTCACGCTGCGAACCGTTGTTTAGCGTTTCTCTTTCTCATCGTGTTCGCCGCTTTTACGGCCAGCTTCGACCGCAATCTCGGTGTGTCGTTCCTTGCTTTCGTCTGGCACGTCCTTCCCGACTGTGCCTTGGGGTGTTGTCTTTTTGTCCATATCTGATTTCGAGGAGTGCTCGTTATTCGGCATGATAAGACCTCGACTATTCAGTGATTAGGGAGAAGGACTAGTCGGCTGTGCCGACGCCGCGGTTGATGCCACGATCGTAGCGATTGGTTCGATTCTGCCGTATCAGCCCGCCAAGGCCAACAAGACCGATGAGGCCCAGCCAACCCCAGTCAGGACCACGATCACTGGTGTTGTCGCCGGCGCCCATGCTCGTTCCGTATCCAGTAGTGGATGATCCTGATCCTGCCGTGGAGTTACCTGTCGTCGTCGCGGGCGTATTGGCCGATGTGTTGCTCGGGCTTTGGGCAAATGCCAACCCCGTACCACCCAAAAGAAGAAAAGAGCTCAAAGCATACGCGTTAAGATTGGGGGAGATTTTCATAGGATAATTCCTGGTTTTCAACGAAGATGTGCTACTAACCCTAAATTTCTGCGGTAGTTCCCATGTCTGATCAGAAACGCTGGAGCGAAGGGCCGGAAATGGGCCATGCGACATTGCTGGACCATTTAGCAATGACCCGCAGACACGTCATTGAAGGCGCAGCAATCCTTGCACGCCAACGTGATCTAATCGCCAGAATCGCAGAGCAGGGAGGAAATACAGCCGCCGCCGTCTTGCTTCTCAAACAATTCGAGCAAACACAGGCTGAACACATTGCTCACCGCGACCGATTGGAAGCGCTGCTATGATGTTGATCCTAGGCGCTCACGCGGATGCCCTGTATTTGTATGTTGCATGATCCAGATTGCGCATCGGTAGCAAAAGAGTTCTCCTCCCCGCTGGTTGGTTGGGTTTTAGAATGGTATGTCGTCGGGATTGATCTCGTTGCCATCGGAAGGCGGCGGCACTTCGAGTGCGGCGCCCTTTCGAGTGATCTGCACGTACCCCTCCGCGTCCTCCGCGACTTCAAATCCTTCGGCGACTAGATAGAGCGCGGTCACGCGGCGACCTGCGACGGTCGTCTTTTCCGTGTGCACCGTAAGTGTCTTGCCGATCCACTCCTTGCTGTCGCTGCCGAATGCCTCGACCAAGCCGCGGATCGTGGCGCGATTGAGATTGACGTTCAGTGCCTCAGGCTTGCCCTCGAAACGCACCTTGCAGACATCTTGGGTCTTGGCGGCGCCCGTCTTCTCGTCCTTGAATTGGCTTTCGACACGCGTGCATTCGTCGATGATCTTGGCGCGGGTGCCGACTGTTAAATCGGCGGCTTTGGCCCATGCGCCGCTTCTTGCTACGTTGCTGTAATCCATAATATTATTTTAAGAAGAATAAATCTACTCGAACTCCCTTATACTCACAGACCGCGATCATCTTATCCGTACAGGATGCTTCGTTTTGCACGCTGTTTACGAATACGCCCAACTTGTCCAGAAGAACGACGTGCTCAAGCTGGTGCTCGACCTGATGCGGATACACTACGATATCCGCATCCTTAGTGCTTTCGCCTTTGATCATGAGGCTGCCAATTAGACCGCAATGATATCCAAGGGGCACTAGAACCTGCTCCATTTCACGGCAAATTCTTACGCCGTCCTCTAGCGTCAACCACGTCATACTGTCTCAGGAGAGGCGGTCGCAAACTCCGGGTCAGGATCGACCGTGCTAGCCGGCGAAAGAACGATCGGGAACTCGCGCTTGGTAAAGCCAGGCGTATTCTTGCCAACCTCGGCGCGCCAAATCTGCTGCGCGACTTTGAACAGGTCGAACGCGTCCTCTATCTCGGTGAATTTGTAACCCGCCTTGTTGAGGGTGTAGCCGACTTGCAGGATCGCGGTTCGCATGCCTGAAAGGTCGAGGATCGGCCCCTCGGTGCCGTTCTCATTCTTCTCACGGATCGGGTTCTCACCGTTTTCGAGCGCCATGCGGTAGGCGGAGACCTGTAGCTCGTACTCCTTCCACACCTGCTTACCGGTCTTGAAGTCGATGACGTACGGCGTGGGGCCGGTGAGCTTGAGCGGGTTTTTGCCGCCCTCTTTCGGCGTGAGGCGCACTACCCAATCAACCGTGCCAGCATAGCCGTGGATGTCGGAGAACACCGCAATCTCGGTCGCCAGGCTGTCGATCGTGTAATCCTTCTCAGTGTCCGCGCGCCAATCGAGGAAGGCTTTGACGCAAAGCAGCTCCTCATATGAAAGCTCGGTCTCGCGCGCCTCCTGCTCGGTGCTGCGGCTCTTGTCCTGCACCTTGGTGTCGATCCGGAATTCCTCGCCGGTGAGGATCATTTCGATGGCAAGGTGAACGCGAGAGCCCTTGTCTCCGGCCGCGACTTTGATTGCTTCGGCCTCATCCCAACCATGCTCAGCCAACCAGCGGTAAAATCCCACCCCCTTGGGCCAAAATCCGCAAATCCATGTGACGGACGGCACCGGCTCGTAATAGATCGGCATGCCGCTTACAGCGTCGTTGCCGGGTTTCGTATACCATCTCTCGTCGGCCACCGTGATTTGTACGATGCCGCGTTCTTCGTCTGTTTCCCTTATAATTTTTTTCATATTTTATTTGGTGAAGTCTAATACTATCTCGTGCCATTCGTCTTCCGGGTATGTGTCGCCTTCGTGGAAACGGCTCATACAGCGATAGCGTGAGCTGACAGAGCAGCTATCCCAAGGACGGCCGCGAAGGTGATGATCGTTGATTTAGCCGCGTCGTGAATGGGAATATTGCGCGCCTCAAGATATTTGAAGCGGCGGTAGCGGTAGGCGATGAGACCGGCGTTGCTGTCAGATTTGGCGTCTTTGTAGGTGTAGAAACGCGAGAGCTGGTCGATCATACACTTTTGATGTTTATGCTGTTAATCATGTCGAGCTCGATATCTCGGAGCGCATCTTTTGCCATTGAGAGGCGGCTATGTGCGGCAATTCGTTTCTGCTTGATGATTATTTCTTGTTGCGCAAGTTCGAGATTTTCTTCGAGAGCGGCTTGATATTCCGCTATTGCGGCTTTTGCGTCCGTGGTCATACAGTTTTGCGCGGTCGGCCTGCCTTCCCCTTTTCAGGTGTCGGTGGTACGACCATATCGCAGAGGAGAACAGCCTGCTTCACGAACTCGCTATTTTCAGGGGTATCACCCGTGCGGATATTCCAGAACCACTGCTCG
>DATAUE010000029.1:0-10610 GCA_036268425.1 Allostellaceae bacterium
ATGCTGCGCAAAGCCGCAGAGCGCTCAATCGAGGCACTCTGGAGACGCATCGGCCTACTCCTCGACCGCTACAGTCCGCAGGAATGCGCCAACTACTTTCGCCACGACGGATACACTGCAATATGAGCGGAATCCGCTCTAGGTCATCGGCGGCTATCGAGAATGTCGCCAATGCGCTCCCCTCACGATTTCCGGAGGAGATTGCAGCGTCCGTCATCGCGGGCTTCCGGAGCCGGCTTCGCTCGGCCGGCGCTGGTTGAGAGCGGCTTACGCGCGTGCTGGCTGCTCGGCGATTTCACGGCCCAGCGCCGACAGCGCGGTTGCCACAATGTGTCGGGCGTTGAGGCCGGCGGTATCGTATTGCGCCGCCGGTGCATCGTGGTCGAGGAAGACGTCGGGCAGCATCATCGTACGGATTTTGAGGCCGTGGTCGAGTTGTCCGGTCGCCGCCAGATGGTGCAGCACAAAGCTGCCAAAGCCGCCGATCGCGCCTTCCTCGATCGTGATGACGACCTCGTGCTCGCGGGCGAGGCGGCTGACCAGATCGGTATCGAGCGGCTTTGCGAAACGCGCATCCGCAACCGTTGTCGATAACCCGTAGGCACCAAGTTCCTGCGCTGCCTTGAGGCACTCAGACAGGCGACCGCCGAGGTTCAGCAAGGCGATACTGGTGCCTTCGCGCACGATGCGACCGCGGCCGATTTCGAGCGGCACGCCGATTTCCGGCATCACCACGCCAACCCCGTCGCCGCGCGGAAACCGCACTGCTGACGGTCCATCATCGATCGCGACGCAGGTGGCGACCATGTTGACGAGTTCCGCCTCGTCACCCGCCGCCATGATCACAAAGCCGGGCAGCGAACCGAGATAGCCGACATCGAACGAGCCGGAATGCGTCTGCCCGTCAGCGCCGACCAGCCCGGCGCGGTCGATCGCAAAGCGTACCGGCAGTTTCTGGATCGCGACATCGTGCACGACCTGGTCGTAGGCGCGCTGCAGAAAGGTCGAATAGATCGTGGCAAACGGCTTCATTCCTTCGGAGGCAAGGCCGGCGGCGAAGGTCACGGCATGCTGCTCGGCAATGCCGACATCAAAGGTGCGTTTCGGAAACCGGTCGCCGAACAGGTTGAGCCCGGTACCGGAGGGCATCGCGGCGGTGATTGCGACGATCCGGTCGTCCTTTTCGGCTTCCTTGATCAGCGATTTGGCGAAGACAGTGGTGTAGGAGGGCGCCTTCGATGTCGATTTGGCCTGAGTGCCGGTAATCACATCGAATTTGGCGACGCTGTGCCATTTGTCGTCGGCCTGCTCGGCCGAGAGATAGCCGTGGCCCTTTTCGGTGACGACATGCACCAGCACCGGGCCGGTTTCCTCGGCGTCGCGAATATTTTTCAACACCGGCAGCAGATGGTCGAGGTTATGGCCGTCGATCGGGCCGATGTAATAAAAACCCATCTCCTCGAACAGGGTGCCGCCGGTGACAAAGCTGCGCGCCAGTTCCTCGGCACGCCGCGCGGCAGTTTCGAGGCGTTTCGGCAGATGCCGCGCCACTTCGCCCGCGAGATGGCGCAGCGAGCGGAATGATTTCGACGACAGCAGGCGTGACAAATAGGCGCTCATCGCACCGACCGGCGGGGCGATCGACATGTCGTTGTCGTTGAGGATGACGACGAGGCGCGAATCCATCGACCCGGCATTGTTCATCGCCTCATAGGCCATGCCGGCGCTCATCGCGCCGTCGCCGATTACCGCGATCACATCGCGCTTTTCGCCCTTGAAGTCGCGCGCCACGGCCATGCCGAGCCCGGCCGAGATCGAGGTCGAGCTGTGCGCGGCGCCAAACGGGTCGTATTCGCTTTCCGAGCGCTTGGTAAAGCCGGACAGGCCGCCGCCCTGGCGGATCGAGCGGATGCGGTCGCGCCGCCCGGTCAGGATCTTGTGCGGGTAGGCTTGATGCCCGACATCCCAGATCAGCCGGTCGTGCGGCGTATTGAAGACGTAGTGGATCGCAACGGTCAGTTCGACGACCCCCAGCCCGGCACCAAAATGGCCGCCGGTAATGGAGACGGCGTCGATCAGTTCGTTGCGCAATTCATCCGCGACCTGCCGCAGATCGGATTCGGGAAGCTTTCGCAAATCAGCCGGGACGTTGATCCGATCGAGCAACGGCGTCCGGTTGGAGATCTGCGGGCCTGATTTCTGATCCAAAACTGGGCTCCTCAGGTGCGGCGGTCGACGACGAACCGCGCCACTTGTCGCAAAAGTTCCGCCCTTTGCCCAAACAAATCAAGATGGGCAACGGCTTGGTCGATCAGAAGCTCGGCCTGGGCGCGCGCCCGCTCAACCCCGAGGATCGAGACAAACGTTGCCTTGCCGGCTGCGGCGTCGGCGCCGACTGGCTTGCCGGTCTCCTCGGCCGAGCCTTCGACATCGAGCAGGTCGTCGGCAATCTGAAATGCGAGACCGAGATCATGCGCGTAGCCGCGCAAGGCGATACGCTGGTCGGCGCCGGCCTTTGCGAGTATCGCGCCGGCTTCGCAGGCAAATGCAATCAGCGCCCCGGTTTTCATGCGCTGCAGGCGAGTAATCGTGCCGATATCGAGCGGCTGCTTTTCGGCGATCAGATCGATCATCTGGCCGCCGACCATACCGGCGCCACCGGCAGCGCCGGCCAGCGCCGTGACGAGGTCGCACCGAACCGCGGGGTCACCATGCGTATCGGGGTGCGCCAGGACCTCAAACGCCATCGTCAGCAGCCCGTCGCCGGCCAACACGGCGGTCGCGTCGTCAAACACCTTGTGACAAGTCGGACGGCCGCGGCGCAAATCGCTGTTATCCATCGCCGGCAGATCGTCGTGGATCAGCGAATAGGCGTGCACCATTTCGATCGCCGCGGCGACCTGCAATGCGCTGGTCTGGGCGACGCCGAACAGCCGTGCCCCGGCCAGCACGAGAAGCGGGCGCAGGCGCTTGCCCGGTGCCAGCGCGGAATAGCGCATTGCATCGTAGACCCGCGCTTCAAGCCCCTGCGGCAGGGTCAGCAGGCGCTCGATCAACATATCGGTCAACGCGGCCGTAACCGCCGTCGCGTCGGCGACTGTCGCGGTATCGGGCCACAGATTTTCGGTCACGCTGTCCCCCACGCGCGCGTCATCGGCAGGCACAATCCGCTCAATCGAGTTTTATCGGCTCGGCGGTGACGGTGCCGTCGGGGCCGATCACGATGCGATCGACGCGCTGCTGCGCCTCGTTGAGCTTCTGTTCGCAGTGCTGCTTCAACTGCGCTCCCCGTTCATAGCTCAGGATCGCCTCATCAAGTTTGACCTGTCCTGCCTCGAGGCGTCGCACGATTTGCTCCAGCTCGGCGAGGGCGTCCTCAAAACTCATGGCCGCGATACTGGCGGAAGCCAACGGATCGCTCATCTGTCTCTACTCAACACAATGCCGCGCGGATGTGTCATGGCTTTCGTCCCGTAACGCGCGAATAGCGCGCTTTGTGACCAAATTACAACAATCCGCATTACGCCGCCATCAGCGCGCGAGTATGTGCCGCGGCGCTGGCGCCGAGCGCGGCGAGGTCATAACCGCCTTCGAGGGTCGAGACTACCCGTCCTTTCGCATGGCGCTGCGCCACATTCAGCAATTCCTGGGTGACCCAGGTGTAATCGGCTTCGTCGAGCATCAGTTGCGCCAGCGGGTCGCTTTTATGCGCGTCAAAGCCGGCAGAAATCAACAGCATCTCCGGGCGGAATGCTTCCAGCGCCGGCAGCACGATTCGGCTGACCCCCTGACGGAATTGCTGCGAGCCGGCCATCGGCGGCAGCGGCAGGTTGACGATGTTGCCGACACCGGTTTCGCTCGCCGCGCCGGTGCCGGGATACAGTGGATATTGATGCGTCGAGGCGTAAAGCAGGCTGGCATCGTCATAAAACCGCGCCTGCGTGCCGTTGCCGTGATGCACGTCGAAATCGACCACCGCGACCCGCGCGAGGCCGTGCGCCTCTCGCGCCCGCAGCGCGCCGATCGCCACGTTGTTGAACAGGCAGAACCCCATCGGGCGTTGCGGTTCGGCGTGGTGGCCGGGCGGGCGCACGGCGCAGAAGGCGTTGTCGGCGTCGCCCGCAATCACCGCATCGACCGCTGCGACGACGGCGCCGGCAGCGCGCAACGCCGCCTGTCCCGACCCCGGCGACATGATCGTGTCGGCGTCGATCCCGGCGTAACCTGTTGTCGGGACCGCTTGGAGCAGGCGCTCGGCAAAGCCGCGCGGATGCACCCGCGCGATATCGTCGAGCGCCGCCTCCGGCGCTTCGCGACGGACAAGTGCGGCAAATTCCGGCGCATCCAGAGCCTCCAGCACGGCCCGCAAACGCGCCGGCGATTCGGGGTGGTAGTCGCCCGGATCGTGCTCCAGGCAGGCGGCATGGGTATAGAGCAGCGTCGTCATCGGGCAGCAGCCTCTTCAGCTATACGTTCTACGCATCTCACAAACGCCAAACGCCCCCACAGGCGCACATCACGATCAGCGACGGGGCAAAGCGAGGCTTGCAAGCGCAATCCAGCCGAGCATCAAGGCGAGGCCGCCAAACGGGGTTACCCAACCGAGCCAGTGTGCGCCGCTCTCCGCCAGCAAAAAAAGGCTGCCGCTGAACAAGACGATTCCGGCCGTAAAGCTCCAGCCGGCGACGGACAGCGCGATCCCGGCGCGGCGATCCGCCAGCGCAACGATAGCAAGCAGCGCCGCCGTATGAACCATGCCGTAAAGCGCGCCGGTATGCAGCAGTTCGGCGGTCTTGGGGTCGCTCGCGAGATGTGCCGCCAGCGCGCCCGCGCTCACCGAGGCAAGACCTCCGAGCCCGGCGACCGCCAGCCAAATTCGGCCCGTCATGTGCCCTTCCTGTCACGCAACACCTGATGGTAGAGCGCCAGCGTTTCTCGCGCGATACGGTCCTCGCCAAATTCCTGTTCGACCCGCTTGCGGCCCGCCTCGCCCATCGCTTGCCGCTGCCCCGGGTCGCGGGCCAGCATGGCAAGCGCGTCCGCCAGGGCCGCGATATCGTGCGGCGGCGTCAACAATCCCGAATGGCCGTGCCGCACCACGTCGCGGCAGCCCGGCATGTCGCTCGCCACGATCGCACGCCCGCAGGCGGCCGCTTCGAGCAGCGCTTTCGGCACGCCCTCGCCATAGGTCGAGGGCAATACCGCGATGGCAGCGCGCCGCCAGACCTCGCGCACGTCCTCGACGCGACCGAGCCATTCGATTCCCGGCTCGGCCGCCAGCGTGGCCATCGCTCCGGCATCAAGCGAATCGCCATTGTCAGGATCGGTCGGGCCGGCTAGCAGCAAAGCAATGTCGAGGCCCCCGCCGCGTAAGCTGCGCACCGCGGCGGCCGCGTCGAGCACCCCTTTGCTGCGCAGCATGCGGGCGACAAACGCCACCGTCACGCGCGGCCCGGGCGGCGGTGGCAGCGGCGCAAAATGCCCGGTATCGACGCCGGAGCCGGGAATCAGCGTGACCCGTCCCGGCATAACGCCGAGTCGCGCCAAGGCCACGCCGTCCTCGGGGTTCTGCACGATAATCCGGCTTCCGGTGACCGCAACCCGAAGCCCCTGCTGCAACGCCACCCGGGCAATCCCCGCCAGCGGCGTCGCGGCCGCGAACCCGGCACCGAGACCCGTCACCGCCGCAATGCGGGCCGGACCGCCGCCGAGTGGAAATGCCAGGCGCGCCGCCGCGCCGCCGAACAGCACCGGCTTCAGCGCGACGTGATGCACAATGTCCGGTCGCTCGCGCCGGTAAAGACGGGCGATCTCGATGAGCGCCCGTACGCCCCCGGCGATACCGTCGCCGCGCCGCCGCCAGCGCAGCGGCTGCACGCGAAATCCTTCGTCGGCGATGCGCTCGCCGTGCACCTCGACACGGGCCGCGACGACAACTTCGAACCCGGCGTCGCGCGCGGCCCGCGCCACCGGCAGCCGATGCGACCAGAAATACCAATCCTCTGTCACGAGAAACAGCAGCCTGGGGCGCTGCCCGGTGTGGTGCGCAGGGCTGTTGGCCGCAGGGCTGTTGGCCGCAGGGCTGTCGGCCGCAGTAATGGTCGGAAACAAAGGCACCCGGTGGTCGACCGAAAGTGGCAAAAGAAGATGGGACGGCGTGTGGCCGCCCGTCGTTGCAACGCCAGGCACGGTTACCCGCGGCGCGGTCTTTCTTTAATCGATCGCGGTGCGTTACGCGATGGTGCGCACGCGATGATCGGGTCACCCTCAAACCGACGCAGGAAAGGAAGCGTGATCGGGCATGGCGCGGATTCTGGTGACCGGCGCGAACGGATTTATCGGGCGCGGCCTGTGCCCGGTCCTGACAATGCGTGGTCACGCGGTGATCGCCGGCGTGCGCCGCATCCCGCCAAATGATCCGGCGGCGGCGGACACCGGGTCGCAGCCGCTCCGACGCGCTGTGCTGGGCGATCTGACACCGAGTACCGATTGGTCGGCGATAGTGAGCGGCGTCGATATTGTGATCCATCTGGCACAGCGGGCGCACCAGCCCGCCGATTCGCGGCTTCTCGATGCCGAGCCGGAGATCGCCGCCGGTCTTGCCCGGGCGGCGGCGCGAGCCGGGGTACGGCGTCTCGTCTATGCGAGTTCGATCAAGGCGATGGGCGACACGACGCCACCCGGCCGGCCGTTTCGCGCCAGCGATATCCCAAGGCCCGACGATGCGTATGGTCGCACCAAGCTCGCCACCGAGCACGCGCTCTCCACCGCTGCGCTCGAAACCGGGCTCGAACTGGTCGTTCTGCGCCCGCCCTTGGTTTACGGCCCGGGCGTCGGCGCCAATTTTGCGGCATTGGTGCGGCTGGCGGGTAGCGGCCTGCCGCTGCCCTTTGGCGGCATCGACAATCGCCGCAGCCTGATCTGCCGCGACAACCTCGTCGATCTCATCGCAATCGCGGCCGTCCATCCGGCCGCCGCCGGGCAAATCCTGCTGGCGGCAGACGGGACGGATTTTTCGACGCCGGATCTGATCCGGGTCCTGGCCGCGGGGCAGGGACGCACGGCGAGGCTCTTTCGGATGCCCGGCATGAGCCTCAAAACGTGGCGCCGGACACCGCGGATCGGATCGCGTCTGGCCCGACTGAAATTATTCCTGCAGGTCGACGATCAAGCGACCCGGGCGTTGTTGAACTGGCACCCGCCGGTTGCTGCCGAGACCGGGCTGCGAGCCGCGGCGGGCAGCCGTGCAAGCGCCTGACGCGGCAAACCGAGCGGCCTCGCACGTGTTATTCCGATGTTCACGGAAACGCTGTATATCGCGGGCGTGCCCCGACAGCCACCCCAACTGGCGCTATCGCGGAAAGGATGTTGCCGTGCCGAGCTTTGACATCGTCTCGCGGATCGAACTCGCCGAGGTCGACAACGCCATCGCCGGGATGAGCCGTGAAATCGCCACCCGCTTCGACTTCAAGGGCAGCAAGGCGACGATCGAGCGCAAGGAAGGCGAAATCATGCTGGTCGCCGACGACGATTTGAAGCTGAAGCAGATGCACGAGCTGCTAAAGGTGCATCTGACGCGGCGCAAGGTTGAATCCGGCGCGCTCGATTTCAAAACCCCCGAAAAAGCCGCCGGCAACACGGTGCGCCAGACCATCGCGCTGCGCCAGGGCATCGATACCGATCTCGCCCGCCGGCTGGTGCGCGAAATAAAGGACAGCAAACTCAAGCTGCAAGCCGCCGTGCAAGGCGCGGAATTGCGCGTGACCGGCAAACAACGCGACGAACTTCAGGCCGCCATCGTCTTGATCCGCGGTCTCAAGATCGAGCAGCCGCTGCAATACGTTAATTTCCGCGAATAGTCCGACGCCCCTGGAGGCACGAACATCGTCTTGATCCCAGCCAGCCCAACCGCTATCAAGACACCGGCCTTCAGGTCCCCTTCGTCTAGAGGCCTAGGACACCGCCCTCTCACGGCGGCAACACCGGTTCGAATCCGGTAGGGGACGCCAATAAAATCAATGGGTTATGGCGAATTGGGTCGGCCGGAAGCCCGCCGTGTCCAATACGCGGTGGCGGATACAGGCAGATCCCGAGGGACCGACCCAGATGCGCGCGGGACCGATTCGGGTTGAGTCATGGCTCGGAACCGCACTCAAGCGAGCAGAGCCACGAGCGCAGTGCTTCCGGGGTGATCAGCGTGCGTCTCCCCGCCTTGACCTTTCGTGGCCCCCGTCCCGCATGCCATTCGGCATAGATGAAGGCGCGGCTAAGGCCACTGACCTTCGCCGCGTCGTTGACCGAGTAGGCAAGTGCGAGTGGCTCATTGACCTGCCGTGTCGATTCGACTCGCGCCGAATGCAGATGTCGGGCATCCATGATTGCCGGCCTCAGTCCAAGACCATCGTTGCTGGGAGCCAAATTCGTGTCCCGCCCCGCGACCGTCAAGTTGGATTTCCCAATAGGATCAGGCGGCGAGATCGTATTTGAGCATACGAGAGGCTAGTTTGGGCATACTGTGGCGTATGAGAGGCGGTGGCCGTCGGCTCATGGATTTTTTGTCGCACACGGCGATTCGCGAGCCTGCCTCGAAGGGGCGACGGCTCGGCAGCCGGCAAAGAAGGTCCAGGCCGGTCCGCTCGTAACCCCGACTCCCGAAGTGCTGGCCGATCATTGCCGACGATTGACCGGTGGGCAAGGTTGCTTCACCCACACTGCGTTCCCCCGTCAACCTGATGCACGGATCATGGCCGACTTCACACGCGAGGCGCTCTACGAACTCGTCTGGACCGACCCCGTCCGCACTGTGGCAGCTCGGTTCGGCATGTCGGACGTGGCCTTCCGGAAGCACTGCGTGCGGGCGGCCGTGCCCTTACCGGAACGTGGCTATTGGGCGAAGGTGGCCGCCGGTCGGAAGGTGCCCAAGATCGCGCTCCCGCCCCGTGCCCCCTGCGCGTCCAATGTCATTCAAATCGGGAGCGAACCATACAACTGGCGGTACGACCCCGAAGCGGAACTCGCCAAACCCGTTCCAAGCCCGCCGCAATTTCAGGAGCCGATCGAAGCCGTCAAGGCTCGCGTCGCCGCTCGTGTTCGAAAGGTCCCGTTCATTCGGGAACTGGCTGAACCGCTGGAGGACATCCGGAAGCTTCTTGACGAAGACGCAAAGCGGGCCGAGCGCCAGCGAACCGACCGTTGGGCGATGTCATGGGACAAGCCCTGTTCGACTCCGGCTTCGAGAAGCGACGCCTGAAACTCTTGAACAGCTTGGCGATGGGACTCTTGAAGGCCGGCGCACGGATGGGCGTCGGCGGGAAGCAGGGACGAGATATCAGCGTCCAGGTCGGAAGGACCACGGTGACGCTCAGCCTCGACCACCCGACAGCGAAACCGAACCGGCAGGGCGAGTGGCAGACGCGCCCCGGCCCCGCGGACACGCTGCGGCTCACAATTGGGATCGGCGGGACGGGGCTCGAATATCGAAGCGTGTGGCAGGACGCGGACGACGCGAAGCTGGAAGTCAGCTAACGGCGATCGTGGTCGAGATCGTGACGGCGAGTGAGGCCGAATACCGGGCGTCATGTTTCCGACATCACGATTGGCTCTTGCAGCGCCGCCGGGAAGCCGAATGCGAAGTCCAAAAGCGGCGCGAAGAGGCGGAGCAAAAGCTCCGGGAGCGCCGCCTGGCCGAGGAGAAGGCGCGACGCGATCATTTGTTTACGCAAGCGCAGGCTTGGCGCACCGCTCACGACATCCGCGGCTTCGTCGCGAGCGTCATGTCTTCGATCGTCGGTCAGGATTCGATGGATGGAACGAGGGCCTGGGCAGATTGGGCTCTATCAGAAGCCGATGCGCTCGATCCCGTGAAGCGGAATGGACTCGCTCTTCCTTCGAATGCGTCGGGTGGATAGGGTCCAACCCGCCCTTGTAATAGCCGAAGCGAGTAAAGTTGGTGTGCTCCGCGAGGAGTGTGCCGTCCCGGGTGGCCGCCCGGGACGGCACCGTTGGCGTCGGATCGGACCCGCCCTGAGCCGCAGGGCTGCAGCGTAGCATGATCGCGCCAGCGTCTTCATCAGACCCGGATGGTTGCCGGAACCCAGGGTTCGCTTGCAAGGCAGGGGCGACGAAGATGACACAGACTAGCAGAGGCACGGCCGGCATCGACACCGCGAAAGCAAAACTCGATGTCGCCATTCAGGGACCAACCGGAGGGCAAACGACCGCCTTCACGGTCGAGAACCGGGCGGAAGGATGGCGCCGCCTGGCCGCGGCGCTGGCCGAAGCCGGGGTCGAACGGGTCGGTATCGAGGCTACCGGCGGCTACGAGCGCGGTGTCGTCGAGCATCTGCGCGGCGCCGGCGGGAGTGTCCGGATTTTTGTGTAATCCGAGCTGTGCATCATCGTTTTGAGCCTTCAGCGCGCTGAAGGCTCAAAACGATCGGCAAACAGGATGGCAAACTGCCCCATCGCGTCGGTCCATTCAACCGGCCGGCGCCAATGCACCCCGGCATTGCGGATCGCCAGGAACAACAATTTCAGCGCCGCCTCGTCTGTCGGGAAGCTGCCGCGGGTTTTGATGATCTTGCGCAGGCTGCGATTGAGAGCCTCCAGCG
>DATAUE010000030.1:0-5045 GCA_036268425.1 Allostellaceae bacterium
CACCCGGACCGGCTTGCCCTTGCTGTCGAAGATCGGATTGTAGGAGGCCTGGATCCAGATCTCCCGGCCGCCCTTGGCGACCCGCTTGTATTCCGCCGCCTGATATTCGCCGCGATTGAGGTTGGCCCAGAAGGCGCGATATTCGGCGCTGTCCCGCTCGGTCGGCTCGACAAACATCGAATGATGCTTGCCCTGGATTTCCTCGAGCCGGTAACCGAGCGCATTGAGGAAGTTCTGGTTGGCGGTGATGATCGTTCCGTCCAAGTTGAATTCGATCACCGCTTGCGATTTGCTGATTGCCTTGGCCTGCGCGATTGCATTCGCGGAGGCCGAATTATTGCGCCATTGCAACATCGGAGGCCTTCCTATCCATGTGCTGAAAAAATTTCGGAGAGTAACGTTCAATATGATTTTTGGCAGATACGACAATTTCCTTTTTCAGGGCCGTATTTTCACGGGTTCCGTTTTCGCAAACTTGTCCAAACAATTGATTAAGTGACGTCGCGTGAAGCAGCGTATTTATTTGATCAACTGAGCGTTGTGTTTCCGATCAAAGTTATGCCTGTGCCGCAGTTGTTTCTTGCATTGACGAATGTTACATGATGGAGATGCACGCAGCGAGCGCAGCGATGAAAGCAGCCCTCAAGTAGTTTAGCTAAGCCGAGGCTAGCTGTAGTAGAGAAGATCATGCTGATTCTTGCCATCGACACCGCGCTGGACGCCTGCGCCGCCGCGGTGCTCGACACCAAAGCCGCCAGATTGGTTGCGCAGGAATCGCATCCGATGAAGCGCGGTCACGCCGAAGCGCTGATGCCGCTGATTGCGCGCGTCATGAACGAGGCCGCGATCGGCTTTACCGCGCTGGACCGCATCGTGGTGACCACCGGTCCCGGCAGTTTTACCGGGCTGCGGGTCGGGCTCTCGGCCGCGCGCGGCATTGCGCTGGCCGCCGACAGGCCGGTGGTCGGCGTCACCACGCTGGGCGCCTATGCCGCGCCCGTTGTTTCTACCAACGCGACACCGCCGGTGATCGCCGCGATCGATGCGCGGCATGACCAGGTCTACTTCCAGGTGGTGAGCGGCGACGGCGGCGCGCTGGTATCGCCGCGCATCGCCCCGATCGAAGAAGCGCTTCGTGCGTCACAATTCGGCACGCCGCACCTGGTCGGCAATGCCGCCCGATTGCTCGCCGATCGCTGGCCCAAGGATGCGCCGCCGCCGTTCCAGGTCGATGCCCTGCCGGCGCCCGACATTACCTGGGTGGCGTGGTTGGGCGCCGCGGTCAATCCGGAGACCGCGCCGGCCCGGCCATATTATTTGCGCGCGCCCGACGCCAAGCCGTCCAGGGATATGCTGCCGAAAGCCGTGCAGCCCTCCGCATGATGAGCTGGCTTTCGCAATATTGGGGCGGCGGCACGGCGGTCGTCGAAGCCGCTTCCTTGCGCGATGCGCGGCGGCTGGCGCAGTTGCACGGCGAATCGTTTCACCGCGGCTGGGGTGAAAGCGAGTTCGAAACCATGCTGACCGAGCACAACACGCTGGTTCATCGCTTGAGGGTTGGACCCAAGGTCATCGGCTTCGCGGTGTCGCGGATAGCGGCCGACGAGGCCGAGATATTGTCGATCGCGGTCGCGGGCACCCATCGCGGCCGCGGCCTGTCCCGCAACCTGCTGCTGACCCATCTGGGGCACTTGGCGGGCCACGGCGTCCGCACCATATTCCTCGAAGTCGAGGAAAATAATCGGCCGGCGCGGCGGCTGTACGAACGGGCCGGATTTAGCGTCGCCGGCCGCCGGGAACGCTATTACCAGCAACCCGGCGGGGAACAATTGAACGCCCTGTTGATGCGCCGCGACTTGTCGTAGCGGCGTCGCGGTGGCACAACAGGCCCCGTTGTTCTGGACGAAAACCATGACCGCACTGAAATCCACCCCAGCGCTCAATGCCACCGGCATTGAAGCGCGCTGCGCCGCCACCGGCATGCGCATGACCGAGCAGCGCCGGGTGATCGCGCGCGTGCTGGCCGAAGCCGTGGATCATCCCGACGTCGAGGAATTGTATCGGCGTTGCGTCGCGGTCGACGACAAGATTTCGATCTCGACGGTCTATCGCACCGTCAAACTGTTCGAGGATGCCGGCATCATCGAGCGGCACGATTTCCGCGAGGGCCGCGCCCGCTACGAACAGATGCGCGACAGCCACCACGACCATCTGATCAATCTGCGGGACGGCAAGGTGATCGAGTTCACCTCCGAGGAGATCGAGAAGCTGCAAGCCGAGATCGCCCGCAAGCTCGGCTACAAGCTGGTCGATCACCGGCTCGAACTTTATTGCGTACCGCTTGACGACGACAAATCCTGAAGCGACGCGTTCTCAAGCCAGGCAGAAACCCGGTCGCGTGACCAGAACGAATCAAAACAACGAACAACCGTTCGATCTCGTCATCTTCGATTGCGACGGCGTGTTGGTCGACAGCGAGGTGATCTCCTGCCGCGCGCATGCGCAGACCTTGACGCGTCACGGCTATCCGATCACCGAGCACCAGGTGCTGGAGCGCTTCCTCGGCGTCTCCGATCGCGAAGCACGCCTGATCGTCGAGGCCGAACTTGGCCGCCGGCTTCCGGACGATTTCGAGAGCCAGGTCAAGCACGCCACCTTGCAGTTCTACGACGGCGATTTGCGCGCGATCTCGCATATCGCCGACGCGCTTGCCGCGATCGATCTGCCGAAATGCGTGGCCTCGAGCGGGACGCCGGAAAAGATCCGGCATGGCCTCACCTGCGCCGGCCTCTATGAGACGCTCGCGCCGCATATTTTCTCCGCCACCCAGGTCGAACGCGGCAAGCCGGCGCCGGACCTGTTTCTGTTCGCGGCCGGGCAGATGCGGGCTTCTCCCGAACGCTGCGTGGTGATCGAGGACAGCGTGCCCGGCGTCGCCGGCGCGCTTGCCGCCGGAATGACCGTGCTGGGCTTCCACGGCGGCAGTCATTGCCTGCCCGGCCATGCCGAAAAATTGCGCGCGGCCGGCGCAACGGCCACCTTCGACGATATGCGGGAATTACCGGCGCTGATCGCGACCGCCGTGACGACCGGCTAGCCGCGACGCCGAATACCGCTCCCGGGCTCGACGGGCGCGTGACCGACCTCACAATGGGATTCCAGGCGACGGTGTAGGTTGGCGCCGGGTTCATCTCCGGGAGGTCACCATGGATATCGTCCACTGGCTGCTCACGCCTGGCATACTGATCGTGCTGGCATTCGCAGGTGTGCTGCGCCCGACTGGCCTTGCGGGCCGTACCGGCGCCGAGCGCCGGCAGGATGCGTGGCGCGAGGCGGTTGCGAAGTGGCTCAACAAGGGAGAATAGGCCGGAGGTTCTGCCGAAATCGCGTGATCCCCGGCTCATTCCGTCCAACCGACGCCAAATGGGGGCATCGGCCCGCTGGATTTCCCCGGCTTTGGCCTATAATTGAGGGGCATATTCGGACCCGGCGCCGCATTGGCGCCACCACCGCCCCGCATTCAGGTTCCATGAAGCCGCCGCGCAAGCTGCATATCAAATCCTATGGCTGCCAGATGAACGTCTACGATGCGCAACGCATGGTGGACACGCTGGCGCCTGAAGGATTCATCGAGACCGCGAATGTCGACGACGCCGATCTGGTGATCCTCAACACCTGTCACATCCGCGAAAAAGCCTCCGAAAAGGTCTATTCGGAACTCGGCCGGCTGCGCGTCATCAAGGACGAAGCCGCACGCAGCGGTCGTCAAATGAGCATCGCGGTGGCCGGCTGCGTCGCGCAGGCCGAAGGCCAGGAGATCATCCGCCGCGCGCCCGCGGTCGATGTCGTGGTCGGCCCGCAGAGCTATCACCATCTGCCGCAATTGCTGGCGGATGCCAAACGCCACGGCCGCGCGCTGGAGACCGAATTTCCGGTCGAGGACAAGTTCGGATTCCTGCCGCCGCCGAAGCCGGAGGCGATCCGCGCCCGCGGCATTTCGGCCTTTGTGACGGTGCAGGAAGGCTGCGACAAATTCTGCACCTTCTGCGTGGTACCCTATACGCGCGGCGCCGAAGTGTCGCGGCCGGTGGCCAGGATCACCGACGACGTCCGCAGGCTGACCGAGTCCGGGGTGCGCGAGATCACCCTGATCGGGCAGAACGTCAACGCCTATCACGGCGAGGGACCGGACGGCCGGATCTGGTCGCTCGGCGCATTGATGTACCATCTCGCCGAACTGCCGGGCGTTCTGCGCCTGCGGTACTCGACCAGCCATCCCCGCGACGTCGACCAGACCCTGATCGACGCGCACCGCGAGCTGCCCGCCTTGATGCCGTTCGTGCACCTGCCCGTACAGTCCGGTTCCGACCGGATTCTTTCGGCCATGAACCGCAGGCATACCGCCGATGACTATCGCCGTGTCATCGAGCGATTCCGCGCCTCCCGCCAGGATATTGCATTTTCATCGGATTTTATCGTGGGCTTCCCCGGCGAGACCGAGGAAGATTTCGCCGCGACCCTCGCTCTGGTCACACAAATCGGATACGCTGGCGCCTATTCTTTCAAATATTCGCCGCGACCGGGGACCCCGGCGGCGGATCTAGAGGAGACGGTGTCAGCAGCTGAGATGGACGAGCGATTGGTGCGGCTCCAGGAATTGATCGACAGCCAGCAATCGGCCTTCAATCAGGCTGCGATTGGCCGCACGGTGGATGTGCTGTTCGAACGCGCCGCCCGCAATCCCGGCCAGCTCGTCGGCCGCACCGCCTATCTGCAACCGGCGCATGTGATGGCCTCGGCTGACATCATCGGCCAGGTGCTGCCGGTCTCAATCGAAAGCCTCGAGCGCTACAGCCTGCTCGGCACGCTTGCACCGTCAGCCCGGGCGCGGCCCGCCCCTTCCTCTCCATTGCATACGGGAGCCTGAACCCTTGCCAAAAAGTGCATCGGATTCGCCTTCACTCGCTCCCAGCCGCAAACTCGACCGCGACATGCAGATCCCGCCCGAAACCCAGGTCGTCATCGACTTCGACGACAACCGGGGA
>DATAUE010000031.1:0-1690 GCA_036268425.1 Allostellaceae bacterium
CTTGCCGCCGAAGCCACCACCGATGAAAGGCGACACCAGCCTGACAGCCTCCTTCGGCAGCCCAAGCGTCTTGGCAACGTCGCCGACGCCCCAGGCGATCATCTGGTTGGACGTATAAAGCGTCAGCCGGCCGCCATTCCACACCGCGGTCGAGGCATGCGGCTCCATCATCGCATGCGCCTGGTCGGGCGTAGTGTAGGTGGCATCCAGTTGAACCGGCGCCGAAATGAACGCGCGTGCGAAATCGCCGGTAGCGGTCTCTGGCTCGCCGTTGATATCATCGGCCTTCGGCTTTGTTGCCGCATCTCTGGCGGCAGCCAGATCGAACGCGCCACTGGTATCGCTGTAATCGACCCGAACGAGCTGCGCCGCCGCGCGCGCCTGCTCGAAGGTTTCGGCGATGACGACCGCGATGGCCTGGTGATAATGCTCGATGTCAGGGCCGCCAAGCAGTTTTGCCGAGTTGTAATCGCCCTTGCCGAGCTTGCCGGCATTCTCTGCCGTGACGATCGCGAGCACGCCTGCGGCGGCTTTCGCCGCAGCTAGATCGATCGAGGTGATGCGGCCTTTGGCAATGGCCGATCCCACGACATAGCCGTAGGCCGGGTTTTCTATTTCGTCATGACGCTCATAGGCGTAGCGCGCAGTACCCGTCGTCTTCAGCGGGCCGTCTATGCGATCAGTCGGATGACCGATAATCTTGAGCTCGTCGATCGGATTGAGGGTCGCTGGATTCTCGAATTTCATGACTTAGCCCTTTGCTTCCGCAAGCACCGACGAGAGCGTGCGTTCGACCAGCGTCAGCTTGAATGCGTTTTGTTTGGTCGGCCGGGCGCCGTCCAGCAACTGCCCGACCACCCGTTTGGCGCCGCGCGGCATCTCGCTATCGGCCGCCTCCACTCGCCACGGCTTGTGCGCGACGCCGCCGACCGCGATCCTTCCGGTGCCGTCGGCTTGAACGATCGCACCGACCGACACCAAGGCGAACGCATACGACGCGCGATCGCGGACCTTGCGATAGATATGTGTGCCTCCGACCGGCTTTGGCAACGTGACCGCGGTGATCAACTCACCGGGCGCCAAGGTGGTCTCGATGTCCGGGGTATCGCCGGGCAAGCGATGCAGTTCGGCGATCGGGATTTCTCGCGTCTCCCCGCCGGGGCGTACCGCCTCCACGGTGGCATCCAGCGCGCGCATCGCGACCGCCATATCGCTCGGATGGGTCGCGATGCAGGCTTCGCTCGATCCGATCACTGCGTGCTGACGCGTGACGCCACCGATCGCCGCACAGCCGCTGCCGGGCTTGCGTTTGTTGCAGGGCTGATTCGTGTCGTAGAAATAAGGACAGCGGGTGCGCTGGAGCAGATTGCCGCCCGTGGTCGCTTTGTTGCGAAGTTGGCCGGAGGCGCCTGCCAGCAGCGCGCGGGACAGCAGGCCATAGTCGCGCCGCACCCGTGGGTCAGCGGCGAGCGCGGTGTTGCGTACCAGCGCGCCGATCCGCAGGCCGCCATCGGGCGTGCTCTCGATCTTGTCGAAACCGAGACCGTTGACGTCGATCAGATGTGCCGGCGTCTCGATTTCGAGTTTCATCAAATCGAGCAGATTGGTGCCGCCGGCAATGAACTTGGCGCGTTCGTGGGTCAGTGCCGCCGCGGCAGCGCCGGCTGGCGAGTTGGCGCGTTCGTAGCTG
>DATAUE010000032.1:0-1804 GCA_036268425.1 Allostellaceae bacterium
GCGACTGTGGAAGTCGCCAAGACGGCGGCGAAGAAGGTCCGCAGGGCCGCCAGGAAAGTCGCCAAGAAGGTGATGCCGAAGAAGGCCAAGAAGGCTGCGAAGAAGAGCGCCAAGAAAGCCAAAAAGTCCGCGAAGAAATCCGCCAAAAAGGCCAAAAAAGCCGCCAAGAAAACGGCCAAGAAGGTCGCGAAGAAAACCGCCAAGAAAAGCAAGAAGAAGGCAAAAAAGTCGAAGCGCTGAACTCATAAAGCGCGAAAAGCCGCCGGGCCAACAACCGGCGGCTTTTTCCGTTTTAGGCCCGGGCGCGCCGATTGACCAGGAATACCGCGGCCGCACAGGCCACCATGCCCGCGATCGCGAGTGTATCGAGCCGCTCGCCGAACAACACATAGGCCATGATCGCCGTCGTCGCCGGCACCAGATAGAACAGGCTCGCCACCGAGGTCGCGGCCGAACGCCGGATCAGCCAGTACAACAGCCCGATCGATCCGATCGACAGCACCACCGCGAGCCACAGCACCGACAGCACGAACTCTTCGGTCCAGTGCACCCCATGGGTCTCGAACAGCCCCGCACCAAGGCCAAAGAAAATCGTGACCGTGATGTATTGAACGAGATTACCGGCCCGCCAGTCGATCCGGCCGCAATAGCGGCTCTGGTACAGGGTCCCCAGGGTGATGCTCACCAGCGAAACGCCCGAGGCAAGCCAGCCCCAGCCGGCGTCGCCGCTCATCGGGCGCCCGTGCAGGATCAGCACCACGCCGCCGAGGCCGATCAAAAGCCCCATCCACTGTAGCGGCGTCACCCTTTCGCCGAGAAAGCGATTCGCCAGGGTCGAAGTCAGGATCGGCTGCAGGCCCGGGATCAGCGCCGATAGGCCGGCCGGGATCGAGTGCGCGATCGCGATCGCGGTGCCGCCCAGATAAAATCCGTGCACCAGCAGAGCGGCGACGATGCTGTGGCCGATCTCGGTGCGGTCCGGCCATCGCGGCCGCACGATCGCGGCAATGACCGCCATCAGGACCACCACCAGCGCCATGCGGATCGTGAGATAGGTCAAGGGTTCGGCGTCGCGCAGCACATATTTGGTGCCGACAAAGCCGGTACTCCACAATACGACGAAAATTGCCGGCGCCGCGCGCGCGGCCAGATTTTCAAAATCCCTGCTCATTTCGGGATGTGATTGCCTGAAGCGGCGCCATCCGGCAATCGCGAAACGCGCCGGTCCCCTGCCCGTTATCACATGGCGAGGTTCGGCTTCAGAACTTCAACACGGTTCGCAATCCGAAGACCGCAGCGTTCTTCAGAAATTTGCCGGGGTTGGTACCCAGCGGATCGGTCGCGCCGCCGCCGGGATGAACAAAATACTGGAGATTCGGCTGCAAGGTCCAGCCGGAGCGGACCTCATATTGATAGACGGCGGTCGTCACCTGCTCGAAACGCCGCGACGGCCAGTTCGGACCCATCAATTGCTGGAAATCGACATCGAGCGCATGCGCGCGGGACGAAACACGGGCATATCCCGCGGCGATGCCGAATTTGTCCTTCGGCCGCAGGTCGCTCAATCCAACCCATTCGACCCCGGCGTCGGCATAGAGGTCAATCAGGTTGCGATCCGAGGGAGACGACGAGACCCGAGCAAAGACGCCAATGCCGCGATCATCCTCCTCCTTGTCGACGCGATAGAGCTTCTGTTCGAACACCGAATAAATTCCGAAATCACCCGACAGGTTCGCAGGCATGCCGGAGCCGGCGGCATCGGCCAGCGAAACGCCCTGGGCCGTCAAAAGCTGATCGGAGAACC
>DATAUE010000033.1:0-3232 GCA_036268425.1 Allostellaceae bacterium
GGCATGGGTGCCGCCTTGCACTTTTCGGTGGCGTCGTCGACGCGTTGCTTCACGTCTGTTTCGATTGCGACGATCGCATCGTCGCCGATGCCGAATTGTTTGAGCCGCTCGCGGTAGATTTTGATCGGATCACGCGCCTTCCATTTTTCCAGTTCGCCCTCCGGCCGGTATTTGGCCGGGTCGGCGCGGGAATGGCCGCTGTGGCGGTAGGTCAGGCACTCGATCAGCGACGGGCCTTCGCCGGCGCGAGCCTTGGCGTAGGCGGCGTTGGCGGCACGGAAGACTTCATCGGCGTCGTTGCCGTCGACCACGATACGCGGCAGCCCATAGCTCGCGGCGCGGTCGCCGGCCGGGTGTGGCACCGCGGTGACGTCGGCGATCGGCGTGTATTCCATGTACAAATTGTTTTCGCAGACGAAGATCACCGGCAGCTTCCACACCGCCGCGAAATTGAGCGCTTCGTGAAAGGCGCCAATATTGGTGGTGCCGTCGCCGAAGAAGCAAACCGACACGTCGTCCTGGCCTTTGTACTGGGCGCGCCATGCCGCGCCGCAGGCGATCGGCAGATGTGCACCGATGATGGCGTAAGAGCCCATTACGCCGTGATCCGTCGAGGTCAGGTGCATGGAGCCCCCTTTGCCGCGCATCAGCCCATTGTCGCGCTGCATCAATTCGCCCAGCACCTGCTCGATCGGTACGCCGCGCGCCAAAGTGTGCGCGTGGCCGCGGTAGGTGCAGAAGCTGAGATCGCCCGGACGCATCGCCGCCGCGCAGCCGGCCGCGACCGCCTCCTGGCCGAGCGACAGATGACTCGTGCCCTTGACGAGATTCTGCAGGAACAGGTCAAAAGCGCGCTGCTCGGCCTCGCGGATCTCGACTTGGATGCGATACAGGCGAAGCCGCATCTGTTCGCCGATGTCGTCGTTAAGCGGCGTATTGGTCGTCAACGCGCGATCCTCGACCTTGGCCATGAAAATCCCCGGATTGTCCGAAATTTCGGCGCGGCGGCAACTTAGCGCCAGTCGCGAAGCCGAGGCAACGCCGTCGACGTGCGCTTGCGCTAGGCTGCATCAGCGCCTAATTGACGCCAGCGGAGAGAGCCATGAGCCAGCCGTCCCTGGAAACCCGAAAAGCCCCTGATTTGGTCCATCGCCTCTTCGGCGGACCACCGCTGGCCGTGATCGGCCGGCTGATCCTGCTGTCGATATTGGTCGGCGTGGTCCTGGCGGCGGTCGGGCTCGATCCCTGGAATATCGTTGAGTCAGCCCGCCGCCTCATTGTGAGCGTGTGGAATATGGGCTTCGATGCGGTGCGCTGGCTCTGGCAATATTTCCTGCTCGGCGCCGTGATCGTCGTGCCGATCTGGTTCCTGCTGCGATTACTGAACGCCCCACGCGGACGGTAGCGGGCGACCGCTGTCAGACCTTATCCAGCTTCACCCAGCTTGTGGCCGCAGTCGTCTCGACACTCACGCCTTTGATAGCGTGGTGCGCATGAGAGATGGATGCCGGTGACGAGTGCGGGCGTGGCCCGGCGCTTTGCACGTTCCCCAAGGAACGACAAACGCGCCTTCATCGGGCCGGCGCGATCCGTATCGGTGAGGACTAGTCGTCGCTCTGGCGCGGCCCGGACGGCGCTTCAGTTTCGCCGGACATCGCATGATCGCGCGGCCCGCGGTGACGCCGGCGCCGCCGGTGCAGCGGGAAGCGATCGGCCGACCCTTCATAGCCGTTGCTGCCGCCGTTTTGATTGCCGGCACCGTTGGGACCATTGGCCGAGGCACCATTAGCGCCTTGCCCCTGCTGCGGGGCGGGCTGCTGCGGCCCCTGGCCGCCGGTGATGAAGGACGGCAGCCGCTCGACATCGCCGTCATTGCCGGGCTGAGGCTGGAAATGCTGCTGCCGCGGCTGGAAATGGTGTGGCTGCTGCTGTTGCGGCTGTTGCTGCTGCGGCTGTTGATGCTGCTGCGAGTATTGCTGTTCGCGGGGAAAGAACGGCTGCTGATCGCGCGGCGCGAACGGCTCGCCGCCATTCATCGGCTGGTCGCCATCGCCGTCGCCGTCGCCGTCGTCGAAGGCGTCATCGCCCATATTGCCGCGCATGTCGCCCGGCTGCTGCTGATAATACGGTTGCGTCTGCCGCATGTGTTCCTGCGCCGCCGCGATCAGGCGGAAATAGTGCTCGGCGTGCTGGTAATAGTTCTCCGCCGCGACTGGATCGCCGGAGCTTTGCGCATCACGGGCGAGCTGAAGGTATTTCTCGGCGACATGCGATGCGGTGCCCCTAATTTTCACATCGGGCCCGTTCGACTCGTACATGCGCGACAAAGGATTCTGGTGGTGACCACTCTTGCGGTTGCGACCCCGCATGCGCTTGTTTTGACCGTTTCTCATGGTGTTCTGTTCCGCCAATCCCCTTCATGTGCGGTGACGCTGCCGCCACCGTCTCGTCTCACTACTTCCTTAGTCGAACCTTGCGCTCTCCGGTCGCGCCGCTCACGATCCTGCCGCGGCGGTCATAGTCATCAGGCTGTCCCGAAGCCGGCACGGCTGTTCAAAATCATACCGCTACTGCAGCCATTCACCGTTGTGAGCCGCGCATGTGAGCCGCGCATTCAACGAATCCCGCGATCGTCACGACACCCCGACATAGCGGGGCTAGCCACAGGCTCTGCCGCGATGTCGCAAACCCCTCGTCATGCGCGCGCGATCGTTTCCTGCCAATCCGCGCCCTAACCGATGAAACTCTCGGCCTGCATTCTCAGCCTGAATGTGGCGATCCCGTTTGCCGTCCGATCCGGCTTTCGCAGTTCAATTTTGCCGGCCTTGCCGACCTCCGGAAAGCACTCTCTGCGATATGCTCCGGGCCTACTGGGCAACGCGGCACAATCATCTCGGGCCGATTCCGTGGTTGCACGCTAGTCGGTTCCAGCCGACATTCCAAGCACTTTTTTGCCGGGCTCCAATGCCTTGCGGGCATGGCCCTGCCGGTGCTGTTTTCCAGCAACAAGGGCCCGCGGCACGCCGCTAAGATCGGGGCGCGGCAACGCCGGCGCAAGTCCTGCCGCGGCAAATAACGCCGCCACCGGTTCAGCCTGACCAATACCAAGTTCCACGACCAGGACGCCGTCCGGTGCAAGCAGCGCGGACGCCGCGGCAGCGATCGCCCGATAGCAGGCAAGGCCGTCCGGCCCCCCGTCCAGCGCCAGCCGCGGCTCGAAATCGCGGACCTC
>DATAUE010000034.1:0-17924 GCA_036268425.1 Allostellaceae bacterium
CCGGTCTCGTCCTCACTGGCAACGACTTGAGCAATACGATTATCGGCGGCGCCGGCAATGACACGCTGAACGATGGTGCCGGCAACGACACGCTGAATGGCGGCGCCGGCGACGATACGATGGCCGGCGGCGCCGGCAACGATGTTTATTACGTCGACTCGGCAGCGGATGTCGTCATCGAGGCGCCGGGGGGCGGGACCGATAGGGTTTTGGCGAGCGTCAGCTATACGCTGCAAGCCGGCCAGGAGATCGAGGTGCTGGCCGCCAATGCCGGCGCGATCGGCGCGACCGGTCTCGTCCTCACTGGCAACGAGTTTAACAATTTAATCGTCGGCGGCGCCGGCAATGACACGCTGGACGGTGGCGATGGCAACGACACGCTGAACGGCGGCGCCGGCGACGACACGCTGAACGGCGGCACCGGCGACGATACGCTGAACGGCGGCACTGGGAACGACACGCTGAACGGCGGCGACGGCAATGATACGTTCATCGCCAATGCAGCTAGCACAGGCGTTTATGATGGCGGTGCCGGTACGCAGAACCTCCTTAGCTTGGACCTGACGCAAGCCGACTGGGCGAACGCCAACATCCAGACCGACATCGCCAATGTGCAAGCATTTCTACATCCGAATAACGGCGGAACATTCCAGTTCACCGCTTTCAATTTAAGCATCACGAATATCCAATATCTGGATGTCTATGTAGACGGCGTCAAACAGGACTTTGCGCCGGTGATCACATCGAATGGTGGTGGCAGCAGCGCGTCCATCAGCACGCCGGAGAACTCGACCGCCGTGACGACCGTGCTCGCTCAGGACCCGGACCTCGGCGATACCCTGACCTATTCGATCTCGGGAGGAGCGAATGCGAGCCTCTTCACGATCGACCCCACGACCGGAGCGCTGACGTGGAATCAGGCGCCCGATTACGAGCAGCCGACAGTCCCATTTACGATTGGCGCGGATGGGACGCTCCAAGAGCTTTACCAAGTGCAGGTGCGGGCGACGGATGCCCAGGGCCTGTTTTCAGACCAGCAACTTAATGTCAATGTGACGGACGTTAACGAGACCTCGATTACCGTCGACGGTTCTCTGGCCGATTGGACGCAAGCGGAGCGACTCGACGACGGCTCGGCCGGAGGCTACGCCTTTTATGGCGATGTGCAGGCGGGCGAATTTCTCTTCGCAATCGAAGACGACAACGATGTGATCGGGTCCTTCACGACCATTTATCTCGATACTGACCTGAACTCGACAACCGGATTCCACGTCTTTGGCAGTCCCGTCGGCGCCGAATACAACATCACCATCTCGGGTGGCGTCGCTAACCTGTACAGCGACGACGCCGCCGGCAACCAAACACTAATCGGCCCGGTGAAATATGCCGCCAGCGCCGATGGCCACGAGCTCGAAATCTCGGCCCCTTCGGTCCTGATGGGCAGCCCCACCGCTGCCAACGTCTTCGCGGACATCGCGGACACCGCTCACGGCGCGACTCTCCTGCCGACTTTCTTTACGAGCGAATATCGGATCGGTTCGTTGCCTCCGACGACCTTTGGCTCCATTACGCTCGACGGCTCCCTTAACGACTGGACGCCGTCGGCACGGCTCGACACGCCGGCTACAGGCACACCCGGCTATGCGTTCTATGGCCAAGACCAGAACGGGACGTTCACGTTCGCGCTGTCGGGCCTTCAACAAATCGGACAGGGCACGACGATCTGGCTCGACACGGATATTAATCCGTCGACGGGCTATCAGATTTTTGGCGTCGGCGCCGAATACAACATCACCATAGGAAATGACAATACGCCGCGACTCTATACGGGAGCTGCGGGCCAAGACTTCGTTGCTGACCTCGCCTACAACTACAGTGCTGACCATAAAACGATTGAAATCGCGCTGCCGAGCAGCCTCATGGCCGGCACCCCCACTGTTGCCAATGTATTGGCCGGTATCAATAATAACAGTGTCGACCTGCCGAGCCCCTCTTCCTCCTCTATCTCCTATGTCGTTGCGCAGCCGCAACCTGCAAATCCGTCGATGCGTGTCGCGATCGTTTATTCTGACACGAGTGCAAGCCTGTATTTCAACCAGACTGCCTATTCCGACCTGATCATGGCAGCACAAAACCAAGCCAGAATGGCTGGGGTATCGTACGATCTTATCGACGAATCCGCGTTGACGGATATAAATAATCTCACCGGCTACGCTGCCTTGATCTTCCCGTCGATGGCGGACGTGAATACCGCACAACTGCCGGCTATCGTAGCGACGCTCACCAGCGCAGTTTACAACTACCACATTGGCATTATTACCTCTGGTGATTTTCTGACCAACGATCAAAACGGCGTAGCGCTAGCCGGAAATTCCTACGCTAATATGCAAACTCTTCTGGACTTGAAATACGTAACTGGAGGAAGCGGCGCGAGCTTCACGGTCACCGTTAACGATGCCGGCAATCCGATTATGCAGTCCTACTCGCCCGGCCAAACAATCCAGTCCTACGCAGATGCGAGCTATGCGGAGTACCAGGGCGTAAACGCTCAGGCAGACGTGCTCGTCAATCAGAACGTTGTTGGCGTTGGGACGCTACCCGGTGTCGTAGAAACGACAACCGGCGGCAAGAACATACATTTTGCCACGCCCGAGCTGCTCGGCGATAGCAACTTGTTGTCGAATGCGATCCAACAGATCGTAGCGGGCCCGCAGCCGGGCGTTGCTTTGGATATCTCGCGCTTCTCGGGTGTCGTGGCCGTACGTATGGACATGGACCAGTCGCAGTTCCAAGACGACGTGTCGCCGGCCAGCGGCCCCGGTACCGGTATCTATGATAAATTGCTGCCGATTTTGGCCGGTTGGAAACAGCAGTACGATTTCGTCGGAACGTACTTCCTAAATATTGGGGACAACCCCAACAATCCTAACGGCGCCGCCAGTACCAACTGGGCGGTCAGTCTACCGTATTATCAGCAGATCCTGGACATGGGCGGAGAGATCGGCACCCATTCGTATACCCATCTTATCAATCCTCCGACATTACAATCGATGACAGATGGCAGTTTGTCTGGCTGGACGGAAGCGGAAACGACCAAGACAGCCACCGCCGCCGGATCGACGCAAGTGACGCTAAACGCACTGCCGTCATTCTATGGCATCACGGTCGGCATGATCGTCACGGGCGTCGGCATCGGTACGACCCTGACAGCGGTACCTGGCACCAACGGAGACAGCATTTCGATAGCGAATACGTTTGTTTCCGCAGTGTCCCCCGACAGCAATACGATAACGTTGAGTTATGTACCCGGAGGGTTTGGGACCCCGAATCTCGGGACCATCGCCGACATACCGGCTGGCGCGACGCTTACATTCGGAATTCCCGCAGAAAATACCAACTTTCTGCAGACCGACGCTGGCATTACTACTGGTGATCTGCCCGGCGAAATGACCAACGACCCCTTCACATACGATTACGAATTCAATCAATCGAAAATGACTTTGGCGCAGAAACTTGGCACGCCCATCTACGGCGCTGCTGTTCCCGGAGCCAACGAGACGTATGCAACCGACCAGTACATTTTGCCGTATTTCCAATCCGTTCCCGGAACATCTGTCGGTTATCTGTCCGGGGGCTGGACGGGCATTGGTTCCGGCTACCCGAGTGCGATCGGGTATATGAGTCCTGGGGATCAGGGTTCGCTCTATATCGCACCGAACATGACGTTTGACTTTACCGAGATCCAGTACGAAGGCAAAACGCTCGAGCAAGCCGAGGCCGACTGGGCAGCCCAATTCAGTACTCTTACGGCTAACGCCGCCGGCACGCCTATCGTTGTCTTGCCGATACATGATTACGGTGTCGCGGCGTGGAATACCGATACGAGTTCAGGCACAGGCTCGCCTTATTCCACTCAAATGTATACGGACTTCATCTCACAAGCTTATGCCAATAACGAAGAGTTCGTCACGATGGAGGACCTGGCCTCGCGAATTGAGGCGGCGCAAAAAGCTGACATCAAATCGGTGACTGCCGGCAACACGGTCACGGCAACTGTTACGCCCGATCCCACGGCCCCCGATGTTGGCGAAATGGCGCTCAACATCGTCAATGGTGGCGCGGATGTGATCCAGAGCGTGACGAACTGGTACGCTTACAACACGCACGAGCTGTTTCTGCCGCGAGATGGGGGTACATTTGCGGTCAATCTCGGGGCTACGCAAGATGACGTTACGCACCTCTCGGCGCTGCCGATGCGGGGCGACTTGCAGTCGGTTACCGGGGACGGGACCAACCTTGGCTTCACATTCGACGGCGCTGGAACCGCGACTGTGAATCTGCACACGCAAGCAGCAAGTGGTGTCATCGTCACGGGAGCAGATAGCGGGTCCGTTGCAGGCTCGGATCTGTCGCTTAATTTCGCGGCGAACGGTGCTCATACGGCGCAGATTACGTATGTGCCAGGTGGCGCGATCACGGGTGCCGCCAACGAGCTGATTTTCGGAGGCTCGGGAGATGACATGATCACGACCGACGGAGGAACAAACAGCCTGTACGGTGGTGGTGGTGATGATACGTTCATCTTTGCGGCAGGCAGCGGGATCGATACGGTCCAGGACTTTACGACGAGTTTCGATCACCTCGATCTCAGTACTCTGGGTTATGGCTCAGCGCAAGACGCTCTAGCGGCCTTCACCCCTGGTTCCGCCGGTCTCACGCTTTCGGCGAATCAAGGGCACGATATGCTCATTCTCGCAGGCATTACTACCGGGGGCCTTACCGCGAATGACATCAAGGTCGCTTAAGAACTGCCGAACCCTCGGCCTTGTTCGATCCCGGAGGTAGGCAGTGGCTGTCTGACGTGAGCTGGTGGAGATAATCCGGTGCTCGGTGCAAGCGGAAATCGTCGAATCCTTCGATATACTGAAATGAATCGCGCCGGGCGTTGGAGCGGGTGGCGTCAATCCGGATAGACCTGTCGGTAGGCTTCAACGGCAGATTGAATGCCGCGATCGGAATGACGGATCAGTACTGGCGTCGGTCACTGGCGCTCGATAGCCGCCCGGAGCGCCTCCGGAACGAACTCGGGGCGATGTCGCCCACCACGGAGGGCAGCACGTTAAGAGACCAAGATCGCCAAACTTTCGGCAGAATTTAAGCTTGGTTCACCCTTAAGCAGATACAACATAATGGCGCGTGCGCGACGTCGGTCCTACCCCTCAAGATGGGGTAGGGTCGTCTTGGGGCAGGGTCGTCTAGAGCGCGATAAACGATGTTGTTAGCGTTTTAAAGTCAGTTACCAAAAATTAGACGCGCTCGGAGCAGCCGATCGTCAAGACGTTAGAAACACTTAGGGTTTTCGAGACTAAGTCATCAGCATTATCGTAACGAAAGTTGCGATATTTTAAATGAACAGGACATGAAGCAGCACATTACTTGTATTGATGAACTTGGTCATGCGGCGGATGAGAATATGGAAAACAAAGCTCATTTGAGTTCCGACGTGTCGCAGACGAATAGCGGTCAACGTCCGATCGAATTAACGATCGTAGACAGCAACCCGTTAGTCATACATGGATTAACATACTTACTGCTGGACACGAATTTCCATGTGATGACATTCAGCAAGCGCCTGTGTGATTTGCCGGCGCGAGAATATGACGACCTAGAACAAGAATGTGAGAATATTGATCGAGTTCTGTTGCTTGGGTTAGGCAATGATGCGGAGATTTTGATCTCAGATTTATTGCAATGGAAACCATCCCATAAGAATTACAAGGTAATTGTATTAAGTGAATGTTTTAAAATTGACGAAGTCGTCACGGTTATGAAGGCGGGGGCAAGTTGTTATTTAGAAAAAAGTCAAATAAACCGTGCTGTACTTTTGATGTCGTTAGATCTGGTGTTACAGGGAACGCTAGTGCTCTCTGGGCAATTCGCCAATGAGGTGACGCAAGACCAGATCGTTGGCGCACGGCCACTGTTGACGTCCGCCGATCCGGGATTAATCCCGGAATCCACGATAACCCAATCCGCTGATATGAACGAACCTGGGGGATTGTCGGATAGACAACGGGTGGTCCTGTCACATCTGATGCGCGGTGCTTCCAACAAGCACATAGCCAATGCCCTGGGCATCGCAGAGGCCACGGTCAAAGTTCACGTCAAAGGCTTGCTCCGCAAAATCCAGGTTAAGAACCGAACACAGGCAGCGATGTGGGGCAGAGACGCCCACCGTGTAGATCCGATGCACCAGGTCAAGATGCAGTTGGTCCTGCCACCAGGGCTCGCACTCCTCGGCCAGGTCAGCACGCTTTTGTTCGCGGGCGCGGAAATTTTTCTTTAAAGCCGGGTGTCTATCGGACGAAAACGGGTAATCGCGACTAGGCTTAGGCCCAATGATACTGCCTCAGTTTCAAACTGAGGCAGTATCGGATCTCCGGAGCTGCCGCTCCTCACCGCAAATCAGCTTCGCTAAGCGCCTGACAGGTGCCGCATTGGTTATGACCGGCACAAAGTCGGAACCTGGCGGCCGTGACGGTTGGGTCGTCATCGCGTCTCAGAAGGTATTGAGCACACGCCCTTTCCCGGGTGTAACGCGGAGGTCCGTGACCGCGTCTTCGGTCAGTGGGCCGATTGATTGGGGCAGCCCCCCAGGCACAGTAACGCGGGCAGCCTCGAAGGCTTCGTCCGAATCGTCAGCGGTGACTGCGATGAGGCGTCTGCGTAAGCTTTGATTGGGCGCCAAATCGGGCCCACTGACCAACATAATCCAGCCGTTCATTTTGCCCTCGCGGTACAGAGAAGTTGCAATTATTACAATCGCGACGCTTACTCCGATACATGAATGGCGGTCAAGAGCTAGGTCAAGCCGCTAGTAAGGCTGTTTGCGGCCTTCACCAACCCCGGCAGCAAAATCTGAGCTGATAGGGCCGGCTCATATCCCTCGAAATCGTATTCCACCCGACAGGTGCTGGATTGAGAGAGAATATGGCTGGCAAGCAAAGTCACAATGCATCCTCTTGCTCACTGATCCTTAACCTTTGCCGCCCTACCGTCCTTAAAACCGGTACTGCAGGATGCCGTATGTATGACGCGTTAACCGTATTTGCCTAATTCGCTCGATTAAGGGTGCTTGCGCCAAATGACTGAGAAATGTGATGAAATACCCGGCCTTACAGGACTTCGGGGGTTGGCGGCACTGTCTGTCCTGGGTTTTCATTTTCGCTTTTGGGGGTTTGGCTACGGTTACTTAGGCGTCGATGTGTTTTTTCTTTTGTCAGGTTTTATCCTCTCGTATGTCTACCGCGATGGAGTCTCAGCCGGACCGTTTCTGTGGGCGAGATTGGCGCGCACCGGCCCAACTCATCTTGTCGCTACAACCGCAGTAGGGATTGCCGCGATGTTTTGGCAGCAAGCCACATGGAGCGGAATAGTCGAAAATCTTGTTGGATTCGGCTTCGTTAATCCGCCGACCTGGTCGTTGCAGATCGAGTGGTACGCCTATATTCTATTTCCGGTATTTGCGTCTATTCCGTACCTGAAACGGTTACCGCCGATCCTGATTATAATTTCGGGTATTGTTTGTAGCATTGTGGGAATGAGAGGGGCGATAAATGTTTTTGGACCCTATCTGATCATGAGAAGCCTTGGCGAATTTGTGGTGGGAGTTGGATTGTTTCGAATGGGCTGGCAACCTAGATCATGGATATGGAGGGGCGTGCTTGATTGTTATCTCTGCCGTCGGCTAGGCGACATTTCGTACCCTCTTTATCTGATTCATTGGTTGCCGCTGTTAATAGTAACGGATGGTATCGAGCATCCGCCAACAATGGTCGGTAAAATAGTAGGAGTTTTGTTGAGTATTTGTTTGGCCATGATATTACACTGCACGGCGGAAGAACCCGGGCGGCGTTGGTTGCGAACCGGTCGTGAGACCTATCGAACCATGCGGGGAGAGCCGCATGGCCACGATTGTATTCTGCGCGCCCGGTATAACGTTCCGCCGCTATCGAATGCCTGTCAGCGCGACTGACGGGTGCCGGTTTGACCGCCATGCGGTCGGCATTTGCCGGATCAGGGGTTAATCCGTGCCTTCCCACCCGGTATGCGAGATGTCGATGACGACGCCATCGGGGCCGGACCATTTCATCTCGAAATTGGCGTGTCCCGGCCCAGCCATTGCGGCATCGGGGGCGTCCTTTGCCGAGAGCCGCCGGGCGTGCGCGGTTTCCAACTGGTCGCAAGCATCGTCGAGGTCATCGACCTCAAAGCCGAAATGGTGGATGCCGCTGAAATTGGGGCCGTGCGCGCCCATGTCGAGCGAGGTTTCGTCCTTGTGGTTGAGGATAGCCACGTTGATGTGGCCATCCGTCAGAAACACCGCCCCTTTGGGGCTGCGCCGCACTTCCTTGAGGCCGAACGCGGTTTTGTAGAATTCGGCGACCTTGGCCGGCTCTTTCGTCGTCAGCGCGATGTGCTTGATGCGTGCCATGATCTTTCCTCCCTGTGGTGAATTGCGCGCCACACGCGTTCCGGCGTTGCCGGCATTTCGATATGCGTCACCCCGAACTCCGATAGCGCATCGACGATCGCATTGACCGCGACGCCGAGCGCGGGGGTTGTGCCGCCTTCGCCGCCGGGGCGGATGCCGAGCGGATGCGTCGGGGTCGGCACTTCGCTGAGTTCGGTGTCAAAAAGCGGAAACATGATTGCGCGCGGCATCGCGTAGTCGAGAAACGAGCCGGACAGGATCTGGCCGCTGCCGGGCTCGTAAACCACCTGCTCGCCGAGCGCCTGGCCGACACCCTGCACGATGCCGCCATGCACCTGGCCGTGCACGATCATCGGGTTGACGGCGCGCCCGACATCGTCGACGGCGGTGTAGCGGGCAATCTCGATGACCCCGGTTTCGGGGTCGATCTCGACTTCGCAGACATGGCAGCCATAGGGGAACGCTGCGAGGTTGTTGGTCTCATCGCTCTCGGCGCGCAATTTGCCGCGCAGCGCCTCTGGCAGGTCGTCGCGCGTCGCGGCGGCGCGGGCGACGTCGAAAATGCCGATCGAGCGGTCTGTACCCTTGACGCGAAAGGCGCCGCCACCGAATTCGAGATCGGCGACCGCCGCCTCCAGCAACTGGCCGGCAATGCGCATGCCCTTTTCGATGACCTCATTTGACGCGTTCAGCATCACGACGCTGCCGAGCCGCAGCGCGCGTCCGGAATGCGCGCCACCACCGACCGAAACCCGATCGGTGTCGCCGGTGACTAACCGCACCGTATCGATCGGTACGCCGAGAAATTCGGTGATCAACTGGGCAAAGCTGGTTTCGTGTCCCTGGCCTTGCGACACGGTGCCGATGACGATTTCGACGACGCCCTCCGGCAATACCGTCACTTCGGCCTTTTCGCGCGGCGCACCGGTGGCGGTGTCGACATAATTGGCGACGCCGATCCCGCGGCACTTGCCGCGCCCCTTGGCCGCGGCTCGCCGCGCCGGAAACCCGGTCCAATCGGCGAGGTGCAGCACGCGCTCCATGCATTCATGGTACTTGCCGCTGTCGTAAATCATGCCGAACGGGTTGGTGTAGGGCATTGCCGATTCCGGCACGAGGTTGCGCCGCCGCAACTCAATGCGGTCGATGCCGGTCCGCCGCGCGGCCAGATCAATCAGCCGCTCCATGACGAACATGACCTCGGGCCGCCCGGAACTGCGATAGGGCCGGGTCGGCACGGTGTTGGTGATCGCGGCGCGGGCGCGGAAATGCACTGCCGGGACATGGTAGATGCTCGACATGATCTCGACGCCCTTGTTCAGGGAGCCGAAGGCGATTGCGTAGGCGCCCTGGTTTGCTAGGTTTGAGCCGCGCATCGCCATGAAAGTGCCGTCGGCGTCGAGCGCCAGTTCGGCGCTGACTGCGAGGTCGCGTGCCTGGTAGTCGCAGGTGAAGGCTTCGCTGCGTTCGCAGGTCCATTTAACCGGCCGCCCGACTCGCCGCGCGGCCCACACAACCAGCGCAAATTCGACGTTGAACGAGCCGCGCGTGCCGAAATTGCCGCCGACATCGTGCATGACCATGCGCACTTTTTCGGGCGGCATGCCCAGCACCATCGCCAGATCGCGGCGCGGGCTGACGACCCCGCCGGCCCCGGCATGCAAGGTGTACTGGCCGCTCTCTGGGTCGTAGACGCCGATCGCAGCACGCGGCTCCATCGGAACGCCGGCGACACGTTGTACCCAGGTGTCGAGCTTTACGATATGCGTGGCGCCGGCAAAGGCCATTTCGGTAGCGGCTTCATTGCCGGCTTCGCCGTCGAGGATGATATTGGCGCCGTCCTGCCGCGCCGCCGGCGCATCGGCCGCGGCGGCGGTCAGCGCGTGCGTCACCGCCGGCAGCATCTCGTAGTCGATATCCATGAGTTCGGCGGCGTCCTTGGCCACCGCGAGGCTGGTGGCGACGATGACGGCGACGATCTCGCCGACATGGCACACTTCCGGCCAGATGATCGGCATGTTCTGCGGTCGCCGGGTCGGTGAGCCGTCCTTGTTTTGAATCGCGATGTCGGCCGGATGGTTGTTGCTGATGTGGGGCAGGGGGTTGAGGCCATCCTCGCGCACCTCATCGGTGGTCAGCACCGCCAATACGCCGGGCGCGGCACGCGCCGCCGCCGCGTCGAGGCGCCGGATCAGCGCGTGCCCGTGCGGCGAGCGCACCATCACCGCATAAGCCTGTCCCGGCAGGTTGAGGTCGTCGCTGTACTGCCCTTGCCCACGCAGCAGGCGCAAATCCTCGCGGCGCCGTACCGGCTGGCCGATCCCAGTGCTGGTGGGTAGGTTGCCGTCCATCACGCGCCTCCGACCGCGCTGCTACTCGCTCTCATGCGTTTACGGCGTTATGCCGGGAACGACAGGAAACATTTGTCGGAGGCCAGGATGTAGGTCTCCATGTAGTCCTGGATCACCGGCTTTTTGTCGAGCGTTTCCATCGCGCCGATCAGGCACATCCAGTTGAGCATTTCGTGCTGGCCGGCAAATTCCATCTCGGCGAGCGACCGTTTGCGCCAAGTTGCGTAATCGGCGCGGCTGACGGCATCGAACAGCAGGCGGTCGCCTTCGTGATCCGGCCACAGATAGCCGTTTTTCGGCGACAGGAACGCGTGCGACCAGCTCGACGACGCGACCAGCGCCACCCGGTAGGGTGAGTGCACCAGCACCTCGGCCACCTTGGCGCCGACTTCCATGCAGCGCCACGGCGCCGGCGATTGTGGGTCGTCGCTTTCTTTGTCGGGGCGCGGCGGTGCGAACAGATGGCCGAGGCCGCCCTTGGCGTGGAGCAGGTTGCGGCCATAGCAATTCACCGCAAACGGAATGACCGGATAGGGAAAACCTCGCCGGTCCCAATCAAGATAAAGAAATGTGTTGGTAAAGGCGTGCGCCATCGGGTGGTGCAACGGCTTGTAGGCATAGGCCATGTCGATGCCGGCCTCGATCAGCCCGGTCGTCAGGTATTTCGCCGCCTCGCGGTGGCCTTTGAGGTTCAGCGACCAGTCGCCTTTTTCCAACCATCGGTTGGGTTTGCCGCCGTTGCCGTTGTGCCAGGGCTGCAGCGCGATCTCGTCGTCATAGCCGGCGACGCAGAAGGCCGGGACGATGTCTTCCTTGAAATTTTCGTACTGGTCGTCACCCCACACCAGCACGAGGTCCGGGTTGAAATCGTCGAGGATCTTGCGGATCGCCCGAAAATCGTTGCCAAAGCGCTCGCCGCAGCGATTGGCCGCCGACAGTCCGTCATCGTTGCCGAGTTCGGCCAGCATTTCCTTGGGCCAGTTTGCCGGGTCCTTGCGCGCGGGATCGACATTGGGCGCTTCCAGCGTGCGCTTGAAGACGCCGGTCAGCCCGTCATTGGGCAGGCACAGGGTCGGCCAATGCGTGACGCCAAGCCCGAGGATTTCCGCCATCTGCCTGTTCCCCTTTCCCTTGATGCTTCGTCGTTGCCGCCGCGTATGGATTGCGAGTTGCCGGAGCTTGCGGCGCGACGGAGTATTTTGCCGCCGAGCTTAGCGGATTGCGCCCATCAGCGCGACAACCCGTCAACGCGACAGGGCGTCGGCGATCGCGGTGACCAGCGGCTTCATAAAAAAGCTGTCGCGTGGCATGATCGCGACATGCAGCCCCTGCTGCCGTAGCGCCTGGGCCACGACCGGGCCGACCGCGGCAATCTGTGTGCCGCCCAGCGACTCGCGCAATTGTTCCTCCAATCGTGCTTCCGCCGCGGCCGCGAACAGGCGGGTTACCTGCGGCGTGCTGGTAAAGGCGACAGCATCGACCCGTCCATTGCCGAGGTCGGCGATCAGCCCGAGGACGGTGTCGTCGCTGGCGGCGGTGACATAGGCATAGGGGAAGACCGGATCGGCCAGTGCCCCGGCCGTCGCGAGAAAATCCGTCAGCGTGTCGGGAGCGTCGGGATAAAGCTGCACGGCGACCCGCCGGCCGCGCAACTCGCTTTGCGACAGCGCTGCGATGACGCCGTCGGTCGTCGGTTGCGCCGCGCGCAGACCGGGGTTGAGACCGAGCGCCCGCAAGGCTTGCGCCGGTTTCGGGCCACGGGTAAGCGAGCGAACCCGACCCAGTGCCTCGCGAAACGCCGGCTCGATGCCGATGCGCGCCGCAAATCCGGCAAGGCGCCGCAACCCCTCGCCGGTCATCAACACGAGATCGTCAGGCGGCGTCTCGACAAAACGCCGCAGCCACGCGCCGACAGCTTCCGACTCACCGCTATCGACGATCGCGATCAGCGGGCAGCGCAGCGTCTCGGCCCCCTGCGCTTCGAGCATGTGGCCGAGCCGATCAAGCTCGCGATGCTCGAGCACCGCGATGCGACGGCCGGCGAGCGGCAACTTGTCTTCGGGGTGTGGCATCATCGGGTCGGCCTGCGCGGCGATGCGCCGGGGGGCATGGCCGACAATGGAGCGGGACGCGGAATAATGATCAGCGGCATCAGCGCAGTCACCCTGGCGACGCACGATATGCGCGCGGCGCTGCGATTCTACCGCATCGTGGGGCTTGCGGTCATCTATGGCGGTGATGACGCCGACTTTACCAGCCTGCGGGTGGGCGACAATTTCCTCAATCTGATCGCCCAGCCGGCCGCTCGGCATTGGTCATGGTGGGGTCGCTTGATCTTCTATGATTCCGACGTTGATGCGCTGCACGCACGGCTGCTCGCCGCCGGCTACCAACCCGATGCCGCGCCGCGCGACGCCGCCTGGGGTGAGCGGTTTTTCCACATCACCGACCCCGACGGCCACGAACTGAGCTTCGCTTGGTCATTATCCGGTCGGACGCGGCAGCCGGACGAATGATGTGACGAACGACACCGCGATTGATTTTCCCTGCGCCTGCCGCTAGACCCTTGCGCGCCGTTATGCGCCTCGTCCCCATCGTCTAGAGGCCTAGGACATCGCCCTTTCACGGCGGCAACACCGGTTCGAATCCGGTTGGGGACGCCAATAAAATCAATATGTTAGGAGACTCCGCGACAAGGGATGTCCAAAAAACGGCCAATATGCATGGGTGGACGGGAGTGGACGCTCCGAGTTGTCGACGGCTAAGGTGACCAGCACCATATATTCGGGGACATGAGTGAAGACTCCGACACGCCCGCCGGCGCCGGCCCGACGCCCGGTCCCTCCACCAGTCCGCCCCCCGGCTCAGCGACCGGACTTGGGGCAAGACAGCAATCCGCGGGGAAACTCGAGGCAGGGCAGCAATACGGTGCGGGACAGCAAGCCGCCGCCACCGCCGCCCAAAAAATGACACCCGAAGAACAAGCTATTTGGGACATCGACTTCGGAGTGAAGAAGTCGATCCGTTATCATGCGCGACGACGCGCATTTTATGACCGCCTTGAAAATTGGACTAAAATCCTAGTTGCAGTTTCTGGCGCCGCAGCTTTTGCGACGCTGATCGGAAACCCGGATCATTGGTTTCCTAAGATAGCCACAGCATTTGTTGCGGCGTTCGGATTGGCTGACGTAGTCCTGAATTTTGGAGCGCGCGCCCGTCTCCACGAAGAGTTGTATCGAAAGTTTTCAGAGCTAGCTGTCGAAATAGCAACTACTTCCCGCGCGGCGGCAGTAGATGTCGCTAAATTCCGAGCGTTACGATTAACACTCGAAACCTCGGAGCCGCCTATTATAGACGCTCTTGAGCGAGAGTGTTGGAATGCGGAAGCAGAATCCCGAGGGACTGACCCTCAGTATCTGCAAGAATTGAGCCGGCTCCAAAAATTTCGCGCCGGGCTTTCATAGAGACCCGCCCAGCCGAAGCCGAGCGGGGCGCAGGTTCATACTGGCGGAAACCGCCAGTATGGCGGTGCTTATCTCCGGCCATCGTCGCTCGACATGGCCAGGCGCTCGATCAAGGACAGCACATTCTCGACCAACACGTCGACGGGTGCATCGAAATACACCTGCTGTTCGAGACCATGCCGCAGCATCACGGCGGCGCCGGCAAGGGTCTCAGGTCGCGTCTCGATCAGCGCCTCGCAAATCCGATCAATGATCGGATCAAAATACGGGTCGATCTCCGTTTCCTCAGTTTCCATGCTGATGTCGAATTCACGGACGACCGAGCTGCTCCATTCGTCAAGCAGTCGCATCCGCCGGGAGGCCTCGAATATCCCCGCGTCACCATCCGGTAGCGGTGTACCGAATTCCTCGACCATCGTCGCAACGCACAGTCGAAGGGCCGGTATGTCGCAGCGAGGCGGCGGCGGCTCCGGCGCGACTTCCGTCGGCTTGATCTGCGGGTTTGCCAGATAGCTCAGGTCGAACCGATAATTCGGCATCAGGCGGCGGATGCTCTCAACCAGCCGGCGCTCGGCCGGGGTGAAGCCATCAGCATCGCGCGCCGCCGCGTTGGGGCGCAAGGCCGAGCGGCGCACGACTTCCGAAATCGTCGCCAGAAAGCCGATTTCAATGCCGCTGAATTCCCGCGGCATGTCACCGACGATCAACTGAAGGTGGCCGCCACTCCAATCGTCGCGCTGTTCGTATGTGATGTATTCGCGAGCGTACCGTTCACCGGTATCGCAATCGACACCGTAGTCGCCAGTCGGCGTCACGCACCAAAAGCAGCGCTGCTTGTCGTCAAGATCGTCGGGCGCCCGGTCGAATACGAATGACAGCCCGAGCGCAGGCGTCGCGAGGGACGGCGGACGGCCGCCGAGGGCGAATGGATCGCTCATGCGCCGGCCCTCCGCGCAATGACGATAGGCGATCCGGCCCCTCGGAATAGATCGGCCGGCTGGCAGCTCGGCTCGTCGTCGCCGCGGTCCTCCTCGCCAAAGTCGAGCCCGTCGCTTTCGCGATCACCGACCGTGCCGAGGCTTGGTTCGAAATCGCCGTTCGGTTCATCGTCCGCGTCCGCCTCATCGTCCTCGCCGATCGCCGAGGCTTGGATCAGCGTGTCGAGCATGTCCTGCGTAATCGGTGCAACGAGGTAGCGCTGCCGGCCGACCAGGAACACGTCGCCGTCGGACATGATCAGGTGCAGCGCCTCGCTGGCGTTGACCAGCGGCGGCACAGCGGCCCGTAGGACACGCCGGCGAGCGCCGGTGAGGTTGATCGGCTGGTGTCGCCGTTGGCGTGCAGGCGCGCGTCTGGGCCGCCGCGCGGCGGGTGTGGGCGTGGTAGTGGTTGCGGTCATGGTTGTTGCTCGCGATAGAACCGGCTTTCTACGGCCGGGCACCAGCAAGCGGCGCTGGCACCGGGAGCGTAGAAACACGTTCGCGAAAACGTGCGCCACGGCCTTCACCCGAAGGCTCTTGTATAGCCGCAGCACTCCCGGCATAAGTACACCGGTCGCGCCCACGGCAGGGCGCGTTAAGACATGGGGCGAAACGCTTCGGCCGGCAAGCCGCAGCACACGCCTATCGCGACTGAGATGCCAACCCCGGCAAGGGTCCATCCCCGGAGTTTCTACGCTCCATTAACCACGATGCACCGAATTTCCGGCGGCGGCAATAGCCGTCGGCCGGTGCCGTGCTGGCCCTTTGTCCGAAAAGGCCCGCGCCGCGCTCGGTTGGGGCGTTCGCGATCTTGCGCGCGAAGCCAAGGTGTCGACTGACACGGTAGCGCGGCTCGAAAGGGGCGAAGAGCTTAAAGAGCGAACGCTTGACGCCATCACGAATACATTTGAAGCCGCTGGCGTCGAGTTCCTGCCTGACAACGGGGTAAGGCTGAAAAGCCCAGGGTGATACGCCTGTCCGTCCCCATATCGAGCCGCTGTTTTCGAGGCGGAAGCGGCCAGGATGATCAACATCGACCCGCGCTCCCTTCGTTCGGAACGCGTGTCTAGTCGCATCGCCATAGACGGGTGGCCGGCCGCATAATGTACCGTGCTGACGATTTGGCCGCATGGCAGGAGAGCGTCGCATGTCCCGCCCGCCCGAAGGGCCGAGGCTCCAATCCAACAAAAAACGGCAAGGCACGTTCTACATCTATTGGACCGATAGAACCGGCCGTAGCCGAGAGCGGTAGCATGGGCACTAGCGATCTTGCAGGAGCCCATAAAATCGTCGCGGAAGAAAGCGGCTCCGCCCGGTAGGAGCTGAGCGCATCAGCACCGGCATTGTCCGTTCGCCCGGCAAGCCTCGCCCACGATCGGCTCGCGCGGGCGCCGACCTAAGCCGCGCCAAACTGATACTCGATGATCTGGCGATAGAGTTCGCCGGGGCGCAGCGTTGTGGTCGAGAAGTTCGCGTGATGTGCGGCGTCGAGAAAGCCCTGCGGCTCGAAGGCAACGCCGGCGGATTGGCGGTACGCGACCTCTCCGCGCCCAGCAAAGGCCCCCCGTAACTGGTTGCCGGTGTAGAACTGCAATCCCGGCTGTGTCGTGTGGATTTCGACGACACGACCGCTGCCCGGATCGCGTAATCGTGCCACAAACCGCGGCTCCTGAACGGTGGTCGATCCGACGATAAAGAAGTGATCGAAGCCCTGCGCCAGCAACAATTGTGGTTCCGGCTGTCGGATGCGGCTACCGATCACGGTCGGCTGCCGCAGATCGAACACCGTCCCCTCTACCAGGCGGATTTCGCCGGTAGCTAACTGCGTCGCATCGGTCGGCAGAAACGCATCAGCCGCTATCATCACCTCGTGGCTCAGGACGTCTCCGGCCGCCGTTCCGGCCAGGTTGAAATACGGATGCGCGCTGAGCGAGGCATCGGTCGGTTTATCGGTCTGTGCGGTCAGGGTCAGCGACAGCGCCTCCGCCGCCAGTCGATAGCGCGCCTCGACTGCCATCTCGCCGGGAAAACCCTGATCTCCATCCGGGCTGGTATGGGTCAGCACCAACTCGGTATCGTCCGCCTTCACGACCCGCCACATCACCATACCAAAGCCGCGCGGCCCCCCGTGCAAGGTGTTACCACGATCGGTGATGATCAGCTTGTAGGTGCGCCCATCGATCGGTAGTTCGGCGCGCCCGATCCGGTTGGCGTTACGCCCGAGCAGAGCGCCGAACGAGCCGCCGTTGACGGCGTACTGTGCGACATCATCAAAGCCGAGCAGCACATGGCCGGAGCGGCCGTCGCGGTCAGGTGCCTCAATCGATACCATGCGACCACCGTAATCGGTAATGCAGACCCGCAGCCGTCCGCTCTCCAGCGTATAGAGGGTGGCGGCCTCACCGGCGGGCGTGTGACCGAATGGTTCGACACGGGTCATCGTCATTCCTCACTGAGGCGGCGGCTCAAACCGAGGTCGCGGCAAAGGCCAGAGAGCCGCCGCAGGGGCGCGCCTTACTCCGGATGGGTAAGCTGCGGCATCAGCTCCGGGTGACGAAATTCGATCGCGCCCTGCTCGAGATCAACCGCGATATCGTCGAAATCGCGTGCTATTTTGTTGAGTTCTTTACTCATC
>DATAUE010000035.1:0-1611 GCA_036268425.1 Allostellaceae bacterium
GGTGAGGCTCAATGGCCTCGACGTGCCGGTCAAGCTCAAGGTGTTCGATTCGCTGTTCGTGCCGCTGGCGAAATGGTCGATGCTGCTGACCGGCAATTACCGCTGCATCACGCTGCACGAGCCGAGGCCGATCCGCGACGCTGTGCATGACGATCTAAAACTCTCGCAGTCGATCTACGACCATGTCGACGCCATCGCCCGGCGGCTGGGCGCCGACCCTGCGGACCAGGTGCCGTTCGAGAAATACGCCAAGGCGGCGCAAAGCCTGCTCAAGCCGTCATCGGCCGCCCGCGCGGTCGCCAATGGCGCGCCCTTCATCGAGCGGGTCGACCTGCTGGTGAAGCTGATCGCCTCGCAGCTCGGCATGCCGAACGCCGAGATCGACCGCACGGTGCAGATCGTCGACCAGCGGCTGAACGAGCGGATCGTGGCGGGAGAATCCGGCGCGCCGTAACTGCGACGGCGATGAAACTGTAAGGGGCTGGCGAAGCGCAACGCTCCGTGAGCCGCCTTCAGGTCGATTGCGCCACGATCCACCGGGCGATCGGCAGCCCGCCAAAGTCCCACCCGTTCCGGATAGAACGAGGCCAGCTGACCATTGCCGGCATCGGTGTCGATCGGCGAACCGGCCGATGCGGCGAGTTGGCTTTGCCGGGAAATCGCGCAGCAAAGCCTGCGCCGTGGCGGGATATCGCGGCTTGATACGGATCAACTTGCGGGGATGCCATTGAGGTACCGGTAAAGCCTCACATTTACCGGCTCAAGGCCATGACCATGAATGCTGGCTTAGCGACGGGCTCCGTCAAATCGGTTCGAGGCGCCGTGGTCGACGTCGGGTTCGATGGATCCGCGCTTCCGCCGATCAATACGGCCATGATCGTCGATTGGGACCGGCCGGAACCACTCGTCCTGGAAGTCCATAGCCACGTCGATCCGGCAACCGTCAGAAGCATCGCGCTGCAAGCCACGGCGGGGTTGGCGCGCGGAACCGGGGTGCGAGCAACCGGCGCGCCGATCTCCGTGCCGGTCGGCGATGCGGTGCTGGGGCGTCTGCTCGACGTCGTCGGCACGATACGCGACCGGGGTCCCGCTCTACCCAGCGATACGCCACGACGCGGCATCCACAATCCGCCGCCCGCCCTCGACGAGGAGACTTCCGCGAGCGCGGTGTTCGAAACCGGCATCAAGGTGATCGATCTGCTCGCGCCGCTCGCCCAGGGCGGCAAGGCAGCGATGTTCGGCGGCGCGGGTGTCGGTAAAACGGTCCTCGTCATGGAGCTGATCCATGCCATGGTCGAGAAGTACAAGGGCATTTCGGTTTTTGCCGGCGTCGGCGAACGTTCGCGCGAAGGCCACGAACTGTTGACGGATATGCAAGGATCCGGCGTCCTTGCGCGCACCGTGCTGGTCTACGGCCAGATGAACGAGCCGCCGGGCGCGCGATGGCGGGTGCCGCTGACCGCACTGACGATCGCGGAATATTTTCGCGATCAGAAGCATCAAAACGTGCTGCTGCTGATGGACAACGTGTTCAGGTTCGTCCAGGCCGGCAGCGAATTGTCGAGCCTGCTGGGACGGCTTCCTTCGCGTGTCGGCTATCAGCCGACATTG
>DATAUE010000036.1:0-228308 GCA_036268425.1 Allostellaceae bacterium
AACCCAACGCCACGATCACCACCGATGCCGGCAATTTCGGCAGCTTTGTGCATCGCTATATCGGGTTTCGCCAGACGCAGGTGTTTCTGTCGGCGGTGGTCGGGTCGATGGGCTCGGGCATGCCGATGGCGGTGGCGGCGGCGTTGCGCCGGCCGAACACACAGGTCGTCGCGTTTATGGGCGACGGCGGCACGCTGATGGCCGCCAACGAACTCGCCACCGCACGACAATACGGGGCCAACCCGATCGTCATCATCTCCGACAATTCGATGTACGGCACGATCGGCATGCATTCCTACGTGCGCTATCCCGAGCGGCCGTTCATGGAAGGCACCCGCCTCACCAATCCGGATTTCGCCGCCTGGGCGCGCTCGTTCGGGGCCGAGGGCATCACGATCAAGACCGACGCCGATATCGCCGACGGCATCGCCCGCGCCTTTGCCGTAAAGACCCGCCCGGTCGTCGTGCACTGCCTCACTTCGGCAATGCAGATGAGCGCGTGGCGCCGCTATACCCGCACCGAAACCCTGCCCTGAGCCTGGTTTTTCGCCCGAAAATTCGGGGGCTGTCCGCAGGTTATGAACAGCTCCCGATACCGGCAGAAACGTAAGATAATCGACGCCGACAACTGCTTTAGACGCTTTCCGGTTACTCCACATCTACCTGACGAACATTGCAGGGTAAAAAAATAATAAGACTGCTCAATAACATACCGCAATCTGCCTGTTTAATAGGCAAACCCGGTCGAACCCACCCTGGCCGCGGCTGTCAGCGTCTCGTCAAGAGCTTTTCCACTAATCTATCCACAGCTCTCGTGGATAGCGGCAGTTTTGTCGGAGATAGTCGATAAACCTCAACGTGTTGCCGTCACGTCAGGCCGTATCGCCGTCGCCGGTGCCGGATAATGCCGCCATCAATTCGGTAATCCCCGGCACGAAATTCACCAGCCGCGGTACCAGATTTCCCGAGAACCCCTGCGCCACGACGTGGTCGAGCAGGTCACGCAGCGGTTTCCAGTATCCGGCGATATCGACGACGAATATCGGCTTGTCATGGATGCCGAGATGCTTCCAGGTGACGATCTCGAACGTTTCGTCGAGCGTGCCGATGCCGCCGGGCAATGCCGCAAATGCGTCGGCCCGCTCCGCCATCTGCCGCTTGCGTTCGTGCATGCTATTGACGATGACCAGCTCCGACACCCGCCGATGCGCCAGTTCACGGTCGCGCAGCGCGCCAGGGATGATGCCGATGACCTCGCCGCCGGCGTCGAGAACGGCGTCGGCGACGACGCCCATCAGCCCGACCCGGCCGCCGCCGAATACCAGCCCGATCCCGGCCTTTGCGATGGCGTCGCCCAGATCATGCGCTGCCTCGCGGTAGCGCGGGTCGCCGCCGGCGGCCGAACCGCAATAAACGCATAGTCGTCTGATCGGCTGCATTCGCCCCTCGCCGTCGCATTATTCGGCGTTCGTCTTCTCCCGATTGTGCGGCGATTGCAAGGCCACGCCGACACACATAAAGTTGCCGGTGCGACGGGGGATCGGCATTGGCACAACGCATCGTCTGGTATGGAGCGGCGGCAATCGTATTGGTCATTGCCGCCGTGATCGGGTTGCGGGGTGCTCCTCCGCCTCCGCGGCCGGCTCCGTCATCGGCGACAGCGATTCCAGCACCGGTACCGCCGTCACCGGCGACGATTCCGTCCACCACAGGAACCGCACCCGGTCCCAATGACACCGCGGCCGCCGAAAAGCCCCCGAGCTTTGATGTTGTAACAGTCGATCCGCAGGGTCAGGCCGTCATCGCCGGGCGTGCCGCCCCCGGTGACAAGGTGCGGGTGCTCGATGCCGGCAAACTGGTCGGCGAAGCCACCGCCGACGCGCGCGGCGAATGGGCATTGGTGCCGAGCGCGCCGCTGCCTTCCGGCGATCGCCAGCTCAGCCTGGAAGCCGTCGGCCCGAATGGCGGCCCCACTCGCCGCTCGGATGATGTCGTCGCGCTGTCGGTGGCGCCGAAAGGACAGGCGGCCGGCAATAATGCCACGACCACCGCGGTGCTGCTGCCCGGCGACAAGAACAAGCCCGCCCGGATCTTGTCGCCGCCGGCGGCCAATGGGCAACGGCTGGGACTCGACAGCGCCGAATATGGAGACGGCGACCGGCTGATGCTGGCCGGCCACGCCGACCCCAAAACCACCCTCAACATCTATGCCGGCGACCGGCTGCTCGGCACTGCCACCGCGGATTCGGCCGGGAAATGGTCATTGGCCGCCGCTCTGCCGCATCCCGGCGGCAGCATCGAGTTGCGCCTCGACGAACTCGGCACCAACGGCAAGGTTGCCCAACGCATCGCCGCCCCGTTCGAACCGGACGCCGGCAAAACGGCGACCACCGAAAAGGCCGCCGCGAGGGGTACCTATGTGGTGCACCGCGGCAACAGCCTGTGGCTGATCGCGCGCCGTGTCTATGGCGAAGGCACGCGCTATACGACGATCTATCTCGCCAATCGCGGACAAATCCGCGACCCGGACAAAATCTATCCGGGACAGCAGTTCAAGATGCCAAAACCGTAAGGCCCGCCTGGAGCCGAGCTCGACGTCTCGGATGCCTGCGCCGGTAGCATGGCGGCGTTCCCGCTCCCGTTTCACCCGACATAACCCGTCATCCCGGCGCAGGCCGGGATCCACGCCGGCAGCGCCCGAAACGCCATTCCGGTGGATCATCCCGGCCTGCACCGGGATGACACTGCTTTTCTATTTTGGGTTTTTTTTGGGTTGTTCTATCCAGCCGGTTTTGGCGCTGGCTAATCCGCGACGGCGTATAGTTCCGGCGCCAGGACCGGCGCCGTGCGGTTGCGGGCGTGCAGGTAGGATTGCCAGAACAGGCACGCCGCCACCGAGCGCCAGGGTTGCCATGCTTCGCCGATCTGCCGCAATGCGGGTTCGCGCGGACGGGCGTCGAGCGACATCGTTTCCGCCACGGCGAGCTGCAGCCCGAGATCGCCGGCCGGCCAGATATCGGCCCGCCCCAGCGCGAAGATCAGGTAGATTTCAGCGCTCCAGCGGCCGATCCCTTTCAGCGCCACCAGCGTCGAAAGCGCCGCGTCGTCCGGCGCTGCGTCGACCGCGGCAAAATCGAGATCGCCATTTTCCACCGCGGTGGCGAGACCGCGGCCATAGACCATCTTTTGCCGGCTGAAGCCGCAGCTGCGCAATGTCGCATCGTCGAGCAGCAGGAATTTCTCCGGCACCAGCGGCCGGCACAATTCGTTCAGCCGACGATGCATTGCCGCCGCGGCATGGATCGACACCTGCTGTTCGAGGATGATGTGCAGCAATGTCGGAAACCCGTTGCGCCGCCGCCGGAAACGCGGCGCCCCGGCGCGCTCCAGGATGGCGCGGAACACCGGCGCATCGGACAAGGCCGTGATGCCGTCGTCGAGCCCGCGCGGTGCGTAAATTTCCCCGGTCATTTGTCACGAAGCTCTTATCGGGATTCCGCCGCGCCGGTTCACGTGGCGCCGACGGCTTGCCACAAACGGATTTCGCCAATCAGCGCCTCGACCGCACCGCAGGCGAAACCGAGCGACATCTCGTCGACCAGCCGCCCGTCTTTGATCTTGGTTTCGGACGCGGTGATGATGACCTCGCGTGCCAGGGCCACCCGCGACAGGCACGAATCGAGCGCCACCCGCATGTGTTCGAGGCACCGCGCACCGCCGAGCGGCCCGCGCGAGGTCGCCATGATCGCCACCGGCTTGTATGCCAGCACCGACTGAAAGGCCGGCCGCGAGGCCCAGTCGATCGCGTTTTTCAGAACCCCCGGTATGCTGTGATTGAACTCCGGTGCGCACAGCACCAACCCGTCCGCCGCGGCGATATCAGCCAACAGGTGCCTAACGACCGGCGGCCGCCTGTCGCCCTCGAAATCCTGGTTGTAGAGCGGGATCGGCGCGAGATCGTATATTCGCAAATCGGCCCGGCCGACGAACCTCGCGCGCAAAGTTTCCAGCACGCTGTTCGAATACGAACCCGTGCGCAGGCTGCCGGTCATTCCGATCAGGCGAAGCGGTTTGGTCTCGTCGGGCATGGTTCGCTTTTCCGGTGCTTGAAATCGTGGCTGTCATAGCGAAAGCGGCCGCATCGCGAAACCGGCTTGCCACTGGCAACAATCTCCCGCGGCGTGCCAACATGGCACCATGCCTCTCCGCCCCTCCCACCGCGGGCTCGTCCCGCCGTTTATCGCGATGGACGTGTTGCGCGCCGCCAACGAGCGCGAAGCCGCAGGCCATCCGGTCATCCACCTCGAAGTCGGCCAGCCCAGCACTCCGGCCCCGGCCGCGGTGCTCGACGCGGCGCGTGCCGCTCTGGCGGAAGATCGCATCGGCTATACCGACGCGCTCGGCATCGCGCCGTTGCGCGCCGCCATTGCCCGGCATTACCGCGAGCAATACGGCGTCGCGGTCGATCCCGCCGAGATCGTCGTCACGACCGGCTCGTCAGCGGCGTTTCAGCTCGCGTTCCTCGCCGCCTTCGAGCCGGGGCAGCGAGTAGCGCTGGCTGCGCCCGGCTATCCCGCCTATCGCAACATCCTCAGCGCGCTCGGTCTCGAACCGGTGCTGATCGAGGCCGGCGAAAATGCGCATTACCAGCCGAACCCGGAACTGCTGGCCGAGGCCGGCGACATTGCCGGGCTGATCATCGCCAGCCCGGCCAACCCGACCGGCACGATGATCCCACCCGATGATCTGGCGCGCCTTTGCGCCTGGTGCCACGAGCGCGGCATCCGTCTCGTTTCCGACGAAATCTACCACGGCATCACCTACGAGACCGCACCGCAGACGGCCCGCGCCTTTGGCACCGAAGCCGTCATCATCAACTCGTTCTCGAAGTATTACAGCATGACCGGCTGGCGGCTCGGCTGGATGGTGGTGCCGCCCGATCTCGCCCGCTCGGTGGAATGCCTGGCACAGAATTTCTACATTTCCCCACCGGCCCTGTCGCAGCTTGCGACGTTGCCGGTCTTCGGCTGCCGCCCCGAACTCGACGCGCATGTCGCGCGCTATCGCGCCAACCGCGACGTGCTGATCGGCGCATTGTCGGGGGCCGGACTGACACGGTTCGCCCCGGCCGAAGGCGCCTTTTATCTCTACGTCGACGTATCCGCCTTGACCCGCGACAGCGAAGCCTTCTGCCGGCGCATGCTGACCGAAATCGGTATCGCCGCCACTCCCGGCCGCGATTTCGATCCCATCCACGGCAATGACTGGCTGCGCCTGTCGTTTGCCGGCTCGGCCGAGGACATTATAGAAGCCGCTCGACGCATGCGTGGGTGGCTGCGCCGCATGACCAACAGCGCCGTGCTGCCGGCAAACCCGCCAAGCCGCACGCCCGAAAACGCTTGACCACAGAGGCGGTCGCGCAGGATGACGCAAGGTCTTTCCCGATGGCTGAGGTGATGGTGATGAGCACGGAACCCCAATCGCTGCGCAGCTTTCTGTTCGCGCCGGGCAATCACCCCAGGCGGGTCGAGAAGGCGCTGTCGCTGGACGCCGACGCGGTAATCCTCGACCTGGAAGACGCCGTCGCCACTGCCGAGAAACCGGCGACCCGCGACGCGGTTGTCGCGGCGTTCGAGCGGCCGCGGCGCGGGCTGCTCTATGTCCGGGTCAATGCCGTTGATACCCGGTTCTGCTATGGCGACCTCGTGGCGATCGTGAAACTGGGCCTCGACGGCATCATTCTGCCAAAGGTCGAAAGCGCCGCCGGCCTCGCCACGGTCGACTGGCTGCTGGCACAGCTCGAGCGCGATCGGGGGCTGCCGCACGGCGGCATCGACCTGGTTCCGATCATCGAGACGGCGCGCGGTCTCGACCAGCTTGGCGCGATCCTCGCCGCTGGTACGCGGGTCAAGCGCGTCGCGTTTGGCGCCGGTGACTTCACGTTGGACGTCAACATGGCGTGGAGCCGCGGCGAATCTGAATTGGCCTATGCCCGCGCGGCGATCGTGACGGCGTCGCGAGCCGCCGGCATCGAAGCGCCGTTCGATACGGTTTGGGTCGACCTCGCCGACCGCGACGGTCTCGAAGCCTCGTCGCGCACCGCCCTGGGCCTCGGTTTCCAGGGCAAGATGTGCATCCACCCCGACCAGATCGCGGTGGTCAACCAGGTATTCACGCCGACCGATGCGGAAATCGCCTTTGCCGAGCGGGTCGCGGCTGCGTTTGCCAAGGCCGAAGCCGAAGGCAATGCCTCGATCCAGCTCGACGGCAAATTCATCGATTACCCGATCGTCTACCGCGCCCGGCGGGTCATGCAGCGGATCGCCACAATCCGCGCGCGGCAAGGGTGAAGAGGCCGGGCCTCTTCACCTGCAAAATAGCTCGCGGCCGTGTTATTTCTTCGGGGCCGCGGCGCTTTTCGGATTGAGGCTCTGGATGTGGCCGCTTTCGGTGCCGGCGGTCGGGTCGATCACCGCGTTGATCAGCGCCGGCTTGCCCGACGCGAGCGCCTCGGTCAGCGCGGCGGTGAGGCTCGGTGTGTCGGTGCAGTGATAACCGGCGCCGCCGAACGCCTCGATGATCTTTTCGTAGCGCGCGTCGCGCAGCAGGCCGGTTGGTGAATAGGGCCGGTCGGCCGGGTCGCCACGATAGACGCCGTTATTGTTGAAGATGATTGTCGTCACCGGCAGCTCGTAACGGCAGATCGTCTCGATCTCCATGCCGCTAAAGCCGAAGGCGCTGTCGCCCTCGATCGCGACGACCGGCTTGCCGGTCTCGACCGCGGCGCCGACGGCATAGCCCATGCCGATGCCCATGACGCCCCAGGTGCCGCTGTCGAGGCGGTGGCGCGGCTTGTCCATGTCGATGATGTTGCGTCCGAAATCGAGCGTGTTGGCGCCTTCGTTGACGATGTAGACGTCGGGCTGGGTGGCCAGCGCGTTGCGCACGGCGCGCAGCGCGGAGGAGAAATTCATCGGGGTCGGGTCGGCGTTGAGCCGCGCCGCCATGCGCTCGACATTCTGCTGCTTGCGTTTGCCGATTTCGCCGGTCCAGGCCTCCTGCTTCTTGACCTGCCCCGGCTTCATCGCGGCGTTGAACGCCGCGAAAACGGACTTGATGTCGCCGACGATCGGCGCCGCAATCGCGCGATTGCTGTCCATCTCCGTCGCCGCGATATCGATCTGGACGAACTTCGTGTTCGCGTTCCACAAGGGCGCGCGGCCGTGCGACAGCAGCCAGTTGAGCCGCGCCCCGGCCAGCACCACGACATCGGCGTTGCCGATTGCATAGGAGCGCGCCGCGGCGGCCGATTGTGCGTGGTCGTCGGGCAGCAGGCCCTTGGCCATCGACATCGGCAGGAACGGGATGCCGGTGCTCTCGACAAACGATTTGATCTCGGCGTCGGCGCGGGCGTAGGCGGCGCCTTTGCCGAGGATCATCAGCGGGCGCTGCGCGGTTGCCAGCAGGTCGAGGGCACGCGCCACCGATTGCGGCGCCGGGATCGCCGGCGGCGCCGGATCGACCACCTTCACCAGCGATTTCTTCCCGGTCTCGGCATCGAGCGCCGAGCCCAGTACCTCGGCCGTCAAATCGAGGTAGACGCCACCGGGGCGCCCCGACAGCGCGGCGCGGATCGCCCGCGCGAGGCCAATACCGATATCCTGCGGGCGGTTGACGCGGTAGGCCGCCTTGCAATGCGGCCGTGCCACCGCAAGCTGGTCCATTTCCTCGTAATCGCCCTGTTCGAGATCGACGATCGCGCGGTCGCTCGACCCGCTGATCAGGATCATCGGAAAGCAGTTGGTCGTGGCATTGGCCAGCCCGACCATGCCGTTGAGAAAGCCGGGCGCCGACACGGTCATGCAGATGCCGGGCTTGCCGGTCAGGTAGCCGGCGATCGCGGCGGCATTCGCCGCTTGCTGTTCATGGCGGAAACCGATGTAGCGGATGCCTTCATTCTGCGCCAAACGCAGCAGATCGGTGATCGGGATGCCAGCCACCCCGTAAATCGTGTCGACGCCGTTCAGCTTCAGCGCTTCCACCACGAGGTGAAAGCCGTCCGTCATATCGCCTGACGTTTCCTCTGCGCTCATCTTTTCCTCGTTCCCCGGATAGATCGGGCTCAACCGCGAATAATAGGGCCGCGTTCGTAACACCGCCCAGCCTGCCGTCCTATAGCATCATCCCCGCGCCGGGGCATCCGGGCTGCGTATCCTGTTGCAACCGCTACTCTCGCCGGATGACCCACCGCAGCGAGGCCGCCAACGCCGTGGCGATCCCGAGAATGACCGCCATCGCCACCAGGCCGAGGACGAACGATCCGGTGCTATCCTTGATCCAGCCGACCATGAACGGCCCGGCAAAGCCGCCGAGCGTGCCGATCGAATTGATAAAGGCCAATCCGCCGGCAGCGGCAACCCCGGTCAAAAAACTGGTCGGCACGGTCCAGAAGATCGCCCGCGCCGAGGTCACCCCGACCAGCGCGATGGTGAGGCCGATCAGCGACGGGATCAGATCGCTCCAGCCGACCGAAATCGCCAGCCCCGCCGTCGCCATCAGGCAACCGAGCGTCAGGTTCAGGATTTTCTGGCCGGTGCGGTCGACATAATAGGCCCAGGCGAGCATGCCGAGGCTCGCAAAGATATACGGCACCGCGGCGACGAAACCGATCGTCAGGGTGGACAGGCCATGCGATTTCAGGATCAGCGGCAGCCAGATGCCGACACCATACGACCCCAGGGTAAAGCCGAACTGGATCGCCGCGAGCATCAGCACCCGGACATCCCGCAGCGCCGGCAACAACGCGTGCGGCGCCCGGTCACGCTGTTCGGCAGCCAATACCGTCGTCAACGCGGTTCGTTCGTCGGTTGTCAGCCAGCGCGCCTGTTCGGGGCCGTCGCGCAGCACGAACAGCACGACGACGCCGAGCAACACCGCCGGCAAGCCCTCGACGACGAACATCCACTGCCAACCGGCAAAACCAAGAAAACCGTGCAGTTGGAGCAGCAGCCCCGAGATCGGCGCGCCGATCACCGAAGACAGCGGCACACCCACCAGAAACCACGCCAGGACGCGCGCGCGGTACTGTGCCGGAAACCATGCCGCGAGAAAAAACGTGACGCCCGGCGCAAACCCGGCCTCGGCCACGCCCAGCAGAAAGCGCGCGAGATAAAAGCTGTGCGGCCCGACCACCAGGGCATTGCCGGCCGCCACCAGCCCCCAGGTGATCATGATACGGGCGATCCAGCGCCGCGCACCGACCTGGTAAAGCACCAGGTTGCTCGGGATTTCGAAAAAGCAGTATCCGGCGAACAGCACCCCGGCGCCCCAGCCAAAGGCTGTCGCCGTCAGTCCGATATCGCGGTTCATCGTCAACGCCGCAAAGCCGACGCTGGTGCGGTCGAGGTAATTGACGACATAGGAAATCACGATCAGCGGCAGAAACCGCCACGCCGCCTTCACCAAGGCGCGGCCGCAGGCATCGGCGATCGCCGGATCGGGATGCAAAGCCGGCAAATCCGCCGTCGGAACCGTTCTCATCCCTCTATTCTGCCCACCTTGCACCCCCCGACTCCTCACCTCGTATCTTCAAAAAAGCGGTTTGATCGCGAGCGGAGTCCTCGACAGACGGAGACTTTATTACTGGTGGTGCAGGTCAGACATTTACCCTGTCGCGTCGTCCCGGCGAAGGGATGGGTGCGAAGCGTCCGATTTGATCCACTAGGTCTTGTTATTGCGCTCGTAGATTTTGTCTGAGCAGGAAATCACCAAGACGGGTTGCCGATCGAACTGGTATACCATATACTTTCGACATGTTCGATGCCAATCCGCGCCCCAGCCCTACCCTTGAGGTGCCGCGGCTGGATACCGGCAGCACCTTCCGCAAGGAGGCGTATGCCGCGTTGAAGCGGGCGATTACCGCGATGGACATTTACGACCACGCGCAGGAAATCCGGCTTGACGAGCGACGGTTGTCGGAGGGGCTGGGGGTCAGCCGGACGCCGATCCGCGAGGCGATGACGCTGCTTGAGCAGGAAGGTTTTGTGCGGACCCGGCCGCGCCGCGGCATCTTTGTCGTGCGCAAGACGAAACGTGAGATCGTCGAGATGATCACCGTGATGGCGGCGCTCGAAAGCATGGCGGCACGGCTCGCCGCCGAGCATGCCGCCGACGCAGACATCGCCGAGCTGCGCCGGTTGATGGCCGAATTTCAAACCGGCAACGATGGCGAGCGGCGCGCCGAATATTCCGACGCGAACATTGCCTTTCATCAGGCGATCATCCGGATGAGCGGCTGCGCCCTGCTCGCCGGCATGACGGAAAACCTGTTCATCCACATGCGCGCGATCCGCAAGATCACAATCCACCAGGAAAACCGCGCGGCGCGCTCGATTGCCGACCATTTCAGGATTATCGAGGCGCTCGAAGGCCGTGACCCCGGCCGCGCAGAGCGGCTGGCGCGCGAGCACGCGCTGGGCCTCGCCGCGCATGTCGAACAGCACGGCGATTTTCTCGACATTACGCATAATTCTCTGAAAAACGGGTCCCGGTCCGATGCCGGGATGGAAAGTGGAGTAAGCAAATGAGCAGTGCTCTCGAAGGCGTCCGCATTCTCGACATGGGGCATGTGCAGGCCGCTCCGACCGCGACGCAGCTTTTGGCCTGGATGGGCGCTGATGTGATCAAGGTCGAGATGCCCGGCCGCGGCGACATCACGCGCGGCCAGCTTCCCGATGTGAAGGGCGCCGACAGCCTCTATTTCACGATGCTGAACTCGAACAAGCGCAGCATCACGCTCAACCTGAAATCGCCGGGCGGCAAAAAAATCCTCGAACAGATGATCCAGCAATGCGACGTAATGGTCGAGAATTTCGGCCCCGGCGTGCTCGACCGCCAGGGTTTCACCTGGGAACGCATCCAGCAGATCAACCCGCGCATCATCTACGCCTCGATCAAGGGCTTCGGCCCCGGCCGCTATGCCGATTTCAAGGCCTATGAAAACGTCGCGCAGTGCATGGGCGGCGCCAGCAGCACGACCGGCTTCGAAGACGGGCCTCCGGTGGTGACCGGCGCGCAGATCGGCGACAGCGGCACCGGCGTGCATCTCGTCGCCGGCATTCTCGGCGCCCTCTACCACCGCGAGCGCTCGGGCAAGGGGCAGCGGGTGGAAGTGGCGATGGCCGATTCGGTGCTGAACCTCTGCCGGGTCAAGATGCGCGATCAGCAGCGCCTGTCGCGCGGGCCGCTGGCGGAATACCCGAACAAGGAATTCGGCGACGCGGTGCCGCGCGCCGGCAACGCCTCGGGCGGCGGCCAGCCCGGCGCGGCCTTACGCTGCGCCCCCGGCGGCCCCAATGATTATGTCTATGTGATCATCCAGCCGACCTGCTGGGAGCCGCTGATGAAATTGTGCGGCCGCGAGGAGTTGATCACCGACCCTGCTTGGGCGACACCGGCGGCGCGGCTGCCGAAAATCCCCGAATGCTTCGCGATCATCGAGCAATGGACGATGACCAAGACCAAGTTCGAGGTCATGGACGCGCTGAACCCGGTCGATGTGCCGTGCGGCCCGATCCTGTCGATGAAGGACATCTACGAAGACAAGGATTTGTACAAGCGCGACATGCTGGTCGAACTCGACCACCCGACACGCGGCCGCTATGTGCAGGTCGGCATGCCGATCAACCTGTCGGCCTCAAAGGTCGAGGTAAAGCGTTCGCCGCTTCTCGGTGAGCATACCGACGACGTCCTCGGCTGGCTCGGCTACGGTGCCTCGGATATCGCCAAACTGCACGAAGACGGCGCAGTGTAACCACGCACGGCGTGAGATGGGTCGAGTGTAGCGAAACCCATCTCTTTAGGACCACAATGATGGTGAGGCGGTGAGTAGAATCCTCACTGCCTCGCCGTCTCATTGTGAATTTTCGATGAGTTTCGCTACGCTCAACCCATTCTTCAGAGGTGTTAGCCAGCGTGCAGACAGCAGCACCAGCCAAACACGATCGGCGCATTCATCCGGGGTCGGGACGGCGGCGAGGGCGCGACCAGCCGAAGGGGCGGCAGGTCGACCCGGTAGCGCTGATCCAGGTGCAGGCGCTGATCGGCGAGCAGGAACGCCGCCGCGACCTGCTGATCGAATTCCTGCATCTGCTGCAAGACAATTACGGCTGCCTGCACGCGCGCCATCTCGCGGCATTGGCCGAGGAAATGCGTCTGGCGCTGGTCGAGGTCTACGAGGTCGCCTCGTTCTACGCGCATTTCGACATCGTCATGGAAGACGAAGAGCCGCCGCCCGAACTGACTGTACGGGTGTGCGACAGCCTGTCCTGCGAATTGTTCGGCGCCAACGAACTGCTCGCCGGGCTGGAACAGCGGCTTGGCGACAAGGTGCGGGTGGTGCGGGCACCCTGCATGGGCGGTTGCGACAAGGCACCGGTCGTCGCGATCGGTCATGCGCTGCACGAAAATGCCACGATCGACAACGTCGCCGAGGCGGTGGCAGCCGGTCATTCGCACCCGGATGTCCCGGCCTTTATCGGGTTCGCCGCCTACCGCGCCGATGGCGGGTATAAGCTGCTGGAAGCCTGCCTGTCGGGCACCCGCAGCCGCGACAGCGTCATCGAGGCGATGGAGAAATCCGAGATACGCGGCATGGGTGGGGCCGGTTTTCCGACCGGACGCAAATGGCGCTTTGTGCTCGCCGAGCCGGGGCCGCGGATGATGGCGGTCAACGGCGACGAAGGCGAGCCGGGCACCTTCAAGGACCGCTATTTCCTCGAAACCGACCCGCATCGCTTTATCGAAGGCATGCTGATCGCCGCCTGGATCATCGAGGCGGCAGACGTTTACGTCTATCTGCGCGACGAGTACCCGCAATGCCGCGCCATCCTCGACACCGAGATCGCCGCCGCCGAAGCGACCGGCCTTGCCAAACACACGCGGGTGCATTTGCGGCGCGGCGCCGGCGCTTATATCTGCGGCGAGGAATCGGCGATGCTTGAAAGCATCGAGGGCAAGCGCGGCCTGCCGCGCCACAAACCGCCCTTTCCGGCGCAGGTCGGGCTGTTCGGCCGGCCGACCCTGATCAACAACATCGAAACCCTGCTGCTAGTGCGCGACATCGTCGAGCAGGGGCCGGAATGGTTCAGCGGCGAAGGGCGTAACGGCCGCAAGGGACGCCGCACCTTTTCGGTGTCTGGCCATGTGAAGAACCCCGGCGTCAAATTCGCCCCGGCCGGCATCACGGTGCGCGAACTGATCGACGAATATTGCGGCGGCATGGCGGACGGCCACAATTTCCGCGGCTATCTGCCGGGCGGCGCCTCGGGCGGTATATTGCCGGCATCGAAAGGCGATCTGCCGCTCGATTTCGGCACGTTGGAAAGCGAGGGCTGCTTTATCGGCTCGGCCGCGGTTGTCGTGCTCAGCGACAAGGACGACATGAAGGCGGTGGCACTGAACCTGCTGCGGTTTTTCGAGGATGAAAGCTGCGGCCAATGCACCCCGTGCCGGGTCGGCACCGAAAAGGCCGTCAAATTGCTCAATGCGCCGCGCTGGGACGATGACTTATTGCAGGAATTGTCGCGCGTGATGGGCGACGCCTCGATCTGCGGCCTCGGGCAAGCCGCGATGAACCCGGTGAAGATGGTGCTGAAGCATTTTCCCGAGGATGTGGGGCGCTGATGAACGGGGAGGTCATTCAAATCCCTGCCGACACGCTGCTGGCGGATGAACTGCTCCACGACGATGTCGTCGAAATGGCGAACCTGACGAGCGCGATAACCGGCGTAGCTGGTACGATCTTCATCTCGACCGCGATGGGGTCGCAGGGGCCGCGCATAAAATATTTTGTGCAACCGGGCCGGACTGAGCCAAGTTTCTCGGTATCGCTCGCCGACGCCTCCGCAATCGTCGCCAATTCTCTACCGGATCGCGTAGTGCGCCAGACGGCGCCGCAAGCGATCGATTGGGTGTTACAGAACAAGTCCGCGTTGCTGGATTTCTGGCGGCACGGCGATGCCTGGACGCAGCCTGCGGTGAACGACTTCATCCAAAAGTTGCAGCGGGTATGATGGACAGACGGTTGTTTTCATTCGTCATCCCGGCGCAGGCCGAGACGACATTCGTGGGGATGTCGCGATGAGCGATCCGATCCGTTTTACGCTCGACGACAACGAGGTCGAGGCGTTGCCGGGCGAGACGATCTGGCAGGTGGCCAACCGGCTCGGCACCGAGATTCCGCATCTGTGCTGGCTGCCAAAGCCGGGCTATCGGGCCGACGGCAACTGCCGCGCCTGCATGGTCGAGGTCGAGGGCGAGCGGGTGCTGGCGGCCTCGTGCATCCGCAAGCCGACCGCCGGCATGAAAATCAAGAGCGCCAGCGACCGCGCCAAATTCTCGTGCAAGATGGTGTTCGAGCTGCTGATCGGCGACCAGCCGGAACGCGACGTCGCGCACGACCCGAACTCGTCGCTGTGGCAATGGGCCGACAAGCTCGACGTATCCGCCAGCCGTTTCCCGCAGCGCCACGCACCGGCGCCGGACCGCAGCCACGTCGCGATGGCGGTACAGCTTGACGCCTGCATCCAGTGCAATCTGTGCGTCCGCGCCTGCCGCGAGGTGCAGGTCAACGACGTGATCGGCATGGCGGCGCGCGGCCATCACGAAAAGATCGTATTCGATTTCGACGACCCGATGGGCAACAGCACCTGCGTCGCGTGCGGCGAGTGCGTCCAGGCCTGCCCGACCGGCGCGCTGATGCCGGCGACCCAGGTCGATGCGAACGGCGTTTTCACCAACGCGCCGGATCGCACGGTCGACAGCGTCTGCCCCTATTGCGGCGTCGGCTGCCAGCTGACCTACCAGATCAAGAACGACCGCATCATCGCGGTCGAAGGCAAGGAAGGCCCCTCAAACCTGAACCGGTTGTGCGTCAAGGGACGGTTCGGCTTTGACTATGTGCATCATTCCGACCGGCTGACCGAGCCGCTGATCCGCAAGGACGGCGTGCCGAAGCACGATGTCGCTATCGACCCAGCCAACCCCTACACGCATTTTCGCAAGGCAACCTGGGAAGAGGCGCTCGACCGCGCCGCCGGTGGGCTCGTCAAAATCCGCGACCGCGCCGGGCAAGGTGGGGGGAAACGCGCGCTCGCCGGGTTCGGTTCGGCCAAAGGGTCGAACGAAGAGGCCTATCTGTTTCAAAAGCTGGTGCGCACCGGCTTTGGCAGCAACAATGTCGATCACTGCACCCGGCTGTGCCATGCCTCATCGGTCGCGGCCTTGATGGAGGGGATCGGCTCGGGCGCGGTCACCGCGCCATTCATGGCGGCCAAGGATGCCGACGTGATGATCGTGATCGGCTGCCGGCCGACCGAAAACCACCCGGTCGCCGCGACCTTCTTCAAGCAGGCCGCCAAGCGCGGCGCCAAGGTGTTCGTGATGGACCCGCGCGGCCACGGGTTGGTGCGCCATGCCGCCGGCACCCTGCATTTCACGCCCGGCCGCGACGTTGCAATGCTCAACGCGCTGCTGCACACGATCATCGAGGAGGGCCTCACGGACCGGCAATACGTCCAGGCCCATACCCAGGATTACGAAAAGCTGCGCGAGCACATTCACGATTACAGCCCGGAAAAGATGGCGCCGATCTGCGGCATCGACGCCGCCACCCTGCGGCACGTGGCGCGCACTTACGCCCGCGCCGAAAAGGGCATCATCTTCTGGGGCATGGGCATCTCGCAGCACACCCACGGCACCGACAACGCCCGCTGCCTGATCGCGCTGGCGATGGTGACCGGGCATGTCGGGCGGCCGGGCACCGGGCTGCACCCGCTGCGCGGCCAGAACAATGTGCAGGGCGCTTCCGACGCCGGACTTATTCCGATGGTTTATCCCGATTACCAGTCGGTGGTGAACCCGGCGATCCGCGAAAAATTCGAAGCCTTGTGGCACACCCCGCTCGACGAAAAAGCCGGCCTGACGGTGGTCGAGATCATGGATGCGGTGCACCGCGACGAGATCAAGGGCATGTACATCATGGGCGAGAACCCGGCGATGTCGGACCCGGACGTCGAGCACGCCCGGCACGCCCTGGCACATCTCGAACATCTCGTCGTGCAGGACATTTTCCTCACCGAAACCGCGAAATACGCCGACGTGGTGCTGCCGGCCTCGGCCTGGCCGGAAAAGAACGGCACGGTCTCCAACACCAACCGGCAGGTGCAGATGGGCCGCGCCGCTTTGCCGCTGCCCGGCAACGCCAGGCTCGACCTGATGACGATCCAGGAGATCGGCCGGCGCATGGGATGCGACTGGCATTACGAAGGGCCGGCCGATGTGTTCGCCGAGATGAAGCTTGCGATGCCGTCGCTCGACAACATCACCTGGGAGCGGCTGCTGCGCGAAGATTCGGTGACCTACCCCTGCGACGCCGAGGACAAGCCGGGCAACGAGATCGTGTTCGGCGACGGCTTTCCGACCGAATCGGGCCGCGCCAAGCTGGTGCCGGCCGCGATCATCCCGCCGGCCGAGGAGCCTGATGCGGAATACCCGATGGTGTTGACGACTGGCCGCCAGCTGGAACATTGGCACACTGGCGCGATGACCCGCCGCGCCACCGTGCTCGACGACATCGAACCGGAGGCGGTGGCGAGTCTCGCACCGATCGAATTGCGCCGGCTCGGCGTCGCCGCGGGTGACCCGGTGCGGGTCACGACGCGGCGCGGTCATATCGAATTGAAGGCGCGCGCCGACAGCAATGTCGCGCCTGGCATGGTGTTCATCCCGTTCTGCTACGCCGAAGCGGCCGCGAATGTGTTGACCAACCCGCAACTCGACCCGGTCGGCAAGATTCCCGAATTCAAATACTGCGCCGCCAAGGTCGAGCCGATCGCCGTGCTCGCAGCGGCGGAGTAGGCGAGGCCGACGGCGACGGCGCCGTCTCGTCCGCGGCCGCGGCGCATGCCGGGTCTTGCCCGGGCAGGCATGGTTCTAGGGTTGACGGTCGTTGTGGGTTGCGCACAGCTACCGCCGCGAGATGCGCCAGCGGCGCCGGCGCCCGCCTCCTATGTCTGCCTGCTGCCGGGGGAACAGCGCATGCTGGTCGCCGAGCTGTTTTTTGGGCGAGCGCGGATCGACACAGCCGCCTGGGCCGAGTTCGCCGTGCAAACCATCACACCCAATTTCCCCGACGGCTTCACCGTATTCGACGGCGCAGGACAGTGGCGCAACCCTGCATCGCAAAAGATCGCCCATGAGCCGACGACGATCCTGCTGATTGCCGCAAAACGCGAGCCTGCGCTTGCTGGCCGCCTGTCAGCGGTGATCAACGCCTACAAATTGCGTTTTCATCAGCAGTCGGTCGGAATCATTACGCGTGATTCCTGCGCGTCGTTTTGAACGCATAAAGCTGCTGCGCGTGTTAATTCAAGATGGTCGGGATCGAGGCAGAGGGCACGGTGGTCGGTAACGGTCGGAACATGTCGGTGGCCCTGCCTTCGGGCCTGTGCTTGGTTACCGGGGCGACCGGCTTTGTCGGCGCCGCCGTGGCGCGGACGTTACTGAAGGCAGGACATCGCGTGCGGGTGCTGGCGCGGCCGCGCGGCAACCGCCGCAATTTGGCGAACCTGCCGGTCGACATCAGTGAAGGTTCCCTCGAAGACCAGAAATCGCTGTCCAAGGCCGTCGCCGGCTGCCGCTATCTGTTTCACGTCGCGGCGGATTACCGGCTGTGGGTGCCCGATCCGGAGACGATGTTCCGGATCAATGTCGAGGGCACTCGAAACCTGATGCTGGCCGCGCTCGATGGCGAGGTCGAGCGCATCGTCTATACCAGCAGCGTCGCGACCCTGGGTATCGTGCGCAACGGCATCGCCGACGAGGACACTCCGAGCACCGCTGCGGACATGATCGGCCCTTACAAATTATCGAAATTCCAGGCCGAGGAAGTCGTTACCGGGCTGATTGCAGAGCGCGGCCTGCCGGCGGTCATCGTAAACCCGTCGACCCCGGTAGGGCCAGGCGACGTCAAGCCGACCCCGACCGGCCGGATCATCATCGAGGCAGCGCGCGGCCGCATGCCGGCCTTTGTCGATACCGGCCTCAATATCGTGCATGTCGACGATGTCGCGGTCGGCCATTTGCTTGCCGCAAAAGCCGGCGAGATCGGCCGGCGCTATATTCTCGGCGGCGAGAATCTCGGCCTCGGGGCGATTCTGACCGAGGTGGCGCGGCTGAGCGGACGGCGCGCGCCATCGATTCGGCTGCCGGTGGCGGCGGTGTTGCCGCTGGCCGCCGGCGCGGAAATGATGGCGCGGATGACCGGCCGTCCGCCTTTTGCGACAATCGACGCTGTCCGCATGTCGCGCAAAAAGATGTTTTTCAGCTCGGCTCGCGCCATTGCAGAATTGGGCCACGCGGCTCGGCCGGCACAGCAGGCGATCGCCGATGCCATCGCATGGTTCAAAAGCAACAAATACCTGACATGAGGACACTTGTTGCCGATCCGCCGGCTGCGGCCGATACGATCTCCAGCATAGCGACTGTTGAGGCACCGTCCGGCAAAGGCCGCGGCGATGAGAATTTTCCGGTCGGCTCGTGGCTGATCCGCCGCGACCTGCGCGCGCATGTCCACGCCTTTTACCGCTTTGCCCGCAACGCCGACGACATTGCCGACAGCCCAGCCTTTTCTGCCGACGAAAAGCTGCGCCGCCTCGACCGCATGGCGGCGATCCTCGACGGCGTCCCTGGCGATGATTCGGCGGGCGACGATTCGCCCGCCGCGACGGCGATGCGCCTCAGCCTCGCCACGACCGGTACGACGGCACAGCATTGCCACGACGTGCTGCGCGCCTTCCGGCTCGACACGACCAAGCTGCGCTATCGCGACTGGGCCGAGTTGATGGAGTATTGCCGCTATTCCGCCGCACCGGTCGGGCGGCAACTGCTCGACCTGCACGGCGAGAGCCGCGACACCTGGCCGGCCTCCGACGCGCTGTGCGCCGCGTTGCAGGTGCTGAACCACCTGCAGGATTGCGCCGAGGATTTCCGCAACCTCGACCGCGTCTACCTGCCGCTCGACGATCTCGCGGCGGCCGGCACCGGCGTCGAGGCCTTGACCGCGCCCCGAACGCAGCCGGGGTTGCGCCGGGTTCTCGACGGCCTGCTCGACCGCACCGAGAACCTTGTGGCAACCGCGCGCGACCTGCCGCCGCGCGTCGCCGCGCGCGGGTTGCGCCTCGAATCGGCGGTGATCGTCGCGCTGGCGGCACGGCTGGCGCATCGGCTGCGCCGCGGCGACCCGCTGGCGACCCGCGTCAAGCTGTCCAAGACCGATGTCGCGGCGGCGTTCTGCAACGGCCTCTTCGCGCGCCACCGGCGATGACCGACGCGGTATCCGACGGGGTCGGGGCGCTCCCCGACGACGACGCGCTGCGCGAGATCATTCGCCAGCGGGTGGAGGCGGCCGGCACCTCGTTCTATTGGGCGATGCGCCTGTTGCCGCCGGATCGGCGCAACGGCATGTACGCAGTCTATGCCTTCTGCCGCGAGGTCGACGACATCGCCGACGACCTGCTGCCGCCGGAACAGAAGAAGGCCGGGCTGGCAACCTGGCACGACGAAATCGAGGCGTTGTACGCCGGCCGGCCGACGCATCTCGTGGCGCGCGCCTTGAGCGAACCGGTGAGCCGCTTCAACCTGCGCCGCGACGATTTCCACGCCGTTATCGACGGCATGGAGATGGATGCAATCGAGGATATTCGGGCGCCCGATCTGGCGACGCTCGATTGCTATTGCGGCCGGGTCGCTGGGGCAGTCGGGCATTTGTCGGTGCATGTGTTCGGCGATGCCAGCGCGGCGGCGCACCGGGTGGCCGACGCGCTGGGCCGCGCCCTGCAACTGACCAATATTCTGCGCGACATCGACGAGGATGCGCAGCGCGGCCGGCTCTATCTGCCGCGCGAAATTCTCGATCGGCACGGTATTCGCGGCGCCGAGCCGCTCAACGTGCTGCGCCACCCGGCCTTGCCGGCAGTTTGCCGCGATGTCGCGGCGATCGCCGAACGGCATTTTGCCGACGCGGCGCAGGCGATGGCGCAATGCTCGCGCCGTGCGATGCGCCCGGCGGCGGTGATGGGCGCCTTTTACCGCGCGATGCTCGATGCCCTGCTGCGCGACGGCTGGCGCGACCCCGGCCGCCGGGTCAGCCTGTCGAAGCCGCAGAAATTGTGGCTGGTGCTGCGCCACGGGTTTCTCTGATGGCAGCATCTTCGATAGCAGACGCCTCACGGCCGCCGCAGGTGCATATCGTGGGAGCCGGCCTTGCCGGGCTTGCCGCCGCGGTCGATCTCGCGGCACAGGGCTGCCACGTCAGCCTTTACGAAGCCGGGCCGCAGGCCGGCGGACGTTGCCGCTCGTTTGTCGATAGCGAACTCGGCTGCCGTATCGACAACGGCAATCACCTGCTGCTGTCCGGCAATACCTCCGCGCTGGCCTATATCAACCGTATCGGTGCCCTCGACACGTTCGAGCCGGCGGGCGAGGCGGCGATCCCATTTGTCGATGTCGCGACCGGTGAGCGCTGGACCGTGCGGCCGGGACCGGGCCGGATGCCGTGGTGGCTGCTCGATGCCGCCCGCCGGGTTCCGGGCACGCGGGCGCCCGATTATTTCGCGGCGCTGCGGCTGCGCTTCGCTCCGCACGAAGGCACCGTCGCGGCTATGCTGCCAACCGACACGGCGCTGTTCCATCGCTTGTGGGAGCCGATAACCGTCGCAGCATTGAATACCGGGGCAAGCGAAGCCTCCGCCCGATTGGTGTGGCGGATTCTGGCCGAAACACTGGGCCGAGGTGCTGCGGCGTGCCGTCCGCTCTTGCCGTCGCTAGGGTTGTCGGAGAGCCTCGTCGATCCGGCCTTGGCGTTTCTGGCGCGACACGGCGGCCGCGTTCGATTCGGCGCCCGGTTGAAGGCGCTCGCCTTCACCGGCGGACGGGTTGGCGAATTGCTGTTCGACGAGGCGGCGGTGACCCTCGCGCCGCAGGACAGCGTGATCCTCGCGGTGCCGGCGGCGATCGCCGAGCGCCTTATACCAGGGCTGACCGTTCCCGACGATTACGCCCCGATCGTCAACGCCCATTTCCGTTACACCCTGCCGCCGCAGGCGGCCGTCTTTACCGGCGTGATCGGCGCCACCGCAGAATGGGTGTTCCGCAAGCGCGACATCGTGTCGGTGACGGTCAGCGCCGCTGACCGCATCGTCGGGTGTTCGGCCGGGGAGTTGCGCGACGTGCTGTGGCGCGATGTGGCGCTGGTGCACGGGTTGCCACCCGGCAGCGTACCACCGGCGCGGATTATCAAGGAGCGACGCGCCACGTTTCGGGCGACACCGGCGCAGTTGCGGCGCCGCCCGGCGACCGCGACGAATTGGCCGAACCTTCACCTTGCGGGCGATTATGTCGAAACCGGCTTGCCGGCTACGATCGAAGGCGCTATTCGCTCCGGCTTTGCCGCTGCGGCGCAGATACGCCAAAGTCGCTTCAGAGTGCCGGCAACTCAACTCAGTACAGTGCAGCCCGGCCCGATGCCCGCCCACGGAACTTCAAGACCGATCGAGGATTGCCAGCGCGCGCTGCCATGAAGAGCGGAATGACGGCCACACCCAAGAACGATCTGCTGCTCGCCGAGACGCGCCCCCCGGCGGCGGAACTCGATACGGCGATTTCGCGCTCGGTCGATTCGCTGTTGTCGTCGCAGCATAGCGACGGCCATTGGGTGTTCGAGCTCGAAGCCGATGCGACGATCCCCGCCGAATACATCCTGCTGCAGCATTATCTCGATACGATCGACCCCGTCCTCGAACCCCGAATCGCATCCTATCTACGCTCGATCCAGGGGGCCGATGGCGGTTGGCCGCTGTATTATGCCGGCGACATGGATCTGAGCGCCTCGGTCAAATCGTATTTCGCGCTGAAAGCCGCCGGCGACCCGATCGATGCACCGCACATGGCGCGTGCCCGCGCTGCCATTCTGGCGCGCGGCGGGGCGCGCAACTGCAATGTCTTCACCCGCATTACCTTGGCGCTGTTCGGCGAGGTGCCGTGGCGGGCCGTGCCGGTGATGCCGGTCGAAATCATGCTGTTGCCGAGCTGGTTTCCGTTTCATATCAACAAGATTTCGTATTGGTCGCGCACCGTGCTGGTGCCGATGCTGGTGCTGATGGCGCAGCGTCCGGCCGCCCGCAATCCGAAGGGCGTGACGATCGCTGAGCTGTTCGTCGAACCGCCGGAAAGCGTACGCGACTGGATTTCGCCGGCGACCGCCTCGCCGATTGGCCATGCCTTCGCGTTGCTGGACCGGCTGCTGCGCTTGGCCGAGCCACTGTTTCCGGCTGATCCGCGACGCCGCGCGATTGACCGGGCGGTGACGTTCGTCAGCGAGCGGCTCAACGGCGACGACGGTCTCGGTGGCATTTTCCCGGCGATGTCAAACGCCTTGATGATGTTCGATTGCCTGGGATACCCGCCCGACCACCCGTATTGCGCGACACCGCTGGCGGCGATCCGCAAGCTGCTCGTCATCGACGGCGAGCGCAGCTACATCCAGCCTTGCGTGTCGCCGGTGTGGGATACAGCGCTGGCCTGCCACGCGCTGATGGACGTTGGCGATTCGCGCCTCAACCCGACGATCCGCAGCGCGCTCGACTGGCTCGCCGGCAAGCAGGTTCTCGACACGGTCGGCGACTGGGCCGCGACGCGCCCCAAGCTGCGCCCCGGCGGCTGGGCTTTTCAGTATGAAAACCCGCATTATCCCGATCTCGACGACACCGCCGCGGTGGCGCTGGCACTCGATCGTTTCGACGGCGCGCGCTACAAAAACGCGATCGACCGGGCGGCCGAATGGGTCGTCGGAATGCAGAGCCGCAACGGCGGCTGGGGGTCGTTCGACGCCGACAACATGCATTCCTATCTGAACCACATTCCGTTCGCCGATCACGGCGCGCTGCTCGACCCGCCGACCGTCGATGTCAGCGCCCGTTGCGTCGGGTTCCTGGCGCAGCTCGGCCCGGGGTCCGATCGCCCGGAGCTGGCCAAGGCGCTGGCGTATCTGCGGGACGAGCAGGAGGCCGACGGCAGCTGGTTCGGCCGGTGGGGGACCAATTACATCTACGGCACCTGGTCGGTGCTGGCCGGCCTCAACGCCGCGGGGGTCGATTCGCGCGGCCCGGAGATGCGGCGCGCGGTCGCGTGGCTGCTCGCCTGCCAGCGTCCCGATGGCGGCTGGGGTGAACACAGCGAGAGCTATATGCCGGACGCCCCGCGCGGCACCGCAGCCTTTAGCACCGCATCACAGACTGCATGGGCGCTGCTCGGCCTGATGGCGGCTGGCGAGGTCGACAACCCGGCGGTGGCGCGCGGCGTCGCCTACCTACTCGACAGCCAGGACGAAGAAGGCAACTGGGACGAGCCGTGGTACACGGCGGTCGGTTTTCCGCGCGTCTTCTATCTGCGTTATCACGGCTATCGCGCGTTTTTCCCGCTCTGGGCGCTGGCTCGCTATCGCCGGCTGTCGCAGGCAAATTCGCCGCAGGTGACGTTCGGGTTGTAGCAGGGCCGCCGGCTTTGGAAGAAAATTCCAGCTTGGTATAGTGTTATCGGCAACCGGTGCCGCAGCGGGGGGCTGCGTTAATGTTCACATTAGCCACGGTGCTCTGTGCCTCCGGGCTCGCCGCGGAGGGACGGGCGGCCCGCGCCGCCGGGTTCGATGTGATCGTCGGCGGCGGCGATCCCGATCGCACCGAAGCGCTGGTGTCGGCGGCAGCACGGCGCGCGCAATGTCTTGTCAGCTTCGGCATAGCCGGTGGCCTCGCGCCGCATTTGCGCTCCGGCGACATCGTCCTTTCGACCGAGGTCATCGACGCGGCGACTCGGTGGCGCCCGAGCGACGATTTCAGCCGCCGGATGACGCAGGTCGCCACGCGTATCGGCGCCATTTGCGGGCCGGTGCTAGGGGCGCAGAGTGTGGTCTCGACGCAGGCCGACAAAGCGCGCACCTGGAGCGACACAGGCGCGTTGGCCGTCGATCTGGAAAGCGCCGCAGTGGCGCGCGCCGCGGCCGCGGCCGGCATCCCGTTTCTGGTACTGCGCGCTATCGCCGACCCGGCGAACCGGCAGTTGCCGCCGGCCGCCCTGATACCACTGGCCGATGACGGCACCCCGGCGATCCGCCAAGTGCTCGCCGAAATATTGCGGCGGCCGCGCCAACTCGGCGCGCTGCTCGGGGTGGCGCGCGAAACCCGCCGTGCGCTGGTGGCGCTAGCCGGCGCGGCCCGCGTTCTCGGCGGCGAGTTTTCCGCTCCGGCGCCCGTTCCCGGGCTTGCCGGTGCCGGACTTGCCGGTATCGAGCCGGCTCATGGCGTCTTCGACATGCCGGGAAAAGACATACTCAGCCGGCCGCTGCCGGTCTAACGGGATATCCCGCGCCATCTCGCCCTGCGTGCGTACACCGCGCAATGCGGTCATCGCCGCCTTGACCGGATGGTGGACCGAATCCACAACAGCGGTTGCTTCGTACCCGCTATGCACCATGCAGTCGGCACATTTTTCGTAATTGCCGGTGCCGTATGAATCCCAGTCGGTCTCTTCCATCAGTTCCTTGAAGGTCTTGGCGTAGCCTTCGCCGAGCAGATAGCAGGGGCGCTGCCAGCCGAAATAGTTGCGGCAGGGGTTGCCCCACGGCGTGCAATGATAGGTCTGGTTGCCGGCCAGGAAGTCAAGAAACAGGCTCGACTGGTTGAACGACCAGCGGCGCTTCGGGTCGCGCCGGAAGATGTCGCGAAACAATTCCTTGGTACGCCGCCGGTTGAGGAAGTGCTCCTGATCGGGGGCGCGCTCATAGGCATAGCCCGGCGAGATCGTCATGCCGTCGATACCGAGATCGGTAATCGTGTCGAAAAAACCGGCCATCCGCTCGGGATCGGCATTGTCGAACAGCGTCGCGTTGATGTTGACCCGAAAACCGCGCGACTTGGCGAGCTTCAACGCCTCCAGGGCCTTGTCGTAGACGCCGGGCTGGCACACCGAACGGTCATGGTCGTCACGGCCGCCGTCGAGATGCACTGTCCAGGCGAAATAGGGGTTGGGCGAAAACCGGTCGATTTTTTTTTCGAGCAGCAACGCATTAGTGCAGAGATAGACAAATTTCTTGCGGGCAATGATGCCGGCGACGATTTCCTCGATTTCGCGGTGCAGCAGCGGTTCGCCGCCGGCTACCACGACCACCGGCGCGCCGCATTCATCGACCGCTTCGAGGCATTCGGCAACGCTGAGCCGCTGGTTCAGGATCGCGTCGGGATAGTCGATCTTGCCGCAACCGGCGCAGGCAAGGTTGCAGCGGAACAGCGGCTCCAGCATCAGCACGAGCGGATAGCGGCGCACGCCGCGCAGATGCTGCCCAACCACATAGGCGCCGACACGAATCTTCTGATGCAGCGAAATGGCCACGGAAATCCTCGTAAAGAACGTCAGGTGCTGGCAGGACTGTCGGCGAGTTGCGGCGGCATGCGGAACCGGACGTTTTCGGTAACGCCCGGCAGCACCTCGACCTCCGTGTCGCTCATCGCCTGCAAATGGGCGATCAGCTGCTCGACCAGCTCATCGGGGGCGGAAGCGCCCGCGGTAATTCCTACCGACGACACACCCTTGAGCCACGCCGGGTCGAGCGCCCGCGCGTCTTCGATCAGATAGCTCGGCACGCCGCATTCCGCCGCGATCTCGCGCAGCCGATTTGAATTCGAGCTGTTGGGCGCGCCGACCACGAGAACGACATCGACCAGCTTTGCCAGTTCACGCGCCGCACGCTGGCGGTTTTGCGTGGCGTAGCAGATGTCTTTGGTGTCAGGGCCGACGATCAACGGGAACCGCGCCTTTAACGCCTCGATCACGGCGCGGGTATCATCGACGCTCAGCGTCGTCTGAGTGATGAAGGCGAGCTTGTCGGGATCGGCAACCACCAGCCGGGAGACTTCTTCCGGCCGCGATATCAGGTGTACCCGGCCGGTGATGCGGCCCATCGTGCCCTCGATCTCGGGGTGACCGGCGTGCCCGATCAGGACGATTTCGCGCCCTTGATTGGCATAGCGCTGCCCTTCGATATGCACCTTGGAGACCAGCGGGCAGGTCGCATCGATAACCGGCAAGCCGCGCTCGCCGGCGCGCCGCTCGATATCGCTGGCGACACCGTGCGCGCTGAAGATCGTCACCGAGCCGGGCGGCACCTCGTCGATCTCATCGACAAACTGCGCCCCCTTGGCGCGCAGGCGCTCGACGACGTGCCGGTTGTGCACGATCTCGTGGCGCACATAAATCGGCGGCCCGTATTTCTCGATGGCCCGCTCGACAATCTCGATCGCCCGTTCAACGCCAGCGCAAAATCCACGCGGCTGAGCCAGCACTACTCGCATCGTTGCGCCTCATTGCCTCGGCTGGGCTACTTCGTGCCGCACGGCACGAAATACAATCCATACCCCTGCCACACTTAGCGCACCACGCGCAATCCTGCGGCGGCTCGCCGCAATTTAGGACAACCGCGCGGCACGAGAACATTTTATCTCTGTGCCGCCGCCAGTGCTTTGCTATCAGTACCCGTGCTTTGCTATCAGTACCGGCGCTTTGCTATCAGCAAACGCCCCCGCGCCACAGCCTTTGACCGAACCCTCATGCTGGTTTCCCGACGCTTTCTGTTTGGCCTGCCGATGCTTCTCGCAGCCGCCCGACCGGTTTTCGCAGCGGATTCGGGTGGCGGCGCCGCGGTGATCCAGCGCTTCTACGATACCCTGCTGGCGGTGATGCGGCAGGCCAGGCAGTTGCGGTTCGATCAGCGCTATGCGCAGCTGGCGCCGGCCATCGAGCAAGCCTTCGACCTGGGACTGATGGCCCGCCTCGCGGTCGGGCCGGGATGGGCCCAGATGACTCCGGACCAGCAGCAGCGGGTCGCCGCCGCGTTCGGCCGCTATACGATCTCGGTCTATGCCAGCCGCTTCGACGATTACGGCGGCGAGCGTTTTCAGGTGGATCCGACTGCGGCCGCCAATGCCCACGGCACGTTGGTCAAAAGCTGGCTGATCAAAACCAATGGCGAAAAAATCGTTTTAAACTATCTGATGCGGCCGGACGCCGCGGGCGGCTGGAAGATCATCGACGTGTATCTGAGCGGCACGATCAGCGAATTGGCGACGCGGCGCTCGGAATTTGCCTCAGTGTTGCAAAAAGGCGGCGCCGACGGCCTTGCCCGCATGCTCGACCAGCGCGCCGCCTCGCTACGGACGGGCTGACCAGACCGCCGCTGCCGGCAGGGTCAGCGACACCGGAGCATCGGCAAATCCCGACAGCGCCAAAGGCAATGCCGGCCGCGGCGTCGGTGTCCCCGTCGCGATGTGGGTTCTGCCGGCATTGGCATTCCCCGCCGCGACCCGTGCCAGCCCCGCCGCCCCCTGCGGTGGCGTGGGCTGGAGTTTGACGGGCTGGGGGTTGACGGGCTGGCGTCGAGTCGGTTGCGGTCCGGTCGGCGGGGCTGGTGATTGCCCTGGGTCTTTATAGAGGTCGCCGACCGGTTCCGGCGCCGAATTATGCTGCAACTCGGCGGCCCGCCGCTGCTGGCTGAGGCTGCGCAGTTGCGCGTAGAAATCGAGCGAGTTCGCCTGCAGATCGTCCAGCGTATCGAGGTTGCGGGCGCGCTGGTCGACGCCATCGACGACGAACCGGGTGATCTGCATCGGATCGAGGTTTTCGGCGGTCGCGAGAAAACTGAACGGGTCCATATAGGCGTCGATGCCCATGCCGGTGAGATCGCGCGGGTTCGACGGGCCAAGCAGCGGCGCCATCAGATACGGCCCCTCCGGCAGGCCCCAGGCATAAAGGGTCTGACCGAAATCTCCGACCTGCTTTTCGAGGCCCCACTGCCCTGCGACATCAAACAGCCCGCCGAGCCCGAGCGTCGAATTGACGACAAAGCGTCCGACGGTTATCCCTGCGCGTTCCGGTTCGCCTTGCAGCACGTTATTGATGAAGACGACCGGCTCCTTCATGTTGTCGAGGCCGCGCTTTACGGCGTCTCGGGCCGGTTCGGGCAGAACTGCAACATAAACTTTGGCTACCGGCTTGAGCAGGATGCGGTCGATAAACAGATTAACGTCGAAGATTCGGCGGTTCAGCGGTTCGAGCGGGTCCTTGTTGCGCTCGAACGCGGCACGCTCAGTCGGATCGCTCGGAGGCGTCGCACAGCCTGCGACAAGCGCTGGCAGCATCAGGCTGGCGGCCATGCAACGTAAGACGGCCCGGCGGGAGACAACAACAATTCGCACGAAAAGGTCCGGATGCCTGATCGCTGATAAAAATGCGCCGGAATACAGGTTGCCCCAACACCCCGTGATCCCCGACACCCCGTCACCCCCGACACCGTTACCAACGCATCCCGCCATCAAGCGCGATGCAAATCAATGTCCAAGACGACACACCGGCAACATGGCTGAGACACTGTGACTTTTCTTGGTATCGCTTTGGTGCTGCTGGTCGTCTGGACCTATGCAGGCGCCGCCACCATCGCCGTGCTGCGATTTGCCCGGCGACCTCTGGAAACCGGCGCGGACGGCCCCGCAATATCGGTCCTGAAGCCGCTGCACGGTGCCGAGCCGCAGCTACATGACAATCTGCGCTCGTTCGCCGAGCAGGATTACCCTGAGTTCCAGATCGTCTTCGGGGTGCGTGACCGCACCGACGAGGCGATACCGGTCGCGCGCGCGCTGATACGCGAGCGGCCCGACAGCGATATCAACCTGGTCGTCGATTCGCGGGTCGCCGGCACCAACCTCAAGGTGGCGAACCTCGAAAACATGCTGCCGGCAGCACGGCACGGCATCGTCGTGCTCGCTGACAGCGATATGTTAGTCACGCCAGATTATCTTGGCGCCGTTACCGCGCCGCTGGCCGATCCGCAGACCGGTCTCGTCACCTGCCTCTACAAGGCCATTCCGGGGCGCGGGTTATGGTCGCAGCTGGCTGCGCTGCACATCAATTACGGTTTTCTGCCGAGCGCCGTTATGGGCGAGGCGCTCAATGTCGGCGGCGGCTGCTTTGGCGCGACGATCGCGCTGCGCCGCGACGTGTTGAGCCGGATCGGCGATTTCACCCGGTTACGTGACGAACTGGCCGACGATCATCGGATCGGCGCGGCGGTCCGCAACCTTGGCCTGTCGACCGTGCTGTCGCGCTACATTGTTGAAAACCACGTCACCGAACCTTCCTTCTCCGATCTGTGGCAGCACGAGGTGCGTTGGGCGCGCACCACCCGCTTGATGGCACCGGTTGGGTTTGCCGGCTCGGTCGTCACCCACACGATCGTATTGCCGGCGCTTGTCACCCTTGCCTTCGGCGCGGGCGCCGCGGCCTGGGGCTTTGTCCTGCTGTCCCTGCTGCTGCGGTGGCTGTCGGCGGCGATCGTGGCGTATCGGCTGGACCTGCCACGTACCGGGCTATGGCTGTTGCCGCTGCGCGACGTTTTGTCGTTTGCGGTATTTCTGAGCAGTTTTTTCGGGCGCAATGTGCGTTGGCGCGACCATGTGTTCCGGATCGAGTCGGGCGGTCGGATGCGCATCGAGGGAGACGAGGCGGCATGATGAAAACCCTGTTCCTGCAACCGCCCTCGTTTGACGGGTTCGATGGCGGCGCGGGATCGCGCTATCAGGCGCGGCGGGAAATCCGCTCGTTCTGGTATCCGACCTGGCTGGCCCAGCCAGCCGCCCTGGTGCCCGACAGCAAGCTGATCGACGCGCCGCCGGCCCGCACCCGGCTCGACACGGTCCTGACGCAGGCACGCGATTTCGAACTGGTGGTGCTGCACACCTCGGTGCCGTCTTTCGCCAATGACGTCAAGGTCGCCGAGGCACTGAAGGACACCAACCCGAGGCTCAAAATCGGCCTGGTCGGCGCCAAGGTGGCGGTCGAACCTGAGCAGAGCCTCCTTAAATCGGCGGCGATCGATTTCGTCGCGCGCGAGGAATTCGACTTTACGATAAAGGAGGTCGCCGAGGGTCGCGCCTTTGCCGATATCGACGGCTTGAGCTATCGCGGGGCCGATGGCGTGGCGGTGCACAACCGTGACCGCGCCATGATCGAGGACATGGACAGCCTGCCCTTCGTCACCGATGTCTACAGGCGCGATCTGCGGATCGAGGATTACTTCATCGGCTATCTGAAGCACCCGTACATCTCGATCTATACCGGGCGCGGCTGCAAATCGCGCTGCACCTTCTGCCTGTGGCCGCAGACCGTCGGCGGTCACCGCTACCGGGTGCGCAGCGTCGAGCATGTCATCGAGGAAATCCGCCGGGCAAAAAGCGCCTTTCCGCAGGTGAAGGAGTTTTTCTTCGACGACGACACCTTCACCGACAATCTGCCACGCGCCGAGGCGATCGCGAGGGAACTCGGCAAGCTCGGTGTCACCTGGTCGTGCAACGCCAAGGCGAACGTGCCGCGCAAGACGCTCGAAGTATTGCGCGACAACGGGTTGCGGCTGCTGCTCGTCGGTTACGAGACCGGCAACCAGCAGATTCTCTACAACATCAAAAAGGGCATGCGGATCGACGTGGCGCGGCGCTTTACCCGCGACTGCCACGATCTCGGCATCACGATCCACGGCACCTTTATCCTCGGCCTGCCCGGCGAGACCAAGGAGACGATCGAGGAAACCATCAATTTCGCCGCCGATATAAACCCGCACACGATCCAGGTGTCACTGGCGGCGCCCTATCCCGGCACCGAGCTATATCGGCAGGCGGTCGATAATGGCTGGCTCGACATCGCGCATGCCGAATTGACCGACGAGCGTGGCGTGCAGCTCGCACCGCTGCACTACCCGCATCTCAGCCACACCGAAATTTTCGAATCACTCGAAGTCTTCTACAAACGCTTCTATTTCCGCCGCAAAAAGATTGCCTCGCTGGTCGCCGAGATGGTCAAGAGCCCGCAGATGATGAAGCGCCGCCTGCGCGAAGGCGTCGAGTTCTTCCAGTTTCTCCGCCACCGTGAAATGGCCGGCTGATCAGGCCTCCTCGTATGTCGTCCCGGTGCAGGCCGGGACCCATGATTCTGACTGTCCGTATTGCGGACAAGCGGGTCCCGGCCTGCGCCGGGACGACATGTGCTCTTGGGCGCTATCGTTGACGAGCACGTTTCGGTTAATCGTCAGCGCCGATGATTTCGGGCGCGACGTTGCGGTCAACGAAGCTGTCGAGATCGCGCATCGCGACGGCATCCTTTCCACTGCAAGCCTGATGGTCGCCGCGCCGGCCGCCGCCGACGCGGTGGCGTGCGCCCAGCGGCTGCCGAATTTGCGGGTCGGCCTGCATCTTGTGCTGATCGACGGCGTGGCGGTGTCGCCAGCGGCGGACATCCGCGGGCTGGTCGATGCGGAGGGCCGGTTCGGCGACAATCAAGGGCTTGCGGGTTTTCGCTATTTCTTTGTGCCCGGCATGCGCCGCCGACTTGCCGCGGAAATCCGTGCGCAGTTCGAGGCGTTTCGCGCCACCGGCCTCGCGCTCGACCATGTCAACGCGCACAAGCACATGCATCTGCACCCGACCGTCGCGCGCCTCATCATCGAGATCGGGCGGGATTACGGCATGCACGCGATGCGCGTGCCTGACGAGCCGGTCGAGCCGCTGCGCCGCGCGTTGCCCGGCGAACCGGTCAAGCCGCCGGCCTATCGCCCGGTTGTCACCGCGCTGCGCCGGCGGCTGCGCCGAGCCGGCATCGCGGCCAACGACCACGTCTTCGGCGTCGCCTGGAGCGGCGCAATGACCGAGCAGCGCCTGCTCGCGCTGCTGCCATGCCTGCCGCCGGGCGTGAGCGAGCTTTATTCGCACCCGGCAAGCCGGACGACACCAGCACTCGCGACGGGGATGCCCGGCTATCGCCACGCCGAGGAACTGGCGGCGCTGGTCAGTCCGAATGTACGTCGGCGGGTTGCCGAACTGGGGATCGAACTGATCGGCTACCGCGATCTTGTACCGGATCGTTCGGTGGGATGACTGGAGCCGGGCCGAGCAGGGCCGGCAGAATGACCAGCGTGCAGAACAACGTGCAGGCGAGCGATATCGATAACAGCTCGCCCATGCCGGCGGTCCCGGGATCGTTCGACAGGGCGAGGCTGCCAAACGCCGACATCGTCGTCAGCGCGCTGAAGATCACAGCGCGCGCCGTGCTCGATTGCAGATGGTGCGTCTGTCCGGCGCGCCAGTTCATCACGAAATAGATGTCGAACGCGACCCCGATGCCGAGCAGCAGCGGCAGCGCTATGATGTTGGCATAGTTGAGCTTCATGCCAAGCGTCACCGTCACCGCCAGCGTCAGCAATGCCGACAACAGCAGCGGAGCCACCACTAACGCCACATCACGCACCCGCCGCAATACCAGCGCGAGCAGCAGCGTAATTGCCGCCACCGCGGTGATCCCGGCCTGGATAAAGGCAGAACTGATCAGATGCCCGGCTTCCTGGATCGTCACCGGCGTGCCGGTCGCATCCGGCGCGATCGTCCGCACCGCCGCGACAAAAGCTTCGAGCACCGCGGGGTCGCGCGCATCGCCGCGCGGAAACACTTCGACCCGCGCCCGTCCGTCGGCGGTGATCCAACTGTCGCGCAATTCCGCCGGCAGGCTCGCGAGGGTGATCGGCTGCGCCTGCACCAGCCGGGCAAGCATTGCCAGCTGCTGTTTGAGACCGTTCAGCAGCGCGTCCCGCAACGGCGGCACAATACCGGGCCCGCGCGCCACCGCACGGTTGAGAGCCTGCGCCAGCAGGCCGGCCGGGCTGCCTTGTCCCTCTCCGTCGGCGAGCGTTTTCAAGGCCCCCGCCGCGTCTGCCATCGATTTCAATGCCGCCGCGCCGCTTGGCAGCGGCAAAACGGTATCAGGTGTCAGCGCCGGTCCCAGCAGCAGCGCGAGATCACTGATCGCCGACAGCTTTTTATCCTGGTCTTCCGGGATAAAACTCGCGGCGGTAACGGCCTGGGCAACCTCCGGCAACTCGCCGAGCTTTTCGGCAAGCACCTGCGCGGCAGCGAGCGAGGGCGTCAAAACCTCGGCCGTGTAGGGCGTCGTCATCGGGTCCTGCATCAGGTCGCGCGCGGTTGCGACCGATTCGTTGTGCGGGTTTTTCAGGTTCAGCGGGTCGAAATCGAAGCGGACTTGCGGCAGCAGCACGAGACCGAGCAGTGCCAGCAACACCGCAGCGGCAATCACCCAGCGCCGCCGTTCCGCGAGCAGGCGGTCGAGCGGCGCGGCGCGGCGAAACCCGATCGGTTCGGGTTCGCCGCGCGGCCGCAGCACCGTTAGCATCGCCGGCAGCAACAGGAAGTTCAGCGCAATCGCGATGATCATACCGCACCCGGCGATCCAGCCGAGTTCACGGATGCCGACATAAGGCGTCGGAACAAATGACAGAAAACCAATCGCCGTCGCCCCAGAGGCAAGCACCAGCGCAGGCCCCAGCGTCTCGGCGGTACGATGCAGCGCCGCCGGCAGCGTGCCGACGTGGTGCCGCTGGTCGCGATAGCGGATGCTGAACTGAATGCTGAAATCGACTGCGAGGCCGATAAACAAGACGCCGCAAGCCACCGAGATCAGGTTCAGCGACCCGATCGCCAGCGCCGCAAAGCCAAAGGTCAATGCGAGGCCGGCGGCGAGCGTCACCAGGATCGCACCCATCAGCTTTACCGAGCGCAACGCCGCAAACAGGATCGCGCAGACCGCAACGACCGACAGCACCGTCGATTCCAGCGCGCCTTGCCGCAATGTCGCAAACTGCTCGTCGTCGAGCGCCACCGGGCCGGTCAGCCGCAGCCGCAACCCATGCTGCGCATCGATGCCGAGTTCCTCAGCAAGCCGCCGGATTTCGCCGCGCGCCCGGCCACCCGGCTCCAGATCGGAGAAATCAAGCACCGGCCGCGCCAGCACGAAGCGGCGCCGGTCGCGCTGATCCGCCGGCCGGCCGGTCATAATGTGTTGCCACGACAACGGCTCGGCATGACCGTCGAGCACGGCCTGCGTCGCCTTGGCGATCGCCGACAGTGTCGGGTTGAGCCGCTCGACCACCGATCTGTCGTCACCGGCGTTCCGCACAAACAATGTCAGCGTATCAAACAGGCCGCGCAGGCTCGGGTCGCGGGTCAGGCTGCCGATCAGCGGCTGCGCGGCGATCAACTGTTCCGACATCGCGGCGAGGTCGGCGGCCGGCAGAAACAACAGGCCGTTCTGTTCGAAAAAAGGGCCACCGTCGGGCTGTTGCACATAGTGAAACAAGTCGGGTTCGGCACGCAGGCCTTCGGCGAGCGCCCGTGCGGCAGTTTCCGCGGCATCGCCGGTCTCGCCGTCGATAACCGCGACCAGCAGCGAGTCGTTTTGCGGAAACGCCTTGTCGAGTGCGATTTCGTCGCGCCGCCATGCCACATCGCGCGGCAGCATGTGGCCGAGATCGGTGTCGATCGACAGGTGGGTCGCGGCATACCAGCCGCTGGCGAGCGACAGCAGCAGTCCGATGAGCACCACGAACACGGCGCCTCGCCGCGCCGCCTCGACGACGCCCGCAACAAATCGACCGATCACGCCGCGGCCCGGAATAAGTGCTCGCCCAGCGCGTTCCACTTAAACGGTAATTGTGGCCGCCACATGCATAAATTGCCGCGAAATTTCCGGGTCCTGGTCATAAAGCGGCCATGCTTTCCGGCCATGTTGCGTAGAATATTGCAGGTAAGGAGAGGTTCATGGCTGGATTCGCTGAATGCTGCCGCTATGAGGCGAGCCTCGAAGATCTGCTTGTCGATGACGTTATGGCGCCAGTCTTGCGTAGTGCCGGGTTCGACCAGCAGGGGTTTCGCGACATGATGGTCGAGACTGCTCGCCGTATCGATGACCGCGCCCACCATGACGCGCGCCACCATAGCGATGCCGAGCCGGAGCGCAACGACCGCTAGGCTGTCTGGCTCGCTGCTGCCTGGCTCGCCGCTGTCTGGTTCACTGCTGCAAACTGGCTTGATGCCGGAAATTCGATCCGCACTTTGAGTCCGGGGTGATTATCGACGAGCGTCACAACCGCATCATGCCGGCGCGCCACGGCGCGCACCATGCTCAGCCCCAGGCCGTTGCCTGGGGTACTGCGGCTTGGCTCCAACCGGACAAACCGGTTAAACACGGTTTCGCGATCAGCTTCGGGAATGCCCGGCCCGTGATCGGCAATTTCGATCACCGGCCGTCCGTCGTCACGGCGCGCCACGCCGATCGCGATCTCGTTGACGCCATGCCCAACTCCGCCATAGTCGACCCCGCCATATTTGATTGCGTTGTCGAGCAGATTGGCGATGGCCTGCGACAGCAGATGGCGATCGCCGCGGATCGAGGCGGGATCGCTATCGAGGCGTAGCGCAAAACCCTGTTCTTCGGCGACTGGTTCGTAAAGCTCCACGGCGGCGCGTGCGATCTCGCCCAGATCGAGCAATTCGCCATTGCGGTTGCCGGCACCCGCCTCTGCTTCAGCAATGCGCAGCAACGCATTGAACGTGGCGAGCAGCCGATCGGCCTCGTCGATCGCGGCCCGGATCGCCTCCTGCTGTGCCGCCGGATCGTCCGGGCCGAGCAGGGCCAGCTCAAGCCGCGCGCGCAGCCGCGACAGCGGCGTTTTCAGATCGTGCGCGACGTTGTCGGTCACCTCGCGCATGCCGGTCATCAGCCGCTCGATCTGGTCGAGCATGCCATTGAGGTTGCCGGCAAGCTGGTCGAATTCATCATTGGTGCCGCGCCGCGGCACCCGGTCGGACAAATTGCCGGCGACGACGCGTTCGGCAGTGCGGTTCACCTGCTCGACCCGGCGCAGCAAGTTGCGGCTCATGACGGTGCCGCCGATCAACCCAAAGCCGAGCGCCACCAGCCCCGACCATAAGAGCGTCGCGCGGATGCGGTCGCGAAAGGCCGCCGCGTCGCTGATGTCGCGCCCGACCAGCAGGCGGTAGCCCTCGGGGATCGCAAAGACCGCGCCGCGCGCCGAGTGCGCCTCGATCTTGCCTTTGACCGGCACCTCGATTTGAAACGATAGCGGCCCCGAGCGCACCGCCAGCCCTTCCGGCCACCCCTTGATGTTGCCGGCAAGCGGGCGGCCGTCGAGATTGGTCACCAGATACAGCATGCCGTCGCCGCGATCGCCGGCACTGCGCGCCGCAACGATCTGCACCAGCCCGCTGAGGCCGCGCTGTGCGTATTGCTCGGCGAGGCCGGTGATCTCGGCGTCGAGCGTTGCCTCGGTCTGGCGCACGACGAAATCGGCGCTCGACCAGTAGACAAAAAACAGGACGCCGCTGACCGATACGGCGAATACCAGAAAATACAACCCGGCCAGACGAAACGCATGCGCCCGCACCAGTTGGCGCGCCGCGCGATACAGCGCGCTGCCCGTGCGGCGCAATCGGCCCGGCCCGGCGACAACGGGTTTCGCCTCGGATTTCGTCGCCAGCGCTGGCGCAGGCGCCCGGCCGATCGGCAACGCATCAATATGCCCGGCGCCGTCCGTCATATGCCGCGCCTATCCCTCAATCCAACGGGCGCAGGCTATAGCCGGCGCCGCGCACGGTATGCAGCAGCGGATGCTCGAAATTCTTGTCGATCTTCTGCCGCAACCGGCTGACATGCACGTCGATCACGTTGGTCTGCGGGTCGAAATGATAGTCCCACACGTTTTCGAGCAGCATCGTGCGGGTCACGACATGGCCGGCATTGCGCATCAGATATTCGAGAAGCTGAAATTCGCGCGGCAACAATTCGATCGTCTTGTCGCCGCGCTTGACCAAGCGGGTCAACAGGTCGAGTTCGAGGTCGGCGACCCGCAGCCGGGTGACGCTCGGCGTATCGGCGCCGCGCCGTAGCAGCACCTCGATCCGCGCCAGCAATTCGCTGAACGCAAACGGCTTGACGAGGTAGTCGTCGCCGCCGGAGCGCAGCCCCTTTACCCGGTCATCGACACTGCCGAGGGCTGACAGGATCAACGCCGGGGTACGGATGCCGGCGCCGCGCAACGCCCCGAGCAAGGCCAGCCCATCCATGCCGGGCAGCATGCGGTCGAGCACGATCGCATCATAGCTGCCGGATGTGGCGAGAAACAGCCCGTCCCTGCCGTCGCCGGCCCGATCAACCGCGTAACCGCTCTCGCCAAGGCCTTTTTCCAGATAGGCGGCGGTTTCGCGGTCATCTTCGATGATCAGCAGTTTCATTGCGGCAGCAACTTCATTCGGGGGCAACAGCAGCGGTAAAAATAGGCGTGTACGTCAAGTGGTTTCCCGGAGGACCGAAGCAAGCCGGCCTCTGCCGCGACCCCCGAGAGCGGCACTGAAGCGCAACCGCGCGATGCGCCGCAATCATGGCGGGATCAGCAATTTCGGCTTGACCGCGACGGCACCAGCCCCGATGTATTGCGTACCAATCCGGTCCGAATTCGCGCCGGGTTTGAATTTGAGCATCACCCGATAGATGATCATCCTCAGCAAGCTCGCCGATTACGGCGTCATCGTCGCGACCTATCTCGCGGCCCATCCGGAGCGGCAAGAAACCGCGACGGCAATCGCAGCAGCCACCCGTCTGCCACGGGCGACAGTCGCCAAATTGTTGAAATCGCTGGCCCATGCCGGACTCGCTGCGGCGACGCGCGGGGCCGCCGGCGGCTATCGGCTGGCTCGCCGGCCGGAAGCGATTTCGGTAGCCGAGGTCGTCGCGGCGATCGACGGCGATATCGGCATGACGCAATGTTCGATCCATACCAGCGATTGCGCGCATACGACCTATTGCCCGACGCGGCCGCATTGGGCCGCGATCAATCAGGCGGTGGGCCTCGCGCTGTCGGCGATTTCGCTCGCCGACATGATCGTGCCATTTACCTTTGCGCCGGTGGCCACGGCCGCGACGCGACCAGCCGCGCGCGGCGCCCACGCCTGACCGGGTTCACACCCGATCAGCGCGCTTCAGCCAGCCCCTTTCGCCAGCATCCGAGCACCATGACCGCCACTCTCGATACACAACAGACCGTTCGTTCGCTCTCGCAGGAGGGCTACAAATACGGCTTCGTCACCGATATCGAAGCCGATAGCGCGCCTCCCGGCCTCGACGAAAGCACCGTGCGGTTCATTTCGGCTAAAAAAGGTGAGCCGGATTGGCTACTCGAATGGCGGCTGGAGGCGTTCCGCGCCTGGCGCGAGATGACCGCGCCGGATTGGGCCAAGCTTAACGTCGCGCCGATCGACTACCAGGGAGCGACCTATTACTCGGCGCCAAAGCAGAGCGACGGGCCGAAATCGCTCGACGAGGTCGATCCCGAATTGCTGGCGATGTACGAAAAGCTCGGCATCCCGCTGCGCGAGCGCGAGGCGTTGGCCGGCGTACAGCCGGTCGGCGTCGCGGTCGATGCGGTGTTCGACAGCGTGTCGGTGGCGACCACCTTCAAGGGCCAGCTCGGGGCGCTCGGCATCATCTTCTGCTCGTTCGGCGAGGCGGTGCGCGAGCACCCGGACCTGGTGCGCAAATATCTCGGCACCGTCGTGCCGCAGGGCGACAATTTCTTTGCGGCACTGAACTCCGCCGTGTTCAGCGACGGCTCATTCGCCTACATCCCACCGGGCGTGCGCTGCCCGATGGAGCTGAGCACCTATTTCCGCATCAATGCGGCCAAGACCGGGCAGTTCGAGCGCACCCTGCTGATCGCCGACAAGGGCGCCTATGTCAGCTATCTCGAAGGCTGCACCGCGCCGCAACGCGATGAAAACCAATTGCATGCCGCGGTTGTTGAACTGATCGCGCACGAAGACGCGCAGATCAAATATTCGACCGTGCAGAATTGGTACCCCGGCGACGCCGAAGGCAAAGGCGGCATCTACAATTTCGTCACCAAGCGCGGCGCCTGCCGCGGCGCGCGGTCGAAGATTTCGTGGACGCAGGTCGAGACCGGATCGGCGATCACCTGGAAATATCCAAGCTGTGTGCTCGAAGGCGACGATTCGGTCGGCGAATTCTATTCGGTGGCGATCACCAACAACCGCCAGCAGGCCGATACCGGCACCAAGATGATCCATATCGGCAAGAACAGCCGCTCGACGATCATCTCGAAGGGTATCTCGGCGGGGCGCGGCCAGAACACCTATCGCGGCCTGGTGCGGGTGCAGCCGCGCGCCGAGGGCTCGCGCAATTACACGCAATGCGACTCGCTGCTGATCGGCGACCGCTGCGGCGCGCACACCGTCCCTTATATCGAGGTGCGCAACCCCTCCGCTCGCATCGAACACGAGGCGACGACATCGAAGATCAGCGACGACCAGCTGTTCTATTGCCGCCAGCGCGGCATCAAGGACGAAGACGCGCTGTCGCTGATCGTCAACGGCTTCTGCAAGGACGTGCTGAAAGAACTCCCGATGGAGTTCGCGGTCGAGGCGCAAAAGCTGCTGGCGGTAAGCCTCGAAGGCAGCGTCGGTTGATTATGGAACCAGTGCAATGAGCGACCGCGAAGAAGACGGCGTCGATCTTCGGTTTCTCGGCCGTCGCGTTCAAAGCCTCACAGAACGCATGACCGATATGGAACTCCGCTTCTCCGCGTTGGAGAGCCGCTTCTCCGGCTTGGAGTCTCGATTTTCCAGTATTGAAGCGCGTTTTAGTGGGATGGAGAGGCGTTTCGACGCTTTGGAGAGCCGTTTCGCCGTCCAGGAAGACCGCCTCTCACGAATGATGTCGCTGCTCGTGCGGATCGCCGAGCGGCAGGGCGTATCCGAGCAATAACCGATTATAGAACAATGCTTGAAATCAAAAACCTGCACGCGCGCCTCAATGACGGGCGGGAGATCCTCAAAGGGATCGACCTCAGCGTCGGCGACGGCGAGGTGCATGCGATTATGGGGCCGAACGGCTCCGGCAAGTCGACGCTGGCGAGTGTGCTGGCGGGGCGTGACGGTTACGAGATCACCGAGGGCAGCGTGACCTATCGCGGCCGCGATCTGCTGGCGATGCCGGCCGACGAGCGGGCGCGCGAAGGCGTGTTTCTCGCCTTTCAGTACCCGGTCGAAATTCCCGGCGTGAACAACACCTATTTCCTGCGCGCCGCGGTCAACGCCGGGCGGCGCCATCGCGGCGAGTCCGAACTCGATGCCGGCCAGTTTCTGCGCGTCGTGCGTGCCAAGCTGAAATTGCTGGATATCGGCGACGATCTGCTGCAGCGTGCGGTCAATGTCGGGTTTTCCGGCGGCGAGAAAAAGCGCAACGAAATCTTCCAGATGGCGATGCTCGAACCGCGCCTCGCGATCCTCGATGAAACCGATAGCGGCCTCGACATCGATGCATTGCGGGTGGTCGCGAAAGGCGTCAACGGCTTGCGTGCCCCCGACCGCTCGATCGTCATGATCACGCATTACCAGCGCCTGCTCGATTACGTCGAACCGGACCATGTGCATGTGCTGCAGGAGGGCCGCATCGTGCAGTCAGGCGACAAGACCCTCGCCGCCGAACTCGAAAAAAGCGGCTACGGCACGTTCGGCGACCCCGCCGGCGCTGCCGCCTGAGTGCTTGTCATGGATTGGCGATGCACCAACAGCCCCGCTGTTCCCGCAAGGGGCATAGCATGAGCGCCGTCGTCGAATTTCCGGCAAAGCCCGAAGCGCGTGATTACCTCGCCTGCTTTGCGCGCGACATCACCGAGCCGGGCTGGCTGGCGGCGCGGCGGCAGCAATCGATGACCCGTTTTGCCGAACTCGGTTTTCCGAGCCGCCGCAGCGAGAACTGGCGCTATCTCGATTTGCAGCCCTTGCAGCAGCATCCCTTGTTGCCGGCGCGCGCCACCGCCACCGCCACCGACGAAGCTACGCTGCGCCGTCGCCTCTCGGCGGTATCCCTGCCCGATGGCAACTCCCGCCTGGTGTTGGTGGACGGCCGTTTCTCACCCGCCCTCTCCAATCTCAAGCTGCCGAAGGGGGTCTGGTTCGGGTCGATGGCGCAAGCGATGCGTGACCGCGCCGATCTCGTGCAGGCCGCGATCGAAGACAATGCGGCGGACTCGGCGCACCCGTTCACCGCGTTGAACACCGCGTTTTTCGCCGATGGTTATGTGCTCGATATCGCGGTGGAACTCGCGCTCGACCGGATAATCGAGATCATCCATCTCGGTTCCGGTGCGACCGCCGGCTCATTCCACACCCGCAGCCTGATTTCGCTCGGCAACGGTGCACGCGCGCGAATCGTCGAAACCTATATTGGCGAGGGCCGCTACTGGCGGAACGATGTCGTCGCCGTACAACTCGGCACGGGGGCGGAATTGTCACGTGCGGTGCTCGTCGAAGAAGGTATCGAAGCGGTACATCTGGCACAGGTCGATGCAACGCTCGGCACCAATTCCTCTTTCGACGGGTTTGCGCTGTTGCTGAGCGGCCGCCGGGCGCGTCAGGAAGCGAATGTGCGCATCGTCGGGGAAGGAGCGCGCTGCCGGCTCGACGGCGCGTTCCTGGTCGCCGGCAACGACGAGGCCAATATCGTCACGGCGGTCGATCACGCCGCGGTGGGCGGGCGGACGCGCGAATTGATCAAGGGCGTCGCGGCCGGTCGCGGGCACGGTGCGTTTCAGGGCAGGATCGTCGTGCGCGAGCATGCCCAGAAAACCGATGCGCAGCAGACCAGCCGCAATCTTATCATCGGCCGCCGCGCCGTCATCGATACCAAGCCGGAACTTGAGATTTATGCGGACGACGTCAAATGCGCCCACGGCGCCACGGTCGGCGATCTCGACGAGGCGGCGCTGTTCTATCTGCGCGCTCGCGGCATCCCCGATGACGAAGCGCGCCAAATGCTGATCGAAGGCTTTTTGCGCGAGGCGGTCGAGGAAATCGACGACGCGGCCGCGCGCGAGTATTTGCTGCGCCGGCTGGCCGCGAGGCTGGCCCGGCCGGAGGAGTAGGATGGACACGCTGGTGGCCGACAACCCGCGCGCCGCGCTCGATCCGCGCGTGCTGCGGCGCGAATTCCCGATCTTCGACAACAACCCCGGCTTGGTGTTCCTCGATTCCGGCGCGAGTGCCGAAAAACCGCGCCAGGTGATCGACGGCCTCGCCGAGTTCTATCGCCGTGACTACGCCAATGTGCATCGCGGCGTCTACGCGCTGAGCGCCCGCTCGACCGACCGGTTCGAGGAAGCGCGCGAGAAGGTGCGGGCATTCCTCAATGCCGCCGACGAGCGCGAGATTGTCTTTGTGCGCGGCGCCACCGAAGCGATCAACCTCGTCGCGCAAAGCTGGGGTCCGGCCCATGTGCAGGCCGGCGACGAGATCGTGATCAGCGATGTCGAGCACCACTCGAACCTCGTGCCGTGGCAGATGTTGCGCGACCGGGTCGGTGCGAAATTGCTGATGGCGCCGACCGACGAAACCGGCGAGTTCGACCTCGCGGCCTTCGAGGCGATGCTGTCACCGCGCACCCGCCTCGTCGCGGTGACGCATGTCTCGAACGTGACCGGCGCCTTGCTGCCGGTCGAGCGCATCGTCGCGCTGGCGCATCGGCATGGCGCCACGGTGCTGGTCGATGGCTGCCAGGCTATTCCGCGAATGCCGGTCGACGTGCAGGCGATCGGCTGCGATTTCTATGCGTTTTCCGGACACAAGGCGTACGGGCCGACCGGCACGGGCGTGCTGTACGGCCGTTACGCGGCGCTCGACGCGATGCCGCCCTGGCAGGCCGGCGGCGGGATGATCCTCAACGTCACGCTGGCCCATACCGATTTCCAGGAGCCGCCGCATCGCTTCGAGGCCGGCACACCAGACATCGCCGGCGCGGTCGGGCTGTCGCTGGCGATCGATTTTATTGAATCAATCGGCCGCGACGCGATCCGCGACCACGAGGAAAAGCTAACCGGTTATGCGGTCGACCGTCTGTCGCGTATTCCCGGCCTCGACCTTGTCGGCGGCGGGCAGCGGCGGATCAGCGTGTTGTCGTTCAATCTCGATGGCGTGCACCCCCACGATGTCGGCACCGTGCTCGACCAGCACAATGTCGCCGTCAGGGTCGGCAATCACTGTGCCCAGCCGCTGATGGACAAGCTCGGCGTCGCCGGCACAGTGCGCGCCTCGCTCGGAATCTACAATGACGAGGCCGATATCGACCGGCTTGCCCAAGCGATCGAGGCCTGCCGGGAGATGTTTTCGCGATGATGGATTTGCGCGAGCTTTACCAGGATATCATCCTCGATCACGGCCGCCATCCGCGCAACCAGCGGGCCTTGGAGCATCCGACGCATCTGGCGAAGGGGCACAACCCGCTTTGCGGCGACCGGGTGACGGTGTATCTCGCGATCGACGGCGACCGCATCGCCGATGTCAGCTTTGACGGGCGGGGCTGCGCGATCTCGACCGCTGCGGCATCGCTGATGACCGAGGTGCTGAAAGGCAAGACGCTCGACGAGGCACACGCGCTGTTCGCACAGTTCCACGCCAGCGTGACCGGCGGCGCCGAGCCCACGGAACTGCCCGAGGCGCTGCAGGAAGATGCCGAACGGCTGGAGCCGCTGAGTGGGGTCAAGGCCTATCCGACCCGGATCAAATGCGCCACTTTGCCGTGGCACGCGTTTGAGGCCGCGCTGAAGAACGGCCTTGCCGGCAGCGACGGCGCCACAGTCAAGACCGAGTAGAGGAAAACCGCATGGCCGCGGAAGAGCACGAGCACGACTATTTCGATTTCGCGCCAGAACCGCCGCCCGAAACCGAAGGCGTCGAACGCCCGGACGGCGAGGATGACCCCGAACTGCTCGAGCCGGTGCTTGAGGCGCTGAAAACGGTTCGGGACCCGGAAATCCCGGTCAACCTGGTCGATCTTGGGCTGATTTACGAACTCGTCGTGCGCCAGGGCGGCATCGTCTATATCGAGATGACGCTGACTACCCCAGCCTGCCCGGTTGCGCAAAGCATGCCGGGCGAGGTCGAGAGCGCGGTGCGGATGGTCGAAGGCGTCAACGAAGTCCGCGTTAAGCTCGTCTGGACGCCGCCCTGGGACCGCGACCGCATGAGCGAGGCGGCGCAGCTTGAACTGGGGCTGATGTAGCCCCGTTCACAGAAAGCGGCTAGCCGAGGATACCGCGGCGGCGCAACTCTTCGATCAACTGATCGGCCAGCGCGACAGCGTCATGACCGACCGTCGTCAGGCGGATATCGGGGTTTTCCGGCGCCTCATAAGCTGAATCAATGCCCGTGAAATTCGGAATTTCGCCGCTTTGCGCCTTGGCGTAAAGGCCCTTGGGGTCGCGCCGGATACATTCGTCGATCGGCGTATCAATAAACACTTCGAGAAATGCGTGCGGCACCGCGATGTCGCGCGCCATCTGGCGATCGGCGCGAAACGGCGAAATAAACGCGCACACCGCAATCAGCCCGCCATCGCCCAGCAGCCGCGCCACCTCGCCGACCCGGCGGATGTTTTCGACCCGGTCGGTATCGGTAAAGCCGAGATCGCGGTTGAGGCCGTGCCGCACATTGTCGCCGTCGAGCAGCATCGTGTGGCAGCCGAGCGCCAGCAGCCGCTGTTCCAGAATGTTGGCGATCGTCGATTTACCGGCGCCCGACAGCCCGGTGAACCACAACACCGCCGGCTGATGCCCTTTCAGCTCGGCCCGCTGCACCGGCGTCACGGTCGACTGATGCCAGTGAATGTTGGTCGCCCGCCGCAGCGCAAAGTCGATGACGCCGGCACCGGCAGTGTCGAGCGTCAGCCGGTCGATCAGGATAAAGCCGCCAGTGTCGCGGCTTTTCGCATAAGGGTCGAACGCCAGCGGCACGCTGGTCGCGACATTGCATACGCCGATTTCGTTGATCGCCAGCGTGCGGGCCGCGACATGCGCGCCGCTTTCGATGTCGATGCGATGCTTCAGCCCGGTCACCGTCGCGGAGACCGTGCGCGTCCCCAGCTTGAGCCAGTACGAGCGGCCGGGAACCAGCGGGTCTTCCCGCATCCACACCACATTCGCCTCGAACTGGTCGGCGAACTCGGCCGGCGCCGCCGGATCGACCAGCAGATCACCGCGCGACACGTCGATTTCGTCTTCAAGGGTCAAGGTAACCGCGTCGCCGGCAGAGGCGCGCGGCAAAGGGCCGTCGAACGTCACGATCTCCTTGACGCGCGAGGGCCGCGCCGACCCCATTGCAACGATCGGATCGCCGACCGCGATCGACCCCGCGGCAACCGTGCCGGCAAACCCGCGGAAATCGCTGTTCGGGCGGCTGACCCATTGCACCGGAAAGCGGAATTGTCCATCGGCCGAGGCGTCTTCGACCTCGATGTTTTCGAGATGCGCCAGCAGGCTCGGTCCCTGATACCAGGGTGTCTGCTCGGATGGTGCGGTCAGATTGTCGCCAAACCGCGCCGATAGCGGGATCATCGTCAGCGATGCGAATTTAAGATCGGCGGCGAACTTGGCATATTCTGCGGTGATCGCGTCAAACACGCCGCGGTCGAAACCCATCAGGTCGAGCTTGTTGACCGCGAGCACGACATGGCGCACGCCGAACAGCGAACAGATCAGCGAATGCCGCCGCGTCTGCGGCAGCAACCCTTTGCGCGCATCGATCAGCAGCACGGCTGCATCGGCAGTCGAGGCGCCGATCGCCATGTTGCGGGTGTACTGCTCGTGGCCCGGCGTATCTGCGATGATAAAGCTGCGCCGCTCGGTCGAGAAAAACCGGTACGCGACATCGATCGTGATGCGCTGGTGCCGTTCGTCTTCGAGACCGTCCAGCAACAGCGAGAAATCGATATCGCCGCCAGTCGTGCCAAAACGCCGGGAATCGACCTTTAGCGTCTCCAGCTGGTCGCCCATGATGACATCGGCTTCAAACAGCAGCCGGCCAATCAGCGTCGATTTGCCGTCATCGACCGAACCGCATGTCAAAAACCGCAACAGCGTCTTGTCGGGAGTGGCGGCGGCGCCTTCGCCGCGATCGTGCGGCATCAGAAATACCCCTCGCGCTTTTTGCGCTCCATCGAGGCCGTCTCATCGCTGTCGATCAGGCGGCCCTGCCGCTCGGAGACCCGCGAGTCGCGCAACTCGCTGACGATCGCGGAAACCGTGGCGGCGTCCGATTCGACCGCTCCGGTCAACGGATAGCAGCCGAGCGTGCGGAACCGTACCATGCGCATTTCCGGGGTTTCGCCGGGTTCGAGCGGCAGCCGGTGGTCATCGACCATGATCCATACGCCGCCACGCCGCACCACCGGCCGCAGTTTTGCCAGATAGAGCGGCACCAGCGGTATGTTCTCCGCTTCGATGTATTCCCAGATGTCGAGTTCCGTCCAGTTGGACAGCGGAAAGACCCGCATCGTTTCACCGGGCGCGAGGCGCGTGTTATAAAGCCGCCATAACTCCGGCCGCTGCCGCCGCGGTTCCCAGCCGTGATCGGCGCCACGCAGCGAAAACACCCGTTCCTTGGCGCGGCTTTTCTCTTCGTCGCGCCGCGCGCCGCCGATCGCCGCGTCGAACCCGGCCTTGTCGAGCGCCTGCTTCAAGGCTTCGGTCTTCATCACCGACGTATGCAAGGCCGAGCCCGAGGCGATCGGATTGATGCCGCGCGCCACCCCTTCCTGGTTGGTGTGGACGATCAGGTCGAGATCGAATTCGCGCGCCAGGTTGTCGCGAAATGCGATCATTTCGCGAAATTTCCAGGTCGTGTCGACATGCAGCAGCGGCATCGGCAACCGCGCGGGATAAAACGCCTTGCGCGCGAGATGCACGAGCACGCCGGAATCCTTGCCGATCGAGTACATCAGCACCGGGTTGCGGAACTCGGCCGCAACCTCGCGCAAAATCGCGATGGTTTCGGCTTCCAGACGGCGCAGATGGCGCGGCAGGCCGCTGCCAATAGGCCCGACCGGCGTTTTATCGTCGGCGGCCGGCGAACCGGAACCGCCGCTCATCGCATTTCTCCGAGGCGGGTCAATTCTCCGAGGCGGAGCGCCCCGGCAGTTCGCCGGCGGTGTGCGCGGCATGGGCCAGCGCATCGCCGACCGTGTCGATCAACACCTGCTCGCTGAGCGGCTTTGCCAGATAAGAAAAGACGCCGCTGGCAATCGCCCGTTGCTGCTCGCCCGTTGTCGGAAGAGCGGTAATCAAGATTGTCGGTATCAGACAATTTTGGCCAACCAAGTAGTCATGGAGCGCGATTCCGGTCATGCCCGGCATCCTCACATCGAGGATCAGACATGACCCTTGCCGTACCTGGTCCGACCCAAGAAAATTCTCAGCCGAGTCAAATACAGCCGTAGTGAAACCGTGAGAATTCAACATCCGCCGTAGCGCATCGCGCACAGCCTTGTCGTCATCCACGATCGCAATGATCGGTTCCATCGGCCAAGAAACCTACCGCCATTCAAGGCGAACGATACTCCGTTCACCAATGCGCGATCGACCGGCCGAGGAGACAGTATGCTAGCAATTAAGAACAGCGTGGTCACTCCCTGTTGTACAGATTGACGCTCACCTCTGGTGAGCCACGCAAATCTGGCGCGCCGTCGGAACCTGTTGCAGCGCACAGCGTGAAACCGAATTTTGCGCCGTAAATCGTGCCCGGAACCGCCCAGAGAGAACCGCCATGCGCCTCGATGATCGACCGGCTGATTGCCAGTCCGACACCGATGCCATCCTTTTTGGTGGTGTAGAAACTCTCGAATAGTTGCGGCACCTGGGCGGCATCGAGACCGCTTCCGGCATCTTCGACGGTGACGATGACCTGGTCGCCGTCGACCGCTGACTTTACGGTCAGCGACCGCGTGCGTCCGGTCACGTCAGCCATCGCTTCGACCGCATTCGTCACCAAATTCACCACGACCTGCTCAAGTTGCACCGGATCCCCCATCACCCGGGGGGCCGCGGCAAATTTCGTGCTAACGACGACGCGTTCCCGATCGATCGTACCGCGCAGCAGATCGAGTACCCGGCCGACGACGCCGTTGACATCGACGGGGCGCTGCTTTGGCGATTCCTTGTTGAACAGGGCGCGGATGCGGGCAATGACGTCACCCGCGCGATGGCCGTCCGTAACGATGCAATCGGCGGCGTCGCGGGCGTTTTCAAGCATCGGGGGATCGCGCATCAGCGACCGCAAGCAAGCGCTGCCGTTGGCGGTGATGGCGGCGAGCGGCTGGTTGATTTCGTGCGCGATCGCCGCCGCCAGTTCGGCCAGCGTCGCCAGGCGCAAGGTGCGGGCCAACCCAGCCTGCGCGTCCTGCAAGGCCTGTTCGGTGCGCTTGCGCTCGGTCAGGTCGATGACGGTGCCGATGAATTCGACGGCGTCTCCGGCGCCGCGCTTTACCTCACCGACGGCCTGAACATGCTTTGTCGTCCCGTCCGGAGTGACGATCCGCGCCTCGCAGGAAAAATCGTCGCGGTCCTCGATGGCGTGCGTGACGGCGTCTTCAAAGCGTGCCCGGTCGGCGCGATGCAGCCGCTCGGTAAACAACTCATAGGACGGCGCGCTGCCGTCGGGTTCGCTTTGGTGCTCGATGCCCAGCAGGTCGAAAAGCTGTGCTGACCATTGCATGTCGCCGGCTGGCAGTTGCAGACGCCAGCTTGCCGTACGGCTCAGTTTCTGGCCTTGCGCGAGCAGCGCTTCGCTGCGCCGCAATTCTTCCTCGGCGGCCTGCCGCTCGGCGATCTCGACCTGCAGCGCGGCATTGATCCGGCGCAGATCGGCGGTGCGCTGCTGCACCGTTGTCTCCAGCGCGTGATGGGCCCGGCGCCGCTGCGAACTCCAGCCGAACGTCATCAGCGTGCATAGGACAAACGCAACAAAGGACGGCAACTCATCGACTTCGATGCGGAAGCTGAACAGCGGCGGCGTCCAGATGTCCTCGACAACGATGATCGACAGGATCACCGCGAAGCAGCCGGCGCCGCTGCCAAACCAGACGCTGGCCACCACCGCGACGTAAAACGGAAAGGTCGAGAAGCGTCCGGTCAATCCTTCGATCAGAAACCCAACCGCGGCCGCGATCGTCACGAACACGAATGCCGCGCCATAGCGCGTAATGGCGCGATCCATAAACGGATGCTCACCGCCGGGCGGCGGTTGTCTGCCGCCGAAGGCCGCGCGTGTTCGCGCGAGCAACGCCAGCCACAAACCCGAGGGCGGGCGCGAAGCAGCGGCATCGCCAGGAACGGCGCCAACCGGAACGGCGCCAACCGGGATGACGCTGGTTGCCGGGATGACGGCCGCAGCCGACATCGCAAACCGGGAAACCTTGCCGCTATGGTCGACCAAGCTCGCCAAGGCGCTGCTCATCATCCGTTAGAACCGTTTTCCCGGCGGCATGCCGTCTGATATGGGCATCATCGTCGGGAGCCGAGACCTCTGGGTGCGGATACTATCCGAATTGTATATCGCGAGCCACGAAAGAGCCGCGCCCGCGATTGCCTGCGGCAATTACCGTCGTGGCCAGCATGATTGCCGGCGCGGTTGACTGTTTTCGGCGCGAGGTGCTTACCTCCGGCCCGCACGACGCACGACGCACGGCACAACAAATTGGCGGCGGGAGAGGAAAATGGCGGAAGCACAGGCGCTGGCGGGCAAGGTCGCGATCGTCACCGGGGCCGGCAAGAATATCGGCAAGGCGATTGCGCAGGCGCTGGCGCTGGCCGGCGCTGCGGTTGTCGTCAATGGCCGCGGCGACCGTCCGATCATCGAAGCGAGCGCCAAGGAAATCCGCGATGCCGGCGGCCGCGCCATGCCGTACCTCGCCGATGTGTCGAAGCCGGACGCGGTGGCGGCGATGGTCGAGGCCGCGGTCAAGGAGTTCGGCGGGGTCGATATCGCCGTCGGCAATGCCGGGCTGCGACGCCAAACGCCGTTTCTGCAGATGAACGTGGAGGAGTGGCACGAAATCCTCGGCGTCGCGCTCGACGGTGCGTTCATCCTGGCGAAGGCGGCGGTGCCCGAGATGATCAAGCGCGGCGGCGGCACACTGATCGGGTTGTCGGGCGCATCGCACCATGCCGGCTCGGTCGGCCGGGTGCATGTCAATGCCTCTAAGGCTGGTCTCGAAGGCTTGATGCGCGGTCTCGCGATGGAGCTGGCGCCGCACAACATCACCGCGAACTGCGTCGCGCCGGGTTCGATCGACACGGTGCGCGGTCCGTCCGCCGGCGGTCCCAGCGGCCGCGGCCTCAGCCATGCCATCCCGGCCGGACGCCAGGGCCGTCCCGAGGAAATCGCCGCGATGGTGCGCTTTCTGGTCGGGCCGGAGGGTCGCTACATCACCGGCCAGACGATCCACGTCAACGGCGGCATCTTTTTCGGTAAATAGACGCCGCTATTGCCGATCTCAGTTCAGCCGCAATTCGGTCAGGTTCCGCGGGTCCTGCTGGAGTTCGCCGCGCTCGACCTTTTTGACGATCTCGACGAGGCGTTCGTTGGCGCGCGCCTGTATTCCGACCTTTTCGCCTTCACGGACGATAAAGCCGTTGAGGAACTCGATTTCGGTGCGCCGACCCTTCGCCATGTCCTGGCCCATTGAGGGACGCTGGTTCGCCGAGCCCCGGCGCTGCGTCGCGAGACGTTCCTCATAGCGGGCGAGCGCCGTGGGCTCCCCCTCGCCGGCCCCGGCGATAACCTCCGGGGGCAGATGGTTAATTTCCTCAAGCCGGTAACCAAGCGCCTGACCGATGCGCACCGCCTCGCTGCCGAGCCGCACCTGAAAACGGCGGATCGTCTCGTTCTGTGCCATCTGGGTGCCGGACAGCCCGGTGCAGGCCGAAGCGCCGTTGGCCATCGCGTTGGTCGACAGCTTCGCCCAGCGCTCGCCCCACAGATTGTCGGTTGCCTTGGCGCTGTCGGCATGGCCGACGAGGCCGCGTATTTCGTTGGCGCGCTCGGTGATCTTTCCGTGCACTTCACCGGTACGATAGACCGTGTGGGCCGTGCCGCCCTTGAGGCCGCCGCGATGGACATGCCCCGGCTCGCTGAGGATCACGCTAATATTGCTGGCGATGCAGCCCAGCACCTTCCCCCAGCCGACCACCTCGGCGATCGTCGCCTCGTTCATGCAGTTCTGCAACGACACCATGTAGCCACCCGGCGCCAGATACTGCCGGATCATCATCGCGGCCCAGGCCGTGTCGTATGATTTGGTACAGATAAAGGCGATATCGACCGGCGCTTCCTTGGAGAGGTGCTGCGCCTCTGTCAGGTGCAGGGCTTTCGGCCGCGCGGTGAACGACCCCTCGCTTTCCTGATGATGCGTGATGCGCAGCCCGTTTTTCTTGATCTCCTCGACATGCTCCGGCCAGCCGTCGATAAAGGTCACGTCCTCGCCGGCTTGCGCCATGTGTGCGCCGGTATAGCCGCCAACCGCGCCGGCACCGACGATGACGATTCGCTTGCCCATCGCGCTTCTCCCCTGGAGTTGTCGAACTGGAGTTGTCGCAGGCGATCGTAGCGCCGGCGATTGGCGCGGGGCAATCGACGTGACGGCGACCCGGCCTAGCGCCCGGCGCGCAGCGAGCGGCAGATGAGGACGGCGCTTCCGGCCGCATCGGGTTCGCTCCACATGCTGAACGACCCCGCAGGACATGGCGGCGGGGATTGCGGCGCCGCGACGGCCGCCTGAGCCGGCGGCTCGGACAGGGCGGGCGGAGCGGGAGCAGCAGGCATTGGAGCAGACTCGATAGTCGTCGGGGCCATGCTCGCGGGGGCCATGCTCGCGGGGGCCAGACTCACGGGGGCCAGACTCGTCGGGGCCATACTGGGGGCGAGGACCACGGGTGCTGGCACGGCTTCGGCGACCGGTGCTGGGGTATCGGGCGCATCGGCCTCGGGAGCGGCGGCCGGCGGCATGCAGGCAAGCAGCCACAGCGGCAGGGCGACAACGACAAGGACGCCGCGCCAGTTTGCCGGTTTACGTTTTTCACCTCGCCCGGTATGCCGGCTCACCCGACAGTCGATGGGCCGACGATCGATGGTAGGCATTGGCGGTCCCCCGGTGTATTCCGCGCGCAGATTATCGCGCGCTCGTCCGGCAGGGAACATGTGGCGAGCACGCCATGTCCGCTGATCGCAGGAGTTGATGATGCACGCCTGGGACGCCAGCCAATATCTTCGCTTCGCCAACGAGCGCACGCAATCGGCGCTCGATCTGGTGGCGCGGCTGCCCCTCGAAAAACCGCGGCAGATCATCGATCTCGGCTGCGGCCCCGGCAACAGCACCGTGTTGCTGCGCCAGCGCTGGCCCGATGCCGACGTCGCCGGGCTCGACACTTCGTTCGACATGATCGAAACCGCACGGCGCGACCATCCCGGCATTGCGTTCGTCCAGGGCGACCTTACTTCCTGGGCGCCGGCCGAGCCGTTCGATCTGGTGTTTTCCAACGCAGCGCTGCAATGGGTCGGCGACCATCGGACCCTCGTGCCGCGTCTCGTTGACGCGGTCGCGCCGGGCGGCGCGCTGGCGGTACAGATGCCGCGCAACCACGATTTCGCGACGCACGCGCTGATGCGGCAGGTTGCCGCGGACGGGCCGTGGCGCGACCGCATGGTCGGCGCGCGCGACCCCTCACCGGTCGAAGCGCCGGAATTTTATTACGATTGCCTGAGCGCCAAAGGGTGTCGGGTGACCCTGTGGGAGACCAATTACATCCAGGTGATGGATGATGTGCAGGCGATCATCACCTGGCTGCGCGGCACCGGATTGCGGCCGTTTCTGGCCCGGCTCGCCGCCGGCGAAGAACCGGTTTTTCTCGAACGCTATGCCGCGCTTCTGGCCGAGGCGTTTCCGGCGCGGGCCGACGGCAAGGTGCTGCTGCCCTATCCGCGCCTGTTCTTTATCGCCTCACCGGGATGATGGGGCCGGGATGATAGGGCCGGGATGACGCCGCTGGGGTGATGGTGCGCCCCCCGGCGATGGCGCTAAATTCAGCAAACGCGTGCCCGTGATGCAACGGAGAATGACGATGTTAAAGATGGCCGGCCGCATGGAGATGCTCGGCACCGAAACCGCTTTCGAGGTGCTGGCGCGAGCCAATGCGCTGGCGGCGCAAGGCCGATCGATCATCAATCTGGGCATTGGCCAGCCCGATTTCCCGACCCCCGAGCACATCGTCGAAGCCGGCCGCAAGGCACTCGCCGACGGGCATCACGGCTACACTCCGGCCAACGGCATCCCGGCCTTGCGCGCGGCCGTCGCCGCCGATCTGTACCGCCGCCATCAGGTCGAGGTATCGCCCGACGACGTGCTCGTCGTTCCCGGCGGCAAGGTCACGATGTTTTTCGCAATTATGATGTTCGGCGAACCGGGCGCCGAGATCATGTATCCGAACCCCGGCTTCCCGATCTACGAGAGCGTCATCCGCTTTTCCGGGGCGACCCCGGTGGCAATGCCGCTTTACGAAAGCGCCGGGTTTTCGTTCAGCGCCGCCGAGGTGCTCGACAAGATCACGCCGCGCACCCGTCTGCTGATCATCAACAGCCCGGCCAACCCGACCGGCGGTGCGGTGCCGCGCGCCGAACTCGACCGCCTCGTCGCCGGGCTGGAGCGGCACCCGCAGGTCGCGGTGATGAGCGACGAGATTTACGGCGAGATCGTCTATGACGGCGCCGAACATTTCAGCCTGCTGCGCTACCCGCAACTGCGCGACCGGCTGATCCTGCTCGACGGCTGGAGCAAGACCTACGCGATGACCGGCTGGCGCATGGGCTACGGCGTCTGGCCGAAAGCGCTGTTCGCAGCAGCCGAGCGGCTGGCGATCAATTGCCACTCCTGTGTCAACGCGTCGGCGCAATATGCCGGGATCGCGGCGCTGGAAGGGCCGCGCGAACCGATCGACCGCATGGTGCGGGCCTTTGCCGAGCGGCGCACCGCGATCGTCGACATGCTTAACGGCTTGCCCGGCGTGCGCTGCGCCAATCCCGGCGGGGCGTTTTATACGTTTCCGAATATCGCCGGCACCGGCTACGACGCGCGCGCCTTTCAGAGCCAGGTGTTGGAGCAGGCCGGGGTCGCGACGATCGCCGGCACCAGTTTTGGCAGCTACGGCGAGGACTATATCCGGTTCTCCTATGCCAACAGCCTTGACGCGATTACCGAAGCGGTCGACCGCATCCGCCGCTTTCTCGGCAATGCACCGCAGCAGGGCACCGCCAAAGGCTAGATATTAGGCAAATCGCCGCAAAATTGCCTCGTAGAAGGGCAATCCTCGGCCGTTTTCGGTGTTCTGCATCGCTGCGCCGCCCTGGCATGGGTTATGCTGTGATTTGTGCCCGAAGCGGCGCGGCGCGCAGAGAGAGTGGACGTGATGAAGAAAGTTGAGGCGATCATCAAACCCTTCAAGCTCGACGAGGTGAAGGAGGCCCTTCACGAGGTCGGGATCAAAGGCATCACCGTAACCGAGGCCAAGGGCTTCGGCCGCCAGAAGGGCCATACCGAGCTGTATCGCGGCGCCGAGTACGTCGTCGATTTTCTGCCGAAGGTGAAAATCGAAGTCGTCATGGAAGATTCGATGGTCGAACGGGCGGTCGAAGCGATCCAGCAATCCGCTCATACCGGCCGCATCGGCGACGGCAAAATCTTTGTGTCGACGATCGACGAGGCAATCCGCATCCGCACCGGCGAGCGCGGCCCCGACGCGATCTGACCCGCCGGTCTTTAAGCGGAGCTTACGGGGGGCTTGGCATGCGATCCGGGCGTGCCTGGCAAGCCCCGACACCTGGTTGCGCGCCCGGTGGCGACGGCGTCGTGCCACAGCCGGCTCGTTGAGCCGGCCGCGATCGCGCCTTCAATAAGAAAACTCTTTCGATCCAACCCTTAGCTGCAACTCAACCAATGGAACATTGCGATGGCCGATACCGATAAAGTTCTCGACATGATTCAGGAGCACGACGTCAAGTACGTCGATTTCCGGTTTACTGACCCGCGCGGCAAGTGGCAGCACCTGGCGCACCATGTGCGCACTGTCGACGAGGGCTTTCTCAATGACGGCGTGCCGTTTGACGGCTCCTCGATCGCCGGCTGGAAAGCGATCAACGAGTCCGACATGCTGCTGGTGCCGGATTGCGAGAGCGCCGTGCTCGATCCGTTTGCGGCCCAGACCTCGCTGATCGTGTTCTGCGACGTGCACGAGCCGCTGACCGGACAGCCTTACGCTCGCGATCCGCGCTCGATCGCCAAGAAGGCCGAGCAGCATCTGGCCGCGCTCGGCGTCGGCGACACCGCCTATTTTGGCCCGGAAGCCGAGTTCTTTATATTCGACGATGTCCGCTACTCGCTCGGCATGAACGGTGCGATGTACGCGATCGACAGCGAGGAAGGCCCTTACGTCAGCGGCAAGAAATACCCCGATGGCAATATGGGCCATCGTCCGGGGATCAAGGGCGGCTATTTCCCGGTGCCGCCGGTCGACGGCGCCAGCGATCTGCGCGCCGAGATGCTGTCGGTCATGCTCGACATGGGTCTCAATGTCGAAAAGCATCACCACGAGGTGGCGCCGAGCCAGCATGAGCTGGGTTTTGTCTACGACACGCTGGTGCGCAGCGCCGACAATCTGCAGATTTACAAATACGTCGTGCACAACGTCGCCAACCAGTACGGCAAGACCGCGACCTTCATGCCAAAGCCAATCAAAGGCGATAACGGCTCGGGCATGCATGTCCACCAGTCGATCTGGAAGGGCGAAAAGCCGATGTTCGCCGGCAACCAGTATGCCGACCTGTCGGAAACGGCGCTGTTCTACATCGGCGGCATCATCCGGCACGCCAAGGCGATCAATGCCTTCACCAACCCGACGACCAACAGCTACAAGCGGCTGATCCCCGGTTTCGAGGCGCCGGTGCTGCTGGCCTACTCGGCACGCAACCGTTCCGCCTCGTGCCGCATCCCGATCGTATCGAGCCCAAAAGGCAAGCGCGTCGAGGTGCGTTACCCGGACCCGGCGGCCAACCCGTATCTCGGCTTTGCCGCGATGATGATGGCCGGCCTCGACGGCATCCAGAACAAGCTCCATCCCGGCGACGCGATGGACAAGAACCTCTATGACCTGCCGCCGGAGGAGCTGAAGGAAATCCCGACCGTATGCGGCTCGTTGCGCGAGGCGCTGAACGAGCTGGCGGCCGACCACGCCTTCCTGACACGGGGCGACGTGTTCGCGCGCGACTTCATCGAATCGTATATCGAGCTGAAATGGGAAGAGGTGTACGCCTTCGAGCACACCCCGCACCCGATCGAGTTCCAGATGTACTATTCGGTCTGAGCATTTCCGAGCACTGGCGCGGCGATCGCCGCGCCGCTCTGCGAAACATGGCCGGCCTTTGCGCCGGCCATGTGCGTTTCAACCCAGCGTTTGAATTTGGCTCGCCTATAAGCGCATCACGCAACGCCTAAAAAATAGGCAAAAAATAAGTAATGCTTAGGGCCGTAAGCTCCAACCCTTGGCGCAGGCTCTCCTCTCCCTTCCGGTTCAGCAGCAAGTTTTCTGGGCTGCTTCGGAGCTTGCGAGTTTCCGCTCCTTTTGTCGCGGAACGCGACCACGCCGCAACGGCCCCTTATCAACCCAGAATCGGCGCCGAAATTGCCCGCCGCGAGCCATGCGGCGTGCCGCTTCGGCCGCAATGCCGCAGGCAATGTGATCGGATGCTGCGCCTACTTGGCACGATTCTTGGTTTCCCTGCCCCCAGGACCCCGACGCGATGTCGCGGGCCGTACCGGACGCCTCGGTCAACGGGAGAGGGTGAGGAAGATGAGATCCCTGTACAATTATGGGCAGCGCGCATTTTGGGCTGCATCGATCCTGTCCTGTACCGCGCTAGCGGCGGTGGCGCAAACGCCGGCAGCACCGGACGCCGCTGCGCCGGCGGCTGCCGCTGCTGCTGCAGCCCCCAAGCTGGATAGCGGCGATACGGCCTGGATGCTGACCTCGGTCGCGCTCGTGCTGTTGATGACGATCCCCGGCCTGGCGCTGTTCTACGGCGGCATGGTGCGCAAGATGAACGTGCTCGCCACGGTCATGCAGAGCTTTGCGGTGACCTGCCTCGTCACGGTGTTGTGGACCGTGTGCACCTACAGCATGGCGTTTACCACCGGCAGCCCATTCGTCGGCGGGATGAGCCGGTTTCTGCTGATGGGCATGTCGATCGACGCGGTCAACGACCTCGCCAAGACGATCCCCGAATCGGTCTACATGTGCTTTCAGATGACCTTTGCGATCATCACCCCGGCGCTGATCTGCGGCGCGGTGGCCGATCGCATGAAGTTCTCGGCGCTGATGTGGTTCATCGGGCTGTGGGCGATCATTGTCTATGCGCCGGTCGCGCATTGGGTGTGGGGCGCCGACGGCTTCCTTGGTAGCGCCGGGGTGCTCGACTACGCCGGTGGCACGGTCGTGCACATCAATTCCGGCGTCGCCGGCCTGATGTGCGCCCTGATGCTCGGCAAGCGCCGCGGCTATGGTGCCGAGCCGATGGCGCCGCACAATCTGGTGCTGAGCATGATTGGCGCATCGCTGCTGTGGGTCGGGTGGTTCGGCTTCAATGCCGGATCGGCCGTCACCGCGGGAACCAGTGCCGGCATGGCGATGGCCGTCACCCAGATCGCGACCGCAGCCGCGGCGCTGGCCTGGATGTTCGTCGAATGGGCGCTCAAGGGGAAGCCCAGCGTTCTCGGCATCTGCTCGGGCGCGGTGGCGGGTCTCGTTGCGATCACCCCGGCATCGGGCTTTGTCGACCCCCGCGGTGCGCTGATCATCGGGATTGTCGGCGGCGTCGGCTGCTATTGGGGCGCCACCGGCCTCAAGCACGCCTTCGGCTATGACGACAGCCTTGACGCCTTCGGCGTGCATGGCGTCGGCGGGACGATCGGCGCGATCCTGACAGGCGTGCTGGCGGTCTCCGCGGTCGGTGGCGACGGCAAGAGCGGGCTGATCGACGGCAACCCCTATCAGGTCGTCATTCAGCTTTATGGCATCGCCTGTGTCGTCGCGTATGACGCAATCGTGTCGCTGGTCCTCTTGAAGGTCATCGACCTCGTGATCGGGCTGCGAGTCGACGTTGATACCGAACGAGAGGGGTTGGACCTGGGCTTGCACGGCGAAGTTGTTCCGTAAGGGTCGTCTCGAATCGGCCGCCGCAAAAAATGCGGCGGCCGATCTGCTGATCTATTAGGCAATTTGCTGGGTTTGTGTGCGAGTTGTGGCCGTTTTGCAAAGGTCGCCTTTATAAATCTAACAGCGCCTTCAATCTGGTTTTTTTATTCAATATCGCCGTAATAAATACTTTCAAGGTAACATTCCGGTGGTTTGCTCGCCGATTGCCGGCGGGACCCGCCACGAGACGAAGAGAAAGAACCGATGACAACAACCTTGTCGACTGGTCTACGATTCGGGGCCGCGTGCCTTGTGGCTGCCGCCTGTCAGCTTGGCACGACGGGCTTGGCGCAAGCGCAGCAGGCGCCGGTAATGCCCCCAGCGAACGCCCCGCCGGGCGCGGCGCCGCCGGCCGCGGAAACCGCCGCCGCTCCAGCCGGCCCTACGGCGATGACGACCCCGGCAATGGCCGGGCCGCTCGCCGCCAACCCCGATCCGATCCATTTCGACGCCGTCCCAGCCGGCACCGTCTACATGACCGGCGCCTTGAGCGGGCTGCTGTTGACGCAGACCGACCCGATCCTGGGCGACCGCTCGACGACGGTCGATCTCAGCAATGCCCAGGTCACCCTGCAAAACACCGACGGGTGGTTCCAGTTCTTCCTGGAGCCGGGCGCCTATTCGCTGCCGACCCTCGGCACGAGCTACAAGGCCTTCAGCGTCGGTCCCGCGACCAACCTGTATGGTGGGTTGCCGGTCGCGTGGGGCAAGATCGTCCCGACCGACACCTTCAGCATCCAAGGCGGTCAGTTGCCGACGCTGATCGGCGCCGAAGGCATGTTCACCTTTCAGAACATGAACATCGAACGCGGCTTGCTGTGGGCGCAGGAGCCGGTTGTCAGCCACGGCGTGCAAGCCAATCTGACCACTGGACCCGTGGCCTGGTCGGCCTCGGTAAACGACGGTTATTATTCCGGGCAATACAACTGGCTGACCGGTTCGGCGACCTGGACGATCGATCCGGCCAATACGCTGGTTATCTCCGGCGGCGGCGCGATCGGCCGCAACACCGCCCCCGGTACGTTCGCGACACCGGTGGCCCAGAACAACAGCCAGATCGTCGAAGCGGGCTACACCTACGGCAACGCGCCGTGGACGATCACGCCCTATGTCCAATACACGCATGTCGGCGCCGATTCGAGGCTTGGCATCGTCAACGATTCGTCGACAATCGGCGCCGCCGTGCTCGCCAACTACAAGTTCACCGACACCATCAGCCTTGCCGGCCGCTTCGAATATATCGATTCAAGCGGTGCGGCGACCGGCGCCGGGTTGCTGGGCTACGGGCCGGGCAGTTCGGCGATGTCGTTCACGCTGACCCCGACCTGGCAGAGCGGCATCTACTTCGTCCGTGGAGAGGGATCATATGTGTCGCTGTCTCACACCGCGCCGGGCTTCGCTTTCGGAAACGGCGGTAACAGTAAATCGCAAGGCCGGTTCATGCTCGAAACGGGTATCGTCTTCTAGGCGGCTATGGCTGGCTTCTTGGCACGGTTCGTGCGTTGTTGAAGCCCGGATTGAAACCCGGCGCATGACTTGTACGCGCGCCGCCCGCAATTACTTGGCGATGGTGAGGCGATGAAAAAGGTCGAAGCGATCATCAAGCCGTTCAAGCTCGATGAGGTGAAGACTGCGCTGCACGATATCGGCATTACCGGTATGACGGTCAGCGAAGTCCGTGGTTTCGGTCGGCAAAAAGGCCATACCGAGGTCTATCGCGGCGCCGAATACGTCATCGATTTTCTGCCGAAAGTGAAGATCGAGGTCGTCCTCGACGATGCCCTGGCATTACGGGCAGTCGAGGCTATTCAGCACGCGGCACGCACCGACAAGATCGGCGACGGAAAGATTTTTGTCGTTCCGATCGAAGAGGCGGTGCGCATCCGCACCGGCGAGCGCGGCGCGGACGCCGTCTAGCCAAATCCGACTGGAATTGATTGTGAATTTGGCCGGGTTTGCACGGCCAAATTCTCTCGCTGCCGAAAATCAGGCTTTGTCGGATGATCGAGGCTGGCTCGCGTCTTTTCCGGCTTCGCTCGTGCTTGCCGGCATCTCCTCGCCCGGCTTGAAGTCGAGCGACAGCCCGTTCATGCAATAGCGTTGCCCCGTCGGCTTTGGTCCGTCGTCAAAGACGTGTCCGAGATGTCCGCCGCAATGGCGGCAATGCACTTCGGTGCGCACCATGAAATGGCTGCGGTCGCTCGTCGTCTCGACGGCGCCGTCCATCGGCTCGTAAAAACTCGGCCACCCTGAGCCGCTGTTGAACTTGGTCGCGGCGGTAAACAGCGGCTGCCCGCAACCGGCGCAGTGATAGACGCCGGGATCGTAATTCTTGTCGAGCGGGCTTGAGCCGGCGCGTTCGGTACCGTGCTCGCGCAACACCTGGTATTGCGCCGGGTTGAGCCGCTTGCGCCACTCCTCGTCGCTCATCGCGACGTCGAATTTCTTTTCCGAATTGTCTTTCGCCATCTGCGCGACCTCGCCGACAGGGTTATTGCATGACCTAATATCGTACCGACCCTCCTCGTCGTGAAGAGGGTGCCGCCGCCAGCCATGCGGGACATCGGGCCGCGGCGGCGGTATACCGCCGGCAGCTTCAAAGGACGCACGATGTCTCTGTGGCGCTTTCTCTGCACGGCGTTGGCTGCCGCCACGCTCGGCCTCGCGTCGGGCGCCGGCGCTCCTGCCTGGGCGCAGGACGCCGCCGGCTGCGGCTCGCCGCCGGTGCGCAGCGACGGCTGGCTGGTCGCCGCCCCCGAACAAGCCGGGATGGATGCGAAGATCCTGTGCGGCATCGGCCCGCGCTTTGCGGCGTGGCCCGACGCGAATGCACATGCGGTTCTCGTCGCCCGTCACGGCAAGCTGGTGTACGAGCGTTACTTTGCCGGCGCCGACCAGATCTGGGGCCAGCCGATCGGCACCGTCACCTACGATGCGGAGAAACGGCACGATCTGCGCTCGATCACCAAGAGCGTGACCTCGCTGCTGGTCGGGATCGCGCTCGATCACGGCTGGCTCAAAAGCCTCGACGCTCCGGTTCTGTCATTCCTGCCGGAATTTTCCGATCTGTCGGATCCCGACAAGGAGCACATCACCCTGCGCCACCTGTTGACGATGTCGAGCGGTCTGGCGTGGGACGAGTCGCGACCCTATTCCGACCCGACAAACAGCGAGCGGCAGATGGACGCCGCGGCCGACCCCTACCGCTATGCGCTGGCGCAGCCGATGGCCGCGCCGCCGGGCACGATCTACAATTACTGCGGCTGTTCGGCAGCATTGCTCGAAGACATCATCCAGCAAACAGCGAGCCGGCCGCTCGATGGCATTGCCAAGGAATTTCTGTTCGATCCGCTCGGCATCAGCGATGTCGAGTGGACGCGCTTTCCGAATGGCGACGTGCTGGCACATGGCGGGCTGCGGCTGCGCGCGCGCGACCTCGCCAAACTCGGGCAACTGGTGCTGAAGCGCGGCGACTGGAACGGCCGGCGCATCGTCTCGACCGCCTGGATCGATCAGGCGACGGCGCCGCAGATCAACGGCGAGAGCATCTATTTCTATGGCTATCAATGGTGGCTCGGCCGCTCGCTGATTGCTCGCAAGGAAATCGATTGGATTGCCGGGTTCGGCTATGGCGGCCAGCGGCTTTACATCGTCCCCAAACAGGATCTCGTGGTCGTGGTGTATTCCGGGGCATACGGGGCACCGCCGCTCGTCGGCAACATTGTGCTGAACCAGTATGTGCTGCCGGCCCTCATCGACAAGCCCACGGCGCGCGAGACCCAGCCATAAGGCAGTCGCGTAGCGGTGCGGCGACGCACCGAGCGGCCTGCGGACGGGATGCCATTGAGTACTGCCTCGAAGAAGGTAGATATCCCTTGGGTTTCCCAACAACGATCGGTGCGCAGCCGAGGAGCAACGCGATGGCGGTTTCGGCGGCCGAGGCATTTCATGCCTGGCATGATTTCTACCTGTTGATCGGCGCTGCGTCGGCGACCTTGGTCGGGGCGATGTTTGTCGTCGCCTCGATCGGCAGTAACATGCTGACGCCGCGGCACGAGCCGGCGATCCGCGCGTTTCTGACGCCGACGGTCATTCACCTGTCGACGATCATGATCGCCGGCGCGCTAGCGATGATTCCGTCGCTCGACTGGCCGGTCCTCGGCATCGCCTTTGGCGGCGGCGGGGTCGGCGGGCTGGTGTACTCGTTTCTGGTCGGATGGCGGGTCGTCCGTCGCAACCATGTCGCGCGGGTCGACCATGTCTGGTACGCGGTCTTGCCGATCGTATCCTACGCGGTGATTGTCGGTGCGGCGCTGACGATCCTTTTGCATGCGACGCCGAACCTGGAAGCGCTGGCCGGCGGCATCCTGCTGCTGCTGATCGCCGGCATCCGCAACGCCTGGGATATGATTATCTTCTTCGCGTCACGCGACAGTACCGACGGCTCGTCGAGCTGACCCGCCGGACGTCCGAATTGCCGTCGATCGCGCAGCCGGTCAGCCAGCCAGCCCGTTCGACATGACCGATTGAAATGCGGCGGCGTGATTGGTGCTGAAAGCGCCAAACGCGACGGCGCGGCGCTGGCCGGCGCGGTCGTTGGAACCGGGAAAATCGATTTCGCCCAACCGCATCTCCAGCGGGGTGACGCGGCCGTCGCTCATGCCGATGAGATCGGTCACCGTCAAATCGTCAGATGCCCCGGCAGCGTGTAATTTGTGCGACAATGACGCCAAAGGGGTGCCGAGCCCTTGCTGTATCATCGCTGCGTCGAGCAGCCTGATAACGCTCCAGCCATCGCGGACAAACTGGATGCACCGCTGCATGCCATCCCCAGTCGCCGGCTCCGCGTAGCCGCCAAGCGGCAGGATCGCCGCGACGAGATCGGTGAGGCTGCGGTCATAGACAATCACATTGGCGGCCGTCAGCGCAGCACGCTCCCACGGCATCGCGTCGTCGCCGGCTGCCGCAAGCGCCAGCAGCCAGAGTTCACCGGGGCGAAGCACCGGCGGCGACGCGGCTGTAGGCCCGTGGCCGATAACGGGTCGCAATTTCAAGGCCGCGTTCGCGTCGAGGTTGCGTATCCGCGAGCCGAGATCCCCGCCGGTCGGCAGAATTTCGGAGCAACTCAATGATAGCTGATCCATCGCAGGGATCTCCTAAGGACCGCGTGCAGGTCGGGCCGGCAGCAGCCCTCGCCATCGTCACGCTGTCGTTGGCACTGAAATACATTTGATCTACGCATATTCGATCGTCAATCCGGTCATTTAACCTAAAAGATAATGTTAAAAGAGCATGTCATTTTCTTTTATAAACAGTATATTAATGTGATAATGGCCCTGTTTGGGTTGATTCGCATTTTATAAAATGTTAAATAGAACAATATTCTATTTCTGCAGTGTAAAATGAAATTGACCCATCACCCGCCGCTTCCTAGCGTCTGCCGTCGATGGACATGCAGAACCGCCCCTGGCGAACCGCCCTTTCCGAGCCGTAACGGCAGCGGTGGCGGGCCTCCGCGAAACCGAAAGCCGATGGATGATGTTGGACGTGGAAGAGACCTACCCCCATGCAGCCGCGATCATCGAACCTGATGACGCGGGCCGGGACATTGCCGGTGCAGCCACGATCGTTGCGGAAATGACCCGCCGCTACGGCGGCTTTGACGGCGCTGCGCTGCTGCGACCCTTGATCGAGCGAGAGTTCGCCGGCCGGCTGGCGGTGGTGTCGTCATTCGGCACCGAAGCAGCCGTGATCCTTGCGCATGTTGCGGAGATTGACCGCAACACGCCGATCCTCTTTCTCGATACCGGGCGATTGTTCGGCGAGACACTGCGGTATCGCGACCAACTGGTAGCCTTTCTGGGACTTCGCGACGTGCGCACAATCTGCCCGGACGCCGGTCGCCTCATGGCGACAGACCCCGACAACACCCTTTGGCTCAACGATCCCGATGCCTGCTGCACGCTGCGCAAGACGGAGCCACTCGATCATGCACTGACCGGCTTTGCCGCCTGGGTATCCGGCCGCAAGCGCTATCACGGCGGCACTCGCTCCGCGTTGTCACTGTTCGAGCAGGACGCTTGCAGCCGCCTCAAAATCAATCCCCTGGCGGGATGGTCGAAAACCCGCATAGACGCGGAATTTGCCGCCCGCGGCTTGCCGCGCCACCCGCTTGAGGCGGAAGGCTATCTGTCAGTCGGATGTTTGACTTGCACCGATCGCGTCAGCCCCGGCGAAGAATTGCGCGCCGGCCGCTGGCGCCATTCGAGCAAGACCGAATGCGGCATTCACCACATTCCGACGAGATGCGGATATGGACGAGATCGACCGTAAGCTGCTGCAAATCCTGCAGGAAGACGTAACGCTGTCGATTGCCCAGATGGCGGAGCGGGTCGGGCTGTCACCGACTCCGTGCTGGAAGCGTATTCAGAAACTTGAAGCGCGGCGCGTCATTACGCGGCGGGTCGCGGTAGTCGATCCCGACCGGATCGGCGTCGGGCTGTCGGTGTTCGTCGCGATCGAGGCGGGAGAACATACATTTGACTGGCTGCAGCATTTCAGCGAAGCCGTCGCCGCGATGCCGGAAGTGATGGAAATGTACCGGATGGCCGGCGATATCGATTACATGCTGCGGGTCGCGGTCTCGGACATGGCGGAATATGACCGCTTTTACAAACGGCTGATCGCCTCCGCACCGATGAAAAACGTTACATCGCGTTTTGCGATGGAGCGGATGAAGCACACGACGGCCTATCCCCTGCACGCCGGCGCTTTCCGAGATCGTCGCGCCCAGGAAGAACCCGAAGAAGAATGACCGGATTGCCTGAATGAGATAGCGGGCGGATGGGGTTGCCATCCGCCCGCTGGTCTTCCGGCGCGTCGTCTTAGGCGGCGTGGAACAATTCGATGGCTTCTTCCCACACCGTCATGTTCTTGCCGTAGGAGATCGCCGCGGCCTGCGCACCGGCGACCAGATGCATCCAGCGCCAGGGATCGCGGGTCGCGTAGAATTCCTCGACCACCGCCTGATGATGCTTAAAGGCGTGCATCTCGGTGAAATTGTCGTGGCAGACGACTTCAGCGAGCCGCGCCATCAGCGCTTCCGGCTCATAGCGGCAATTAACATATTGCTGCGCCAGATTGATCGTGTCCTTGACCTCGGGCACGGCGCGCATCAAGCCGAGATTGGTGACCGTCGCCCAATCGGTCGGCGGCTGGCTGTAGATGCTGTGCGTGATCGCGTCGAGGAGAGCTTCCTGCGAGCGCTCGGGCAATGCCGCGACGGCTTCCGCATCGGGCTGCACGGTCTCTTCCATGCGGAACTGTGCCGAACGGACTTCCGGGCCGGTGTGCCAGAGCAGCAGGATCAGCAGCTTGTTGCGCAGGCTGAGGCCTTCCATGCGCAGCAGGTAGCGGCGCAGATTGGCGCTGGTGTGCATGTGCACATCCATCGGATTGCCGGTCAGCGACCGCAGGAACAGGCCTGCCGCGCCGATTGACAAGGCTTCACCCGCGCCGTTGAGCGACAGGCCGCGCGACAGCGCCCGCGCGATCATCGCGGGGATCTGGACGTATTCTTCGACCTGCCCGATCGACTTGCCGAGGCGGCCGATGGCGATGGTTTCGTCGTCGCCGGTTTCTTGCCGGGTGACGCATTCCATCAGCTTGAAATCGTTGATCAGCGCCTCGACATCGGGGATCGGCGTGGCCATCGGGAAGCGCGCGACATAGCGCACCGCCGGCCGCATCAGCACCTTCAGGTAATCGGTTCCGAGTGATTCAAAGGCACGCCAGGTGAAGGCCGGCAGAATGAAGTAATGATCGTCGAGCACGTTCTTCGGAATGGCGACGCTCATCAGCAGATCGAAGGCTTCGATCGCCGGAACATTGTCCCACAACCACTGGAAGTAATGATCCGCGTTGTTGCTTTCGCCACGGCCGCAAGCCGTCAGAAAGGCCGCCTTGGTCGCTTCGACACCACCGGCATCGACCGGCTTGAAGTCCATCAGCGCATAGGGGCCCATCGCCGGATGATGGATGTGCTTATTGGCCAGCGCGACATGCTGCAAGATCGGCACGAACTGCTTTTCGCCTTCGAGGCGCTGCGACAGATTGTAGATTGCGTGCAGACCGGCCAGCGGATGCAGCGGGCCGCCGTGATGGCCCGGCGGCAGTTCAGAGGAACGGGTAACGGCCAGGGCCGACGCCGTCAGCATCATCTTAGCGGAAACACCAGAATGCAGCTTGTCCAGCGCCAGATCGATGATCTCGCTCGGATGCGTATCCTCGATGAACTGCACCAATGGCTCGATAGAGTCAGGATATTGGACGCGTGCCGGCATTGTGGTGATCTCCCATGAGGTGCGGACGTTATTCCGAGGCCAACTACTCCTTCAAGCGGTGACCCGCTCGTGCGCGATTACGCGCAATTCCACTCTGCCCGAAACTATGCAAACCCAGTGCAATGCCTGGGGCAGCCAATTCACAATCATGCGATCGTTATGCGCACCACGCAGGGTGTCAATGTCGGAAACGGCATAGCGGACTAGCGTCCGCCGACTAGCGTCAAACGCTGCCGAGGGCATCGCGGTACGCTCAAACGCCTTGACGGACGCGCGGAATAACCTCGCGCGCGATCAGTTCGATGGTTTCAAGGGCGAGGCTTTGCGGCATGCCGGCCCATTCAGTGCTCATCACCAGATGATTGGCGCCGATGCGCCGGTGAATGGCGATGATTGCTTCCGCGACTTCGTCGGGAGACCCCACCAGAAAGCGGTCCTCGCCGAGGCTGGCGAAATCCTGGCCGAGACCGCTATCATCGGCCGGCAGCTCCTGGCCCCAGGCGTGATAGGCGGCGTATTTGGCGCCGAGATAAGGCCGGCACAGGCGGATCGCTTCTTCGCGGGCGCGGGCGACAAACACTTCCCGCCGCAACGGAAATTCCACCGGAAACGGCTTGCCGGCGGCATCAAGCGCGCTGCGGTACAGATCGAGTTGGCGCTCGATCGTCGCAATCGTGACGCTGGGGCCGACATACCAGCAATCGCCGAGCCGGGCGGCGCGTTCGATTGCGGCATCGGCAAAGGCGCCGACCCAGATCGGCGGATGCGGCTTCTGCAACGGCTTCAGCGAGCACGACGCTTCGTCGAGTTCGAAATGCCGGGCTTTCATCGAAACCTTGTCTTCGGTCCACAGCCGGCGGATGGCGACGATATTGTCTTCCATGCGCCGCGCCCGCTGCGAACGCGGCGCGCCGAACGCCTTGAACTCGACATCGCGATAACCCAGCCCGACGCCGAGGATGATCTTGCCGGCCGACATCACATCAAGCGTCGCAAACTCTTCGGCGACGTGCAGCGGCGACATCAGCGGCAACAAGACGACGCCGGCATTGAGCCGCATATGCGGCGCTTCGGCCGTAAAGCGCGCCAGCATCGGCACCAGTTGCAGCATTTGAAACGGGTGCGCGCTGTAATGCGCCGTCTTGGTCAACGAGTCGTAGCCGAGCCGATCGGCCAGCCGCACCATCGCCAGCGTTTCGTCAAACCGTGCCGCAATGTCTTCGCCGGCTTCGGCCTGACCGCGAATGACCAGCCCGAACTGGAACCCGGCTGCCATCGACGCTTGCCCCCTTATTCCGCCGCGATCTTTTCCCAGGTCAGTTCACGGTATTCTTCGCCGCCGGATGTCTGGCGCGGCGGCGGCGACAGCACCATGCGTTCGCCTTCAAAGCGGACGCCGCGCACCTGGTCGCCACCGAGGCGCGACGGGTCGGAGGAGGCATCGACCCGCGTCACCAGCTTGCTGCCGTCAAAGGTGTAATGGCCGCAATACGAACTGTAGCTGCGCTCGGCGCCGGCCGGCAGTTCGGTGCGCCCGTCGCAGGTGACCGCCATCATGCGGCCATCCCCGTTGAACATGACGCGGCCAAGGCCCTTGCCGCCATAGGGCGCCGGCATCGGGTTGCCGTTTTTGTCACGCGACGAGGCAGCGACCAGTTTCCAGGTTCCGACGATCGAGGGCATCTCGCTCTCCCTTTTCTATGCCGGCAGTTCGGTTATACCGGCAGTTCCGCGCCGACCGGCAGCCGCCACAATACGCGGCGCTGGCCGTGATAATCGTTGATCGCGAAGTGCTGGACGCAGCGATTGTCCCAGATCGTGATCGTGCCCTTTTCCCAGCGAATGCGGGCGGTGAATTCGGGCTTGGTGCAATGCACCGCCAGCCAGTCGATCAGCGGCCGGCTTTCCGCCTCGGTCATGTCCTTGAAGCGGATCGTGTGACGGTTGTTGACGTAGAGCGCCTTGCGGCCGGTTTCCGGGTGGGTGCGCACAATCGGGTGCTCGGCGACGTATTCCTCGGCGTTCTCGGTGCCCTTCATTTTCATGTATTTGTTTTCGGCGCGGCCGCTGCGGCCGCCGTCGCGACGCATGCCGGCGCTGTAGATGCCGGTCAGATCGTCGAGCATGCGCTGCATGCCGGGCGACAGCGCCTCGTATGCGAGGTACTGGTTGGCCACCATCGTGTCGCCGCCATAGGCCGGCACCTCGCGGGCGTAAAGCATCGTGCCGATTGGCGGCTTGTCTAGATACGTCGTGTCGGAGTGCCAGGCGCCGCCGACATTTTCCTTCATCTCCGGCTCCTTGCGGAGTTCGAAGATCTGCGGAAAATCGGGCATGCCCTCGACAAACGGATAAAACGCCGGCTCGGCGAAATGCCGGGCATAGCGCAGCATGTCGGCGCCGCCGAGATCCTGGTCGCGAATATAGATCGCGCAGTGTTCGAGAAACGCATGGTGAATTTCCGACCATGCCTGGTTGCTGAGCGGCTGGCGCAGATCGACACCGCCGATTTCGGCGCCGAGCGCGCCGGCCAGCGGCCGTACCGTGATCGTTTCGTAATTCATGGCTGCACCTGCCCAGGTTTCTGTCTGTTCGGTATTTATCCTATGCCCGCCGGCGGCATCGCGTCGATGCTCTGCAACCTGCGGCACCGCGCAACCCAGCGTCGCGCCGGCGGCTCGCATGTCACAACTGGAAATTCCAAACAACCAGCCTGACTGCAAAGGGTTTCACCGACAATTTTGCTGCTGGGAACATCCATCGGCCGAATTTGTTGATCATTGCAAGAGACTAACTCAGGAGATGTCAAATGCAGAGCGATACGATGACTGTTGCCGGTCGCCCGGTGGAAGCGGACGAAACGCATCGGTTGATTTCATCCGAAAAAGTTGACGGCACCGCTGTTTACAATCCAAACGGCGATCGTTTAGGAACGGTGCATCACCTGATGATCGACAAATTCACCGGCCGGGTCGAATACGCGGTCATGTCGTTCGGCGGATTTCTCGGCATCGGTGAAAGCTATAATCCGCTGCCGTGGCGGATGCTGAATTTCGACACCAACATGGGCGGCTACATCGTCAATATCGACCGGCCGAGACTGGAGCGGGCACCGCGCTATAACGCAAGCAGCCTCCCGAACTGGGAAGACCGCACCTACCGCTCGCGCATCGACGAGTACTGGGTACCGCCGATCTGACGAACCGCGCACCACAAATAGAACCTCACGAAATTGTGGCGGCTGCCTTCGGGCGGCCGCTTTTCGTTACACCGTCTTGCCGTGCTAAAAGGACCCGCTGCCGGACGCCGTGACACCAAATGCCGGTATCGGCTGAGATCGAGGAGGAGACGCGGGATGAAAAGCCTGCTGAGCGCCGCCGTTGTACTGATTGCTGTGGCGGCACCGGTGCAGGCCGCGCAGATCGATTGGTCAAAGGCGCGAACGATCAAGGTCGTCACCACCGAGTATCAATTTTATCCGGCGAAGCTGACCTTCAAAAGTGGCGTCGTCTATCGCCTGCATATCGAAAACCACGGCAAGGAATTGCATGAATTCCACGCTCCGGAATTATTCAATTCGTCCGACATCGAAGACCCGTCGGTGCTCAACGTCGACAAAACAGAAGTGCAGGTGCCGCCTGGTCAGGCGAAAGACCTGATTTTTGTGGCACATCGGCGGGGCCACTATCGGCTGTTCTGTCCAGACCATGACTGGGCCGGGATGGTTGGGGCGATTACGGTCAACTGAGCCGATCGGACTCGTCAGAAATTGAGCGTCGTGCGCAAGCCCCCGATTACTGCATTCCTGATGCGGCCGGGCGGCGATTGTGGATTGGGAATGCCGCCGCCGGGATTGAGCACATATTGCAGATCCGGCTGCACCTGCCAGCCGGGAATCAGGCCGATCTGATAGGTCAGTTCGAAGACCGTCTCACTCGTCCGGTGCGGATACGGCTGTGTGCCGAAAGAGGCGGTGTCGGCAGCAAGCGCTCGCGCCGCACCGCCGATGCGGGCATAGGCGACCGCCATGCCGACTGTATCGCCGGTCTGGCCAAACCAGTTGGGGTCGCCGTTTTTATAGGTCAGCCCGCCATCGGCGTAGGTATCGACCAGGTTGCGGTCGCCCGGTGCCCCCATGATCCGGCCGAACATCGCCCAGCCGTGATCCCCGACACTGCCGCCGAACAGCGGCTGGTCGATGATCGCGTAAAAGCTGAAATTGCCCGTGTGCTGGCGCGGGACACCGCTGGTTGCCGGACTCGCGAGAGACATTTCGTTCGTATCGAGCCGCAGATCGGCGAAGCGCTCCGAATTGTACCACCCGCCGAACTTATAGGTGGCATTGGTCGCCAGATTGCCCGGATTGTAGCGAAATTCGTAGATCGCGAATGCCCCGTCATTGACGCGGAAGGCGGTGCCCGAAGGGTCGCGCTGCTGCGGGTCACCGGGTCCGGGGCCGGCGGAATTGCCGTTGAAAACCCCGGCGAAAAAGGTCAGGGCGTCACTCGCATCGACGCGAAACCGCAGCCCCGGCGTCGCCAGCGGGTAGTTGGGGCCGCCGGCGGGCAAGTCCGCCGCCGCCAAGGTCGGCCAGCCGAATGCGCCGTTGACGAACGACTTTGCCACGGTGCTGAGCAGAAATTCCGCCCCGGCGCTCTGCTCGCCGATCCGGATGCGCAGCCAATCGCTGACACGCTGCTCGTACCACAATTCGAAAAGACGCGTCGTCGCGGTCGCCTCGTTGCCGCTGATCGTGTTGAGATTGTCGATGTTGTCGGCACTCAGCCCTTTGCCGTGGATCTGATAGGCGCGAACAAAAAAGTTGCCGCGCCAATGCAGTTGCGGGCGCAGATCAAGGGCGAGGCTGATATCCGTCAACCCCTCAAAGATCATCCCCCGCCGCACGCCGCCGCTGACATTGCCGAGGATTTCATCGGTTTCAACAAGGGCGGGCGTCAGCCCGTATGCCGCCAGTTTCGGGCGGAGGCCGCCAATGTCGCCGAGGATCAGCAGCGGCGCGGCGGCGTTTGACGGCGATGAGGCGCCCGATGCATCCGTTCCATCGGCCAGTGCCGGCATAGCGGCAAGCAGCGTCAACATCGACATCGCGCTCATGGCGGCCCGCGCCGTTCCGGAAAACGCCATCTCCGGCCCTCTGCTCCTCTGTTCGCCCGGTTTGGTTTTCCGGTTCCACTGGCTATCGAAGCGCCACTTGCGGCAAACGCCGGCGCGGCGATGGTGTCCGGCGATCGTTGCTCCGGTCGAGCGGGCTTTCTATCATCGCACCTTCATTCGTGGGGAGGTGGTTGTGGAAAAGCGGCGCAGTATCGAGGTGCCCGGTGTCAAACATATGAACCCGATCCCGGCCGCGTGCCGGCGGGGGCCGTTCGTAACCACCGGCGCGATCTCCGGAGCCGACCTCGCCAGCGGCAAGGTGCCGGATGACCTCGACGCACAGTGTGCCGCGATGTTCGCCAATGTCCGCCGGCTGATCGAAGCGGCCGGCGGCAGCACCGACGACATCGTCAAGATGACGGTGTGGATCACCGACCGCGCATTGCGCCCGACGCTGAACAAATACTGGGTCGAGATGTTTCCCGACCCGCATTCGCGGCCGGCCCGCCATACGACAACCGGCGGCGACTTCACGCCGCCGATGCAGATTCAATGCGATTTCTTCGCCGTGATCGGCGACGCCTGAAGGAGCCGATGCCATGAAAATCGTCGCCATCCGCACCATCCCCCTTTCGTATAAGTGCAACCCGCCTTACGGCAGCGCCGGGGGCATGCAATCCGCCCGCGGCGGTCTGCTGGTCGAAATCGAGACTGATGAGGGCATTGTCGGCATCGGCGAATCCGGGCCGGGCGGTGGGGTCACCCGCACCGTCATCGAGCGCGACCTCGCGCCGCTCCTGATTGGTGAAGACCCGCTGATGATCGAGGCGCTGTGGCAGAAAATGTTTGCCCGCACCCGGCAATACGGCCGCCGCGGCATCGTCATGCACGCCATCAGCGGCCTCGACATCGCGCTGTGGGACATTGCCGGCAAGGTCGCCAAACTGCCGATCTACCGGCTGCTCGGCGCCGCCCGCGACCGGGTTGAAGCCTATGCCAGCGGCGGCTTCTACCAGGAAGGGAAGGGCGTCGACGGCGTCGCGGCCGAGGCGGAAGGCTATCGGGCCCGCGGCTTCAAGGGCATGAAGATGAAGGTCGGCCGCAACCCCTCGACCGGCAGCCATCTGCGGCACCTGGCACCGAGCGCGGCAAGCTGCGAGGTCGAGCCGGAGGAGGACATCGCGCGCGTCGCCGCGGTGCGCAAGGCGCTCGGCCCCAAGGCCAAGCTGATGATCGACATCAACTGCGCCTGGAGCCCGTCCTTCGCGATCGAGATGGGCCGCGCCCTCGAACCCTATAGCCTTTACTGGATCGAGGAACCCGTCGCGACCGACGATATCGACGGCAGCGCGCGCGTCGCCGATGCGCTCGCGACGCCGATCGCCGGATACGAGACCGAGGCCGGTCTCTACGGCTTTCGGGAACTGATCAGCCGCCGCGCGGTCGATATCGTGCAGCCCGACATCGCCTGGACCGGCGGGTTTTCCGAAGGCCGCCGCATCGCCGCCTATGCCCAGGCGCACCACATGATGGTCGCGCCGCATTCGTTCGGCACTGCCGTGCTGCTGGTGGCGTCATTGCATTTCGCGGCGGCGATGCCGAACGCACTGGTGCTTGAGTGGGACCAGAACCCCCACGGCTTGCGCGAGGAATTGCTGAAGGAGCCGCTCAAGCTCGAAGGCGACGGCACGCTCAGGCCGCCGGAACGGCCGGGTCTCGGCATCGAACTCGACCGCGACGCAATCGACCGCTACCGCGTCGGCTAATGGGATGGCGACGCTCTACACCATTGGCTACGAGAAGGCGCGGCTTGCGGATGTCATCGCGGCGCTAAAGACCGCCGGCGTCGCCACTTTGATTGATGTGCGCGACCGCCCGATTTCGCGCCGGCCCGGCTTTTCCAAGCGCCAGCTTGCCGCCGGGCTTGAGGAGGCCGGCATCCGCTATGTCCACCTCCAGGCCTTGGGCACGCCGCCCGAAGGCCGCGAAGCCAACAAGCGCCGGCAATGGGACCGCTTCTGGGAGATCGTCGACGCAAAACTCGCCAGCAGCGAAGCCGACCTTGCCTTGCAGCAGGCCGGCGACATCGCCGCCGCGAGCGTGAGTTGCCTCCTCTGCCTGGAAGCGGACTGGCATTGCTGCCACCGTCGTCGCGTCGCAGAGATGCTGACCGAGCGGCACGGTTTCACCGTGCAACACTTGGCGCCGGCTGATTTGTCCTGAACCAGAAAAACCGCTCTAAACAAATTGAATAAATCTTGTCATCCCGGCGCAGGTATACTTCGCCGGAGCGCGGGCGAAATCCGCTCTATCCGCGGCCGATATAGGGCATCTTGGTCGCCATCACGGTCATGAACTGCACATTGGCGGTGAGTGGCAGTTCGGCCATGTAGAGGACGCCTTTGGCGACGTCGTTGACGTCGATGCGGGCTTCCGCCTCGACCCGGCCGCTGGCTTGCAGGCGACCCTGCGCGGTGTCTGCGTTGCGGGTGGTGGCGGCATTGCCAATATCGATCTGGCCGCAGGCAATATCGAATTCGCGGCCGTCGAGCGACAGCGCGCGGGTGAGCCCGGTCAGCGCATGCTTGGTCGAGGCATAGGGCACCGAGTTGCGCCGCGGCACATGCGCCGACACTGAACCGTTGTTGATGATGCGCCCGCCGCGCGGGTCCTGTGCCTTCATCATGCGGAAAGCATGCTGGGCGCACAGGAACGACCCCGTCAGGTTGACCGAGACGACATCGGTCCATTGCTCGTAAGTCAGGTCGTCGATCGGGATGTTGCGGGTGCTGATCCCGGCATTGTTGAACAGCAGGTCGATGCGGCCATAGATCGATTTTACCCTGTCGAACAGTGCATCGATCTCGGCCTTGTTGCGCAGATCGATCGGCACACAGAGCGTGCGCGGCGGCCCGGCCTGCACCAGCGACGCGGTTTCCTCCAGCATCTCGCGCCGCCTTCCAGCGAGCACGACGGTCCAGCCGGCGCCAAGCAGGTGATGCGCTGTGGCGCGGCCGATGCCGCTGCCGCCGCCGGTGATGACGGCGATTTTTGTCGTTGCCATGTGTTCGGTCTCCCCAGTCAATCGTTGGCGAGTGCGGGCCAGCCGCGCTGCTGATAGGCGCCGTCCCAGAACAGATACTCGTACCGGGCGCAGCGGCGAAAGGCGGTCAGCATAGCGGTGCGCATTGCCGGCGTCGCCTCCGCCGCGGCACGGTCGACAATCTCGATGACCATCTGCACCGCCTCGCCAAAACCCGGCGCAGCATAGGTGTCGATCCAGGCGCGGTACGGGTTGGGCGCCGCCGCATCGCGGGTGATCGCGCAAGCGACATCCCAATAGATCCAGAAGCACGGCAGGATCGCCGCCATCAGCACCGCCCAGGGTTGCTGATGCGCGGTCGCCAGCAGAAAACTGGTATAGGCGAGGCAATCGGGCGCCGGCTCGGCCGCCGCAGCCGTCAGGGGATCGACGCCGAACTCGGCAAGATAGCGGCCGTGCAATGCCTGCTCGACTGCAATTGCTTCGGCAGCGGCGCCGCTCAGCCATTTTACCGTGGCGGCGTCCGGCGCCTTCGCCGCGGCAACCGCGAGCACGCGGGCATAGTCGCCGAGATAGAGCGCATCCTGCGTGATGTAGAAGCGAAAACGCTCCGGCCGCAGCGTCCCAGCCGCCAGTTCGGTGTTGAAGGGCGCGCGGCGGACCGCGGCGCGCAGCGCGGTGATGTCCTGCCAGGCCTCCTCGGAAAACCGCATCATGCCTCTCTCTCAGATGCCCACGGCGAATCCGCATGGCCGCGCGCATTGGTCGTGCGCCGGGCATACCTATCTTATTCCGATGCGCGATGCGTTACCGTTGCGCATTCAACGCCCGCGGCAGCAATGCTGCGGCGGCAACCCGATGCGGAGGGTTTCATGGACGGCTTGGCAGTCAGCGATCTGAAAGGCGTCGTCGCGCCGATCAATTTTATCGAGCCGATGGCGGAAAAGCCGTATTCGTACAATTACGAGCCGCCGCCGGGCGTGCCGGCCCGCAATACGCGCGAAGAAACCCATGAGGTCCAGGTGCTCGACGCGCGCCCGGTCAATGATCGGCTGTCGCTCGACCGCGAAGGGTTCGTGCTGCTGAACCGGCCGACCGGCGCCGCCGATCTGTACGACGAAAAGCAGATCACCGGAGTCTACTACCCGGAATGCGAGCGGCTGATTAAGGAATACACTGGCGCGAGCCGCGTCATCGTGTTCGACCACATCGTGCGCAACGCCGCGCGGATGGCAAAGGGTAACCAGATCAAGGGCTATGCTGGCCGCGTCCACAACGACTACACCGCCTGGTCGGCACCGCAGCGGGTGCGCGACCTGATGGGCGGCGAGGCCGAGGAACTGCTCAAGCACCACTATGCCGAGATCAATCTCTGGCGGCCGATCCGTGGCCCTTTGCTGCGTTCGCCGCTGGCCTTGTGCGACGCGACGACGCTGTCGCCGGAAAACCTGATCGGCTCGGAGTTGCGCTATCCCGACCGCACCGGCGAAACCTATGCGATCACCCACAACCCGGCGCAGCGCTGGTATTATTTCCCGAAGATGCAGGCTGATGAGATCGTCCTGATCCGCTGCTTCGACTCGGCACAGAAAGGCGCGGCGCGGTTTTCGGCGCACGGCGCGTTCGATGATCCGACCACCCCGAACGACGCCCCGCCGCGCGAAAGCATCGAAGTCCGTGCGCTGGTGTTTTTCTAGCACGCGGTACGGGCGAACCTGATGAGCTTGCAAATAAAGCAGCAGCACCCGCTGTTTGTCGGCGAAGTCTCGGGCATCGACCTCGCACGGCCGTTATCGGCAGCAGCGGTCGCCGAGATCACGGAAGCGATCGATCGGTATGCGGTGCTGGTTTTTCATGGCCAGCAGCTCGACGACGATAGCCAGCTCGCCTTCGCCCGGCATTTTGGCGCGATCGAGCCGCCGCAGACCTATAGCGGCGGGCGGCGCCTCAAACATGCCGAGTTTGCCGATGTCTCCAACCTCGATCCCGACAATCGGCCGCGCACCCCGGATGACCGGCGCCGCATGGGATCGCTCGGCAACCGGTTGTGGCACACCGACGCCTCTTTCCGCCGCGTACCGGGGGCGCTGTCGATGCTGTACGCGCACCGCATCCCGGCACCCGGTCCGAAAGGCGACGGCGAGACCGAATTCACCGATCTGCGTGCCGCCTACGACGCGCTGCCCGACGCGACAAAACAGCGGCTCGAACCGCTGGTTGCGGAGCATTCGGTATTCCATTCGCGCAGCCTGATCGGCTTCAGCGATTTTACCGATGAGGAGCGCGCTGCAATGCCGCCGGTGCCGCAGCGCGTGGTGCGCCGGCATCCGGGATCGCAGCGCAAGACGCTGTACCTCGCAGCGCATGCCTCGCACATCGTCGGTTGGCCGGTGCCGGACGGAATGCTGCTGCTCCGGGAGCTGATCGAGCATGCGACGCAGCCCGAATTCGTCCATACGCATCGCTGGCAGGCCGGCGATCTGGTGATCTGGGACAATCGCTGCACCATGCACCGCGGCCGCCGCTTTGACGAAACGCAGCCGCGCGACCTGCGCCGCATTACCACGCAGGATGTGGCCTCAACGCTCGACCAGGCGGCGTAAGACAAGCTGTTGCCGGCTACCGTTTTGCCGCGACCAGCGTTCGCCAGACCCAAATCAACCCGAAGACGCCGGTGCCGGCCATGATGAGGATCGCCGGGCTTGGGCCGATGTGATCCGACAGGGTGCCGATGGCCAGGATGCCGAGCGGTCCCGTGCCGATGCACATCGTGACAATTCCGAGCACCCGCGAGCGGGTCGCGGGCGGCGCCTCGATCAGCACGAGGCTCGTCTGCATGTTGGAGAAGGCGGCGGTGCCAAGACCGCCCGTGACCAGCAACAGAAACGCCGCGCCGTACCACGGTGACAAGGCCATCGTGATAACGCCGGCAAGCTGCAGAAACGACCCTTTGAGCAGCGAACGCGTGCCGTCGAGCCTCAGCCAGCCGGCCGACAATGCCGTGCCGACCACGATGGCCCCCAGCGGTTCGGCGGCAGCAAGCGCCCCCACGAGGGTCGGCGACACATGGTAGAAATCGAGGCCGATCGGCGGCAACAGCGTCGAATAGCAGAACGCAAACGTGTTCATGATGATCGTGACCAGCACGACCCCGAGGATGGCCGGGTTGGCGCGCGCGACCGCAATCCCCTCGGCAATGTCGCGCGGAATGTTGCCAAAGCGCAGACGGCGCGCTTCCTGCCGGAAATCAAGGCCCAATACCGCGGCGAGGGCTGCGAGATAGAGCGCCGCCGACACCAGATAGGCGCCGCCGAGCCCCAGCATCTCGAACACCGCCCCGCCGCATAGCGGCCCGATGACGCGCGAGATGCTGTTGGTCAGCGAATCGAACGCCACGGCTGCGACCACCTGGTTAGTGTCGACGACTTCGCTCAGCATGCGCCGCCGCACCGTCATTTCGCAGGCCCAAACGATCCCCGCCGCGGCGCCGCCAAGCGCGATGTGCCACACCCGGATTTGCCCGGTCAGCGCCAACACCGCCAGCACCGTCGATGTCGTCGCCAGCACGATAAGCTGCGTCAGCAGCACCCGTTTGCGGTTCAGTGCTTCGCCGATCACCCCGGCAATCGGGCCGAGAAACAGCATCGGCAGGCTGCGTGCGACGGTAACGGCGGCGACCATCACCGTCGAATGCGTCGCCTCATAGGTAAAGATGCCGGCAACCAGCAATTCGAGCCAGCGCATCGCATTGCCGACACCGCCGGCAAACCACAGCCGGATGTAGTTCGGATTGGCAAACAACCCGCGGGTCGGGGCGCGTGTACCGAGCGATTCCGTGGTCATCGAACAAGCGCCGCTGCCATCGCGTCAGCGGGCATTGGCCGGAGCATCCGCGGGCCACAGATCGGCGCGCCAATGCAGCGCAATCAGCAGGGTAAGCGACGCGCCAACGAGGCAATAGAGCGAGGTCGTGGCGGCAAAGCCGATGCGCTCGATCAGCGCGCCTGCCGCCAGCAGCCCGATCGGCACCCCATAAATCGCCAGCATGCGCACACCCATGACGCGGCCGCGAAACCGCTCGCCGGCACTGTGCAGCAGCATCACCGACATCGGCACCAGGCTGAGGCTCTGGGTGAACCCGGCGATCACCAGCGCCATGCGGCCGCTGGCCGGGCTGGGCATCTGCACGAATACCAGCAGCGCGGCATACCAGCCGAGGGCGAACACGATCATCATCCGGGCCGGACGCAATGACCGGCCGGCGACGCTGACCGAGATCGACCCGAGCAGCGATCCCACCGCGAAACTTGCCACCAATGTGCCGAGGCCGTTTTCGTCGATGCGGTAGATGTCGCGCGCCACATACGGCAGCAGGCCGCTGGTCAGCGGGAACGCGGTCAGGTTGACCAGAAACGCCAGCCACATCGCGGCCAGCGAGCAGGGTGTGTCCCAGACATAAGCGAGGCCTTCGCGCAGGTCGCGCCACACGGAATTGCGAACCGCCATGCCCGATGCGGCGAGCGGCCGGCCGCTCGCCACCCCAAGGGTCATCAGAAACCCGGTGCCGTAAAACGTGGCGATCGCCAGATAGACCGGGGCAAGCCCGAACGCCGCGAACAGCCCGGCGCCAGCCAATGCGCCAAAAATCCGCGCGGAGTCCGACGTGGTGCGCGATACGCCCATGGTTGCCATCAGGGTCTCGGTCGGCATCGTCGCGGCGACCAGCGCGTTGCGCATGCCTTGGTCGGATGGCCGGATCAGCCCCGACAAGGTTGCGATGACAAAAATGTAGCTCGGCCGCAAGGCGCCGGCAAACGCCAGCGTCGTTACCGAGACGCCGAGGCAGGTATAGGCCGCGCGCATCGCACACAGCACGGCGCGATGCCCGAACCGGTCGCCCATCATGCCGAAAATCGGCGCCAGCAGCGTCCCGAGATACAGCAATGCCCAGAACAGCGTCAGCGCCAGCACTGAGCCGGTCTCGACCAGGATGTACCAGCCGAGCACCAAGTTCTCCATCTCGATACCCCACGAGGTCGAGAGGTCGCCCGGAAACTGAAAGCGAAAGCTGCGCACGCGAAATGGCGCGAGCATCGCCGAGGACATCAGATTCATTGTTGAGAAACAGACCAGTGGGGCGGGCGGGCGAAACCGCCAGTCTATGCTGGCGATGATTAAATCGCCAGCACCGTGCCCGCTATCTGGGCATTTCGCCTAATATTCAACCCAGAGCCGGCGTCGGACGGAGACGTCAGTGGCCGCCGCCGATCAGCCGACTATGCGATGATTGCGGGGTGCGGCGACTGCCCGATTGCATGCATCAGCCCCATCATGTCCCAGTTGTTCCACCCTTCGACCATCTTGCCGTCACGAACGCGGGCGAAGGCCATGCCGGTCACGGTAACCGTCTTGTTGGACGGCGGACCGAGCTCGCCGCCGGTATGGGTCATCCGTGCGGTCCAGCGCAGCGCCACAAGGTCGCGTTCGCTGATCGCCTCGTTGATGATGAAATGGATGTCCGGGAATGCGCCCTTCAACTGTTCGTATCCGGGGCGGAACCCGGCCGGACCGCGCACCAGTTCGCCGCCGCTGCCGACACCGTAAATTGGGGCATCCGCGGTCAAAAGGTCGTCCATCACCTCAGGACGGCCGTTGTTCCACACTTCCTCGAACCAGCGCCGCACTACCGCAATCTCGGCTTCGGCCATCACTCCCTCCCCGTCCGATCGCGTGTTGCCGCTGAGCGTACCAGGAATACAATCGGAGCGTGCACATCATGTCAGCGCATAGAGCCAGGCGATCAAGGTAATGACCGAAAACAGCGTCGTCATCGAGATCGTCGAGGCGACGACCGCCTCTTCGACATGGTATTGGCCGGCCAGCATATAAGCGGTCTTGGCGGTCGGCACGGCAGCGCATACCACCGCCGCGATGGTCGGAAACGGACCGAGGCCGCACAGGCGGCACAACCCGAACACCGCGAGCGGCATCAGCACCAGCTTGATTGTGGCCAGCAGAGCCGAGGTTCCGAAAATGCCGCGCAGATCGTCGCGCGACAGCCCAAGACCGATTGCGAACAAGGCGCAGGGCGTCAACGCGTCGGCGAAAATTCTGGCATAAGCGACAAACGGTGCCGGCAGCGGCAACCGTGTCGCCGACCAGGCAAGGCCGAGTAACGTCGACAGCATCACCGGGTTGACGATGACGAGACGCGCGACCTGCAATGGGCTGGTGCGCGCGGCGCGACCCTGCCCGTCAATCTCCAGCAGCAGGATCATCATCGGGAACATCACGACGCCGACGAACAGCGTCGCGATTGCCGCCGGCAACACGCCCGGCTGCCCGTACAGCGCCTGCAAGACCGGCAAGGCGACAAACCCGGTATTGGTCATCGACGCGGTGGCGCCGATCATCGCGCTGCCGCCGAGCCCGCGGCGCGCCGCGGCACGCGCCATACCGAACGCCACGAGGAAACACAGGCTCGAGCCACCGCCAAACGCCGCGAGGAAGCGCCAATCCGCCAACGCGTCGACCGTCGATTGCGCGATCGTCAAAAATACCAGCGCCGGCATTGCGATGTTATAGGCGAACTGCACGATATGCCCGGAGAGTGAACGTGGCAGGTAGCCGGCGGCACCGGCGAGCCAGCCGGTCAGGATCACCGCGAAGACCGGCAAGATCAGGTTCGGAATGCTCATTGTTTGTCACCCGTCCGGCGCGGCCACCCGTCCATCGCGGCCGTTTCGGGTAGCTAGCATTCCCACGACACCGGTTTAAGAGGCCATGTTATCCCGGTATTATTTGCACCATGGTTCACACGATCCACTCGCAGCGGCCGGGCGATCTCGGCGCCTTTCTCCGGGCGCAGCGTGAGCGGCTGTCACCGGCGTCGCTGGGGCTGACCGGTGTCACCCGTCGCCGTACACCGGGTTTGCGACGCGAGGAAGTGGCGCAACTCTGCGGTCTCAGCACGACCTGGTATACCTGGATCGAGCAGGGACGCGATGTGTCGGTGTCGCCGGCGGCACTTGCCCGACTGGCGGACGCGCTGCGCCTGGGGTACGCCGAGCGGACCTACCTGTTTGAGTTGGCGGGCAAGCGCGATCCGCAACTCGGCGGCAGCGCGCACGACGACATTCCCCCCTCAGTCCTGGCCTGCATCACGGCAATCGCGACGCCCGCCTATCTGCTCGACCGATTGTGGAATGCGCGCGGCTGGAACGTTGGGGCCGAGCGCCTGTTCACCGGCTGGCTCGACCGGCCGGGCGAGCGCAACCTGTTGCGCTTCATCTTTCTCGAATCCGCGGCGCGGTCGCTGATCTGCGGCTGGGATGAACGCGCCCGTCGCGTCGTCGCCGAGTTTCGCGCACATTGTGGCTCCCGCCTCAGCGATGCCCCGTTGCAGCGCCTGATCACCGCGTTGCGTGGCGACAGCGCCGAGTTCGCGCAGTTCTGGGACCAGCATGGCGTGCTCGGCCGCGAAGGTGGCGAGCGCACGTTCAACCACCCGCAGGACGGTTTTCTGCGCTATGAGCAGGTGACGTTCGACCTCGCGACCGACGCCGACGTCAAACTGACGATCCTTGTCGCGGCACAGGCTATGCCGCGAGGCGCTCCCGCGCCGCCGCCTTGATCATCGCCGCGCCTTTCTCGGCGATCATGATGGTCGGCGCGTTGGTGTTGGTCGAACTGACCGCCGGCATCACCGACGCGTCGATCACCCGCAGCCCTTCCAGACCGTGCACCCGCAACTGGTCGTCGACCACCGACATCGCATGGTTGCCCATCATGCACGAGCAACTGGCGTGATAGACGGTCGAACCATTTTCGCGGGCGTATTGCAGCAATTCATCATCGGTTTTCACCTCCGGTCCCGGGACGTTCTCGGCGACGACGTGCTTTGCCAGGGCCGGCGCGGCGAACAGGCGGCGCAGGAATTTGAGGCCGCCGACCATCGCGCGCTGGTCGGTCGTCTCGGCGAGATAGCGCGGGTTGATCGCCGGCTGCTCGCGCGGATCGGGCGAGCGCACGTTGACATAGCCGCGCGATTGCGGCCGCATCTGCCACGGGCCGCCGGTGATGCCGGGGCGGTCGTCGAGCTTGCGGATGAGGCCCGGCTTGTAGCTGGCCGGCGCGAACACGCATTGCACGTCCGGCGTTGCAGACTCTTCGAGCACCTTAACCGAGGCGGCGCAGATCGAGGCGCTGTAGGTCAGCATGCCTTTGCCTTGCGTGACATAGCGCAGCAACTCGTTGGCAAAGGACAGGCCGCGGCCACGCTCGTTCAGGGTTTCGAGGTCGCGCACGATGCACGACATGCGGGCGATGTAATGGTCCTGGAAATTCTGGCCGACCCCGGGCAGCGCGTGATGCAGGGCGATGCCGGCTTTGGCCAGCACCTCCGGGGCGCCGACACCCGATAATTGCAACAGATGCGGCGAGCCGATCGCGCCGCCGGCCAGAATGACCTCGCGGGTGGCATCGACGATCTCCACCGTTTCGCCGCGCGAAAACACAATGCCGGTGGCACGCAGCCCGCTGAACGAGACGCGATGCACCAAAGCGTTGGTGATGATCTGCAGATTGGGCCGCTTTGCCGCGGCTTTCAGATAGGTTTGCGCGGCGCTGGCGCGGCGCCGGCCGCCGCGGGTCTGCTGGCACCACCCGATACTGTCGCCGGTGCCGTGCGGCAGATTGTTGACGTCGGGGCGGTACTCGACGCCGATTTCCTGCGCGGCGTCGATGATCGCTTGGCACGCTGCCGGCCGTTCGCCCATCGGCGAGGTGGTCAGGTGGCCGCTGCTGCCGTGGATGTCGGCGGGGTCGCCGGTCCATTTCTCGGCCTGCTTGAAATAGGGCAGAACACCGTCCCAATCCCAGCCGCGGTTGCCGAGCTGGCCCCAATGATCGAAATCCTCGGGCTGGCCGCGGATGTAGATCAGCCCATTGATCGACGACGAGCCGCCGAGCACCCGGCCGCGCGGATAGACAATGGCGCGACCGGCCGTGCCCGGATCGGATTCCGCCTTAAAGCCCCAGGTCAACTGCTTGTGGTCGAGCAGTTTCATAAAGCCGACCGGGATATGGATCAGCGGGTTCCAATCCTTGCCGCCGGCTTCGATGACGATAACCTTGACGTTCGGGTCTTCGCTCAACCGGTTGGCCAGCACGCACCCGGCCGACCCGGCCCCGACGATCACATAATCCGCTTGCATCGCATTGCCTTCCACGAATTTGTCATCCCGGCGCAGGCCGGGATCTACCTCTCCGCCGTTCAGAGGTCCGAAACCTCGCTCAATCGCCGAAGCTGCCGTCACTGTTCGAGATCGGCAGCGCTGTGGGCCGGACCTTCGCCGGGATGACGGTAATTGCTTACGCCGCCAGCCGCTGCTGCGCCGCCGCAAGGATCATCGAGGCGCCCTTCTCGGCGATCATAATGGTCGGCGCGTTGGTGTTGGTCGAGGTCACGGTCGGCATTACCGAGGCGTCGATCACGCGCAGCCCGTCGATCCCATGCACCCGCAACTGGTCATCGACCACGGCCATCGCGTCCGGCCCCATCTTGCAGGTGCAGGTGGCGTGGAACACGGTCGAGCCGGTGTTGCGCAGGTAATCAAGCAGTTCGTCGTCGCTCTGCACATCCTTGCCTGGCAGCATCTCGCCGACCAGGTACGGCGCCAGCGCCGGCGCCGCGAACAGGCGGCGGACCGCGCGCAACCCGCCGATCGCGGCGCGGCGATCGGTTTCCTCACTGAGATAGCGCGGGTTGATCGCCGGCGCCTGGCTGGGGTCACTCGATTTCGCCTCGACATAGCCGCGCGACAGCGGCCGCATCTGCCACATGCCGCCGGTCATGCCGGGCTTGTCGTCGAGCCGGCGGATCGGCCCCGGTGCGAAGCTGGCATTCGCCAGCAATATCTGCACGTCGGGCGTCGCCGATTCCTCCAGCACCTTGACCGACGCGCAGACCAGCGAGGCCGCATAGGTCAGCAGGCCCTGCCCGGCAAAGACATAGCGCATCAATTCGCCAACAAACGGCAGGCCGCGGGACTTCTCATTGGCGGTCGGGATGTCTTTGACCTCAGCGGTGACGCGGGCCAGAAAATGGTCCTGCAAATTCTTGCCGACACCAGGCAGCGCATGCACCACCGGCACGCCGATCTTCGCCAGATGCTCGGGATCGCCGACGCCGGATAGTTGCAGCACCTGCGGCGAGCCGATCGCACCGCCCGATAAAATCACCTCATTTGACGCGTCGGCCCGCTCGACCCGGCCGCCGCGCGAGAACTCGACCCCGACCGCGCGCTTGCCGTTGAACACGACGCGATGCACCAGCGCGCTGGTGACGATTTCGAGGTTCGGCCGCTTCATCGCGGCGCGCAAATAGGTGCGCGCCGCGCTTTGCCGGCGGCGGCCGCGGCGGGTCTGCTGCACCCAGCCGATATTGTCACCAGCGCCGGGCGGCAGATGATTGACGTCCTCGTGGTACTCGCAGCCGATCTGCGTGCCGGCCTCGATGATCTTGTGGCACAGCGCCGGCTTGTCGGAGGTGCGCGAGGTCAGCAGCGGGCCTTCATTGCCGTGAAACTCGTCGCTGCCGCCTTCCCAGTTTTCGGCCTGTTTGAAGAACGGCAGGATGCTGTCCCAATCCCAGCCGCGATTGCCGAGTTGGCCCCAATGATCGAAATCCTCGGGCTGGCCGCGCACATAGATCATGCCATTGATCGACGACGAGCCGCCCAGCACCTTGCCGCGCGGATAGATGATCGAGCGGTTGTTGACGCCGGGATCGGCCTCGGCCTTGTAGCCCCAGGTCAGCGTCGGATGGTCGAGCAGCTTGACGTAGCCGGCCGGGATATGGATCAGCGGGTTGGTGTCGCGCCCGCCGGCCTCGATCAAAATGACCCGCGTACCCGGATCGGCCGTCAGCCGGTTCGCCAAGACGCACCCCGCCGATCCAGCACCGACGATCACATAATCCGCCTGCATCTTGTATTCTCCCCTCCCTGGGAGCGACGATCGCTGCGGCTCTCGCCCTCCCACGCCTCAGGCGCTACGCCGCCAGTTTCTGCCGTGCCGCCGCCTTGATCATCGCCGCGCCCTTTTCGGCAATCATAATGGTCGGTGCGTTGGTGTTGGTCGAGGTGACCGCCGGCATCACCGAGGCATCGATCACCCGCAGCCCCTCCAACCCGTGCACCCGCAACTCGTCATTGACGACCGACATCGGGTGCTGCCCCATCATGCAGGTGCAGGTCGCGTGATAAACCGTGTTGCCGTTGCGCTTGGCGTAATCGAGCAACTCATCGTCGCCCTGCACCTGCGCGCCGGGCAGGCGCTCGGTGCCGATATACGGTTGCAGGGCCGGCGCGTTGAAGATGCGGCGGACGAATTTGAGACCGCCGACAATGGCGCGCCGATCGCTCTCTTCGGTCAGGTAGCGCGGGTTGATGGTCGGCTGCACCCGCGGATCGCTCGATTTCGCTTCGACAAAGCCGCGCGACGACGGCCGCATCTGCCACGGGCCGCCCGTCAGGCCGGGATCTTCTTCAAGCTGGCCGATCTGTCCGTCCTTGAAACTGCCCGGCGCGAACGAAATCTGCACGTCCGGGGTCGCCGATTCCTCAAGGATCTTGACCGAGGCGGCGATCAGCGAGGCGCTGTAGGTCAGCATGCCCTTGCCGGTCACCAGATAGCGCAGCACCTCACCGACCAACGGCAGGCCGCGCGCCTTTTCGTTGGCGGTCGCCATGTCGTGTATCGGATAGGTCATGCGGACGACGTAATGGTCCTGCATATTCTTGCCGACGCCGCGCAGTTCGTGCACCACCGGGACGCCGATCTTGCCGAGCAGCTCGGGGTCGCCAACCCCGGAAATCTGCAACAGGTGCGGCGAACCGATGGCCCCGGCCGACAGGATCACCTCGCTTGACGCATCGGCGCGCTCGACCTTGCCGCCGCGCGAGAATTCAACGCCGACCGCGCGCTTGCCCTCGAAGAGGATGCGGTGAACCAGCGCCTTGGTGACGATTTCGAGGTTTTGGCGCTTTTGAGCCGGGCGCAAATAGCTGCGCGCCGTGCTGGCGCGGCGGCGGCCGCCGCGGGTCTGCTGGCACCAGCCGATACTGTTGCCGGCGCCGGGCGGCAGGTTGTTGACATCCTCGCGGTATTCGAGGCCGAGCTGCATTCCGGCCTCGATGACTTTCTCGCAGATCGGCGAGCGGTCCATCTCCGAGGTGAACAGATACCCGTCCTTGCCGTGGACGTCGTCGCTGTCGCCGCTCCAGCGCTCAGCCTTTTTGAAGAACGGCAGGCAGTCGTCCCAGGTCCAGCCGCGATTGCCGAGCTGTGCCCAGTGGTCGTAATCCTCGGGTTGGCCGCGAATGTAAATGAGGCCGTTGATCGACGACGAGCCGCCCAGCACCCGGCCGCGCGGATAGATGATCTCGCGCCCATCGCCCGCTTCGGCCTTGAAGCCCCAGGTTACGGTCTTGTGGTCGAGCAGCTTCATAAAGCCGGCGGGGATGTGGATGAACGGGTTCCAATCCTGCCCGCCGGCCTCGATCAGGATGACCCGTATGCCGGGGTCTTCGGTCAACCGATTGGCCAGGACGCAACCGGCCGAACCGGCACCGACAATAACGTAATCCGCCCGCATGACCGTCGCTCCCTCCCGGACATGTTCAAATCGGGCGAATTGCGATCACCCGATTTGAACACTGTAGCGGATTGGAGCGCCGGCGGAAAATCCCGCCGGCCACGATGGCTGGATTGCAACAGCGGCCCGATAGGGCGAGCCGCCCGTGCGGTCTCCGCCAGTGTGATCTAACGATAATCAAGCCTAGCGGTAATGATCGTAACCATGCCGTTCGGCCTCGTAATGATCGCGCTGGCGCTGGCGCTCGTGTTTGGCGGCTTCGTGATGGCCGATGGCACAGCCGATCCCGGCACCGAGCAACCCATGGTGATTGGCGAAATGCCCGGCCACGCCGCCGACCACCGCGCCTTTGATGCACCCAGCCGCATTTGCCGAACTGACCGGCATGATTGCCGTACCGGCGAGCAGAGCTGCCGAAAGCGCTATCCATTTCATAACCGTCTCCTTGCCGAAAACAAAACCGCGATGATCCCGCAGTTGTTGAGATTAAACGGCGGCGGGGCCGGAAAAGTCCATCCGCAGAGCACCAGCCGCGGACGTTGCCCGCGAGGTCGTGCGCGCGTCGGGCGGTTGTGGCGCTTTATGATTTCGCGAGGTTGCGGTAAGTGTCGCAGGTCCAACCCGCAAGCACGGAGTCCCCTCATGGCGTTCCGCGGCATTCAGACCGAAATGGTTTCCTACACCGGCCACAACCGCGACAAGGGTGAGGCCTACTACGCCCGCCCGACCGGCAACGGCCCGTTCCCCGGTATCGTGGTGATCCACCATATGCCCGGCTGGGACGAGTGGACTTGCGAAGTCGCCCGCAAATTCGCCCATCACGGGTATGCCGCCGTGGCGCCGAGCCTTTATTTCCGGGTCGGCGACGGAGCGGATGAGGCGGTCGTCGCCAAGGTGCGCGGCGACGGCGGCAACCCGGACGACCAGATCGTCGGTGACGTGGCCGGTGCAGCGGCGTTCCTGCGCGAGCAATCGCATGCCACGCGCAAGGTGGGTGTCATCGGCTTCTGCTCCGGCGGCCGCGAGACCTATCTGGTGGCGTGCCGGCTCGGCAGCGGCATCGACGCGGCGGTCGATTGCTGGGGCGGCAATGTCGTGGTCGACGACCCGAAAGCGCTGACCGCGAAAAAGCCGGTCGCGCCGATCGACCTGACCTCCGGCATTGCCTGCCCGATCATGGGCCTGTTCGGCAATGAAGACGGCAATCCGACCCCGGAACACGTCAACAAGACCGAAGCCGCCCTGAAAGCCGCCGGCAAAACCTACGAGTTCCATCGCTACGACAATGCCGGCCATGCGTTTTTTGCGCATTACCGGCCGAACTACCGCGTCGAGCCGGCAGTCGACGGCTGGAACAAGGTGTTCGCGTTCTTCGGCAAGAATCTCGGGAAGTAACGCCGACGCGCCGGGATCAGGCGGCGAGCAACTGCGCCGGCGCCAACTCGGCCACGGCAGCAAGCAGCCGCTTGACCTCGCTGACGCGGAACGGCTTGTCGCAAAAACGAGCCGTTGCGTCCGGCACGTTGCGCGGAATCGGATACGGCATACCGGCCAGGGTCAGGACCGGCACCTGGCGGGCGATTGCGGCAAAGTCACCGCCGCGCCGGTCAAGCACCAGATCGCTGACGACAACGTCAACCTGGCTGGTCGAAAGCACGCGCTCTGCCTCACACCGGCCGCAGCACGGCCGCACCTCGTGTCCGAAATCGCTTAAAATGCCGGCGATCAGCTTGCGGATATGCCGGTCAGGCTCGATAAGCAGCACCTGAGTCATGGGGGCGGCCTTCAGAATCGCGAGCGGCGTCGCTCACAGGCGCATCAGACGCGATTTGACTTAACAATCCGTCAAAGCAACAGTTGACAGGTTTGTTATGGCGGAGGTTGCTCGACGTGACGATCCCGGTCCACAAATCCGGCGACGCCTGCGGCGCGGAAATTGAATTTGACCTGTCACAGCCGATCGACGACGCGACCTTCCGCGAACTCGAGCAGGCGTTTCACGACAACATCATGGTGTTCTTCCGCGATCAGACCCTGACCGACGATGAACACATCGATTTCAGCCGCCGCTTTGGCCCGCTCGAAATCCACATCGTCAAGAAATACCTGCTGCCGGGCCACCCCGAAATCCTGCTGATCTCCAATGTGCGCAACGAAGCGGGCGAACTGATCGGTCTCGCCGATGCCGGCTTCACTTGGCACAGCGATACGTCGTACCGGCAACAGCCAAGCCGCTGCTCGCTGCTCTTCGCAAAGGAAGTGCCGCAGCACGACAGCCAGCCGCTCGGCGACACGGTCTTCGCCAACACGATTGCGGCTTATGAGGCGCTGCCCGAGGCAACCAGGCGTCGCCTTGCCGGATTGAAGGCGGTGCACCGCTATTCGATGCGGCGACGTGTCGCCGACAGTCCGCGCCCGAAACTGACCGCGGCGCAACTGGCCGAGACACCGGACATTGCGCACCCGATCGTGCGTACCCATCCCTATACCGGGCGCAAGGCGCTGTATGTGACTGCCGGCGAATGTATCGGCATCGAAGGAATGCCCGACGACGAGGCGGTCGATCTGATCGCGGAACTCGACGCGCACTGCGTCAGGCCCGAATTTTGCTATCGGCATCGTTGGCAGGTCGGCGACCTGATCATGTGGGACAACGCCAGTGCGATGCATCTGGCGATCTGCGACTATGCGTTGCCGCAGCGGCGGCTGATGCATCGCACCACGGTGATCGGGTCACAGCCTTTTTGATCGAGGGCCTGCCGAACGCGGGGCATCGCGCCCCTGGGAGCCTCACATCGCCGCCGAGATCGAACTCAAACTTGCTGTCCGGCCGCATGATTTGCCGGCATTGCTGCGCGCCCTGACGGCGCGCGCGGCAAATCCAGACATTCGCCGCGCACGGCTCGTCAGCACCTATTTCGACACGCCGCGACACGATCTCCTGCACCAGGGGCTGGTGCTGCGGGTGCGCCGCAAGGGCCGGCGCTATATTCAGACCGTCAAATCCGATCGGGTCGCTGGCGGCGGTCTTGCGCGCGGCGAGTGGGAAGACGTAGTCGCCGGAGCTGACCCCGATCCGCAAGCCCGCGAAAGCGGCCCGTTACTGCCGGCGAATATCGCCGGCCGGCTCGCACCGTTGTTTCGCACCGAAATCAGCCGCCGCAAGATCGATCTGTTTCCGGTCGCGGGCACGCATATCGAGGTAGCGGTCGACCGCGGCCATATCCGCGTCGCAGCAGGCGAAGCCGAAGAGCCGGTCAGCGAAATTGAACTGGAATTGAAAAGCGGCGATACGATCGCGCTTTACGACATGGCGCTCGATCTGCTGGCGGTTGCGCCGCTGCGCCTCGAAAGCCGCAGCAAGGCCGAACGCGGTTACCGTCTTGCCACCCCCGACGCCAGCCCGCTGCAGGCGGCGCACGCCGCGCCGGTGGAACTCGATCCAGGACTGACCGGCGACGAGACGTTGCGCCGCATCGGGCTCGCTTGTCTCGACCAAGTGCTGCACAACGATGCCCCGGTGCTGGCCGGCCTGCCCGATGGCATTCACCAGATGCGCGTCGCGGTGCGCCGGCTGCGCGCCATTCTGTCCGCGTTCAGCCGCCTGCTGCCGCGCGATCAGCGGCGCTGGGCGTCGGGAGAATTGCGCTGGCTCGCCGATGCGCTGGGGGCGGCGCGTAATCTCGACGTATTCGCCGCCGACACGCTGGCGCCGGCAGCCAAGGCGTTGCGGGCGAACGGTACGCCGGGCGTCCCCGAGCGGGGTGTGACGGGTGGGATCGCGGCGCTGAATGCCGCCGCCGAGCGCCGCCGGCAGGGGGCTTATGCGACGGCGACGAGCGCGCTGCGTTCGGTGCGGTACACGGCCATATTGTTGCGGCTGATGCGCTGGTTCGATGCCTGCGGCTGGCGTGATTCCGGCGCGTCGTCGGCGTTGACGCAGCCGATCGGCGACATTGCGGCCGGCGTGCTCGACCGTCGCCGCCGGGCGTCAAAGCGGCGCAGCAGGGATTTCGCCGGGCAATCGCCGCCGCAACGCCACCGGCTGCGCATCGCGCTCAAAAAACTGCGATATTCGACCGAAATGCTCGCCGGACTCTACCAACCCGATGCGGTCAGCCGCTTCACCAAGCAGGTAAAGCGGCTGCAGGACGATCTCGGCGAGGCTAACGATGTTGCCGTCGCCCGCGATATCGTCGCCGAGCTGGCCAGCCCCGGCAGTAGCGGGGCGCTGGCCGGTGCGACAATTATCGAATGGCACGAGCACCGTCTCGCCGCGCACGAGCCGCGACTGCACCAGCATCTCAACGAGCTGCTCGCCGCCGCCCCTTTCTGGCACCCTCCGGAGGAAGAAGTCAGGCCGTCGCAAACCGAGACATGATTTCGCGCGCAAAAAGGCGCATCGAGGCCAGAGCCGGTTCGAATGGCAGGGTGTTGAAATTGACCTGCAGCGACGCCTGCTCGAAGCCGCCGAGTTCATCCTGCAAGCGCATGATCGTCGCGGCGATCTCGTCGGGTGACCCAATCCAGGCCGCGCCGGATTCGATCTGTGCCTGCGCGTTGGATGCGCGCAACGCCGCGATCACCTTGTCGTAGCCGGGATAATCGCTCGATATGCGGCCGTCCAGCCAATCGCTGGCGGCATCGACCAGCGAATGCAGATAGGCGTCGAGCAGCGGGCAGGCAAAGGCGCGGGCACGCGCACCGTCGGGTTCGCAATACAAGTGAAACGCGAGCATGATCTCGCCGCTGCCGGCGTGTCCTGCCGCCTTCCAAGCCTCGCGATAGGCGGCGAGCAAGGGGCGCATGCGTGCCGCGACCAGCGGGATTGCCATCACCGAATACCCCATCCGGCCGGCGAATTCGAACGAGTCGGGCGTGTTGAGCGCCGCGACATAGAATTTCGGGCGCGGCTGCTGGGTCGGCCGCGGCAACGAGGTCGTGCTGTCGATCGTATGAAAACGGCCGCGATGCGAGACGTTTTCCCCGGTCAGCAGCAGGTCGACCTGTTCGACCCCTTCACGAAACCGCGCCACCGATTCATCGGGCGAGCGGTCAAACCGGCGGAATTCATGCGGCAGAAATGCCCGTGCGAAACCGACATCAAGGCGGCCGCCGCTGATCGCGTCGAGCATCGCGATCTCGCCGGCCAGCTTCAACGGGTGGTTAAAGGCCGGCAACACCGCGCCGGTCACCAGCCGCGCCTGCCGGGTGCGCTGTGCCGCCGCCGCCAGGAACACGATCGGGTTCGGGCTGTAGCCGCCGTAATAATGAAAATAATGCTCGACGATGCGGATATGCGTATAGCCGAGCCGATCGGCCTCTTCCGCAAGGTCGAGCGCCTCGCGGAAATATGTCGTGGCGGATTTCTGTGCCGGCGTCACATCGGGGAAAAACTGCACGCCGAACTGCATCGCGCATCCCCGCCTGTGATCGTCCCTAGCGAAGCCTCAGATTGCGCGCCGCCGCGCCGAAAAACGCCTGCGGCTGCGAGGGCAATACCTCCATTTCGTGTTCCCGTTCGCGCACGCAACTGAGGCTCGCTTCGCGCAGCCCGCGCCAGGAGGCGGCGTTCGGCAGCGCACCCAGCAGGCATTCGTCGAACACGGTATAGGTGCGGTCGGCCTGGCAGCCGAAAGACGGCCGGTCGGGGCGGGCGGCGGTCAGGATGATGCGGTTCGGCGCGCGCATCTTGCCGGCAGCAAAGGAGCCGCTGTAGCAGGCCGAAATCACCACGATGGTCGGCGCCTTACCGCAACCCTTGGACAGCGCCTGCGCCAATGCCGCCGGGCGCAGGAACTCGCCGGTATAAGCGAGCCACACGCCTTCGCCGTGCTGGCCATGCGATGTAACAAAGACGAGACATCCTTCACCAGCCTGCGGGTGCAGCGAGGCGATCGTCTGCAAGACCGCACTGGCGGAGGCCGGCTGGCTGCCGGGGTGGCGCGGGCCGGCAGCGGCGCTGAGGCGGTGGATATCGTCGGCCGCCGCGCCGTGCGCACTGAGCCAGCGGGTAAAGGCCTCGACCGCGTTGTCGAATACCGGCTGCGAATCGTCACCGGCGACCAGCACCGCCTGCCAGCGCAACGGTGCCCGATCGGCCGCCGAGGCCTCGGTGGCGCCATAAAACAACAGCGCCAGGGCGCAGAGCCAAAACAGCGGGCGCAGCGGATTATGTCGAATCATGGGCAGCTTTTGCGGGTTGTCGGGATCAGGTTGCCGTCAGCGGCCGCAACAGGGCAGTCCTGTTGCAAACCCAGCGCAATATGGCACTGTTCAAGTGGCCGCGCCAATGCCGCCGCCACTTGCGTCGCTATCAAGGGAGGACCGCGATGGGCTCGGAACTCGCGCAGAAAAGCTGCACCCCGTGCCGCGGCGGCATCCCGCCGCTGACCCGTGACGAGGCCGAAGCCTATCATCGTCAGGCGCCCGACTGGTCGCTGGCGGATGAGGCGACCCGCCTCGAACGGACCTTCCGCTTCAAGAATTTCCGCGAGGCGCTGGGTTTTGTCGAACAGGCCGGGGCGCTTGCCGAAGCCCAGAGCCATCACCCCGATATCAGCTTTGGCTGGGGGTATGCCACGGTGTCGCTGCGCACCAAGAAGATCAAGGGCCTGCACGAAAACGATTTCATTATGGCGGCCAAGCTCGACGGCATCGCCGCCGCCCCGCAGGCAGCATGATATGCCCGGCCCGCTCGACGTCGAGGCGCTGAAACGCGAAGGCCGCCCCCATGGCATGCCGTTCCGCATCGGCAAGCTCGGGCATGTCGTGCTGAACGTGCGCGATGTCGCGCGTTCGGTGCGGTTTTACACCGAAATGCTCGGTTTTGAGGTGTCCGACATCTATCCCGACGAAATGGTGCCGGGCGGCATGGCGTTTCTGCGCTGCAACCCCGATCATCACGGCATCGCGTTGGTCGGCTCGCTGACGGCTTCCTCGGAGAATGTCGAACTGAACCACATCGCCTTCGAGGTTGCGACGCTCGACGAGGTGCTGCGCGCCCGCGATCACCTGCGGCGGCACGAGGTCGAGATTGATTTCGAAGGCCGCCGCCGAGCCGGCTGCCAACTCGCGGTCGAGTTCCGCGATCCGGACAATCACCGCCTGGAGATTTACTGGGGCATCGATCAGTTCGGCAGCGACGGCCGCGCCCGCCCGTCCAGCGAATGGAAAGGCGTGCGTGGCCTGGAAGCCGCAATCTCCGACCCGGTGCGCGGCCAGGACACGACCCTGCATGACGGCAAGGGTGGCGGCAGCCGCGGTTAATCCGCAGTCTCAGCCCGCGCCTTCAGCAAATCGCGGATCTCGGTCAGCAGCACTTCCTGGCGCGGCGGCTCGGGCGGCGCCGCCGGCTTTGGCGGCTGCCGGTTCAGCCGGTTGATCTGCTTGACCAGGATAAAGATCGCGAAGGCGACAATCACAAAGCGGATGATCGCGTTGACGAACAACCCGTAATTGACCGTTACCGCACCCCCGGCCTTCGCGGCGGCTATAGTCGGAAAGGCCCCGCCTTTGATCGTCACAAAGAAATCCGAAAAATCGATGCCGCCGATCAACAGGCCGATCGGCGGCATGATGATGTCATTGACCAGCGAATTGACGATTGTCGTAAATGCCGCGCCGAGGATGATGCCGACCGCGAGATCGACGACATTCCCGCGCATTGCAAAGTCGCGAAATTCGCGCCACATGCTGACCTCCCGTGTTGCCGCCGGAACGACCACCAAGCCGGCGGTTGCATGACTATACTAGCCGAAAGCCGTCAGCGGGAATTGTCGAGACGATCATGGCGCGGACGCGGAACCCGGAAGACGGCCGTTACATAGTTGTGGTGCGCAATCTCATCCTGATGTGCAGTATCGGCATTCGCCGTACCGAACGCGACCGGCTGCAGCGGGTGCGCATTTCCGTTGAGTTGACCGCGACCCAAGAGGCTGCGTTTCCGGGAGAAGACCGGCGCCGGGTCATCAATTACGAAAAGGTCGTGACGGCGATCCGCCAGATCGCCGCCTCGGGCCATATCGATTTGTGCGAGGGGTTCGCCGCGCGAATCTGCGACGCCTGCTTTGCCGATCCGCGTGTCGCGCATATCCGCGCCCAGGTCGAAAAACTCGACATCTTTACCGACGCCGAAGCGGTCGGCGCGATCCTCGATCGCAGACGCCCGGCCGATGCCTCGCGATAAGACGCGGCTCGAAAAGATGCGGCGGCCGCAAATCGTCGGCATCGTCAACATCACGGCCGATTCGTTCTCCGATGGCGGTCGGTTTCTCGATCCCGCCGCCGCCGTTGCGCAGGCTACCCGCCTGGCCGACGACGGTGCCGACATCATTGAACTCGGCGCCGCCGCCAGCAACGTGGCGGCCGACCCGGTATCGCCGGACGAGGAAATCCGCCGGCTCGATCCGGTCGTTGCGGCTCTGGCGGCGCGCGCCATCCCGTTATCGATCGACAGTACCCAACCCCCGACACAGCATTATGCGCTGAAACACGGCATCCCGTTCCTCAACGATATCCGCGGCTTTCCCGACCCGGCGATGCACCCCGCGTTAGCCGAGGCATCGTGCCGGCTGGTGGTGATGCATGCTGTGCAGAACGACGACCGGGCGCAGCAACTCGATCTCGACGCCGGCGAGGTGTGGCGCCGGATCATGGAATTCTTTACCGAGCGGGTGGCTCACCTGGAACAAGCCGGGATCGCCCGCGACCGGCTGATTCTCGACCCCGGGATGGGTTTTTTCCTCAGCACCCGGCCGGCAGCCTCGTTGCGGGCGCTGACCGGCATCCGCGACTTGCGGCAGGTATTCGGCCTGCCGGTGATGATCTCGGTATCGCGCAAATCGTTTCTGGCCGGGATCACCGGCCGTGGCGCGCCAGCCGAGCGTGGCGCGGCAACCCTCGCAGCCGAGCTATACGCCGCAGCGCAAGGCGCTGATTATATCCGCACGCATGATACCGCGGCATTGCGCGACGCGCTGGCGGTGACGGCGGCGCTGGCCGCGGAAGAAGGTGCTCGCGATCACCCAGCCCACAATCACCCAGCCCACAATCACCCGGCCCGCAATCACTCAAACGCCGAGCGGTAGCGCTCGCACTGCACCGCGCTCCGGCCCCAGGTCAGTTCGCAGCGGTCATAGAGCCGCCGGGCAAACGACATGGCGTCGCCGTTCCATTGCCGGAACTCGGCGCGTTCCTGCGTGTCCATGACCGCATTCAGGCGCTGTCCGACCTCGTATCGCTGATAGGCATCCTGAGCGAATGGATAAATCACAAGAATTAGGAACAGCAGGCCAAAAACTATTCCAATAACCCTGAGCATGGTCGGAACGTCCTGGTACAGCGCAACTGCGCATATTACCGAGCAATACTATTCAAGATGTTCTATCCGCTCCGGTAATCAAAAACAGACGGCAGCGCTCTCCGACAGCCGCCCGTTTGCAACCTTCGCCCTTTTATTATAACCCGAGGTGGAATGAAGGAAAAGGGCAACAATCGTTGATATTCAGAAGTCAGGGCACGTCGACGCGAACGGTCACCGCCGCGCTGGCGATTATTGCGACGTCGCCGACCGCTTCGTCGGGAATGTCGAGGCCGCCCTTGACCAGCTTGACGCTGACCTGACCGTGCGGCAGCGCCGCTTTGACGGTTTCGGCGTTGACCCTGGCGGGCTGCTGCACGCCGATCGTCACCTCCACCTGCATCGTCTTCGAATCGATGCCGAGGCTGCGGATCAGGCTGAGCGAACTGTGGTGGATCGCATCCTGCACGGCGCGCACCGCCGCTTTGGTGTAATCGCCGCCATGCAGGTCGTTGCCGGTGCCGAATTCGGTAATGACGCGTTGCAAGCTCATGCCCGACCCTCCGGGATCTCAAGCCGAACCACGGCCGCGGCATTGGCGACGACGGTGGTGTTGGTCTCGTTGACGATTTCGAGGCCGCCTTCGACGACGTTGACCGTGCCGGTGCCGTGCGGCAACACCGCCAGCACCGCCGCCTTGTCGACAAGGTCGGGGCGCGGCACGCCGATCGTCACCTCGACCTGCATCGCATCAACCGGCTGCCCCAGCGCGTTGGCCACGCTGAGTGCGTTGTGCCACAGCGCGTCGCGCAGCGCGCGCACCGCCGCCTTGGTATAGTCGACGCCGCGGATATCGGTCCCCATACCGATCTGCAACACCATGCGTTTCAAGGCCATCGCCGCCGGCCCTCCTGTGCTTTGCTGAAGTTTGTGGCGCCATGATGCCGCAGCGCACCTGTCCTGGCGATGCCCTTGCCGGCATGGCAGCAGCCGCATCGCAAAAACCTTGTGCGGCGCGCTACCCTCGCGGCGCGGCGCCCCCTACACTGCGACTCGATGACGAACCGCCGCGACCTGTTCCCGCCGATCGAGCCACACCGCACCGGCCATCTGCGGCTCGATTTGCGCCATGTGATGTATTGGGAAGAATCGGGCAACCCGCAGGGGCCGCCGATCCTGTTTCTGCATGGCGGGCCGGGCGCTGGCGCGACCGCGGTGCACCGGCGGTTTTTCGACCCGGCCTTCTGGCGCATCGTGATCTTCGATCAGCGCGGCGGCGGTCGCTCGACGCCGCTGGCCGACACGCAGGACAATTCGCCGGACCACCTGGTCGAGGATATCGAACGGCTGCGCCGTGAACTCAACATCGACGCCTGGGTGATCTTTGGCGGCTCGTGGGGATCGACTCTGGCGTTGTACTATGCCGAAACCCATCCCGGGCATGTCGCCGGACTGATCTTGCGCGGCATCTTTCTGTGCCGGCCGGGCGAGATCGAGTGGTTCCTCTACGGCATGCAAGGCGTCTTTCCCGAGGCATGGCGAGCCTTCGCCGGCTTCTTGCCGGAGGCCGAGCGCGGCGACCTGCTCGGCGCCTATTACCGCCGGTTGACCGACCCGTCGCCGCGGATCCACATGGCGGCGGCGCGCGCCTGGAGCATCTACGAGGGCGCCTGCTCGACGCTGCTGCCCAACCCGGAAACCATCGCGGCGTTTGGCGAAGACCGTCTGGCGCTCGGGCTGGCGCGGCTCGAAGCACATTACTTCGTGCACCACCTGTTCGGCCCCGAGCGCGACCTGATCGCCCGCATCGCCAGCATCCGGCATCTGCCCGGAGCGATCATCCAGGGCCGCTACGACATGGTGTGCCCGATTCGCAGCGCCGACGAACTGGCGCGCGCGTGGCCGGAGGCGGACTACGTCATCGTGCGTGACGCCGGGCACTCGGCGATGGAGCCGGGCACGCGCGAACAACTGGTGCTCGCCACCGAACGCGCCAAGCAGTGGCGCCGCTGACCGCCCTACGGCGCTAATCTTGCAGTTTCACTTGCCCGCCGGGCGACCGCTTCTGATATGCTGAAATTTGCGCTGTGGTTGGGGCCGCGCACAGCATCTCAGGGGGAATGGAGTGAGCCTTTTGTTCGGGTTGCGAGTCGCGCTGGCGGCGGCAATCGTCGCTGTCGCAGCCGCGCTGGCGCCGCCGGCGATGGCCCAGCTGACCCTGGGGTCACCCGGCGATCCGCCACGCATGGAAGTCGGCGCCGGTGCTTTTGACGTGACGCCGAGCAGTTCGCATCGGGATGCCCAGACCGCCGCCGAGTTCCGCGGCGAATACCATTTTGGCGATGTCCTGTGGGTGATCTCGCCGTTTGTCGGTGCGTCGGTCACCACTGACGGCGCGTTTTACGGTTATGGCGGTTTCGGCTTCGACATCAACTTTACCCCTAGCATCGTGCTGACCCCGAATGCCGCCGCCGGTTATTTCGAGCGCGGTACGGGCACCAGGCTCGGGTCGTGGATGGAGTTTCGCACCGGGGCGGAACTGGCTTATCGCTTTCCCGATTCCACACGGCTCGGGCTGGCGGTCAATCACACCTCCAACGCGGGCCTCACCAAGCGCAACCCCGGTGAGCAGTCCATCCTGCTGATGTACAGCCTGCCGATGCCTTAAGCCGTGCGGCCGGTCGTCGTCCGGCTGCCGTTCGACCGCCACCTGGCGCGGCTCTCGCCGGCCACCCAGGCGGCGCTGTGGATGCTCGTCGGCGGGTTCTGCTCGGTGATGATGAATGTGCTGATCCGCATCGCCGCGGAGCGCATGCATCCGTTCGAAGTCACGTTTTTCCGTTGCCTGTTCAGCCTCGGCTTTATGCTGCCCTTCATTTTGAAGGCCGGCTCCGCTCTGCTGCACAATTCCAAGATCCTGTTCTTTACGCTGCGCGCCGCGGTTGGCCTCGCCTCGATGCTGACTTGGTTCTACGGCATCACGCTGGTGCCGCTGGCGACGGCGACCGCGGTCAATTTCACCGCGCCGCTCTTCGCGACGATCGGCGCCGCGCTGATCCTGCACGAGGATGTACGGGCACGGCGCTGGTCGGCCGTTGTCATCGGCTTTGTCGGCGTCATGGTGATTTTGCGGCCGAGCCGTTCGGCGTTCGACGTCAATCTGCTGCTGATCCTGTTCTCGGCGGCAAGCGCGGCGATGAACAACATCACGGTCAAGTTCCTGGTGCGCAGCGAGCGGCCGAACGTCATCGTGGCGATGTTTGTCGTATATCTGACGCCGCTGTCGTTGATCCCGGCGCTGTTCGTCTGGACGTGGCCCGATCTGCACACGCTGATCGCGCTGATCGGGCTCGGAGCAATCGGCACGGTGGCGCATATTTCGGTCGCACGCGCCTATCAGGCGGCCGATGCGAGCGCCTGCGCGCCTTACGAGTTTGTCCGCCTGCCCTATGCGGCGCTGGTCGGCTACCTGTTTTTCGGCGAGATCACCGATATTTGGACCTGGGTTGGGGCGGCGATCATCATCAGCGCCTCGATGTATGTCGCCTATCGCGAGACGCATGTCGCACGGCATGGGCGCGCTGAGGCGGCACAACCGGCCCGCTGACGAAGCCACGGCCGCGGGAGGAATGGCAGGATGCAGATCGACGGGCTTGCCGCGCTGGTCAGCGGCGGCGCTTCCGGTCTCGGACGCGCGACGGCGCGGGCCTTGGCGGCGAAAGGCGCGCGGGTCGCAATCCTCGACATCAACGCTTCCGCTGCGACGGAAGCGGCGCGCGAAATCGGCGGCTTTGCGGTTGCCTGTGACGTTGCCAGCGCCGACAGCGCAGAGCGCGCGGTTGCCGCCGCCCGCGACACGCATGGACCTGCCCGCATCGTCGTCTGCTGCGCAGGCGTGGGGCCGGCGGCGCGAATTGTCGGGCGCGACGGCGCAATGCCGCTCGACCAGTTCCGCCGGGTCATCGAGATCAACCTGATCGGCAGCTTCAACCTGCTGCGGCTGGCCGCCGCCGACATGACCGCGCTCGACCCGCTGGCGGACGATAACAACGGCGACGGCGAGCGCGGCCTGATCGTGCTGACCGCCTCGATCGCCGCCTATGAAGGGCAGGTCGGGCAGTCGGCCTACAGCGCCTCAAAAGGCGGCATTGTCGGGCTGACCTTGCCGGCGGCGCGTGAATTGGCGCGGCACGGGGTGCGCGTCATGGCGATCGCACCGGGCATCTTCGCGACCCCGATGCTGCAGGCATTGCCGCAGAACGTACAGGACAGCCTCGGCGTCAGCGTGCCGTTCCCGAGCCGGCTCGGCCAACCCGAGGAATACGCGCGGTTGGTCCTCAATATCTGCCGCAACCCGATGCTGAACGGCTCGGTCATCCGTCTTGACGGCGCCTTGCGCATGGCGCCGCGCTGACGCGGCGCCGGGTCAATATCGCAGCCACACGGTGAAGGTCGAACCCTGGCCGACCGTGCTGGTAATGTCGAGCCGTCCGCGATGGCGGTTGAGGATGTGCTTGACGATCGCGAGGCCGAGGCCGGTGCCGCCCAGTTCGCGCGAGCGCGCCGTGTCGACCCGGTAAAACCGCTCGGTCAGGCGCATCAGGTGCTCGCTCGGGATACCGTCGCCATGATCGGCCACCGCAACCCAGACCAAGGGCGCCGGCAGAGTGCCGGCGACCCCGCCGGTGACGGTCACAGTGCTGTTGCGGTGGCCGTATTTCAGCGCATTGTCGAGCAGGTTCTGGAATATCTGGGTCAGCTCGTCGCGGCTCCCCCTGACCTCGGGGAAATCCGCCGGCAGAGCCCGCACGATCTGGATGCCGCGTTCGGCGGCGCGCAGTTCGAGGCCGCGCGCGACCTCATCGACGACCGCGGCGAGGCCGACCCGATCAGTCGGCACGACATGTTCGTTAAGCTCGATGCGCGACAACGACAACAGATCGCCGACCAGCCGCGCCATGCGCTGCGCCTGCTCGTGCATGATGCCGAGAAAGCGGTCATGCGCCGCCGCGTCGTCGCGCGCCGGCCCGCGCAGGGTTTCGATAAAGCCGATCAGCGCGGTCAGCGGCGTCTTCAGTTCGTGTCCGGCATTGGCGATGAAATCGGCGCGCATCTGCTCGCCGCGCTTCAGTGCGGTAACGTCATGCAGAGTCAGGATCGCCGCCGCGCCGCGTAATGCCGGCCAGTCGATCTGTGCGATTTGGGCGATTTGGGCGATCCGTGCAATCTCGGCGCGCATCACACGCTCGACCGGCCCCGCCAGGGTGAACTCGACGCTGCGCGCCGGCCCGCCGCGCAGGATGGCGTCGGCGCCGGCCAGCAGCACCGGGTTGCGCAGCGCCGCTGCCAGATCGCGGCCTTCGGCATCGCGCCCGATGAATTCGACCGCGGCAGCGTTGCCGCGCACGATGCGGCGCTGCGCGTCGATCAGGATCAGCGGGTCGGGCACCGCGGCGATGACCGCTTCGGCTGCGACGAACCGCCTTTCCGCGTCGGCGGCATGTTCGCGCCATGCCCGCGCCAAGCGCCTGACGGCCGGCCAGATCGCCCGCGCCAACGGACCGGCCCAGTATGGTGCGCGCGCCGGGGCTTCGGCCGATACGGCATCGGGCAGCAGCACCACGATCGCCGCCCGCGCGCCGCCCAGCGCGACGAGGCAGGGAACCGCGACCAGCAGGGCCAGCAGCACGCTTGCCGCAGCACCGACGCTTGCCGTCACCGGGTCCAGCGAGTCGAAACAGAACAGCGCGGTGAATGCGACCACTCCCGGCAGCGCCAGAACCGCGGCAAGCGCGGCGGCAAAACCGAAATCGCGTCCCATTGCTAACCTCTGCTGCCGCAGCGGGGCAGCCGGGGAATTTCCCGGCTAAGATTGAGGCTCATGGCGCAGGAGCGGAACATCGCGGAAACCGAGAGATCGTTTGACAGCGCAGGGCACGCCATTATAGTGCGCCGCTCCCGGACGGGCTGGCCCGTCCGCAGCGTTTTTGCGCCCTTGCGGAGTTGCCGCAGCGGGCGCGCCAACCGATATCGGCTTTCATCATGTTTGCAGTGATCCGCACCGGCGGCAAGCAGTACAAAGTTGCCCAGGACGATGTCATCGAGGTCGAGAAGCTCGCGGGCGAACCCGGCGATACGATCGAACTCGGCGACGTGTTGATGGTCGGCGACGGCGCCACCGTATCGACCGGCACGCCGTTCCTGGCTGGCGCCTCCGTTAGCGCGACGCTGGTCGCGCAGCAGCGTGCCGACAAGATCATCGTCTTCAAGAAAAAACGGCGGCAGAATTATCGCCGCAAGAACGGCCACCGCCAATATCAGACCGTGTTGCGGATCGGCGCGATCCGCGGCGTTGGCGACGCCGAGAGCGCTACCGCCGAAAGCGGCGCGGCGTAGGAGGGTTTCGAGATGGCTCACAAAAAAGCAGGCGGCTCCTCGCGCAACGGCCGCGACTCACCGGGTCAACGGCTCGGCATCAAGAAGTTCGGCGGCGAGATCGTCATACCCGGCAATATTCTGGTGCGCCAGCGCGGCACCAAATTCCATCCGGGCAACCGGGTCGGCATGGGCCGCGACCACACGCTGTTCGCGCTCGAAGAGGGCGCCGTGCAGTTCCACAAAGGCATCGGTGGGCGCAAATTCATCTCCATTGTGCCGCGCGAGAGCGACGAGCCGCTGGCGGAAGCCGCGGAGTAGCCGTTCCCTGCATAGCATCGGAAGCAAGGGGAGCGGCCCAGCCGCTCCCCTTTGTCGTTTTGAGCCCTCTATCTTGTCGCGAAGACCATGAAATTTCTCGACCAGTGCAAAATCTACCTCAAGAGCGGCGACGGCGGGCGCGGCTCGATGAGCTTTCGCCGTGAGAAATTCATCGAGTTCGGCGGCCCGGATGGCGGTGACGGCGGCCGCGGCGGCGACATCGTGTTTGTCGCTGCCGACAACCTGAATACACTGATCGACTATCGCTATCAGCAGCATTTCCGGGCACAGAACGGCCGTGGCGGGTCCGGCGCCAACAAGACCGGGGCGCAGGGCCGCGACACCGTGCTGACGGTGCCGGTCGGGACGCAAGTGCTCGACGACGACAAGGAAACCGTAATCGCCGATATGATCCGGCCTGGTCAGCGCGTCGTGCTGCTGCGCGGCGGCGATGGCGGGTTCGGCAATTCACATTACAAGACGTCGACCAACCAGGCGCCACGCCGCGCCGATCTCGGCTGGCCGGGGCAGGAATTATGGGTCTGGCTGCGGCTGAAGCTGATCGCCGATGCCGGGCTTGTCGGGTTGCCGAATGCCGGTAAGTCGACCCTGCTGGCGCGGCTGTCGCACGCCAAACCGAAAATCGCCGATTATCCTTTCACGACGTTACATCCGCAGCTCGGGGTCGTGCGACTGGATGACGAAACCGAATTCGTGCTCGCCGATCTGCCGGGGCTGATCGAAGGTGCCAGCGACGGTGCCGGGCTCGGCACGCGGTTTCTGGGGCATGTCGAGCGCTGTGCGGTAATCCTCCACTTGATCGACGGCACCGCGGACGATGTTGTCGATTCGTACCGCACGATCCGCGGCGAACTCGCCGATTACGCACACGGGCTCGCGGATAAGCCCGAGATTATCGGCCTCAACAAGATCGACTCGATCGACCCGGCCGACATCAAAAAGAAATGTCGCGCCTTGACCCGCGCCGCGCCGCGCGGCACGCCGGTGCTGGCGTTATCGGGCATCAGTGGCGCCGGCCTTCAGCCGGTGCTCGGTGCGGTGCTTGCGGCAATCGCCGAAGCGCGTGCCGCCCCCCTGGCGGCCGAGTGATGAGTACCGACGGCAGCGGCGGCGAGCCTGACCAACGCGTCGTTTCCGCGCTTCGCGACGGAGCAGGTGGGGAGCCATCGCACGGCGTCAGCAAGCCGAATGGCCGCTTCGGAAACCCGGGACTTTCGACCGCACCCAGCAAGCCTGGTGGTCGAGAACAGGCATCCGTGCTCACCACCCCGGCCTCAGCGCTCGCCACCGCGCGGCGCATCGTCTTAAAAATCGGTTCAGCCCTGCTGGTCGCCGATGACGGCGAGGTGCGCCGGGCGTGGCTCGACCGGGTCGCGGCCGATGTCGCGCGCTGCCGGCAGCGCGGCCAGGAAGTGATCCTGGTGTCGTCCGGGGCGATTGCCGTGGGGCGGCGTCGGCTCGGGTTGCGCGGCCGGACATTGCGCCTCGAAGACAAGCAGGCAGCGGCCGCGACCGGGCAGATCCGCCTGGCGCATGCCTATCAGGAGGCGCTGGCGCGGCACCGCATCACCGTCGCGCAGATCCTGCTGACCCCCGACGATACCGAGGAACGGCGGCGCCATCTCAACGCACGCGCCACGTTCGCGCGGCTGTTGGCGCTCGGCGCGGTGCCGGTGGTCAACGAGAACGACACCATCGCGACCGCCGAAATCCGCTTTGGCGACAACGATCGGCTGGCTGCGCGCGTGGCGCAGATGGTTAGCGCCGACATGCTGATATTGCTGTCGGATATCGACGGGCTCTATACCGCCGACCCGCGCGCCGATCCGGCGGCGCAACATATTCCGCTGGTGCACGATATCGGGCCTGAGATCGCGGCGATGGCCGGCGCCGCCCCGCCCGGTTACAGCTCCGGCGGCATGGTAACCAAGCTTGCCGCAGCGCGCATCGCGATGCCGGCCGGGTGCGCGATGCTGATCGCCAAAGGCAATCCCGTATTCCAAGGGAGCAACGGGCCGCTGGAAGCCATCGAGGCGGGCGCGCGCGCGACCCTCTTTCTGCCGAGCGGCGAGCCGCGCTCGGCCCGCAAGGCGTGGATCGTCGGCATGGTCAGCCCGGCCGGTGTGCTGGTCGTCGATGACGGCGCGGCGCGCGCGCTGCGTGGTGGAAAAAGCCTGCTGCCGGCCGGAATCGTCGCAGTCGAAGGCGATTTCGAGCGCGGCGACTGCGTCACGGTCGAGACTCGTGCCGGTGCCGAGGCCGGCCGCGGACTTTCGGCTTATGCAAGCGGCGACATCCGGCGGATCGCCGGGCACAAGAGCGGTGAAATCGCGGCCATTCTCGGCTACCGTGGCCGCGATGAGATCATTCACCGCGACGATCTGGTGGTGACCGAGCGATGACGATCGATACCTTGACGCGCTCCGCGGCTGACCTTGCCGCACCCGATCTGGCGACAGCGATGGCGGAGATCGGACGCCGCGCCCGCGACGCCGCTGCAGCCTTGGCGCTGGCGTCCCCCGATGCAAAAATCGCGGCGCTGCGCGGGGCTGCCGCTGCGGTGCGGGCACAGGCCGATGCGATCCTCGCAGCCAATGCCGACGACCTCGCCGCCGCGAAACAGGCCGGGATCGGCGCGGCGCTTGCCGACCGGTTGGCGCTCGACCCGAAACGTCTCGACGCGGTGGCACGCGGCCTCGAGGACATTGCAGCGTTGCCCGACCCGATCGGCCATGTGCTCGACGAGCGTACCCGGCCGAACGGGCTGCACATCTCGCGCGTCGCGGTGCCGCTCGGGGTTATCGGCATCATTTATGAAAGCCGCCCGAACGTGACCGCCGATGCCGGCGGTCTTGCGATCAAGTCCGGCAACGCGGCGATCTTGCGCGGCGGCTCGGAAAGTTTTCATTCGTCGCGCGCGCTGGTGACGGCGTTGCGGCAAGGATTACGCGAGGCCGGTTTGCCGGAAGACGCGATCCAGCTCGTGCCGACCCGAGACCGGGCTGCTGTCGGGATGATGCTGACGATGAGCGGCGTCATCGACATCATCGTCCCGCGCGGCGGCGCCTCGCTGATCGAGCGGGTACAGCGCGAAAGCCGCATTCCGGTCATCGCCCACCTAGAAGGGCTGTGCCACACCTATATCCACGCCGCCGCCGATCCGGCAAAGGCGCGAGCCATTGCGCTCAACGCCAAGATGCGGCGGGTCTCGATCTGCGGCGCGACCGAGACGCTGCTGGTCGACCGCGCGATTGCAGATACCGTGTTGCCGCCGATCCTTGCCGATCTGCGCGCCGCCGGGTGCGAAGTGCGCGGTGACCCTGACGTGCTGCGCCTCGACCCCAACGCCATCGCGGCAACCGAAGAGGACTGGCGCACCGAATATCTCGACGCGATCCTCGCGGTCCGCGTGGTCGATGGCCTGGCACCGGCGATCGATCACATCGCGCGCTACGGCTCGCACCATACCGATGCGATCGTCACCGAAGACGAGGCGGTGGCAGAGCGCTTTCTGCGCGAGGTCGACAGCGCGATCGTACTGGTCAACGCCTCGACGCAATTCGCCGATGGCGGCGAATTCGGCATGGGCGCCGAAATCGGCATCTCGACGCAGCGCCTGCCGCCGCGCGGCCCGGTCGGCGCCGCCGAGCTGACAACCTACAAATACCTGGTGCGCGGCACCGGCCAGGTGCGCCCCTGAGCAAAGTTGCGATAACGCCCCCCCATCCCAGGGAGGCAAGGGACAGTCTCTACGGCGCGCTGGCCCGCCGCAGGATCGGGCTGCTTGGCGGCTCGTTCAATCCGGCGCATGGCGGGCATCTGCATGTCAGCCGGCTGGCGCTCTCACGGCTCGATCTCGACGAGGTGTGGTGGCTGGTGTCGCCGCAAAACCCGCTGAAGCCGGCCGCCGGCATGGCACCGTTGTCCGAACGGCTGGAGCAGGCGGCATCGGTCGCCGCCGCTGACCGGCTTATTAAAGTCAGCGGCATCGAAACGCGACTCGGCACGCGCTACACCGTCGATACGCTGAAAGCGCTGCGCCGGCGATTTCCACGGGCGCGTTTTGTGTGGCTGATGGGTGGCGACAACCTCGCCCAGCTTCCATATTGGAGACGATGGCAGGAGATCGTCGCCACCGTGCCAATCGCCGTGTTCGCCCGGCCGCGCACGTCGTTTCGTGCACTTGCCGGCCCCGCGGCGCAGCGGTTTGCGGCGGCGCGGATGCCGGAAACCGCGGCGCGCCGGTTGGCGGCGACGCCGGCGCCGGCCTGGGCATTCTTTCATACAAGGCTCGACCCGCGCTCGGCCACCCAGATCCGGGCCACCCGGCAGACACGATCAAGCATGGAGCACACTGAAAACGTGACCCCCGCAACTCCCGAGACCGCCGCTCCGACCGCCAACAACAAGCCGACCGTCACCAACCCGACCGTCACCAAGCTGCCGCGGCGACCGCGCAAGGTCGCGATCCCCGCGGCGGAACTGCTGCGCCGCATCATCGAAAGCCTCGAAGACGGCAAGGCCGACGACATCGTAACGATCGATCTCGCCGGCAAAACCGCGATCGCCGATTTCATGGTGGTGGCGTCGGGCCGCTCGTCGCGTCAGGTCGCGGCCCTGACCGATCATCTGGAGCAGATGTTGCCCGGCCGCCCGGCAATCGAAGGCAAGGCGCAGGGTGACTGGGTGTTGATCGATGCCGGCGATGTGATCGTCCACATCTTCCGGCCGGAAATGCGCACCTATTACAACCTCGAAAAGATGTGGGGCTCGGCCTTGCCGGAGAACGAACCGGAAGCCGAAGCACTGTTGCAGTAGGGCGGTTCTGCGGGAGGAGCGGCGCGATCCGCCTTTACCTCATCGCGGTCGGCCGGCTGCGGCGCGGCCCGCTGTTTGACCTACAGCAGCTTTATGCCGGACGGATCATGCCGGCGCCCACGATCATCGAACTCGACGAAAAACGCCGCCTGCCGCCGGCTCGGCTTCGTGACCGTGAGGCCGAACTGATTCTGACGGCATTGCCGGCCGAGGCGCGGCTGGTAGCGCTCGACGGGCGGGGCCGTGTGTGGAACAGCCGCGAATTTGCCGACCGGCTGGCCGCATGGCGCGACGGCGGCACGGCGGCGCTGGCTTTTGCGATCGGCGGCGCCGACGGACTTGGCGCCAACGTCACCGAGCGCGCAGAAACGGTACTGTCCTTGGGCGCGATGACATGGCCGCATTTCCTGGCGCGCGGCATGCTGCTCGAACAGCTTTATCGGGCGCAGCAGATCATCGCCGGCCATCCCTATCACCGCGATTAGATAAGTTGTCCGCCCCCTGACAACCCGGTTTTGTCACACCGGCGAAAGCCGGTATCCACGTCTGGCGTGGGTCCCGCCCCACGCCGGGACGACGACAGAGAGGTCGCACACGTGCGGCTCGATTGCGCACAATTTTGCCAGCATACTGGCGCCGTACCGCTGACCATCGGCTGGGGCTTTTATGCGCATTACGGCAATCCGCGACACCATCGCGCCGATCAGTTCGGCGATCGCCAACGCCTATATCGATTTCAGCAAGATGACGGCGAGCGTCGTCGCGATCCACGCGGAGCTGCATGGGGAGAAGCTGGTCGGATACGGCTTCAACTCAAACGGGCGGTATGCGGTGCAAGGCTTGCTGCGCGAGCGCTTTATCCCGCGTCTTGCCGAAGCCAGGCCTGACAGCCTGCTGGACGATGGCGGCCTGATCGACCCGGCCAAGGCCTGGGCGCTGATGATGGCCAACGAAAAGCCCGGTGGGCACGGCGAACGCTCGGTGGCGGTCGGTGTTCTCGACATGGCGTTGTGGGATCTGCGGGCGAAGGCCGAAGGCAAACCGCTCTGGCGCCTGCTGGCCGACCGCTACCGCAACGGCGAGGCCGATCCGCACGCCTGGGTCTATGCCGCCGGCGGCTATTACTATCCCGGCAAGGGGCTTGACGCGCTGCAGGACGAGATGCGGCATTACCGCGATCTCGGCTATGCCTGCGTCAAGATGAAGATCGGCGGTGTGCCGCTGGTCGAGGATGTACAACGCATCGAAGCCGTGCTCGACATCGTCGGCAACGGCGACAACCTCGCGGTCGATGCCAATGGCCGCTTTTCGCTCGACGAAGCCGCCGCTTATGCCGACGCGCTCGCCCCCTACAAGCTGCGCTGGTACGAGGAACCCCTCGACCCGCTCGACTACGCAGCGCATGCGATCCTGGCAGAGCGCTATCCCGGCCCGCTGGCGACCGGCGAGAACCTGTTTTCGGTGCATGATGCACGCAATTTGATCCGCCACGGCGGGTTGCGCCCGGATCGCGACGTGCTGCAATTCGACCCGGCGCTGTCCTACGGGCTGGTCGAATATCTGCGAACGCTCGGCATGCTGGCGCAGCACGGCTGGTCGGCGCGGCGCTGCGTGCCGCATGGCGGCCACCAGTTCGCGCTGAACATCGCGGTCGGACTCGGCCTGGGCGGCAACGAATCCTACCCCGACGTGTTCGCGCCGTTTGGCGGTTTTGCCGATGACTGCCCGGTCGAAAACAGCCTGGTCCGGATGCCCGATATTCCCGGCATCGGCTTTGAAGCCAAGGCGGCTTTGTACCGAATCATGCGCCCGCTGGCCGAGGGATAAGCAAAACCGGCGGCACTACCGCCGGATTGCGGCGTTGCGTATATATGGCAGCCGGTTTCATCTTCCCCGGTTCATCTTCTTCGGTTCATCGTCGAGGCTTCGCGACCATGACTTCCCGCCCGCGTCCCGTCGTGTTGTGCATTCTTGACGGCTGGGGCGAGCGCCCGGACGGCGCCGACAATGCCATCACCCGCGCCGGCACTCCGGTGTGGCACCGGCTGACGCGGCATTGGCCGCACGCGCACCTCGAAGCCAGCGAGCACTATGTCGGGCTGCCCGACGGGCAGATGGGCAATTCCGAGGTCGGGCACACCAATCTCGGCGCCGGCCGCGTGGTGATGCAGGATTTGCCGCGAATCGACACGGCGATTGCCGAAAACCAAATCGCCGGCCTGCGGGCGATGCAGGATTTTGTCAAAAAGGTCAAAGCCGCGGGCGGCACCGTGCATGTCATGGGCCTCCTATCGCCCGGCGGCGTGCATTCGCACCAGCACCAGATCGCTGCGCTGGCCGGTCTTCTGGCGGATGCCGGGCTGCCGGTCGCGGTGCACGCGTTTCTCGACGGCCGCGATACCCCGCCGAAATCCGCGATTGGCTATCTGAAGCAGTTTGAGGAGGATGTCGCGGGCCACGACAAGGTGCTCATCGCGACGGTGGCGGGGCGCTATTTCGCGATGGACCGGGACAAGCGCTGGGACCGGGTCGAAAAGGCCTACCGGATGCTGACCGGCGCGGAAGGCGGCCACGCGGAGGACGCGGTGAAGGCGGTCGAGGCGGCCTATTCCGGCAACGAAACCGACGAATTCGTGTCGCCGGTGGCAATTGGCGATTACGCCGGCATCAAGGACGGCGACGGGGTTCTGTTTGCCAATTTCCGCGCCGACCGCATCCGCGAAATCGCCGCAGCATTGCTCGACCCGAAATTCGCCGGGTTCGAGCGCGGCAAAACCGTCAAGTTCAGCGCCGCGCTCGGGCTCGTCGAATACTCGACCGAACTGAATTCCTTTCTTGAAACATTGTTTCCGCCCGACGATCTGAGCAGCACGTTCGGCGAGGTGGTCGCCGATGCCGGGCTGAAACAGTTGCGCATCGCCGAAACCGAAAAATACGCGCACGTCACATTCTTTTTTAATGGCGGGCGCGAAACGGTGTTTCCCGGCGAAGAGCGCATCCTGGTGCCATCACCAAAGGTCGCGACCTACGACAAGCAGCCGGAAATGTCGGCGCCGGAAGTGACCGACAAGGTGGTCGAAGCGATCGGCAGCGGCAAATTCGATGTCGTCGTACTGAACTACGCCAACACCGACATGGTCGGGCATACCGGCTTTATCGACGCCGCGGTGCATGCGGTGGAAACCGTCGATGCCTGTCTCGGCCGCTTGTCGGAGGCGGTCGAGAAAGCCGGCGGCACGCTGGTTATTACTGCCGATCACGGCAATGCCGAGATGATGCGCGACCCGGAAACCGGCGAACCGCACACCGCCCACACGCTAAACCCGGTGCCGTTTGTTGTCGTCAACCCACCGGCGAGCGTGGCGCGCATCGAGAACGGGCGCCTCGCCGATGTCGCGCCGACCCTGCTCGATATTCTCGGGCTGGCAAAGCCGGCGGCGATGACCGGGCATTCGCTGATCGTGGCGGACCAGCGGCGTGCCGCTGAATAGGCTCGCCCCGGCGCTGTTTGGCTTGGCGCTTAGCCGGGCATTTGGCCCGGTTCTGGCTGGATCGGCGCTGGCATTGCTGCTGGCGTTGGCGGTGCCGGCAAGTGCTGCCCCGGCTGACACGCCGGCCGTGGCGAATATTTCCGACGAACTCGACGCGATACGCGAGCAATGCATTGTTGCCGCCCGGATGGCGCAGCAGCACGAAACCGCGATCGCCACTGCCGAACATGCCATCGAGCTGTTAAAGCGCGACGACGAGGCCCGCAAGCGGGGCATCGCCGACAGCCGCGCCGAGCAGGCGACGCTGCTGGGCGCGGTCGAGTTGGTTGACCGGCACTCGGGCGACCAACCCAATAGTAGTTTTGCCGCCACGCCGCTCGACCGCATCCACCGCGCCCTGCTGATCGAGGGCACCGTTCCGGTATTGCGCCGTGAGATGCATGCGTTGGCCGGTGATATCCAACGCATCGCCGCGCTGGAAAAGGAAATCCCGGCGCGCACCCAGACGTTGGCCGCCGCCCGCGCGGCGCTTGCCACCGACCGCGATAACCTTGCCACGCTGACCGCGCGGCGCCTCGCGCTGACACGCAAGGCGCTGCCAGAGGATACCGCCGGCGCAACGCGGCTCGCCAAACTGGCGCGCGATGCCGACGACCTCAGCGACCTGATCAAGCGTGCCGACGCCGCCAGCGACCGCCGCGACAAGGACATCCTGGCGCGTGCCAGGGAAAAACCAAAAAAAGGCGGCAAGGCGGAGGCTACGTCTGAAAGCGCCGACCCGACGCGGCCGAATGCGTTGCGCGCCTTTGATCCGCCGCAATCTTCACTGGTAATCCCGATCGCCGGTTCGGTCAGCGTCGCTTTTGGCGCCGCCTCATCCGATGGCGGGGCCGCGAGCCAAGGCTTGCGGCTTACTGCTGGTCTTGCCGGTGCCGAGGTGGTCGCCCCGTTTGGCGGCCGCATCGTTTATGCTGGACCGTTCCGCAATCTCGGGGTCGGGCTCACCTTGATTATCCGACATGCCGGCGGCTATCATTCGGTGCTTTCCGGATTGGGTCGCATCGACAGCAAGGTTGATCAGTGGCTCCGGGCCGGCGAGCCGATTGGTGCCTTGCCGGATACCGCAAACCAGACCACATCTGGCAGCGGTTTGTATTTTGAATTGCGCCGCGATGACCGCCCGGTCGATCCCCAACCGTGGCTGGCGCCTCGCGAGCAAGCGCGCGATGATAAAACCAGTGACCCAAGCGGGGACCAGAAGGTGCGTGAATGAAGCGACTGGGGCTGATCGCGGCTGTCGGATCGGTTGCGCTGCTTACCTTGTCCCACGATGTCGGCGCCGCCTCGGCACCGGCCAATTCGGCGTCGGCCAATACGCCGGAAACATACAAACAGCTCAACCTGTTCGGCGATGTGCTGGAACTGGTGCGCAACAACTACGTCGATGACGTGACCGACGAAACGCTGGTCGAGGGCGCGATCAACGGCATGCTGGTATCGCTCGACCCGCATTCCAATTATCTGAACGCCAAAAACTTCACCGACATGAAGGTGCAGACCCGCGGCGAATTTGGCGGGCTCGGCATCGAAGTGTCGATGGAAAACGGCCTCGTCAAGGTCGTCTCGCCGATCGACGACACCCCGGCGGCGCATGCCGGCCTGAAGCCTGGCGATCTGATTACCGGGATCGATGGCGGTCCGGTGCAGGGGCTGACCCTGCCGGAAGCGGTGGAAAAAATGCGCGGCCCGGTCAATAGCGACATCAATCTGACGATCCGGCGCGAAGGGCGCGACCCGTTCGACGTCAAGCTGACCCGCGCCAAGATCAAGATCCAGTCGGTGCGCTCGCATCTCGAAGGCAGCAATGTCGGGTATATCCGCATCACCTCGTTCAACGAACAGACGGATGTCGGCCTCAACAATGCGATGAAAAATCTGAAGCAGGAGGCCAACAACAAGCTGATCGGCGTGGTGCTCGACCTGCGCAACAATCCCGGCGGTCTGCTCGATCAGGCGGTCGCCGTGTCGGACGCCTTTATCGACAAGGGCGAGATCGTCTCGACCCGCGGCCGGCGCGCCGACGATGCCCAACGCTATAACGCCCGCCCCGGCGACGTCGCGGCCGGATTGCCGGTCACGGTGCTGATCAATGGCGGTTCGGCCTCGGCCAGCGAGATCGTCGCCGGCGCGTTGCAGGACCACCACCGCGCGATCCTGATGGGTACCCGCTCGTTTGGCAAAGGCTCGGTGCAGACAATCATCCCGCTCGCCGGGCATGGCGCGATGCGGCTGACGACGGCGCGCTACTACACACCGTCCGGCCGCTCGATCCAGGCCAAGGGGATCGACCCCGATATCATCGTCGAGGCTGCCAAGATCGAGCACGCACCCGCCAAGACGGATAAAACCGCCGCCGCCACCGACAAAAAGGGCGACAAATCCGATAAAGGCGACAGCAGCACCGAACAAAGCACCGTTGATCCGTCAATCATCGGAACCCCCGACGATTACCAGCTCGCCAGGGCGGTCGATATGCTGCGCGGCATCGCGCTGTTCAACGGCCGGATGGTGAACTGACCGTCCGGCTACCGACGAGTATCGGGGTGTCTCTGTCTGCCGCAGAGCTTGAACTTTACCGGCCGGCCGTCGGTATCATGCTGCTCAACGATGCCGGCCGCATCTTCATCGGGCGGCGCACGGATATGCCGGCGGGCCTCGCTGCCTGGCAGATGCCACAGGGCGGCATCGATCCCGGCGAAACGCCGCGTCAGGCCGCGCTCCGCGAATTGCGGGAAGAGACCGGCACCGACAAGGCGGAAATTCTCGCCGAAAGCACTCAGTGGCTGCATTACGACCTGCCGCCCGACATCGCGCCCCGGATGTGGGGCGGACGCTATCGCGGTCAGCGGCAGCGCTGGTTTGCCATGCGCTTTACCGGCGACATTGGCGACATCGATCCGCGCAATACCGAACACCCCGAATTCGACATCTGGGAATGGGCCGCGCCGGAGCGGCTCCCCGACTTGATCGTTCCGTTCAAACGTCCCCTCTATCTCGCGGTGCTCGCCGAATTCCGCGAGTGGCATCAGGCGCCGAACGCATAACCTCGGTTTAATCCGGCAATCGCGCAACGGCGGCATCGATCGCGGCGCTGTCGGGCATTGCTGTCTGCGCGCCATGCGACAGACAGGCAAGGCCGGCCGCGGCGCTGGCGCGGCGCAACGCCTGGCGCAGCGGCAATCGCGCGTCGAGGCCGGCCGCCAACACACCGACAAACGTGTCGCCAGCGCCGGTCGTGTCGATCGGTTTGATCGGCAATGCCGGGATGGCGAGATGCCCGCCATCGGCCAGAAAGGCCGCCGAACCGGCGCCGCCGTCGGTGATGATCAGTGCCTGTCGCAAATGGCGCGCCATCGCCGCCGGATTATCGCCCAGTGTCGCGGCCTCGCCGCGATTGGCGACCAGAATATCGATCGACCCGAACAGCGGCCGCTCGATCGGCGCCGCCGGAGCGAGGTTCAGCAGCATGCGGCCACCGGCAGCGCAGGCGCGATATAACAGCGCCCGGTTCTGGTCCGGCGGCACCTCCATCTGCAGCACCGCAACCGTCGCCGGGCCGAACCGCGCCTCGGGGATTTCGGCAGCCGCAACCTCGCGGTTTGCACCTGAGGCGACGGCGATCAGGTTTTCCCCATCGCCCCCGACCATGATCTGCGCGCAGCCGGTCGGTCCGGCGACGCGGCGGACCAGCGCGAGATCGACGCCTGCCGCCATCAACCCGGCGAGCGCAATATCGGCAAAAGCATCGTCGCCGACCGCACCCGCTAATGCCACGGCCGCGCCGGCCCGCCGCGCCGCCAGTGCCTGGTTGGCGCCCTTGCCGCCCGGCAGCAACGCATAGTCGCCGCCGAGTACGGTCTCTCCCGGCCGCGGCAGATGCGGCACCGGCACCAGCACATCGATATTGATCGACCCGAAAACCAGGATCACCGGCCTCGCTCCCCGACTCTGGCAAATCCGCACCTGGGGCAAATCCGCACCTGGCGACTTGTGCCCACCGCGCGACTTGCCCCCGGCGCGGCGCGCGTGGCGCCGCTTTGCTCAGCGGTGATAACATGATGGCCGCCGCAATCGGGGGTCTGTCGCAATGCTGGATGCCGCCAAGCTCGCAAGTTTTGTCGACCAGTGCTGGGGTGATGCGATCGTCCCGACGCTTGTCGAGTACATCAAAATTCCCAACAAATCGCCGAGCTTTGACCCGGAATGGGCGGCGCACGGCTATATGGACGAGGCCGTGCGGCTGTTCGAAGGCTGGGCGCGCGAACGGCTGTCCGGCTTGCCCGGCGCGACGCTGGAAATTTTACGGCTGCCGGGGCGCACGCCGCTGATGCTGATCGAAGTACCGGCAAGCGGCGGTGACGAGGGCGACACGGTGCTGCTGTACGGGCATCTCGACAAGCAGCCGGAGATGGTCGGCTGGACCGACGGCTACGGGCCGTGGATGCCGCGGCTCGACGGCGACAGGCTCTATGGCCGCGGTGGCGCCGATGACGGCTACGCGATGTTCGGGGCGCTCGCCGCCCTGCTGGCGCTGCACGAGCAGGGCGTGCCGCATGCCCGCTGCGTCATCGTCATCGAAGCCTGCGAGGAATCCGGCAGTTATGACCTGCCGCCTTATATCCACCATCTTGCCTACCGCATCGGCCGCCCGTCGCTGGTCGTCTGCCTCGATTCGGGGTGCGGCAATTACGACCAGCTATGGTTGACGACATCACTGCGCGGCATCGCCGCCGGCACGCTGACGGTCGAGGTGCTCGACGAGGGCGTCCATTCCGGTGACGCATCGGGCGTGGTGCCGTCGAGCTTTCGCATTGTCCGGCAGCTTCTGTCGCGGCTGGAAAACGAGGCAACCGGCGAAATCCGCCCGGCCGCTCTATACGCCCAGATCCCGCCGGAGCGCATGGAGCAAGCCAAAATCGCCGCGGCGGCGCTCGGTGACAGCGTCCACAGCAAATTTCCGTTTGTCCGCGGCGCCAAGCCGATGTCGGACGATCTGACGCAACTGGTGCTGAACCGCACTTGGCGGCCGCAACTGGCGATCACCGGCATTGCCGGGCTGCCGCTGCCGGCCGATGCCGGCAACGTGCTGCTGCCCCAGACAACCGCCAAACTCAGCCTGCGGCTGCCGCCGACCATCGACGCCGCCGCGGCCGGCGCGACGCTGAAAACATTGCTGGAGCGCAACCCGCCGGATGGCGCGCGGGTTACGTTCGCACCAGAGGCCGCCTCTGCCGGCTGGAATGCGCCGGCGCTGGCGCCGTGGCTCGACGCCTCCCTGGCGACGGCATCGCAAGACGCATTCGGCGCACCGCCCGCCTATATGGGCGAAGGCGGCAGCATTCCGTTTATGGCGATGCTGGGCGAGTTGTTTCCGGCGGCGCAGTTTGTCGTGACCGGGGTGCTCGGGCCGCACTCCAACGCACATGGCCCCAATGAATTTCTGCACCTGCCAACCGGGCGGCGCATCACCCGCGTCATCGCCCAGGTGCTCGCCGATCACGCCACCCGCCATGCCGCCGCCTCAGACGCGACAAATGCCCGCGCAACCAAATCCCAGCCGGCCAAATCTCAGCCAACCAAATCGCGTTCGACGAAACCGCGTCAGGCCGCGGTTTTGGCAAGACGTGCGGCGCGATAGCGCATCGCCCGCCACGCGAGGCGCCCCGCCAGCAGGCTGAGGCGCCCGTTCGGGGTCAGGCCGACCGCCTTCAGCGCCATTGCAATACCGCGCTCGACATGGTGCGGCCGGTACAGCGCATAGGCCCGCCGAGCATAGGCGCGGCTGCAACGCCGCCGATCGTAACCTTCGTCCAAGGCGTCGGTGTTCTGGTTGGCTGCGTAATAGGCATAGGCCAACTCGTCGTCTTCCGATTCCAGTATCCGCCCCAGCGCCACCCCCAACCGGCCGAATCGGCCAACACGCTCGCGTGCCAGACAGCGGTCGAGCTGTTTGTAGAACAGTCGGTAATGGCGCAGTTCATCGGCCGCGATATGGCGGCAGATTTCCTGCAGCACCGGCTCGGTGGCCGCTTCGCGCAGCGCCGTGTAATAGGAGCTGGTGCCGACCTCGACGATACAGCGCGCCACCATCTCACCCGTACGCGATCCCCGGCGCGAGCGATCAGTGTCAAAATCGATGTGGAACCCGGCCTGAAACCGGGAAAATGCTGCCGGAAAATCGAAATTCGGATCGGCCAGGGCCGCCCAGCGGGCCAAAGCGGCGCCGTGCTGGGTTTCCTCGGCGCCCCAACGCCGCGCAGTCGCCTGAAATTCGGCGTCATCGGCAAAGATCAGGCATAGATGATGCGCATAGGCTCCGCCGTTACATTCGACGAGGCTTGCCGCTTTGACGATGCGCACCAGTTCGGGATCGAGCTTGGTCGCGTCAAAGCAGTGCCAGGAAATGTCATCGAGCGTCCACGCACCCATGCCTGCAAAGCCCTCCGAATCGAAATGCGACACGCCACTATACATGGCGTGGAGAATGGCTCACGGCCTGAACGATGTGGTTCTTATTCGAGCCCTGCGGAAGCCGGGCATTGGTCGAGGAAACCCGCCGGCCTGACCCCGTCACGGTTGGAACGACGCGAAGGGGGTCTACGCGGTCCGGCGCCGGCTAGTGTGCGGTTTCGGCGACGATGGCCTGGAGCTTGGCGCGAGCGACGGCTTGCTGGCGTTCGAGATGACGCAGTTCGGTCAACAGGCGCTCGCGCTCCGTACCGGTGGCGCGGCCCGCCTGGTCGCGCAGGCTCGGCAGATTGCCTTCGACGGTCTGCAGCTCGTTTTCGAGCGCAACCCGGTCGAGCGTGTTCGGTGCCATCGCCTCGTCGGCCAGCACCGTGCAACGCTCGGGCGTTACCTCGGCGATGCCGCCGACCACAAAGATGCGCTCGGTGATGGCGCGGTTTTCATAGATGTCGATCGTGCCCGGGCGAATCGTCGAGATCAGCGGCGCATGGCCGGGAAGCACGCCGAAATTTCCCTCGGTTCCCGGCACCACGACCATCTCGACCTCGGTCGAGATCAGCAGTCGCTCAGGCGTTACCAGTTCGAATTGCACGCGGTCGGCCATCGCCGTTACGCCGCCTCCGAGGCCATCTTGCGGGCTTTTTCGACCGCTTCTTCGATCGTACCGACCATGTAGAACGACGCCTCGGGCATCTCGTCGTATTCGCCGGCAACGATGCCCTTGAACGCCTTGATCGTGTCTTCAAGATTGACGAACACGCCGGGGGTGCCGGTGAACACTTCGGCGACGTGAAACGGCTGCGACAAGAAGCGCTGGATCTTGCGGGCGCGCGCGACCGTCTGCTTGTCCTCCTCCGACAATTCGTCCATGCCGAGAATGGCAATGATGTCCTGCAGCGATTTGTAGGTCTGCAGAACGCGCTGCACGTCGCGCGCGACCTGGTAATGCTCCTCGCCGACAACGCGCGGATCGAGCATGCGCGAAGTCGAATCGAGCGGATCGACCGCCGGGTAGATGCCGAGTTCGGCGATCTGGCGCGACAGCACGGTCGTCGCGTCGAGATGCGCGAATGAGGTGGCCGGCGCCGGATCGGTCAGATCGTCGGCCGGCACATAAATCGCCTGTACCGAGGTGATCGAGCCTTTCTTGGTCGTCGTGATGCGCTCCTGCAACGCGCCCATATCGGTTGCCAGGGTCGGCTGATAGCCCACCGCCGACGGGATGCGGCCGAGCAATGCCGAGACTTCGGAACCGGCCTGGGTAAAGCGGAAGATGTTGTCGACGAAGAACAGCACGTCCTGGCCTTCCTCGTCGCGGAAGTATTCGGCGAGGGTCAGCCCTGACAGGCCGACACGGGCGCGGGCGCCCGGCGGCTCGTTCATCTGGCCATAAACCAGCGCCGCCTTGGAGCCGGGGCCATCCGGCACGATGACGCCGGATTCCATCATCTCGTGATACAGGTCGTTGCCTTCGCGGGTGCGCTCGCCGACCCCGGCGAACACCGAGTAGCCGCCATGCGCTTTCGCGATGTTGTTGATCAATTCCATGATGATGACGGTCTTGCCGACGCCGGCGCCGCCGAACAGTCCGACCTTGCCGCCTTTGGCGTAAGGCGCCAGCAAATCGACGACCTTGATGCCGGTGATCAGAATTTCCGCTTCGGTCGATTGGTCGATGAACTCGGGCGCGGCGCGATGAATCGGCGATCGGCGCTGGGTCGCCACCGGGCCACGCTCGTCGACCGGGTCGCCGACGACGTTGAGGATCCGCCCGAGTGTCTCCGGACCGACCGGAACCATGATCGGGCTGCCGGTATCGACGACTTCAGCGCCGCGCACGAGGCCGTCGGTGGTGTCCATCGCGACCGTGCGCACCGTGTTTTCGCCGAGATGCTGCGCCACTTCGAGCACCAGCCGGCGACCGTCATTATCGACGTGCAGGGCCGACAGGATCGACGGCAACTCCCCATCAAAGCGGACATCGACAACGGCGCCAATAACCTGGGTGATGGTGCCGATATTATTCGTTGCCATGTTCTTAGCCCTATTCAAACCGGCGCCGGGGGCGCCAGACGATTGCGGTCAAACCCGAGCTTAGACGCTGCCTACAGCGCCTCGGCACCGGAGATGATCTCGATCAGTTCCTTGGTGATGACGGCCTGGCGGGTGCGGTTGTAGTTCATCGTCAGCCGGTCGATCATCTCGCCGGCATTGCGCGTCGCATTGTCCATCGCGGTCATCCGCGCGCCCTGCTCGCTCGCCGCGTTTTCCAGCAGCGCAGTATAAATCTGTACCGCGAGGTTGTTGGGCAGCAGCTCGGCGAGGATTTCCTCCTCATCGGGCTCGAATTCGTACACCGCGCCGGCCAGGCCGGCCGATGCCGCCTCGGTGTCGGTCGTGGGCGGCGCAAACGGGATCAGTTGCTGCACCGTGACGATCTGGGTGATCGCCGATCGGAAGCGGTTGAACACGATCGAGCAAACATCGAACTCGCCGGCCTGATAGAGCGTCAGGACGCGCTCGGCAACATCGCGCGCCTCCTCGAACGAAACACGGCGGCGCCCGATATCGGTCAGGCTGTCATGGATCAGCCGGCTGTAATCGCGGCGCAGGCTGTCACGGCCTTTGCGACCGATGGTCAGGATTTTGACGGTCTTGCCGCTATTGTCGAGGTCGCGGATGCGGCGGCGCGCCTCGCGCAGGATCGTGCCGTTAAAGCCGCCGGCGAGGCCGCGATCCGAGGTCGCGACCAGCAGCAGATGCACGTCATCCTTGCCGGTCCCGGCCAGCAGCCGCGGCGCCCCGGCCATGCCCACCATGCGGCCGGCGAGCGACGCCAGCACCCGCTCCATGCGCTGGGCGTAGGGCCGCGCCGCCTCGGCTTGTTCCTGGGCGCGGCGCAGGCGCGACGCCGCCACCATCTTCATCGCCGAGGTGATCTTCTGCGTCGAGCGCACGCTGCGGATGCGGACCCGCAGATCCTTTAGACTGGGCATGGGGCGATACCGTTACGCAAACGTCCGCGCGAAACCTTCGAGGAACTCGCCCAGCGCCTTTTCGGTGCCGGCCGAAATTTCCCGCTCGTCGCGGATCGCATCGAGCAGTTCGGGCTGCTTGCCGCGCAGATCGGTCAGCATCAGCGCTTCGAAACGGCCGACATCGTTGATGTCGACGCGGTCGAGATAGCCGCGGGTGCCGGCGAAAATCACCACCACCTGTTCCTCGATCGGCACCGGCGAGAATTGCGGCTGCTTCAGCAATTCGGTCAGCCGCGAACCGCGCGCCAGCAGGCGTTGCGTTGCCGCATCGAGATCGGAGGCGAACTGCGAGAACGCCGCCATTTCACGGTACTGCGCGAGTTCCAGCTTGATGCGCCCGGCGACCTGCTTCATCGCCTTGATCTGCGCCGCCGAACCGACCCGGCTGACCGACAGGCCGACATTGATGGCCGGGCGGATGCCGCGATAAAACAGATCGGTCTCAAGGAAGATCTGGCCGTCGGTGATCGAAATCACATTCGTCGGAATATAGGCCGACACGTCGCCGGCCTGCGTTTCGATGACCGGCAGCGCGGTCAGCGACCCGGCGCCGAGTTCGTCGTTCATCTTCGCGGCGCGCTCCAGCAGCCGTGAGTGCAGATAGAACACGTCGCCAGGATAGGCCTCGCGGCCCGGCGGGCGGCGCAGCAGCAGCGACATCTGGCGATACGCGACAGCCTGTTTCGACAGATCGTCGTAGATCATCAGGGCGTGCATGCCGTTGTCGCGGAAATATTCACCCATCGCACAGCCGGTATAGGGCGCGAGGAATTGCAGCGGCGCCGGTTCCGACGCGGTTGCGGCGACGACGATCGAGTATTCGAGCGCGCCGTAATCCTGCAACGTCTTGACGATCTGCGCGACGGTCGAGCGTTTCTGGCCGATCGCCACATAGATGCAATAGAGCTTCTTAGACTCGTCGGTGCCGGCGTTGACCTGCCGCTGATTGAGGATCGTGTCGATCGCCACCGCGGTCTTGCCGGTCTGGCGGTCACCGATGATCAGTTCGCGCTGGCCGCGACCGATCGGCACCAGCGCGTCGATCGCTTTGAGCCCGGTCTGCACCGGTTCGTGCACCGATTTGCGCGGAATGATGCCGGGCGCCTTGACCTCGACGCGCGAGCGGGTGACATCGGTCAGCGGCCCTTTGCCGTCGATCGGGTTGCCGAGTCCGTCAACGACGCGCCCAAGCAGGCCGCGCCCGACCGGCACCTCGACGATGGCGCCGGTGCGCTTCACCGTGTCGCCCTCGCGAATGCCGCTGTCTTCGCCAAAAATCACGACGCCGACATTGTCGCTTTCGAGATTGAGGGCCATGCCCTTGATCCCGTTCGGAAACTCGACCATCTCGCCGGCCTGGACCTTGTCGAGGCCAAAGACGCGGGCGATGCCGTCGCCGATCGACAGCACCTGTCCGACCTCCGCGACATCGGCTTCGCTGCCGAAACCGGCGATCTGCTGTTTCAGGATCGCCGAAATTTCTGCCGCACGGATTTCCATCTCTTCCTTCCCATCTGGTCGTCAGCCCCGCACAAACGGAAAATCCGGAACGCCCCGGTATGTTCCGGCGCCCGGATTTTCCACTATCGCGACGATAACGGCATCAATTCATCAACCCGTCGCCCGCATCGCAAGGCGCAGGCGTTGCAGCCGGCTGCTCAGCGACGCGTCGACCATGCGCGATCCAACCTTGACGATCATGCCGCCGAGGAGGCTGGGATCGACCTTTACATCGACCGAAACCCGCGCGCCGACAATGCGGCGCAGCTGCTCGAGCAGGGCGGCGTGCCGCGTTTCGTCGATCGGCTGCGCGACGGTGACCTCGGCGGTCACCTCGCCGCGCCGGTCGGCCAGCTGCTTCAGATACGCCTCGATCATCGCCGGCACGGCAAAGAGGCGGCGATTGCGGGCGACGACACCGAGGAAATCACGGGTCAGCGGCGACAGGCCGGCCTGCTCGGCCAGCGCGGCGATTGCCTTGCCTTGCTCGTCGCGGCTCAATACCGGGCTGCGCAGCAGCCGCACCAGATCGCTGCTGGCGTGCAGCATCGCGCGCAATTCGCGCAAATCGTTAGCGACGACATCAAGCGCGTGACGCTCGTCGGCGAGATCGAACAGCGCCGCCGCGTAACGTTCAGCGAGGCCGGACGCACCTGCACTTTCGGAAGCCAATGGAACGCGGTCCCCAATCAGCGCGCCGGCGAGAGCGGTCGCGACAAAACTCGTTGCGTTGGGGATCTCGGCGCAACAGCGCGCTCGGGGCCAGCGGCCCCGTGAAATCCGCGCGGTAGGTAACACAGTTGCCCCGTTTTACGCAACCACCGGCATCGCCAGAAATGCGTTCGTAGTTCCAATAGTTTACCGATGACCCTTTGGTCGCAGGCCGCGGGTGCCGTCGGACGGTGGTGACGGATGGACACCGCCGCCGCTGCCGCTCTATCGTGACCGTGACGGGGCGAGGCTGCCGCACGGCGCGGTTTGACGCAACGGAAGCGCGCCTAAAGGTGCCAAAAATGGGGAGGGGAAACGCCATGCAAAGCGGCACTGCCGCGCAGAGCGGCTTTGGATTTGCGCGCGGATTGACGCGCTATCAATGGACGGTATTTCTGGTCGTGTGGGCCGGCTGGGCGCTCGATGCGACCGATTTCGGGTTGTATTCGATCGTTCTGAAACCGGCCTTGACCGATCTGCTCGGCGGCAACCCCTCGCTCGCCGATATCGGGCGGGTCGGCGGCATTCTCAGCATGGTCGGGCTGCTCGGCTGGGCGTTTGGCGGGTTTATGTTCGGCACCCTCGCCGATTACATCGGGCGGGTGCGCACCCTGGCGATCAGCATTCTGATCTACAGCATCTTCACCGCCTGCCAGGGATTTTCCCAGACCCCGTTCGAACTCGGCCTCTTCCGTTTTCTCGGCGGCCTCGGCACCGGCGGCGAGATCGTCGTCGGCATTCCACTGGTGGCCGAAGCCTTCGCCGAAGGCAACCGGGCGCGGATGCTCGGCATCATGATGACCGGCGGCGCTTTCGGCAGCCTGATCGGCGGCACGGTTTACGAATGGGTCGGCCCTTATGGCTGGCGCTGGGTGTTTTTTATCGGCGTCGTGCCGGCTCTGCTGCTGGCGTTTCTGCGCCGCGGCATGGTCGAGCCGGAACGGTTCGAGGCGGTGCGGACACGGCGCCTCGCAGCGAAGGCCGGCGGAGCGGCCAACCCCGAAGACGCCGAGTTCCTGCGCTTTGTGCCGTTGCAATTATTCAGCCGGGAAAACCGCTGGAGCACCCTGGTCGGGCTGATGTTCTGCCTCGGCACCTTGCTGGCGATCTGGACGACCGTCATCTGGCTGCCGACGATCCAGCGCGAGATGCTGGAGATTGACGGCATCAAGGGCGCGGCGGCGATCCCCTATATCAGCCACGGGATGATGCTGTGGGGATTTGGCGGCATTCTCGGCTATGCCTGTTTCGGCTTTATCGCCGACGCGATCGGCCGGCGCCCGGCAGTCATCTTGTACAATCTCGGGACGATGGCGCTCGGCTTTACCCTTTATCTCGGGCTGCACAGTTACGCCTATTACCCGTATCTGTTGCCGATCTACGGGTTTTTCGTGCTCGGCGTCTTCTCGGGGCATGCGGTGTATCTGCCGGAATTGTTCCCGACGCATGTGCGAGCCACGGCGGTGTCGTTCTGCAACGGCAGCGGCCGTATCATCACCAGTACCGGGCCGCTGGTGGCGGGGCTGATGGTCGGGTTCTTCGGCGGCTTTACGACGCCGGCGGCGATCATGACCGGGTTTGCGATGCTCAGCGTTATCGCGATGTTTCTCGGCCGCGAAACCCGTCACGCGCCCTTGCCGGCGTAACATCGACGCAGGTCAAGGCCGGGCGAGGTGCTCGGCGATGATGCGGATTGCCTGCGGGTTGGCAAGCATTGTCGAGTGGGCGCCGTCGATCGCGATGTTCTCCCGGCCCGGCGCCGGCAGGTCGAGGCAGCTGCGCCAGGCGACGACTCCGTCGCGCGTCGTGTAGATCGCGGTGGTCGGGGCCGGCGGCGGCTCGGCCACCAGAGCCAGTTGAAACGCCTCGTCGATGTGCCAGCGCGCCATCAGGCGGTAAAGCGGTTCGAGGCGGGTCGCGGTCGGCAGGCGAAACGGACTGCACACCGTGATGACCCGGCGCACGAGCACCGGATATTGCCGAGCCAAAGCGCGCGCCAGCACGCCGCCGAGGCTGTACCCGACCAGGCTGACCGGCCGGCCCGAGCACGCCGCGACGGCCGGCAGCCGCTCCGATGCCTGTCGCCACGCAGCATGTGTGGGGCCGAGATTGATGCCGGCGCCCCATGCCTCGGCGCGGTACCCGAGCGCCGCGAGCCAGGCCCGAAAACCGCCGGTCATCCGGTCGCTGCCGAAAAGCGGCGGCAGCACCAGCACGGTGTGGCCATCGCCGCGCGGCAGACTCGACAGCAGCGGCAGGCGACCGCGAAAGCGGCGCCGGTCACACAGCAACGCCACACCCTCGGCCGCAAGATCGCGTAACGGCGGCGCCGGCAACCGGCCGCTGCGATCGAACAGCCCCGCCGCCGGCGCAACCTGTTGTACAGTCGCCGGCATCATCAAATTGCGTCCGAGGACGACGGCATCGGCCGGCCGAGCGCGGCGACGGCGGCCAGCGCCGCGTTCGCGAGGCGTGGCGACGATGCTGCCAACGAACCGTGCAGACGGCCGTAAATGTGGAACACCGCCGTCTGCAAGACCACGCCCATGATGACGGCCGCCGCCGCCGCCGGATCGACCGCCGCCACTTCGCCGGCGTCCACCGCTGCGGCGACCGTATCGGCGAGAGCGTCAACCGGGGTGCGGTGCAACGTACCGATGCGCGGCAGCAAATCGTGCTGCACGATCAGCATAAAGCGGAACAGCGCCGGATCGCTGTCATAGAGCGCCCCGAAATGCCCCACCATCGCGGTAACCCGCGTCGGGAAATCGGGGTTGCGCCGGCGGATGTCGTCGAGTTCCGCGCCGGTGCGCAGATAGGCGGTCGAGAACAGGCTCCAGGCGAGTTCTTCCTTGCTCACATAGTGGCGATAGAGCGCGCCCTGCGACACTCCGGCGAGGCTGGCGATCTCGCCGATCGAGACACCGTCCACGCCTTTCGCCGCAAACAGCTCGATCGCGGAATTTTCGACCTTCTCGCGCGCTCCGCTTGCCCGCACCATCGTGTTCGCCGTAAATGAGCGTTCACTCGTTATGATCCGTACACCCGACGGATGCAATTCTTTAGACGGCCGGTCTTTAGACGGCCGGAAATGTAGGGCGGGCAAGCGCAGCGTAACCCGCCATGTCTGATCTTGCGACGACGGGTTGCAGTTTGAGGCGGCGGGTTACGCTTCGCTCACCCGCCCTACGAGGGGGGAGGCGTTTAGGCCGGCGCGGGCCTGTCGGATCGCCTGCCAGACTTTGAACGGAGTCGCCGGCATGTCGATGTTGCGGATACCATATTCCGAGAGCGCATCGACGACGGCATTCATTACCGCCGGCAGCGAGCCGGCGCAGCCGGCCTCGCCGCAGCCTTTGGCGCCGAGCGGGTTGGTCTTGGCCGGGACCGGGTGGCTGGCGATCTGGAACGACACCGCGTCGGTGGCGCGCGGCAGGGCGTAGTCCATAAACGAACCGGTCAGGAACTGGCCATCGGAATCGTAGACCGTGCGCTCCATCAGCGCCTGCCCGATGCCCTGCACGACGCCGCCATGCGCCTGCCCCTCGACGAGCAGCGGGTTCACGATGACGCCGAAATCATTGACCATCGAATACTTGACCACCGCCACGACGCCGGTTTCCGGGTCAATCTCGACTTCGGCGACGTGACAGCCATTCGGGAACGCCGACGGGGTGCTTTCCATGATGTGCTGCACGTCGAGCGAATCCGGCATGTCCTCCGGCATGGCGATGCCGCCGCGCAGCGTCTCCGCCAGTTCCATGATACCGATGAAGCGGTCCGTGCCGCCGATTACAAAGCGGCCGCGGTCGAACTCGATGTCGTCCGGTGCGGCTTCCAGGACCTGAGCCGCGACCTGGCGGCCTTTTTCGATGACCTTCTCGGCCGCCTCCAATATTGCCGTGCCGCTCGCCATCAGCGATTTCGAACCGCCGGTGCCGCCGCCGGCGATCAATTCGTCACTGTCGCCCTGCAACAACCGGATGCGCTCAAACGGAATCCCCAGCGTCTGGTGCAACACCTGGGCGAACGGCGTCCAGTGTCCCTGGCCGTAATCAAGCGTGCCGGTGATGATCGTCACGTCACCGTTCGGCTCAAAGCGAATGCCGCCCATTTCCTGCTGCGGCGGCCCGGTCACTTCGAGGTAGTCGCCAATACCGCGGCCGCGCAGCAGCCCGCGCCGGCGGCTGTCTTCTTTGCGCGCGGCATACCCGTCCCAGTCGGACCGGGCGACGGCCTCGTTGAGCACGGCGGTAAATTCGCCGCTGTCATAGGTCGTGCCGTTGGGCGCCTTGTGCGGCATCGCGGCTTCGGGGATGTGGTTGCGGCGGCGCAGTTCGATGCGGTCGATGCCCATCTCGGCGGCGGCGGTATCGACCAGCCGCTCCATATAGTAGTTGCCCTCGGGACGACCGGCGCCGCGATAGGCCCCGACCGGCTGGGTATTGGTGATCACCAGCTTGGTTGCGACTTCGAGCAGCGGCGTCCGGTAGACGCCGATCGTGTTCTTGACCGCGTTGGCGCTGGCCGGCACTGGAGTGCCGCGCCCGACATAAGCCCCCATATTGCCGTAGCCGGTGATCCGCACCGCGAGAAAATGGCTATCGGCATCGAGCGCCAACTCGGCGGTCATCTCGTGGTCGCGGCCGTGACTGTCGGAGACAAAACTCTCGCTGCGCTCATCGGTCCATTTGACCGGTCGGCCCAAGACACGCGCCGCATGAAACAGCGCAATATATTCCGGATAGACTGCCGATTTCATGCCGAACGAACCGCCGACGTTGCCGGTCAGCACCCGCACCTTGTCTTTTTCAACCCCAAGGATATTGGCGATCCCGCCCTTGAGACCGAACACGCCCTGGCATCCCACCTGCAGCGTCCAGTGATTGGCCGCGGCATCGTATTCGGCGATCGCCGCGCGCGGCTCCATCGGGCAGACGACAATGCGGTTGCTGGGGATTTCGAGCCGCGTTACATGCGCCGCCGCAGCAAAAGCGGCGGCGACTTTTTCGGCGTCGCCGTAATGAAACGAGGCGGCGACATTGCCGGGCACGCCGTCATGCAGCTGCGGCGCGCCGGGCGCAGCAGCTTCGCTGGCGCGTGTCGCCGCCGGCAGCGGCTCGATATCGACAAACACCGCCTCCGCGGCGTCCTTGGCCTGCGCGACGCTTTCGGCGACGACGATCGCGATCGGGTCGCCGACATAGCGCACCTTGTCGCTGGTCAAGACCGGGCAGGACGGCCGGTGCATCGGGCTGCCGTCGGCGGTCGGGACCGCCGCGCCGAGCGGCATGTTCTTGATGCCCGCGGCGGTCAGGTCGGGGCCGGTATAGATGCCAAGCACGCCCGGCATCGCCAAAGCTTCGGCGATGTCGATGCCGTTGATAACACCATGCGCGTAGCCGCTGCGCAGCATGACGGCATAGGCTTGGCCTGGCCGCTTCAAATCGTCGGTATAGCGGCCCCGCCCGCGCAGCAGCATCGGGTCTTCATTGCGCGGCACCGGCTGGCCGACCGCGAATTTGCTGAAGGCAAGCTGGTCGAGACTGACGTCACCATCCATTAGCGAACCTCGAACGGGTCGAAACCCAGGGAAAACCCCGCGCTCAGGGGCCGGGCGCCGGAAGGCCGACCGGCGCGAAGCCGTATCGGGCGAAAATCTGCTGGCCTTCCGGGGACAGCATGAACAAGGCAAGATCGGGGGTGTGCGGGTCACTGTCCTTGAGCACCGCCAGACCGTATTCGGGGCCGGCGGCAACTTCGCGCGGCACCTCGACGAACTGCACATCGGCGAGTAGCGCCTGCAGCCGTTTACGGCCACTGCAATAGCCGATCACGATATCGGCCTGACCGGATTCCAATGCCGCAGCGGCCGGGTCCTTGCCGTTGACCGGCGCATTGTTGGCCGGTCCGCCAAAAATCTTTTGCGCCTTGTGGTCGAGCGTCGCAAACGCGCCGGGATGAACCGCATCGATGCGGTGAAAAATCGCCCAGGTATAGTCGCCGGACGGATCGGCTTTTGGCGTCGAGGTACCGAGCTTGATCTTGGGGTCGAGCAGGCGATCGATGAAATTTGCGGTGGTCAGGCCGGTCTTTGGCAGCGCCACGCCGCACAGCAGATTGCGAGTGAACATCGCCACCCGCGACGCGCGTCCATCCGCCAGCAATTTGAGCGGATGCCCCATATCGGCCGAGGCGAACAGATCGGTCTTTTCGCCTTTTTCGATGCGTTCGCGCAGGAGTCCGGATGGGCCGAAATCGCCGGTGATCTTGACCCCGGTTTCCTTGGCGTAATGATCGCCGATCGCGCCGATGACTTCGCGCAGGCTGCCAGCCGCCAGAACATGCGGCCCGTCGGCGCGTGCCGCCGTCGCACCAAGGAGTCCACCGGCGACCATAATACCCAGCGCCGCAATGATTTTTATCCCTATCGCCCGCATCGCAGCTCCCCTCACGTCTTTATGCGCCGCAGCGATCTCCCGCTGTCCGAAACGGACGCGTCAAGCGGCGCTCGGCCGGCGCAGCATTCCGGCCGAGCGACTGACGGGACGGCCGATTCAGAGCCCGGCTTGCGTCACGAATTTCGTGTTGAGGTAAGCCTCGATCGCTTCGGAACCGCCTTCGGAGCCGTAGCCGCTGTCCTTGACGCCGCCAAACGGCACTTCCGGCAAGGCCAGCCCGTGATGGTTGATCGAGATCATCCCGGTCTCGACCGCCGCAGCGACGGCCTGCGCCGTCTTCGCCGAGCGCGTATAGGCGTAGGCGGCGAGCCCGTAGGGCAGCCGGTTGGCCTCCTCGACGACATCGTCAAAGCTCTTGAACGGCGCGATCACCGCGACCGGGCCGAACGGCTCTTCGCTCATAATGCGCGAGTCCATCGGCACGTCGGTCAGCACGGTCGGCTCGAAGAAATTGCCTTTGTTGCCGATGCGGCTGCCGCCGGTTTTGAGCGTCGCGCCTTTTTGCACCGCGTCGCCGATAAAGGCCTCCATCGCGGCGATGCGCCGGGGATTGGCCATCGGCCCCATCTGGGTGCCGCTTTCCATGCCGTCGCCGATCCGCGCCGCCTTCACCCCCTCGGTGAACTTGCCGACAAACTGCTCGTAGACATTCTCCTGAATCAGCAGGCGCGTCGGCGACACGCAGACCTGCCCGGCATTGCGCAGCTTGTTGCTCGACAGCAGCTTGGCGGCGAGATCGACATCGGCATCATCGAACACGATCGACGGCGCATGGCCGCCCAGCTCCATCGTGACGCGCTTCATGTGCGCGCCGGCTATCGCCGCGAGCTGCTTGCCAACGGCCGTCGAGCCGGTAAACGACATTTTGCGGATGATCGGGTGCGGGATCAGGTATTCGGAAATTTCCGACGGCACACCATACACGAGGTTGATCACGCCGGCGGGCACCCCGGCGTCGGCAAAGCAGCGGACCAACTCAGCCGGCGCAGCCGGGGTTTCCTCCGGCGCTTTGACGATGATCGAGCAGCCCGCAGCCAGTGCGCAACTAAGTTTGCGGACCACCTGGTTGATCGGGAAATTCCACGGTGTAAAGGCCGCGACCGGCCCGACCGGCTCCTTGACGACAAGCTGATAGACGCCCTCGGCCCGCGCCGGGATGACCCGGCCGTAGGCGCGCCGCGCCTCTTCGGCGAACCAATCGATGACATCGGCGCCGGCCAGAGTTTCACCCTTCGCCTCCGGCAGCGGCTTGCCCTGCTCCAGAGTCAATAACGGCGCAATCGCATCGGCTCGGTCGCGCAATAGGTTGGCCGCCTTGCGCATGACCTTCGAACGGTCGAACGCCGACACCTTACGCCAGATGCGAAAGCCCTTTTCGGCGGCTTCGAGCGCCCGGTCGAGATCGGCTTTGTCGGCATGCGCGACGGTGCCGATCGGCTCGCCGGTAGCCGGGTTGACCACCGGGATTGTACGGCCCCCCGCCGCCTTGCCCCATTGGCCGTCGATGAACAGGGAAACATCGGTGTACATGGCTGAATTCCTCAATTCTGAGCGGGCGGAGGCCGCATCATTGCTAACATGGGGCTGACAACCCTCGCAATATACAAAAGGATATAGCGTGCGTCGCACTGCCGCGCCCCGCTGGCGGGGCCGTGAACCGCCTCTGCGGCACGCGCAACAAAATTGTCACAACGGCGATCCTGCCGTAACCGCCGCACGCCTCGCAGTGCGTCTGGGCCGATCACAACCGCGTTGATCGTGCAACACTCGTTTACCTTTCGTTGAAATTTCCATTTTTCGTCAAGTAAGCCCGTTGCTTTTGCAACCGTTGCCGATATTAATGATTGTTAACAGCGAGAGATTGCGGTTATGTCATCACTTGAACAGCCTCACTGACAGCATGGCCGACCGCGCTCATTTTCTCAGCCGGATCGTTGTGCCGATAGCGTGGGAGCGGCTGGCGCAGGCACCCACACCGGAGGCGCACGCGGCACTGCAATCCGCCAATGACGGCGTGCTGAGCTTTCTGCTTCGCGACGTCGAGTCGGAAGCCACGCAGCGCGTTCCCGACGAGCGGATGGCAGAGGCACTGGCGCCGGTGCACGCCAAGCTCGACATGGTGATCGAGCTTCTGGGGCGGCTGCGCTATCGCGACATTGACCTGCCGCCGCCGCGCGAAATCGAGTTCGCGCTGGACCGGCTGGGATGGCTGTCGCCGCAGGCGCTGACGCCCGGCGACTGGCTGCGCTTCAGACTGTATTTCCATCCGACATTTCTCGAACCGGTGCTGCTGCACGGCCGGGTTTCCGGCTGCGCCCCGGATTCCGACGGCAATTATCGCACCGAAGCGGATCTTGCCGCGATGTCGGAAGCCAACGACGCGGCGCTGGCGCGGCTCGCGTTCCTCGCGCAGCGCCGCCAACTGGCGCACCGCCCGGCAACGCATGCGGCGCACGCCACCCACTCAACGAGGTGATCCATGATACCAGCGATCAGTGCAATGGCCTCGGCACTTTCGGAACTGCACTCACTGACGAGCACGGTGGGCGATGCGGCCGGCGTAACGCCCGGTGTCGCCAACTCAGCAACCGGTGCGGGTACAGTGGGACCGTCTTTCGCTGCCACGTTGCGCTCGGCGCTCGACCGGCTCGACAGCACCGTCGCATCCGCCGACGGACTGGCGAAAGCATCGGCGGCAGGAGACCACGACATCCCGCTCAGTGACGTGATGGTATCGATGGAACAGGCCAACCTCGCGATGCAGATGGCGGCCGGCGTCCGCGACAAGGTCGCCGCCGCCTACACGACCATTATGAACATGCCGGTTTAAGCGAACTGTTCCAGGTGAATGCGCGAGTGAGTAGTGGCTTTTCTCGACAGAATCGTGCCACTCAGTTTCCGGCAGCGCGTGCTGTCGCTGGTGCTCGCCAACCGGAACCTGGCAATCGCTGCCGGGGCGGCCCTGGCCATTGCGCTGGCGGCCGTGACGCTACTGTGGTCGGTGCAGTCGGGATACGCCGTGCTGTATGCCGGTCTCTCCGGCGAGGAGGGCGGCCGCACCATCGCCGAACTGCAAAAGCTCAACATTTCCTACCGTATCACCGAAGGCGGCCGGGTCATCCTGGTGCCCGCCGCCGATGTCGGGCGGGCGCGGCTGCAACTGGCGGCACGCGGCGTGCCAAAGCGCGAGCACGACGAGTGGTCGCTGTTCGACAATGAGAGCCTGTCGGCCAGCCCCTTCGCCGAGCAGGTGCATTACAACCGTGCCATCGAGACATCGCTGGCCAACACGATCCGCGATGTTGACGGCGTCGTCTGGGCGCAGGTCATGCTGGGCCTGCCGAAGCAGACCAGCTTTCTCGCCGACGCACCAAAGCCGAGCGCCTCGGTGATGCTGCGGCTGCGGCCCGGCGTGACGCTGACCGACGCCCAGGTCGACGGCATCGCCGGGCTGGTGGCAGCGGGCGTGCCGGGCCTCAGCCGCGAAAACGTCACCGTCGTCGATCAGAGCGGGCGCAAGCTGACCCACGGCAGCGACGACGCGCTGCAGCAGCTGCCGCAGCAGCTCGAGCTGGCGCGCGTCATCAACCGCCGCTACGAGGACATGATCAGCGAATTGCTGATCCCGGTGCTCGGCGCGCACAATTTCCGGGTATCGGCGGATGCCGACCTCGATTTTTCCAAGACCAAGGAAAGCCAGGTCAAATACGGCGACGGCCACATCCTGAGCCAGGATGAAAGCACCCATTCACATCCCGCCGCCGACGCGGCGATCGGCATCCCCGGAGCCTTGTCGAACCGGCCTCCCGAAACACCGACCACAGCCGTCAATCCACCAGGCAATCCACCAGGCAATCCGGCTGGACCCGCGACTCAGACGCCACCGCCGCCGGCCGCGAACAACACAGCCAACACGCCCGGCGGCACACCGACGAATGGCGCCCCCGGGAATGCCGCTCCCGATGCGGCAACCACGCAGAAAACATCGGCGCCAGTGCCACCGGATGTTCACAAGACAACCAATTACGACGTCGATCACACCGAGCAATACCTCGAACATCCGGCGTGGACCTTGCGTGGCGTCAATGTCGCCGTGCTGGTCAACAACCCGACCGCGAGCCCGCTGCCGGCGCCGCGCATCCAGTCGATCAACACGCTGGTCGCAGCGGCGATCGGCTCGGCGCGCGCGCCGCATGTCACGGTGGTCGACATGCCGTTCGACGAGTCCGCGTCCAGCGGCCCGGACGGCACCGGGCCGTGGTGGCGGCAGCCGGCGATGGCCGGTTTGCGCGACAACGCGGTGCTGGCGCTGGCCGGGCTGCTGGTGCTGTGGGGCGGCATCCTGCCGTTGTTGCGCCGCGTCGACCAGATGCGGGCGGCACTGCCTGCGCCCCGGGCACGGCCGACGATCGTTGCTGCCGGGTCTCCCGCCGGAATTCCTGCCAATGTGAACGTTACCGTCGCATCCGACACTGTGCGTGCCGGCTGGTCGGGAGGCGGCGTCCAGCGGCGCGCCGTCTCCGCTGCTGCGATCCAGGACGGCGTCCGCATCGACCACGAGACGATCCGCGCGCTCGCCGCCAACGATCCGGCACGCACCGCGCAAGTCATCAAAGGATGGATCACCCATGCCAGAAGCAGCGCCGAACAAGACGGTTGAGCTGAACGACACCGAGAAAGCCGCTGTCCTCCTTCTGTCGATTGGGCCGGAAGCTGCGGCGGAAATCATCAAATTCATGTCGCAGCCGGAAATCAACCTGCTGACCCAGGCGATGACGCACATCTCGAAGGTGCCGCAGCAGGCGGTCACCGCGGTGTTCGAGGAATACACCGACCTGATGCTGCAGGAGACCTCGCTGGGGCTCGGCGCCAGCGCCTATGTCAGCGAGGTGCTGGAGCGGGCCCTCGGTGTCGGCGAAGCCAAGCGCCTGGTGGGGCGGCTGAAGCACGACGAATATTTCGCCGGAATCGAAGCCGTGCAGTGGCAGGAGCCGCGCGTCCTGGCCGAACTGATCAAGTCGGAGCACCCGCAGATCATCGCGATGATCCTCGCGCACCTGGAAGGAGAGCAGGTCGATGCGTTGATCCGGCATCTGCCGGAGGAACTGGTGGAGCAGGTCATCCCGCGGCTGGCGACGCTCGATACGATCCCGCCGACGGTGCTGCGCGAACTCAACGAAGCGATCGAAGACCTGCTGTCCGGCGATGTGCAGCAGGACGACCGGATTGCCATCGGCGGCGTGACGATGGCCGGCAAGATCCTGCACCGCATCGAAGGACCGATGGTCGAGCGCATCATGGCGCAAATCCAGGAGGTCGATCCCGAACTGGCGCAGCGCATCGCCGACAGCATGTTTGCCTTTGAAGACCTGATCAATGTCGACGACCGCAATTTCCAGGTGCTGCTGCGCGCGATCGACCAGCGGCTGCTGGTCTCTGCGCTGAAGGGCGCCGACAGTGCGATGCAAAGCAAGGTCATGCGCAACCTGTCGCAACGCGCCGCGGAAATGCTGCGCGACGAGATCGGAGCACGCGGCCCGATGCGCGCGAGCGATGTCGAGACCGCCAAGCGCGAGATCATCGAAATCGCCCGCCGCCTCGAAAGCGAACGCAAGATCATCCTGGGCGCCGGCACCGAAAAGATGGTGGCTTAGGATCGGCATCGAGAGAGTTACCGTGCCCTCCGTGACGCCACCGACCTCGGATCGCACCGCGACTGTACCGCTTGGTGCGGCCACACGAGCAAAACCCGCCGCCACGCCGACGTCCGCGCAAGGCGAGAGCGGCTTTGCCGAACGGCTCGGTACGACTTCGCGGCAGGCGGCCGCCGCCTCACCGGCCGTCCCGGACGGGCGGGCGCAAACGGCGGCGGCACCCGCGAACCCGGTGGATAAAAACGCCGTTGCCAGAAACGTCGGCAGCCGGCGCGCGGTTGGCGGCCACAACCGGCCGGCGGCCGGCGACCGTTCGCGCAGCGCCGCCGTGTCACCCGGGTTGAACGGCACCGATCCACCCCTGGACATCGATGGTGCGGCCGATCTCGTCACAGTGCCGCCGACAAACACGCCGCGTGCGCGGCACACTGACGGGGACGATACCGACGCCACGACGTTGCCAATATCGACAATGCCGAATCTCACGGTGGTTGACGGATTCGACGATGCACCGGACGCGTCGACTGGAGCGCCCGGCAACCCGCCGCATTCGCCCACGGAAATGGCTGGCGATACTGCTGCGATGTTTCTGACGGGAAGCGATATTGGCGCACCGATGCCGGTGTTGCCGGCCGGCAACGGCCCCGGCAGCAGCCCCGGCAACAGCATCGGTTCTGCACCCGACACCGCGGCCGTAACAGAAGCGTCACAATCGCCCGTCGCTGCCACAGATCACGTCGTCACTGGGTTTGCCGGCAGCTGGGACACCGGCCGTAGCGGGACAGGCGATGTCGGCGCCACATCGACGGCAGCACCAGGCGGCGCCAGCGACGGCACCATTGCCGCGCCGGTGGTGTCGGCGGACAGCTTGAAAGACTGGCTGGCGGTGCCGCTGGCCGGACTGGTCGCGAGCTCGCGCCGCGAAATGGCGGTCCGGCTGCACCCGCCCGACCTTGGTGAGTTGACAGTGCGGGTCGCGGTCAATGGCCATGACGTCTCGGCATGGTTCGAAACACCCCAACCGCAAGTGCAGCAGATCATCACCGATGCCATTGCGCAGTTGCAAAATGATCTCGGCACCGCCGGCTACAACCTGACCGGCGCCTGGATCGGTACCGGTTCTTCCGGCCGCGATACGCCGGAACGGGCGGCACCATTGCGTGTCGCCAGCGGCCGCGCCCTGGCAAGCGGCGGCTTGGCGAGCGGCAGCACGGCAAGGGGCGGCACGGCAATCCCCTCCGGGTCGGGAGTAAGCATCTATGTCTGACGCTCCGCGCAAGGCGATGCCGTCGGTGCGTCCCTTCAACCTGCTCGACGAACGCAGCCGGTCGCGCTCGCGCATGCCGGCCTTCGAACCAACCGTGGTGATGATTAACGAGCGGTTCTGCCGCGCGCTGCGGTCGGCGCTGTTGCAGCACCTGCGGCGAGCCGTCGATGTCTCGAGCATCGGCATCGAATGCTTGAAGCATCGCGCCCTGCTGGAACGCCTCGAAGTGCCGAGCTATGTCGTGCTGCTGACGATGCGACCGCTGCAGGGCACGATTATGGTCGCTGTCGACGCTCAGTTGGTCGCCGCGATCGTCGAGAGCCGGTTCGGCGGCGACGGGCGTTTTCCGACACCGCCGACCAACCGGCCGTTCAGCTCGTTCGAGCTGAAATCGATGCGGCGAGTGATGCAGACGATCCTGGCGCAGCTTGCCGTCGCCTGGGAACCGCTCGGGCGGTTTGGCCCGGAAATCATCCGCCAGGAGATCAACCCGCATTTCGCCAGTTTTGCCGGCGCCGACGATCAGGTCATCGTCAGCGGGTTCGAGATAAAGATCGACCGGGGCGTCGGCGAACTGGCGGTCGCGATGCCCTATACAGCACTGGAACCGCTGCACGACCGCCTGAACCTTGAACTCGCCGAAGACACGGCGGACCGCGACCAACGCTGGTTCGAGACATTGCACACCGGCATTGCGCAAGCGGAAATCACACTATCGGCGGAATTAACCCGGATCGAGATCAGCGTCGCCGATCTGGTGTCGCTGCGGCCGGGCAACGTGTTCGAGATCGACCGTCACGGCACCGCCACGGTGCATGCCAACGGAGTGCCGCTGTTCCGCGGCCAATGGGGCCGTCACGGCCGCAAGATCGCGGTACGCATTGCCGAGCGGTTGGCATCCACGGCCCCTCCTCCACCGGCCAGGGACAAAACATGAATAGTGACCGGCGGCCGGACGAGATAACGCCACCCAGCGACCCGGCTGCACCTGCCGCCGACACGGATCAACTGGCATTCGCCAGCCTCGATGCGACTGGCCCCGGTTTGGCTGGCTCCGGGTCGACTGTTCCTGGGTCAACTGGCCCCGGCGCAGCGGGTCCTGGTGCAACCAAACGCGGCGCAAAAGGCGAGGCACCGCCTCCGACCGGCGATGAGCAAGCCGGCGAAGCGGCGGCGATCGGACAACTTGACCTGGTGCTCGGTGTTCCCGTGTGGCTGACGGTCGAACTCGGGCGCACCGAAATCCCGATCCGCGATGTGGTCAATCTCGGCCGCGGTTCGATGATCGAACTGGATCGCGGCCCCGGCGCCCCGCTCGACGTCAGGGTCAATGGCGTCCTGATCGGGCGCGGCGAGATCGTATTGATCAACGAGGAACGGCTCGGACTGCGCTTTCTCGAAGTCGTCAGTCCAACCGAACGCGTCAAGCGGCCGGATTAGCGGAGATGGTGCCGGCGATGATGCGGCGGAGGCGGTAATGGAGGTGTCGCAGGCGGCGCACGGCGCGCTGCTGACCATCGTCTATGTCGCCAGCCCGCTGCTCGCCGTGATCATGGTCATTGGCGTTGCGGTCAGCATCTTTCTGGCCGTGACGCAGATCAACGAGCCGACCCTCAGCTTTGTGCCGAAATTTCTCGGAACGGTCATCGCGCTGGCACTGCTGGGACCGTGGCTGCTGCGTCAGCTTGAGGATTTCACGATCCGCATCTTGACCGAACTGCCAGGGATGGTGACGTGATCTCCGCCCCCTCGATAGCAGCGGGGTTTCCGTTTGCGGCATGGCGCCGACATGCGACCTCGCTGGTTGGGCCGATCGCTTTTGTCCTGATCCTGGCGATGGTGGTGGTGCCGCTGCCGCCCTTCGCGCTCGATTTCCTGTTCACCTTCAACATCTGCTTTGGACTGATGATCCTGCTGGCGGCGCTGTACACGGCGAAGCCCACGGATTTCGCGGCGTTTCCGACTTTGCTGCTGATGACGACGCTGCTGCGGCTGTCGCTGAACGTGGCGGCCGCCCGCATCATCCTGCTCGACGGCTATATGGGTTCCGATGCGGCGGGACGGGTCATCGAATCGTTCGGCGCGTTTGTCGTCGGCGGCAATTACGCGGTCGGCATTGCCGTATTCGCGATCCTCGTCATCATCAATTTTGTCGTCATCACCAAAGGCGCCGGACGCATCGCGGAAGTCGCGGCGCGCTTTGTGCTCGACGGCATGCCTGGCAAGCAGATGGCAATCGACGCAGACCTGAACGCCGGGCTGATCAACCAGGAGGAAGCCACCCGGCGACGCGAGGAAGTAACGCGCGAAGCGGATTTTTTCGGCGCGATGGACGGCGCCAGCAAGTTCGTCCGCGGCGACGCCATCGCCGCCGTGCTGATCCTGTTCATCAACCTGATCGGCGGGCTGATCATCGGCATGTGGCAGCACGAACTGAGCATCGCCGAAGCCGGCCAGACCTACACCCTGCTGACGATCGGCGACGGCCTCGTAGCGCAGATCCCGGCATTGGTCATCTCATCGGCCGCCGGAATCATCGTCAGCCGGGTGACGACCGGGCACGATATCGGCAGCCAGATCATCGGACAGCTGGCGCGCCATCCCAATGCATGGTGGCTGGCGGCCGGTATTGTCGGGCTGTCGGGGCTTATTCCCGGCATGCCGCATCTGCCGTTTCTCGCCTTTGGAGCGGTGCTGGGCGGCAGCGCGTGGTGGATCGGGCGCGAACAGGCGCGCGCTGCATTGCCGCCGCCACCACCGGCGCCGCCGTCCGACGCCGAAGAAATCGATATCGGCGTGGTTGAACTGGTCGAGCCGCTGGAAGTGCAGCTCGGCTATCGGCTGGTCGGGCTCGTCGGCAGGGAGCGCGATGGTGGGTTGCTGCGCCGCCTGCGCGCAGTGCGGCGGCAGGTATCGCGCGAGTTCGGCTTTCTCGTGCCGGTCGTGCATGTGCGCGACAATCCCGATCTGCGCTCAACCGGCTATCGGATTTTGATTCACGGTGTCGAGCGGGCGGCGGGCGAGGTCTTTCCCGACCGGCTGCTGGCGTTGTCGGCTGGCCGTTCCGTGCGCGAGATTGCCGGCCAGCCCACCCGCGACCCGGTATTCGGCGGACCTGCGCTGTGGATCATGCCGGCTACAGCAGAAGAAGCGCGCGCCTCGGGCTACACCGTGTTCGACGCCGCGGTGATCATAGCGACGCATTTCGAACGGATGGTGCGCGACAATATCGATGGCCTGTTCGGACGCGCCGAACTGGATACAGTACTGCGTCACCTGACGACACTGCTGCCGAAGATCGTCGAAGAACTGACGCCGAAGCTTTTGTCGTCGACGGTCGTTCATAGCGTGCTGGCCGCGCTGCTGGCGGAGCACGTTCCGATCCGCGACCTGCGAACCATCGTCGCCGCCTTGATCGAGGGCGCAGCCACGACGCAGGAACCTCGCGTCTTGCTGGAACTGGTCCGCGTTCGGCTCGGCGGTTACATTGTTCAGACCGTCTTCGGCGCCATCGAAGAACTGAAGGTCATGGCGCTGGAAGCCGGCCTCGAACGTTTGCTGCAGGATGTCCACCGGCTGGGCGCCAATACCGGAAGCGCCGAAGTCGAACCCGGCCTTGCCGGCGAAATCCAGATCCAGGCGCTGACCTCGGCGGGCCGCCTCGAAGCGGCCGGCGCCCCGCCGGCGTTGCTTGTGCGACCGGAATTGCGGGAATTGCTGGTGCAATTGCTGCGCTCGGTGCGGCCGCGCGTTTTCGTTCTGTCGATCCCCGAGATACCCTCCGAAAAACGCATAAAGGTCATCGAGTTGCTTGGCCGTTCGCCGGATGGCGCCGCCCATGCCGATTGACGACCCCGCCCATAATTTGCCGGGCAATAATCCGCCAGCGGGGGATATGCCGGTGCGTCCCCGCACCGCCGCCGAATACGGCGCGCCGGATCATTCGCCTCGAGAAGAGGCTGAAATTATCCGGCTGCACGCACCGATCGTTAAGCGCATCGCCACCCGGCTGCTGGGGCGGCTGCCGGAAACGGTGCTGCTCGACGATTTGATCCAGGCCGGGTTGATCGCCGTGCTGCGCGCGGTGCGGCGCGGCAGCGTCTCGGCCGACGGCATCCCACTGCCGGTGCTGCACCGCATCATCAGCAACGCGATGATCGACGAGGCGCGGCGCGGCACCTGGGCGCCGGTGCGGACCGTGCGGCTAGCGAAATCGGCGGGCCGCGCCATGCGGCTGACCCGGCAGCGTCTCGGCCGCGACGGCACCGACGAGGAAGTCGCCGCGACATTGGCGCTGCCGCTCACCGAGTACCACGCGTTGCTGACAGAAATCGCCGGCATCCGGCTGCTCGATCTCGACACGTTTGGCGAGGGCGACCAGCAGCTTCGGGCCGATGACGACCAGCACGCGATCCTCGACAAAAACCGCCTGCTCAAGGCGCTGACGGAAGCGATCGCCGCCTTGCCGGAGCGGGAAAATACCATCGTCTCGCTCTATTACGAGCACGAACTCAACATGGAAGAGGTCGGCCGGGTTCTCGACATCGACAAATCGACCGTCTGTCGGGCGCACGGAAGGGCCTTGCTGAAACTGCGCGACGCACTGGGCGATTGGGGCGCGGGCGCGCCTGCGCCGCAGCGCCGTCCGGGAGGATAGGCGGTGGATTTTCTTTCGATAATCGGGATCGTGATGGCGTTTGCCTCGGTGACGCTGACGATGGTCATCGACGGCGGCAATCTGATGTCGCTGGTGCAGGATTCCGCCGCCCTGATCGTCTTTGGGGGAACCCTCGGCGCCGTGCTGCTGCAGACGCCGCTCAGCATCTTTATGCGCGGCGTCAAAATGGCGATGTGGATATTCCTGCCGCCCAAGGACGACCGCGAAGAATTGCTGAAGCAGATCACTGACTGGCTGCGCATTGCGCGCCACCAGTTCGTGCTGGCGCTCGACCCGATCGCCGATCAGCAGACCGACCCGTTCATCCGCCAGGGACTGCGGATGATCGTCGACGGCATCGAGGCGCCGCAAATCCGCACAATGCTGGAGGCGATCATCGGCACTCGCGCGCATGAGGAAATGCAGGCGGCCGAAATCTACGAGGCGATGGGCGGCTATGCCCCGACCGTCGGCATTCTCGGCGCGGTAATGGGCCTGATTACCGTGATGTCGCATCTCGACGACCCGTCAAAGCTCGGCAGCGGCATCGCGACGGCATTCGTCGCCACGGTGTATGGCGTCGGGGCGGCCAATCTCGTGGCCTTGCCGATCGCCAGCAAGCTCAAGTTCCAGGTGCGCCGTCGGGTGCGCCGCCTCGAACTGATCGCCGAAGGCATGGTCGGCATCGCGATCCTCGAAAGCCCGCTGCAGCTCGAAATGAAACTCCGCGGCTTTCTCGACGGTTCCGACGTCGAGGCGTCGAACGGCAGGAGCGGCGAGGAGGGCGCCGGCGAGGCCGCGCCGGCCAGTGCGGCATGACCATGCCGCAAGCAAGCGCACGACGGGAGGCTTGAATGCATTTCGAAGAAAAACCGCCCAATCACGAGCGCTGGATCATCTCCTATGCCGATTTCACGACCCTGCTGCTGGCGACGTTTGTCGTCATGTACGCGGTGTCGAGCATCAACTCGTCGAAATTCCAGGAGATGGCCGAGGCGTTTTCGACGGCGTTTATCGGCCGCACGGTGACGCTCGATTCGACGGGACTGGCCGCCGAAAACAAATCGCCGTTCGACTTCATGCCCTCTCCGGTGCATGTGCCGATCATCACCCGCGAGCCACAGATCAAGAACCTGCCGCCAGCGCTGCGCCAGGAAGAGCCGAAACGCCAGGCGGCCGGCGCCGAGGAGGAAGCCAAAACCAAGCCGATGGTGCTGAAGCGCGGCCAAATCCGCGCGCCGATGCCGGTCCTGCGCGATCTCCTCGTGCGCGAGCCCGCAGAGCGCAATCCGGCTGAGCGCAATCCGGCCGAGCACACGACGGAAAACCTAGACGCCGCCTATGAAAAACTGACGAAGGCACTGGCGGCGCTGATCGGCAAAGGCGAGGTGCAGGTGTCGCTGCAATCGCTGGGCGTGGTGATCGACATCAACGAGGTGCTGCTGTTCCACAACGGCAAGGCCGAACTGGTTACGGCGGCGCTGCCGCTGGTCGACAACATCGCCGGTATCCTGAAAGGGCTGCCGTACCAGATCCAGGTCAACGGCTTTACCGACAACGTGCCGATCCACAACGCGCAGTTCGATTCGAACTGGGATTTGTCGGCGACACGGGCGATCTCGGTCGTCAAGCGGTTCGTTGCCGCCGGCATAAACCCGGCTTTGGTGGTTGGCGCCGGGTTTGGCGAATTCCACCCGGTCGCGCCCAACAATACGCCCGAAGGCAAGGCAGCGAACCGCCGGGTATCGATCGTCGTGGTATCACCACTGCAAGACGAGAACGATTTGCGCACGCACCTGTTCGGCGGCGAACAGCGCAGCGAGACACCGAACGCACCACCGGGCAAACCGTCGGTGCCGGCCCTGGCGGCGCCCATCCGCCCGGCGCCCGCCTCCGCCGCACCCGTCCATGCTGCGCCCGCCCGCGCGGCACCCGCCCGCGCAACCAAGCCGGCACCATGAGCCGGACGCCAGGAGCCTGACGATGGCGCGGAGAAAGAACAAAGGCGGTGACGCCGCGGACGCCAAAAAAGGCGTCGCGTTTCGTCCGATCCTGCTGGCGGCCGGGTTGGGATTGCTGTGGTTCGTCGAATTCCCGCAAGCCGGCGCCCCGGCCGATGACGCCCCGGCCTGGGCGTTTGCAGCCCTGACCGGCGGCCGGCTGCTTGCCGATTTTGTCGGCGGCTGGGTTTTTGTGTCGCTGCTGCGGCTGGCGTTCGCCATTCAGCGCTACGCGATCGCGCGCGTCCGGTCCGGTCCGGCCGAGGAGACGACATGACCTCGCGCGTCGACGCAGACAACCCCTCGATCCACCCCTGGAAGTTTCCGGTGCTGGAGGGCCAGACAGCCCCGTCCGAGCCGCCCACACCTGCAACACCTACACTTGCAACACTCGCACCCGCAGTGCCCGACCCTGAACCGGCCGAGCCATCGCCAAACAGCGAAGCGGCGTTCGCAGAGATCGCCGCCGCCGCGCCGCTTGATGCGAACCCGGTAGCGAAGCCGATAATCACCCATCACGTTGTGCAGGACCATGCGGCGCTCGACCGGGCAGAGGCTTACGCGCTCGGTCTCGCGCAGGGCACTGAGGAAGGCCGTGCGCGCGGGCATGCCGAGGGCCGCGCCGAAGGCCACGCCGAGGGTTTTGCCGTCGGGCTGGCGGAAGGCCGCCGCGCCGGCGAAGCCGCCCTCGCCGAGCAAGCTCAGCGGCTGGCGGCGTTGCTGGAGGCGCTGGGCGCCCCGATCCCGGCATTGGAACAGACCGTCGAAGCAGCAGTGGCGGCGCTCGCACTCGAAATTGCGCGCGCCGTGATCGGCGGCGAGGTTGCCCGGTCGCGCGACTATCTCGTACGGCTGATCCGCGAGGCCATTGCGAAAGTGCCGCTCGGCACGGGCAAGCCGCGTCTGATCGTAAACCCGGACGATCTGGAGCTGTTGCGGGCGCTGGCGCCCGATATCGAGGAAGGCGGCACCGCGCTGGTGGCTGACGAGACGATCGAGCCGGGCGGCTGCATTGTCGTCGCCAACGCCGACGGCGCCGTCAACGCCGACCGCCGCTGGCGGCCGCGCTCCGGCGAAGGCGTGTCGCAAGTCGACCTGACGCTGGCGTCGCGCTGGCGCGATGTCATGCACGCGCTGTTCGAGAGCGACAATGACTGAACCGGCAGCGATCCACAGGTCCGCAGCAGTGCCCGGCACGGTGCCCCCCGTGGTGCCCAGCGCGGTGCGGGCCGAGCGACTGGTCGCCAGCCTCGAACGCTATCGCGGCCGGGTGGCGACGAGCGACCATGCGGTCAAGGTTTATGGCAGCCTCGTGCGCACGGTCGGGCTGGTCATGGAAGCACGCGGCATCCATGTCGCGATCGGCGAGCGCTGCTTTGTCGAAAGTGAATCGGGGCAATTGCTGCCGGCGGAAGTCGTCGGGTTCGACGGCGGGCGGGTGCTGCTGATGGCCGAAGGCCAGGCCGACGGTCTGGCGCCGGGGGCGCGCGTCATCCCCGGCGGCCACATGCTCGAAGTCGGGGTCGGCGACGAACTGCTCGGCCGGGTCATCGACGGCGGCGGTCAGCCGATCGACGGCAAAGGCGGCATAAAATACGGCGAGCGCCGGCCGTTGCTCGGGCAGGCGATCAACCCAATGCGGCGCGCCCTGGTCGACCGGCCGCTCGATGTCGGCGTCAAAGCGATCAACGCGCTGTTCTCGCTCGGCAGCGGCGCCAGGATCGGCTTGTTCGCCGGCAGCGGTGTCGGCAAAAGCGTGTTGCTGGGCATGATGGCGCGCTACACCAGCGCCGATATTGTCGTCGTCGGGCTGATCGGCGAGCGCAGCCGCGAGGTCAAGGAATTCGTCGAGCGCATCCTCGCCGAGGGCCTGACAAAAGCGATCGTGGTGGCTGCCCCCGCCAGCGATTCCGCCCTGGCGCGAGTGCACGGCGCCTACCGCGCCACCGCGATTGCCGAATATTACCGCGACCGCGGGTTGCAGGTCCTGCTGCTGATGGACTCGCTGACGCGGTTCGCAATGGCGCAACGCGAGATCGGACTGGCCGTGGGCGAAATACCGGCCAGTCGGGGCTACCCCGCATCGATTTTCGGCCGGCTCTCGTCGCTGTGCGAGCGCGCCGGCAATGGCGAAGCCGGTTCCGGCAGCATCACGGCGGTCTACACCGTGCTGATCGAAGGTGATGACCCGAACGACCCGATCGGCGACTCCGCGCGCTCGATCCTCGACGGGCATCTCGTGCTGTCGCGGCGGCTTGCGGATCGCGGGCACTTTCCGGCGGTCGACATTGCGGCCTCGATCAGCCGCGTCATGCCGGCCGTCGCGACCGGGGCGCAGATGGCCCGGGCGCAACGCTTCAAGCAGCTTTACAACCGTTTTGAGGAGAGCCGCGACATGATCTCGATCGGCGGATACCGCGCGGGAAACGACGCCGAACTCGACAGGGCGGTCGCCTTGCAGCCGGCGATGGAGCGCTTTCTCTGCCAGGACATGACGAATGCCGTGCCGTTTGCCGAAAGCGTCGCAGCGCTCGGTGAGGTCGTGGGCATATGAACTCTGACATGAAGGTGCTGATCAATCTCGCCGGGCATCGCAGCGACGACGCAATCGCCACATGGCAGAACCTGCAGCAGCAATGCCAGCAGGCGCTCGCCAAGCTGGCGCTGCTGAAAGAGCATCGCGAGCGTTACGAAGATCTGCTGCGTGGCGGCCTGCAGCGGGGCATGAGCGCGATCGCGACGCGCGCCTATCTCAACTTCACGCGGCAGATCGACGATATCGTCCACCGCCAGCAGGACGAGGTCGAACGGATCGAGGCGGCGGTCGCCCGGCAATGGGAACACGTCGTGGAGTTGCGGCGTGAAAAGCGGGTGTATGAAATCCTCGGCGAACGCGCGGCGGCGCAGGAACTGGAAACCGCTTTGCGGCGCAGCCAGAGTGAAATCGACGATCTGCTGCAGCGCGCCGCATCACTGCCCCGTCTTCGATAAGCGAGGTGCTGCATTGAGGCGAGCTTGGAGGCGGGCTTGGACGTGACGAAATCCGGGATTGCGAGACATGACTGATCAAACCGCGGCAGCGGCCGCACCAGCGCCGGCAAAACGCCGCTCGCCGATGATCTGGATCATACTGGTCTTGTTCGTGCTGTTCGCGGCCGGCGGCGGTGGCGCCGCGTGGTACTTTCTGATCGCGAAGCCCAAGCAGGAGGCTGAGGCGGCTGCGCATGCGCCGGAGGCGCCGCTGCCGTTCACGTTGCCGATCAAACCCTTTGTCATCAGCGTGCCGAGCGCCGACGGTGCGTCGCATTTCATTCAGCTCGGCGCCAATCTGCAACTGCCGGGCTCGTCGGCCGGCGAGGTCATCAACAACGTATTGCCGCAGCTTCAGGATGCGATGCGCCAGACCGTGCTGGCCTTCAAAGCGGACGATTTGCAGACCGCGGACGGCATCAACAAGATGCGCGCTGCCATGCTGACCCAGGTCAACGAGACGTTGGCACATCTGCTGGGCGACGCGCGCATCATGCAACTGGCCGGTCCCGACGCCAAAACCGGGTTGGTGCAAAACATCTTTTTCCCCACCCTGGTCGTCGAATAGCACGCGGCACAACCGGCCATGCCTCTCGAAACCGACGCCTACACGACCCTGATGCTGACCCTCGGCGCGATTGTTTTGCTGTTGTGGGGCGTCTTGTGGTTTGTCCGGCGGCTGCGCCCCGGTGCCTTGGCGGGCGCTTTGTCGGGCGGCGGTGGGGATTGCGTGGTTCTGCGCTCGCTGGCGCTGGGACCGCGTGAACGGCTGCTGGTGGTGCGAGTGGGAACGCGCCATCTGGTCGTTGGGGTCGGCGCGGCGTCCGTGTCGCTGCTGTGCGAACTCGACGGTCCGTTACAGCCGGCGGGGGCGGCGGATGGAAGGTTCGGAGACATCATACGGCAGGTGAGCGGACGATGGCGCGCCGACACCTAGCATTGCTGCTCGTCGTGCTGGTGACGGCGGGGCTGTTGTGGAGCGCCGCCGCCGGGGCGGCCGATCTCGGCGCGTTGAACATGCAGCCTGACGGCCACGGCGGCGCCAATTTCACCGTGCCGGTGCAGTTGTTGCTGGTCATGGCGGGGCTGGTGTTTCTGCCGGCAATCCTGCTGACGATGACCTCGTTCACCCGCATCATCATCGTCCTGTCGCTGTTGCGCCAGGCGCTGGGGCTGACCCAGACGCCGCCCAACCAGATCCTGATCGGCCTCGCGCTGTTTCTGACGATGTTCATTATGGGGCCGGTGTTCACCCGGATTTCCGACGACGCGCTGCAACCGCTGCTCGACAACAAGATTTCGGCGACCGAGGCGCTCGAAAAAGCCCAGGGGCCGTTGCGCGGTTTTATGATCAAGCAGACCCGCAGCGACGATCTCAGCCTGTTTCTGAAACTCGCCGGCGGCCAGACTTATCCCAGCGCCAATGACGTGCCGCTACGCATTCTGGTGCCGGCGTTCGTCACCTCGGAACTGAAGACCGGGTTCCAGATCGGGTTCCTGATTTTTCTGCCGTTTCTGGTGATCGACATCGTCGTTGCGGCGATCATGATGTCGCTCGGCATGATGCTGCTGTCGCCGACCAGTGTGTCGCTGCCGCTCAAGCTTGCGCTGTTCGTGCTGGTCAATGGCTGGACGCTGGTGATCGGCTCGCTGGCGCAGGGTTATGTGCGATGACAACGGCGATGATCGTCACGGCGGCGCGCGAGATGCTGCTGACGACATTGCTGTTGGTCAGCCCGTTTCTGCTGGTCTCGATCCTGGCGAGCCTCGCCATCGGCCTGTTTCAGGCCAGCACTCGCATGAACGACCTGACCTTGAGCTTTGTACCGCGGTTTTTTGCCGTGCTGCTGCTGAGCTGGCTGCTGCTCAACTGGGCCGGGGGGCGCGTCTCGGCCTATCTCGAGCGCTCGGCCGCCACGGCCGCGACGCTCACCGACTGACCCCGTGCTGAATTTCGCCACCACCGACATTGCCCGCTGGGCGGGCGAATTCTTCTGGCCGTTTCTGCGCATTCTGGCCTTGCTGGCGGCCGCGCCGGGGTTCAACGCGACCGCGATCCCGGCACGAATCAAGGTGGCGCTCGCCTTTGTCATCGCGCTCGTCATCAGCGGCCTGATCAAGCAATCGACCCCGCTCGACTTGTCGTGGACCGCCGGAGCGCTGGCGGTGCAGCAGGTGCTGGTCGGGGTGGCGATCGGCTTTTCGATGCAGATCGTACTGGCGGCGATCGCCGTCGCAGGCGAGTTCATCGGCGTGCAGATGGGGTTTGGCATCGCCAGCCTGTTCGACCCGCAAAGCGGCTTTACCGTGCCGGTCATGTCCAATTTCTTCAGCCTGACCGGGCTGGTGCTGTTTCTCGCGATGAACGGCCACCTCGTCATGCTGCGGGTCTTGGTGAAAAGCTTTGACGCGGTGCCGATCGCGCCGGGCGCCGGCATTGCAGCCGGCGGCTGGCGGGCGCTGGCGGCGGCAGGGTCGTCACTGTTCCAAACCGGGCTGTGGCTGGCGTTGCCGGTCATCGCGGTATTGCTGGCGGCGCACGCGGCGGTGGCGATCCTGTCGCGCGTCGCGCCGCAATTCAACGTCATCTCGGTCGGGTTTTCGGTGTTCATGCTGGTCGGCATCGCCGCGTCGGTGACACTGGTGCCGTTTTTCGTGCCGGCCGTAAGTCACATCATCGAAACCGGAGCGCTGCTCGCGACGCGCCTGCTGAACCCGACTGCGCCATGACGGCACCGCCATGACGGCACCGCAATGAGCGACACGCACGATTCCGAAAGCCGCACCGAACGCGCCACCCCGCGCCGACTGCAAAAGGCGCAGGAAGAAGGCTCGATCCCGCGCGCCCATAATGTGGCGGGCGCCGCGGTGTTGCTGGCCGGCGCCGCGATGCTGCTGTTCGGCGGCGCGCGCATCATACAGCAGCTCGAAGTGAGCCTCAGCGCAGGTCTCGACCTCGCACCGGAACACATGCGCGACCCCTCGCAGCTTGCCGCGGCGGCGATGCGGGTGGTGGAGCCGGGGCTCGCCGCCGTCGCGCCGTTCCTCTTTCTGATGGCGGCGGTGGCGTTTATCGCCGACATCGCGATCGGCGGCTGGACACTGTCGGCCACGCCGCTGGTTCCCGACCTGTCGCGGATCAACCCGCTCAAGGGCTTCGGGCGGCTGTTTTCGCACGCCGCGCTGGCGGAAATCGTCAAGGCCTTGGTCAAGTTCATCGTGGTGGCGGCGATCGCGACATGGTTGATGCGCAGCCGCCTTGCGGGGTTTCTGCACGCGGCGGCCGAGACCTGGCCGTTTGCCGCGCATCATGTCGCCGGGCTGATCGTCCAGATCTTTCTTATCCTCGCGGCCAGCCTCGCGGTCGTCTCGCTGTTCGAGGTGCCGTACCAGATCTGGGCGCATCGCGACCAGCTGAAGATGTCGCGCCAGGACATCAAGGACGAGATGCGCGAACTCGACGGCAGCCCGCAGACGCGGCGGCGCATCCGCAGCCTGCGGCTCAAAATGGCGCGCGGCCGCATGATGAGCGAAGTGCCGAAAGCCGATGTCGTGATCGTCAACCCCGAGCACTACGCCGCCGCGCTGAGCTATCGCGACGGCGGCATGCGGGCGCCGCGGGTGGTGGCGAAAGGCACCGGCCGGATCGCCCTGCGCATCCGCGACGTGGCGGGCGACAACAGCGTTCCGGTCGTCGAGGCACCGCCGCTGGCGCGAGCGATCTGGCGCGCCGTCGATCTCGGCGATGAAATTCCAGCGGGGCTTTACGGCGCCGTCGCCGAAATGTTGGCCTATGTCTACCGGCTGGGGATGGCCCGGCGCGCCGGCGCGCCGCTGCCGACCGTACCGCAGGACGGCCGCTTTGACCCGCCGCCGGATTTCGTTCGTTAGGCCGCGCCGAGTGCGTGTGGTACCGGGGCGGATTTCTCCTCGGTGCCGTCGAGCTTGTAGGACCGATGCGGGTTCTGCTGCCGCAGCGTATCGAGGGCGTCCGTCAGATGCCGCAGGATCGCGGCACAGATGATCGCGTTTTCCCGATTGTACCGGTCGAGCGACGCAATGGCGTCGGTCTGTACTTGCGGCATATCCACGTCATTGGTGGCGTGCTCGATGGCTTCCGCCAGCGCGAGCTTGCGCTGCACGACATCGGTCAGCCGCTCGGGGCCGCCGCTCAGCAGCGCCTCGCGTTCTTCCACAAGCAGGTCGCGCAATTCGTCGATCAAGGACACCAGAGCACCGGAATTAACATCCATCGGTTGCTGCGCTCGCTGTTGTCGCCGTCAGAACTTGATCTCGACGCCGCCGTCACGCGTCACTGTCGCGTTGACGGTCTTTTGGCTATCGGGGTTCTGCACCGGGATATTGTCGCCGACGCGGCCGTCTTCCAGTGCCACCGCCGCCGTTTTGACGACCATCGTGTCGTCCGACGCGGTCAGCACGACGCGCTGGCCGCGATGCACCGAAATCGGCAGATCGAGCATTGTCGAAAGGATCGGCGAGCCAACGACCAGCCCGGCGCGCAGGATCTTGCCTTCGACCTGTTGCGGGTCGGTCAGGACGCCGCCGGTGGCGGCAAACAGATCGACCTTGCCGCGCGTCAGGTCGCGCGGCGACAGCGCACGGTTCGGCACGAGATTGGCGGCAGCGACCACCGCCTCGACCCAGGCATGCAGCCGCAGCGGCACATAGATCGTCCAGTGCGGCAGGTCGCAACTGACCTTGGCGGTCATCGACGCCGCGTTCGCCGATGGCAGCGACACGTCAAGACTGGGACAGACCGGCAACTGCAGTCGAGAATCTATCGTACCGACGGTGACCTCGACCGTCGCGTCATTGGCCGCCAGACGCGGCGACATTGCGTTCTCAATGGCGGCCCGAATGCTGCCGGGGTCTTCAATGTCAGCTGCCGTCGCGGTCTCGGCTACTACCAGTAGTGTGCCTACTAGCGCAACTGTAGCGGCAATGGTGTGACGCTTGTTTCGCGCTGGCATTGATATTTTCCACTTGCATCCGTTAACCTCTATTAACATACTAAATTTCAGAAATTCGGCAAGTTGCCAAAACTGGTAAACGCCAGATTTCACAGCACTGGAATAGTGATCGTGCCGAGGCAGTGAGTCAGATGGCTGGGGCTATCGATACAGGGCTTGGCGATACAGGGCTGGGCTTTTACCGTGAGGTGCTATCGCTTCGTGCGTACCGGCAGGAACTGCTCGCAGCCGATATCGCCAATGCCAGCACGCCTAATTTCAAGGCAGTCGATCTCGACTTCAAGCAAGCGCTGGGTGCAACCGTCGCAGCCGAAACACCCAGTACCCCACAGGTGGCGAACCGGCGGCTGTGGCTGGTCAGTGATCCGCGCCATTTCGCGGCGCTGGACGCGGGTGTTACCGGCGGCGGAAAGGGAGCCGACGCATCGGCATCGGTCAAATACCAGGCCGACACGCAGGCGACGCTCGATGGCAATACCGTCGACCTCGACAAGGAAAAGGTCACGGCGGCGGCGAACGCCGTGGATTATGCAGCGACGCTCACCTTTGCCACGCAGACGATACACATGCTGTCGACTGCAATCGGCGGCGGCTCGACGTCATCAGCAAGCGGAACCTAAAGACATGTCGCTGTTCGGCGTTCTCAACATCACCGGCACCGGCATGGCGGCGGAGGCACAGCGCCTTTCGACAGTGGCGAGCAATATCGCCAATGCCAACAGCACAACCTCAACCGCAGGACAGCCCTACCGGGCGCGCGAGGTGGTGTTTCGCGCGGTGCCGCTCGAAGACGGCGACAATGCGCCGGCCTCCGGCGGCATGGCGGGGGTGCAGGTCGCAGGCGTCGTCGAAAGCGCCGCACCGTTCCACAAGACCTATGACCCGACCAGCAGCTTTGCCGATGCCAGCGGTTATGTGCAATCGCCGAACGTCAACCCGGTCGACGAGATGATGAACATGATCTCGGCGCAGCAGGATTATCAGGCCAACCTCGAAGCGTTCAACGTCGCCAAGAGCCTGGCGTTGCGCACCCTGTCCCTCTGACCGAGCCGTTTGACCAGCCCAGGAGCATGCCCGCCATGACCAGTGCAGCAAGCACCCTTCCGGCAAGCGTCGTAACATTGCCGACCGGCACCCAGTTGGCGAGTAATTCGAGCAACAGCACGTCGGCATTGCTGAACGAAAATGATTTTTTGACGCTGCTGACGACCCAGCTCGAAAAACAGGACCCGCTCAACCCGCAGAGCCCCAGCGATTTCGCGGCCGAACTGGCGCAGTTTTCGACCGCCAGCGGCGTCCAGAACCTCAACTCGACGGTGACGACGACGAGCGGCCTACAGGCGGCTTCGCTGGTCGGGCACAACGTGGCGGTGGCCGGCAACACACTGTCCCTCGGCGACGGCGGCAATGCCGCCGGTGCGTTGCAGCTATCGGCGGCGGCGACCGATGTTTCGGTCCAGATCAGCAACGCGCAAGGCAAAATCGTCGCGACGCTCGATCTCGGGGCGATGCCGGCCGGTACCCAGAATTTCACCTGGAGCGGTCAGGGCAGCAACGGCCAGGCTCTGGCTTCGGGGACCTACAGCTTTGCCGTGTCCGCGACCGGCGCCAAGGGCGCCAGCGTCACCGCGACTCCCTACGCCGTCGCACCGGTGACCGCGGTGTCATTTGGCGGCTCGAACGGCGCGACGCTGGAACTTGGCAACGGCATCGCACCGACGGCACTGAGCGCCGTCCAGCAGGTATTCTGAACACCAGCGAGGATACGACAATGTCGCTTTTGGTATCGCTGTCCGGGGTGCAGGCGGCACAAACGGATATCGACACGATCGGCAACAATATCGCCAACGTTTCGACCGCCGGGTTCAAGGAATCCGACGCCGAGTTCGCCGACATCTACAGCGGTGCGCGCAGCGGCCTTGGCGGCTCGATCGACCCCGGCCTCGGGGTCAATACCAACGGGCTGCCGCAATCCTTTGCCGAAGGCACGATCACTCAGACCGGCAACCCGCTCGACATGGCGATCGACGGCAACGGGTTTTTCCAGGTCGAGACCGGCAGCGGCATCGCCTTCAGCCGCGACGGCCAGTTCCACCTCGACAATAGCGGCAACCTCGTCACCACGACCGGCAACCAGGTAATGGGATTTGCCGCGACCGGCAGCGACTCGACCGCGACCCCAGCCGGCACCCTGGTGCCCATCACGGTCAGCACCGCCAGCGTCCCGGCGACGCCGACCTCGGCGGTCTCGCTGGCCATCAACCTGCCCTCGTCCGATCCGACGATCGATCCGACCACCACGCCGTTCAACCCGTCGAACCGCGCCAGTTATGATGAGAGCACGTCATTCTCGGTGTTCGACAGTCTCGGCGTCAGCCGCACGCTGACGACCTATTTTACCCAGACGCAGAGCGGCGCCGGTGCGAACAGCCAGTGGCAGACGAATTACCAGCTGGCCGACGCCAACGGCAATGTCGACGCCTCCGGCACCGGCCCAACCCTGACCTTCGACAGCAGCGGCAAGCTGGTTTCGGGCAATGGCACGATCACCGCGAGCAATCTGCCGAACGGCGCGGCGCCACTCAACATTGCTGAGGATTTCACCGGCTCGACCCTGTCCGGCCTCGCCTTCGGGGTCAACTCGATCAACGATAACGGCAGCGCCGCCGGCCAGTTTGCCGGTGTCTCAGTATCGTCTGACGGCTCCGTCGTCGCGCAGTACGATAACGGCGATACGCGCAATTTCGGCACCGTTGCGCTGGCAAATTTCGCCAACCCGCAGGGATTGACTCCGATTTCCGGGAATTTGTGGCTGGCGTCATCGGCCTCCGGCACGGCGCTGACCGGGGCGCCGTCAAGCGCCGGGCTCGGCGTGCTGCAATCGGGCGCCGTCGAAGGGTCGAACGTCGATCTGTCGACGCAATTGGTGAACCTGATCGGGGCGCAGCAGGCCTATCAGGCCAATGTCCAAGGCATCAACATCGAACAGCAGGACATCCAGCGCCTGCTGACGATCCAATAGCCCGAACAGGTATCGGGTGATCCGATGAGCCACCAGCTGCAATACATCGCAATGACCGGTCTCGGCTCGACGCTGGACCGGATCACCGCGGCGACCAACAACCTTGCCAACGTCAACACCACCGGGTTCAAGGCACAGCGCCCGGTATTCGAGGCGCTGCCGTTTTACGGTCAGGGCCTGCCCGACCGGGTCGATGTCGCAGCGCGTCAGGACACCGCGAACTTCAGCGCCGGCACGGTGGAGCAGACCGGCCGCAACCTCGATGTCGCGGTCAACGGCAATGGCTGGCTCGCAGTGCAGGCTTCCGACGGCTCGGTGGCGTTGACCCGTAATGGTTCACTGTCGCTGTCGGCGACCGGGGTGCTGCAAACCAGCACCGGACAGCCGGTGCTCGGCGAGAATTTTACGCCGATCTCCCTGCCGCCGCTGCAAAGCGTCACGATCGGCGAGGACGGCACGATCTCCGGTGTGCCGCAAGGCCAGGCGCCGGATCAGGTCGCCACCCTCGGGCGGATCATGCTGGTCAACCCGCCCGCCGCATCGCTGAGCCGCCGCAGCGACGGCTTGTTTCAGGACAATGACGGACAACCGACACCCGACGCCCAGGTCAAGCTGGCGGTTGGGGCGCTCGAAGGCAGCAACGCCAACGCCGTCTCGATGATGATCAACCTGATCGACAATACCCGCAGTTTCCAGATGCAGACGGAGCTGGTGCGTCTGGCTGGAGGCGGACCGAACCAGGGCACGCCGCTGACCCTAAGCTGAGCCCACGCTGATCTGAGACAAGTGGTTGATATCGCCCGGGAGAGTAACGAATGATGCAGTCTTTGGCCGTTGTGCGCACCGGCCTCGAAGGCGCACAGACCAAGATGGACGTGATCTCGAATAATCTGGCGAACATCAACACCGCCGGGTTCAAGAAGATGCGCCCGATCTTCAACGACCTTTTGTACGAGAACACGACCCAGCCCGGCGGCTTCACCTCGCAGGCGACGAATTACCCCTCGGGCCTGCAACAGGGCACCGGCGCCAATGTGGTCGCGACCGAGCCGGTGGTAACGCAGGGCAGCCTCGAACAGACCGGCAATGCGCTCGACCTCGCAATCAACGGACAGGGCTATTTCCAGATCCTGCTGCCGTCAGGGCAGCTCGCCTATACCCGCGACGGCAGCTTTCAGATCAGCGCCCAAGGACAATTAGTCACCGCCAAAGGCAACCAGTTGCAACCGTCGATCACGATCCCGCGCGGCGCGCTCAGCGTCACGGTCGGCACTGACGGCACGGTCAGCGTGCAGATTCAAGGACAAGCCAACCCGTCGCAGGTCGGGCTGATCCAGCTCGCCAACTTCATCAACCCCGCGGGCTTGCAGAATGTCGGCGGCAATCTGGCGCTGCAGACCCAGGCGTCTGGCGCGCCGATCGTCGGGCAGCCGGCACAGAACGGCCTCGGCTCGGTGGCGCAGGGCTATCTCGAAGGGTCGAACGTGTCGGTGGTCGACGAGATGATCGACATGATCGCGACTCAGCGCGCCTACGAACTCAACACCCAGGCCGCCAAAGGCGTCGACCAGATGCTGAACTATCTGATCCAGACGGCGTCGTGAGCGAGCGCCGCTGGGTCTCGTCCGGCGCCGTTTTGCTGGTGCTCGGCAGTGGCTTGGCGGGCTGCCAGCATCCGACGCAGGAGAGCATGGTCGCGAGCCTCGCCAACCTGCCCGGTGACAAGGAAACCCCGCTGCCAACGACCAATGGCGCGATCTACCAAAGCAATGTCCAGGGTGCCGGATTGCAACTGTTTCGCGACCACCGCGTCTGGCAGGTCGGCGACATCGTCACCGTGCAGATCGCGCAGAATGCGACGGCGACCAAAAACGTCAGCCAGAATATTGGCCGCGGCGACGCCGTGCAGAGCACAGTCAACAACCTGTTCGGGCTGCCGACCTCATTCGGTCATTCCAGCAAATCGACACAGTTCAACCCGAATATCGATTACACCAGCACCAATACGCTGCAAGGCAGCGGCGGCACCGCGCAAAGCGACACCTTTACCGCCACCGTGTCGGCCCTGGTACATCGCATCCGCCCGAACGGCGATCTGGTGATCGGCGGCGACGACGAAATCCAACTGGTCGGCGGCAAGGAATACATCCGCATCGCCGGCGTGGTTCGCCCCGAGGATCTGTCGGGCAATGTCGTGCTGTCGAGCCAGATGGCCGAAGCACATATCGAATTCAGCGGCGACGGCCAGACCTATCTGGCGCCACAAATGGGCTTTTTGCAGCATCTGTTCCTGACCGTGAGTTCGGCATGGCCCGGCGACTGGTTCTAGCGGCCTTCGCTTTTCTGCTGTGCTGTGTCGGGGCGGCGACCTGCCGCGCCGAATTGGTGCGCGATCTGGTGCAGGTCGAGGGGGCGCGGGAAAACCAGCTGATCGGCTATGGCCTGGTGGCCGGCCTCGCCGATACCGGAGACCAGACGACGCAGGTGCCGTACAGCGTGCAGGCGATCCGCAACATGATGCGGCAACTCGGCGTAACGCTCGACCCCGGCGCCTTTATCCAGCCGACCGCAGTCGCCGCGGTGATGGTCACCGCCGATCTGCCGGCCTTTATGGAGATCGGCCAAAAAATCGATGTCACCGTGTCGGCGCTCGGCAACGCCAAGAGCCTGCGCGGCGGCGTGCTGCTGATGACCGAATTGCGCGGCGCCGATGGGCAAGTCTACGGGATCGCTCAAGGGTCGCTGCTGGTTACCGGCTTTGCAGCCGGCGGGCAGGCGTCATCGACGACGGTCAATGTCCCGACCGTCGCGCACATACCAATGGGTGCCTCGATCGAGCGCACGGCAAAGGCCGGCTTTGCGGCCGACGGCACGGTCATGCTCGCCCTTGATCACCGCTCGTTCGGCAATAGCGCCCGTATTGCCGACGCGATCAACGCGCGCCTCGGCGGGGTCGCCGAAGCCGTCGGACCGGGCGAAGTTTCCGTGCACGGACCGGCACAGCCATCGGCCCGCGTGCGCTTTATCGCGCAACTGCTCGACGTGCCGGTAACACCGGAAGCACCGGTCGCCGAAGTCGTCATCGATGCGCAGAGCGGCACGGTCGTGCTTGGGCAGGATGTGCGTATCGGCCCGGCCGCGGTGGCCTATGGCAGCCTGTCGGTCACGGTCACCGAAACGCCGCAAGTGTCACAGCCAGCGCCGTTCAGCCGCGGCCGCACCCAGCGGGTGCCGCGCACCACGGTGCAGGCCAACGAAAAAACCGCCAAGGTCATCGAACTGCACAACGCGCCGCGGGTCTCCGACATCGTGCGCAACCTGAACGCGATCGGGGCGACCTCGTCCGATCTGATCGCGCTGTTGCAGGCTCTGGGCCAGGCCGGCGCGCTGCACGCCCGCATCAAGGTGATCTAAGTGGATATTGCCGCCGCGGAACGCCTCGCCGCCACCCCTGACCCGAAAGGACTGGCCGGCCTGCTGCAACAGAACGGAAATCCGGCCGTCTCTAAAGCAGTGGCACAGCAATTCGGCGCCTTATTCATGCAAGGCCTGATGCAGCAGAACGATGGCGCAGGCCTCCCGATGACGGACGGCACGGGGAGCGGCGCCATCAACAATCTGTTCGCCAGCACGATGGGCCAAGCCGCGATGTCGGGCGAAAAGCTTGGCCTTACCGACCTGATGCTGCGCTCGATCGAGGCGAAACAGCACGCGGCCGGCGAGACACCCGCAAGTGCGGCACCGACCGCATCAGCCGCCGCCACCCCGACAAACGGCGCGGCCACAACGGCGGGCGGCGGCTTTCCGCTGTCGCCCTACTGGCAGGGCAACGGTATGCGCCCCTTCGGCGCGGCAGCAAGCGGCGTCGCGGCGGGCAGCGGTGGGCATAACCGGGTTCCCGGCGCGGTCGCGCCGACGGGAACCCGGTCGGTCATCCCGGTCAGCTTGTCATTGCCCGCAACCGCCAACGGCACCCAGAACGGCGCCGTCGCGGCACAATCGCGCATCGGCGCGCCGATTTCGCTGGTCGATGGCCTGGCTGCGCCGTCGCACGGCGCCTCGGCGCAGCAGATGGCGGCATTTACCCAGCAGCTTGCGCCATTGCTGAAACAGGCTGGCGCCCAGCTTGGGGTGTCGCCGCGTATTCTGCTGGCACAGGCAGCGCTCGAAACCGGCTGGGGACGCTCCGTTGTCGGCAACAACATCTTCGGCATCAAGGCCGGTTCGTCGTGGAGCGGCGCCACCACCACGACGGCGACCCACGAATACGAAGACGGCGAATACGTCTCAATCAATGCCGCGTTCCGTGCCTATCCGACACTCGATGCGGCGGTGCACGATTTCGTGTCGGTCGTATCGGGCAGTCAGCGTTATCGCGCCGCGCTCGGAACCGGCGACGATACCGGTGCGTACGCACGCGCGCTGATAAACGGCGGCTGGGCCACCGATATCGACTATGTCCAGAAACTCCAGTCGGTCGCGTCGGGCGCCGCTGCAACGACGGCGTTCGCCGCTGCCGTCACGCCTGCTCCAGCCGCGGCCGTACGGTAGTCATCATGGCCGCGAGCACGCCGCTCATCAGCACGACGCAGCGGGCGCTTGCGCAATGCCGCGCGGCACGGCGTCTTGCGCGGCTGTTTCGCATCGAACGCCACGGCGGCTTCGACCGCCGCCCGGCCGATGTTGCACAGCGGCTGGTCGAACGGCGCGGGACGATCATCGCCGAATTGCTGGCATTGGCGCTGGCCCCGCCGGGATCGCCGCTGCGCTCAGCCGAGCTCGACAGCGTGCTGCGCGACCTGGCGGTCGAGGTTGAACATGCGCGCCTTACGGCACAACAGCGCCACGATACGCTGGACAGCGAACTGCATTTTCGGCGCGGCGAAAGCCCGACCGGTATCCGCAATGGAGCGGGCGGCCAGTTGCTCGGACGCGGCTGATTAGCCGGATCAGCAGAGATGATTGGGCGGAGTTGAGATGATCGGGCTAGCCGACCTGCTGAATATCGCGTCGAGCGGCATCAATGCCGCGACCGAAGGCATTCAGACCGTGTCCAACAACACGGCGAACGTCAACACGCCGGGGTACAACGCCCAATCGCTCAACCAGATCGAGCTGGCCGGCGTGCCGGGCGGGGTCGGCGCCGGCACCGACGTCGTCTCGATACAGCGCGCCTTCGACCAGTTCGTGTCGCAGCAGGTGGTGCAGGCCACCTCGACCAATCAGGCCGCCACGGTCGTGCAGACCACCGCGCAAAACGTGTCGAGCCTGTTTCCGGTCGCTTCCGGCGGCGCGGGCGGGATCGGGGCCGCGCTCGACAGCTTCTTCGCCGCGGCAAACCAGGTCGCCACCGACCCGTCGAGCGACGCCGACCGCACCGCGTTGTTGAGCGCCGCGCAATCCCTGACCTCGCTGGTCAATTCGGTTGGCGGCGCACTGGCGAGTGACGCCGCCGGCATCGACAGCCAGACCGCCAGCGCGGTGCAGCAGGTCAACACGCTGACCCAGCAGATCGCCGGCCTCAACAAAACGATTATCGCGCAAACCGGCACCACCGCGGGACCGGCCAATGCGCTGCTCGACCAGCGCGACCAGTTGGTGCAGCAACTCGGGCAGATCGTCGGCGTTTCGGTGCTTCGGGAGGCGAATGGCGGCCTCGATGTCTACACATCGGGCGGCACCGCGCTGGTCAACGGAGTGGCCGCGACGACGCTGGCGATCGACCCCGACAAGTTCGGCGACGGCGCGAGCACGATCGTCAACAGCGCCACCGGCCAGGACCTGACCGGCGCTATTTCCGGCGGCACGATCGGCGGGCTGATCGCGTCGCGCAACCTGATCGACAGCACCCAGAACAGCGTCGGCGGGCTTGCCGCCTCGCTTGCCGCCGCCGTCAACTCCGAGCAATCGCTGGGACTCGATCTCAACGGCAATCCCGGCGGCGCGCTGTTTTCGGTCAGTGCGCCCACCGTCTACGCGGCCCAGGGCAACACCGGCAGCGGTACGCTGACCGCGACGATCAGCGACAGCAACAGCTTCACCCCGGCCGATTTTGTCCTGACCGACACGGCCAACGGTTTCCAGGCGACCAACCAGGCGACGGGGCAGGTCAGCAATCTCGGCAACGGGCCGACCCTCAGCCTGGACGGGCTGACGGTCGCGGTGTCGGGAGCGGTTGCTGTTGGCGATTCGTTCAAGCTGGCGCCGACCGCGACAGCGGCGCAGAGCCTGCGCGTCACGACGACCGATCCGGCGGCAATCGCGGCGGCTTCGGCCTATGTCGCGACAGCAGGCGACAATGCCGGCGCGGTGCAGGCGGCGGGGCTGGGCGTGGTTGCCGGGAGTGCGCTCGCCACCGGAGCCGCGATCGTCCCTGCCGCCGATTTCGGGCAGAACCTGACAGTCAAATTCACCTCGCAGACCGATTTCCAAGTGCTCGACGCCGGCAACGCCGTTGTCGCCAGCGGGGCGCTGGATGCCGGCGGCAACGCGCAGATCGCCATCGCGTATCCCGCCTCGGCCGGCGGCGGCAACCAATATGCCGCCTTCTCGCTGTCGGGCGGCCCGGCAGCTTCCGGCGACAGTTTCAGCCTGACGCCCGGCGGCCCCGGCAGCAACGGCAACATCACGGCGCTGAGCGGCATCGCGTCACAGAAACTGCTGGCGGGCCAGACGCTCGACAATGCCTATGCGGCACTGGTCACCGGTGTCGGCGCGCGCAGCCAGGACGCCCAGATTGCCGCCCAGGCGGCGCAAGGCGTGCTGACCCAGGCGCAAAACCAGCAACAATCGATTTCCGGCGTCAATCTCGATGAGCAGGCGGCCGAACTGGTCAGCTATCAGCAGGCCTATCAGGCCTCAGCGCAGGTCATCGCCACAGCGCAGGCCCTGTTTCAGAGCCTGATCGCCGCCGTCCAGGGGGCCTGAGGACAGAACCATGCGCATCAGTACCCAGGAATTTCTGCTCGGCTCGCTCAACGATATGCTGACGCAGCAAAGCAACGCCAACCGGCTCAACCGCGAGATCGCCAGCGGCCAGACCCTGCTCGATGCCGGCGACGACCCGGCCGGGGCCGGGCAGGTACTCGCGCTGTCGAACGGCATCAGCCAGTTGACCGTCGATACCGCCAATGCGCAGGCCGCGCAGCAGACCGCGCAGACCGGCATCAGCGCATTGCAGCAAGTGTCGACCATCATCAGCCAGTTACAGCAGATCGCCTCGCAAGCCGGCAACGCCGCCACGACCCCTGACCAGCGCTCCGCCCTGGCGGGCGAGGCGCAATCGGCATTGCAGCAGTTGGTCCAGCTCGGCAACACGCAGGGCGCGGGCGGCGCCTATATCTTTGCCGGCTCGCAGACCGGCAATCCGGCATTTCAACAGCAAACCGACGGCACGGTCACATTTGCCGGCGATGACGCAGCCACGCAGGTGCAGATCGCGCCATCGCTGAGCGTGTCGGCGACGCTGTCGGGTCGCGACGTGTTCCTGAACATCCCGGCCGGCACCGGTGGCGTAACCGTTGCCGTCGATACCGCCAATGCCGGCGACGCCTATGCAGTGGCGCAAGGTGTCGCCAGCATCAGCCAGGTTGCCGCCGAAGGGCGCGCCGGCACCGAGTTCGCGGTTAGCTTCGCCGACGCCAGTAACGGCACCCTGACCTACACCGTGACGAGCGGCAGCGGCGACCCGGCGAGCACCGGCTTTGCCGCGACCAGCGGGGTCGTCGCATCCGGCCCCTTTACCGCCGGATCGGACCTGCAATTCGGCGGCATTGATCTGCGGGTCGTCGGAACACCCTCGGCCGGTGACGGCTTTGTCGTTCAGACGGGCCAGCACGCCAGCCTGTTTCAGACAGCGCAGGATCTGGTCAACGCGCTCGGCGCCGCCCCCAACAGCGCCGCACCATCATCGCAGGCCGAGCAGCAGGTCGAAAACGTGCTGGCCAATCTGGGTGGCGCGCAAAGCCGCATCCTGTCGGCTCAGGCGACGCTCGGCGCGACGCTCTCCGAGGTGCAGGGCGTGCAACAGCAGAACAGCACGCAAAGCACCAACGCGCAGGCACAGGCGTCAAACCTGCAATCGGCCAACCTGCCGCAGGTGATCGCCAGCTACAGCGAAAGCGTCACCGCGTTGCAGGCGGCGCAACTGGCGTTCGCCCGCATCCAGAACCTGTCGCTGTTCGCGGTGCTGGGGCCGTAACGCAAAGATGGCCGCGGCCTCGACCCGGTGCTGACCGCGACAAACGGCGAATCCGTGATGGCCTTTGCCGCTGCGGTGGACCCGCGCGACCGCGAAATCGCCGAGTTGCAGCAGCGGCTGGCGCGGGCCGAACACGAAGCCGCGGAACTGCGCACCGCATTGCAACGCCTCGACGGCGAATACCAGGCGCTGAAGCAGCGCGCGAAAATTACCGCGCCGCCGCCACGCCTGCCGCAGCCGCTGGCAACGGAAGCCGCCTACCCCCTGTGGATCGCGAGCCGCGCCTCGGCGGCCTATGCCCGCGCCGATTGGCGCGCCGAGCGCATCGCGGCATGGCCGCATCAGCCGAAAATCGCACTCGGCATGATCCTGCCGGAGGGCACCGAAGCGCAGGTGGCGCTGACCTTGCGCTCGTTGCTGTTGCAGGTCGCCGGTGATTGGGAGTTGCACGTTGCGGCGCAAGGCAAGATGCCGGAGCCGTTCGCCGCGGACCCGCGCATCATCTGGCATCGCGATAACAACCCGCCGACCGTCACCGTCAATGCCCGGCTGATCGAAGCGCCGGCCGATTGGGTGGCGCTGATCGACGCCGGCGACCAGCTTGCGCCGTATGCGCTGTTCAGCGTCGCCGATGCGCTGTTCCGCCACGCCGAATGGCGTGCCTGCTACAGCGACGAAGACCGCATCGATTTCAACGACAAGCGGTCTGGGCCACATTTCAAGCCGGATTTCAACCTCGACCTGCTGCGCGGCGTGCCCTATGTCGGCGGCCTCCTCGTCGTCCGACGCGATTTGTTCGCAGAACTCGGCGGTTTTGCTGCGGAGCGCGACGGCATCGAGGAATACGATCTGGCGTTGCGCCTCGCCGAGCGATTGGACGCCGCCAGTTTCGGCCACATCGCCGATGTGCTGTACCACCGGCTGACGGTATCCGGTCGGTCGCGGCGGCCGGTCGCGGAAATCTGCGCCGACATGCCGAAGGTGGTGCAGGCGCATCTCGACCGAATGGGCATCGCGGCGACCACCGAAACCGGCGCGCAACCGCAATTCTGCCGGGTGCGCTATCAGCATGCCGGCCCCGAGCCGCTGGTGTCGATCATCATCCCGACCCGCGACCAGTTGGCGTTGCTCAAGCGCTGCGTCGAAACGGTGCTGCAACAGACCGCGTACCCGAATTACGAAATCATCATCGTCGACAACGACAGCAGCGACCCCGAAGCCAATGCCTATCTCGGGCTGATCGAGGACAAGCTGGATGAGATCGGCGGCCGGCTCCGGGTCTTGCGGCATCCCGGTGCCTTCAACTTTTCGGCGATGAACAACCGGGCAGCGCGCGAGGCTGCGGCTGGCGACTATCTCTGCCTGCTCAACAACGACGCCGCTCCGCTCGACGCAGACTGGCTCAGCGAAATGATGGCGCTGGCGCGGCGGCCGGAGGTCGGCGCGGTCGGCGCCAAGCTGTTTTATCCGGATGGCCGCATCCAGCACGCCGGCATCGTGCTTGGCGTCGGCTGGGGCGCGCCCGCCGAACACCCGTATATCGGCGAACCGGGCGACGCATTCGGCTATTGGGGCCGCCTCCACGCGGTGCAGGGCCTGTCGGCGGTGACCGCGGCGTGCCTCGTGACGCGGCGCTCGCTGTACGACGAAATGGGCGGCCTGGACGAGGCCGCGCTATCGGTATCCTACAGCGATGTCGATTATTGCCTCAAATTGCGCAAGGCGGGACACCTCGTGCTGTGGACGCCGTTGGCGCGGTTGCAGCATGACGGCAGCGCCAGCCTGCGTTCGGATGTCGAGCAGACCGCGCTTGAGAGTCGCAACCGGCGCTTCGCCGACCAGCAACAGGTCATGTACCGGCGCTGGATGCCGCTGATAGCGCACGACCCCGCCTATAACCGCAATCTGTCGTCATTCGGCTACGGCTATTCCGTCGAACCGGAAGCCGCCCCGACCTGGGACCCGGAATTTCGCCCGCGCCCGAGGGTTCTCGCCTATGCGGCCGATCACGACGGCTGCGGCGAATACCGCATCATCGCGCCGAGCCGCGCCCTGTTCGATACCGGCTGCGTGCATAGCCACACCGCAGGCCGTTTGCTGTCGCCACCCGAAATCGCGCGCGTCATGCCCGATAGCATCGTGCTGCAGCGGCAGCTGGAAATGCATCAGATCGAGGCGATCGAAAGCGCCAAACAGCTTCACCCGGTGTTCCGCATCTTTGAACTCGACGATCTGATCACCGACCTGCCGCCGAAAAGTCCGCATCGCGCCGCGATCCCGCGCGATATCGCGGCGCGGCTGAAACGCGCCCTATCATTGTGCGACCGGCTTGTGGTCAGCAGCAGCCTGCTGGCCGAACGCTACGGCAACTGGTGCGGCGAAGCCGTGATGGTGCCGAACTATCTGGAAAAATCGCGCTGGCTCGGCCTTGAGCCACACCGTCGCGATGGCGCCAGACCGCGTGTCGGATGGGCCGGGGCGATCGGACATGCCGGCGACCTCGCGCTGATCGCCGGGGTTGTCGAAGCAACCGCGCGCGAGGTCGATTGGGTGTTTTTCGGCCTGTGCCCGGAGCGGCTGAAACCGCTCGTCGCCGAGTATCACGAGTGGGTGCCGCTGCGCGACTATGCGAAAAAACTCGCCTCGCTCGATCTCGATCTCGCCGTCGCGCCGCTCGAATACCACCCGTTCAACGACGCCAAAAGCAATCTGCGGCTGCTCGAATACGGGGTTCTCGGCTATCCCGTTGTGTGTACCGACATCCGCCCCTATCGCTGCGGCCTGCCGGTGCGCCGGGTCGCCAACCGGAGCCGCGATTGGATCGCCGCCATTCGCGAACTGGCCGCCGACCGCGACGCCTGCCGGCGGGCCGGCGAAGAACTGCGACACACCGTCATTCGCGACTGGATGCTCGAAGACCATCTCGCCGATTGGCAGAAGGCATGGCTTCCCGGCGTCCCGACCCTCAGCAGTCCCGCCGTCAAGCCGGCCGAAATGCGGCCTCTAAAAATCTGAGGCTGCGGCTGCAACAAACCTCCGGCACGTCCGTCTTTTCCTGCGTGGAGCACCTGCTGCCGTGATCGGAACCCCCCGGGCAGCGCGGTCCGCAAACAACCCACCCCGCAACAGACGGTCTGGCCGGCTGCTGCGCCTGGAGACACGCAATGATCGCCGGCGTCATCAATACCAACGTCAACGCTCTCTACGCCCTGAATTCCCTGACCAATACGGCCAACAAGACCAACACGCTGGAACAGGAACTGTCGTCGGGCCAGTCCATCAACAGCCCCGCTGACAACCCCGCCGGCTATATCGCGGCGCAAGGGTTCACCACCCAGATCGGCGGCATCGAGCAGGCCATCTCCAACGTCAACCAGGCGGTCTCGCTGGTGCAGACCGCAGGCGGCGCGGTGACACAGCAGGTCAACATCCTGCAACAGTTGCGCACGATCGCAGCTCAGGCGGCCAACGGCATCAACAGCCCGCAGCAGCTTCAGTCGCTGCAACAGGTCGTCTCGCAGTTGCAGACGCAGGTCACGACGATCTCGTCCCAGTCTCAATTTAGCGGCCTCAACCTGCTCGACGGCACCTTTAACGCGGTGCAATTCCAGGTCGGCGCCTCGGTCGGCCAGACGATTGGCCTCTCGATTGGCAGCACGGCGGCGAACCAACTCGGTGCGTATCAGACCAGCGGAACAGGCGCCTTGTACACGACGACGGGCGATGCCACTGGCGGCGTGGGTGACAGCACCGGACACGCGTTCACGATCAGCGCTGCTGGAGCCTTCACTCAAGGAGCGGTTGGAATCGCAGGGTCAGCCGGCTCCGCGACGATTACCGCCCAAGCGACGGAGTCCGCGAAGAGTGTCGTGGCCGATATTAACGCTGCGACCTCAAAGACGAATGTCTCTGCCATCGCAAATACCAGCGTTGCCTTCGCGGTGACAACGACTGGAACATTTAACCTCACGCTGGGTAACGGCGACACCGTCACGCCGCCAGTAGCGGGAGTGAACACAGGCCCGCTCAACACGGTTAATGTCTCCGCGACAGTAACGGCCGCTACCCCTGCTGGTCTGCAAGGTTTGGTGTCGGCGATTAACGCTCAAACAGGCACGACGGGTATCACCGCGAGCGCCGATAGCTCCGGGAACCTGATTTTGAATCAGGCAAGCGGTGACAATATCACGATCAGTTCTGCGGCGAATGCAAGCACCGGCGTGCTTACCGCCGGCGGCACAGCAATCGGAGGCGCAACCGCGACGTCCGCGACCATACAAGGTGTCGTAACGGCTCAGTCCACGCAGAATTTTTCACTCGACGAAACCGCAGGCAGTATCGGTCTGTCGGCCACTTCGACGTTACAAACGCTGTCGTCGGCCAGCGTGACCACGACCTCCAACGCCAACGCGGCGCTTAACACGATCGATCTCGCCCTCCAGCAGCTCGAAAACGTCGGCGCGCAGCTTGGTGCCGTGCAACAGCGGCTGCAGGCGACGGTATCGAACCTGCAATCGACCGATACGAACCTGACGACGGCGCGGTCGGTCGTGCAGGACGCGAACATTCCGCAGGTGACGACGCAGCTGACCCAGCAGGAAATCCTCCAGCAGGCAGGTGTGTCGGCGCTGGCGCAGTCGAGTTCGCTGCAGCAATCGTTCCTGAAGCTGTTGCAGTAATCGAAGACCGCGACCGGAAAAGGGGGGCGTTCCGGCCTTGTCGGTCGGGACGCCTGCCGGCTTTTTCGGGCGAGGAAGGGGATAGCGGATGGCAACCGTCACCAGCGTCTTGAGTTCGGATCAGATCACCGCGTTGATTCAGCAGGCGAGTGCCAATTTCCAGGCGCCGGCGACCGCGTTGCAGGCGCAGGAAAAGCCGATACAAACCCAGATTTCGGCACTGGGGGATGTTCAAGGCGCGTTATCGGGTCTGCAATCGGCGCTGTCCGGCCTCGTCGACGTGCAGACGCTGGCGCAGCGCACGGTCACGACCTCGCCGGACGGCGCGGTCAATGCGACCGCGACGAACGATGCCGCACCTGGAAATTACGTCCTGTCGAACATCCAGCTGGCGCAGTCGGAAACGCTGGTTTCCACAGGGTTCGCCAGCACCAGCGGCAGTCTCGGGGCCGGCTCGCTGACGATCCAGGTCGGCAGCGGCAGCCCGGTCACCCTGAATATCGCAAGCGGCCAGGACGATCTGGCCGACATCGCCACCGCGATCAATCAGGCGAATACCGGCGTGAAGGCGAGCGTCGTGTTTGACGGATCGAATTATCGGCTGGAGCTGGCCGGCGCGGTCGGTGCCGCCAACAGCTTTACGGTCAGCGGCACCGGCGGGCTCTCGGGGCTGAGCTCCTCGGGTGCGTCCGGTCTGACGCAAATCCAGGCCGCCGGCGACGCTCAGTTTTCGCTGAACGGCATTGCCATCACCAGCGGGTCGAATACGATTTCCGGTGCCGTCACCGGTCTGACATTCACGCTTGCCGCGAGCGGCACCGCCACCGTTACCGTCAGCCAGGACGTGTCTGCGCTCGATACCGCGGCCGATGGAGTGGTGACGGCGCTGAACCAGGTGCTCAGCACCATCAACAAATATGCATCGTTTGACCCGACCAGCGGCGCCGGGCCGTTGCTCGGCGACATCAACGTGCAGCTCGTGCGCACCCAGCTCCTCAACGCGATCAGCAGCCCGACCGCGGCCGGTGGGTTGTCGAACAGCAATTACGGCTCGCTTGCCAGCATCGGCTTCAGCATCACCAGCGGCGGCACGATCGCGCTCGACGACACGGCATTCAAAGCCGCCGCGCAGGCGGATTACGGCGCCGTCGCATCGTTGCTCGCCAATGCCGGAACCCCGACCGACAGCCGCGTCGCAATCGAAGATGCCGCCCTGGCGAAAACCGGCCGTTATTCGGTCGCGGTGACCGAAAACAACGGCGGCACGATTATCGGCATCGTCAATGGGCAGGCCGCCAGCGGCACCAACGGCGACCTGACCGTCAACGGACCCGGCGACGCCCAAGGCCTCAAGCTGCATATCGGCGCCGGGATCACCGGCGGTCTCGGAACGATTGCGGTAACGCCGGGGCTTTTCAGCACATTGTCGAACGTCGTCAGCACTGCCCTGACCAGCGGCAGCGGGGTGACCGGGGAGATCACAAATCTCAACAGCACGGTCTCGTCGTTAAACCAGCAGATTGCCGTGATACAGCAGCAGGCGCAGCAGCAGACGCTGGCGCTGACGCAGCAATTCAGTGTGGCTCAGGCAACATTGTCGCAGTTATCGACGGTCAGCAACTTCCTAACGACGTACTTCGACCAGACGTCATCCAATGGCTCAGGAGGGTAAAAACAATGATGGGCGTACAACCTGCATTGAGCGGGCCGGCGGCCTATAGCGCCATTGCGGGCGTCGGTGCCGAGCCACAGGATCTGATGAAAATGGGATTGGACCGGGCGCGGTCATTCCTGCTCCAGGCGGAAGCGGCAATCGCGGCGGGCGACCGGATGACCAAGGCCAGTGCGTTGAACTCGGCGGCAACGATCGTCGAATTCCTGCTCGGCGTTTCCGGCAGCGAGCCCGGCTCACTGAGCGAGTGCTTGGCGAAGGTATACCATTATGCGATGGTCGCGATCCTGAAAGGAAACGCGACTGACGATCCGATATCGGTGGCCGCGGGTCGCAACGCGCTCGAGGAACTGGCGGCGACTTGGCGTCGTATATTCCCGGACGCGCTGGCCTGAGGCAGGCTGATGCGCGGCGCAATTGTGTGGCCGGGGAGCAAAGATGGCTGATCCAATCCATGGAATAAGCCGCGGCGATGCGGTGGGGGCCGCGGCGGCGGCTCAATCCGGCGCATCATCGGCGGTGCCACGTAATGACGCCGCCGCACCTCCGAGTGCGGGCGATTCCGCCGATATCGGCAAGACTGCCGCGTTGCTCGAGACGATAGCCCAGGCCGCCGCTGCTGCCCCGGCGATCGACGAGGCGAGGATCAGTGCGCTGCGCGACGCCGTTGCCACCGGAGCATTTCAGCCCGATCCGCAGAAATCCGCGCAAAAAATCATCGAATGGGAAGGGATGTTGGCCGGTGGAACCGATTCCGCGTGAGCAATTCTTCCAAGACCGCTCAGCGACCGATGTGCGACGGCTCAAAACGCCGGTTCGAAATCTGCAAACAAGGGGTCGGCCGCAGCCTTGGCAGCTTCAAGCTTGATCCAGTTTTGCACCAGTGCCAGCCGGTCGGCCGCCTGATGGATGTCGTCGCGATCGGCGATATCACAAAAGGCTTCGAGGATTTGCTCGAGGCATTCGGCTCTGCTCGCGGGCATCGTCTCTAGCGCCACCTCGATCGTGGGCGCAGCGATGGCGCCGCCGGCGCAGTTTTCATTGATGGGACGCCGCCACATGTCGTTGCCCTTCACAACCTCACCCAACCCCATTTCAATTTAACGGGATCATAACTATTTTAGGTTGAAAGTGCTGGGCCGGACTCGCGTGGTCCCATCGCGCGATCATTACTGTGCCACGCCCTTAGCCAATGCCTGACAGCTTGACGATAATCGGAAAGTTGGCTGGTCTGGCCAGGAGATTAAGATGCGGGCCAGACCGGAAATTATCTTTCCTAATAATATCAAAGAGTTCCGAAAACGCCGACAGTTAACGCAACTGCAACTCGGCAGGATGTTAAAGCCGCCAATCGGCGAATCGGCCATTTCAAAAATCGAGAATGGGGAGCGCCGGTTGACAAATCTGCAACTGGCAGACCTGGCGGAAATTCTCGGCTGCAAGGCCGAGGACATACCCGTGATTTCAGGCCGCGATTCCATATCCAGCAGGAATTGGCTGAAAGCCCAGCAGGAGGTCATTGAAGCAAGCATTGCCAGTGGTGCTGCGGCGACCGGCTATGTACTGGCGCAGCTGCGCAAAAAACACGGCAAAACCATGCAGCAGGTGGCAACGGCGATCGGCATGACCTTGTCGGTCTATCACCGGGTCGAGATGGCCAGCCGCATCATTCAGCCACAAGAAATCGATCTGATCGCTGCCCTGTATGCCATGAATTCGGCAGAACTGATTGTCTTGTTCGAGCGGCGCACGCAAGAAAACCTGGAGCAGTTGCGCCGGGGCGTCGCGGCGGAACAACTATTGCCGCGGGTGCCGCGGGCGCTGCTTAAAGACGACGCCAAATGGGGGCGGCTGGGGGCGCTTGAACGCTATGTCATGCGCCGCAGCATCCGTCATGTCGCCGATACCGGTGCGAGGCCCGACGGTGCACTGGTTCTGCCGGTTTACGGCGCCATGAAACGACGTGATGACGGAACGCACCGCTTTGTCATCGATCGCGACAGCGCCATCGAGCATATACCGCTTAGTGAATTCTTTCGTGCCGACAATGAATGTTTTTACGTGCGGAATTTTTCACAGCGCCTGGGTTTTCTGCTGCGACCGGGATCATTGGCGCTGGTCGATCCGCGCGCGCCGGCCGCGCTCGGCGACATCGCCTTCATCATCCGCCGGGACGGCAGCGCCGATGCGGGGGTCGTCACCGGCGACGGCATCGGGCCGATGATCGTCAAAATGTTCAATCCTGAAGAATACCTTCCCGTCAACGATCCGCGCGTGGCTGAGGTCCTGCGGATCGGCATGCTGATTCTCGCCTGATAACTGCGCCACCTGTGGCGATCCTGGGCGATTCGGCGTGCGGATCGGCGCGAGCGCGCCGTGACGCCATGACTTCCGGCAGTTTTGACGAGGCCGGCAAAATCCAGAGACCTCGCGCCCGCTTGCGTTAAACTTCACGGATGGTTTTCGACAGCCCTCGCGGCCGGTTTACGCCCTTGTGCCACGACTTGCGCCATGAATAGAACGCGATGATCGGCACGCCACCCCTCCGGGTGAGCCGGTTCCTTACAACCCTGACGGATGCCGGGCCGCCTGCCGCGTTGTGGGACCGCAATCCGATGGTGCCGCGCCTCGAATTGGCGGTCGCATCGTACCGGCAGACCCTGCGCACCCTGAACCGGCAACGCAGCCCGCTCGATTGGGCGGTAACCCAGAACAATCTCGGCAATGCGTTGCGCCGTCTTGGCGAGCGCGACGCAAACGGCGATCGGCTACAACACGCGGTCACCGCTTATCGCGCGGCGCTGACCTACTACGAACTTGACCGCGCGCCGCTCGACTGGGCGATGACGCAAAACAATCTCGGCGCTGCGCTGTGGCGTCTTGGCGAGCGCGACGCCGGCGCCGAGGGTCTGGCGGAAGCCGTTACGGCCTTCCGGGAAGCCTTGCGCGGCTATCGGCGCGAGCGGGTGCCGCTCGACTGGGCGATGACGCAAAATAATCTCGGCGCGGCATTGCGCAGTCTCGCCGAACGCGAAACCGGCACGGCACTGCTGGAGGAGGCGGTCGGGGCGTGCCGCGAGGCGCTGAAGGTTTATGCGCCGGCAAGCGCGCCGCTCGACTGGGCCGCGACGCAAAAAAATCTGGCGAATGCGCTGTCCAGCCTTGGCGATCGCGAAGGAGGCAGCCCGCGCCTGCTGGAGGCGCTCGTCGCCTACAACCGGGCGCTGCAAATTTATGCGCGCGAACGGTACCCCTTCGACTGGGTGATGACGCAGAACAATTTGGGGAACGCCCTGGTGACCCTCGGCGACCACGAAGGCGAAGGAGTCGCCCGCCTCAACGAGGCGATCGTCGCCTACCGCCTGGCATTGCAGGAATTGCGGCCGGATCTCGGCCCGCTCGAATGGGCTCGCACACGCGGCAACCTCGCCAATGCCGTGTCGATTCTTGGCGAGCGCGAAGCGAGCGGGGACCATTTTGAGGAAGCCATTGCGATATATCGGGAAATCTTGCCGATTTTTGAGCGCGAACGGGTGCCGCTCGAATGGGCGATGGCGCAGAACGATCTCGCGGCGTCGCTGCAGCGGCTCGGCGAACTGGAAAACCGCACCGCCCACCTGGAAGCCGCAATCGCCGTTTATGACGAAGCGCTCAGCGCTTTCGCCTGGGCGAAGGTGCGTTATTGCTTTGAAGTGTGCCAGCAGAACCGGACTCAGGCATCGGCGCTCTGTTATGGCGACGCGGGACAGGCCGCCTTTCTTTGATCAGCTCTTATGCGTTGCGGCAGCCAATCAGAGGCGGTGCGACGTTACGCCCGGAATATTGGGTGAGATCTGGCGTTTCCGGATAATGGTGATGATGAAATTTCGCAATGCGTGTCTGGCGGCGGTACCGGCGGCGATGGCCGGATTGATCCTGTGCGCCGGGCTGACTTCCCCGGCAGCGGCAGACGACGCGCCATCGCATCTAGTTCCGGGAGGATGGCTCAAACCGACGCCGCGACCGGAACCGCCGCCTCCGCCGGAGCCGGTCGCCGAACCGCCCGTCATGCCGCCGATGGTGCACCGGCGCCCCCCACCGCCGCGACGCCACGCACCGCGCCCGCGCGCGCCCGCAGAAGCTCCTCCCTCCGACGGCAGCGTCCGCTTCTGAGGGACTCGTCCGATCGGATGCTGTTAAATTTCGGCTCCCATGCCGGCAGGCGCGGGAGCCGATTTGCTTTGTTACGGCAGAAGAAAACGGGCGTTACGGCAGAAGAAAGCCGGCGGGTTCAGGCGGCGGCACGACGGCTCGGGACACCGCGTCCCGAGACGCTGCGGCTGGCAGCAAACGCGGTGCGGCGCGGCGCCGTCGATTCTTCGTTTTCCGCCGCCTCGCTTCCCAGTTCCATCATCCGGCGAAGCTGCTCACGACCGCGCGACAGGCGCGAGCGCACGGTTCCGACCGGCACATGGAGAATTTCGGCGACTTCCTCGTACCGCATGCCCTCCAGCCCGACCAGCAGGATGACCTGCCGCTGCTCCTCCGACAATTTGGCGATCGCCGCTTCGAGATCGCGGAGCTGAAGAGCCGCCATCGCGTTCGGCTGCACGGTCAGAACCGGTGCGGCATCTTCAATCGCGACATTAATGCCCTCGCGGACCGAGCGGCGCACGTCGTTGACGTGCTGGTTATGCAGAATGGTGAAGAGCCAGGCCCGCAGATCGGTGCCGGGTTCCCACAGATGCTGTTTGGCAATCGCCCGAGTAAGGCAGCTTTGCACCAGATCGTCGGCGCGTGTGACATCCCGGGTCAACGCACGGGCGTAGCGCCGCAGACGGGGGATCTCGACCTCAAGCAGCTTGGCGAAATCGGTCATCGGAAGAGCCTCACCTTGCCTTTGCGACCCCCGGTTGGGGTCTGACGATGGCGAGAGGTTTTAGAGGACCGATGTAACCCCATGATGTACCGAGAATCTCAGCTCGGTAAAATAGTGTAACAATTCCGTATCACACGCGACGATTTCGTTAAAAGACCGGCGGTTTGTAAACAAAGCTTATCGTTCCGCTTAAGGCCCAACGAACGCGGCACCAGCCAACCTTGCGTGTCTGGGTCGACCCGAAAAGAAAGCCGCCGACGCTTGCAGCGCATTGCTGATACGGTGTCGCCGCTATAAATGGATGCGCGGTATTTCGCCGGCGGCGGCCGGTCGTAAAAACCCGGCGGAGGCCCGTCGTAAAAACATTGAGACCGGGCAAGTTTCGGTCTTCGCAAGGATGGTGCATTCAGGCATGGCGAAACTATGGAACGCACGTGTCGCAATTCCGGCGCTGCTGTTTGCCGGCATACCGCTGTTTTTCATCTCGGGCATCGTGATTTTCCAGCTCGCGCAGAATGTCCCCGATGCGCGGCAGGCGCGGGCTGAGACGATCCTCAGCTTCAAATCGATCCGTGCCGCCAACGCCGTCGACGAGGCGGTGCAGGACGCCGAACGCGGTCAGCGCGGCTTTCTGGTCACCGGCCAGGACGACTATCTCGCGCCCTATGAGGAGGCTCGCAAAAACCTGCCGCGGCTGATGATTCAGCTGCAACATTCGATCAACGACTCCGAGCAGGCGGAGCGCCTGCTCAAGCTGCAATCGGATGTCACGACCAAGATGAACGAACTCGCGAGCACGATCACCGCAATGCGCGCGCATGGTTTCGACGCGGCGCGGTCCATCGTCGACACCGGGATCGGCCGCCACAGCATGGAAATGGTCGCCAGCGATCTCGGCGCAATCGTGGATGCCGCCAATCAGCGGCTGCGCAACCGGCTTGAGCGCGCCGCGGCGGCGGAAGACCAGGTGACGCAAACCTTTATTATCGCCAGTGGTATCGCGGCGATATCGCTAATCCTAGGGGCCTTATTGTTGGGGCGCGCCTATCACGACACGACCTTATCGGAGCGGATGCTGAAAGCGACGCTCGACAGTGTCCGCGAAGGAGTCGCGGCGTTCGACCATCGCGGCCGGCTGCGTGCCTGGAACAATACTTTTCTGACAATGACCGACATTGCCGAAACGGATGTCCGGCGCGGAACGCCGCTAACCCTTGACGGCGACAATGTGAACGGGTTGTGCGGCCGCATTGCAGAGGTTGAGGCGGCGGCGCGCGGCACCGGGCGGGCGGCATTGATCGAGCACCAGGGCGAGCGGGGCCATGCCGTTGAAATCTTCCACAATCCGACCCCCGGTGGCGGCCATGTCGTGACCCTGCTCGACGTCACCGAGCGCCGGCAGGCGGAAGAAGCATTGCGGCAAGCGCAAAAGCTCGAATCGATGGGCCGGATGACCGGCGGCGTGGCGCATGACTTCAACAACCTGCTGACCATCATCATCGGCAGCCTCGGCCTGCTGCGCGGCGCCATCGGCCGCGATGAGCGGGTGCGCGAGCGGATCGACATGATGAGCGTCGCGGCTGAGCGCGCATCGCGGCTGACGCGGCAGCTGCTGGCGTTTGCCCGGCGGCAGCCGTTGCAACCGTCGATCGTCAATCTTGGCAACCTCGTCCAGGAGGCATTGCCGCTGATCCGCCGGGCGGTTGGTGAAGCGGTCACGGTCGAATGCGTCGCCGCCGGCGGGCTGTGGAACACGACGCTCGACGGCTCGGAATTCCAATCGGCCGTACTCAACCTGGCAATCAACGGGCGCGATGCGATGCCGGACGGCGGCAAGCTGACGATCGAAGTCGGCAATGCCGCGCTCGACGACGCCTATGCCGCCCGTCACGCCGAAGTCGAACCGGGGCAATATGTGCTGTTTGCGATCACCGATACCGGCAGCGGCATGGACGCCGCGACGATGGCCCGAGCGCTCGACCCGTTCTTTACAACGAAACCGGCCGGCGAAGGCACCGGCCTCGGATTGCCGCAGGTCTACGGCTTTGTCAAGCAATCGGGCGGCCATCTGAAGCTCTACAGCGAAATCGGCGAGGGGACGACGATCAAGCTATATCTGCCGCGCAGCCTCGCCCAGGAGACGATCCAGCCGGTGGTGCCGGCTGCGGCGCTCGCCGTCACCGGCACGGAAATCGTGCTGCTGGTCGATGACGACGACATCGTCCGCAGCACTGTCGCGCTGATGCTTGAGGATCTTGGCTATACCGTAATCGCGGCCGCGAACGGCGCGGAGGCGCTGATCATTCTCGAACAGCGCGACGATATTGACCTGCTATTTACCGATGTTGTCATGCCCGGGGCGCTGAGCGGCCGGCAACTCGCCGAACGCGCCCGGCTCGTCATGCCAGACCTCAAGGTCCTCTTCACTTCGGGATATACCGAAAACGCCATCGTGCATCACGGACGGCTCGATCCCGGCGTCGAGTTGCTCAGCAAACCCTACGGTCGCGACCAGCTCGCCGCAAAACTGCGACGCGTTCTCGGCAGCGCTCCTCCAGGGCCTCGTCAAGCTGCGGAAAGTTGATGTTCTGACCTTCAAGCAAAATTCCGTATTCGGCGCGGTGGCGGGAACGCGCCTCAAAGCAAACTGTTCATCACCATGCCAAATACATGAGGCCAGGTACGGAGGGATGAACGCCAATGAATCAGATACAGAAGCTGCGCGAACTTGCGACCTGGTATCGTCAATATGCCGAACGGGCAAACAGTAGCTTTATCTGGGATGCGCGGTTGCGCACGGCGGAAGACCTTGAGCAGGCGGCCTGTCGTCTGGAAAACGGCGACAACAATTCCGTTTCAGCCGGTGAACCCTGAACGAGCCACATAATGGCGCCGCGTCGGCAATCCTTAAAGCGGCACCGGGGCGGCAAGCAAATAGTGCTTCCGATGACATCAGCGAGCCGATTGGCCAATCCAACGCCTCTGGCCAATCGAACCACTCTGAAACGCCGAGCGGAGACGCAGGCAAAGTTCCGCTAGCCCAGGCGCCGTCGTACCGGACAGCGGGGCTTTACCGATATATCTGGCAGACCAGCAAGCGCTCGCAAATCGTCTTGGCGCTGATATCGGTCGTCGTTTTTCTGCTCGACCTGGTGCCTCTGGAGTTGCAGCGGCGCATCGTTAACGATGCGATACACAACCGCACATTTTCCTTACTGATCTGGCTGAGCGCAATTTATGGCGTCGTTGTGCTGTTGCAGGGCATCGGCAAGCTCGCCATGAACATCTACCGCAACTCGATCGGCGAGGCGACAAGCCGCCGCCTACGGCTCGACACTTATGAAGCGGCCCTGCATCATCCGGATCGCGGCAGCAGCGATAAGGAGGGTCTCGGCGTCTCGATCATTCTGTCCGAGGCTGATCCGGTCGGCAGTTTCGTGTCGACCAGTATTTCGGAACCGGTGCTGCACGGCGGCATTTTGATCAGCGTTTTCACTTATTTATTATTTCTTCAGCCCTGGATGGCGCTGATCGGGCTCGGGCTGTTCGTGCCCCAGGTGATTTTTGTTCCGATGATGCAGAAATCGATCAATGACCGGACAAAGGCGCGCATCGAAGCCTTGCGAGAACTCAGTATCAATGTCGTCAACGAAACAGCCGAGGGTATCGAAGAACGGTCGCCCGAGATGTATCGCGACCGGGCCAACGATGTTTACCGCCTCAATATGGAAATTTATCGCCGCAAATTCGCGATGAATTTTGTGATGAACCTTCTGTTTCACCTCGGGATCGTCAGCGTCCTGTTCGTCGGCGGCTGGCTGGTGATGCAGAGCCGGATCGAGGTCGGCACCGTCGTCGCGTTTATTTCGGGCCTCCACAAGATCAACGACCCGTGGGGTGACCTCGTCACGTTCTTCCGCGACATGACCAACGCCCGGGTCAAGTATCAGCTGATCGCCAGCGTTCTGGATCAGCGCGACCCGGCCGAGGCGCTGGAGGCGCCGGTGAGCTGATGCCGCCACGCACGGATCGAAAGACCGTTCGATCCGTTCAGCAATCAGGAACAGATTTTGGAAAGACCAGTCATGCCGTACCAGGAACCCTCTGCTACCAGAGCACGCGCCGGCTCGAAGGAAGGGGTCGTCCGTTATGTTCTGGTCGTCTCGACTGTCCTCGTCGTCATCCTGTTCGCAGCGGCTTACATTTTCTCGTAATTCCCGCCGGTCAGCTTCCCCTGAGCAGTCCAATGAATGCGTCGTCCCGCGCCAGGTTCAATGTTTCTTCCACGGCCTTTGCGAGATCAGCCAACATAAACGGCTTTTTGATCAGCGGATCGTGTCCTCCGACCGAGCCATGCGCCGAAATGTAACCCGTCATCAGCAAGGCCGGCAGCCCCGGCTGCATGACCCTGGCCCGCCGCAGCGTCTCGATACCGCCTAGCCCTGGCATGGCCACGTCGATCAGCACGAGATCATACGGATGGCCATCTGACAGTGCATCGAGCGCCGCCTCGCCGCTGCTCAGTTCGGTCACGGAATAACCGCTGTGGCGCAGCATCAGGGCGGCGATTTCGCGCACGTCGTCTTCATCGTCGACCACCAGAATGTGTCCTTGCGCGTGCCGGCCACCGGGCGCGCGCACCGCATTTTCCACCATAAGCGCAGCGGCGGCCGGCGAGCGCGGCAGATAAATCCGCACCGTGGTGCCTTCGCCGAACCGGCTTTCGAGACGCAGCGCGCCGCCGGATTGTTGCGCCAGCCCGTAAACCTGGCTGAGGCCGAGGCCGCTGCCCTTGCCGCTTTCCTTGGTCGTAAAAAACGGCTCGACGGCGCGGGCCAGGGTTTCCGCCGACATGCCGGTGCCGGTGTCGCGCACCATCACCTCGATGCAGTCGCACCCCGCGATTTCCGGCGGCAGGATCGCGCTGTCGCCGGCGACGTTGGCGGTGCCGATAAACACCGTGCCGCCATCCGGCATCGCGTCGCGCGCGTTGATGGCAAGGTTCAGAACCGCGATCTCAAGCTGCGTTCGATCAGCCAATGCCGGCCACACCTCGGCAGCCAAATCGGTCTTAACCGCGATGTTCGGTCCGATCGTGCGCGCCACCAGATCATTCATTCCATCAAGCACGAGATTGACGCTGACCGGCTCCGGCCGCAGGTGCTGGCGCCGCGAAAACGCCAAGAGCTGCTCAGTCAGGCGGGCGCCGCGATGCGCCGCCCGCAAGGCCGCATCGATCTGTTTGGCGCTCTGCGCATCGCCCGGCATCCGCAGTTGCAGCAATTCGAGGTTGCCGAGGATTGCCGTCAGCAGATTGTTGAAATCATGCGCCACGCCGCCGGTCAACTGGCCGACGACTTCCATCTTTTGCGCTTGCCGTAATTGGGCTTCGAGTTCGTCGCGTTCGGTCAGGTCGCGCGCGGTCGTAATGATCAACTGGCTGCCGTCCGGCGCCTTGCCGGGGACCGGCGTCACCATCACGTCGATCGTGCGGGTCCGCCCCGCCATCGTGCGGCGTGCGACATAGCGCTGTGAAACGCCGCTGCGGACGCATTCGCGAATATGGTGCGAGGGCATTTCGGCTTCCTCGCGGCCGAGAATTTCGCTGAGGTGGCGGCCGATGACCTGTTCGCGCGGCAAACCGTAAGCCGCCTCGCAGGTGGCATTCAGATCGACATAGACGATGGTGCCGTCGGCACCGACCCGCTGCAGCGTCAGCCAGTCCGGTGAATTATGAAAAAACGCCTGCAGCTGTGCCCGGCTTGATGCCAGTTGGCGGGCACGTTCCTCGGCCAGGCGTTCGAGCGAATCGGTGAACTCGCGCAGGCGCTGCTCGCTGGCCTGTAATGCCTCGGTCATCCGCTTGCGGTCGTCGATGTTTTCGATGACCGCAAGCCCGCTCAGAAACCGGCCCTCGGCGTCACGGATCGGGCCGACCGTGACGCTGACCCATATCGGGTCCCCGGATTTGCGCAGATAGCGCCCTTCAAGTTGTATCTGCTCGATCTCGCCGTCGCGCAGCGCCCGGCCGGCGGCCGCACAGGCCGCGCGATCTTCGGGGTAAACCAGATCAAGGAAGCTGTGACCGATCAGCTCGCCTTCGGTGTAACCGAGCATCCGGCACAGCGCGGGGTTGACCGATGTCAGCCGAAAATCGACGCCCGCGATCATCTTGCAGACCGGGCTCTGTTCAAAGATGCGGCGAAACCGCTCTTCGCTTTCGCGCAGCCGCAATTCGTCAACCCGCCGCCGCGTGACATCGCGGGTGACGGCCAGTTGCGCCAGCGACCCGTCCGCCTGGGGCAACGGCACTGCCGCGGTCTCCAGGCGGCGCCGCATACCGCGCAAGCTCACGACATCGAACTGCCAGTTCAGTCGTTCGCCGTTGCAGACCCGCCGGTGATTGCACCACCATTCATCGCGATAGTCCGGGGCGATCATGTTAAGGACCGGCGAGCCGACAACCATCTCGGCGCTGTCGGCATCGATCATCCTGAGACCGGCTTCGTTCATGCGCAGCAGCGTGCCGTCGGCAGCGACGATCTTGACGCATTCCGGGGTTGTCTCTACCACCGCCCGCAGCGTTTCCTCGCTCGCCTTGACTTCGCTATGGGTAGCGGCGCGTTTTGTAATGTCGCGGAAGCACGCGATGACGCCGACCGGCCTGCCCTCGCAATCCCGCAGCGGGTCGAGATTTTGCAGCAGGATCAAACAGGTGCCGTCGCGATGCTCGACCGCCTCTTCGCAATCGCGTAGCGGTTGCCCGGTGCGCAAAACGGTCGCCACCGGGTTGTCGCCGGTAACATCCCGCACTCGCCACGCACCGGTAAACCACACCGTCCCCGGCAGCGGCGCCTGCCCCCACAATTGCGCCGCGAAATCGTTGTATTGAACCAGACGGCCGTCGCAATCATAGATCGCCATGCCGGTCGGGATCGCGCCAAGAAGCGACTCCCATTGCCGCAATGTTTCAGCCAGCGGTCCGGCTATCGCCGGCCGTGGCGGTGCCGGTATCTGCAGCGCTGCCTGGCTCACCGGCCAAACTCCTGTTGAACCGCGAAACCATACACCCCGCGCCTTCAACCTCGTGGAGAAAATCCGACTGCTCGGCGATGCGGGTTGCAACAAATACGAAGAAATGTAGGGCGGATAAGCGCAGCGTCATCCGCCGTTCAAAATTTCAGGGTACTGGTTGCCTGATCTTATTCCCGGGATTGCAATAACCGATCACTTTGTGCGTTTTTCAGTGGTGAGTCGGTTGCGCCGGTATTCAGAAACGGTTGGAGCACCGCCATCATTTTCGCCGAATCCCACACAGCCGGTCCCTCGACGCGGCCGGCAACGCGGCCTTGCGCGTCGAGGATGATGCTGGTCGGCAGGCCGCGCAGCTCGAAGGCATGGCTGACATTGGATTTCGGGTCGAGAAAAACGTGCAGCTTTGTCAGCCCCATTTTCTCGACAAACGGGTCGACCACCTTGGCGCCGCCACGGTCTTCCGAGATTGCCGCGACCACCAGCCTGCCGTCGAGATTGCGTTGCAGTTGTTCGAGCGACGGCATTTCGCGGACGCAGGGGTCGCACCATGTCGCCCAGACATTGACGATGACCGGCTTGCCTTTCAGATCGGCGAGGCTGGCCGGCTTGCCCTCGGTGTCGGTAAATGCGACCTCTGGCGCTGGCTGCGGCGGGGTCGCCGGGATAAACTCGCCGAGTTTCATCTGTTGATCGTCGGCCGCGACCGCCGCCGAGAGCGTACACAGGAGCACGACTGCCATCGTGGCGAACACCGTGACAAACCGGGCCGAGACCCCCGCCAGCACCGATGCGCCAGACGCCGCCGGCGCCAATACCATGTGGGGTGGCCGCTTTGCTGGCGGCCCGGCCGCAATCATGAGCCGCATCAATGCCTCGATCGAATTCGACAAACGCCTTTACGCCGAGGACATCGCCGGGTCGCTGGCGCATTGCGCAATGCTGGTCGCGCAGAACATTCTGTCGCCCGAAGATGGGGCGGCCATCGCCAAGGGTCTAGAGAAAATCCGGGGTGAGATTGACGCGGGGAGTTTTGCCTTCAGCGAGGCGAATGAAGACATCCACCTCAATATCGAGGCCCGCCTTGCCGCGCTGATCGGCCCAGCCGCAGGCCGCCTGCACACCGCGCGCTCGCGTAACGACCAGGTCGCGACCGATTTCCGCCTGTGGGTGCGCGGCACAATCGATCGAGTCGATGCTGCGATGCGAGATGTGCAGGCGGCATTGATCGACCAGGCGGAGGCGCACACCGATACCGTGATGCCGGGCTTTACACACCTGCAGATTGCCCAGCCCGTAACCCTTGGCCACCACCTGCTGGCCTATGTCGAGATGCTGGGGCGCGACCGTGGCCGGTTTGCCGATTGCCGTCGCCGGCTGAATGAAAACCCGCTTGGCGCCGCGGCCCTGGCCGGTACCGCGTTTCCGATCGATCGTCAGGCAACCGCCGCTGCGCTCGGCTTCGACCGGCCAACCGCGAACTCGCTCGATGCCGTATCGGACCGGGATTTTGCGATCGAGTTTCTCGCCGCCGCCGCGCTTGCCGGCACGCATCTGTCGCGCTTTGCCGAGGAAGTCGTCATCTGGTCGAGCGACGCTTACGGCTTTATCCGCCTCAGCGACGCGTTTACGACCGGCAGCTCGATCATGCCGCAAAAGCGCAACCCCGACGCGGCCGAACTGGTGCGCGCCAAGACCGGCCGCCTCAACGGCTCGCTTCTTGCGCTGCTGACGGTGATGAAGGGTCTGCCGCTGGCGTACCAAAAGGACATGCAGGAAGACAAAGTACCGGTGTTCGAGGCGGCCGATGCGCTGGAGCTGTGCCTAGCGGCGACCGCCGGCATGGTGCGCGACATGCGGCCCGACCGTGAGCGGCTGCGCGCCGCTGCGGCGCGCGGGTTCAGCACCGCGACCGATCTCGCCGACTGGCTGGTGCGTGAATTGAACCTCCCGTTTCGCCGCGCCCACCACATCACCGGCGAAATCGTCGCGCGCGCCGAAAGCCGCGGCTGTACCCTCGCCGAATTGCCGCTCGGTGACTTGCAGGCGGTTGAGCCAGCCATCACGCCGGCGGTTTACGAGGCGCTCGCGGTCGAACGGTCGGTCGCCAGCCGCACCAGCTTTGGCGGTACGGCCCCGGTGCGGGTGCGCGAGGCCGCCGCGGCGGCGCGCGGGAGGTTTCTTGCCGCGCGGGAGGTTGCTTGAATGAGTGGCAGGATCGCACATCTGCTCGTCATGCTGATGGTCGTGCTGGCCTTGGCCGGCTGCGGCAAGAAAGGCGCGCCGCAGCCACCGTCGGGTGAACCCGACACCTTCCCCCGGGTCTATCCAAGTGAGTGAGTTCTTCCCTTACCGCGACGGCGAACTCTACGCCGAGGACAGCACGGTGGCCGGCATCGCCGAGGCGGTCGGGACGCCGTTCTATCTTTATTCGGCTGGCGCGCTGACGGCGCGCTATCGCACCTTTGCCGAGGCGTTCGCCCCGGCCGGCGGCGCGCTTGTCTGTTATGCGGTCAAAGCCAATTCGAACCTTGCGGTGTTGCGGCTGCTGGCCAGGCTTGGCGCCGGGGCCGATGTCGTGTCGGACGGCGAGTTGCGCCGCGCCCTGGCGGCCGGCATTCCGCCGCAGCGGATCATTTTCTCCGGGGTCGGCAAGACACGCGACGAACTCGCCGCGGCGCTTGACGCCGGAATTCACCAGATCAATGTCGAATCACTCCCCGAATTGCACCTGTTGAGCGAGCTTGCCGCCGCGCGCGGGCAAATGGCGCGCATCGCGATCCGGGTCAACCCCGATGTCGATGCGCTGACCCATGCCAAGATTTCGACCGGCAAAAAGGAAAACAAGTTCGGCATCGACATCGATGAGGCGCCGGCAGCGTACCGGCTGGCGAGCGGCCTGCCGGGCATCGAGCCGGTCGGCCTCGCGGTGCATATCGGCTCGCAGACCGGCGGCGGCCTCGGGCCGTTTCGCGAGGCGTTCCGGCGGCTGGCCGAACTGATCGTCGCGTTGCGCCAAAGCGGTCTCGCGGTGCGGCGGGTCGATCTCGGCGGCGGTCTCGGCATCCGCTATCACGCCGAGACGCCGCCGGCGCTGCAGGAATATGCCCGGCTGGGACAACAGATCTTCGGGCCGCTCGATGTCGAGATCGCCTGCGAGCCGGGGCGGGTATTGGTAGGACCGGCCGGGCTGCTGATCTCGCGCGTGATCTACGTCAAGGACGGCGCCTCAAAGCGGTTCGTCATTCTCGACGCGGCGATGAACGATTTGATCCGGCCGGCGCTGTACGACGCCTATCACGATATCGTGCCGGTGCGGCTGCCCGGAGCGGGTGCGATACTGAGCCGGGCCGATGTCGTCGGCCCAGTGTGCGAGACTGGCGACACTTTTGCCACCGACCGCGACCTGCCGCCGCTGGCCGATGGCGATCTGGTCGCGCTGACTTGTGCCGGCGCTTACGGCGCGGTGATGAGTTCGACCTACAACACGCGGCCGCTGGTGCCGGAAATCCTGGTTTCCGGCGCCCGCTTTGACGTTATCCGTCCACGTCCGAGTTTTGCCGACATGCTGAAGCTCGACACCGTTCCGGACTGGCTCATGGAGCCGAATGCAACACCTTCCGGGCGAGGCGCTGCGTGAGCGACCAGCCGGCGGCCGCATTGCCGCCCGGCCGGCGCTCGCTCGCCGCGCGCCTGCGGCTGGCCGGGGCGGCGCTGTTGTGGGAGCGGGCCTGGCCGGCGGCGTGGCCGGCCTTGTGCGTCGTGCTGGTGTTTCTGGTGCTGGCGTTGTTCGACGTGCTGCCGCTATTGCCGGGTTTGGTGCATGCCGGCGTTTTGACGCTGTTTGTCGCGGCCCTGGCCGGTGCGATTTATTTCGGGCTGGGCCGCGCCGGAATCGCCGCGTGGCCGGATGCGATTGCCTCGCGCCGCCGCATCGAGCGGTCGAGCGGCCTTGCACATCGCCCGTTGCAGGCGCTGGCCGACCGGCCGAGCGCGCCGCTCGATAGCGGTGCCGCGGCGCTATGGGCAGCGCATCAAAGCCGCATGGCGGCCGCGGCGCGCCGGCTGCGCGTCGGCTGGCCGCAAGCCGGATTGGCGCGGCATGACCCGTGGGGCGTGCGTTCGGTGCTGGCGATTCTGCTGCTGCTGGGCGCGATCGATGCCGGCGCCGACTGGCGGGACCGGCTGGCGCGCGCGGTCCTCCCCGGAGTGGATGGCGGCGGGCCGGGCACGGCCGCGGCGAGCTTTGACCTGTGGTTGACGCCGCCGGAATATACCGGGCTGCCGCCGCTGTTTCTGCGGGCCGGTGATCCCGCCGCCGGCGCTGTGCCGGTGCAGGTCGCGACCGGCAGCGCGCTGCTGGCGCAGGTGCATGGCGGCGATGCGGTGCCGCATCTTTCGATCGACGGCGAAAACAGCAATTTCACCGCGATCGACAAGCAGAATTTCCGCTTCGAAAGCAAGCTCGACCACGGCAAATTGCTGACGCTCGCCCAGGGCGGCACCGTGCTCGGCAAATGGCCGGTCGAGATCGTCCCCGACACCCCGCCGACGATCGCCTTTGCACAGGCGCCGAAAGGCACAGCGCGCGCGGCCCTGCGCCTTGATTACAAGGCCGGCGACGATTACGGCGTCGAATCGGTCAAGGCGGTGATCCGGCGCCAGGGTGCGAGCGCCTCTGCAAAAGATGCCTCTGACGAGAAAATCGAACTCGATCTGCCGCTGCCCGGCGTGCATCTGCGTGAGGCCGCGGCCACCAGCTACCACGATCTGTCGCCGCACCCCTGGGCCGGTCTGCCGGTCGAAATCCGCCTCGTTGCGACCGACGCGCTCGGCCAGACCGGCGAAAGCGAACCCGCGCGCATGGTGCTGCCGGAGCGCAGCTTTCACCACCCGATCGCCCGCGCGATCATCGACCAGCGCAAGGAACTGGCGAAAGACCCGGCTTCGGCCGCAGCGGTCGCAGAGATTCTCGGCGATTTGAACAGCCGCCCGGCGCTCTACAGCGACGATGCCGTCGTGTTCCTGGCGCTGCGGTTGGCGCAGCAGCAACTGCGGCGCGACGCCGGCAAGGCCGCGATCACGATGGTCGAGCAGCTGTTGTGGGATACCGCGTTGCGCATCGAAGACGGCCATATGTCGGTCGCCGAGCGCGATCTGCGCCGCCTGCAGCAGCAATTGCAGGACGCGCTGGCGAAAGGCGCGCCGGACGCGGATGTCGAAAAGCTGATGGCGGAATTGCGCGAGGCGATGGACCGCTACCTCCAGGCAATGGCGCAGGAGGCACAGCGTCATCCGAACGAATCGACAACGCCGATCGACCCTTCGCATATGCTGACCAGCAAAGACCTGCAACGCATGCTCGACCGCGCCCAGGAACTGGCGCGCAGCGGCGCCCGCGATCAGGCGCGCGAGATGCTGTCGCAGCTACAGAACATGCTGGAAAACCTGCGCACCGCCCAACCGGGGCAGGCGCAGCAGCGTGGCGCCAACCAGGCGCAGCAGATGATGCGCGGCATGCAGGACATGATGCAGCGGCAGCAGCAACTGCTCGACCGCAGCTTCCGCGCGCAGCGCCAGATGGGTCAGGAAGGCCGCCGCGGCCAACAGGGACAAAACGGCCAACCGCGGATGGGTCAGCAGCCGGGACAGCAACCCGGGGAACAGCCGGGCGGCGAGGAGTCGGATTCGGGCCAAGCCGGCGAGATGGGTGACGCCGCCGGCCAGCAGGAGGCGCTGCGCCACACGCTCGGTGACATGATGCGCCGGCTGGGCGACAGCATGGGCGACATTCCCGAACCGTTCGGCCGCGCCGAGCGGGCGATGCGCGACGCCGCCGGCGCCTTGCAGCAGGGCCAGCCGGGTCAGGCCATCGGCCCGCAGACCGATGCGCTCGACCAGCTCCAGCAGGCAGCGCGAGACTTTGCCCAGCAGTTGAAAAAGCGCCTTGGCAACGGTTGGGACGACCAGAACGGCGACGAAGCCGGCAAGGATGAACACACTCCGCGGAACCGGCAAAGCGACGAAGATCCGTTCGGGCGGCCGGCGTCCAATAACGGCACTTACGACCAGGGCGACGTTAAAATTCCAGATGAAAGCGTGCTGCAAAAATCGCGGCAAATCCTCGATGAATTGCGCCGCCGCGCCGGCGAGCGTGCACGACCTGAGATTGAACTCGACTACATTGATCGTTTACTCAAGCGTTTCTAAGAATAAACCAAATAGTCGGCAACCTTTTGCCGCATTTTCTGACTGGCACGTCCAGGTATAGTTCCCTGTATTCCGCCACATATTGATGTCTCTGGCGCTACCACCGGGTCGGCGCGACACAATGCATGTGGGGTCTCACTATACCAATCGAGGACAATGGATCGACGGCTTTTACTGTCCCTGATCGCCGGTTCGGCGACCTTTCCGCATCTCGCCCGCGCCCTGCCCTTGCCGCCACCGCCAGCCTTTCGCCTCAACCTGACCAACCAGAACACCGGCGAGCGGTTCAGCGGCATCTACCGCAACGACCACGGGCCGCTACCCGAAGTCATGGCCGATCTGTCGACCTTTCTGCGCGACTCGCACACCGGCGACCGAATCAGTTTTGATGTCGGGGTTATCGATTTTCTCGCCCGTGTGATGCAGGCGGTGGGGCAGTCGAACGCGACGATCCTGTCCGCCTACCGCACGCCGGCAACCAACGCGAAAATATCGCACACTCATTTCGGCGTCGCCGAAAACAGCCAGCATCTTTACGGCCGCGCTCTCGACGTGCATTTCGGCGACCGGTTGGCGGTCGCGATGAAGGCGGCGCGCGCGATGCGGCGCGGTGGCGTCGGGTGGTATCCGCACTCCGGTTTTATGCACATCGATACCGGCCCGGTGCGCAACTGGAGCCTCGACCATGCCGGGCTCGGCACGCTGCTGACCGGCAGGCACCGCGTGCGTTTCAACCAGCACGGCGACGTATTTGCCGAACGCGGCGACCACGATGCCGCCAAACATCATCCCCTCACCGTGCGCGCTCGTCTGGCTCGGCTGCGACAGGTCGCCCGCGTCGAGTTCTCCACCGGCAAGCATCGGCTGTAGACTTGGAGTCTATGGGGATTGACATCGCGGCTTCGCGATTTCTCTATTTCAATAAATTTTTAACCAATTTCAATTCAGGGTTGGGGTCGATGGTGCAATACCTCTAAGGTAATCTTTGCCGTCCCGGCGGTTTCCGGAGGGGTCTGATGAATGGCTGCGGCGAGCGGTGTCGGTGCGAATCCGCAAATGTGGCTGTTGTGCCGTGCCGGAACGCGGCTCTGTGCGCTGGCGATCACGCATGTCGTCGAAACCATGCGGATGCCGCCGCTTGAGCCGTTTTTGGAGGCCCCGGATTTCATCGCCGGTCTCGCCGTCGTGCACGGCGACGCGGTGCCGGTCATCGCGACGGCACAGCTTCTCGGCGGTGAAAAAGAAGACCACCCGCAGCGTTTGGTGACTATCGATGTCGGTAGCGGCCGCCTCGTTGCCTTGGCGGTTACCGAAGTAATCGGTGTGCATGCAATCGCATCCGAACTGCAACGCGAACTGCCGACACTACTGCGTGATGCCGCGCACGAAGCGGTACAGGCGCTTCAGGTTCGCGATAACGAACTGATGCTGTTTCTCAATGGCGGAAAGCTGATCCCCGAGAGCCTGCTCGACCGCCTTGACGCGCAAAAGTTGCAGACATGAACCGCCTCGTGACCATACGCGACGTCGAGCGCTTCCGTACGCTGGTGACCTTGCGGACGGGTTTGCATTTCGATGAGACCAAGACCGATTTCCTGAACACCGTGCTGATGCGACGGTTGGATAGTGCCGCCCTGTCGACAGACGCCTATCTGAGCGGCCTCGAAAACCATACCACGACTGCCGAACTGGCCGTTCTTGCCAGGGAACTGACGGTTGGCGAGACTTATTTCTTCCGTAACAGCGACCAGTTTCGCGCGCTCGCCAATACCGTGCTGCCGGATCGCATGGCGGCAAACGCCGCCGGCCGCACTCTCAAGCTGCTGTCGGCAGGCTGCGCTTCCGGGGAGGAACCCTATTCGCTCGCCATCCTGCTTGCCAAAGCGGTAACCGATCCGACATGGGCCGTCGACATCCGAGCGGCCGATCTCAATCCCGCAGCGCTCGCCAAGGCCGCAACCGGGCGCTACTCCCCCTGGTCGCTGCGCGACACGCCGGCCGATGTGCGGGGCCAGTGGTTCCACCCCGTCGGCCGCGACCTGCTTCTCGATCGGCGCATTCGCGATGCGGTTCGTTTCGAACAGCGAAACCTGGCAGTCGACGACGCCGATTTGTGGCCACCGGCTTTTTACGACGTCGTGTTCTGCCGCAATACGATGATGTATTTCGGGCGACCTCAAGCCCGCGCCCTGCTGGTGCGGATTGCGCGTTCGCTGCGCCCCGGCGGATATCTGTTTCTCGGGCACGCCGAAACACTGCGCGACCTGTCGGATGATTTCCACCTGCGGCACACCGACGACACCTTCTACTACCAGCTGAAAGAGGATGACCCGCCAAATTCAGCCGGGCGCGCGACGTCGCGCCGGCTCGCAGGTCAGGACGAGACGAGCGTGGCACGCGGAGAGCCGGAACCGGCGCTTAGCGATTCCTGGGTCGCCCTGATTGCCGGGGCCAGTCGGCGGGTTGCGGAGTTGACCGCGCCGCCCCGTTTGGCTGCGACGCCCAGTTTGCCTGCGACGCCCAGTTTGCCTGCAACACCCAGTTTGGCTGCAGTACCCGTAGCCCCGGCGCCGGCGCGCAACCTCGCCCGGGCGCGCGATCTGCTTGGGGCAGAGCAGTTTGTCGAGGCGCTGGCGCTGGTTCAGACTTTGCCGGCGGCGGCGCGCGATCCGGATGCGCTGCTGCTTGAGGCGATACTGCTGGCGCTCAGCCATCGGCTGCCCGCAGCGGAAGCGGCATGTGAACATCTGCTGGATATCGACGAGTTCAATGCTGGCGCGCATTACGTTTCCGCGTTGTGCCGGGACAACGCCGGCGACCGGGCGGGCGCTGTCGAGCATGATCGTATGGCGGTTTATCTCGACCCTGGATTTGCAATGCCGTGGCTGCATCTCGGCCTGCTGGCACGACGGGCGGGCGATCGCGATACCGCGCGACGCGAATTGGCGCAGGCACTGATCCTGCTGAAGCGGGAAGATTCGTCCCGGCTCCTGCTGTTCGGAGGTGGTTTCAGCCGGAATGCGCTGGTCGCGCTGTGCCGGTCGGCGCTGCAGGAATGCGGGGACACAAATATTGAAGGCGCGCCATGAGCGATCCTCCGGCGGCGGTCACCGACACGGCCGCCGCCTTGCGGCAAGCTTTCGATCGATCCTTTGCCGAGGCGAGGCCGGCAGCTCCGCCGGCCGTCGAGGAACTGCTTGCGATAACCCTGGGCGACGAGCCTTATGCGCTGCGCCTGTCGGAGATCGACGAGATCCTGGCCGCACGCAGGATTACCCGCCTGCCAGGCGGCGGCACGGCGTTGCTCGGCATCGCCGGTTGTCGCGGAACGATTGTGCCCGTCTACGATCTGCGCGCACTGCTCGGCTGCGGCCGGGCCGGGCCGGCGCGCTGGTTTGCCATGACCGCCGACGCCACACTGGCGTTCGCCTTCGAGACGTTGGCGGCACATTTACGGGTCCCTCACGATGCGTTTGTCGCCCACCAAACCGATGCGCGCCAGCGCACCCCTGTTCGCGATTTCGTGCGCCTGGATGACGAGTTGCGCCCAATCGTACATTTGCCGTCGCTGATCGAGGCGCTGCAATTACAGGTTCCGGCAACCGGCAATAAAAGGAATTCGGAGCGATGATGTTCAGCCAATGGACCTTCGCAAAACGGCTGGCCGCCGGATACGGTGCGGCCGCACTGGTGCTGCTGTTGATCGCCGTGGTTGCGCACCGCAGCACGACGGCCCTGACCGAAAACGACGATAAAGTGGCACGTTCATACGAGGTGCGCGCCAAGTTCCGCTTGCTGCTGGCCGAGATGATTGATGCTGAAACCGGTCAGCGCGGCTTTCTGCTGACGGGCGACGACACTTATCTGGCGCCTTACCAGGCGGCGGTGGCGGAAATCAAGCCGACGCTCAATGCCGTGCAGCAGATGGCCACCGGCAATCCCGAGCAGGAACGCATTTTGTCGGCGATCCAGCCGACGATCGACGCGAAACTTGCCGAACTGAAACGGACGATCGACCTGCGCCGGATCGCCGGGTTTGACGCCGCCGCCAAAGAGGTGGCGACAACCAAAGGCAAGACGTTGATGGACCAGATACGCTCTGCCGTCGACGATGTCGATCGTCAGGAAGGCGAGACGCTGAAACGGCGGATCGCTCAGGTCGAGGCGGATTCGCAATGGGCGCTCGGCATTATCCTGTGGGGCGGGTTCGCGGGCGTCATCGTCGTCGGGATGATCGGCTGGCTGATTACCCGCTCGCTGACCCGGCAGATCGGAGACGCGGTCGGACATGTGCAGAGTTCGTCGTCGGAATTGCAGGCCGCCGCCAACCAGCAGGCGACGGGGCTGCGCGAGCAGGCGACGGCGATGAGCGAGATCACGACGACGATCACCGAACTCCTCGTCACCTCGCGGCAGATCGCCGAAAGCGCGCAGCGTGTCGCACAAATCGCCGAACAGACCGCCGGCGGGGCGAGAACCGGCGGCGATGCGGTCGATCTGGCGCAAGAGGCGATTGGCGGTATCCGTCGCCAAGTAGACCAGATCGTCGCCTACATGCTGGAACTCGGCAAGAAATCGCAGCAAATCGGCGCCGTGCTCGATATCGTGTCCGAGCTGGCCGAACAGACCAACATCCTGGCAATCAACGCGACGATCGAAGCCGCCGGCGCCGGCGACGCCGGCAAGCGCTTCGCCATCGTCGCCGACGAAATCCGCAAGCTGGCAGACCGGGTCGCCCTGTCCACCAAGGAAATCCGCACGCTGATTGACGATGTACGCAGCGCCGTCAACACGACGGTGATGGCCACCGAAACCGGATCGAAGGCGGTCGATCTCGGGTCGCAGCAATTCGGCCAGGTCGCGGCCGGCTTCCGCGACATTTCCGGGCTGGTCAGCACCACGACCGAGGCAGCGCGGGAGATTGAGCTGTCAACCAAGCAGCAGACCACCGCGGTCGAACAGGTCAATCTTGCAATCACCAATGTGGCTCAGGCGGCGCACGAAACCGAGACAAGCGCGGGGCAGACCTTGCAGACGGCATCGGAGTTGGCGCACCTGTCGACCAATCTGGCGCGCATCATCCGCCCGCAGGCAGCCGCCTGAGACATGTCCGACGACCCCTACCGGTATTTCCGGCTCGAGGCGCGCGAAATTCTCGATCAGTTCGACGCTGCCGTCCTCGAATTGGAAAAGGGTGGCAGCGCGCCCCAGGTGCAGCGCTTGCTGCGGCTCGCGCATACGCTGAAAGGTGCGGCGCGGGTCGTCAGACAACCGGAGATCGCCGACAGCGCGCACGCGATCGAGGAGGTGCTGGAGCCGTTCCGCAACACCGCCGATGCTGTGCCGCGCAACGGCATCGAAGCAGTGCTGGCGCAAATTGCCAATATCGCCAACCACGTACGCCTGCTTGGCAACGCTCCGCAGGGCGGGCCGGCGGCAAATACCGCCGGAGCCTTGCGGCAACGGCAACCCTCGGCGATGCCGGTCCAGGTCCAGGGCACTCCCCGTGCGACGCAGACCCATCCTGCCCCCATTCGCCCGGCACCCATTCCGCCGCCGCCGGCCTCACCGCCATCATTAGCCAAGTCACCGTTGCCCCCGACACCGACACCCCTGGCACCGCCGCCCCTGGCACCAACCCCGCCGATACCGGCACCTGCCGCCGTCGTACCCGCCGCGGCAATCCCGGCCGGCGGCGCCGGGCGAACACAATCGATCGCGGACGAACCGATCCGCACGGTCCGCGCCGAAATCGCCGACATGGACGCACTGCTCGACGGCGTGGTCGAGACGCACGCGCTTCTCAGCGGCCTGCGCGCGGCACAGCGTTCCGTTACAGAGGTGCAACGCCTCGCCGGCCTCGTCACCGAGCAACTCGCGCCGACCTCCGAAGGTGCCGGGCTACCCGGTTTCGTGCCGAATTCCGCATCCGCCATACAGCAGGTTTTTTCGCTGCTCGACGATCTGCACCGCGAGGTCGCGGCCGTCGAAGGGCAGCTGGGATCGACCGTCGACCAGATCGACCGTGAACTGCGCCAGTTGCGCGATGCCGCCGAACAGCTACGGCTGGTCGGCACCGCCACCCTGTTCACCATTCTGGAACGCACCGCACGCGACGGTGCGCAGGCACTTTCCAAGGAAATCGCGTTCGAGGCACGCGGCGGCGACATCCGACTCGACGCCGATATTCTGGCGACGGTGCAGGGAGCGCTGGTACAGATCGTGCGCAACGCCGTCGCCCACGGAATCGAGATGCCGGCGGTACGACGGGCTGCGGGCAAGTCGCCATCAGGCCGCGTCGCGCTTGCCGTCAGCCGCCGCGGTGGCCGCATCGTGTTCGCCTGCAGCGACGACGGAAACGGCATCGATCTCGATGCGGTGCGACAAGCGGCGCGGCAGCGCGGCAGCCCGGCCGCCGAAATTGCCCGCCTCGGAACCGACGACCTGCTTCGCTTGCTGCTGCGCGGCGGGATCAGCACGTCGCCGACCGTGACTGAAATCGCCGGCCGCGGCATCGGGCTCGATGTCGTGCGCGAGGCAATCGAAAATATCGGCGGCGCCGTCACCGTCGCCACCGAGCCGGGCCGCGGCACCACCTTCGAACTGTCCGTTCCGCTGTCGCTGGTATCGATGGACGCGCTGATTGTCGAGGCGGCCGGCACCGTCGCCGCGATCCCGCTCGACGCCGTGCGCCGCACGATGCTGGCGGGTGCCGCCGAGATCTCCCGCGGCGGCGGCGGCGCGACCGTGCCCTTTGAAGGTCAGGCGATACCGATCCTGTGGCTGGCCGGTCTGTTCGGGGGCGAGCGTGTCCCGCTCGATCGCCAATGGCCGTCGGTCGTCGTCGCAACAAATTCGGGCCTGATCGCGACCGGCGTCGAGCGCCTGCTGGGGACAACACGCATCGTCATTCGCCCGCTCCCCGCGCTCGCTTCGGCCAGCGGCCTGGTAGCCGGCGCTTCGCTCGACGCCGCAGGCAATCCGCAACTGGTGCTCGACCCCGAAGGGATGGCCGCGGCGGCGCGGCAGCCCGACGCCGCAACGCCCCGAGCCGAGCCGGCGCGACATCCTGTTCTGGTGGTCGATGATTCGCTGACGACCCGAATGCTCGAGCAGAGCATTCTTGAATCAGCAGGGTACGAGGTCGATGTCGCGTCATCGGCCGAAGAAGGGCTCGAAATCGCGCATCGCAAGCGCTACGCGCTGTTTCTTGTCGATGTCGACATGCCGGGGATGGACGGGTTCAGTTTTGTCGAGCGGGTCCGCAACGATCCGGCGCTGCACGATATCCCGGCGGTCCTCGTCACCTCGCGCAATGCGCCCGAAGACATTCAACGCGGTCGCGACGCAGGTGCCCGCGGCTACATCGTCAAGGGAGAGTTCGATCAGTCTGCGTTGTTAACCATGATCGGGCCGTTGATTGGATAAGCAGTTTATGAACAAAACGCGCGTTCTGGTCGTGGAGGATTCGCTGACGGTACGCAGGCGCCTGTGCGACGTACTGGCGGGCGACACGGAAATCGAACTGGTCGGCGAGGCGGAAGATGGCAGAACCGCGATCGAACTGTGCCGGCGCCTCCGTCCCGATGTCGTGACAATGGACATGATCCTGCCGGTGATGAGCGGGCTTGCCGCCACCGAATATATCATGGCGCATTTCCCGACGCCGATCCTGATCGTGTCGTCGTCATTCAACCGCGGCGAGATGTTCAAGACTTATGATGCACTCGCGGCCGGCGCGCTCGATGTTCTCGAGAAGCCGAACGGCACCGAGTCTGACGGCGCCTGGGAACGAAATTTTCTTTCGCGAATCAAGCTGATCGCACGCATCCGCGTGATTACCCATCCCCGACAGCGCCTCGCCGAACTCAGTCATCATGGCCTCCATTCCCAATCGTTGGACTTCTCGAATGCCGTGCCCATACCGGCGGCACAGCGGACACCGGCGCCGCTGCTCGACATGCCGGCCGGGACGGCGGCTCGACAACTGAGTGTCCTGGCGATCGGCGCGTCGACCGGCGGGCCGGCGGCGGTCGTCGACGTGCTGCACGGACTGCCGGCGACGGCACCGTGGCCGATCCTGCTGGTCCTCCACATCAACGAACCGTTCGGCGCCGCTTTCGCCGAATGGCTCGATACCCAATCGAGCCGCCGCGTCGCCTATCCGCGGGAAGGCGATGCCGTCATCGCCGGCGCCGGGCGTGTGGTTATGGCGCCCCCCGGACAGCATCTGTTGGTGCGCGGCGGTCGCCTGCATCTGACGCACGACCCCGAGCGGCACTCTTGCCGCCCTTCGGTCGACGTGCTGTTCGAATCGGTTGCGCGGGAATACGGCCGCACCGCGGGCGCTGTGCTATTGACCGGCATGGGCCGCGACGGCGCGGCCGGCCTCCTGGATATCCGCCGCGCCGGCGGCCTGACGATCGCGCAGGACGAAGCGACGTCGGTGGTTTACGGAATGCCGCGGGAGGCCGTCGCCCTCGGTGCCGCCGCCCATGTTCTGCCGGTCAAGGACATCGGGCCGCGACTGGGCATTCTGGCGGGCCTGCGGCTGGAGAATCGCGCATGAGCGCTCCGATCCTGATCGTCGACGACAGCCTGACCGTCCGCATGAACCTGATGGACACGCTGGCGGCGGCCGGGCTTGAGGCAGCGGCTTGCGCCAGCATCACCGAGGCCCGCGAGGCGCTGAACGAACAGGCGTTCTCGCTTGTCATCCTCGACGTGCTGCTGCCCGACGGCGACGGCATCGACCTGTTGAAGGAAATTCGCGAAACGCCCGGGATCCACGACACCGCCGTCATGCTGCTGTCGACCGAAGCGGAGGTCCACGATCGCGTCCGCGGATTACAGACCGGCGCCGACGAGTATGTTGGGAAACCATACGAACCGGTCTATCTGGTGGCGCGGGCGCGCGAATTAATGCGCCGCGGCGATGCCGCCCCGATGCCGGCCGGCGATTCGATACTCGTCATCGACGACAGCATTACCTTTCGCGAGGCGCTGCGCGAAGCTCTCCAAGGCGCCGGCTACCAGGTCGACGTCGCCGGCACCGGCGAAGAAGGGTTGCGGCTTGCCGCCGAGCTGCGGCCAACCGCGATCATCGTCGACGGGGTGCTGCCCGGCGCCGACGGTGCCTCGATCATCCGCCGCATCCGGCTCGATGCCGGGCTGCGCAGCACGCCCTGCTTGCTGCTGACAGGCTCGGGAGAAGAGGGTGCGGAGGTTCGCGCTCTCGATGCCGGCGCCGATGCATTCGCCCGTAAGGAAGAAGACATCGACATCGTGCTGGCGCGCGTCAGCGCCATGCTGCGCAGCGCCGCGACCCAATCCAGCCGCCTCAGTTCGGCAAGCCTGCACGCGCCCAAACGAATATTAACGGTCGACGACAGCGAAACTTATCTGCAGTTTCTCAGCGTCCTGCTGCGCGGCGCCGGCCATGAGGTGGTTCTGGCCCGTTCCGGCGAAGAAGCCCTGGAGATGCTCGCGGTCCAGCCGGTCGATTGTGTGCTGCTGGACATGCAGATGCCCGGCATCGGCGGCGAAGAAGCCTGCCGGCGCATCAAGGCCGTTCCGGTCACCCGCGACACACCGGTCATCATGCTGACCGCGCTCGAAGACCGCGACGCGATGATTCGCGGCCTCAGTGCCGGCGCCGACGACTACATCGCCAAATCGAGCGATTTCGAGGTACTGCGCGCCCGCATGCTGGCGCAAATGCGCCGCCGCCAGTTTGAAGACGAAAACCGCGTCATTCGCGAAGAGCTGCTGGCCAAGGAGTTGGAGGCGGCCGAGGCACGCGCCGCCCGCGAAATCGCCGAAACCCGCGCCGCTCTGGTCGAGGAACTGGAGTGGAAAAATCACGAACTCGAAGCGTTCAGTTATTCGGTATCGCACGATTTGCGTGCCCCGTTGCGCAGCATTGACGGGTTCAGCCAGGCGCTGCTCGAAGATTACGGTGAGGCTCTGCCGCCACAGGGTCAGGATTACCTGCGGCGAGTTTGCGCAGCCGCGCAACGAATGGGCCAACTGATCGACGATCTATTGCAATTGTCGCGGGTCGGGCGCGCGCCGATGGAGCGCCAGAAAGTGGACATGTCGGAGATAGCTCAATCGATCGTTGACGGGTTGCGGCGCGGTGACGCCAGCCGCGATGCAATCGTGCAGATTGCGGAAGGACTGATTGCCGAGGGCGATGCGGGCCTGCTGCGTGCGCTGATGGAGAACCTGCTGGGCAATGCCTGGAAATTCACCGCAAAAGCGGCAAACCCGACCATCGAGTTCTCCGCAACGCGGGATACAAACGGCCAGACCTACGTTATTCGGGACAATGGTGCCGGTTTCGATATGGCATATGCCGACCGGCTATTCGCTCCCTTTCAGCGGTTGCATACAGTGGCGGAATATCCGGGCACCGGTATTGGGCTGGCGACGGTGCGGCGCATTGTCGACCGCCATGGCGGGCGTATCTGGGCCGAGGCGAAGGTCGGCGCCGGTGCGGCGTTTTTCTGGAACCTGCCGGGACGCGCAGGAGCCGGCGCTACAGCGGAGGGGCCATGAGCGACGCAGGGCCGACGCTGTTGCTGGTCGAGGACAACCCGGACGATGCCGAACTGGCGCGACGCGCCTTTGCCCGCTGCGACCTGCCGCACCGGTTGGTGTGGGCAAGCGACGGCGAAGAGGCGCTCGACTATCTGTTCGCCACGGGGGCGCATGCCGGCCGAGATAAACAGGAACTGCCGCGCGCCGTGCTGCTCGACCTGAAATTGCCCAAGCTCAGTGGCCATGAGGTTCTGCGCCGCATCCGTGCGGAAGATGCAACGCGGCGGGTGCCGGTCATCATCCTGACGACCAGTCGCGAAGAGCGGGACATCGCAACGAGCTACGATCTTGGCGCCAACAGCTATGTGCGCAAACCGGTGAATTTCACGCAATTCGTCGACGCGGCGCGGCAGCTCGGATTGTACTGGCTCGCGCTCAACGAGCCGGCGCCGGAAGACGGCCGACAGCCGTGACGACACCGCTGCGGGTCCTGATCGTCGAGGATAACGAAGACGACGCCGAGTTGCTGCTGCACCAGCTGCGCCGCGGCGGGTACGAGCCGGAACATCAACGGGTCGATACGCCCGAAGCGATGAAGGCCGCGCTCGAACAGCCTTGGGACATCGTCGTGTCGGATTGGGCGATGCCGCATTTCAGTGCCCCCGCCGCGCTTGCCGTGTTGCAGGAAACCAAGCGCGATCTGCCGTTCATCATCGTTTCCGGTTCGGTCGGCGAAGAGGCCGCCGTCGCGGCACTGCACGCCGGGGCGCATGATTTCATCGCAAAAGGCCGCCTGATGCGGCTCGTTCCAGCGATCGAGCGCGAAATGCGCGAAGCAGAAAGCCGTGCCGAACGCCGCATCATCCAGCAGCAATTACGCCAGGCGCAGCGCATGGAGGCGATGGGGCAGCTGACCGGCGGTATCGCCCACGATTTCAACAACCTGCTCGGCGTCATCGTCGGCAACGCCGATCTGCTGCTGGCAATGGTCAAGGACAACGAAGAACAGACCGAAATCGCCAATGAGATCCTGACCAGTGCACTGCACGGCGCCGAACTGACACATCGACTGCTCGCCTTTGCGCGGCAGCAGCCGTTATCATCGCAAGTCATTGATTTGAATGCGCATCTGCCGCGGGTCATCGCGATTTTGCAACGCACGATCGGCGAACGCATTCGCATACATACGAGCCTCGCAGAGGGATTGTGGCTCACCCGGGTCGACCCGTCGCAGATCGAGGATGTGCTGCTCAATCTGGCCATCAACGCGCGCGATGCGATGCCGAATGGCGGATCGGTCGCGATCGAAACCGCGAACGTCGAACTCGACGAAGATTACGCCGGGCAGCACGCCGAGGTCCGTGCCGGCGAATATGTAACGCTGTCGATGACGGATACCGGCACCGGCATGCCGCCCGAAATCATCGAGCGGGCGATGGAGCCGTTTTTCACCACTAAGGAACAGGGCAAGGGCACCGGGCTCGGCCTCAGCATGGTCTATGGCTTTGCCAAGCAATCCGGGGGACATTTCAGCATCTACAGTTCGGTCGGCATCGGCACCACGATGCGGCTCTATTTGCCGCGCGACCTGGCGGAACAGGCCGCCCCTGCGGAGGCGAAAAATGACGCGGAACTGCCGACCGGCGGTGAAACCATCCTGCTGGTCGACGACAACACGTCGCTGCGTGCCGTAACCATGCGCCGGCTGACCGGTCTCGGCTACGTCGTGCGCGACGCGGATAACGGTGCAGAAGCGCTGGCGATCATCGATGAAGGCGAGGTGTTCGATCTGCTATTCACCGATATCGGCCTGCCGGGTGGCATGGACGGGTTCGCCCTCGCCGAACAGGCGAGACAGCGCCAGCCGAACCTCAAGGTGCTGTTCACTACCGGCTACGGCAACATCTCCGGCCAGGAGGCCGCCGACCCCGTCGAAGCCGAGCATCTGCTGCGCAAGCCGTATCGCGGCGAAGATCTTGCCGCCAGCATTCGCCGCGTTTTGGCCGCAACTCCCTGAAAGAACTGGAAACCGGGGCAGAACGGGATCTTACGCCTTCAGATTTTTAATCGCCGATTTGAGGGCGTCGATCGTAAAGGCGATGTCCACGTCGGTATGGGCGAGCGAGATATAGAATTTCGACTCGCCTTTCAGGATGCCGCGCTCGCGCAGCAGCACGTTGAAGCGGCGCATCATGTCGGCGTCACCGCGCAATGTGCCGCGATAATCGCGCACCGGCTCCGGACTGAACACGACATCAAACAAGGGTGGTTCGCCGCTGATTTGAGCCGGAATGCCGGCTTCTTTGAGCAGATCGGCCAGCGCCGTCATCAATTTCCTGCCGGTGGCGTGAATGCGTTCATAGGCGCCGGGACGGCGCAGGATCGCCATCGTCGCGAGACCCGCCGCCGCGGCGACGGGATTGCCCGACAACGTCCCGATCTGCACCAGGAAGTTCTCGTCACCGACCTTGTTCCTGTCGAAATGCTGCATGATCTCGGTCTTGCCGGCGATCGCGGCGAGCGGAAAGCCGCCACCAATCACCTTGCCGAGCGTGCAGAGATCGGGCGTCACGCCGTAATATTCCTGCGCCCCGCCATAGGCGAGGCGGAAGCCGGTGACCACCTCGTCGAAAATCAGCGGCACGCCGTTGTCGCTGGCGATCTTGCGCACCGCCGCCAGAAAACCGGGCGCCGGTGGGATGATGCGCTGAAACGGCTCGAGGATGACCCCTGCGAGGTCGTCGCGGTTTTCCCGCACCAGCGTCTCGACTGCTTCGGCGTCGTTGAACGGCGCGATGATCATGTCGTCGCGCACGCTTTTCGGAATGCCCGCGGAATCCGGCACCGCCGCGGGGAAATTGCCGGAGCGCTTCGGCGCCAGGCTCATCAGCGAATAATCGCTCATGCCGTGATAGCCGCCCTCGAATTTGAGAATTTTGTCGCGCCGGGTGAAGGCGCGCGCGGCGCGCATCGCATAGAGGTCGGCCTCGGTGCCGGACGACACAAAGCGTACCTGCTCGGCACAAGGCACCGCCTCGACAATCGCCTCGGCAAGCTCAATGCCGGTGCGGTTATTGGCAAAAAACGTCGTGCCCTTGGCGATCTGGGCCTGCGCCGCCTCGGTCACTTCGGGGTGCGCGTGGCCGACCAGCATCGGTCCGGAGCCGAGCAGAAAATCGACATATTCCCTGCCCTGCTCATCCCACACCCGGCCGGCCTTGCCCTCGCGGATCACGACCTCGCCCGGGAAATTGCCAAACGTGCCCCCCGGCAGCACGCGCTGTGCGGTCTCGAGAATTTTCGCGTCGGCGTTGGTATCCATGATCGCGCCTCCTTGAATTCGCGTTTTTTGGCCGACTTACAGCGGCACCATGCCCATCCAGAACATCTGCTTGCCGCCGACCTCGACATCGTATTTGCGGACGTAATCGAGCTTGCCGGCGCCGTCGATGCGGAACAGCGACAGGCACGCCGGCACCTCGCGGATCGTTTCGCCATCCCGCACCGGCAGGCCCATGATGTGCGAAGCAACCAGCAACCGGCCGCTCGGGTCGATGTGAAAGTTGCGGCAATGGATGCCGTGGGTATCGACGTGTTGGATGGCGTTCGGCTCGCCGGTCGCCGGGTCGATCGCGAACACCGCGAGCGTGTTCTCGCCGCCGACGAAGACGCGCTTGCCGTTGATTTCGGTCGAGGACGAGGCACGGTTGGCGACGTACACCGACTTGCCGTTGGGGTGCACCTTGACGGTGCCGGCCGCTTGACGGCCGCTTGTCTTGGCCGACCCGCCGAGCGTGTCCTTTTGATAGACCGCCGCGGCCAGCAGTTCCGTGTCGTGGAAATGGAACATGTCGAGCCGGTTCTGCCGTTCCAGCGAAACGTAGACCCACGGCTCGGTCGGGTGGAAATCTAGATGGCGCGGGCCGAACCCATAGCCGCCGTTTGGCGCCACCGAGACCTCGTTGAGCAACTGGCCGTTGCGGTAGCCGAAGACCTGCAGCGCGCCGGGTTCCTCGGGGTTGCCGCGCGCCGCATCGTGGCCGCGCGACACGAGGATCGCTACCCGGTTGTCACCGCGCACCCGCACCTGATGCGCGTAGATGCCGGGATCGACGACATCGGGCTGCACGATTTCGGCGCCGGGCGTGCCGTCGGGGTTGACGCGGTAGACGATCAGTCCGCTCGGGTTGCTGAACGCGACCAGGATGTAGTCCGACGGGATGTCGGTCGTCATGTGGATCGGGCGGGTCGGCAGCAAGATCGGCGCGCCATGCGGGCTGAGCGCGCCAGTCGCGGGGTCGATGCTTAGCGCCGTCACATGGTGGTTCGCACCGAGTTTGCCGCCGACGCCGGAATCGCTGTCGCTCGATGCGACATAGAGAAATCGGCGCGAGGCGTGCGGCCAGCAATAATGCACATTGGCAGGCAGCGTAACCGTGCCGCGCCGCGTCAGCGAGGCGCCGTCGACATCGACGTCGTAATGCGTCAGTTCCGGCCCGACAGCGGCATAAAGGGCGACGCGGTTTGCGGCGGATGCGGCCATGACATTTGCTCCCGATCGTTGTGGCATCAATCTACCCGCCTTCTCGGGGCAGCGGCTACACTGGTGGCGCAAACCAACTGGGAGGATAGAGCATGCCGACCGCGGTCGAAGACAAGGACGCCATCCGCGAGGTGTTGGCGGAATACTGCTTCCGCCTCGACGGCGGACGGTTTGACGATATGGCGGCATTGTTTACCGAAGACGGCACCTGGGACACCGCCTTCGGCAAGGCCGAAGGGCGCACCGCGATCGCCGGGCTGTCACGCGACCTGCGTACCCGCGCCGGCGACAACCGGCCACGCGCGATCCACCTGACGACCAACATCGTCATCCGCCTCGCCGCCAATGGCGAAAGCGCCGACGTGCAGTCGAACTGGACGACGATCCAGAACAGCCCCGAGGGCCCCAAAATCGGCTCCGCCGGCGGCTATATCGATCAGATGGTCAAGCGCGGCGGCCAGTGGTTTTTCCACTACCGCAAGATCGACCGCTTTATCGCCGGCTAAACTAGATCGCCGGCTGCACCAGCAGCCTACCCCTTGACCGGGGCGGCGGTGGTGACCAGCCCGTCGCCGAGCCGCATCAGCCGCCAGCCGGCAGGATTGGCGAGCGCCGCGTCGGGCGCCCGGCCGGACAGCGACATCCAGCGCTCGCGGTGCCACGACGTCATTGCCACATCAGCGCGCAATCTGGCGCCGGGAGAGGGCGGCGCGATGCCGAGGACCGACCATGGAATCAGCATTTCGGCGGTGATGCGCGGCTGGTCGGCGCCGAAATAGACCGCCTCGGCACCCGGCACCGGCCGGCACCCCGAGGCGATCGCCTGGGCTGCCGCGCCGTCGCACAATTCGGCGGTCATCGGCGGGTGGTCATGTACCTTGGTGCGCGGCGGGATAAAGAACAGCGTGACGCGATGTGGTCCGCCGCCGGCATCGACGCCGAGTTCGAGCCGGTACGCATCGCCGAGCGGAAACGCGCCGTCATACGCCAGAAGGTCGATGTCGAAATAATCCTGGCCGATTGTCGCAACGGCCAGCCCGGCATCGCTCCACGACAGATACACCTCGCCGAAATCGACGGCGCCGGGCGAGGCGGCGAGCGGCGGCAGCAGGCTCGCCGGTTTCGGCCAGTCCGCCAGGGTGCGGTCATTCACCGAAACAGCGGCGTGCGGCACCACAAACGGCATCGTTGCGGCCGCGGCGGGCGTGCCCGCGGTTGCGGCGGCGTGGATCGCCGGGGCGTCGCGATTGGCGCCAGCGAGGGCTTGCGTCAAGCGTCGGTACGGCTGGTTGTCGATATCGACGAGGCCGAAATCGTAATCCTCGCCGTCGACCCGCCCGCCTTTCGGATGGTCGTAATACTGAAACCACTGTGAGCCGATGATTTCCGGAAGCCGGGCGAAATTCATCGTCGCAGCGGCCGCGCCGGCGGCCCGCTCAGCCTGGGTATCGACAGTCATCAGGTGGCCGGTGTTGAGATTGCCGGTACGGTTTTCGCGGGCCGCGAAAAACCATTCGGTTACCAGCACCGGCTTGCCGCGCGTCAGCTTTTCCAGCCCGTCGAAAAAATACCGCGCCACCCAGCCGTCGCCGCTGTCGACATTATAATTGGTGGCGATCGCATCGACATAAGGCGCCATCGCGCGCACCGCCGCCGGGTCATAATAGATCGGCAGACGGTCGCCGAAATAGAGCGCGTCGGGATCGGCGCTGCGGATCGCGCGCGCCGCCAGCGCGTAATAATGCGTCGCGACGAGGCCGGTCCATTCGCGCACCGCGGCAATGCCATTGCCACCCGGCCGCATGTGGGTCATCGCCGTCGTCGCGAGCAAGGCGGGCCACGACGTGACACGCGGCGGCGGCGCGAAATCTGCGGCGAACTGCGTCCAGTCGTCATGGTAGTGGCGGCGCAGCAGCGCGACCCAGTGCTGCTTTGTCGCCGAATCCGCCGGTTTCATCGAGTAATAGACAAACAGCGCGCCGGCCCACCAGCCGACCTCATTGTCGGAAAAATAGCCGATGCGGTACGGCGAGCCGCGATAAGGCGCCACCAGATCGCGCGCCAGCGCCATCATCCGCTGCTCGGTTGCGGCGGAGAACGGATCGAACCAATGAAACTTGGCCTGACGCCCGAGTTCGAGATCGATGACGGTCGGCAGGCGTAGTTGCTGCGGTGGCAAGGACCAGCCGCCGGCGCTGTTGAAGCCCCATTCAGCAAGCCGTTTCCGGGTTTGGTCGATCCAGGTGGCGAGATCGGGCGCAAACGCCCGCCAGCTATACCAGGTCTTGCCGTCCTTCTCGCGGTCGGGATAGCCGCCGTCGAGGGCGTTGACGCCAAGACTGTAGAATTTGTCGCCGCACGGCGTCTTGAGCCACGAGACGCCGTGTTTAGTGGTCAGCCCCCAGCGGCTCGTCGCGACATGGTCGAAATCGCACGCACCAGCGCTGCGCGCCAGCAATGCTGTAGAGAAGACGGCGACGGCAAGGCCGAGCAGCCGACGCGACGCTGCCCCCACGCTGGACCCTAGGCGGCGGTGCCGCCGACGGTCAGGCCGTCCATGCGCAAGGTCGGCTGACCGACGCCGACCGGCACGCCCTGACCGTCCTTGCCGCAGGTGCCGACCCCGTCATCGAGCTTCAGATCGTTGCCGATCATCGTCACCTTGGTCATCGCGTCGGGGCCGTTGCCGATCAGCGTCGCGCCCTTGACGCCGGGACCGATCTTGCCGTCTTCGATCAAATACGCCTCGGAGGCTGAGAACACGAACTTGCCCGAGGTGATGTCGACGCTGCCGCCGCCGAAATTGACCGCGTAGAGGCCGCGCTTGACCGAGGCGATGATCTCCTGCGGGTCCTGTGTGCCGGCCAGCATGTAGGTGTTGGTCATGCGCGGAATTGGCGCGTGCGCAAAGCTTTCGCGGCGGCCATTGCCGGTCGGCGCGGCGCCCAGCAGGCGGGCATTCAGCCGGTCGTGCATGTAGCCCTTGAGGATGCCGTCTTCGATCAGCGTCGTGTAGCTCGAGGGTGTGCCTTCGTCGTCGATCGTCAGCGAACCGCGCCGGTCGGGCAGGGTGCCGTCATCAACCACGGTGACGCCTTTGGCCGCGACGCGCTGGCCGATCATGCCCGAGAAGGCTGATGTTTTCTTGCGGTTGAAATCGCCTTCGAGCCCGTGCCCGACCGCCTCGTGCAGCATGACGCCGGGCCAGCCCGGGCCAAGCACGACGGTCATTTCGCCCGCCGGCGCCGGCACCGAGCCGAGATTGACCAGCGCCTGGCGCAACGCCTCATCGACCTGCGCTTTCCAGTTCACCGGATCGAGATAATGCTCATAAGTGACACGGCCGCCGGCGCCGTGCGACCCTGTCTCCATGCGGTCGCCGTCGCCGACCACGACCGACACGTTGAGCCGCACCAGCGGCCGGATGTCGGCGGCGACGCGGCCATCCGGCCGAATGATCTGTACCGCCTGCCATACCCCCGACAGCGACGCCATGACCTGTCGCACCCGCGGGTCGCGGGCGCGGGCGTAAGTGTCGATTTCCGCCAAAAGCCGGGTGCGCGCCCCGAGATCGACGGTGCCGAGCGGGTTCATGTCGGTATAGAGGCTGCGGTTTGTCCCGGCGGGCGGCTCGGCGAGCGTGCCGACATGGCCGTCGGCGACCGCGCGTACCGCCGCCCCGGCGCGGCGCAGCGCCGCTTCCGATAATTCCGAGGCATGCGCGTAGCCTGCCGCCTCGTCGGCCACGGCGCGCAGGCCGAAGCCCTGCGTCGTGTCGAACGCGGCGCTTTTGATGCGGCCGTCATCGAGCGCGACACTTTCAGATTGGCTGTATTCGAGGAACAACTCGCCGTCATCCATACCGGCGAGGGCTTCGCCGACAATCTTTTCGACACGCCCCGGATCCATGCCGGTGCGGTCGAAGAACAGCTCGTTGGTGACGGCGAGATTGGTCATTGCGGGCTCCAGATCGCGCGTGCGCAGTTATTATGAGATCAAATATGGTCGCGCAAAGGCGCTGGCGTAAGACAGGATCGGCACGGCGCCCGAGCTTGCCGCCAAGTATCGGAACACGCGCTCGGCATTGCCGCACATACACATCGGCGTGTGCGACGGCTTGCCGCAAATTCGACGCCTTTCGCTGGGCCACCCCGAGTTGTCGCCCCGCCGGGCTTTGGTGTAGGGTCGGAACGGCTGACGATCGCCTCATCTTGAGGCAGTTAGCGCTGCGGCGCCCGGAGTGCCGCCTGAGAACTTCCGGCTCGGAACGCGCCCTCCGAACGGCGGTTGCAGGAGGCGGGCCGGGGCCTGGGGCAGAGGAATGAGAGCCTTCATCACGAAGGGCGTCCTCGCCGGAGAGGGGGCTGCAAGGACATGGTGCGGTTGACGAGATCGATCAGCGGGAAGGCAGCGCTGCGTGCCGGTTTCGCCGTGTTTCTGGCGATAATCGGAATAAGCGCCACGATGATGGTGCTGTCGGCCGCAGGCTGGGCCGCGCAGCCGCAGGACTGGGAACTCGGCATGCAGCCGCCGGCGACGCCGGTGAAAGAGCGGATCCAGGAGTTCCATAATGAATTGCTGGTCATCATCACGCTGATCACGGTCTTTGTGATGGGGTTGCTGGGCTATGCGATGTACCGCTTCAGCGCCAAGCGCCACCCCGTTCCGACCCGCACCTCGCACAACACCGTCATCGAAATCCTGTGGACGGTCGTGCCGGTCGTGATCCTGGTGCTGATCGCCATTCCCTCCTTCAAGCTGATGTATTTCATGGATCGGGTGCCCACCACCGCCGACATGACGATCAAGGTCACGGGCAATCAGTGGTTCTGGAACTACGAGTATCCCGATCAGGGTGTCAAATTCGACAGCAACCTCATTCAGGAAAAAGACCTGAAGCCGGGCCAGAAACGGTTGCTCGACGTAGACAACCCGCTGGTCGTGCCGGTCAACGCGATCGTGCGGGTGCAGGTTGCCGGAGTGCCGGACGGCGTCATTCACAGCTGGTTTGTGCCGTCCTTCGGGGTGCAGGAATACGCAATGCCGGGGCGGCTCAACGAATCGTGGTTCAAGGTCGAGCACGAAGGCACCTACTACGGCGAATGCAACCAGATCTGCGGCATCAACCACGCCTTTATGCCGATCGAGATCAAGGCCGTCGCGAAAGCCGATTTCGACAAATGGCTGGCCGACGCCAAAAAGAAATTCGCCACCGCAACGCCTGAAGCAAAAGTCGCTGGCGCGGCGCCCGGCGAAGACACGACGCTGGTCGCCGCGGCGGCACGCACCGACGTTCGGCCGGCACAGGCTCCGACAGGGGCTGATGTCGCTTCAGCCGGCAAGCAGTAAGGAAGAAGAGGTCTCTCATGGCATATCATGATGCTCATAGCGGCGGCGCTGATCATGCGGGGCATGATCATCGGCCGGGCTTCTTCGTGCGCTGGCTGGCCTCGACCAACCACAAGGATATCGGCACCCTCTACCTGTGTTTTGCGATTTTTGCCGGACTCCTCGGCGGCGCCTTGTCGGTGCTGATGCGGGCCCAATTGATGCATCCCGGCAACCACCTGATCGAAGACCACCAGTTCTATAACGTGGTGGTCACGGCGCATGGCCTGATCATGGTGTTTTTCATGGTCATGCCGGCGACGTTCGGCGGCTTTGGCAACTGGATGGTACCGTTGATGATCGGCGCGCCGGATATGGCCTTTCCGCGCATGAACAATGTCAGTTTCTGGCTGCTGGTGCCGTCCTTCCTGCTGCTGCTCGGCTCGACCATGGTCGGCGCCGGCCAGGGGGTGAACGGCGCCGGCGCCGGCGTCGGCTGGACGCTCTATCCGCCGCTGTCTTCGGCCATTCCGGCCGGCCATCCCGGACCGTCGATCGATATGGTGATTTTCGCACTGCATCTGGCGGGCGCGTCGTCGATCATGAGTTCGATCAATTTCATCACGACGATCTTCAACATGCGGGCGCCGGGCATGACGCTGCACCGCATGCCGCTTTTCGTGTGGTCGATCCTGGTAACGGCATTCCTGCTGCTGCTGGCCCTGCCGGTGCTGGCCGGCGCGATCACCATGCTGCTGACCGATCGTAATTTCGGCACGACGTTTTTCGATCCGTCGGGCGGTGGCGACCCGATGCTGTTCCTGCACCTGTTCTGGTTCTTCGGCCACCCGGAAGTCTACATCATGATCCTGCCGGCCTTCGGGATCGTGTCGCAGGTCGTCTCGACCTTCTCGAAAAAGCCGGTGTTCGGTTATCTCGGGATGGCCTATGCGATGGTCGCGATCGGTGGCATCGGGTTTGTCGTGTGGGCGCACCACATGTTCACAACCGGCATCAACGTCGATACGCGCGCCTACTTTACAGCGGCGACAATGGTCATCGCGGTGCCGACCGGGGTAAAGATTTTCTCCTGGATCGCGACGATGTGGGGCGGCTCGATCGAATTCAAGACGCCGATGCTGTGGGCGATCGGCTTCATCTTCCTGTTCACGGTCGGCGGCGTCACCGGTGTCGTGCTCTCCAATGCCGGCGTCGATTTTGCGCTGCACAACACCTATTACGTCGTTGCGCATTTCCACTATGTGCTGTCGCTCGGCGCCGTGTTCGGGCTGTTTGCCGGTTTTTATTACTGGATCGGCAAGATGTCCGGACACCAGTACAACGAGACCTTCGGCAAGATCCATTTCTGGACCACGTTTATCGGCGTCAACCTGACCTTCTTCCCGCAGCATTTCCTCGGGCTGGCCGGGATGCCGCGGCGCATCGCCGATTACCCCGACGCCTTTGCCGGATGGAACTACGTCTCGTCGATTGGAGCGTTTATCTCCTACGGCGCGACCCTGTTCTTTGTCTTTATCGTGTTCCACACGTTCCTCGCCGGGCGGCGCGTCCCCAACAATTACTGGGGTGACGGTGCGACGACGCTAGAATGGCAGCTGACCTCGCCGCCGCCGTTCCACAGCTTTGACGAAGTGCCGATCATCGGCTCGGGAGCACACTAGATCGTGGCTGCCGTCGGAACGGGGATGAACCAGCTTCCAGCCTCGACCGCCGCACCCTATGTGGGCGCGGCGGTTGGCGACTATGTTCAGATCCTCAAGCCGCGGGTCATGTCGCTGGTTGTGTTTACCGGCTTTGTCGGGCTCGCGGTCGCACCCGGACACCTGCATCCGGTATTGGCGGCGATCGCGGTGCTGTGCATCGCAGTCGGCGCCGGCGCGTCGGGCGCCATCAACATGTGGTACGACCGGGACATCGACGCGGTCATGCAGCGCACCGCGTCGCGGCCGCTGCCGGCGGGCCGCATGATGCCGGGCGAGGCACTCGGGTTCGGCGTGGTGCTGGCGGTCGGGTCCGTCACCGTGATGGGGCTGGCGGTCAACTGGGTCGCCGCCCAGCTCCTGGCGCTGACCATCGGTTTTTATGTCTTTGTCTACACGATGTGGCTGAAGCGGCGGACGCCGCAGAATATCGTGATCGGCGGCGCGGCCGGGGCATTGCCGCCGCTGGTCGGCTGGGCGGCGGTGACCGGCGGCGTCGGTTGGGGCGCGGTGGCGCTGTTTGCGATCATCTTTTTCTGGACGCCGCCGCATTTCTGGGCGCTGTCGCTGTACCGCGCCGGCGAATATGAGGCCGCCGGCGTCCCGATGCTGCCGGTGGTGGCCGGGCCGCGTGAAACCAAGCGGCAGATGCTGCTGTACACGCTGATGCTGTGGCCGGCGACGCTGGCGCCGTGGCTGCTCGGCCTCGCCGGGCCGGTTTACGGGATCAGCGCAGCCGTGCTGAGCCTGATTTTTACCGGCACCGCGATTCGCGTCTTGCGTGACCCGACTGACCGCAGCGCGCGTCAAATGTTTGCCTATTCGCTGCTGTATCTGTTCCTGATCTTCGGTGTGCTGCTGGTCGACTGCTTTCTGGCTGATCGACTTGTTGGGAGCATGCGGTGACGATGGCCGACACGAGAAGCGATCGTGAACGACGGATGCGGTCGCGCAATCGGGCGCTGCTGATCGTGCTGCTGTGCCTGGTGGCGTTGTTCTACACAATCGCGGTGGTCCGCGTCGGCGGCGGCTGACCGGCCATGCAGACATCCCCACCGCGCCGCCGCCGCAACGGTGTCACCGCCATCATCCTGCTGTCCGTCGTCGCCGGCATGGTTGGCCTGTCTTTTGCCTCCGTGCCGCTCTACACAATGTTCTGCGCCGCGACCGGTTTTGGCGGTACGACGCAGCGGGCGAGTGCGGCGCCGAAGAAAATCGCAAGCGCGGTCGTAACGGTGCGTTTCGATTCCGAGACCGCCGCCGATCTGCCGTGGGAATTTCATCCGGTCACCCCGGAGGTCACAGTGCATCCCGGCGAGCAGCGCGAGGTATTCTTTCGCGCGGTCAATAAAAGCGCCCAACCGGTCACCGGGTCGGCCACCTTCAACGTGACCCCGACCAAGATCGGCATCTATTTCGACAAGCTGCAATGCTTCTGCTTTACCGAGCAGCGTCTGAACCCTGGGGAAAGCAAGGAGATGGGGGTCGTGTTTTTCGTCGATCCCGACATCCTGACCGACCCGGAGACGCGCGACGTCCGCACCATCACCTTATCCTACACAATGTACCGCAATCACAAGGCCGGCACCCCGAGTGTGGCGGCCAATCCGTCCGGCCCGCCCGGACGGTCAACGAAGCCAACGACAACCCCGGCGAAACCTGGCGGACAGACATGACCGATATCCACGCTCACGGCCACGGTGACGCGCACGGCGCACCAAAGCACCCCTACCACCTCGTCGATCCCAGCTTCTGGCCTATCATCAGCGCGATTGCCGCCGGAACGCTCGCCACCGGGGGCGTCCTCTATATGCACGGCTATGGCTGGACCGTGCTGATCATCGGCTTTATCGCCGTGCCGTTGTCGATGGCGGTGTGGTGGCGCGATGTGATCCGGGAAGCCACCTTTCAGGGGTTTCATACCCCGGTGGTGCAACTCGGCCTGCGCTATGGCATGGCCTTGTTCATCGCGTCCGAGGTCATGTTTTTCTCGGCGTTTTTCTGGGCCTTTTTTTCGTCGAGCCTGTATCCGGCCGGCGGCGTCTGGCCGCCCAAAGGCATTCACCCGTTCGACCCGTTCGCGTTTCCGTTTCTCAACACACTGATCCTGCTGCTGTCAGGCACCACAGTCACCTGGGCGCACCATTCGCTGCTCGAAGGCAACCAGAAAGGCCTGATCCAGGGCCTGACCGTGACCGTGCTGCTGGGGCTCAGCTTTACCTGCGTGCAGGCTTACGAATACAGCCATGCCGCCTTTCACTTCACCGACGGCATCTACCCCTCGACCTTCTTCCTGGCGACCGGGTTTCATGGCTTTCACGTCATCGTCGGCACGATTTTTCTGACGGTCTGCCTGTGGCGCGCGACTCAGGGCCATTTCAAATCTGATCATCATTTCGGCCTCGAAGCGGCGGCTTGGTACTGGCATTTCGTCGACGTGGTCTGGCTGTTTCTGTTTGTCTGCATCTACTGGTGGGGCATGGGGAGCGCCATCCCCGAAGGTGTCGGCGGGTGATGTAGCCGGCGGCCGCGGCGCAAGCCGGGGCGTGATCTGGTGAGTGAGCGGCAGGATTTCGCAACGATTTCGATAATGCACGCGGCGGTGGCTTGCCGCTGCCCGCGCTGCGGTGACGGGCATCTGTTCAACGGGCTGCTGACCGTGCGGCCGCTCTGTGCAAGCTGCGGGCTTGATCTCTCGGCACAGGATGCTGGCGACGGGCCGGCCGTGTTCGTAATTTTGTTTCTGGGGCTCGTCGTCGTCGGTCTCGCGGCCTGGGTTGAAATCAAGTTCAGCCCGCCGCTTTGGGTTCACATGTTGTTGTGGACTCCGCTGATCATTGCCGGTGCCATCGCATTGTTGCGCCCGCTCAAGGCGGGGCTGATCGCGCTGCAATACCGCCACAACCTGCTGCATCTGCCGCCCGCCGGATAGGCCGCGATGTTCCGTCCGCGGCTCGGACCGACGCTGTTCTCGATGACGATGACTTGCATCTGCATCGGCCTCGGCGTGTGGCAATTACAGCGGCTCGAATGGAAGCGCGGGCTGATCGCGCAGCGTCAGGCGGCACTCGCCGCCCCACCGGCGCCGGTGCCGCAATCGCACGGCGATATAAGCGGCCGCGAGCTTCATCCGGTGACCGACACCGGCGAATTCCTCAACGACAGGGAAACCCTGATCCACGCGATCGGGCCGAAAGGCGGTGCCGGGTTTGACGTGCTGACGCCGCTGCGCGAGGCGAGCGGCCGGATCGTCATGGTCAATCGCGGCTATGTTCCATCCGAACGAAAAGACCGCGCGCGGCGCGAAGCCGGCGAGCCGGCCGGCTCGGTGCGGGTGACCGGCCTGTTGCGCCTGCCGCTGGCGGCGAAGCCCGGCTGGTTCATTCCCGAGAACCACCCGGAAATCGGGTCGTGGTTCTGGCTCGATCTGACGGCGGTCGCCGCTGCCGAACACCTCGGCAATGTCGCGCCGTTTTATATCGACGCCGACGCCACCCCCAACCCCGGCGGCTGGCCACAAGGTCGCGCCGCGCCGCCGGAATTGCCGAACAATCATCTGCAATATGCCATCACGTGGTTTTCGCTCGCCGCCGCCGCGGTGCTGATCTATGTGCTGTCGCAACGCCATCCGGTGACATCCGATGACCGCATACCGAGAACTTGAAACGCGGTTTGCCCGCCTTGGCGCTGTCGAGGAAGCGATCGCGATGCTGCATTGGGATGCCGCGGCAATGATGCCGCCTGGCGGCGCCGCGGCGCGGGGCGAACAGCTCGCGACACTGCGCGGCATCGCCCACCAGATGCTGAGCGCTCCCGAAATCGCCGATCTGCTGACTGCCGCCGAAGACGCGGCAGCCACGCTCGACCCGTGGCAATCGGCCAATCTGCGCGAGATGCGCCGATTATGGCGGCACGCCGTTGCGGTGCCGGGCGATCTCGTCGAAGCGTTGTCGCGGGCGTGCTCACAATCCGAGACCATCTGGCGGCAGGCCCGCCCGGCCGACGATTTCGCCGCGGCGTTGCCGGGGCTGAAGGCCGTGCTCGGCCTGACGCGCGAGGTCGCGGCCGCCAAGGCCGGCATGTTCGGCACCACCCCGTACGAAGCCCTGCTCGACCAGTACGAACCTGAGGGTGCAACCAGTTTGATCGACCGCCTGTTCGATCAAATCGCCGTGTTTCTGCCCGACCTGCTCGATGCGGTGCTGGTTCGGCAGGCGTCACACCCGGCCGCACCGGCGCCGCAGGGCCCGTTTGCGCTCGCCGACCAATACCGCGCGGCGCGCACGCTGATGGAACGAATCGGGTTCGATTTCACTGCCGGCCGGCTTGACCAAAGCGCGCATCCGTTTTGCGGCGGCACACCCGACGATGTCCGGATCACCACCCGCTATGACGAAGCCGATTTCGCAAAAGCCTTGATGGGCACGCTGCACGAAACCGGGCATGCCTTGTACGAGCGTGGTCTGCCGGCGCGATGGCGGCGGCAGCCGGTCGGTACCGCGCGCGGCATGGCGATGCATGAAAGCCAGTCGCTGTTTCTCGAAATGCAGGTGTGCCGCGGCCGCGCTTTTGCCCGGTTCGCCGCGCCGCTGCTGCAATCGGTGTTCGGCGACGAGCCAGCGGCGTGGGCGCCGGATGCCTTTTACCACCGGCAGATCGCGGTGCGGCGCGGACTGATCCGGGTCGATGCCGACGAAGTCACCTATCCGGCGCATGTCATTCTGCGCTATCGGCTGGAGCGCGCGATGATTGCCGGCGACCTTCTGCCGCGCGAGCTGCCCGGTGCCTGGGCCGAGGGACTGAAGGAACTGCTCGGCGTGGCGCCACCCTCCGACCGCGACGGCTGCCTGCAGGATATCCACTGGTATGACGGCGCCTGGGGTTATTTTCCGACCTACACGCTGGGGGCGTTAATCGCGGCGCAGTTGTTCGCCGCCGCGCGCGCCGCCATTGCGGGGTTGGATGAGGCGATCAGCCGCGGCGAATTTACGCCGCTGATCGCGTGGCTGCGCCGCCACATCCACGAACAGGGTTCGCTGGTATCGACCGCGGCTTTAGTCGAGGCGGCAACCGGCAGGCCGCTCGACACAATTGCCTTCGAACGGCACCTGCGCACGCGTTATCTGGGATAGCACGCCGCCTTTGAAGAACAGGGCTGCGACCCGACCCCGGTGCCTGGGAAACGCCATTCCAGAGGTTTACACGACAGCCTTGACCGGCCATATGTCACCCGCTTTGCCATATTAACCTTACGGCGGGGCGAAACGAACCCGGCGACGGGACGTTTAGCGGAGATACGCTGACCGGGGGAGCGCAGGTGTCTGATACTGCTGTCCAAGATTCGCTGTGCTCAAACGACCCGTCTGGATCAAACGACCGACTTGCTGAACGGCAGCGCTTTGTCAAAATCCGCCGCGACAGCGAGCATTTAGCCGCGGTGTTGAGTGCGGAAGACCAGGTCATCCAGTCAATGCCCGATGTCAGCCCGACGAAATGGCATTTGGCGCACACCAGCTGGTTTTTCGAAACCTTTATACTCACGCCGCTGCTGCCGGATTATCGGGCGTTCGATCCGGCTTTCGCCTATCTGTTCAATTCTTATTACGAGGCGGTTGGGCCACGTCACCCGCGACCACAACGCGGCTTGCTGTCACGGCCATCGGTCAGCGCCGTCGCCGCCTATCGTGACCATGTTACGTCGGCGATGCTGCGGCTGATCGAGCACGCCGACGATGCCGTATGGGATCAGGCCGCGCCGCTCCTCGAACTCGGCGGCCATCACGAACAGCAGCATCAGGAACTGATCCTGATGGATATCAAGCACGTCTTTTCGATCAATCCGCTGCTCCCCGCCTATCAGCCGCCGCGGCCGCACGCATTGGCCGCGCCGGCGCCGGCGCGTGCCTGGATCGATTTTCCCGGCGGGCTTGTCGAAATCGGGCACGCCGGCGGCGGATTTGCCTTCGACAATGAAGGTCCACGCCACAAAGTCTGGCTCGAACCTTACCGCCTTGCCAGCCATCCGGTGTCGTGCGGCGAATACCGCGACTTCATTGCGGATGGCGGTTACCGGCGCGCCGAATTCTGGCTGTCGGAAGGATGGGCGACGGTACAGCAGCAAGGGTGGGAAGCACCTCTATACTGGCGCGGGGCTGAAGACGGTGAATGGCGCATTTTTACATTGTCCGGCGAGCGGCTAATCGAGCCGACCGAGCCGGTATGCCATGTCAGTTTGTACGAGGCCGACGCGTTTGCGCGCTGGGCCGGTCATCGCCTGCCGACCGAGGCGGAATGGGAAGTCGCCGCCGCCGGCGAGCGGCTTAAAGGCAATCTTGTCGATGAGCGGCATTACCATCCTTGCCCCGACGATCCGCGGCGCCACGGTCGATCGGGGTTGCGCCAGATGATCGGCGATGTCTGGGAGTGGACCGCCAGCCCCTACGTCGCCTATCCGCGGTTCCGCGCGGCCGGCGGTGCGATCGGCGAATATAACGGTAAGTTCATGTCGAACCAGATGGTGTTGCGCGGCGGCGCGGCGGTAACCCCAGCCGACCATTTGCGCCTCACCTACCGCAATTTTTTCCCGCCATCAGCGCGCTGGGCGTTTTCGGGATTGCGGCTCGCGGAGGATTTATAGGAATGGACGGTGTTGCCGATTTTGCTTTTCACGATCTGGCGCCCGGCCAGGAGAGTTTTCGCGATGCGGTGCTGACCGGGCTCAGTCGCGACCCTAAATCACTGCCCTGTAAATTCTTCTACGATTCGCGCGGCTCGGAGCTGTTCGAGGAAATCTGCAAGGTTCCGGAGTACTACCTGACCCGGACTGAGATCGCGATCCTCGACGAATATGCCGACGACATCGCCACCCGGCTCGGGCCGCATTGCCGGCTGATCGAGCTGGGCAGCGGCGCCAGCATCAAGGTGCGCATTCTGTTGCAGGCGCTCGACCGGCCGGCCGCGTATGTTCCGGTCGATATTTCAGGCGAGCATCTGCGCGACGCCGCCGCCCAACTCGCCGCCGATTTTCCGGAATTGCCGGTGATTGCGGTCTGCGCCGATTACACCCGGTCATTTCAGTTGCCGCCGCTAGCGGGGCCGGCGGGAAAACGCGTCGGGTTTTTCCCCGGTTCGACGATCGGCAATTTTGAACCGGAAGCGGTCGTGCGCTTTCTGCGCAACTGCGCCGAACTGCTTGGCCCCGGCGGCGAGATGCTGATCGGCGCCGACCTGAAGAAAGAGCCGGACATTCTCGAGGCGGCCTATAACGACCGCGCCGGCATGAATGCCGCGTTCAACCTCAATCTGCTGGAGCGGATCAACCGCGAACTCGGCGGTAATCTCGATATCGACCGCTTTGAGCATGTCGCGTTCTTCAACCCGGATGAAGGCCGCATGGAGCTCTACATCAAGAGCCTGGCAGCACAGAGCGCGGCGGTAGCCGGCCGCGATTTTCGGTTTGCCGCCGGCGAAATGATCCACACCGAAAACTCTTACAAATACGCGATCGACGAATTCCGTGCCCTGGCCACCCGTGCCGGCTTCAAGCCAATCCACACCTGGACCGACAAAAACGATCTGTTCAGCGTTCACTACCTGCGCCAGGAGTAAGGATACCCTCTCCCGCACAGCGGGAGCGGGTAGTTACGTTACGCGGCCACCCCCTTGCTGTCGTACAGCGTCTCGAACGCCGTCCCATAGGCGTCGCGGATGGCGTGCCGGCGGATTTTGAGGGTCGGCGTCAGCTGGGCATTCGTCTGGGTGAACGGCTCGCCGGCGACGATGAAGCGGCGCACCCGCTCGATCGGCGGCAAGCCCTGATTGACCCGGCCGACGACATCGCTCAATGCCTTGTGAAAACTGGCGTCTCGCGACAATAGCGCCAGATCGGCCGCACCGGCCCGCACGCCCGCATAAGCCGCGGCAAATTCCGGGTCGGGCACGATAATCGCCACCAGATACGGCCGCCGGTCGCCAAACACCATCGCCTGGGCGATTTCCGGCATCAAAGTCAGCGCGCCCTCGATGCGGGCCGGCGAAATCATGTCGCCGCCCGAATTTTTGATGAAATCGCGTTTGCGATCAGTGATTCGCAGATAGCCGTCGCCATCGACCATGCCGACGTCGCCGGTACGCAGCCAGCCATCGACCAGAGTGCGGGCGGTGGCTTCAGGGTCGTTCCAATAGCCTTTCATGACGTTATCGCCGGCGACAAGGATTTCGCCGTCATCGGCGATGCTGATTCGCACCCCGTCCAGCGGCAGGCCGACCGTTTCGATGCAGATGTGGTCAGGCGGGTTGCAGCAGATCACCGGCGCCGCCTCGGTCTGGCCGTAGCCCTGCAACAGGCGCACACCCAGCGACAGAAAAAAGCTGCCGATTTCGGGGTTGAGCGGAGCGCCGCCGGAGACCATCGCCTTGAGCCGACCGCCGAAGCGCGCCTGGACCTTGCGGCGCACCAGCCGGTCGGCCAGCGGATCGATCATCCGGTCGCCGCGCGACAATGCCTCGCCGGCAAGGCGGCGGCGGCCGATCGCAACGGCGCGCTCGAACAATTTGCGTTTCAAGCCACGCTCGCGCTCCATGCCGCGGCGAATGCGCTGGTGCATCGTCTCATACAGCCGGGGCACCGCGGTCATGATCGTCGGTCTGGCCTCGACGAGATTGCTGGCCAGCGTGTCCGCCCCTTCGGCAAAATAGATCTGCGCCCCGATCGAGATCGGAAACATCATCCCGGCTGTGTGCTCATAAGAGTGCGACAGCGGCAGAAAACAGAGGAAAATCTCGTCGCCGAGACCGAGCTTTTCGAGCAACCGGTAGGCGCCGCGGCAGTTGCCGATGATGTTGCGGTGGCTCAGCAGCACGCCTTTCGGTACACCGCCGGTGCCGGATGTATAGATGATGCACGCCGTATCGTCGGGCGATATCGCCGCCTCGCGCGCCGCAAGACCCTCGCTCTGCGCCAGACCCAGCGACAGCACCGCTTCCCAGGAGTGAATTTCGAATGACGGCGGCGGCGTATTGATGAGCCGTTCCATCGCAATGACCGCGCGCACGCTCGGTACTTGCGCGGCGGCCGGTATCAGGCGGCCTGCCAGCGCCGCGGTCGACACGATGGCGGCGCTGGCTCCGCTGTTTCCCAGGATGTGGCGGTGGTCGTCGACGGTGTTGGTGACGTAGGCCGGTACGGTTACCGCGCCGACGCTCATGATCGCGAGATCGGCGATGATCCATTCCGGGCGGTTCTCTGATACCAAAGCGACCCGGTCGCCCGGCTCGACCCCGAGCGCGACAAGCCCGCCAGCAAGCCGGCCCACCTGCTCCGCAGTATCGGTCCAGTTTAACGGCCGATAGGTGCCCTCACGTTTCGTCCATAAAAACGGCCGCGCACCGCGCTCCCGCGCCACCGCGGCGAACATCGCCGGCAGGCTGCGCCAGTTTGCGTAATCCATGTCGTCCCCGAAATTCCGTGGCAGAGCGGTATGGTTGGTTCGTCAGGACCCCCGCCCCATATCCTTGGTCATGACGCCCGCCTTGTCAAAACGGCATAGAGCCTACCCCATGAGCGCTGTTTTCGCCGCTGCAGAACCGGAACATCCCGATCGGGAAACCCTCGGCCGCCTGCCGGAATGGAACCTCGCCGACCTCTACCCCGGTCGCGACAGCCCGGAACTGGCGCGCGACCTGGCAGAATTGGCGACCGCGGCGGCAGCATTTCAAGAGCACCATCAAGGCCGGCTCGCGGAAATGAGCGGCGCAGCATTGGGCGCTGCGGTTGCCGAATACGAACGGCTGCAGGAAACCGCCGGCCGCATTATGAGCTACGCCGAATTGACCCGCGCCGGCAATGTCGCCGACCCCGAACTCGGCCGCTTTTTCCAGACGATGCATGAGCGGGTCAACGCGATCTCAACGGAGTTGCTATTCTTTACGCTCGAACTCAACCGTATCGACGACGCGGTGCTCGACGCCAAGCTCGGCGATCCGATTCTGGTCCATTACCAGCCGTGGCTGCGTGATATCCGGGCGCAGCGGCCGCATCAGCTCAGCGATGACCTTGAAAAGCTGCTGCATGAAAAATCAGTGGCTGGGGCTGCCGCCTGGACGCGGCTGTTCGACGAAACCATCGCCGATCTGCGCTTTCCGTTTCGCGGCCGCGACTTGACCGAACCTGAGGTGCTGAACCTGCTGTCGGACCGCGATGGTTCAGTGCGACAAGAGGCGGCTCTGTCGATCGGCGATGTGCTGGAAAAGAACGGCCGGATTTTTGCGCTGATCACCAACACGCTCGCCAAGGATAAGGAGGTCGAGGACCGCTGGCGCCATTTCGCCAAACCGATTTCGGCACGCAATCTGTCGAATCTGGTCGAGGACGATGTCGTCGACGCATTGATCGCGGCGGTACGCACCAGCTATCCGCAACTGGCGCACCGTTATTACCGACTGAAAGCCCGGTGGTTCGGCGCCGACCAGCTGCCATTCTGGGACCGCAACGCGCCGCTGCCGGACGATGCCGACCGCGCCGTGCCGTGGCCCGAGGCGCAGGCCACCGTGCTCGGCGCCTATCGCGCGTTCTCGCCGGAAATGGCGGAAGTCGGCGAGCGGTTTTTTACCTCGCAATGGATCGATGCGCCGGTGCGGCCGGGCAAGTCGCCCGGCGCCTTTGCACACCCGACCGTGCCCGCAGCGCACCCCTATTTGCTGTTGAACTATCAGGGTAAACAGCGCGATGTGATGACGCTGGCGCACGAACTCGGGCACGGCGTCCATCAGGTATTGGCGGCGGCGCAAGGACCCTTGATGGCCGACACGCCGCTGACGCTGGCCGAAACCGCCTCGGTCTTCGGTGAGATGCTGACCTTCCGTGCCTTGCTGGCGCGCGAAACCGAACCGGCCCGGCGCAAAATCATGATTGCCGGCAAGGTCGAAGACATGCTGAACACGGTGGTCCGCCAGACCGCCTTTGTGACGTTCGAGACGCGCGTGCACGACGAGCGCCGCGACGCCGAATTGACGGCCGCACGGCTTTGCGACATCTGGATGGAGGTGCAGCGCGAAAGCCTCGGGCCGGCGCTACGCCTCGACGACGCCTACCGGTATTATTGGAGCTACATCCCGCATTTCATTCATTCGCCGTTCTACGTCTATGCCTACGCGTTTGGCGATTGCCTGGTGAATTCGCTGTACGCGGCCTACCAGGATGCGCATTTGGGCTTTGCCGAGCGCTATCTTGCAATGCTGCGGGCCGGCGGTACGTTGCGGCATCGCGAATTACTCGCGCCGTTCGGTCTCGACGCCGCCGACCCCGCCTTCTGGTCGAAGGGCCTCGGCGTCATCACCGGATTTATCGACGAACTTGAATCGCTCGGCTGACCTGACCTCAAGCGGCGCCGGTTATTCGCCAGCCGCCAAGTCGATGCGAGACGCGGCTGTATCACTGCTGGCGATCGTGCTGCTGTGCTCCGGCGAAGGGTTTTTCGCCAGAGGATGCTGCTCCAGCTTGGCCAACTCATTGTCCACGATCCGGCAAGACGCCATCGGCTGGTCCTGGCCAGGATCGGGATAGGCGCTGACGACAAAGAATTCAGCGAAGCGCTTTGTCGCGTCTTCCTGTTCCTTGCTGCCCTGCGCCGCGGCAGCGATCAGATCATGAACCATTTTGCCGGCGCGTACGACGCGCGCATCCTGAACGCGGCAGCGATGCGCATTGCCGACGAGAAACCCTCCCTTGGCCGCGACCCTATCGGCGTCGCTGGCACTCGGGCTGGCTATTAGTAAGGCCGCTATGGTCGTTGTTGCGGCAAGCACAGACATGGTATCGCTCCATAGGCTTCCTGCTTAAGAACAACACCGGGATTAGCGATTTCGTTGCTTGACTCGCGTTAAAACTTTCATTTCCGTGCGTTGACATATGCAGCGCCCGGCAAATTCCATGAAAATTGAATTCTTCGCGATCCTCTCCGATCAGTCGCCGTAATAATGCATTTCCAATAGCAGACAGCCGCCGGCTGACTTGAAAGGGCCGTGCGCCGCGCCGGGCGGGCGGCACGCGTAGGTCCCGGCGACGAACACCTCGCCGCCATTTCCATCGGCATCGTTGCCCACCGTCAGCTCACCCTCTATCAGGTAAACCTCTTCCCAGTAATCGTGGACAAAAGGCTCGGTCGTAAACACACCCGGCTGAAAGCGCAGCAACCGAGTGCGGCTGCCGCTTTTGCCGGTTTCATCGAGAGTGCCGGCCAGGATTTTTTGCTCGATGCCGGTGGGGTAACCCGGCGGCACACTCCACCCGCCCGCCATATCCACGGCGTGGAATTCACGATGTAGCTTGTTGATGGGCATCTGTCTGACCGGAACAGGAATGAACAGTGGATTGGAACCTCTTTTAGCGCACCGGCAATGCAAAAATTCGAGGTGAGGGTTGCTTTACGAAAGATCGGTGCCGCCTTACGCTTGCGCGACAACGCCAGCCGCAATTCCAGGGGAGAGCGCCGATGCTCCGCAACAGGGCCGAAATCAGCGAAGACAAGACGTTTAATCTGTTGACCGACGCTATTCTAAAGCGCGACCAGCCGCGCACGACCGATCTGTTCTTTGGCATGGTCGCACGCGACGGACGCTCGATCGGCGATGCGCTCAGCGTCGTTACCGCCGCCGAAGCGCCGTTTGTCCAGGTGCCGTGCCATATCAATTTCCGCGATGGCAACATCGCGCTGACCAATAACGACCACACGATCCTCGGCCTGCGCGCTTCGACGTATCTGATGCCGTATCTGCCGGAAAAGTACCGTCTGTTGCCGCTGTTGCAGAGCGTCTGGTACATCCCGGCGGGCCTCGACATCTGGAATCAGCTGCTCGGCAGATATCCCGGCCGTTACGCGACAATGAAGGGCATGAATGTGCCGCCGCCCGATTATGGGCCGGTCGTCTGGCACCATGACAGCCCGCCGATCCGCGATGAGGGCAGCCTCGACGATCGCCTGCACCATTACATGATCGCCACGATGAACGGCGACACGCGCGGCTCTTACGGCCGGTTCATCAGCATTGCGGAAGACGAGGAAAACCGCGCAGCGTTGCACGACACGCTCGAATTCCTAGGCCTGATCGATATCCAGGAAACCGTGATCGGCCGCAAGGCGCGCAACACCGGCCACAAGGCGATCCGCGCTCGCGCCGTGACCGACCTCGCCGATTACATCGGCTGGGAGAAATCGCACGGCGTGTTCTACATGGGTGTGCCGGATATGGCGATCGGCCCGCTCTATTACTCGCTCTACGACGCGGCGAGTGTGAAGATGGCCGCCGAATTCGAGGATGCCGGCAAGAGCCTCAAGGACACCAACAAGGCGCAGCTTTCGCCCGAACAGGTCGAAGATTTTCTGCAGCACCTGTTGCTGGCCGATGGCGAGACCGTGTGGAATCTGATCACGACGCATCTGAAAAACGGCATCTCCATCAGGAGCCTTGGCGACACGATACAGCTCGGCGCCGCCGAACTGATCCTGCGCACGACGGTGGCGCGCACCTTTACATCGGGGCAGCATCCGTTCGATTACTGCAACGTCGCCAACAACTGGCTGCGGCACACCAATAATCCCTACCAGGCGCGCGTCCTTTACCTGATGGCGAATTTCATCAACGACGTGGCGCACGAGAACAAGCTGTACAAATCGATCATCGAAGAGGAAGCCACCAAGTACGACATGGGCGGGAAAACGCCGCACGCGCTGCTGCACGAACTCGACGAGGCGATCATGGCGCTCGACTATGCATGGGCGACCGCGGTGGCTCACGCCTATCTGAAATCGGGCGCCGATCGGCGGGCCTATATGGAAACGGTGGCGCTGTGTGCTTGCCGTTTCCAGGACGACCCGCACAACCAGAAAATCACCGTGTCAACCTTCGAGGAGTACGGCCACAACTCGACCCACCTCAAGGACCGGCTGTTGCTGGCGACGCCACGCCTGCTGGCCGGCTGGGTCAAGATGCCGGGTGAGCGCGACTGCTTCGCCCGCTTCGAAAAGGAGTGGGTCTACAACTAAACACGGACTTACCGTCACCCTGGGCCGCTGCACAAGCGGTCCCAGGGCTTGCGGCATCGTTATCGTAAAGGCCAATCGTCGCGCAACGCCTGCAATCCTTCCGTAAGCCTGACGACATTACCGGGCGGGACGATTTCCGGCACTCGCCGGTGGTGGCGGTCAACCTGCGGCAGGCCTCACGCATCGAGCGCCGTGAACGAGCGGCCGCGTTGCCGCGATTACTCGACAATTCGGCGGTCGAACAGCTGACCGCCAGTTAATTGATCGAGTGGCCCTTTTGCGACAAGCGCCAGATCGCGCATGCCGTTACCGAGCCGCGCGGCGGTGCCGAGCCGCGCGGCGGTGCCGAAGGTCAGCCGCCAGTCAGCGGATGGCTGACCAGTTCGGCGCGCGCGACCTGCGGCGGCACCACCGAGACGTAAAACGTATCGCGATCGAACTGAGTCGTGTCGCCGCCGGAATCCCAGCCGCGCAACGCCAGGATCTTGACAAACGCCTCCTGGCCCGGCGCGAGATCGATGTCTTTGGCCTGATTCACATCCTGGCCGACGCTGTCGACAGACACATGATAATGCCCCGGTGCGACGTCACGATGAAAGGCACTGCCATCCGGCGCCACCGTCGCGACCTGGGCGCCGTTCAGCGCGACATTGGCGTAGTTGAGACTAACCGAAGGCTCATATTCGCGATAAAACCAGATACGCGCCGCACCCGCCGGCACCGGTGTGGCGGCTGCCGCCGCGGTGGAAACCGCCGATGGCTGCGCGCAAGCTGCCGGCAGTAGCAGGACCGCACCGGCAACGCCTCGCAAAAACCACGATCGCGACGAAAAATCGCTCTGCATTGGATGCTCCTCTTTTGCCGTGTACCGCTCGTTAACGGTATTGGCACGATCTTAGCGAAACAGCCGAACCACGCTGTGGCAAGACACAGTTTCGCGAGGCGTCCCGCCGTCAACCACCGCTAAGCGGATGGTTAACCAGTTCGGTGCGGGCGATCTGCGGCGACACGACCGAGACGTAAAACGTATCGCGGTTGAATTCGCTCATGTCACCGCCGGAAACCCAGCCACGCAGCGACTCGATCTTGACGAAGGCGTCCTGGCCAGGCGCGAGGTCGAGGTCTTTCGCCTGGTTTACATCCGTCCCGAACGTTTCGACGCTGACGCGATAACGGCCCGGTGCAACATTGCGATAAAGCGCGCTTCCATCCGGCGGCACCGTCGCCGCTGGGGTGCCGTTCAGGAAGACATTGGCGTCATTGAGACTGACCGACGGCTCGTACTCGCGATAAAACCAGATGCGCGCCGCACCTGCCGGCACCGGTGACGCGACCGCTGCTGCCGCCGAGACCCCCGGCGGATGCACGCACGCAACGGGCAACAGCAATACACCACCGGCGACGCCCCGCAGGAGCCAGGATTGCCAGAACCGGGATTGCCAGAACCGGGATCGCGACGACGAATTGTTCTGCAACAGAGTCTCCCCTGGCCGCCGCGCCCGGTTCACACGATCTCGATCGACGGCGACATTTGAGGAGCAAGCGAAGCAGCCGCCGGGTTGCCCGGCAATACACAGTTTCGCGAGGCCGCCCGCTGGATACCACACGGTCAACCGGGCGCGACGCACCGCCGCTTGGTCCGATGCGTTAAGCTGGCGTAAGATTCATCGGTTTACCGCTGCCGCTGTCACGGAAGGCCGCCGATGCGTCCCTTGCTGGTTCTCGCTTTGCTGCTGCTCGCCGCCTGTACTGAGGCATCGGCCAGCAGGGTCGACGAAAACACTTTCCGCATCGAAGGTCCGCCCTGCGCGAGTTGCGGCAACGGACCAAATGAGCGGATGGCAAACAAGGTTTGCCCCAAAGGCTATTACGTTCTTGGCTCGGAAACCCACAAAGGCGGCGTCGACCGGGCGATCGACGAAGACAACCCGATGACGATCTGGACGATCCACTGCATCTGAGCCGCGTCTTCCCGTCTCTTCTTCGGCGAGCGGGCGATCAGCGCGGCCGCATTGTCGGAAAGGCGATCACGTCGCGGATCGACGGACTGTCGGTCAACAGCATGACCAGCCGGTCAATCCCGATACCGAGACCGCCGCATGGCGGCAGCCCGTATTCAAGCGCCAGAACGTAATCCTCGTCGAGCGGTTGCGCTTCCTCGTCGCCGGCGGCCCGCGCCAGCATCTGCGCCTCGAACCGCGCCCGCTGATCGAGGGGATCGTTGAGTTCGGAAAACGCGTTGGCGATTTCCCAACCATAGACATAGGTCTCGAACCGCTCGACAAGCCGGCTGTCGTTGCGGTCTGCTTTGGCGAGTGGCGAGATATCGCGCGGAAAGCCAGTGACGTGTGTCGGCTGGATCAGCTTTTCCTCGACATGCGCGCCAAATGCGGCCTCCAGCGCCTGCCCCCAATTCTCATGGCCCGTAATCGGGCAATCAAGCCGCCGCGCCGCATCGCGCGCCGCCGCGGCGTCACCCAGCACCATAAAATCGGTGCCGGTCGCTCCCTGCACCAGTTCCGCCATGCTGCGGCGTGGCCAGGGCGGCGTCAGGTCGATATCCGCACCGCCATAGCTGACCCTGGTGCTGCCCAGAGCCACCGTTGCGACATGCGCGACGATCTGCTCGGTCAGCGTCATCATGTCGGTATAGTCCGCATAGGCCTCGTAAAGTTCGAGCGAGGTGAATTCCGGGTTGTGGCGCGGCGACAGGCCCTCGTTGCGAAAGCAGCGGTTGATCTCGAACACCTTGTCGGCGAGACCGCCGACCACCAGCCGCTTCAAATGCAGTTCCGGCGCGATACGCAGATAGAGGTCGATGTCGAGGGCGTTGTGGTGGGTGATAAACGGCTTTGCCGCCGCACCGCCGGGAATCGGGTGCAGCATCGGCGTCTCGACTTCGAGGCCGCCGCGCGCCGCAAGATAGGCCCGCATCGCCGCCACGATCTGGCTGCGCCGCCGCAAGGTCTCGCGGCTCTGCGGGTTCATGATCAGGTCGAGATAGCGCTGGCGATAGCGCAGCTCGATATCGGCGAGGCCGTGATATTTTTCGGGCAGCGGCCGCAAGGCCTTGGCCAACAACGTTAAAGTCATCGCGTTGATTGTCAGCTCACCGCGCGGCGTGCGGCGCACCCGGCCTTCGACGCCGATCAGGTCGCCGATATCGAACAGCCGCAGCAAGGCAAGCTGCTCCGGCGACAAAAAATCCTTGTGGCTGAAAATCTGGATTTTGCCGGACGCATCGTGCAGGTCGATGAACATGCCGCTGTTGCGCATCGCGCGGATGCGGCCCGCAACAGTCACCCGGTCGTCGGTTTCGCCGCCTGTCGGCAGTGCGGCGTATTTCGCATCCAGCGCGGCAGCCTGATCGGTACGCGAAAAGCTGACGGGATAAGGGTCGATCCCCATACCGCGCAGTGCTTCGAGCTTGTCGAGGCGGCCGCGACGGAACGGGTCTTCGGCCTCGGCAGCCGCGCGGGTCGCGGAATTCACATCGTCGGCGGTGCTCATGGCTTGACTCTACTCGATATCCGTCATCATCCCGCTGCAAGACGGGGATGGCATTGTCCGGGGATGATACGGGGGCGGGAAGGCAGGGGAAAGCGCGGCGCTATTCTCCGGCCACCGCTGCCGCATCGACCGGCCCACGCCCGAGATCGATAATCGTCTCGTGAAAGCGCTTCAGCGTCGTGTGGTGCCCGACGCTGACGATTGTCGGACGCCACTCGGCCTCGCGCAGCAAGCGATACAGCACCGCCTCCGCCACTTCGTCGAGCGCCGAGGTCGCTTCGTCGAGAAACACGATTTCCGGCCGCGCCAGCAGCACTCGGGCAAAGCCGAGGCGCTGCTGCTCGCCACCCGACAGGCGCTGTGCCCAGTTGCCGTCGACATCGAGTTGATCCACCAGATACGACAGGCCGACCGCATGCAGCGCCGCTTCCAGTTCGGCCCGGTGCGGTGCGGTGCTGGTTTCGGGGTAGGCGATCGCATCGGCCAGCGTCCCGAGCGGCAAATACAAGCGTTGCGGCAGGAACAGCGCGTGACCGTCGCCGATCCGCACGCGGCCTTGGCCAAACGGCCACAGCCCCGCGATGGCCCGCAACAACGTCGATTTGCCGGCGCCGGACGGCCCGGTGACCAGCACCGGCTCGCCCGGCCGTGCCGCCAGGGTGATGTCCTCGCGCAGCAGAGCGCCGCCCGGCAGCCGCAGATCGAGGTCTTCGACCGTCACGCCCTCGCCGCCATACTCGACCACGATCGGCTGCGGCGCCTCGCGTTCACGGGCGATATCCCCGATCTTGATGGAGAAACCGCGCAACCGTTCGACGACTGAGCGGTACTCCGCAATCTCGGTGTAACTGTTGACGATGAACGACAACGCGTCCTGTACCCGCCCAAACGCCGAAGCAATCTGCATCAGTCCGCCGAGCTGAATCTGCTTTGCGAAGTAGCGCGGCGCCGCGACGATAAACGGAAACACCAGCGCCAGCTGTGCATAGCCCGTGACAAACCACGTCAGCTTTTTGCGGCGGCGGATGATGCCCCACCAGTTCAGCAGGATATGGCTGAAACGATTTTCAAAGACCCCGAGTTCGCGGCTCTCGCCGCCGTAGAATGCGACGCTCTCGGCGTTTTCGCGCAGGCGCACCAGGCTGAAACGGAAATCGGCCTCATAGCGCTGCTGGTTGAACAATAGCGCGACCAAGGGGTTGCCGATGCGTTGTGTCAGCCAGGTGCCGCCGACCGAATAGATGATCGCCGCAATCACCATGTAGCCGGGAATGTCGAAATGCGCGCCGCCGCCGAGCGGAATCCTGAGCGCGCCGGACAGCGACCACAGAATGAACAGAAAAGAAAACAGCGTAACAACGGAGTTCATCAGGCCGATCGACAGAGTCAGGCTGCTTGCGGTAAACCGCTCGATATCCTC
>DATAUE010000037.1:0-20205 GCA_036268425.1 Allostellaceae bacterium
CAGCGAAGAGCCGCCGTGGAACGAGACGCTCGGTCCGGTGCGGCCGCGCGGCGGGCCGAACGGCGTGCTGCTGCGCGAAGGGAAAATCGTCGCCGAATGGGGCGATACCAACCAGATCGACCTGACCTTCAGCGTCGCCAAAAGCTATCTGTCGATCCTGACCGGCATCGCGGTCGATCGCGGCATGATCCGTGACGTGCACGAGCCGGTGCGCCGCACCGTCGACGACGGCGGGTTCGAGCCGCCCCACAACGATAAGATCACCTGGCATCATCTGCTGCAGCAGACCTCGGAATGGGAAGGCGAATTGTGGGACAAGCCGGATCTGGTCGATCGCCACCGCAGCGTCGGCGGCCGCCCGGCGACCGGCAAAAAGGGCACGCACCGCGACCTCCAGGCGCCGGGTACGTTCTGGGAATACAACGACGTACGCGTCAACCGGCTGAGCCTCGCGCTGTTGCGCCTGTGGCGCCGGCCGCTGCCGGAGGTGTTCCGCGAACTGGTGATGGACCCGATCGGCGCGTCGCGCGATTGGGAATGGCACGGCTATCGCAATTCCTATATCGACCTTGACGGGAAGCGCGTGCAGTCCGTGTCGGGCGGCTCGCATTGGGGCGGTGGCATTTTTATCCATGCGCGCGATCAGGCCCGGATCGGGCTGTTGCTGCTGCGCGGCGGCGTGTGGGGATCCCAGCGCATCCTGTCGGAAGACTGGATTGCGCGGATGCGGGTGCCGTGCCCGATTTATCCGCAATACGGCTACCTCTGGTGGCTCAATACGGGGAAGGGGCTGTATCCCCACGCGTCGGAACAGAGCTATTGCGCCAGCGGCGCCGGCGGCAACCTGACATGGATCGACCCGGCAAATGATGTTGTCGGCGTCATGCGCTGGATCAACACGGCCGGCCGCGACGCTTTTATGCGAGGCGTGAGCGAAGCGATCAAAAAATAGGCGCCTTTTGCAACGGGGTGGCTGCCTCGGATTCTCGCATTTTTCGGGATGGTGTATGGCGGATTAGCCGGCTAATCCGCCATACAACGAGAGCTGTTGCGGTTTTGCTGCAAAGCCGTTGCGGTAATGCCGATTTGGCGCTACCCGATGCTATCGGCCAATTTCGGCTGCGCCGGTTTTGGGATGGCGGGCACTCTCGTTCAAGGCGCTCTTTTCACGGTGATGGTGGTTCGCGCGGCAATGCTGCGCGACGATACTTTCGCTGGCGAACTGGCGCAGCAAGTCGAACGCAGCCCGCGGTTCTTTGAAAACGCGCCGGTCGTCCTCGACCTCAAGGGCGCGGACGATTTTACGACCGTCGAAGAGTTCGAGAGTGCCAACGAGGTGCTGCGAGCGCACACGCTGTCGCTGGTCGGCATTCAGAACGCCGAGCCGGCGCAGCGCCGAGCAGCGACATCGGCGGGTCTCGCGAGTTTCGGGCCGAGTTCCAGCCAGCAAGCCCGCCGTCCGGCGCGCGCCGAACCGGCGACCATCGGTGTTGAAACCACAACCGTCGCAGCAGCGCCGGCAGCGCCTCTCGCGGCCACCGCCGAGCCGCCATCGGCGCGTCCTCCGGCGCGTCTGGTGACGCAGCCGGTGCGCTCAGGCACGCAGATTTACGCCCGTGGCACCGATCTTGTGGTCACAGCGACGGTCAGTCCTGGCGCCGAACTCGTCGCCGACGGCAATATCCATGTGTACGGGGCGCTGCGTGGGCGGGCGCTGGCCGGCGCCAGCGGTGACGCGACGGCGCGAATCTTTTGTTCGCGGCTCGAGGCGGAGCTGGTCAGCATCGCTGGGCGCTATCTCGTGAATGAGCAATTACCGCCGGAACAGCAGGGTTTGCCGGTGCAGATCGCTCTCGTCGATGACCAGTTGACCATCACCCGAAATTAACGCCTGATCGTCGCGAAGGGGGTTGCGCGCCGATCCCGCTGCGCCGGAAAATGCCAAAAGGTTGTGCGGGCGGAACCCTGTTCAAGGCGGCGTCGGGGGCGCATTACCGAACAGCTTCCATGCGAGGGGCGAGGGGAGAATCTTTGGCGAAAGTAGTAGTCATAACGTCGGGAAAAGGCGGGGTCGGCAAAACCACGACTGCTGCCGCCTTTGCCGCCGGGCTCGCGCTGCGCGGCCATAAAACCCTGGTCATCGATTTCGACGTGGGGTTGCGCAACCTCGACTTGATCATGGGTTGCGAACGCCGCGTCGTGTTCGATTTTATCAATGTGATCAACGGCGACGCCAATCTTAATCAGGCGCTGATCAAGGATAAGCGCAACGACAATTTGTATATCTTCCCGACCTCGCAGACCCGCGACAAGGATGCGCTGAAGCGCGAAGGGGTCGAGCGGGTGATGGAAGAATTAAAGCAGCAATTCGATTACATCGTGTGCGATAGCCCGGCGGGGATCGAACATGGCGCAATTACGGCGCTTTACTTCGCCGACAGCGCGCTGATTGTGACCAACCCGGAAGTGTCGTCGGTGCGCGACAGCGACCGCATCATCGGCATCCTCGCCTCGCGTTCGCGCCGCGCGGAACGCAACGAGGCGCCGGTTGAACTGAACCTGATGCTGACGCGTTATGACCCGGGGCGGGTATCGAAAGGCGAGATGCTGGGAGTCGAGGACGTAAAGGAAATCCTGTCGATCCCGCTGCTCGGGGTGATCCCCGAATCCGAATCGGTGCTGCGCGCCTCGAATACCGGGACGCCGGTTGCCTTCGACAATGAAAGCCCGGCTGGCCGCGCCTATCTCGACGCGGTGGCACGGTTCCTCGGAGAGCAGCGCGAAATGCGCTTTGTCAAACCCGAGCGCCGCAATTTCTTCCGTGTCTTGCTCGGCAGGGCGTAATGGGTCTGTTCAGCCGCCTGTTCGCGCCGCAGAAGCCGAGCGCCGCGATCGCCAAGGAGCGCTTGAAGATTGTGCTGGCGCATGAGCGCGTCGGACGCGGCGCACCGGACTTTCTGCCCAAACTGCAAAAAGAATTGATCGATGTCGTGGCTCGCTACGTCGCGGTCACCGAGGACATGATTCGCGTCAATCTCGGCAAATCCGGCGAAACGTCGATGCTCGAGATCAATATCGAATTCGATGGCGCCAAGCCCAAAATCATTCCTCCGCGCAACGGTTTCGGGCCGCGTCCCGCGCCGCCGGCGGCTCCCCAGCCGGCGAAACCCGGCTGAGCCTGGAGGCTGCGGCGGGGCGTCTGAAAAGAAAGGCCGAGGCGATGCCGGTTCCGCTGGTTCAGCACGTCACTGATCTTACGGCGTATTCGCCGCCGGCGCATTCGGGAACGGTCAACCGCCGGCTGGTCGAACGCGAGTTTGGCTCCGGGTTCGAGATGATCCTGGGGCAGATTGCGCCAGGCGGGGAGGCGAGCCGGCATTATCACGTCGAGGAAGCGCAGATCATCTACCTCCTCAAAGGCGAGGCGGAGGTGGCCCTCGGCGACGAACCGCCGCGACGTTGCGGACCGGGGACAATCATCCGCATCCCGAAAGGACTGCCGCACGAACTCGTGGCGGTTGGTGACGAAACGCTTGAATGCATCGTGCTCTATGCCCCGCCGCTTGGGCCGCATGGCTTTGTCGAGGTGTCGCGCGAGTGACGGATATGCGCCTGACCGATGAAGAGCGGGCGATGCGGCGCGGGGCACTCGGCGGACCGCGGCGCTGGGCGATTGAGCATCAGATTGCGGTTGGCGAGTTTTTTGATGCGGCGGATTTTGTGCCGGTGTCGCAGGCGCACATCATGGCCGACACCGAGTCGCTCGGCGAAGCCGGGGTGCGGTTTCTCGAAACTCTCGCCGCCGCGCCCAACGCCGAACGGCGCGTGAGAGTGCCGACGCTGACCGACCCGCGCGGTCTTGATATCAAGGTATACAAGCGGCTCGGTCAGAGCGAGGCGATGCGGGCGCTGGAAGCGCGCGCGATCGATGCGCTGCGTGCCTTTGGCGTGCTGATGACCGACACCTGCATCAACTACCAGACGATCATGCCGCCGCTGCGCGGCGATCATGTCGCCTATGGCGATACCGGTGTCGTGATCTATTCGAACAGCGTGTTCGGGGCGCGCAGCAATTTCGAGGGCGGCCCTTCGGCCTTGGCCGCGGGGCTGACAGGCCGCACGCCGCGCTACGGTTATCATCTTGACGAATACCGACGCGCGACCCGGCGCTTTCGGCTGCGTGCGCCGCCGCGCGACCTGTCGGAATGGGGCGCGCTCGGCGGCATCGTCGGCCGCGCGACTGGGTCCTATTGGGACGTGCCGCTGATCGAAGGTATCGAGGCGCCGCCCGGCTCCGACGCGTTGAAGCATTTTGGCGCCGCGCTGGCGAGCTACGGTTCGGTGGCCTTGTTTCAGATGCCGGGCATCACTGCCGATGCGGTCGAAACAGCAGCCAGTTCGCTGCCCGTTGAAGCAATTGGCCGGGCCGAGATCGATGCATTTGTTGCGAGTTACGGCGCGAGCGGTGACAAAGTCGATGTCGTCGTGTTCGCGGCGCCGCAACTGTCGCTGGTCGAGATGGCGGAAGTTGCCGATTCGCTCGCTGGGCGGCAGGTGCATCCCGACACGACGCTGCTCGTCGCGACCTCGCCGGAGATCAAATTCGGCGCTGACCGCATGGGGCTGACGCAGCGCATGGAGGCGGCCGGTGCGGTGGTCGCCGCCGGTATCTGCTTTTACCAGAGCTATGCCGGTGAACTCGCCGAAGCGAACGGTTGGAAGCGGCTGCTGACCAATTCGGCAAAGCTCGTCAACATCATCGGCGGCTACGGCTATCGCCCGACTCTCGCGAGCCTTGAGCGCTGCGTCGATTCTGCTGTCGCCGGACGGATCGTCTGATGCCGATCATGTTGCATTGTCACCCGGGGATCGGTGCAGCGGTGACGGGCGCCGCGCTCGTCGCCAAGGACAATTTCAGCGCCCGTTATGATCTCGACCGCAAGGCCGGAGTGTTTTCCCGGCCGACCCATGCCCTGGCCGGGCAGAGCTATGCCGGCCAAGTCCTGGTGCTCGATCAGGCCAAAGGTGGCGTCGCAACGGCGTGGATGCTGCACGACATGGCCGAGCGGGGCATCGTCCCGCTGGCGCTGATCTTCAACCGCGTCAACCCGATCCTCGCACAAGGCGCCGCGTTTGGCGGCGTGACGATGGTCGACCGCTTTGCCGGCGATGTCACCGACCTGATCCGCAGCGGTGACGTGTTGCGTATCGATCCGCCGGCCGGAACGGTCGAAATCCTCAACCGCGACCCCGAGGCGGCATGACCGATTTGCGCATAATTGCAGGGCCGTTCGCGTTTTTCGCCCGGCTGGAGCGCGAGCTCGCACCACAAACCTGCGCCCGCTTTGAAACGCTGTTGCCCTTCCGCCAGCGCATCGTGCATGTGCGCTGGAGCGGCGAAGCCTGCTGGATCCCGTTGGGCGCTTTCGATTTCGGTGTTGGCTACGAGAACGCGACGAGCTATCCGGCGGTGGGCCAGATCATCCTGTACCCCGGCGGGGTCAGCGAAACGGAAATCCTGCTCGCCTACGGCGCCGTGCGTTTCGCCAGCAAGGCCGGCCAGCTCGCAGGCAATCACTTCCTGACCATCACGGAGGGGGCGGAAAAGGTCCGGCCGCTTGGTGAGATGATATTGTGGCAGGGTGCCCAGGCAATTACCTTCGATCGGGTGTAAGCTGCGCTCTCGCGGTTTTCAATACCAACGTCGTCGTCGTTATTTTGCGGGTGCTGCATGCAGCCCAGCGTTGGCCGTCATAGCGGGCCCGGCTCCCGGTTTTCATCGCCGCAATCCTCAGTTACGCTGCCGCCGATTTGCTTTCGGAGATGACTGCCATGCCTGGTTTCACGACGCGGCCTGAAATTCGCGGCACCTTTGGAGTCGTTGCGACAACGCATTGGCTGGCTTCTTCGGTGGCGATGAGCGTCTTGGAGAAGGGCGGCAACGCGTTCGATGCGGCGGTGGCGGCCGGGTTTACATTGCAGGTGGTCGAGCCGCATCTGAACGGACCGCTCGGCGAGGCGCCGATCCTGGTCTACAGCGCCAGGAACCGGCGCTGCGACATGATTTGCGGCCAGGGCGTCGCGCCGCAAGGTGCCACGATCGCGCATTATAAAGGGCTGGGTCTCGACCTGATCCCCGGCACCGGCCTGCTGGCGGCCTCGGTGCCCGGTGCATTCGACGGCTGGATGCGGCTGCTGCGCGATTACGGCACGATGCCGCTTGCCGATCTGATCGAGCCGGCGCTCGGCTATGCCGAAAACGGCTACCCCCTGGTCGGCCGCATTCGCGACACGATCATGTCTGTCGCTGATCTGTTTCGCCGCGAATGGACGACGTCCGCCGCAGTCTATCTACCCGGCGGCAACCCGCCAGTGCCGGGACGGCTGTTCCGCAATCCGGCGTTGGCAGCGACCTACCGGCGCGTCTTGGCGGAATCGGCGGCGGGCGGCGACCGCGAACGGGTCATCGACCGGGCGCGCGATGCCTGGTATCGCGGTTTCGTTGCCGACACGATCGACCGGTTCTGCCGTACGCAAAAGGTGTTTGACGCCTCGGGCCGGCACCATTACGGCGTGCTGAGCGCGGATGACATGGCACGCTGGGAAGCGCCGGTCGAAACGCCGCTCACCTATGATTACCGCGACTATACCGTGGTCAAGGGCGGCGCCTGGAGCCAGGGGCCGGTGCTGTTGCAGCAGCTTGCGTTGCTGCAAGGCTTCGACATCGACGATCTCGACCCGGTCGGGCCGGAATTCGTCCATGTCGTAACCGAATGCGCCAAGCTCGCCTATGCCGACCGCGAGGCATGGTATGGCGATCCGGATTTTGTCGACGTGCCGATGGCGACGCTGTTGAGCCCGGCCTACAACGATATCCGGCGTCGATTGATCGGCGATCGCGCCTCGTTGGAATTGCGGCCCGGCAGTCCAGGTGGGCGCGACCCTTATGTGCTGGTCGGCGGCCTGGATGTGGCGCCGGCGGCCGGGGTCGGCGAGCCGACCGTAGGACCGATGGGCGGTATCGGGGAACCTACCGTGAGCGAATTGGGTGTCGTCGCGGGTGACACCTGCCACCTCGACATCATCGACCGCTGGGGCAACATGGTGTCGGCGACGCCGAGCGGCGGTTGGCTGCAAAGCTCACCGGTTATTCCGGAACTAGGCTTCTGCCTCGGCACCCGCCTGCAAATCTCGTGGCTCGACGAGAAGTCCGCGTCGAGCCTCGCGCCGGGGAAGCGCCCGCGGAGCACATTGTCGCCGACGCTCGCGCTGAAGGACGGCGAACCCTACATGGCGTTCGGCACGCCCGGCGGCGACGGGCAGGATCAGTGGTCGACGCAGCTTTTCCTGCACCATGTGCATCATGGGATGAATTTGCAGGAAGCGATCGACTGTCCCGAATTCAACACCGATCACGCTCCGAGTTCGTTTTATCCGCGCGCCGCGAACCCCGGCGGGCTGACGCTCGAAGGCCGCTTCCCGACCGAGACGGCCAAGGCGTTGGCCGATCGCGGCCATCGCGTGCGCATTGGGGAGACATGGTCCGGCGGTCGCCTGACCGCCGCGGCGCGCGAACAGACCCCGGAAGGCATCGTGCTCAAAGCCGGCGCCAATCCTCGCGGGATGCAGACCTACGCAGTGGGGCGGTAGGCCGAATTTTCGACGATCGATTGGCTTATTCCGCGCGCCCCGCACCGATCGCGCCGCGGGCGAGAGCGTCGGCGCGTTCGTTTTCGGGGTGGCCGGCATGGCCGCGGACCCAGTTCCACTTGATCTGATGCGGTGCGGCGGCCTGAACAAGCCGCTGCCACAGATCGACGTTTTTGACGGGCTTCTTATCGGCGGTACGCCAGTCGCGGGCTTTCCAGCCGGCGACCCATTTGGTGATGCCGTCGCACACATAGCGGCTGTCAGTGTACAGCGCCACATGGCACGGTCGCTTCAGCGCCTCGAGCGCGGCGATCGCGGCCATCAACTCCATGCGGTTGTTGGTGGTCGGGGTTTCGCCGCCGGCAATCTCGCGCTCGATGCCATTAAAGCGCATCAACGCCCCCCAGCCGCCGGGACCAGGATTGCCGCTGCATGCACCGTCGGTGAAGATCTCGACGTCAGGCATCGATGCCATACGCGGCCGGGTTCGCTACGTCGCGGTGAAAGCGCAGCTTTTTCAGGTATTCCATCGGGTCTTTCGGCCGCACCAACGCACCGGCGGTCTGGTTCAGCCAGTCGTAGAGCCGCGTCAACAGAAACCGCAATGCGCTGCCGCGGGCAAGCAGCGGGATCGCCGTAATCTCTGAGGCGCTCAACGGCCGGATCGCCCGGTAATTGCGCACCAGAAGCCGCGCCTTGGTCACGTTGAAACTGAGGTCCGGCTCGAAACACCAGGCGTTCAGGCAGATCGCAATGTCGTAAGCGAGAAAATCGGTGCAGGCGAAATAGAAATCGATCAGCCCGGTCAGCTTTTGCTCGCGAAAGAACACGTTGTCGGGAAACAGATCGGCATGGATGACCCCGGTCGGCAGGCCGCGCGGCCATGCCGTGTTCAGAAAGGCCAGTTCCCCGGCCAGTTCCGCGGCGAATCCCGGCTGCAACTCGTCGGCCCGCTCGCCGCAATTCAGGTAAAGCCGGTGCCAGCCGGCGACGCTCAGATTGTTGGGCCGCTCCATTGCGAATGATTCGCCGGCAAGGTGCAGCCGCGCCAGTGCGCTGCCGAGATCGGCGCAATGAAACGGCTCGATGCGCCGCGGCCACATTCCGTTCAGAAACGTCACGATGGCTGCGGGACGGCTGCACAATTCGCGCAACGCCTCGCCATCGCGCGCCCGCACCGGGGTCGGGCAGGCGACGCCCTGATGCGCCAGATGGTCCATCAGCGCGATAAAAAACGGCAGGTCTTCCGGGGCAACGCGCTTTTCATAAAGCGTCAGGATGAAATTGCCGTGCGTCGTGGTCAGCAGATAGTTCGAATTCTCGACGCCCTCCGCGATGCCTTTGCACGACAGCACCTCGCCGATGTCGTAGAGCGCGATAAAGCTGCGCAGCTCGTCGTCGCCAATCTCAGTATAGACCGCCATCGCGTCGTTGCACCTGTTCCCGCAAAGCGCGCCGCCGGGCGGCGCGAGCAAGTTGACTTGTACGGCATCGGGGCGTCGCCTACAGTCGCGCCCGCGGCCGATCCATGCGCGGACACTAACAAGGGCAACGGCAGGGAAGAAAGATGGACGCACCGATACCGGCGCAAAAGGCGCCCTACGAGGTTACAGTCGAGGCCGGCAAACGCTATTTCTGGTGCGCCTGCGGGCGCAGCGCCAGCCAGCCGTTCTGCGACGGATCGCACAAGGGAACCGGGCTCAGCCCGCTTCTGTACACCGCCGAGAAAACCGAGGATGTCTGGTTTTGCGGCTGCAAGGCGACCGAAGGCAAGCCGTTCTGCGACGGCACGCATAGTTCCCTCTGACCATTGGTTTTTGCCGTGTTTTCAGAATCGGGCCGCGATGCGCGGCATCGGATGGCATGTCGTGCCGCTAGCGTGCTCGCCATTCTCGGGCTGGCATTTCTCTCCGGGTGCAGTTGGTTTGGCGACTCAAAGGAATCGACCGAGCGCCCGGCGGCCTCGTGTCCGACGACATCGGTGCTGAAACCGCTGAGCCAGACGGCCGTGTTTGCACCCGGTGCGACGCACCAGCCGATCGGCGTCGCATTTTACGGCGTGTTGAGCGACGTCACCGCCAAATGCGACCGCTCCGGCGATGTCCTGCACTTGTCGCTTGATGTCATCGTGATCGGCGAGCGGGGGCCGGCATCGGCCCAGGGGGCTGGCGTCGATCTGCAATATTTTGTCGCGGTCACCGGGTCGGACCAGTCGATCCTCAGCAAGCGGTCTCTGCCGGTGCATATCGCGATTCCGGCGGCAGCTCGCCGTGCGGGCATCACGGATCATGTCGAGGAAACGGTGTCGCTCGCCGGCAAGGCACCGGGCGATCTCAATATCGTTCTGGGATTTCAGCAGCCGCCCGACGTGGTTGAGTTCTATCGGCATTTTCACGGGCGCTGATGCGCACTCGCGATGCCGGCGTCGCTAACGGCTGGCTTCGCGGCGACGGCGGTGCTACAGAGAGGCGCCGAATGTACCCTCGCAGGAGAGGTCGCGCCCTGGGGTTACCCTGGGAGGCGCGGCGCCGAAGGAGCAACCGCCCCGGAAACTCTCAGGCAAACGGACTGCGGGGGGTAGGGCGCTCTGGAAAGCGGCGGATCGGGCCACCAGACCCGGCCGCTCACCGACGGAGTAAGCCATCTGCGGTCGCCTGACCGCCGGTGGTGAATCTCTCAGGGTACAGGACAGAGGGGGCATCTCCCGGACGCAATGGCGCGTCCGTTTTGTGGAGGTGCGCCTTTGTCTGCAGCAGCCGATGCCGCCCCGTTGCGGCGCACGCCTCTCTACGATCTGCATGTCGCCCGCGGTGCCCGCATGGTGCCGTTCGCCGGCTATCAGATGCCGGTGCAATACGCTGCCGGCATCATCGCCGAACACCTCCATACACGCACACACGCCGGGCTGTTCGATGTCTCGCATATGGGGCAGATCGCGCTGCACGGCGCCGCCGCGGCGCAGGCGCTCGAAGCGCTGGTGCCGGGCGATCTGCAAGGGCTGATGCCGGGCCGGATGCGTTATACGCTGCTGCTCAATCAGGGCGGCGGCATTCTCGACGATCTGATGGCGACGCGCGCTGAAGATGGACTGCTCCTCGTCGTCAATGCGGCATGCAAGGACGCCGATCTGGCACATCTGCGCGCCCATCTGGATCCCGGAACAAAAATCGAGCCGCGTTTCGAGCGGGCTTTGCTCGCCTTGCAAGGGCCGGCCGCGGCGGGCGTGCTGGTACAGCATGTCGTGGGTATCGACCGCATGCCGTTTATGAGCGCGTCCGACGGCGTTATTGCCGGCGCGCCGTGTTCGATCACCCGATCGGGTTATACCGGCGAAGACGGCTACGAAATCGCGATGGCGCCGGAATATGCCGTTGCCGTTGCCGTTGCCCTGCTCGCTGACCCGGAGGTTGCGCCGATCGGGCTCGGCGCCCGCGATACGCTGCGCCTCGAAGCCGGGCTGTGCCTCTACGGCCACGATATCGACGACGCCACAAGCCCGGTCGAGGCCGGCCTGTCGTGGACCATCGCAAAGCGGCGGCGTGCCGAAGGCGGATTTCCCGGCGCTGAAACGATTCTGCGCCAGCTCGCCGAAGGGCCGCCGCGCCGCCGCATCGGCATCCGCCCTGACGGCCGTGCTCCGGCACGCGAAGGCACCGCGATCACCGATGCCGCCGGTAAGCCGATCGGTCGCGTTACCAGCGGCGGGTTCGGGCCATCGGTCAACGGGCCGATCGCGATGGGCTATGTCGATGCCGCGCATGCTGCCGAAGGCGGCGCGCTGGCGCTCGTCGTGCGCGACGTACCGCGGCCGGCCCGTGTTGCGCCATTGCCGTTTGTTCCGGCCCGCTATTACCGCCCCTGACCCGCTGCTACCCGCTGACAGGAGTCTTCGCATGAGCGTGCGTTACACCAGGGACCATGAATGGGTCCGCCAGGAAGGCGATGTCGTCGTCGTCGGCATTACCGACTACGCGCAATCTCAGCTCGGCGACATTGTGTATGTCGAGCTTCCCGAGATCGGCCGCACAGTGGAGCAAGGAAAGGAGGCGGCGGTTGTCGAATCGGCGAAGGCGGCCAGCGAAGTCTACGCGCCGGTATCGGGCGAGGTCGTCGCGGTCAATGAGGCGATCGCCGACGACCCGGCCAGGGTTAATGCCGACGCGACAGGCGAAGGATGGTTTCTCAAGCTGCGCCTGACGGAGCCACAGCAATTTGAGGCGCTGATGGACGAGGCCGCCTATCAAACCTTTGTCGCGCAGGAGCAGCATTGATGCGCTATCTGCCGCTGACCGACGCCGATCGCAGCGACATGCTGGCGGCGGTTGGCGTCGGGTCGATCGACGCGCTGTTTGCCGATGTGCCGGCGGCGGCGCGCCATGAGGCATTGCTTGATCTGCCGCTGGCGATGGGCGAGATGGCAGTCGAGCGTCGGCTCGGTGCGATGGCGGCGCGTAATGTCAGCGCCGGGTCGGTGCCGTTTTTTCTCGGCGGCGGTGTCTATCGGCATCATGTGCCGGCGGCGGTCGATCACCTGATCCAGCGCGGCGAGTTTCTGACCTCGTACACGCCCTACCAGCCGGAACTGGCGCAGGGCACGCTGCAATACCTGTTCGAATTCCAGACCCAGGTCGCGCTGTTGACCGGCATGGATGTCGCGAACGCCTCGCTTTACGACGGCGCGACGGCCTGTGCCGAAGCGGTCGCGATGGCCGGCCGGGTGACCCGCCGCAACAAGGCGGTGCTCTCCGGAAGGCTGCACCCGCATTACCGCGCGCTGTGCGAGACATATGCGCGCTTTGCCGGCGGTAATCTCGCGATGCAGGAGGCTGGGCCAGGCGGCAGCGAAGATCTCGCAGCGCTGATCGATTCGGAAACATCCTGCGTTGTTGTGCAGAATCCGGATTTCTTTGGCGAAATCCGCGACTACTCGGAATTGGCCGAAACTTGCCACCAGGCCGGGGCGCTGCTGGTCGTTGTCGTCGCCGAAATCCTGTCGCTCGGTGCGATCCTGCCGCCTGGTGAGATGGGTGCCGATATCGTTGCGGCGGAAGGACAATCATTTGGCAATGCACTGAATTTCGGCGGCCCGCATGTCGGTCTGTTTGCGACACGCGAGAAATTCGTGCGGCAGATGCCGGGGCGTCTTGTCGGCGAAACGGTGGATGCGGAAGGACGGCGCGGCTGGGTGCTGACGCTGTCGACCCGCGAGCAGCATATCCGTCGTGAAAAGGCGACGAGCAATATCTGCACGAATGCCGGGCTGTGCGCGCTGGCGTTTACGATTCATCTGGCGCTGCTCGGCGAAACCGGGCTGACCGGTCTCGCGCGTTTGAACCACGCCACTGCGGTGCAGGCGGCCGAGCGACTGGCATCGGTTGACGGCGTGACGCTGCTGAATGATGGGTTTTTCAACGAGTTTACGCTGCGTCTAGCGCGCCCCGCCGTGGCGTGTGTCGACGAATTGGCGCGGCGTGGCGTGCTCGCCGGTATTCCAGTCAGCCGATTTTATCCCGAACGCGACGATCTCGCCGATCTGTTGCTGGTCGCGGTGACCGAGACCGTGAGTCTGCAAGATATCGACGCATTGGCGGCGGCGCTGGCGGAGGTCATGCGATGAACGAATGGAGCCAGGCATTGAGCGGCAAGCCGGCTGCCGATGCCGCGCCGGTCGCCACGATCAGCGGCAATCGCGGGCTGCAGATCGAGGAGCCGCTGCTGTTCGAGCAGGATTCGCCGGGCCGCAGCGGTGTCGATCTGCCGCCGGTGCCATTAGGCAAGTCGCGCCTCGCCGGGCTGGAACGGCGCGGCCCGATCGGGCTGCCGGGACTCAGCGAGCCGCAGATCGTGCGGCATTTCACACGGCTGTCGCAAAAGAACTACGCGATCGACAGCGGTCTCTATCCGCTCGGCTCCTGCACAATGAAGCACAACCCGCGGCTCAACGAAAAGATGGCGCGGTTGCCCGGCTTTGCCGATGTGCACCCGATGCAGCCGGCGGCAACCGTGCAGGGGGCGCTCGAACTGATCGACACGCTGGCGCATTGGTTGAAGAGTTTAACCGGGATGCCGGCGGTTGCCTTGTCGCCTGCTGCCGGGGCGCATGGCGAATTGTGCGGCATTATGACGATCCGTGCCGCGCTGGAGGCACGCGGCGATCGGCGGCGGCGCATTCTGGTGCCGCAATCGGCGCACGGCACCAATCCGGCGACGGCGGCGGCCTGCGGCTATGCGGTCGAGGCGATCCCGGCCAATGCCAACGGCCGCGTCGATCTGGCTGCGCTCAAGGCGGCGCTGGGCAACGATGTCGCGGCATTGATGCTGACCAATCCAAATACCTGTGGGCTGTTCGAGAACGAAATCCTCGAGATCGCCCAGGCGGTCCATGCCGCGGGCGCGTTCTTTTACTGTGACGGCGCCAATTTCAACGCGATCGTCGGACGAGTCCGGCCTGCCGCACTCGGCATCGACGCATTACACATCAACCTGCACAAAACGTTCTCGACGCCGCATGGCGGCGGCGGCCCCGGCAGCGGGCCGGTGGTGCTGGCCGCAGAACTGGCGCCTTACGCGCCGCTGCCCTGGGTCGTGCACGGCGAAAGCGGGTTTCATCTGGTGGAGCACCGGGAAGCGGAGGCGGCGCGGACGATTGGCCGGCTCAAAGGCTTCCACGGCCAGATGGGCATGTTTGTCCGCGCGCTGACCTACATGATGAGCCACGGTGCCGATGGCTTACGGCAGGTCGCCGAGGATGCTGTGCTCAACGCCAACTATCTGCGCGTCCGGCTGGCGGATGTCTTGAGCGTCGCGTTTCCCGGCATTTGCATGCACGAGGTGCTGTTTGATGACCGCTTTCTCAAGGATACCGGCGTTACCACGCTCGATTTCGCCAAGGCGCTGATCGACGAAGGCTATCACCCGATGACGATGTATTTTCCGCTGGTGGTGCACGGTGCCTTGCTGGTCGAGCCGACTGAAACCGAGAGCAAGGCGTCACTCGATCAGTTTATCGCGGTGTTGCGCGGGTTGGCGGCGCGGGCCGCAGCCGGCGCCGCCGAAGCGTTCCATGCCGCACCGCATTTGACGCCACGGCGCCGGCTCGACGAAACCGCGGCCGCCCGCAAGCCGGTTTTGCGCTGGCGTCCGGAACCGATGCACCGGCAGGCGGCAGAATAATTACCTGGAAAACCCGTAATTTTACAAAATTGACATTTGTTCTTCGGATAATAAGGTAGGTCGATGCAGTTCGACGCCGCTGCTGGCGTCGCTGCGCTCTTTCGCAATCGAGGCCCAACCACGGAGATCGACCGATGTCGCTGCGCATCAACGACGAAGCCCCGAATTTCGACGCCAAAACCACCCAGGGAAACGTCAAATTCCATGACTGGATCGGCAATGGCTGGGCAATCCTGTTTTCGCACCCAAAGGATTTCACACCGGTCTGCACCACCGAACTCGGCTATATGGCCGGGCTGAAGCCGGAATTCGACAAGCGCGGCTGCAAAATCATCGGCCTCAGCGTTGATCCGGTCGATGACCACCAGCGCTGGGCGAAGGACATTCAGGACACGTCGGGCCACGCCGTCACCTACCCGATGATTGGTGATTCCGACCTCAATGTCGCGACGCTGTACGACATGCTGCCGGCCGACGCCGGGACGACTTCACAGGGCCGCAGCGCCGCCAACAATGCAACAGTCCGCTCGGTCTTTGTCGTCGGGCCGGACAAGAAGATCAAGGCGATGCTGACCTATCCGATGAGCACCGGGCGCAATTTCGACGAAGTGCTGCGCATCCTCGATTCCTGCCAACTCACGGCGCAGCACCCGGTTGCGACCCCGGTCAACTGGAAGCAGGGTGAGGAGGTCATCATTTCGCCGGCCGTATCGAACGAGGACGCGCAAAAGCGCTACCCCAGCGGCTGGCGCTCGCCAAAGCCCTATCTGCGCTACGTCCCGCAGCCCAGATAGGGCGGCGGCTCCGCGCATCCCGGGGGCCAGTCGATTGGCGGACCCCGGGATGCGCGGAGCTTGCGACAGGTATTCGTCGCTATTCGGACAATGTTACCGCTAGTTCACAAAGCGATAGAGCTTTGCAGCGTTGTCGCAGACGATCTTTTTGCGGGTCGCTTCCGGTAAGTGGCCGAGTTCCTTTTGGATGTATTCCTGCGAATCCGGCCAGATACCGTCCGGATGCGGGAAGTCGGAACCCCACATGATATTGTTTTCACCCAGTTCCTCGAGCAGCTTTACGCCGACAGGATCGCTCTGATAGGTGGCATAGCACTGGCGATACCAATAATCGCTCGGCTTCATCTTGAGGTCGAGTTCCTTGAACTGGTCTTCCCACTCGGCGTCCATGCGGTCGAGAATATAGGGGATCCAGCCAGTGCCGGCCTCGCCAATGACGATCTTCAGGTTCGGATGATGTTCGAGCACTCCGGCAAACACGACCGACATCAGCACATCGGCCATGTGCATCTGAAAGCTGGTGATGCCGGCCGCGCGCGCCGCTAGCAAGGTCTTGCCGCTGAGCTTTGAATAGTCGCGGCCGCCGCCGCCAATCGTGTGGAAATGCACCGGCAGACCGCTTGCCGCGGCGGCGTCCCACATCGGGTTCCACCAGGGGTCCCACAGCGGCCGCATATCGTGCTTGCGGGCGATTTCGAGGCCGCGCACCGCGCCGCGGCTGGCAACCCGATTGATTTCCGACACAGCGGCGTCGATATCGTGATTGGGGATGCAGCCGAGGCCGGCATAGCGTTCGGGATGGGCGCTGCAAAACCCGGCCAGCCAGTCGTTGTAGATGCGGATCATCTCACCGGCCACCTCATCATCGTTGAGGCGGTTGGTGGCGCCGAGGATGCCGTACAGCACCTCGGCCTGGACGCCGTCGCGGTCCTGTTCCTTGAGTCGCAGATCGGGGTCGGTCAATCGGCGGACGCCCTTTTCGCCGTCCGCATACAGACCTGTCGAGGCCATGCGGTCGGAACGGTGGATCTTGCCGGGCTCGTATTTACGGCCGGCCGAGCCCATCCCGTTCATCAGCCCGAACGATGCGCCGTTCTTGGTGACCCACTCCTTGCCCCGTTCGCCATCGGTCACATAGGGCATGCGATCGCGGAACGCGGCTGACGAATTGGCGGTGAACAGGTCAGGTGGCAGCCAGATCAGGTCGACATGGCAATCGGCGGAAATGACGTCGTATTTCATCAGGCGGCCCTCACTATCGTTCGCGGTTTTGCACAGCGTAGCGCGGGCCGCGCGTCACCGCCTATGCAGAAATGTCCTGCCCGACTCCCTTACGAGGCGCTGGGCCTTCTCAAGCCCGTCGGGCCGCCGCGGCAGCGCGCAGATCGAAACTCGGATCGGCGGCCTCGGCCGGGCTTACCTGACGGCCGCTCGTCAGCAGCCGCCGCGCCTGCATATGGTCGGCCGGGCGATTGACCGATTCAATCCCGACCAACTCGCCGCCGCGATAGCAGAACACCGAGAATTCGCCGCTTTCAACATTGCCGCGCGCCACGGTCTGGTCGTGGCCGGTCGTCAGCCCGGCAATCTGCAGGCGGATCGGCCCCTGTTCGCTCCAGAACCACGGCAGCGCGGTGTAGGGATGCGCCTCGTCCATCAGGCGGTTGGCGACGCAGCGCGCATGGTCGGCGGCATTCTGCACGGCTTCCAGCCGGGTCGGCGTGCCGTTCATATGCCGGTTGGGAAACACCGCGCAGTCGCCGATCGCCGAGATCGCCGGGTCGGCGGTCGACAACTCCTCGTCGACGACGATGCCATTGGCCACCGCCAGCCCGGCATCGCCGGCCAACTCACTGTTCGGCACGACGCCAATGCTGATCAGCACCAGATCGGCCGGCAGCCTGGCGCCGCTGCCGAGTGCGACATGATCGACGCGGCCGTTATTGCCACCAATGCGCGCGACGCTTTCGCTGAAGTGAAATTCGACTCCAGCGGCCCGGTGCGCCTCGGCAAAAAAATGCGAGCCGGTCACCGACAGCACGCGCCCCATGGCCCGCTCGGTCAGTTCGACGATCCGCACGGGTTTGTCCTTGGCGCGCGCCACCGCTGCGAATTCGAGGCCGATAAACCCGGCGCCGATCACCACGATATTCTGCGCCACCGCGAGCCGGTCGCGCAGATCACCGGTTTCGGCATGCGAGCGCAGATAGCACACACCGTCGAGTTCGATGCCCGGCAATGGCGGCACGCGGTTGCGCGCACCGGTCGCCAATACGAGATGGCCGTAATTGAGGCGCTCACCCGTCGCGAGACGCACGGTACGCCCGGCCCGGTCGATCGATACTGCCCGCGCCCCGGTTAGATAATCGATGCGCTGGTCTTCATAGAAGGCCTCCGGCCGCATCAGCAGCAGGTCGAGGCCGATCTTGCCGCTGAGATAATCCTTGGACAGCGGCGGGCGCTGATAGGGCAGCAGCGGCTCGTCGCTGAGCATCGCGATGGCGCCGTCATAGCCCTGCTGGCGCAGCGACGCCGCGAGCTGAAACCCGGCATGGCTCGCGCCGACGATGATGACGGGTTCGCGCGCCATTTCACGCTCCCCGGTTCATATCAGCGCGCCGGGCATATCGGTAATTGGGGTCATGTTTGCGTTTCGGGCAGGCGCACGATGAGCCCGTCCATCGCCGGCGACGCGGTCAACTGGCAGGACAGCCGGCTGTTCGGCTGCCGCGGGCTGGCGGTGCCTTCGAGCATCGCATCCTCATCGGCGCCCATCCGCCCGGCTTTCGCCATCTGGTCTTCCTGCACATAGACATGGCAGGTCGCGCACATGCAGGAGCCGCCGCATTCGGCGGTGATGCCGTCGATGCCGTTGAAGACGGCAGCCTGCATCACGGTGGTGCCGTCGGCAATGTCGAGCGTCGTCTCCTTGCCGTCGTGGCTGATATAGGTCACTCGCGCCATGATTCTTATCGCCCCAGTTCAACCCGATGGCAGGCAGCGTTACGCGATCTGGCAGCCGCGGTCGAGCATTTTTCAGCCCGTTGCGGGGCACTGGTTTCCGCGCCGGCGCAGTGGGTGTATACAGAGGACAACAACATAGTCTGGGAGGCGCATGATGAAAGACGGATTGCGCGTATTCGACGCCGACACGCATGTCGAACCCTCGGCCGAAGTTCTCGACAAGTATGTTGATCCGGGGTTCCGCACGCGGCTCGACGACCTCAAGGCGTTCCGCGTACCGATCCGGCCGGACAGTCCGGGCAGCGCGCCGGGGCGGCATGTCTACCGTTATGGCCAGATTTCGTTCCGCCGTATTCTCGGCGAAGCGGCGCCGCGCGAGACTCATACCGGGCGCGACAGCCATTGGATGGGCAGCAAGATGCCACGCGCCGGCGTGCAGGACGATGAGGCGGCCAGCCGCGTCCGCGACATGGATGACGAAGGCACCGACTCGCATTTCCTGATCCCGACGGCGTGGACCAGCTTTGTCGGGCATGACGATCCCGCCCTCGAGACCGGCCTTATCCGCGCTTATCACCGCCATATGGAGGATTTCTGCGCTCAGTACCCCGGCCGGTTGACCAGCATGATCGTGGCCTCGACCCGCGACGTCGATGCCGGGGTGCGCGAAATCCGCGAATGGGGCAAATCGCGCTGGGCGGTCGCCGTAATGCCGCTGGTGGCGCAGGACATTCCAGCCGACCATCCCTCGCTGGAGCCGCTGTGGCAGGCCGCCGACGAGCACGACCTGCCGATCGTGCATCACAGCTTTACCTGGACGCCGCCCTATTTTCCCGGCGCGTTCGATTTGTGGGACAACATCTTTCTCGGCCGCCTCGCGTCGCATCCGTGGGGCGCGATGCGATTTATCGCAGCGGTGATCGGTGGCGGCATCATGGACCGCTTTCCGAAGCTGCGGGTCGGGACGCTCGAATGTGGTTTCGGCTGGCTGCCGTTTTGGGGCCGTCGCATGGACGAGCAGTTCGCCTATGTCGGCAGCACCGCGCCGCTCAAAATGAAGCCGAGCGAATACCTGTCGAGCGGCCGCTATTTCTGCAGCGTCGAACGCCACGAAGGCGCCGACATGTACGATTCGGTCCGCGGCTTTCTTGGCGACGACGTGCTGATGTATGCCTCAGACTATCCGCATTCGGAATGTCAGTTTCCGGAGACGGTCGGCAATTTCCTGAAATGGGAAATGCCCCCGGGCACGCGCGCCAGGCTGATGTCCGGTAACGCCACGCGGCTGTTTCGGCAGGCGTAACAATCCACGCCGCAGCCGCCACCCAACATGCGCGGCGACGTGGTCACGGATGCCGCATCCGGGCGACTACGGAAAGCGGTGGCCGGAAGTCATTCTCCAGACCGATGCTTTTCCAGAAACGCACGCGTCGGTCATCATTTGCCGGATGACATCGGCAAAAATCTACTCGCAGCAGGAAGCCGTCGCGCGCGGGGAGTGCCTCGGCAATCGGTGCTCTGGTATCGTCGGACGATGCCGTTGCCCACCCGGAGAGCGCGATGACCGACGACACCTATGAAATCTATGCCGTCCGCTATGCCCGCCACGACCGGACGGCGCGTG
>DATAUE010000038.1:0-4579 GCA_036268425.1 Allostellaceae bacterium
GATGCGGCTGAAAAGCTGCGTCGCGATCGCCGGCACCCATGGCAAGACCACCACCACCACGATGGTCGCCACCCTGCTCGATGTCGGCGGTCTCGATCCGACCGTGATCAATGGCGGCATCATCAACGCCTACGGCACCAATGCGCGGCTCGGCGCCGGCGACTGGATGGTGGTCGAAGCCGACGAGAGCGACGGCACCTTCCTGAAGCTGCCGGCCGATATCGCCATCGTTACCAATGTCGATCCCGAACATCTCGATCATTTCAAGACATTCGATGCCGTGCAGGACGCGTTCCGCAGCTTTGTCGAGAACGTGCCGTTCTACGGCTTTGCCGTGATGTGCATCGATCATCCCGTGGTACAAACCATCGTCGGCAAGATCGAGGATCGCCGCATCATTACCTATGGCGAAAATCCGCAGGCCGATGTGCGGCTGGTCGACCTTTCGCCGATGGGTGGCGGCTCGCAGTTCAAGGTCGCCTTCCGCGACCGCAAGACCGGCGCTACGCACGAGATATCCGACATCAAATTGCCGATGCCGGGTCGCCACAATGCGCTCAACGCCACGTCCGCGATCGCGGTGGCGCATGAGCTGGGCCTGTCCGACGACACCATCCGCAAGGCGATCGCGGGTTTCGGCGGCGTCAAGCGGCGTTTCACCAAGACCGGCGAAACCGGCGGCATCACCGTGATCGACGATTACGGCCATCACCCCGTGGAGATCGCGGCCGTGCTGCGCGCGGCGCGCGAATCCACCGACGGCAAGATCATCGCGGTGGTGCAGCCGCATCGCTTCACCCGGCTGCAATCGCTGTTTGAGGAATTTTGCACCTGCTTCAACGACGCCGACGCGGTCGTCGTGGCCGAAGTCTATCCGGCCGGCGAAGCGCCGATCCCCGGCATCGATCGCGATCATTTTGTGCTCGGCCTGCGCGCGCATGGCCATCGCGAGGTGATTCCGCTGCCGAATGCGGGCGAACTCGCCAAGCTAATCAAGGGCATCGCCGGCCGCGGCGATCTCGTGGTCTGCCTCGGCGCCGGCAACATCACGCAATGGGCCTATGCGCTGCCCGGCGAACTGAAGGCGCTGAGGTAGGGCGTGAGCGCTTTTCCCGACATCACGCCCGACCTCAAGACCGCGATGCCGCTATTGCGCGGACGGTTGCTGGCGAACCAGTCGCTTGCGGAATTGACCTGGTTTCGGGTCGGCGGCCCTGCGCAGGTGTTGTTTACGCCGTCGGATGAGGACGACCTGGCGTATTTCCTCAAGCACTTGCCCGCCGAATTGCCGGTCACTGTTGTCGGCGTCGGCTCCAATCTGATCGTGCGCGACGGCGGCATGCCGGGCGTGGTGATCCGGTTGTCGCCACGCGCTTTCGGCGAGACCAATGTCGATGGCGACATCGTCAGCGCCGGCACCGCCGCGCTCGACAAGCGCGTCGCCGAGACCGCGGCTGCCGCCAATCTCAGCGGGCTCGAGTTCTTCTTCGGCATTCCCGGAACCATCGGCGGCGCGCTGCGCATGAATGCCGGCGCCAACGGCGCCGAGACCAGGAATGTGCTGGTCGAGGCTGACGGCATCGGCCGCGACGGCACGAAGCATCGGTTCACAAATGCCGAGATGAAATTCGTCTACCGCAACAGCGGCGTCGATCATCAGATCATTTTCACCTCGGCGCGATTTCGCGGGATAGCCGCCGCGCCGGAAGCAATCCGGGCGCGGATGAACGAGGTGCAAAACCACCGCGAGACCGCGCAGCCGATCCGGGAAAAGACCGGCGGTTCGACTTTCAAGAATCCACCCGGTAACAGCGCCTGGAAATTGATCGACGCCGCCGGTTGCCGCGGCCTGCGCGTCGGTGGCGCGCAGGTGTCGGAGATGCACTGCAATTTCCTGATCAATACCGGCACCGCGACCGGTCACGACATCGAGACGCTGGGTGAAACCGTGCGGGAACGGGTCAAGCAGAATTCCGGAATTGAGCTACACTGGGAAATCAAGCGGCTTGGTATTGAACGATTTGGAAACGAGCAAACGTGATGCGGGTTACCATTCTGTTCGGCGGCAGCAACACGGAGCGGCTGGTTTCGGTGGCGAGCGCGCAGGCGCTGTGCCGGGCGCTGCCGGAGGCCGAGCTCTGGTTCTGGAGCGTGACCGACCACGTGCATGTGGTGCAACGCGATGAGCTTCTGCGCCACACCCGGCCGTTCGAGGACGAGTTCAAGCCAGCCGCGTCCGGCATCTCACTGGAGCACGCGCTCGACCAGGCCAAGGCTGATGATCGCGTGCTGGTGCTCGGCCTGCATGGCGGCCGGGCGGAGAACGGTGAATTGCAGGCGATGTGCGAATTGCGCGGCGTTGCCTTTACCGGTTCGGGTTCGGCCTCATCGAACCTGGCGTTCGACAAGGCCGCGGCCAAACGTTTCGTGGCGATTGCCGGCGTGACGGCCCCAGGCAACATCCCGCTCGAGGAGCTGGACGCCGCTTTCGCCAGATATGGCCGGTTGATCGCAAAACCGGCAAAGGACGGCTCGAGCTACGGGCTGATCTTCGTCAATGCGAAACAGGATCTGGTCGCGGTCCGCAATGCGGCCGAGACCGGGGAATATCTGATCGAGCCCTTCATTGCCGGCATCGAGGCCACCTGCGGCGTGCTCGAGCGTACCGACGGTTCGGTGATCTCGCTGCCGCCGATCGAGATCGTACCGGGCGAGGGCGCGTTCGATTACGCCGCGAAATATTTGCTGAAAACGACCCAGGAGATCTGCCCCGGCCGCTTCGCGCCGGAAGTGACCGCCGTGATCAAGGACCAGGCGTCGCGCGCGCACCGGGCGCTGTCCTGCACCGGTTACTCCCGTACCGATTTCATCGTTTCCCCGCAGGGGCTGGTCTATCTGGAGACCAACACGCTGCCCGGCCTGACCGCCGCCTCGCTCTACCCCAAGGCGCTGAAGGCCGAGGGGATCGAATTCGTTGATTTTCTGCAAGACCAGATCGCGCTGGCGGTGCGCCGGGCGGGCAAATAGGGGGTTTCGGCGGCTGGGGCCCCGGAATCGGTAAAATCCCGGGAATGTTGGGCAAATACCTCACATGACGGATCAAATCGCGCCCTGCATGGGGCACTTTTACACTTTGTTTACCAGGAAGTCCGAAGGTTAACGCTGGCGGCGCATGTGGCGCTTGGCTGCCGGGGCGTGAGCTGTTGCGGATTTCCGCTTCGACGACCGCATCGAGGGAATGGGGCCTGTTTTCCAGGGCCTGCACCCGCCCGGCTAGTCCGAGACGTCATCGGCGCCGGAACCTGCAAAGCGCTTTTTGCGGGAATAACATTTGACGAGCTCGTGCAATGGATGGTGCAGGACGCCTCGCTCGATCACTGAGATCGCTCGGGCCCCAAGCTGACCTGAAAGCGGCCGCCATTGGCGCGGCCGTGCTGCTGCGCGAGTGGCTGGCATCGCGCCGTCCGGTTGCGAAGCCCGTTACAAAGCTGCGTTTTGAGCGCGAGCCGCAGCCGCGCCTGATCGCGACGATCGAGCGCTATCTGCCGAACCGCGCCGGGATCGCCGCCACCGTGCTGATCCTGCTCGGCAGCGCGGGCTTCGGCGTCGTCAAGGGCGGCCACGTCGAGGAACTGACCGCGGCGCTGAGCGATGCGCGTAACGCGCTGGCCAATTCCGCCGGATTTCGCATCACCACGGTCGCGATCAACGGCCGCAAGCAACTGACCCAGGACGAGGTGCTGGCGATCGGCGGCGTCAACGGCCGCTCCTCGCTGCTGTTTCTCGATGCCGAAACCGTCCGCGACAAGCTCAAAGCCAATCCCTGGATCGGCGATGCGACCGTCCTGAAGCTTTATCCCGGCCGGCTGCAAATCGATATCGTCGAGCGTTCGGCGTTCGCGGTGTGGCAGCTCGATGGCCGCCTGGCGGTGATCGCCGATGACGGCGCGGTGCTCGAGCCCTATGTGACGCGCCGCTTCGCCACGCTGCCGCTGGTGGTCGGCAAGGGCGCCGAGACCCGCGCCCGCGATTTCCTCGCGCTGCTGGACCGTTATCCGCAGGTGCGCGCGGTGACCAAGGCCGCGATCTTCGTCGGCCAACGGCGCTGGAACCTGCGGCTCAAGGACGGCCTCGATATCAGGCTGCCGGAAAACGACGTCGGCAATGCGCTGGCGGAACTGAGCAAGCTCGACCAGGAAGACAAGTTATTTTCGCGCGACATCGTTGCCGTCGACATGCGGCTGTCGGACCGGCTCGTCGTGCAATTGTCCGATGACGCAGCCAAGGCCCGCGAAGACCTGCTCAAGGACAAGAAGCCGAAGAAGAAGGCCGGTGACGCATGACCGGCCTTGACCGCAACCAGACCCCGAAGACACGTCCGGTTTCGCAGAACCGCACCGCGCTGGTGGCTTCCCTCGACATCGGCACCAGCAAGATCGCCTGCATGATCGCGCGGCTGAAGCCGTGCCCGCCCAACGAGGCGCTGCGCGGACGCAGCCATGCGGTCGAACTGATCGGCTACAGCCAGATCCAGTCGCGCGGCGTCAAGGCCGGCGCGGTGGTCGATCTGGTCGAGTGC
>DATAUE010000039.1:0-2626 GCA_036268425.1 Allostellaceae bacterium
GCGGATCGCACTGGCCGCGCTAACGCCAAAACGCTCGGCGGCCTGTCGACAGGATAAGCCGCCATCAATCGCGGCTACCACCCTTTGCCGAAGATCAACGGAAAGTGCCTTGGCCATACATGCCGGCCTCCTTCGCCAGCAGGTAGCTTGAATCTGACTCGCGCCGTCTTGGGAATCCCCAACGATTCATTCCGGTCGGAAAATGCTCTAGATTCTTGTTTTGACGCGTTTTCTTCACGCGAACCGGCATCCACTTCGCTCGAAAACGCTATAGTTGCACGAATTGCCGTGACCCAGGTCACGGTCGGCGCGGTCGCAATGCGTGAGACCCTGCTTCCAGAACCTGGCGATCGAAAACCCGGCCGGCCTGTCTTCCCGATGACAAGGCCGTCGGCTATTTTGCGCGCGGATGTCGATGAGGGGGGCCTCGATGCGAAAACCGATCACGGTGCTGTCGACCCTGCTGACGGCTGCGGCTCTCATCACATCGCCGGCGCGGGCGGCGGACAAGAAGGCGGATGCCGAGGCCTGCCTGAAGCAAAATCCCGATACCGGCGTTGCGTCATGCACACGGCTTCTCGCGGAGGCCGGGAAACGGCTGACGCCCAATCTCAAAGCGATCGTCTACACGGCGCGCGGCAATTCCTACGTCATCAAGAAAAACTATGACGCCGCAATTCCGGATTTTGACGAGGCCGTCAAACTCGATCCCAAATTCGCGCTGGCCTATGTCAGCCGCGGCTACGCCCTCAATCTCCAGTCGCAGTACGACCGCGCGATCGACGATTTCGACCAGGCGATCCAGTTGCAGCCCGGATTTGCCAATTCGTTCACGAACCGGGGCATCGCGTTCGCCGCCAAGCACGACTACGATCGCGCGATCAGCGATTATAGCGAGGCTATCAAGCTCGACCCGAGGTCCCCTTATGCCTTCAATGGCCGCGGCATGGCCTACGAGGCCAAGGGCGACCGCGAATACGCGATTGCCGACTTCAGCGAAGCCATCCGGCTGCTGCCTCAATTCGCGCAGGCCTACGGGTCTCGCGCCATCGCCTATCACCACGCCGGCGACTATGACAGCGCGATCCGCGACGAGAACGAAGCGATCCGCCTCGATCCCAACTCCTCATTCACTTACAATAACCGCGGCAACGAGTACCTCAGCAAGGGCGACTACGCTGCTGCGATGCGCGATCTGGACGAAGCGATCCGGCTCGATCCGAACAATGCCAACGCCTACGACACCCGCGGCGACACCCGCCTCGCCAAGGGTGACTATTCCGGCGCTCTGATCGATCTCAATGAAGCGCTGCGCCTCAACCCCAATCTGATCGAGAGCTATGTCAAACGCGGGCTCGCCTATGAGAAGCTCGGCGACATCGAGCACGCCACGGCCGACTTCGGCACCGCGTTGGCGAGACCGGGAGAGAAAACGCCGGAAGTAACCAAAGCGCTGGACAAGGCACGCAGCCGTCTGGCTGCCTTGCAGGCCTCGCCCGCCGTAGCCGCGCCTGCGCCGGTCGTGGCGGCGGCTATGCCACAGGCGACCCCCGCGCGAACCGCCCCGCCGGCCGGCGATCCCGGCCTGCGCGTCGCGCTGGTGATCGGCAATGGCGGCTACAAGAATGTGCCCGCGCTCGACAATCCGCCGCGCGATGCGGCCGCCGTCGCCGCGGCGCTGCGCAAGGCCGGCTTCCAGAAGGTCATCGTCGAGGACGACCTTCGCAAGGAAAAGATGGAGACGGCCTTGCGCGAATTCGGCCACGTCGCCGAAGGCGCCGACTGGGCGTTGATCTACTACGCCGGCCACGGCATCGAGATGGCCGGTGTCAATTATTTGATCCCGACCGACGCCAAGCTGGAGACCGACCGCGACGTCAGTTTCGAGACCGTTCCGCTCAGCCACGTCATGAGCGCGGTCGAGGGCGCCAGGAAGCTGCGTCTGGTGCTGCTCGACGCCTGCCGCGACAACCCGTTTGCCAACCAGATGCGCCGGACCGTCGCGTCGCGCTCGATCGGCCGCGGGCTCGCGGCGGTCGAGCCGCAGACCGGCTCGCTGGTGGTCTATGCCGCCAAGGACGGCGAGACCGCGCTCGACGGCGATGGCAGCAACAGCCCGTTCGTCATGGCATTGGTCAAGGAACTGGCGGTGCCCGGGGTGGAAATCCGCAAGCTGTTCGACCTGGTGCGCGACGACGTGCTGGAGGCGACCAACAACGAGCAGCAGCCGTTTACCTACGGTTCCGTACCCGGACGGCAGGATTTCTATTTCGTCGCGAAATGACCTTCCCGCCAGCAGCGTACGAACGCTTTCGCATCATTTCCCCAGCGGCCTCAAACGCGACGATCGATCGAGGCAGGCGGCCGGGGGGCGCATGCGAACGTTCTGCTGTCTTTATTGTTGCGCGGCCTTGCGCAGATATTCCACCAGTTGCTTGGCCGGCCGCGACAACGTCCGGAAGTTTCGCGCGCAGATCACGAGTTTGCGGTTGGCCCAGGTATCGCGGATCCGCACGATCGCGATCGGCATCGACTGCGCGCAGCGCCGCGCGGCGGCTTCCGGCACCACGGCGATGCCGACATCGGCCGCCACCATCTGGCAGATCGCATCGAAATCCCGCAACCG
>DATAUE010000040.1:0-11072 GCA_036268425.1 Allostellaceae bacterium
GATCACGCCGCGCTGTATTGCATCGGCGGCGAGCTCGACGCGCTCCAGAATTCGCCTGGTATTGTATGCCATTGCTGTAACTCCTTGGTTGAACATGCGATTTCACTGCCCGAAACGCGGGGTGAGCATCGCGCGCATTTCGCCATCGCTGACGCGACGGAAACCGTTTTGGTAGCGGCCGAAGTGTCGGGGCGGCCCCGCTCGGTTCAGCATTTCTTCACTGACAACGAGGCGCCGAGAGTCTGCGCCTGCGAGCCAAACCGCGATCGCAACACTGTTCGCATAATCATCGTGATCACCGATGCCGGATTGGTGGTCGATCCGCGCGCCGCGCCAGACAAGCCCGAGAAGCTGTTCCTGCAATCGCGGTATATCGAGCAACTCGACTTCACCCGCATTGAGCTTTGGATCAAGCCATTCATAGTAGAAGCTTTTCGGATGATCGGCGGGAACATAAGTAATATTGTGTTCCGCGAAATCTCTTTTGAAGGTCTCACCGCCATAGTTGTCGCCAACTACGGTATTGATGTGGTACTCTTTCAGCGTTCTCGCAAACTTCGCCACAGCGCTGCGCGGATTGAACGGGGGCTTTCCGTTTTGAGATGACAGATGCGCCAGCACGATCCGATGCGTATTGGTTCGCCGCGGGCCTTGGTCCAAAGCCCGATAAGCAATCGACAACGTGGCATCGTCATGGGCGCCGCCCGACATATCGACTGCCGCGACCGGCCGCGCGCCATCCGGAATTATCGCGCTGCGCCTCCCCGATATGATCGCATCCAACACCGAACCAGCATCAAATGCAGCGCCATCCGGCGTGCCCGGTAGGTTCAGATGCAACCGGCGGTAGCGGTGCCGCGGCAATCGCTTTTCTTGCTCACGCAGGTAATCGTTGTTGCCCCAAGAGGCCATCGATGGATTGGCGCGCTGCTCCTGCGTCAATTCCGGCCTGTCAAACTCCGGATCGGTGGTGAAATCGCCGCCATACCAGGCGAAATGGTAACTCGGATCATCACCCCGCTTTCCGGCATGGAAAAGATCGTAAAGCGGGATGCCATCGGCAAACCGGATCGGAGCGTAGCTTGTGAAATAAACCAGCGCGTCATGCCGCGTCGGATCGGGCGACAGCGCCTCGATCAAATCGTAATTTCGATATGCCCAAATTTCATCGTATCCAAGAAACAGATAACTCTTGCCGTGAGACCCGACCGCGTCTTGCGCGGGCAAGATTTTCAAGGAGCCAGCGCCGTCCCTTCGTTTGATTTCCTTGCTGCGGACCTCTACTTCCTCATTGAGGATCGGATTGACCTCGATCAGTTTCTTGACCAACGAAAGATCGTCGGCCGCCTGATCTTCGTCATTCGCAACAATAAAACAGGCGTTCCCAGCCGCGCTGGGCCAAGCCAGGAAGCGGTAAAGACAGGCCAGCGTAAGGTCGCTCGATTTGTAGTTTTTTTTCGCCCTACCCCGCAACGCGCGGTTGTAGCGAGGAAAACCATCGTCTCTAAACGTGTAGAGCAACTCGACCAACTCGCGCTGCCGATATGGTTCGATCGTGTCGAGCAACGGGCGGCCGTCGAGCCAGACCAGGGAACTGAAGAAATCGAGCGGGTGCGGAGCGCCGTTCGGCGCCGTGACCGGCATCGATTGCCGCGAGGTGCGCTTGCCGCTCATGCGGCCGCACCCCGGAGGCGCACCTCGGCGGCTTGCTGCATCGCGTTGGCAAGGGTCGGCTGCCGGGCGGCGGCGGGCTTCATACCAAGGTCGCGCAAATCGAGCCGTAGCCGCGTTTCAGCAGCGAGGCGCGCCCGCAAGGCATGTCCGGACAATTCCTCGCCGCAATCGATGCGGTGATCCATCCGGCGCAAATCCCATTCGATCGCCGTGATGCGGGCGATGATGATTTGCTCGGGGTAAGACGGATCACGGCCGAGGTGCCGAACAAGCTGCGCCGTTCGGTCCGCTTTGAAGCGCTGCCGCGAGCGTGCGTTGAAGACGCGCGGCGAGTAGAGGATTTCGGCTGCGTCTGTCTGCGTAAGTTGGCGTTTTCCTGCGGCCATGCCGTGTAATATCGGATGTGAGACGGACATGATGCAACAATTTATTTAATACCATATATTATACAATCAGTTAACCACCGTTAGAAGGTGATAATAAATCAGCGGTGTCACGAATTCGGTAGCGTCAAGAGGCATTCGCCCCGGCGGAGGCACGATTTCGCAGCAGCCCGGTATTCGGGCCACCGCAGCAGCCAAAGACATGAAAGACGCATCTCCGCTTATAGAGCGTCTATACGCGCGCACGTGCGCGATAACGGTCTATAAGCAAAGTCGTGTCTTTCGCGTCTTAACGAAGATTAACGGCCTCATCCGTGCCTCTCGGCATAGCCCGAATAGGGGCTAGGCCGCTCAGCAGGAATGAGAGCCAGTCCCCGAAAGCCGCGAATATCCTGGCTCTTTTCCGGCGAATAGCCGTGGCTCTCCAGCGCCATACCAAAGGTTCGTCGTGAGCCGACTCGCTCATTCGCCTTCGTCGCCCAATCCTGCCAGTTCGGCCAAAGCAGAGCGCTTGATTCCCATTGGCTAGGACCTGTGACGCAGCAATCCTCAACCCATCGCGCAATTGCATCTTCCTCGCCAAGGTAGGCGTCGGTCGCATCGCGTACACTGGCCGGCGCCGAAAGGCCGTTCCGCTGCCACCCTAGACAGCCCTCGATCATCCATTTGAGGATGCCGGGCCATTCCTCTTTCAGCTTGTCGGGCAGATCGCGGTCGGGGTTGGCAATCGTCACCGTGAACGGCACGAGATTGAACCGCCGCCGGATCGCCTCGTCGACGCCGCGTAGACCGGGCTTGTGATTGCCGGCGATCACCAGTTTGAACGCGGGCTGATAGGTGAAAAAATCCTGCCGCATGAACCGGGCGGTGATCGGATCGCCTCCGGTCAGTGCCTTGATCTTGCTTTCCGCCCAGCGCCGGCCTTCCTCGGTCTCCTGTGAGCTGACGAACCGTGCCCCGCGTAGGCCAGCAAGATCGGTCGGGTGACGCTCGCCTTGCGTAGCGATAAATGACTCCATAGGCGCGACCGCAGCATAATCCGCGAGGATCGCCGAGAGCGTATTGAGGAAGACTCCTTTGCCGTTGCCGCCGGTTCCGTAGAAGAAAAACAACGCGTGCTCTCTGGTGCTGCCGGTCAGCGCGTAGCCGGCGATCCGCTGAAGAAAAGCTTGCAGATCGGCATCGCCGCCGGTGATCTCGCCGAGAAACTTCAGCCAGAGCGGACAGCCCGCGCTGGGCGCAACTGCCGTAATCTTCGTGATGTATCGGTCCGGATCGTGCGGCAGCGTCCGGCCAGTGCGCAGCTCGATGATGCCGGCCGGCGTATTCAACAGCCAAGGGTCGCTATCCCACAGATCGACATCGGCAGCGTGCCGACGATCCGACCGCGCGAGCCGCTCGATCGCCGCGACCTTACCGGCGCTGGCGATCTTAGGTTTATCGTCCGGATCGTTACAGGCGTTGGCGAATTCACGAGCCACCGCGCGTGCCATGTCGAAGGTCTTAAGCGTCTTCTCGAATTTCCAGCGGGCGCCATCCCACAGCAGCCAGGTGCCCCATTGTGAACAAAAGCGCAGCTCGTGGGCATGGCGGCCGGAGAATTCGAGCGCGAGCGCGTCGTCGCTGAATTCGGGGGACAGGTCGGCCTCGGTGACCGGCTCTGCGCCGGGAAACGGCGTTACTGTCATACCGCCACCCGGCGAGCCAGGTCATTGAAATCGAGGCCGAGCGGCGGACGGGCGATGCTGACCTTGCGCCCCTCAGCAAGCCACCGGCGAGCGGCCGCCCGAGCCGCCATCATGCCGACCGGGTCGGGGTCGGCTGCGATCACGACTTCGGAAATTTCGGGCGGCAGGATCAGATTGCGGATGCCGCCTGCCGAAAGAGCGGCCCATGTCGGCGTGCCGGTCGCCTGCATGTAGGACAACGCAGTTTCGATGCCCTCGGCAACCGCGACGACCGACGACGCGGACGCCATTGGAACGGATGCGCCGCGGCATGGGCCCAAGGTCATTTTGTCGGGATCGACCTCTGCCTTACCTCTACCGTCGCTGCGCAGGAACGTCCGATGCACGGCAACGCCGTTTGTCACATCACCATTCATCACCACCGCGGCGACCAATGCCGGATAGAACCGCCCATCGCTCCGATGCTTGCATGATCCGAAGCGAAAGACCGTTGGCGGGATCGCGCCAGTGAAGCCACGATGCCGCAAATAGATTTCCGCCAGTGTTCCCGTGATCGGGCGCGATCGGCGCCACAGCGCTATCGCCGCAGCCTGTGCAGCTTCTTGCTTTTTCGCACGGTCGTCATCGGTCGACTGAACTGGCGGATTGACTGTCTGAGCATGTCGCTGCCAGGGCGCAGCCTCGCTCTTGCCCTCCGGCCACAAGCCCAACTTGCGCAATGCAGCGCTCAAGTCGATGAAGCTGCATTTATTGGTGTGGCAGTAAAGCAGAGGCAACCCGTCGCGGCGCTCAGTCACGGTAAACCCGGTTTTGTATCCGCAGGTGGGGCATTGGCCGTGCCACTGCCCCCGGCCAGCCGCCCGCAGTCGCAGCGAGCGGGCGATTTGATCGCCCGTCACGCCTGGACCACCGGGGCGAAGGGCCGCCACTCAATAAAGGTGCGGCCCTTATGTTGATAGACCGCCAGCGGAATATCGGCTGTTTCGAGTGCGCAAAGCTCACACTCGAAGAAAATCAGCAGTCCGTCGCGCCGATAAGATGGGTTTGGCGCCGAGCAGTCGGCAAGTGCAGTGCCGTTTTCGATCGTGATGCCGTACCACGGTCCATCTTCTTGCGATCGGTGGAACACCTCGACCCGTTTCTCATGCAGGTATTCGCCACCGCAATTCGGGCATCGTAGAACACCGTCCCGTGATAGCAGTGCCTGCAGTTCGATCGTGGCGCCGCTCATAGGTCGCCAACCGTGTGGGGGGCGAAAAGCCTCTCAGCAGCGCGAAACAACCGTTCTCGGCGCGCTTGATTCGGGTTACCGGATCGGCTATTCCTCGGGGCGCTGTTGTTGCCGAAGAAATCGAGCCGTTCCACCGTTCCCGCGGTGGACGGCGTTCTTCGTTCGAGGGGCGGCGGTTCGATCCAGCGTCTGTTAATATTTCGATTGAGCAGCGGGTCGCTTTGCGCAGCAAACGCTGCCGCGCACATCATGCAGCCCTCCGACCACGGCCGCGCGGCAATTCGACGGACTGCTCAGCCTTCGTTAGGAACTCAGTTTCCGCCGCAGGCGCGTAATAGATAAATCGGCCGAGCCGCGTGATATTTGGACCGAACCCGATACTGCGCCATCGGCGCAAGGTGCGTACCGTCACTCCGAGTCGAGCGGCCTGTTCTTCTTCGGATCGATACCCTTCCGGTGCCGCTCGGCGTGCAGATGCGTCTATGTCTGACATGGTGTTGCTCCGTCACTGAAAATGACGGATGTCTAGATGTCAGGAAATCCAACCAGCTACATCAAGGAAAATATCGTTACCGCTATTTTCCCAGGGAAAATTCCTCGCTTTCAATTTTCCCTGCCTCACGGATCATCTCATCCAATTTCTTCTTTACGCTTCCGACACTCGGACTTTCACCGGTTAATTGTGGTGCGACCGCTGCTATAAATCGGTGGAAGGCGGCATCATTATCAAAATCCGGGTCGGTAGAGCGCATCGCGTCAGTAAAAGAAGGCCGTAGCCAGGAGATGCAATCGCTATATGTGATACTGCCTACGCCGGTTATTTCGATTAGCGCCGGCATTTTTCGACATGAATCAATTAAGGAAGTTATTACCCGTAGTTCGCCGATGCGCTTGTGTAGCGAATTAATAGAAATCCGAACCGAAGGGCTATCACTGCTTCGCAACGCCATCTCAAGGAATATTTTGTCTTCTGCCTCAAGCTCCTGCAACGCCAATTCGACGCTGGATAATGCCTTATGTACCTTAGCGCTGGCATTATTGCGGCATGCGAACGTAGATCTAAGATAGTTGTGGTATCGCTGTCCCTCTAATGCACGGACCAACTCTTGCATTGCCTCGTCAGTAGGCAAAGAAACGCCTTCCCTACGAACGTCGTTGACAAAAAGTTTTCTCAGACCGGCGAATGTGAACTTGTCCTCAAAACGGAGTTCCTTGCGCTTGTGCGCGCCGATTTTCATGCCCGCCCCCGCTCCAGCGGCACAACCTCAGCGCCGTCCGTCTTGCCGGTAACGATGGCCCCCACCCGCTCGGTTGCTGCCCGCAGCGGATCGTCGAACAAGTGCACATATCGCGCAGTAGTGCCTGGCTGTGTGTGCCCGAGAAGCGCCCCGATCACCGGCAGGCTCAGCCCGGCACTGGCGAGCACGCTGGCATAGGTGTGCCGCAGATCGTGCACCCGGACGTCCTTGAGCTCGGCCGCAGTGCACAGCCACGCCCAGGCAGTCTTAATCTCGACCATCGGACCGTCGCCAACGCGCGCCGGGAAGACGAAGGGCGATACCTCGTCGCGCTTTTTGGCCTTCGCGCGTTTTTCCGCTTCGGCCCTCATCTCGACGAGCAGTTGCCGCGCCGGCGCCGAAATCGGAACGCGGTGCTCGCGCTTCGTCTTGGTGTGGCTGCTCGGTTTGACCCATATCCCGACGTCAAGGTCGAACTGGTCCCATGTCGCGCTCAGTACCTCCCCACGTCGCGCGCCGGTCAGCAGCATCAACCGCACCGCATTGGCGGCGATCTGGTTCGGGTGTGTCGCCAGCGCCTCGGTCAACCGGCGCAATTCTTCGCCGGTCAGATAGCGGTAGCGCCGCTCCTCGGTATTGCGCTCGACGCCCTTGGCCGGGTTGTCGGTCCGCATTTCCCAGCGGATCGCCAGCGCAAACATCTTGGACAAAAGGGCTAGAAGCCGATTGGCCGCGTAGCCTCCACTAGCCTTGGTCACTTTGCGATGCAGCCGGTCGACGTCGGCGAAATTAATTGAGGCCACCTTTCGCGCGCCCAGCTCTGGCCTGACGATGCGGCGGATCATCGATTCGTCGTCGGCGGCGGTACGCTTCTTGATGGCATGCTCGGCAAGATAACGGTCGCACAGGTCGGCGACGGTCGGCGCCTCCCGGTCGGCCTCGCGAGCGCCAAGGGGATCATGGCCGCTGTCAATTTCCCGTCGCAGCCGGGCAGCTTCCTTCCGGGCGACCAGCACCGTCCAAGCGGGATAGGCGCCGATGGTATAGCGACGCTCGCGGCCGGCGATGGTGTAATTCAGGATGAACGATTTTGCGCCTGCAGCCGTGATGCGGACGCCAAAGCCCCGGACCGAATCCTTGCCACGGTCATATGCGATCCGGTTGCCCCTCGGGGGCACCGCCACGGTACGCACGAATTTATCATCGAACTTTTCGGGAGGGTTTTCGCTACCTGCCGCCATCGCCGGAATGCCTGTGTCCGTCTCATGTCCGGCAGCAAGAATGGCACAAGTGGCTATGGTTGTCAGCGAAAATCAGCGGATACGTCTATTAATGCGCCGTATTTGCTGGGTTAATTGGATATTCGGGGCAGCTGTCGTGTCCGATCAATGGCTTGCGGATCATCGCTGAACGCGACTCTTAATCAGCGGGTCCAAGGTTCGAGTCCTTGTGCACCCACCATTGTTTTTCGCAGGATGAGCGGCGGTGCATAGTGCAGACGCCGCGGGCATTCACGACAACGGCGGCACGGGTTTCCGTGCCGCCGTTACCATTTTATTTCGTCAGGAGCGGGTTAAAGCCGTGAGCGGCGCCCCATCAGGCCGAAAATCAGGGTGACCAGGAAGATCACCAGGAACAGGAAGAACAGGATTTGGGCAATTCCGCCTGCCGCCGAAGCAAGGCCACCAAATCCAAAAACGCCCGCGACAAGCGCGACGACAAAAAACACCAAAGCCCAGTAAAGCATCTTATCCCTCGCTCTGGATCAGCGGTTAGACCTGGAAAAGAAACACGCCTGACGTTCGATGGTTCCGGGGTACTGTCGCGATCGGAGAAGCCGCGAGACACGTCGTTATGAAACGGGCATCTTTGCAGTCAGCAGTACCGCGGCATGGCCGGCAATGCGCCATACCCCGTCGATAATCGGCTCGGGGATACCGGTGCCGCCGTATCGCGGCGCCTCACTCGACCAGCGCAGGTGCCAGCCGCCGCCCGCGACGGGCGCCAGCAACGGTTCCGAAGGTGGGTCGAGCAGCAGGTCACGGCCTATATTGAAGATAAGCAAGCGATCGCTGCCGTCATCAGCGAAATAGCGCAGCAACCACGCATCGTCACTGAGCACGGCGCCGTCGATCCGGTTCGCCCTGCCGCGAAATGCGGAGTCGTCGCGCCGCAGAGCGAGCAGGTCGCGATGCAGCGCCACCATTTCGGCATGCCGCTCGCATCGCCGCTCATCGTGGTCGAGCACGCAGCGCCGGAAAGTCTCGGGAGCGACGGGATCGGCCAGCGCCGCCTGCATCTCGGGCGAAGCAAGGCTGGCGAACTGCGCGAGAAACTCGCGCCGCCCTTTGGTGATCAGGCCACCCAATTCGCTGGGATAATCCGCAAAATACAAAAACGGTGCCGACGCGCCAAATTCCTGGCCCTGGAACAGCATCGGAATGGCCGAGTTCAACAGCAGAAACGCCGTCAATGCGCGCCAGCTTCCCGGGTGTGAAAGCTGATGCCCACGCCGGCCGGCGCCGGAATGAGCGATCTGGTCGTGGTTCTCCAGGCAAACGACAAAAGCGGATGGCGGCAGATCGCGTGACGGCGTGCCTCGGGGCGGCACCTCCGGCGTCGGCCGCTGCCCTTGAAACAGAAAACCATGCTTTGCCAGCGCAACAAATTCGCCGGGGCGACCGGAGAAGTCGCGGTAATACCCTTCTCGCCGGCCGGTCAGCGCAACCCGCGCCGCGTGATGGAAATCATCGTTCCATACCGCGTCGAGCCCATACCCGCCCTGTTCGCGCGACCGCACCAGCCGGGCCACCTGATCTTCGTTTTCGGCGACGACAAACGTCGAGCGCCCGTTTGCGGCGGCGCGGACGCGGCGTGCGATGGCCGCGAGAACGTGCTCATCGGAGGCATCGCAGATGCGATGCGTCGCGTCGAGGCGCAGACCATCGAAATGGTATTCGTCGATCCAATAGCCGGCATTGGCGACAAAAAATTCGCGCACCGGCCCGGCATCGGGACCATCGAAATTCAGCGCCTCGCCCCACTCGGTGACATAGCGGTCGGTAAAATAGGCCGGCGCGAACGAACGCAGATAATTACCGTCCGGACCCATATGGTTGTAGACGACGTCGAGGATCACCGCGAGACCCAGCCCGTGCGCCCGGTCGACAAAGCGGCGCAGATCGTCGGGCTCGCCGTAAAGTCGAGTCGGTGCGAACAAATCCACCCCGTCATAGCCCCAACCGAAACACCCGGAAAATTCGGCCACCGGCATCATTTCAATACAGGTTACGCCAAGCTCGGCGAGCGCCGGCAGTCGCGCCGTCGCCGCGGCCCAGCTGCCTTCCGGCGTAAAAGTGCCGATATGCATTTCATAAATGACGAGTTGCGTCGCCGGCACGCCACGCCACGCCCCGTCATTCCATGCGAAGGCCGCCGGATCGACAACGACCGAATCGCCGTGCGGTCCGTCCGGCTGGGCGCGCGATGCGGGGTCGGGGAGAGCGGTCGAACTGCTGTCGAGCCGGAACCGATAGCGCATGCCGGCACCTGCCTCATCGACCCAGCCAGAGAAATATCCCCCGCCGGAATGCTCCTTCGTCATCCTTTCCCCAGGTTCCGGAGCCAACGGGCGGCGATGATCGGCGAATTCGACGACGACATCGCGCGCCGCCGGCGCCCAGACTCGGAAATGGACACCGCCTTTGGGCTGCACTTCGGCGCCCACCGGCAAACGCCGCATCGGGCGCAAGGAAGAGCCCTGCGAGAGAGAAAGATCGTGAGACATTTTTTCCGCTGAAATAAAAGCGTCGATCGCGCAACGCCTGGCGAATTGGATTGATCCCGAAGAAGCGGGCCGCGCCGCGCAGGCGCACCATTTCATGACGATAACGAGCCAGTGCCCGGCGATTGCCGTGTCTGTGGGGAACACCGATTGGTTTCTATTGTTGTTTGCAGCATGCCCTTATCGCCAAGTGTTCCATTGTCGCCCAGAGCCGCGCTTGAATTTGCCGGTCATGGTCCCAAGAACGGGCACGATTCAGAGGATGGGCACGGCTCTGGGACTGGGTGCGGTTCCGAGATCGATGGCAGTGTGGCGGCGCATGGCGCGGCGCCGACGACGCAACGCCGGCGTTTCGGTTGGTGGCGTTCCTTCGGGCGCGTCTGGGCCGCCCTCGGGCGCGACAACATTTCAATCATGGCGGCGGGCACGGCCTATTATTCGATGCTGTCGATCTTTCCCGGTATGTCGGCGCTGGTACTGACCTATGGGCTGATCGCCGATCCGGTGACGATCGAACGGCACATCGACGCACTGGTCGACATCCTGCCGGCGGAGGCGCTGAAACTCCTGTCGGATCAGTTGCACACGCTGGTCACCGCGACCCCGGAAAAGCTGGGGATCGGTCTTGTCGTCAGCATGTTGTTGGCGCTCTGGAGCGCCGCCAGCGGCACCGCCGCCATGATGCAGGCGCTGACCATCGCCTATGAGGGGCGGGAAAACCGCGGTTTTCTGCGGTTTTACGGTCTGTCGATCGCTTTGACGATCGGTCTCGTCCTGTTTGCTTTTCTGTCGCTGGTGTTGATTGCGGGCGTCCCGGCCGCCGTTAACGAATGGCCAATGCCCGAGCTATGGCGGGACGGGTTGCCGTTGTTGCGCTGGCCGATCCTCGCGCTGCTCGTGATGGTGGCGCTCGGCGCGCTCTACCGCCTCGCGCCGAACCGCAAAGAGGCGCGCTGGGACTTCCTGCGGGCCGGCACGATCTCCGCGAGCCTTTTGTGGCTCGGCGGTTCGGCGGCGTTTTCGTATTACGCATCGCATTTCGGCTCGTACGACAGGACCTACGGGTCGCTCGGG
>DATAUE010000041.1:0-2732 GCA_036268425.1 Allostellaceae bacterium
TCGCGCACAGTACGAGACGCGCTGATCTGGCTTGGCGAAAGCGATCCTTGCGAGACAATGGCACGCGCTCGTCTGCAAGACCCGAAAACACAAGCGCTCGCGGAGGTGCTGGCGCAGTGGCATGCAGTGATCGGCGAGAACGGCGTGTCTGTGAAGCGTGTTATTGAATACGCAACACAAACCGAGGGCGGCGCCCCGACCGACCTCAATCCTCCCCGCATGGTTAATGCCGAGTTTCGCGAGGCGTTTCTTGTCGTCGCCGGCGACCGCGGCGCGATCAGCAGTCTACGGCTTGGGAAATGGTTGGCCCGCGAGAAAAACCGCATCGTCGCCGGTCTTCGGATTGAGCAAGACATCACCGGCGATCATGGCGGCGTAGCGCGGTGGAAGGTCGTGGAGTCGTGACTGTGCAAGCACCCGCAATGGTGGCGATGGGGGACTTGGTGGGATTGTTCCATACGCACGCGGGAAACTGTCAAGTGACAGTTATTAAAAAGGGGCTGAAATAACCCCACCATCCTAACCATCTCCACCATCCGCCGCGCATCCTTGGGGTGCTCTGGGTGCTCTCAATCGAACAATGCGTGGTTTCTGTGTTTCCGCAGTGTTGCCCTAACGTAACCGCTCATACAAAGCGGCAACCTAGTCACACATAGACAACAAATCCCTTGATATCTGCGCTCTATCGGCTGACTTAATACAACATTCGTCCAATAAGCGTCGTAGCGAATGGCACGTAATCAGGATCGGATTGGCCCGTACTCACGCAAGCTTCGCCGAGGAGCCATCGGCTCATCGACAGATGGTCGATCGGCTGAAGGGCGGTTTATCCGTGATCTGGAAGCGCAACTGATCGCGCATGTCGGCGGCTCGCCGAGCATTGCCCAAAAGCTGCTGATCGATCGGATCATCAAAACAACGATGCAGGTCGACGCGCTCGACGCCAAATTGGCCGAGGGAACCTGGACCGATCACGACAGCCGCACGCATGGCGGGCTGATCAACCGGCAGCGGCTCTTGTTGCGCGAGATTGGCATGAAGCCCGCCGCCGCCCGGCAGCCGACCCTGGCCGAGCACTTTGCCGCCAAACGGGCAGCGGCCGCAGCGTAATGATGACCGGCCCCGACATCATCGATTTCATCAGCGATCCTGACGCGCTTGGCCCGTCCTATGCAGGACCGAGTTGGGATCGCTGGCGCGCCTGTCTGCGGGCCGCCTATGCGTTGCCAATGAGCGACGTTGACCTTGCGTTGTTCAGCGAGGTTGCAGGCGGCCGTGCGCCGCCGCTGTGGCCGGTAAGCGAGTTCGTGGCACTGGTAGGCCGTGGCGGCGGCAAGGACGCTGTAGCGGCGGCTATTGCGGCGCATATCGCATCGACGAGCGACTTTCGCCGGCTGCGGCCCGGCGAGCGCGGATCGGTTTTGTTGATTGCCGTCGATCGAGAGCAAGCCGGCATCGCTTTCGGGTATATCCGCGCCCTCTTTGAGCAGGTGCCGATGCTCGCCGCGTTGGTCGAAAAGATCGTCGATGACACGGTATTGCTGACAAACGGTGCCGCAATCATCGTAGCCACCAACTCTTACCGCTCGGTGCGCGGCAAGACGATCATCTGCACGATTTTTGACGAGGTTTGTTTCTGGCGCAGTGCCGATTCGGCTTCGCCTGACATTGAAGTTGATGCCGCGGTTAGTCCCGGCTTGGCCCGTTGGCCGGGTGCAATGAAAATCCTGATTTCGTCGGTCTATCGACGCGCCGGCCTGGCGCATCAGCGGTTCAAAGACTGCTTCGGGCAGGACGATCCCGAGACATTGGTCGTGCTCGGCGGCACGCGGCAGTTCAATCCGAATTTTGATGCGAAGGTGATCGACCGCGCCTTGGCGCGTGATTACGCGAGGGCCAGTGCTGAATATCTGTCGATCTGGCGCGACGACTTGTCGAGCTTCGTCGATCCCGAGGCGGTGGCCGCGTGCGTCGCCAAAGGTTGTCGCCAGCGCGCCTACAACACCCGTATCGGGTACAGGGCTTTCTGTGACCCCTCCGGCGGTCGCGGCGACAGCATGACACTCGGCATCGCGCACCGCGACAAAGACGGAAAGGCGATCCTCGATCATCTCGAAGAGGCGCGCCCACCGTTTGATCCGAAAGTAGTTGTCGCAAGTTTCGCCAGCATCCTGAAGGTATACAAGATCAGGACCGTAATCGGTGACAACTACAGCGGCAATTGGTGTGTCTCGGAATTTCGCGAACATGGCGTCGTCTATGAGCCAAGCGAAAGAAACAGATCGCAAATATACTTCGATTTGTTACCTCTGATCAACAGCGGACAAGTCGAATTGCTCGACAATGACCGTTTGATTTCGCAGCTTTGTGCATTGGAACGCCGCACAACCAAGGGTGGTCGGGACAGTATCGGCCATCCGGAAACAGGCAGTGGCGCGCATCATGACGACTGCGCGAATGCTGCGGCTGGCGCGCTGGTAAACGTCGAGCAGCAGCCGGCGCGGATGATGATCACCAAAGAGATGCTGACCGCGGCAGGCATTCCTCGTTACGGCCGCTACCAAAACGGTTTCCGTCGCGTCAGCGACGGGGAAATGCGCGCGATGCTCACCCCGCGTTTCGGGCAGTGAAATCGCATGTTCAACCAAGGAGTTACAGCAATGGCATACAATACCAGGCGAATTCTGGAGCGCGTCGAGCTCGCCGCCGATGCAATACAGCGCGGCGTGATC
>DATAUE010000042.1:0-1564 GCA_036268425.1 Allostellaceae bacterium
GAACCGGCCGAACCCAGATGAAACAGTTTCTGCTCAAGATGTTCACATGGTGGAGCGGCCAGACCTTCGGCACCCAATTGTGGACCTGGCGGTTCGGCGAACTGGTCGGCGAGGACGAGCAGGGCAATCGCTACTACCGTACCAAGGGCCGCAAGATCGATCCGACGCTGGGCTTCGAACGGCGCTGGGTGGTCTATAACGGCTATGCCGAAGCTACCCGCGTGCCGCCGTCCTGGCATGGCTGGATGCATCACACGGTCGACGTCGCACCGACCGAGGAGACCTACACTCCGCGCGAGTGGGAGAAGCCGCATATCCCCAACATGACGGGCACGCCGGCCGCCTACCGTCCGCCCGGCTCGACGCTCGCGAGCGGCCGCCGGCCCAAGGCCACCGGCGATTATCAGCCGTGGACCCCGGGAAACTGAGCGCCGGCTAAATCCGCGCTTCCATCATCTCGGCGTCGTGGCGATTGTCGCATCGACCGCGGTGCGTTTCCGATCTTTTTACGCAGATGTAGCCGGTCGACGACACTCGTTCACAGCGCGACGCTGTGGATAGCGGGATCAGCGGGGACATCCCAAAGGCGGGCTCGTTACGCCGTTGCGCTTCGGACGCGGTCGCGGCTTAATAAATCATCTTACGGAGATGGGAGACCATCGCGTCGGTTCGGGCAACAGTTCGCGACTGCCCCGATATGCAGCGGCTGCCGATCAGAAAACGGCCGGGAGATAGGCCCCCGGTGCAGAGGTTCTGAAATCGCCCGTCAATGTGGAGCTGCCGTAAGACAGGAAAGGCCGTCTGGGAAACCAGGCGGCCTTTTTCATTGGGCGAGCGCGCGCTCGGGTGACTTCGATGTTCCGAACGCCGTGCTAGGTCAACCGCGCGGCGGCGCGGTTGATCGCCTCGCTGCGGCGCGGCTGGCTGATTGCCAGCCTTTCCTTCACCGATGCGAGCACTTCCACGGGCGCCACCTCGGGCGAGCCGGCATTGAACGGCGGCGCGGGATTATATTCCATGCCGAGCTGGATCATTTCCGCGGTCTTGCGGTCGATCATGATCGACACCAGCGTCAGGGCGAAATCGATTCCCGCGGTGACGCCGCCGCCGGTGATCCGGTTACGGTCGACGCAGACGCGGGTTTTGGTCGGGATCGCGCCGAACGGTTCGAGCAGTTCCATCGCGCTCCAGTGCGTCGCCGCGCGGTAGCCTTTCAGCAGGCCGGCGGCGCCAAGCACCAGCGATCCCGTGCAGACCGAGGTGACGTATCGGGCGCCGGCCGCCTGCTTTCGCAGGAACGCCAGCATCTCCTCGTCATTGACCATGTCGTTGATGCCCTGGCCGCCGGGCACGCAGATCACGTCGAGCTGCGGGCAATCGGCAAAGCTCGTGGTCGGCGTCAGCGTCAGCACGGCATCGCTCGGCACCGGCTCGATGCGCTTCCAGATCAGATGCAGTTTTGCGCCCGGCACGTTCGAAAACACCTGCAACGGGCCGGTCATGTCGAGCTGGGTCACCTTGGGAAATATCACAAGGCCGATTTGCAGCGGGTTGGTCATGGCAC
>DATAUE010000043.1:0-249903 GCA_036268425.1 Allostellaceae bacterium
TTCGATCCCGAGCGCTACAAGTGGCGTAACGTCATCGAGCGCACCAACTGCCGCATCAAAGACTTCCGCGCCATCGCTACCCGATACGACAAACTCGCCCGAAACTTCCTCGCAGGCTTGTCCCTCGTCGCCGCCCTCATCTATTGGTCCGATTGAGTCCACACCCTAGCTGGCTCGGGTCACACAGGGTCGGCCAAAGTCCGCTCGCGAAAACGGTTTCCGTAAGGATGGCTGGCCCCATGGTGCGGCGGATCAGCTCTTCCAATTCGCCAATGAGCCGATTGGCATCCGTCGGTTCAGGGCTCAGCGTCTGGCGTCGGGAAAACGCCAGCAGTCGATGCGTCAACGACGCCGCACGATCGGCGGCATCCCGCGCCACTTTCATGTAGCGGCTTAATTCCTCAATGCGCCCTTGCTCCAGGCGCATCGTCATGAGTTCGAGGCTGCCGACAACCCCGGCCAGCATATTGTTGAAGTCGTGCGCCAGGCCGCCGGTGAGTTGTCCTACTGCCTCCATCTTTTGCGAATGCCGCAGGATTTCTTCAAGCCGCTCCCGCTCAGCGATCTCATTCTTCAAGCTGACATTGGCATCGGCGAGTTCGCGAACATGAATCTGTTGTTCCCGAAGATCGGTGAGCACGCCACAAACTATGCGCCCGCCGTCATTCAAAGCACTGAGGGACATATACACAGGCACGGATTCCGCCCGCGACGTGCAGAGCGCAAGCTCGCTGCGGCGCCCGCCGCGGCGGGCGTCCGCCAGTAACCGGGCGAACAGCGGAACGTCGTCCGGCAGTAAAAAGCTGCTCAACGGCTGCCCAATCACCCGCTCTTGGGGAACCTCCAGCAGCAACGCTAGGCGCCGATTGCAATAGAGGATGGTTCCATCCTCGCCGAGAGTGACAGCACCTTCCTGCATCTGTTCAACCACAGCCTGATACGGCCGATCGGCGGTCTCCAGCGTATAGATCCGATGCTCTTCCGGACCAGTTATGACCAGGGCATCAATCTCGCCTCGCCGGATGGCGTCTAGCGTCTCGGTGCTTTCCTCCAGCTGGGCTTCCAGCTCTCGGATGCGCTCCGTCAGGCTAGCCAGTTCGTCGAAAGGGGCTTTACTTTTTGTCATCTCCGGTCGGCTCTAATGACGGGATGATTTCCAGACCTCGGAGGACGCGTTCTTTTTGCGAAAGATCACCGACGAGCCGTCGAACAGGCAGCGGCAGCAGCTTTACTAGCGTGGGAGCGGCAATTACCTGGAGGCGCTCCGCAAATTCCGGTTGCTGATAAATGTCGATCACCTCCAAGTCGAGCTTTCCCGTTAGGTACTCGTCACAAACGCGACGCAGGTTTTCAATCGCCCGCCGTGACCGCGCTGTGTTGCCAGCAACGAACAGGCGCAAGCGGTATTGAGATCTGTGGCCAGCTTGATCGTCACCGCTCATACCGAGGTCGCCGGCTTGGGACGAATGTCCAAGCCAACCAACACCCGTTCCGTATTCGAGAGATCACCGATGATACGCTTGAGGGGGGTCGGTAACCGCCGCACCAGTGTCGGGGTTGCCAGGATTTGATCGCCCACCGCGAGTGCCGGGTTCTGTAGCAGATCGATCACCTCAATTTCATAGCGGCCGGCGAGATGCTCTTCGCAGACCCGCTTGAGATTTGCCACGGCCGCTAAGGACTTCGCGGTCTGGCCGGCGACGTAGAGCCGCAGATGATAGTGACCCGGATCGCCATCGGCAGTTTCTTCCCTATCCCTTGCTGCATCGGCCGTCATTCGGCAGCTCCTCGACGAGCAGCACGCGTGTTCCTCGCATCCGCTAACACCCGATCGTGGATATCCTCCTCTTCCAGAAGCGTACGTTCCTCTTCTTCGTCCGCTTCCAACTTGGCGCGCAGCTCCGCTATTTGACGTTCGGCCGCTTCACGGCGCCGGCCCAACTCGCGTTTGCGCCGCTCGATCTCCTGCTGCCGGCGATCGCTGTTTATTTGATCGCGGGTCTCTTGCGTCACGCGCGATGTGCCGGTCAGGACGCCTTCCGGGCCGATATAGGGTGCTATTAGATCAATACCGGTGGCAGTCATGCTGTATTCCCTGACTTGGTTAGAGTGGCTCATCCCCCGCGCTTTGATGACGTAGAGGATGCGGTTTCGCTCACCGCCCTCCTGGATGTCCATGAGCTTGATCCAGACATCCATCAGAGACGAGAGCCCTTGATCACTGCCTTCGTTAAGGGCCTGGGAGCCGAGCAGAGAGGTGAATAATGAGGTGACTCCTCGGCTTTTTAGCAAATCGACCATCCGCAACAATGTCGAATGGACCTCGCTGTCGGGACCACGAAACGCCGATATTGGATCGATGACGACCACCGACGGATTAAAGTCGAGCAGGTCGCGGTGCATGCGGGCGAGGTGCATTTCCAGGCCATAGAGGCTCGGCCGGGACGCTTCGAAGCGCAGTGTACCGGCGTCGACATGCTGCTGCAGATCAAGGCCGATTGACCGCGCGTTTCGGCAGATCTCCTGAGCGCTTTCCTCGAGCACGAAATAAAGGCTGCGCTCGCCGCGACGGCATGCGGCATCCGCTAGATACCCGCCGATCGTCGTCTTTCCGGTGCCGGCGACACCGGAAAGAAGAACGCTGGAGCCACGGTAAAACCCGCCCTTTCCCAGCATGACATCAAGACCGGCTATACCGGTTGGAACGATATCGCTGGAAGGGCGGCGGTCGAGCTGGAACGCTCCAACCGGCAAGACGCTGATACCCTGCGCGTCGATCAGAAATGGGTACTCATTCGTCCCGTGCGCCGAGCCGCGGTACTTAACGACGCGCAACCGGCGCGTCGTAATCTGATCTTCGATGCGATTATCGAGGAAAATCACACAGTCGGAGACGTACTCTTCCAGCCCAAACCGGGTGAGCTGACCGTCACCTTGCTCGCCGGTGATGATGGCGGTGAGCCCGCGCTCCTTTAGCCAGCCGAACAACCGGCGCAGTTCCGACCGCAGCACGGCAGCATCCGAGAAGCTGGCAAATAGCGCCTCGATCGTATCGAGCACTACACGTTTTGCCCCAACTTTCTCGACGGCATAGCCGAGGCGGACGAAGAGGCCTTCCAGATCGTATTCGCCGGTCTCCTCGATTTCGCTCCGCTCAACACGGACATAGTCGATCGTAAGCTTTCCAGCAGCCTCCATCCCGCTAAGGTCATGTCCCAGCGAGGCCACGTTGGCGACAAGGTCTTCGGAGCGTTCCTCGAAGCTCATATAGACACCGGGTTCGCCCAGGGCCGTCCCGTTGACCAAAAATGTCATAGCCAAAAGGGTCTTGCCGCAACCCGCGCCGCCACAGACGAGCGTCGGTCTTCCGGTCGGCAGACCTCCAAAAGTGATCTCATCCAAACCGGCAATCCCGGTCTTGGATTTTAAGAGTCCGGGAAGCATATCTAGTTGTTCAGCAAGCATGGGGCAACCGTTCATCAGTGATCGCAGGCCCGCGGTTCTGCCGCTCCTGATCGGCTGCTACGCGGTGAGCATGTACACGCAATATGGTCTGAATAATTTTTGTCAGCGAACATTCTCCGTCCCGCGTGTCGCCGGCCTCCGCGAGCAACTCGCGATTAATCCACACGGTGCTGGCGGTTTTACTCCGACCCTCCACCTCTCGCGGGCTCTGTATTACAGTTGGATTTGTTTAGCAATCTCGCGGGCCGGCGACGGCGATCAGAGATCTATTTGAGAGCCGACCTTTTAGTCCGCGTCTTGATTGGTGTGCTTATTGCGCCATGAAAAATGTCAGCAGAACCTTCCCTTTTTCGCCGATCAGGCACACGAAGCGCTGCGGTTTGCCGACGCCCTTCTTCTCCAGATAGGCGTCGCCCATCATGACGGTGCGGACCGGGACGTCCTCGACCTGCGTATTCGCTTTTGAGATCAGAAGCGTGTCCATATCGAAGGCAAGAGCCTTCACGGAGGGCGAGTTCTCCTTAAGCGCGATGAGACCGGAAGCTCGGCAGGCGTCGACCGCCGGTGCGTTGGGCGGCGCCGGAGCTTGCGCCCGAGCGCTAGTAGTCGCAATCGCTGTCGCCAAGAGCAGAGCGGAGATCAGTTTCATATGCCGGGCGACTCCTAATCTATGCGTGTCTGCGGCTAACACCATTATCAACGGATTGGTTCGGGCGGACGGCTAACCGGCAATCGCTGGGTCTGATGTCGAAGCTGGAGCCGACCGAGACGGCTCCTTCAATAATAAGATCCTCAACGGGCAACTTGCGACGGTCGCGCGGTTGGTCCGCTTGCCAGCTCCACGCCCAGAGCGGCCCTTCTGCAATCTAGGTGATGTTCAATGGAACCCTTTACCGATCTTATCTTTCAACCATTTCGCGGACCTTGTTTACGAAAGTAGCGACGTTGAATGGCTTGGTGATTATCTGCATGCCCGCTTCGAGATGACCATTTCCAACTACGGCATTCTCCGCGTAGCCCGTGATAAACAAAACCTTAAGTGCCGGCCGGTTTACCCGCGCTGCGTCCGCGATCTGTCGACCATTCAGTCCCCCCGGCAACCCCACGTCGGTAATCAGCAGATCGATCGGCATGTGAGATCTCAGTATTTGCAGTCCAGCGGGCCCATCGCCTGCCTCCAGAACAATGTAACCGGCTCCCTCCAGTACCTCGCCGATCAGCTCGCGTATTGTCGGCTCATCATCAATGACCAGAATGGTTTCCCCCCGTCCGGGATCGGCAGCCAACGATACCTCCGCGGAACCCGCATCGTCCTGTGCTCCCATATGCCGGGGAAGGTAAACGAACATGGACGTTCCTTTCCCGAGCTCCGAATAGATGCGCACCTGGCCGCCTGACTGACGGACAAATCCGTGAATCATGGAGAGCCCGAGACCGGTTCCCTGACCTAGCGGCTTGGTCGTGAAGAATGGGTCGAAGGCTTGCGCGACGATATCTGGCGTCATGCCTGTACCGGTATCGGTGACACAGACAGAAACATATTGGCCGGCCGTAAGATCACGCTCACTGGCAGCGCGTTCGTCCAGCCATTTGTTGGCGGTCTCGACCGTGATGCGCCCGCCATCCGGCATCGCGTCCCGCGCATTGATACAAAGATTGAGGAGCGCGTTTTCTAGTTGTGACGGATCAATCAGCGTCTGCCAGAGACCGTCCGCGCCGACCACTTCCAGTTCGATAGCCGGCCCGATTGTGCGGCGTATCAATTCCTCCACACCGGCAATCAACCGGTTTACGTCGGTCGGTTTGGGATCGAGCGTCTGTCGTCGGGAAAAAGGCCAGCAGTCTCTGGGTGAGCGCCGCCGCCCGGCGTGCCGACCGCTGTGCTGCGCTGATATAACGTTCCAGGCCGGCATGCTGCCCCTGCGTCAGCCGGGCCTCTAATAGTTCCAGACTGCCACTGATGCCGGTGAGCAGGTTGTTGAAATCGTGGGCGAGGCCGCCTGTCAATTGACCGATCGCCTCCATCTTCTGCGCCTGGCGCAGCGCCTCTCGACCTTCATCCTCTCGGCGACTTCGTCCTCGACGCGTTTCGCGAGGCTTTCGTTGACTTCGCGCAACGCCGCTGTTCCCTCGGCACGGACACGTGCCAATTCCAGATTGGCGCCGACCCGTGCGATCAGTTCACGCGCAGCAAACGGCTTGATCAGATAGTCGTCGGCGCCAGCCGCTAGCCCCTCAACGCGGCTTTCCTCGCCGGCGCGCGCTGACAGCAGCACAACCGGAACATCGCGCAACGCATCGTCTTCACGGATCTGCCGCAACAGCTCGAACCCATCCATCTCCGGCATCATTACATCGGCGAGCACGAGATCCGGCCGTTGCGCGCGCATTTCGCGCAACACCGCGTTGCCGTCGCCGACCGCGTGTACCTCGCAAAATCCGCGCAACAATCGTCTGACGTAGTCACGCATGTCGGCGTTGTCGTCTGCGAGCAGCACGCGCCCGCCGGGCCGCGCTGCGAAGAAGGTGTCGATCTTCTCTGCCTTGTCGAGCGGCAAATTTTCCGTGTCGCTCTGATCCGGGAGCCAACGCAACGCCTCCTGCACAAAGGCCTCCCCGCCAAGAGCCGTCGGTGCTGCCGGTCGCGCCTCGGCATACCCAGGTGCGAGATGTGCAGTGCCGAACGGGATGCGAACGGAAAAAACCGTCCCACGCCCGACGGTGCTCTCAACCGCGATTGTGCCGCCATGAAGCTTCACGAGTTCGGTCACCAATCCAAGGCCGATGCCGCTCCCTTCATGCGTGCGGCTGCGCTGCCCCTCGATCTGGTGGAAGCGTTCGAAGACCCGGCCGATCTCGTTTTTTGGGATACCCACGCCCGTGTCATGCACAGCGAGAACGGCAGCGCCTTCATCCTCCTCCAGCCCGACCTCGATTCCGCCGTCGAAGGTAAACTTGAAAGCATTGGATAGTAGGTTGAGGACAATCATCTCCCACATATCGCGATCGACGTGCACTGGCATCGAGAGCTGCCGGCAGTCGACGGCCAGCGTGAGGCCGGCGCGGTCGCAGGCTGAGCGGAAATTGCTTACCAAGTCGGCCGTGAGCTGCGCGAGGTCGGTCGCGGCATAGCTGGCCTTAGCGCGCCCCGCTTCGATGCGCGAGAAATCGAGCAATGAGTTGACGAGCTTCAACAAACGCAACGAATTGCGGTGAGCCAGCTCTAGCTGTGCGCCGGTCAGCCCATCACCTGTTTCAAGCGCGTCGGTGATTGGCCCGAGGATAAGGTTCAGCGGTGTGCGAAATTCGTGGCTCACATTTGAGAAGAACTGTGTCTTGGTGCGGTCGATCTCGGCGAGCGCCTCAGCTCGCCGACGCTCCGCTTCTAATGCTCGTTGATTCTGTTCGGCTTTGACCCGTTCAGTAATGTCCATCCCGGTCGGCACAACGACAACCACGCGTCCGGAAGCATCCCTGATTGGCATACAGGCAAAGTCGACGATGTGCTCCGAACCATCTCCCCAGAAATACCGCGACTCGCCGCGGAATGGCTCACCGGCGACGGCCTGCTCGACTGCATGTCGAACCCACGCTTGTACCTCCGTAGAGCGGTTCCACCAGCCACACTCCCAGAATTGACGGTCAAGAATGTCGGCGCGATTAAAGCCGCAGACTTCTACGGCGGCGCGATTGATATCCGCGACTGTTCCATCCAGGCGCAGACGCGCGGCGAACAAGCCCTGATCGTACATCGCCTGGAATTGTTCGGTGGCTTCTCGCAGTTGGCGGTTGGCTTCTTGCAGTTCCTGGCCGCGCAACATGACTTCAAGGCGCATCGTCTCGCCTTCGTGCGCGAGTGCACGATTTGCGCGAGACAGCTCAGTTACATCTTCTACACGGTGAACGATATGGAGCATTCGACCGTCAGGCCCGAATACCGGCGCATTCACGGGCAACCAATATCGTTCCTCAAACCCACCGCCTTCACCTGACCGTCGGCGCATGTCGTATTGTTGCACCGCCATAATGTCCGGTTGGCCATCAGCGAGAACCCGCTTTAGCGACGAGCAGAGGTTTGCCGTTCCGGTTGCCAGCTGGTCTTCAGGATTATCGGGGAAAACCTCGAAAAGCGGCCGACCTACAATCTCATCACGTTCGGTATAGGTTGCCTGAAGGTACGCGTTACTCGCGTCCAAAATTGGAAAGCTCTCATTCGCCCCGATGACCAGGAAAAGAGCCGGTGCGTTTTCAAATATCTTTCGGTAGTCAACCGTCTGTCGTGCGGATGTTAAATCGCCGGTGAGGTCGGAGGTCGCCTCGACACGTGAACCGTCGCCTCGCACGCTCGCTCCTCCCGACGCCCAAAATGCGGCTCTACGGCAACGCGTGTATCTAACGGGCAGTTCCCGTCACGCTATCAGACCGTTGCATCCAATCTCAGGGATGGCGCGGGAATTCAATGGGCATTGCACCACACCGGCTTACGCTTAGCCATCAGGGCGAGGTTGCCGCTTGGCGAAGTGATCAGAGGCCAGCTTCGGGGCATCATCGGTCGAGCGGCCTGGAAGTCTGCCTGGCCGTTCTGCCTCATAAATCGGGCACATAAACGCGGAGCGGGTTAGGCTCAGTTCCCGTATTAATTCGGTTTGTGCCGTTATGCACAGAGAACGTTGGCAGCTTTCACATTTCCGGAACGACCACACTGGCCAGGGGGTTTTCCTTCTGCACAAAGGAAAACCAGAAATGGCCCACGCATTTCAGCCCGGCGAAGACGTTCCGACCTCAGGCGTCTACCGGATCACACACGCTCCTCCCCATCCTGCGATGCCCGAAGAGGTTACGGCTATCAAGGGCCGGCAATTTCCCAGCTGCCCACTATGCGACCACCTTACCTATGAATTGATCCATCCCGCTTTGCACGTCCGCGAGGTTCCCCCGCTATTCGAACCAGACGATCTCAAGGAGGTCGGGATGCGCGACGCGTAGAGTTACCGTGCTGTATGTGCCTGATTAGGTAAAGGAAGGGAAATTCTCGGAACAACCGGACATTTGGGCGGTTTCCAGGGCAAGAACCAAAAAGGAGAGTGCCATGGTCCACGAATTCCGGCCCGGCGGAATCGTCCCCGATAGCGGCGTCTATCGCATCCGGCACGACCCCGAGCATCCCGAGATGGCGGGCCAGCTTACGCTCATTAAAGGACAGCTCTTCCCGACCTGCCGCGGTTGCGGCGGCATGCGGTTCACATTGAGCCTGGCGGCTGAGAACCCGGCGGAAGTCGAGCGTTTTGCCGAGGACGCCGCTGAGCAGCGCTAGAACGCTTCCTGAAACCGATCCGCCTCAGCTTGCTCGCGGAACCGGAGTTCAAAGCGAATACCGTCTTGGCCGACGGCCTGCTTAAATTCTATCGGCTGGATTTTCTGAGTATCCAGCCATGTTCGTATCTCATTCATAATCGTGCCGAGCTGCGTTCCAGGCGGGCGATGTATATTCACCGTGATGCTATTCATCGTTGCCTCACTAATACCTGGCCTTTGTCCATATAATCGGAACGAGGTCTTTGCGTTCCTATTCCCTATCACTCTGAGACCTTTTCTTTCAATCGGGCGTCGATAGCGACGAGCTTCGGCTGACTTTTGGTAACGGCTCGTACTCGGTACGCTGCAATCAACCTCCGGCTCGCCGTTCATGAGGCGCGCTCGTTGTCACCTGCATCCTGTAATCACAGCGCATTATGGCCGGGGTCCGGCTGTGCTTCCAGTCGCTACGACTTTGGCTCGAAGACGGCGAGTGGGCTGCGAGAACGAATGCTTGAGGCGTGAGCAGGCGCCGAGCTGGTAGCGGGCGCAATCGCCGAGGCGCACAACCGGTCCTACTCCAATATGGCGGGCACGGGCTCGTAGATGTTGAGGAACGCGCTGCGCACGGAAGCACATTTGGTCGACGATCACGGCAATCGCCGCGTGTTTCATCGGTGAGGCGGTCTGGCTCAATCTCTGATAGACGGCACTTCAAGACGACGATTTACGCGCAAAACCCATGCGTTGAGGAACCCATTTGGCTGTTCGCCTCTTTATCAGGCAGGCAACAACCGTAAAGTGGGAAATTTCATGCGCAAATCGGTCTTATTCGGCGTGGCCTTGGCGTTTGCGGCAACTGGCGCCATGGCTCAGACGCCGCCGGCTCAAAACGGGCCGGGAAACAGCGCCGTCAACACACAGAACTCACCAAATCGGCAAGCCGACGCGCCGGTGAAAGGCAGCAATAGCTTCACGGAGACCGAGGCCAAGTCGCGCATCGCGAAGCAGGGCTTCACCGATATCAGCGACCTTAAGAAGGATTCCGCCGGAGTTTGGCGCGGCCACGCCATGAAGGCCGGTCAGCGGGTGGATGTGAGCCTCGATTTTCAGGGCAACGTCGTGCCGGGCGGCGTGGGCAGCACCGCACCCGCCACGGCGACGAGCGGCGCAGCCAGCCGCTAAGAAACAGGCCAACCTCAGTCATAAGGACGCAGAACGATGATTACGATCACTCGTTTATACGATGACTACGCCATCGCCGCCCGCGCTTATAACGAGCTGAAGCGGGCTGGAATCTCGACGGATGACATCAGCATCGTCGCGAGCAACGGCGATGGCTGGTTTGAGAAAGGTGCTACCGAGCCGGGCAAGATCGATCGCGATGGCGATGGCAGCGACGATCGGAACGAGGGTGCCGCGAAGGGGGGTGCTATTGGCGGTGCAGTCGGCGGCGTAGCCGGTTTGCTCGCGGGCCTCGGCATTCTGGCGATCCCTGGGCTCGGGCCGGTTGTCGCGGCGGGCTGGCTCGCTTCCACCGCCGCTTTAGCCTTCACCGGCGGCGCGGCCGGCGGCCTCATCGGTTCGCTGTCTCAGCACGGCGTTAAGGAAGACGACGCCAACGCCTATGCCGAAGGCGTGCGCCGCGGCGGGACGCTGGTCACTGCGAAGGTCGATGAGAAAGATGCCCCGCAAGTCGAGAGTATCCTTGCCACCTCCGCCGTCGATCTCACGGTCCGCAGAGCGATGTGGGAGCAGGGCGGCTGGAACCGCTTCGATCCGGCGGCTCCTTCCTACACCGCCGATGAAATCCGACGCGAGCGCGAGCTGTATCGCACGCGGGTGTAATCAGGCGCTCTACGGTAACGAGGAGCTGACCAAGGCACAGGTCGGGGCGCGCAACATCGCTCCGGCCCGCGCCATTTCGGCTTGGGATTAATCCGCTGCATTTTCCAATCGATTGAGGCGATTAACTTTCAGCGCCGACCAGTGGAGCGGAACGATGCGCGCCACTGGTTGTTGGCCTGTGAAGCAAAAAGACGGGCCCATTTGATGCTCATCATGGCGGAAGAAGTCGAAAGCGCGGATCGGGATCAGGCGGCGCGGTCGTCGGTCTACCAGGCATACGCGAAACTCACCTCGGCAGGCCCACAAGCGAAGTTCGAGGCCGCCTTGGTTGCCTACTGCGCCATATATCCAGAAATCTCGGCATGGGATGCACGGCACCACGTCGCACATATTTTGGCGACGCGCGGCATGCGCTGACCAGCGCGAGGCCACCGTCGTCGTGGCTGAGATCACCGCGACAGAGCAACGAAGCTATCCCTTACATCTCTGGCAATGCCACTTTTGCGACTGGCAAAATGCGCCAGGGACAAGCAGCACCCGCCGGTGTTGCCGGATGCCGGAGGGCGTGCGCCCGGATCGTAACCAGATCGTCGTCGGACGGGCACCCACGGGAAGCATGCGCCGGCAAAGGACACGACAACGCAAGTCCGAGGCGCGGCGCCGATCACGTGCCGGCTTTTGCCAGCCGGCCGTACCTCTCCGCTGCCCTGTCGCGCGCCTTTGCCGCATCTTCGCGATTCCGGGGTGGCGCCGCAGTTACGAGAGTGTCGAGCAATTCTCGCGCCGTCTTCGCGACCTCGTCAACCGCGCGCTCGAAAGCGAGTTGGTTCGTTCTCGAAGGTTGAGTAAAGCCACTCAATTTTCGAACAAACTGAAATGCAGATGCTCGGATTTCGTCATTAGTAGCTGGTGGCTTGAAATTGTGTAGTGTTTTAATATTACGACACATCGCATTCCCCGATGGCAAATATTTTCACGTATGAAGCGCAGTTCCGCATCTAGCGTCGCGCTAGCCGAGCACCGGCCCAACAAACCCGGCTGTTCAGCACGGTAGGCTACGCGGCGACCGCGGTCCCAATGACGAACGCCTTCAACACGGCGTATCGAGGGGTCGTTGCCGCTGAGAACAGGTTTGTCTTTGAGGATTCCGCAGCAGATTTGCCTGTGTAATTTGGGTCACGAGCGTTGCGTCGTTGATCGGTTTGCGGACAATCGGGACGCCACGAAAGCGCGCGGGCAGCATGACGCTATCGCTGTAGCCTGTTGCGAAAATAAACGGCACCCTACGCTCGACCAGGATGTCGGCGACCTCGGCAGCCGTGTCTGAACCCAGGTTGAAATCCAATACGGCGAGATCCGGTGTGGATGTTTCCAGCCGCTCCAGGGCCTCCGCAGCACTCAAAGCTAGATGGACCGCAGCCGCACCCAGGCGGCGCAGCGTATCCTCGGCGTCCATCGCAATCAGCGCCTGATCTTCGACCAGCAACACGGTAAGACCAGCCAGCGCGCCTGCCGTCGTGGTTTCGGCCGGCCTTGGCTCCGCCAGGGCTCTGTCGTCGGGGCTTACATGCTCACCCGGGACGATTATTCGAGCGCGTAGGCCGACAGGATCGTAAACAACCTCCACCTCGCCGCGAAGGTCGAACTCGATTGTGGTGCGGATCAGTTTGGTGCCGAAGCCGTCATGATCGGGCCGTCGTACCCGGGGCCCGCCGCTTTCCTGCCAGAGCAACTCGCAGTCACCGGCATCGGTCAGGCCCCACCGTAGATCGAGACGACCCTCCGGCACCGACAACGCCCCGTATTTGACGGCGTTGGTCATCATCTCGTGGGTGACAAGCGCAAGAACGCCAAAAGCATTGTCATCCAACCGCAAGGGCAATCCAGAGAGAGAAATCCGCTCAGGACTGCCGCCGAGACGGTGAAAGCCGGCGGCGGTCTCGATCAGGGACACCAGACTGCCGGATCCGACGGAGCCGATGGCCTGGTCATGGGCAACAGCAAGAGCGCGGAGCCGCCCTTCGAGGGCTGCGCTGTAGTCGGAAACGCTCGATGCTTCGGCTGCTGTTTGCGTCGCGATCGATTTGACCAGCGCGAGAATGTTTTTGACGCGGTGATTGAGCTCGTCATTGAGGATACGGCGGCGCTGTTCGATACGAGCGCGTTCCTCCGCCGTGGCCTCGCTTTGACGCAAGATTACATCTCGCAGATACGTCCGTATCGCCTCTGCGACGGAGCGGTCAGCCACGGTCCACGGCGTAGAGCGGCCACGCACTTCCTCGCGCCAGGTGTCAAAGCTGCCACGAGGGGTCAGGCGGCCCCCATGCGGTGTCGTCACCACGGTTTTGACCGGCGCTCCGGCCCACTCGATTGCGTGCGCTTCTTCATTGCGGAACAAAAGCAGGTAGTCATTCAGCGTCGAAGACAGCGGTATGATCATCGCACCGGCGATGTCAGGTACCGTGTCCGGCAAAAAAGCGCGCAATTCTTGGGCGCACCAGATCGCGTCCGGCGTGGCGGCAGCTACCTCGATCAGCTCTTGTGCGGCGTCATCCCCGGGCACGTTGCCCCATGCGCTCCATTGCCCTTTCATCCGTAAGGCAGCGCCGTTACACGCCAGCAGCGCTGCGATATCACCAAGCCGCTGCGTCAAACCCGTCCGCACTTCGGTATCCGCCGTTAGCGCGGTGAGAATCCGGTCGAGGCACGCGCGAGCCTCGGTTGCCGCTAAAATTTCGGCGCGGCGCTCCGCGACCGAGATTTGCAGCGAAAAACACTGTCCGAACAGTTCAGCGGCCACACGCAAGGCGAGTGGCACCACCTTCGGGCTATTGTGATGACAGGCGATCAGGCCCCACAACTCGCCGCTGACGATAATCGAGATCGACAGCGAGCCTTGCACACCCATGTTGCCGAGATATTCACAATGAATGGGCGACACGCTGCGCAGCTGCGCGAAGGACATATCGACCGGCGCCTCACCGTCGGCAAGAGGCGGTTCGAGCGGTATCGGCACATAGCTGGCGTCACTGATCATGCGAATCGCGTTGACCAGGTAAAGCCGGCGCGCCTGTTGCGGGATGTCCGCAGCCGGAAAATGTTGCCCCATGAAGCTGATCGCACTTTCGGCCTTCGCTTCGGCGATTACCCGACCTGCGCCGTTATGGAGAAACTGGTAAACCATAACACGGTCGTAACCGAGCATCGCGCGCACGACCCTGACACCGGTGGTGGCGATGGTCTGCACGTCATTTTGCGGCGCGATGCGACGCACCAGTGTCTGTGTCACATCCAGCGCCTTTACGGCGCCAAGACCCTCATCGACACATGGTTCGATCTCGATAAAGCTCCATTCCTCGTGACGGTGAATCCGCACGTCGAATAGGCCAGCCGCCGCCGGGAGCCGCACACCGAGAAGAACGGGTGCCAGTTCGGGTCGGATTACCTTCGCAGCCGCATTGCGCAGATCGTGTGACAGTACATCGCCCAGAACTTCTTCCAATAACATGCCACGGCGTAGCGTCTCGGCACGGCCTATTACGGTCGCGGCGTTGCGCGAAGCAAAAATCAGCCTTGCCATCTCGGGGTCACAAACCAGCATAGCGCCATGCGGCTGGATGCTGCCGGGAATGTGGATCGGCTCGCGATCACAATTGGTCAGGTCAACTGGCTCGGTCATCGCAAGAGATCGTTATTCCGCTGCGAGATACGCGCGTTCAAACCATTTGAAGGTGCTGACTGCCGACGCCACACAGGCCGCCTCGTCCGCCTCGTCCAGGACAGCGGTCTCCAGTAAATTCACGAAAGCCCGAAAGGCGGAAGGATCCTCCGTTTGAACGCCGATGTGCTGGGCTCCGAAATCGGGTCCGAACCCGAGTGCGGATATTTGTTTCGCCAGCAGCTGCGCGCCAAGGGATGCTCCTTCGAGCACGTACAACGCGCCGAGAATTCCGCCGTCGGACCACGGAACTATCATAGTCTCCTGCAATTTCGGCTCAGGCGCGGCACCGAGATCGCGCAGATCGTGCCTTAGGGCTTCTGCGATCCGGCGGTGCGGCCAGCGCGGATAAAGCCGCTCTGCGCCGCTGCGATCTAGTGCGGTTTCAACGGGTTGTCGGGCACGCAGCGTAAGAGCGAGGTAGGTCATATATCCGGCACGGGTCTTCAGATAGCCAGTTGCCGCAACGGTCCGGTCAAGATTGCGGTGAACGGTATCGGTAACCTCCTTGAGGCGCGACCGCCGGCCCCCGGTCCGGTCATGCTGTTCATCCATTGCTCTCGCCTTTTCGTCTCCCTGTGTTCACGAGTAACATAGGAAATCGTACCCGTCCGTCCACTAGTAGACGGACCGGGCGCAGCGCTGCCGCTAGAAAGGAAGAAATGACTGCGCCGCTGCCTGAAGACATGGCCGCCAATGCTCTCCTCGCCAAGCTGCGCGATGAGGACCGCGACCGCTTGGCGCCGCATATGATGGTTTTTGACCTGAGGGCGAAGGACGTTTTGCAGGCTGCGGGCAGCAACGTGACGGACACATGGTTTCCCTGCGGCGCAGCGCTCGCCGCCTTCAGCATCTGGGTCGACGACAACAACACCGCTGTCGAGGTCGCGCTGGTTGGCCGCGAAGGGGCCATCGGCGGCATCGTGTCCAATGGTAACGTGCCTGCCTATGCGACGTCGGTCGTGCGCGCCGAAGGCCGGTTTCTGCGCATCAAGACCTCCGAACTCGAACACGCGAAACTTTCATCGATAACGCTTCGCCACTGGTTTTCACGATACTCCGATTGCCTGATCGCACAGATTTTCCAGACGGCTGCCTGCAACGCACGGCACACGATTACGCAACGGACGGCGAAATGGCTGCTGGCAGCGGCCGCCCGCACCAGTGGAACCGAGATCGCGATGACGCAGGAGCAGCTTGCCGAACTGCTCGGCGTCGGCCGCACCTTTGTCACTCGCATTGTCCGCCAGATGCGTAATGATGACATAATCGCCACGCGACGCGGGTTCTTCGCCGTCAAAGACGAAGCGGCGCTGCGCGATCGCTCTTGCCGCTGCACCGTCGCCATAGAGGACCACTTCGACACGGTCCTGCACGGCATCTATCCTAAGGACTAAGCTTGGCCGGATCAGGAACTGCCGACTCTAATATGTGGCCATGAGCGTCAGGCCCTCGGTTGGCATTCCATTGTGCGCATTGCCAGGTGAAAGCCGTTAACGAAGTGAAGGCCGGCAGTCATTCTGGTACTTGGGTCGATCTTTCGCGTCCGACTGTCAGAAGGCCCTAACTGATCGCGGAACGATTTAGCATTTGCGCTTGCGTCCTTACAGACATCGCTTTGCGGCATCGGCGTTGTTCCATCACCGCTGATGACCAGCGGTTCCCTTGAAAAGGCACCTCTCGCCTCATCGCGTAGCGGGACGATTGCTTCAGGGTAAAAGTGTAAGATCCGTTTGGCATCATCGAACGCGCTGATCGGCTGCGGCTTGGTATCGTCGCACGTCCATCGAAAGACACCGACCCCGGACCGGTATCGTCGTCGTCGACCTGCCGGCCAATGAAATATTCACGATGCGCCGGCGACCACGCGATATCCCGAATGCCACGTCCTCCTAAGTCAAGCTCGCGCACCTGCCCGAGAGTGGCATGCACATTCTCCGTCGTTATCGGATCAACGTAAGCGTCGAATGGTGACTTCGGCGGCGGGGGGTTGACAGCTGCGCCGTAGGCGGCAGCGCGCCTACCCAGTTCGTCCATGACCGCGCCGGCCATCTGCTGCTGGAGCGAACGGCAGCGGCGCGGCGGGAATACAATCAGGCCCGGCGCCGCGCCCGCCATGCCCGAGAATTCAAAGGAAGAGGGCGGAAGAAAGAGGGTGGACGGGGAATTGAGTGAGAGAACGGCTCTTACCACCCGTCGTGGAGAACCCTCATGTCAGTCACAACCCTTGTACAAGCCATCCCCTTGAACCAGCTCGTTCTGTCCTCGACGAATGTTCGGAAGACCTCGGTCTCTGCTGCGGAAGAGGCCGAGCTTGCCGCCAGCATCCGCGCCCGCGGTATCCTGCAAAACCTCCTGGTGCACCAATCACCGGAGCGGAGAGACTTGTTCGCGGTGCACGGCGGCGGCAGGCGCCTGCGCGTTCTGCAGCAACTTGCCAGCGAGGGCCTCATTCCGGCGGATTATGCGGTGCCGTGCCGCATTGAGGCTGCTGAAGCCGCGCTGGAAACGTCATTGGCCGAGAACACGGCACGCGCTGCCATGCATCCAGCCGATGAATTTACCGCGATGGCGGCGCTGATCGATGCCGGTGACGCCGTTACCGCCGTCGCGACGCGCTTTGGTGTCAGCGAGCGGCATGTCCGGCAGCGTTTGCGTCTCGGCAAACTTGCGCCCGAATTGCTCGACCACTTCCGCGCCGGGGAGATCACGCTGGAGATTGTGACGGCATTTACCCTTGGGGCCGATCACTCAGCGCAACTGGCGGTGTGGCGGCAAGTAAAGGACCATCATTACCTCTCCGCCCATACGGTGCGGCGTCTATTGACGCAAACTTCGATTGCCCTCGATAGCGATCTCGGCATGTTCGTCGGTCTGGCCGCATACGAAGCCGCAGGCGGGCACGTCGTGCGCGACCTGTTCAGCGAAGATGATGATGGATTCATGGAGGATGCCGCACTTGTTCGCCGGCTGGCACAGGAAAAGCTCGAAGCCAAGGCGGTTGAGCTGCGCAAGGAATGGGCCTGGGTCACTGCCGAGGCCGATCCCGAATACGGCTTTACGGCGCATTATGATCGCGTCGAGCCACAACCGGCGGAATTCTCCGACGACGTGACTGCGGAGCTTCGGGCGAATCGAAGACCGGCAGCGCGAGCTCGACGAGCTTTCCGAAGAAGAGTGGGACGACGCCTTGGGCGTCGAAGCGGCCCGCATCGGCGAACGCTATGACCAACTGATCGAGACCAGCGAGGAGCAGCGGCGCTATTTGCCGGAGGATCGTGCCAGAGCGGGTTGCGTCGTCACCATCGGCGAGGATGGAGAATTCGAGATCTATGCCGGGCTCATTGAGCGGTCACCAGGAGATACCGACACGGCCGACATCGGCGATGATGATGTTGGGTCGAAAGACAGGGTGCAGAGCCCACCTGCCAGCCCGTCACCGGAGCAGGTGGCGCGAAAGGATTGCGGCTACAGCCAAAGCCTGATCGACGACCTCAAAGCCCATCGGCAACAGATCACCCGCGCCCATCTCGCCGGCAATTTCGACGTCGCTTTCGATCTTGCGCTTTATACGCTGTGTGCGGACCTGCTCGCGCGCCGGTCTCGGCATGGATCATTGTCGCTGCGCGCCAGCGAGACCTATCTCCGTAGCTCGCTGAAAGATCTGCGCAACACGCCGGCCGATCGTCTGCTCGAAGCATGCAAACGGAGCCTGCCGCGGACATGGCTGGCATTGCCGGATAGCCAGCGATTTACGGCATTGGCGGCGCTGCCGGCGGAAGAAAAGCAGCGTCTCTTTGCCTGGTGCGTCGCGGCAATGCTCGAACCGCAGCTTGGGTTTGAGGACAAGTCGGATGCGGCGCTCGAACTGGCGGGCGAACGGCTCGCCATCCCGTTTGCGGATTACTGGCGGCCGACCGCTGCCAATTACTGGGGCCGGGTCAAGAAAGCGCATGCGCTCGAGGTTGCCGGCGATGTCCTCGGACCGCGCTGGGCGAAAGACCATGCCGACGACAAAAAGACGACGCTGGCAACGGCACTGGAAGCCGCCTTCGATGCGATCAAACAAGCGGGCACGATTGGCCTCGATCCGACGGCGCGCGAGAAGGCTGCCGAATGGTTGCCGGTTGGCATGCCCTACGCCGGTGTCGGCGACGGGAGCGATTCTGAATGCGGCTGGGCCGAGGACGACACCGAGTTAGAGGACGATGAGGCGGAGGTGCCCGGCGATGATGCCGCGGATCTGCCGGCGTTCTTGGGTGACGAAGAACTGGCGGCGTAGCGCGTTCGACAATCGACCGAGGCTCGGGTCCGGTATCCAGGGGGCAGCACCGTTGACCGCGGTGCTGCCCTTTCTGCTGCTACTTCCGAGCACGTACCGGGCGGAGGCTAAACAGAGTGAAAGGGCGGATGGCCGGGGGCGAACCCGAAGGCGGAGAGGAGCCTGCGACGGGTTTTTTCCCGCTTCGCTCCCGAGGTGTCACTCATGACCAGCCGAAACATCACTGCCCGTTTCGATTTCCGCGAACGCGTTGCCTACAATCATGAGCGCAAACAGCTCTTTCACCGGCAGGCAAAGCGGCAGCTCCGCGTGCTTGCCACAGCGCTGCGACTGCAACGCGGCGATTATGATCTTTGTTCGAACACTGCCGGTATCGCCGTCTCGGGTGAAGTGACACTGCATGGTGATCATTTATATGTGCAAGTGAGCCAGCCGGCTACTGGCAGCGATACCGGCGTTCTGTTCCGTTCTTGCACCGGACGCCGTGATTACGTCGGCGGGCGCAATCATTTTGCCGGTCTTGATATGCTGCACGCGCCGAACGAGCTGGCGGCACTGATTGGGCGGCACATCCAGCGTTAGAGGAAGAGGGCTTCAGGAGGAGGGCAATCCGGCCGGGAAGAAGAGAGCGTTCCGCCGGGTCTTCCAGCCCGCTCTCCGGAGACCTTCCCATGTTCAATCCTTCTTCAGCGGTCGCCACCGCGTCATTGCCGCTTTTCGCCGCCGCGCCAATCCCGGACAAAGCGTCCGGTCTGTTCCACGCCGCCACCACCATCGCCGGATGGTTGGCCCAGAACCGCAACATCGATACCTCGGCGCTGCGAGCCGCGATGGAGGCGGCGTTCAATGGCAGTGATGCCGATGGCGCCTGGGTATGGAAGGACGCCTATGAGGCATGCGAGGTGGCCCAGGTTCTGTTCCTGCGCAAGTTCGGCGGCGCAATGCGGGCGCGGGCTGGTTCCGCTCGAACGATGCTCGCGATGCTTTCACGTCTGTCGGGGCGGTTGCCGTCGCACACCCGCCGCTCGCCGGAATCGCAGCAGCTCCAGCAATTCTCGACACCGCTCGCCTTGGGGCTGGCGGTCGCCGAAGCTGCCGCGATCACCCGCGACGATCTCGTCCTCGAACCGTCCGCCGGTACCGGCATGCTGGCGATCTTCGCCGAACTCGCGGGGGCCCGGCTCGCCCTCAACGAGATCGCCGATACACGCGCCGGATCGCTGGCGCGGCTGTTTCGCGACGTGCCGATCAGCCGCCACAACGCCGAGCAGATTCATGACCGGCTCGATCCCGGCATCCGTCCCAGCATCGTCGTGATGAACCCGCCTTTCTCGGCCTCGCCAGAGATCGCTGGCCGCTTCAGTGAAGCTACCATCCGCCATCTCAATTCCGCGCTAGCTCGTTTGGAGGAAGGCGGACGCCTGGTCGCGATCACCGGGCACAATGTCGGGCCGGAGCACGCCGCCTGGCGCGATGCGTTCATTCGCTTGCAGGAGAAGAGCAGCGTCATCTTTACCGCGGCCATCGCGGGCCAGGCCTATGCACGCCACGGCACCAGCTTCGACACAAGGCTAACCGTCATCGACCGCATACCGGCGGCCGATCCGAAGATTTTCCCAATCTCGCCGGGCGTGGCGAAAGACGCCGCCGAATTGCTCGAATGGGTAACGCGGTCGGTACCTCCGCGCCGGAGTATCGCCAGCGCTGTGGTGCCGCCCAGTGCTGCCGTGGTTCCGCTGCGGGCTTCCGCGCGCACTGAGACTCAACGCGCGACACCAGCGGTCGACAAGCCGCCCGTCTCAGACATTGCGGAATTGAGCTATGAGATCGTCGAGCAGGGCGCGAGCGATGCGGCGCGTCTCACCGGCAACCTCTATGAAGGCTATTCGCTGCAGGCATTGCGCATTCCCGGCGCACAGCCGCACCCGACGAAACTCGTGCAGTCGGCGGCGATGGCGGCCGTGGCGCCGCCGCGCCCCTCTTACCGTCCGCATTTGCCGACACGGCTGGTCACCGAGGGCCTGCTCTCCGACGCCCAGATCGAAAGCGTGATCTATGCCGGCGAAGCACATACGCATCACCTCTCTGGATCTTACACGGTCAACGAGACCTACGATATCGTCACCGCCGCAGCAGCGGATGCCAAAGGTGCAGTGCAATTCCGCCAGGGATGGTTTCTTGGCGATGGCACCGGTGCGGGCAAGGGAAGGCAGGTTGCCGCCATCCTGCTCGATAACTGGCTGAAGGGCCGCCGCCGTGCGGTGTGGATCTCGAAGTCGGACAAACTGATCGAGGATGCCGAACGCGATTGGGTCGCACTCGGCGGGTTGCGCTCCGATCTCGTGCCCCTGTCGCGCTTTCGTCAGGGTGCCCCGGTCACGATCGGTGACGGTGTGCTGTTCACCACCTACGCCACCTTGCGCACGCAGGCGAAAGGGGAGAAGTGCAGCCGCCTCGACCAGATCATTTCCTGGCTCGGCAAGGAATTCGATGGTGCCGTCGTCTTCGATGAAGCGCATGCCATGGCCAATGCCGCGGGTGATAAGGGCAGCGAGGGTAGTCGCGGCGAGAAGAAGCCGTCGCAGCAGGGGCAGGCGGGATTGCGCTTGCAGAATGCATTGCCCGCCGCCCGCGTCGTCTACGTCTCCGCCACCGGCGCGACCACGGTACAGAACCTGGCTTATGCCGCGCGCCTCGGATTATGGGGCGCGGGGGATTTTCCGTTTGCGACGCGAGCCGATTTTGTTGCGGCGATGGAAGGCGGCGGCATAGCTGCGATGGAGGTATTGGCGCGCGATCTGAAAGCGCTCGGCCTTTACACGGCGCGTTCGCTCTCGTTCGAGGGGATCGAGTACGAGATCGTTGAGCATGCGCTGACCCCGGAGCAGATCCGCATCTACGATTCCTACGCGGATGCCTTTCAGATCATTCATCGGAATCTCGACGCAGCATTGCAGGCCACTAATGTCACCGGCACCAATGGCGGCACCTATAACCGTAACGCTAAGAGTGCGGCCCGCTCGGCCTTTGAGAGCAATAAGCAGCGTTTCTTCAACCATCTGCTGACGGCGATGAAATGCCCGACGCTGATCGCCGCCTTGCAGCGCGATCTCGATGCCGGGCACGCACCGGTGATCCAGATCGTTTCGACCAACGAAGCTCTGCTTGAACGCCGGCTGGCGGAGATACCATCCTCTGAATGGGGCGATCTCTCGATCGACATCACCCCACGGGAATACGTTCTCGATTATCTGAACCACTCATTCCCGACGCAGCTCTTCGAGCTGTTCAGTGATGAGGAGGGCAATCTCCATTCGCGGCCCGCCTATGACGCCGATGGCAACCCGGTCGTCTCACGCGAGGCCGTAGCGCGGCGCGAGCGGATGATCGAGCATCTCGCGGCACTGCCACCGGTGCAAGGCGCGCTCGATCAGATACTGCACCGCTTTGGCACCGACACCGTGGCAGAAGTCACCGGACGCTCGCGCCGCATCGTCCGCCGCGGCGATCGGCTCTGCGTCGAGAACCGGCCTGCGTTGGCCAACATCGCAGAGACTTCCGCCTTTATGGATGACGAGAAGCGCGTACTCGTCTTCTCCGATGCCGGCGGCACCGGCCGCAGCTATCACGCCGATCTGGGCGGCAAAAACCAGCGTCTGCGCATCCATTATCTCTTGGAGCCGGGCTGGAAAGCCGACGCCGCGATCCAGGGGCTCGGACGCTCCAACCGCACCAACCAGAAACAGCCGCCGATCTTCCGTCCCGTCGCCACCGACGTGAAAGGCGAGAAACGCTTTCTGTCGACCATCGCGCGCCGTCTCGACACACTTGGCGCCATCACCCGTGGCCAGCGCCAGACGGGAGGACAGGGTCTCTTTCGCGCCGACGACAATTTGGAGAGCGCGTACGCCAAGGCGGCGTTGCGGCAGTTCTTCCAGCGGCTCTATGCCGGGAAAGTCGAGGGCTGCTCGCTGACGCAGTTCGAGGAGGCAACCGGCCTCAAGCTCTGCGGCGAGGACGGATCGCTGCATGACGAATTGCCACCGATCACGCAGTTCCTCAACCGCATCCTGGCCTTGCGCATCGCCTTGCAGAACACGTTGTTCGCCACCTTCGAGGGTTTGCTCGAGGCTTCGATCGAGGCCGCCATTACCGCCGGTACCTATGATGTCGGGGTTGAAACCCTGACGGCCGAGAGCTTCACCGTGCTCGATCGCCGCACGGTCTATACCCATCCCGGTACCGGAGCGGAGACGCGCTGCTATCGGGTCGAGCAGAAGGACCGCAACCATCCGCTGTCGCTCGCCGATGCGCTCGATCTACCGCAAAGCCCGGGTGCGCAACTTGTGATCAACCGGCAATCGCACCGCGCGGCGGTGCGCGTGCCGGCTGCCAGCTTCATGAGCGAGGACGGCGAGGTCGAGACCCGTGTGCGGCTGATCCGGCCGATGAGCCGGGAGGCGATGACGCTGACGGCGTTCGAGCAATCGCAATGGGAGGCCACGTCGCGCCAGCAATTTGCAGCGCAGTGGGAAGCGGAATGCGCCCAGGTGCCGGAGTTCACCGACACCTACTTTCACATCATCACCGGCTTGCTGCTGCCGATCTGGAACCGACTGCCCGGCGATACCATGCGGGTCTACCGCTTCGAGACCGTCGATGGCGAGCGGGTCATCGGTCGCGTTGCGTTGGCGGCATGGGTCAATGCCGCCTTTAATGATGTGCCGCAGAATGTCACGGCGGACGATGCCTGGACCGCGCTCTGCGATGGCCGCACCGGTGTCGAACTCGCCGGTAGTCTGCAATTGCGTCGCGTTCGTGCGATGGGCGAATACCGCATCGAACTCTCCGGCTTCACCGATAGCATGGTCGATCGGCTGAAGGCGCTGGGCTTGATGACCGAGATCGTCAGCTGGCGCTTGCGGCTCTTTGTGCCGATGGCGAACGGCCCCACCGTTCTTGGCGAGCTATTCCGCTTGCATCCACTTCAGCGGATCGTCGACCGGGAAGCGGCGTGAGCCGGTGCCTGCCATGTCCGGCGCTGCCGATCTGGCGCGCCGCCTCGCGCGTGAGGCCGAGGCGGTGTGCCGCCATTACCTGCCGCAAGGCCGTCGCTGCGGCCGCTACTGGATTGCCGGCGATGTCACCGGCGCCGTGGGCCGCAGCCTTTATGTCCGGCTACACGGTCCCGATTACGGCAAGGGTGCGGCCGGCAAATGGACCGATGCCAGCACCGGCGAGTATGGCGATCTGCTCGACCTCATCAAAGGCAATCGGCAGCTGCATGATCTTGGCGACGCCATGGACGAAGCATGCCGCTTTCTGTCGTTGCCCGGCAGGATACCGGAACGACCGCGATCGGTGTTGCCTTTGCTAGCCTCGTGCGATGCAGCGCGCCGTTTGTTTAATGCCGGGCGAGCGCTCACAGGAACCTTGGCCGAAACATATCTGCGTGGTCGCTGTATCACCGCTCCCGTTGATTGGCCCGCGCTCCGCTATCACCCTTGGGTGTTTTATCGCGAGACGGCGAATTCGCCGCGTCAGGCATGGCCGGCGTTGCTCGCTGCCGTGACCGATCGCGGCGGCAATATCACCGGCATACAGCGCACCTGGCTGAATCCGAGTACGGCGGAGAAAGCGCCGCTGGTCGATCCACGCCGCGCACTCGGGCATTTGCTCGGTTACGGCGTGCGCTTCGGAATAGCCGACGATATGCTGGTTGCCGGGGAAGGCATCGAGACCGTGCTCGCCCTTAAATCGGTCTTGCCGTCATTGCCGATGATCGCGGGCCTCTCCGCGAACCACCTCGCCGCACTGGAATTGCCGTCATCACTACATCGTCTCTATATCGCGCGAGACAACGACGCCGCTGGTCTAACGGCGGCGACGCGCTTGCGACAACGCGCGGGCGGGGGGATCGATGTGCGGTTCCTCATACCAATGTATTCCGATTTCAACGTCGATCTCTGCCAGCTCGGCGCCATCGGCTTGTCAAAACATGTCGCTGGTCAGCTTGCAGCCGGCGACTTCGACCGGTTTACGGCGGGAAGCATTCACGGCTCTGATAGGTAGCGCGGCGGCAATCCGTTCACCAGATTGCTGGCGACGCGGTAGAGATCGTAGGTGCCGACCTTTTCGATGCGCTCGTCGATGGGTTCTGCCCAAAATCTTGCCGCGGGATAGCCGCGCTGATGCCAGTAATCCTGGAGCCTTCGAGCCAGGCATATGGCCCCTTTTTGGCTTAGCATCTCCGGCAGATCAGAACCATCCGACGTAGATGCATGTTGATCTGGTTTAACACCGCTATTCATAAATCGCCCCTCCATTGCCGTTTTTGCGAGCGCAGAGGATTACGAAAGTCGAAGAGAACGATTCAATCAGGAAGTTTTTTTCAACTAATTTGATCTACTATTAGTTGTAGAACATTCATCAGCTTGCCGCTTGAGTACAATCTCGTTGGCCATCTCGTTCGGCCTACTGCTCGCGTTGCTTGACCGGTCCTCTTAGTCGGACGATCAGGGGATACTCTCTCTGGCGTCGGGCACGGGAGTCCCTTTATCGGCGACGGCCGCGCCAAGCGGCCTTCCCAGCGGCGATATGCCGGAAGCGGAGCCGGGCAGCAATGGCGGTCCCCGACCATTTTCCGCCGCCGAGCCTTCGCGCGGCAGGCCGCGCGCTCATCAAAGGCCCGGCTTTGCATCGCGAAGCAAAATGCTCGGAGTCCCGCCATCCTCCGCTGTGCTTCGGCCCCAAGGGGTGCAACCCGGCTCCGCCTCCGGCCAAGGGATCGCCGTGAAGGCCGCGAAGGGCGCGGCTGATCCTCCGGCAAAAAGGCACCGCCATGTACGACATCGAGAGCACTTCCACCACTGAACCCGAGACCGACCAGGCCATCTCGCCAACCGCACATCTTCTCGACGAACTGGCACTCTTCGGCTATCGGCCCGGCCAGAACGAGCCCGATCCACGGCCGCTTCCCGAACCCGACACCGCTCGTGCGCAGATCGAAGCCCTGGCCGACGCCTTCACCGGTCTTGTCGGTGCCACCCGCCTCGAAGACGATCTCCGCGACCTGCTGTGGTCCTTCGTCCACATCTTCCACCGCAAGACCGACCGTATCGAACGCGAGCTCGACACCAACGAGCAGGCGCAACGCCGCTCTCAACTCGAGCAGGACGGCTCCGAGGTCAAATCGGTCGAACTCGAACGTCTGATCAACCAAGGCCTCAGCCTGATCGAACGCCGCAACGCCTTCGAGTTCTTTCGCGATCAGGCCGCCGAGCAATACGACGCCGCCACCGGTTCGTCATGGCGCCCGCATGTCGGATCGATGGCCAGCCGCCGCACCCTGACCGCGGCAATGATCGACAGCCGCGACTTCGTTGCCGCACGTCGTCGCGCTGATGCGCAAACGCTCGCCCCCGCTGGCACCCGCATCGCCTTCACCGGCGGCACTGAATGCAACGATCATCAGCGTATCTGGGATGCACTCGACAAAGTCCGCGCCAAGCATCCCCACATGGTGTTGCTCCACGGTGGCAGCCCCCGTGGCGCCGAACGCATCGCGGCCTGCTGGGCCGATAACCGCAAGGTCGCCCAGGTAGTGTTCAAGCCGGATTGGGCCCGGCACGCCAAGGCCGCACCGTTCAAGCGCAACGATGCGATCCTCGAAACCCTTCCGGTCGGCGTCATCGTGTTCCCGGGCTCGGGGATTTCCGCCAATCTTGCCGACAAGGCCAGAACGATTGGCATCCCCGTGTGGCGGTTCGCTGAGGAGAGCGGCGCATAAGCGCCGTCACCTCATTCTTTATTTTAAAAATTTTCGCGGCATTCGGCCGTTCAGGCGGCGTGCTAGAGGTCAGCGCGCGGACAAGACGCGAGGTTTATCGCAATGTCCATCATCTGGGGCTGCCATCGTGGCAGCTTCGAATAATAAAAAGGAAAAACCATGATGATCGGTACCTTCTATAATGACAGGCGAACTAATAGCTTCACAGGCGAGATCAAAACCCTCGTTCTGCAACGCGAGAATGTTCAGTTTCTTCCCAACGATAAGCGATCCGACAATGAACCGGACTATCGCATCGTTGAGAAAACCGCCGAGGGGTCGGTCGAGCTCGGCGCGGCCTGGAAGCGCCGCAGCAGCGCCGGAGCTGATTACCTATCCGTCGTGCTGGATGATCCGGCGTTATCGCAGCCGATCAATGCGGCGCTGATGCTTCCCGAGCGGGACGGCGCGGCCACGCTGGTCTGGTCACGGCCACAGCGGCGCCAACCGTCGATCCAGCCGGATCGAAGCCCGCGTTAAGGACTGTCGAATAGCGGCTCTCCTGCCGACGGGTCCATCCGTGAGTGAAACGCTCGTTTGGCTGTGATCGGTTCGGCGGGAGAGCCAATTCGTCTCCTGCGTCGGTTGCGCAAATTACCGTTCCAGCATGGCTCTCAAGCGCTAGAGACCGCAGTCCTCGGCGACAACCCGTTCGTCGAAACAATTTTCCCCGGCCGGGCCAAAGCCCAGCCTCCTCGCGCGCAAAATTCTTCCGCCGCCCGGGTCCTGCGCTGCGCTTCGGCCGCAAGCGGTGCAGCCGACGCCTTATGCGGTCTCTGAAAGCGCGAGCCATCGCAGGGACGATCCTTCGCGAACCACAAACTCAAAGGAGACCTATCATGGCTATTACCCTCGGAACCTTTATCCGTCAGCAAGACGGCAGCTTCACCGGCATCTTCAAGACCCTCAGCATCCTCGCGGCGTTCACCATCGCGCCCGTCGACAAAGTGTCGGACAACGCTCCCGATTACCGGGTCTATGCTGGGCAGCAGCGCTACGAGGTCGGCGCGGGCTGGAGCCAGATCGCCAAATCCAGCGGCGAGACCTTTCTCAACCTCAAGATCGCCGCGCCTGAGTTCGGGCCGAACTCGGTTCGCTTCCGTCTCGTCAAGCTCGAGACGCCGAACGCCGAGGGCGCCACGCACATCGCCCTGTGGGAACCGCGCGATCGTTAGGCCCGTGCCCCGCCGCCGATTACCGGTGGCGGGGTTTCTTCTCAACCCATAACCATGGAGACAACCATGACCGTCTTTCTCAAGCTGCTGCACGGCCGCGACGATCCCGATCAGGACATGCAGGACTGGGGCTTTGATGGCCCAACGCTCGGGCCCTTTGTCGCGGTGCATGTCACCTACCGCGATCATATCCGCTGCCTCGCGGCCGATCACGACGAGGTCGAGCTCGGCTTCACCGATGACTTACTGACCTATCAGGGTAAATACTACGGCGACTTCGAGATCGCTGCTTCATTCGGCTGACGCCGCGCTTCACTGAATGTCTCATCGTGATTTTATACGGTGAGACATTCTTCTTTTTTACAAATTATTGCCATTGCATGCCACGCATTCCGAGGCGACCGTCTTTTCATCGCGCTATTATGTTCGCATCGGATAAGCATCTTTGTGGAGTTGATAGCACCGACAACCGTGAATAAAGATGGAGAGCACATGATTATCGGTACATTCCGGTACGACCAGACCACCGACAGCTTTCACGGCGATATCATCACCCTTGGTTTCGACTACTTTGAGATCATGATTACGCCCGCGGAGAAACATAGTGCGCGGGAGCCCGATTATCGCATCACCGCCCACCAGCCAGGGACGCGCCGAACTTGGGGCGGGGTGGAAGCGCCTCAGCGAGCATGGCCGTGAATATGTATCGGTCGTGCTGGACGGACCGATGCTGAACGCGCCGGTCAGCGCGGTGCTGTTCACCAGTGACGAGGGGAGCGCTACACTGCGCTGGACACGATCCAAGACGGGTGGAAAGGGCAAAGCCCGGGAGGTGACGGCGGTCGCCTGACCGGGTTGCGGCTGACGCCATGGACGGTCCCTATGACATTCTCGGCGTGGCGCCTAACGCCTCGTTTGCGGAAATTCACACGGCATTCCGCCACCTGGCGATGGAGTGGCATCCCGATCGCAATCGCGATCCCGCGGCGACCGCGCGGTTTCAGGAAATTCTCGCCGCCTACGAACTGCTAAAAGATCCCCTGCGCCGGGCTGCGTATGACGGGCGATGTCGCGGCCCGGATTGGGACGCGGCGCATCGATGGCGCGAAGGCCGTCACCCAAGCGACCGCCAGCAAGAATCGTCTCACCCCGAACTCGATCGGATATTCGCCGAACTCGACGCCGCCTTGCGCATCACGCCCGCGAGGGTCATCGCGCTGTTTAGCCTCGTCGAGGCTTTGCTGCGCCGGGCGTTTGCCTCGGGCTGGTGATCGCCATGCCGAGCTATTCGTCGAATGCTCGCGAAACGGCTGATCATGCCGGGATGACAAAGCCGTTCTGCAGATGACCCATCATACGGTGCCGGACCGAGCCGCCTCAAGGATGCGCGGTGCCTCCAATTTTACCGAGCGTAAGGAGCGCTGAAGCGCACTTATTCTTTTTTGCGCTCGACAAAATCGGTTCCCCCACGCACCGCAAGCGGCGCCGCTCAAGGGCGGCGTCCTTGACCCGGCTCGGCCCGGCACCGTGGCGTCGTTGCATCTTCACCAACGAAGGAGGCAACGATGAATACGAATACGATCCCGCTCGAACAACACATCGAGGAATTGCGGCTGGAACTGCGCTACTGCCGCATGACCCGCCGCGAGCGCGCCGAGGTCGAAGCCGATCTGGTCCAGGCCGAAGCTGAGCTTCAGGCGCGGTATCGCCAGCTGGAATGGGCGTAGCCGAAAGAGGCGCAAGCCGTCTAACATTTTGCACCGGCTGTTTCGGCAGCCGGTGCTTTCTTTTTGCGTTCTCACAGGTGATAGGGATCGGGATCGAACATCCGGTCGAGGCGGGGGATTTTCCAATAGGGTGTCCGCCCCGCCAGCAGCGGATCATGTGTGCCAGCGAAGAAAACCAGCGAGTGACCATCCTGCATGCTCATGGTGGATTCCAACGGCAGCAGCGGCATGCGGCTTTCGTTGCGCGACTCGCCACGCGGGCGTTTCAGCAACGAGCCGTCATAGCTGCGGTTGATGCTCTCGCCGGTCAGTGATCCGCCGCGCCGCTGCAGATACTCCGCCGTCTCCAGATCGACCGGCGTGAAGAACTGAATCATCCCGCAATTAGCGAGAATGCTCATCGCTTCATCGCGGTAGACGGTCTTGATCTGCGGCAGATCCTGCAGGAACGGCCAGAGCTGCAGATTAAAGCCTGCCGCAAAGCCAAAGGCATTGACCACCGGCGGCAGGTTTTCCAGACGCGCGAACTCGTCGAGGATCATCAGCACCGGGTGCCCGCCGGGCTTTGCCGTCACATGATCGATCGCCGACGTAATCAGCAAGCGCAGAAAGCGCGAGTAGGCCTTCATGTACTGCCCCGGCAGGATCAGATAGACCGTCGTCGGGCGCTCTTTCAGCTGCATCAAGTCGAAATCGCTCGCCGATAGCGTGCCGGTCTGCGGGTCGGTCAGGGCCGGATCGTCGAGAAATGCCGTCTGCGTGATGGCCGTGTTGATCGCGGCGGAAATATCCCGCGCCTCGGAATCCTTGAAGCGCCCGATCGGCTGCGCGATAAAGCGGTACGGGCTCTTGCTCATCGCGATCAGCAGCTGCGCTCCCTCTTTCCCTCTGGAGGCGATGTCGGTCAGCATTTTGCGCAGATGACCGAGCGTCGCCTTCCTCCCCAGTGTCGAGATCAGATAGAGCATCAGCGTCGTTACCAGATCGCGCGCGGTGTCGTCGAAATAGGGTTCGCGTCCCTGTGTCAGGATCAGCGCCTGCGATAGCGCCGCGATATCGGCGACGATGTTCGGCTTGCCGATATCGAAAGCGGCCAGCGGGTTGAAGCGATGCCGCGGCAGATGCCACGGCGCTTCGGTGTGCAGCCCGAATGGGTTCAGGACGAAGACGTCCTGACCCATCTCGCGGCGTCGTCGCGCCGTGACCGCCGCATTCTGCCCCTTCGGGTCGATCACGACGACACTATGCGGCGCCTGCATCAGCGCCTGCACGATCACCGTTGCGCCTTTGCCCGAACGTGTCGGCCCAATGCTGCAGAGATGGCGATTATCCGAGTAGCAGGGAAAGGTGGCGGCCTCGGCGGTGTAGCCGAAGGGAATGGCGGGGTTCATCGCCGCCGCTCCTAGAGCTCGTCGCTCATGCCGGCGCGGCGAAACCAGTTCGGCTCACCCATCTTGGCGTCGACCCGCTCTGCCGGCACCGGCCCGATCAAGAGCCAGCCCAGCCGCATCGGCATCGCCACCATTACTGCCAGCGCAGCGACGCAGACCAGTCCCCAGCGATTGCCCAATGTCGCCTGCAGCACCAACATCCCCGCCGGCACAGTCAGCTGCTTCACCCGGTCGATGGCCCGCATGGTCTCCTCGCGGTACCGCGTCCACCCATAGCGCCATGCCGCACCGCCCAGTACCAGCAGCGCCGCCAACGTCAACGCCAGCATCGGGTGCCGTAAAAACGCCCGAGGCAGCACCCACCAGGCGAGCGCTAGCCAAATTATCACCGGTCCAACCAACAGTGCTAAACGAGGTCCATAGAGGTTCAGTAACTGCGCCGGCAAACGAAACACAGTGAGGGCAGCGCCAATCAGTACAAGCGTCAGGACAAAAGCGGTACCGGCATCAAGCCCGAGTTCGACACTGACCTCGTACCACGCAGCGACAAACAATCCGATCTTCCACATCAAACCATGCATCTCTGTCTCCATCATTCAACGAGAACAGAGTCGCACGCGCGCGTAAGATCATCGGTGAGAACGTTTGGTAAGCTTCAGCAGTAGATGGCAAGCGGAACTAGAATTTGACTTTGAGACCGGAAGCCGGCATCGCGATTTTCATTAATCGGTGCGTGGCTCCATCGCCTCCGACGCATCATCAGACGGCTGATACAAAGCTGTTTCTGCAGATGTCTCCATCGTACGGTGCCGGACCGAGCCGCCTCAAGGATGCGCGGTGCCCCCAATTTTGCCGAGGGTAAGGAGCGCTGAAGCGCACTTATTCTTTTTTGCCCTCGACAAAATCGGCTCCCCCACGCACCGCAAGCGGCGCCGCCCAAGAGCGGCGTCCTTGACCCGGCTCGGTCCGGCACCGTGGCGTCGTTGCATCTTCACCAACAAAGGAGGCAACGATGAATACGATCCCGCTTGAACAACACATCGACGAATTGCGGTTGGAACTGCGCTACTGCCGCATGACCCACTGCGAACGCGCTGAGATCGAGCAAACCTTGGCGCAGGCCGAGGCCGAACTCCAGGCCCGCTATCGCGAACTGGAGTGCCTCTGAGCCAGGACAGCATCTTGTGACACGGCCATGGGCGCACGCCGCGAGTTGCGCCCTCTCAACGACAAGAAATGGAGAACATCATGATTATCGGTAAATTCCAACACATCCAGGACGAACGCGAGGACTTCTATCGTGGCAACATTATTACGATGAGCCTCGCATACTTCAAGATCAGGATTCTTCGCGTGAGCGGTCGTGGCTCAGACGATCCCGATTTTCGGGTAGTTGCGGAATCCTGGGAGCATGAGGTCGAGGTCGGCGCCGGTTGGAAGCGGACAAACAGTCGGGGCTGCGAGTTCGTGGCAATCACGATTGACGATCCCGGTCTGCCGGCCCCGATTGAAGCCGCTCTCGTTCCCGATGGCTACGACGTCGACAGTTTCGACTTGGAGTGGACCCGCCCGAAGCCGAACGAGGCCGTCTAACACGTTGCACCGGCTGCTTCGGCAGTCGGTGCTTTTTTACCCTTCACGGCATCGAGCGTTTTCGCGCCCTCGGCCGTACGCGTCTGCGCATATCCCGCCGTCCAGCACCAGTACGCCCATCGACAGCACCGACACCTCCGGATGCCGCAGAAACGCACGACGATACCCACTAGGCAATCCGATCCAAATCAGCATTGGCCCGAGCGGCACCGCAAGACGAGATCATAACGGCTCAACACCTGTCCCTGCAAAACGAAACAATGTGAGTGCCGCATCAATCAATCCCAAGGTCAGGACGAAGGCAGAGCCGGAATCAAGTCCAAGCTCGACAGGCACCTCATACCAAGCGGCAAGAAACAATCCGATCTTCCACAACATGATCTGAATCCGTCTCATCAACGAGAACAGAGAACCGCGCGCGCAGAAGATGATCAGTGGAAACGTTTAGTAAGCCTCAGCGATAGTCGGCGAAAGACAACACACTTTGTTGTTTTAGAAAAAACTGGAGAAGGAAATCAGGAAAATAAGAGAGTAGGTTAGTGGGGCTAGAGGGTAGCGAGGTGTCGTTTCCGGTACCGGAAACGCAGCTCGCAAGGGGCGGTTGGTGCCCCTTGAACCTGAGGACGCTGCGCTCTGCTGGACCAAGAGTGGAAATATGGGCCGCCCTTCAAAATACAATCGAAGAGATCAGCAGCTGAACCTGAAATTCACACAACACGAAGCTGATTGGATTTCCGAACAAGCACGCGCACGACGTATCGTTCGCGGCGAATTCGGTCGTCAGCAAGTGCTGTGGGAACGGGCTGTGAGAATTTCAGTCTCAGCACGCATGCCGTTTGATCAAGGCGTCCTGCTGCAGCTGTCGCGCATTGGAAACAACCTCAATCAGATCGCTCGACGAATGCATCAGCTCAACATCGAAGCACCGGCACAGCTGGCCCCGGTTCTCGACATGATTCGAGGTATCCTATTGAAGGCTGCCGACGATGATTGCTGAGTTTGCCGAAGGCGATGGGAAATCCTTCAAAGGTCTCGCGACGTACCTCTTGCACGATCCGGACAAAGCAAAGACAGACCAGCGCGTGCCGTGGACGCATACCTTGAACCTCGCCAGTGACCATCCGAGCTTGGCGGTCGACGAGATGCTGTGGACCTATCGCGGTGCTGATTATCTGAAACGGGAGGCCGGCATCAAAGCCGGGGGGCGGAAGCTGGAACACCCGGTCAAACACTTCTCGCTGAATTGGCATCCGACGGAGAAGCCCAGCAAGACGCACATGATTGAGACGGTCGAAGGATTTCTCAAGCACATGGGTTGGTCGGAGCACCAGGCGCTGCTCGTTGCCCATAACGACAAGCCGCACGCCCATGTACATGTGATGCTTAACGTCGTCCACCCGGAGACTGGCAAGGCGCTTAACGCAGGCTTCGAGAAGCGTCGTGCCGGTGATTGGGCGTATCGGTACGAGCTTGAACGGGGCCGGGTATTTTGCGAGCAGCGTTCCAAGCCGTTTTTCGAGCGCGAGCGGGCGCCGACGCGGCAGGCGTGGACGCGGATGAAGGAATCCCAACACACCTACGACACCGCCGAATATCAGCGCCTCGTAAAGGGCTTCGACTATTTCCAGCGCAACGACGCCGAGGGCGGCGAGGCTAAGGTCAAGGAGGCATTCAAGGCGCATCAACGGCAGCAGCGCGATCAGTTCTTCATCGACGGGAAAAAGGTGTTCCGGCAGACGCGCGACGCTGTTTTCCATGAGGTCAGGCGGGAATTCCGCCCGGCGTGGCGCGAATATTACCAAGCCAAACGCAATGGAAAGGACGCCGGCGATCTCAGCGCGATGAAGGAAAAACTCCTTAAGGAGCAGAACGCGATGCTCGACGACTGGCGCAAGATCGCAATGGACAACCTCAAGGCGCAGCGGGACATCGAGTACAAGGCGCTGCTCAAGCAGCAGGATAATGACCGCAAGGAGTTCGCCAAGACCGCTGTTCATTCGTATGAGGTCATCGACCAGCTGCGTCCGACAGCGCCGGCTCCTAAGCGGAAAGAACCGGAAAAACAGCCCTACGCCTCGAAAACCTCGGAGTATCACCTCGGTCAGTTCGCCGAGAACAAGGCGAGCTTTTCCGAGAAAGCGCGCGACGAGAGCGAGGAAAAGGCGGGCGCCGCCGAGCGCGACGACGAGAAAACTCCCGAAACTCCGTCCGATCGAAAGGGCAACGAGCACTTCCGGGTCAAGGACGGGCTCGATGCCGTGAGCGGCATCGGCATGGGAGCGCTTGGTGCGGTGGCCAAGATTGGCGAGCGCCTGATGGATAGCTTCTTTGGCAACGACGTGTCGGGAAAGGCGCGGACACCGCAGAACTCGTCGGCGCCGCCGAAGCGCGCGATGAGCGATGAGGAGCGCGAGCGCGCCCGCCGTGCCGGCGAGGCAAAGGCAGAGGCTGAAGCGCAGGTGGCGGAAGCCGCTGCTCTCGTGGCGGATTGGGAATACCGCCGACAGCGCCGGCGCGAGCGTGGTCGGGATTAGGCATGGGTTTGAGGTTAGAGCCGCCTTCAGACCCCAGAGAAATACGAGGCTCACCCAGGCTGACGCGATATCAGGCGACGACGCGGAAATCGCGCGCGCTCGCATTGCCCGCGCTTTCGGCGACCTGCTCGCTGCTGGGCTTGCCAATCTCAATCTCACCTATAGTGCTCGCATTGCTGCCGCGATGCTATGCACACCCGGAAATTCAGGTGCGGCAGTCGTAGCACTGCGTCATGAGCGCGACGCCGCGATCGCTGCGTTAAGAGTGGCGTTGGAACGGGAAAGGGAGCGGGCGATGACAACCGTCCGTCCCGCAAGGCCTCCGCGGCGCCTCCGGATCGCCGCGGTGCCTGTCCTCCGCGCTCGGAAGCCTGAGCCAAAGCCACGGCGACCGATGATGCGAGGATCACCGGCCGCCGCTTCGAAGTCATGGCGTCAGCCCAGGCCGTGAAAGCGGCGCCATTGTTTCTTCGACAGGCACAATGCGCCCATCAGCCTGAAAAATCCCGCATTCTGGTTACGGGCTTTGTAGTGCACAGCGAGATTGTAGACGCGACGCCGAGCACGTTGCGGGTTGTCGTTGTCCGCGAAGATAAACGCGGCAATGGCGCGGGCCCCGTAAATGGTATCGCCGTGCTCGTCCGAGCGATCGGGTTGTTCGTCGGCCCCGGTACCAATATTGCGGGGCGGCTTTTCTCCGCCATCGCCGTTGCCACCCGCAGCAGCGACCGCGGTGAGCCGTTCGGTCCGTGGCGGCGCGCTGTAGGCAGGAGAGTGCGAATTCGTACGAAGGGTAACCATTCCTTGCTCCTCGTTGCGACTTGATCCAACGAGTTCAAAGCTTCAGATTTCAGCTGGAAATGTCCCGCGTATCCTCGCGTCCCGCGCAGGAAAGTAGGAAAGCCGAAATTGACCATCGAAAAGGACCTGCCGCCCGATCGCGCCGATTGGACCTTTGGCGACCTGGTGTATTGGCATTTCTTCCGCTACGGAACGCGGCCTACTGGAAACCCGGAGCGGCCTCAAGGTCGTAAATGGAATCGCGGGAAAGTCTGTTCAGAACTCAAGATTTCCGACAGAACCTTACGCAATTGGATCGGCGACAAAACCCGACCCCGCAAGGAATTTCCCGTCCTTCTCGAGGAGTTGTTCGGCGCCAACGCAGCCTACGATAGTTGGCGCAAAGAGCTCATCGCCGCCCATGCGGAAAGACGGAATTCGCTGCCGATGTCCGTCTGGCGCAAGCTGTCGCGGGTCATGCGGAGTGAGCATCAACGGCTTCACCTGGTCGGAGGTCTGCGGGCCATATTTCCCGGCGCCATCTCAGGCCTAGGTCAGGAAGCACGGGCGAACGCCATGGTTCCCGGTTCAGCTGTTGACGCCGACGTCGTTGCAAAAGGATCATCTTCCGAGGAGCATGGCGCACCTGCTGTGCGTGGCGGAAACGAGGGCTTGAGCACCCGGGAATTGTCCCCAAGCACAGCCGAAATCGACGTTTCCCGGCCGCGGAGCGGAGGTGAGGAGCGTACGTCGAAGATCGGCGGCAAAAACACCAACCCGTTTCAGGAGCCGATCGATGCAGAATTCGAGGAGATCCTGCTTCAGGTGCATCCTCAGCCGCCCGGATCGGCGCCATCCACATCCGTTCGTCGTGTGCTGGTGGGCACGCTCCTCACGACCATCGCGCTGCTGCTCTGGATGTCAGTCCACTCAAATGTGGAAAAACCGTCAGCGCCCGGGACCATGATCGGGTCGCGACACGTCCACGCGGATACGTCCGCGTCGGAAACGGAAACCGCTTCGGGGCATATGCGCCAAACTCAAGAAAGTCCGGAGCCACATTCCAGTCCGCCAGCGTCCGCTACGACGTGGCGAGAAGCACAAGACAAAGAAGCACTGCGCCGTGCCCGTCAGACGCCGGAAGAAGCAGCAGCTGAGAAAATCGCAGCCTGGGACAAACAGGTGCAGGCGGTAATGAATGCCGGCTTCAGCATCCAGGCGAGTTCGACACTCGAAGGTGGCGACAAGCTTGGGCGAGCACCCGCTCAAACACCGGAAGCGTGTGCTCGCTCGTGCACAGGCGCGAACTGTAAGGGTTTCACGTTCGAAGAGCAGAGAGGCTTGTGCGATCTGTACACCGGCCCGGTGCAATTCAGACAGTATGGCCTTGGCTACACCGCCGGCATCCGATCATCGCGGACGAGTGCTGAAGATGTGCTCGTGCCGACAACCAATCGCTCCGCTTTGCCGATTACAAAAGTACAGGCGACCTCGACAAATCCAGACGATGTAACGCGATGCGCAACCGGTTCGTACAAGGTACCGGGTTTTGATCTTGTCTGCGATCGTAAACTCGGAGGAGGCACCACTCTCGGATCTCACAGGCTCTATTTCAAAGTTCAGGACATGAATGAATGCGCCAGTACATGCGATTCAGTGACGCGCTGCGTCGGCTTTAGTTTTGAAGCCAACGGTCGGCCACCTATGTGTTGGTTATACGGCCCTGGAACTCTTCAAATTAATAAAAGTGGCGGGTCTGTTTCTGGCTTACGTTGCGCGGGCGTGACCGACAAGCAACGATTGCAGCAGACTGGACCGCTAGCCTGCCCCGCCGGATAACTAAGATAAAGGCTCCACCGATTATACCCTTGTCCAACAAAGGAAGCTGAGCAGCAGAAATTTTTTAAAGAAAAGGCGGTGGCTGTCTTTAATCAGCGATGCTGATAGAAAGGACAGTCAGCTCATTCCGCGTTCTGGGCGTCGAGAAATCTTAAGTACGATGTGGAGAGCCATGACAATGTGCTCTTGGCTTCGCTGCAGAATGGGCAGATATCGATCGCGATTGTCACCCATCCAAGTGCCAGCATGTCACAGCAACGAGATTTCCAGCATCTGCCTCTCATTGAACGTATACAGCGCGCCTTAGTGCTGTTGGCTTATTTCATCGAATTCGATGGCGACGTTCATATAGCGATGTATGAGCAATTTGAAAAAGAACTCGAGGCTCTTAAGCAACGAGAAGACACGAAAGCTCGCGCTCGCCATCTCTTGAAGGCTTATGGCGAATTGGCGGGACTTCAGGTCGGATTCGGTGACGTGGCCTCCAAGTTCGTAACAGATACGGCGCCGAACGAAATCATCGTTGTACCTGCCGGTCGTTTGGCAGAGGCGGTTTTGAAATGATCGTCCCACCACCGCCCTTCCGCCTCGCTGCCGCCCAGCTGAACCGCAAACCTATCGGAGCGGTTCCTGCTCATATCAGTCTCTGGCAGGAGTTTGGCGCCAGCGGCCTTCAGCTTGTCTATGTGGTTGACCTTAGCGTCGCTACGGTGAGCCCTCGCCCAATGCCGCGTCTCATAGAACGGTCTCCCGAATGGTTCGCGGAGCGGTTCATACCGACGCGGCGACAGCTGCGCCGGCGCTCTCGAAAAAATCGCTATCGTTGAAGCGCAGCTTCTATAGCTGCGGGGGCGGCGTGAAGGCGATTTGCTCCAGGTACTTAAGCTTAAGTTCGAGCGGTGGGCCTTTTCCGTATTTCGGCTTATAGGTCTTATGGCCCATGAGACTGTCGATCAGGCTATCCGGCGCTTCAGCTGCTACCAGGCGGTCTTTGAAGCTGTGACGCAGTGAGTAGACCGTATGATCTCTCGTTGGTCGCAAACCATTCTCGGTCAGAAACTTGTTTAGCGTTCCCGATAAGCTCGAGGACTTGTCACGGTAACGCGGAAAACCCTTCGGACGCAGTTTCATTGCCTGCAACGCGACACCGACGAGGGGGATCTCACGTTCAGAGTCATTGGTCTTCAATCGGCGCCCATCAGGCTGCACTTTCACATACGGGATTGCCGCCTCGAGGTGGATCGCGGTGGGCTGCAGATTGACGACCTCCGACGGCCGCATGCCGGTTTCCGTCACGACATAGAGAACGAGACGAGCGTCTTCGTTTAGACCCTCAAGCGTGCTGCCATCCAAAAAGCGCGTCTGAATGAATGAGGGATCATACGGGCTACGTGATTTTTCGATCTCGCCGCGCAGGCGAAGCCCCTTGAAAATATCCGGCACGTTTAGCCGCCGGCGCACACTCACATCCTTCAACATCCGGCTGAGCTGACCGATATCCTTGTTCGCGGTTTTGGCGTTGGCCTCGCCGCAGACGACACGATTGCGCCACCAGTCGGCATAGTCCAGCGCGTCACCGTCGGTCAGCTCGGTTACCGATTTGTCGCCGATCAAACCCACAAACCGTTCAACCGCGCGCACTCGGCCATTTTTCCAGATGCGTATCTGATCCGGCGACAGACTCTTGATCTCGTCACCGATGACCGCCTGGTACTCTTCGAACAGCCGCGACAGATCAAAGGCAGGGCGCTTTTCGGTTCCCAACAATGCTGCGCGGGCGGTGGGGTCGTTGGTGAGGCCTTTGACAACGAGCATCTCCAGCCGTTCGAGGCGCTTCTCCGGCGGAGCCGCGACCAGCACATCATTTTCGATATAGTCGAAGCCAATCGAACGCGCGTGTTGCCGCGCCTGATCGTAGCGCGATAACTCAGCGGTTCGGCCGGCGCCGCAGCTCTGCTGCCACAGCAGTTCGAGCTCCTGATTGAGTCTCTGCGCGACCCGGACGGCACGACGTCCGGTCCGATCATCACGGACCTTGATCTTGGTCGAGTGCTTGATAATGCCGCGTCGATCGACCTCGGCGAACTCGCGCGGAACGCGACGGACGAAGTGCCACATGCCATGGCGGCGGGTTAGAAAATCGGGCATGGGAGCGACGCGCTGTTGGACGTTTTGTTGGACAGAATGCCCAGATGGCCGAGGCGCGTCGAAGCGCGCCAGGCCGTGCAAGACGACCAAAGCGTAGCAGCCGATCCCGGCTGTCCCGTTGGAATAATTGGTATTTTCAATTTTTGTGCCCTCCGGTGAAGGGCACTTCAGCGAACCAATCGCGCTAATTATTTGGAGCGGGCGAAGCGCTCTGGTTTAGCGGGGTGGAGCGGGTGAAGGGAATCGAACCCTCGTCGTAAGCTTGGGAAGCTTCTGCTCTGCCATTGAGCTACACCCGCGACTTCAACGCTTCACGATTATGTCGCACGGCGCCGATCGGCGCTGTTTCGCGCCAGCCGGAAATTTAGCCGCTCCTCTCGGGACCTGCAAGCAGGCGTACGACAGGAGGGCCTTAGGGCGCGTTCCTCTTGCCATTCCACAGCACGATCGCCGCGGGTCCGAATATTCACAATCCTGTGATCTCGCTCACACGTCTAGCGATGCCTGCGGAGCAATATTGCCGGGTCTCCGTGGCAAAGGAGCCGGCGATGTACGCAATGGAAATCTCTGCGCTTGGCAAGGCGTGGGTGGTGACGATGGTTGCGATCTGCCTTCTCTCTGCAGCGCTCGTGACCTTCCGGATCTGTAGCAGCGGCGTCTTTCTTCGCGCACTTGAGGATACACTGGTCAGTGAACCCATCTAATTTACTTGCTGCGAACACGGCGCCGCGGTCAAGCTGACCCCATCCGGCGTCAATGCGGCAACCGCCGGTCGCTATTGCGACTTTGCTGCAGCAGCGGCAACAGCAGCAGCGACAACAGGATCAGCAGGCCGACAAGAATCCAGGCGTCATTGAAAGCCGCAGTCAGCCCCGCGCGTTCGATCAGCGGCGTTACAAACTCGCGCGTCTGCTGATCAATGCCGCCGATCGGCGCCCCGGTGAACTGATCGGCCGGCAACCCGACGAACCGCGCGGCAGCGATGTCGCCTCTCATTAGCCGCGCGGCGAGCGCCTTGGAATGCACAGGCGCGCGGTTTTCCAGCACCGTATCGATCAGCGCGAGACCGATCGCGCCGCCCAGGTTGCGCATCAGATTGAACAGGCCGCTGGCGTTCGGCACCTGCGCCGGCGAAAATTTGTCGAGCGCCAGCGCCGTGGTCGGTAGCAGGCAAAGCATCAGCGCCGCACCGCGCGCGGCTTGCTGCCAGCAGAGCGCCCAGAAATCCGCCGCCGGAGTCATAAAGCCGTTACCGATAAAACCGATCGCCAGCAATCCATAGCCAAACGCCGTCAACAGCCGCGCGTCCGTGCGGCGTTCGAGCCACGCCGCGACCGGCGTCGCGATCAGCTGCGCGGCGCCGGTCACCATCATAACCATTCCAATTTCCAGCGCCGTGTGCAGCCGCACCAGCCCGAGAAACAGCGGCAGCAGGTAACAGGCGCCGTAAAGCCCGACGCCAAGAACGAAACTAAACCAGCAGCCGAAGACAAAATTTCGGTTTCGAAATGCGCCAAGGTCGATCAGCGCCCCTTCGGCATGGCGGCAGCGCCAGAAAAATGTGAAACCGCCGATGCCGCATATCGTCATCAGCGACAGTATTTCCCCGTCGTCCCAGCCGCGATGCGGCGCCTCTTTCAAGACGACTTCGAGGGTGGCCAGAAAGACCGCGAGCACCGGCATCGCGAGCAGATCGACCGATCGGAACAGGCGCCAGACGGGAGGATCGCCGCCGACCGCCAGGGCAACCAGCAGCGCAACCGCGATGCCCGGCGGCACGTTGATCAGAAACAGCCAGTGCCACGAATATTGATCGGTGACAAATCCACCAACGGTCGGGCCGAGCGTCGGCGCCAGCATCGCCAACACCCCGGCAAGCATCGTCGCGCGCACGCGCGCGGTTCCATCGAACATCACAAAGACCGCAGAGAACACCAGCGGGATCAGCGCCCCGCCACACAACCCCTGCACCGCCCGAGCCGCCACCAACGACCAGAAACCGGTTGAGGCGGCACATCCAACGCTGGCCGCGGTAAAGCCCGACACGCAGGCCACAAACGACCAGCGGAGCGACATCATGCGAGTCAGCCAGCCGGTCAGCGGAATGGCGACGATCTCGGCCATCAGATAAGCCGTCTGGACCCAGCTCAGACGGTCGAGTTCGATGTACAGCCCGGCCTGGATATCAGGCAGCGAGCTCGCGACGATCTGGATGTCGAGAACCGCCATGAACATGCCGACGCTCATGGCGCCAAACCCCACCCATGTTCTCGCGGAAACACGAGGTGGGATCATCGTCGAGAACAGGGCCTGTTTGTGGTCCCCGGCGCTTTCGCCGTCATCTGGTCGACGTGGAAGCGCCGCCGGGAAGCCGCCGAACCTCGTTCAATGTCCGCGCAGCTTGTACCAAGGATGAGGATTGCCGGGCACCTTGACGCGCAACGTGTAGACAGACGTGTGCGCACAGCACAACAGCGTCCGCAGGTCGGGCCCGCCAAATGCAAAATTTACCGCCTGTTCGGGCCATTTGATGATGCCGACGCGCTTCCCGTCAGGGGCCATCACCCAGATGCCGCCCGGCCCGGTGCAATATACCCGGCCATCGGCGTCGACCTTCAGGCCGTCGGGAATTCCCGGCTCAACGCCTTCATTCAGATCGGCGAAGATGCTCCGCCCGACCATAGTGCCGGCGGCATCGAGCTTGATCGCGTGGATGTATTTCGACGAGCGGGTGTTTGCGACATACATCGTGCGTTCGTCAGGCGACAATGCGAGCCCGTTCGGATACTCGCAATGCGCGAGTATGCTTAATCCACCATCGGGCGCCAGCCGGTAAACACACGCACCGTCCCACAGGTTATCGTCGCCGTCACGTCCTGGAATCTCGCGTTCGTGATAGGCGCGGCGTTTATCGGGGTCCGTGAAATAAAGGCAGCCGTTCGAATGGCAAATCACGTCATTGGGGCGATTGAAACGACCGCCTTTGTAGTTGTCGACCAGCGATTCGACCTTCCCGTCGGCGCTCATCCGCGTCACCCGCCGGTCGTCGCCTTCGCACACGATCAACCGGCCCTGCAAATCGAATGTCGTGCCGTTGCCGCCGATGGTCGTCCTGACAACTTCCGGCTCTTTTCCGGGTGTCAGGCGAAAGAGCTTGTTCTGACGAATGTCGACGAAATACCAGAACCCCTCTGGATGCCATAACGGGCCTTCGGTAAAAACAAAGCCGGTGGCAAGACGCTCGGCCTCCGTCGTTTCGAGCAATTCGGGCAGATAATTGGCGGCGGGCATTTTACACTCCTTACGTCGGGCGGCCGGACGCCGGGCAGGCCGGACTTGCGAAAACCAATCTTATCGAAGGGCGTCGTATTGCGGCGCGATTTTGGCCGACAACGGCCGCGCTCGCCAGGGGTCTTCCTCCTCCGGTCCGGGCCCGTCGCGTGCCGCGGCGATGCCCGCCGGACGCGTGATCGAAGCGCGACGGCGGCATCACGACACATAGGCATTGCGCCAATCGCAGTCTCGACATTGACGGCGACGCGCAAGCGCAACAGTATTGAGCAACAATTTTTACCGAGGCGCACCGTGCGTAAAGATCGAGAGTCCCGTCGGCCTCAGCGGCGAGGCTTTGATGACGACAATTATTCGCCGCCCAGCTACTCATCGCCGAGCTATTCGCCGGCAGGTAATTTCGGGTCCGCACCTCGCGGAGGCGGCGGCGGCCGCTTCGAGGCGGCGCCGAGCGGACCGGCCGTGCGGGCTACCGTAAAGTGGTACAATCCGGACAAAGGCTTTGGCTTTGTCGGGCTTGCGGATGGCAGCGACGCCTTCCTGCATGTCAGCACAGTCGAGCGCAGCGGCAACAGCAGCGTACCGGCGGGGGCAACCCTCGAGGTGCGCGTCGCGCCGGGGCAAAAGGGTGCCCAGGTCACCGAGATCGTGAGTATCGATGCCAGCACGGCGCTCGCCGAGCCGCCGCGGCGTCCGCGGCCGGAACGATCGTTCGTGCCATCCGATCAGGCCGCGGTCGAGGAGATTGGTACGGTGAAGTGGTACAACCCTGAGAAAGGGTTTGGCTTCATCGTCCGGGATCGTGGCGGCAAAGATATTTTCGTGCACGCCTCGGCGCTGAACCGCGGCGGCCTGAGCGAACTGGCGGAAGGCCAGCGCGTTGCCGTCGATATGATCGAGGGCGGCAAGGGGCCGGAAGCGGTCGCTATCCGGCTCCTTTAAGCGCGACGAACTGTTGCGTACGTCAGATTGCCGTCGGCGCAGGGCGCCGACGGCACGGAGCCGCGTGCCTGAGACCGGCAGCGCCGTGGCGTCACCGGCGCCTCCACGCCTGCCATCTCGGGCATAGCTATCAGATGACAAGCGAACCCGATAACCCAAAAAATCGATACGCAAACACTCCGCGCAATAGATTCGGCCATGTGACGGTCCAGGAAAATCCAAAGCACCAGATCTATTGGGAAGAATACGGCTCCCCAAACGGTGATCCCATCATGTTTATGCATGGTGGACCGGGCGCCGGGTCCTACCAATCCTTCACGCGGTTCTTCAATCCTGACCGGTACCGCATCATACTCTTTGATCAGCGCGGCTGCGGCAAGAGTACGCCGAGCGCGAGCGATGACGATGCAACAGCAGCCCTTACCGACAACACGACTCAACATCTTATCGGTGATGTTCTGCGGCTGCGCCGCGAACTGGGCATACAGGGCAAAATGCATGTCTTTGGCGGTAGCTGGGGAACCACACTCGCCCTGGCTTACGCCATCGAGCATCCGGAAACTGTGCAGACCCTGATTCTACGCGGCGTTTTTCTGTGCCGGCGACGAGATGTCGACTATTTTTTTCAAGGCAACGCCGCGGAGTTCGAGTGGCAACCGCTTGCGACGCCCGTCCCTGGCACCTACCTCGATTTTCCGACGGCATGGCAACAATTCGTTACGGCGATTCCGCCGGAGGATCGCGGCGACGTCGTCAAGGGGCTCGCAAGAATATTCGCGACGCCGCCGCGGAACGACACAGAACGGGACCGCATCCTCAAAGCCGCCTTAGCGTGCACCGCCTGGGAAAACAGCAGCAGCCGCCTCAATCGCGACGAAAACAGCGCAAGCCATCCTCCTGCGAAATATGCTTTGACTGCCGCCAGGATTTTAATCCACTACATGATGAATGGCGGATTCCTCGGTGCCGGCGGCGAGGCCAACCGAAACAACAACTACATTCTCGACCACACCGACAGACTCAGGAACATTCCCGTTCATATCGTTCACGGACGTTACGATAGGGTATGTCATCTGTACCAAGCGGAAGCACTCGTACGAAGCTTGCGAGACACCGGAAATAACAACGTCAATTATTTTATTACCACCGCCGGGCACAGCAGCATGGAGCCTGAAACGGAATCGAGGCTTTGCACCATAATGAACGATTTACCACCCATGAACCCCGCCCCTCAGGGCAACATCGACGTCGGCTAGATAGCAGGCCGCGGCAGCCTCCCTCGCCCGTTGATTGATGGTCGGACGCGATACAACTCCCCGATCGCCGCTGAGCTTTACGATAAGCCGCCGATGTGCGACGTTTCAGAAATCGCACGCGCATAACGCCGTGGCGGCGCAGGTTTTTTGGAGTCGGGGACCGGATGAGCGACGACCACGCAACCGGCGCAATCGATTGGAAAGAGCACGGCGTCAAAGTGATCCCGGGGGATCAACTCGACACGAATACGGCGCAGACGCCCGGCATGAACCGCGCTGCGGCAATCAATTTCGCCCGGGTCGGAGCGCAGAAAATCTGGGCCGGAACCGTGCATATCCACGCCAACGCCAAAACCGGGGCGCACCACCACGGTGCCCTCGAGAGCGTCATTTATGTGCTGAAAGGCCGGGCGCGGATGCGCTGGGGCGAGCATCTCGAATACGTCGCCGAGGCTGGCCCCGGCGATTTCATCTTTGTGCCCCCTTACGTCCCGCATCAGGAAATCAACGCATCGAGCGAGGAAACCCTCGAATGCGTGCTGGTGCGCAGCGACAACGAAGCGGTTGTCGTCAACCTCGATATTGACCCGGTGGAAAAGCCGGAAGCGGTGCGCTGGGTCGATCCGATCCACCGGCACGGCTGATGCGGCGGCAGCCCGGTTCGGGCTAGAACAGGGCAGAGAGATAGTCCGCGGCGCCGGCAAGACCGAGCATCGCCCCGATCAGTATCGTGACTGTCCAGAAAATCGAATTCATTTGATCCTCCGAGCGCGGCGTCTGCGTGGTCGAGCCACCAGGTCAGGAGATACCTCCATGACCCAGCTTGGCTCTAACGGGAGATGGTCAGCGAAATCACCTCCGAGGCTCGACGATAGGCCCGTATCCTAAGCAAGCCGTTAATATCAGGGGGTTTCGGGGCGTTGCGGCGCCGCCTTTTTGGCGGCATTTGACGCAAATGCGCCGCAGCTTTGCTGCTACGCGCGGTGTGGCGGCGCCGGATGGATTGGACAAGTTCGGGTTTGGGCGAACAAATCAGGAGGCGGTCGCATGGCCGAGCACGAAAAAACGCGGGTCACACTGGCAACCGCAACGCCGGGAGGCGGGTTTCCGCTCTACGGCGGAGTCGTGGCGGAAACGATCCACGGTGTCGAGCCGACGCTGCTGATCGAACCCCGAAACACCAAAGGAAGCACCGAAAACGTGCCGCTGCTCGAAGCGGGCGCGGTCGATATCGGCCTCGTGCAAGGCGAAATCGCCTACGAAGCCTTTAACGGCATCGGACGCCCGAAGACCAATCTGACGATCATTGCCGCGATGTACTCGACCGCCGGCATGTTCGTGGTGCGCGCCGACAGCCGCTGTCACAGCATCGTCGATCTGGTCGGACGACCGGTCGCGTTCGGCGCCAGAGGCTCCGGCCTCGTCACGCTGGCGCGCTATGTGCTCGACGGCTTGAACCTCGATTTCGACCGGCATTTCAAGCCGATCTATCTCGATCGAGCCGGCGACGGGCCGGCGATGGTGTTGGATGGCACTGCTGCGGCGCTATGGGGCGGCGGCACCGGCTGGCCCGGCTTTGTCGCGGTCGCGGACAGCGATGCCGGAGCGCGCTTTATCGTGCCAGACACCGGGGAGATCGAACGCATCCGCGAAAAGCATGCGTTTCTAAAGCCGCTGACGGTACAGGCGTTCAGCTATCGCGATCAGACGGACGAAATCGAATCTGTCGGGTCGTGGTCGTTCATCATGGCGCGCGCCGACCTGCCGGAAGATATCGGCTACCGCCTCGCGCGGGCATTGCACAAAGGCGAGCCGACGCTCGCCGCGCGGCTGCCGCAGGCTCGCGAAACGATGGCGGCCAACACGCCGCGCGCTGTACCGGACCGCTCGCTGATCCACCCCGGCGTCATCAAATATCTCGAAGAAATCGGCGAACTGGCGTGATTTCTGAAATCAAAAGCGCGCGAACGCCCGCTGCACCCGCGCCAGAAACGCGGCGCAGCGCGCGCGGCTGGCGCCATCGATGTTGTGCAGCGCGAGGTAGCGTGTCTTGACGCCGTGACCGCACAGCCGGGCGAGGCCGCCGAGCAGCACCGTCTTGACCGGGTTGCGCAGCACCAGAACCGCCAGCCACCAGGGTGAACCCAGCGTCGTCACGACCCAGAACTGCTTGATGTTGCGCAACGCCGGCCGGATCGCACCACCACCTTCCGGCAGCGTAAAGGCCACTTCGGTCGTCCATACGCGATCGAAGTATCCCTTAAGGATGGCCGGCATGCCGTACCACCAGGTCGGAAAGCATAGCACAAGCCCCTCGGCGGCCTGCAGCCGCGCAACGTGGTTGCCAATCGCCGACAGGTCAGGGTTTTTTGTATTGTAGGCGCGCCGTTCGGCCGGAGGCAGCCGCGGCTCGAAGCCTTCGGCATAAAGGTCGCAATCATCGACCTCGTGGCCGCGCTGGCGCAGCGCCGCAACCACGGTCTGGTGCAGCGCCGCGGCAAAGCTGTCGGGCAGCGGATGGGCAAAAAGAACGAGAACACGCATTGCCTAAACAAACAGCCGCATCAGATTTCCGCCCCTGCGCATTGCAGATTTTTGCCTAGTGTCTCACCAACATCCAACGAGCGAGCCTTATGAGCGACAAGCAAACAGCCACAGCAGACGGCACGGCGGTGCGGGTCGCATTATGGCGAGCCCTGCACGTCCAGGTCGATCCCCCACCGCATGTGCTTGAAGACGAGATCGGACTGAGTCTTGCCGCCCCGGATGAGGGTTGGCGCCATCGACCGGATATGAACCCGCTCACGACGAGACTTTTCCGCGCCTCCATCATCGCCCGAGCCCGGTTTATTGAGGATCTGGTTGTGGAGCGGGCCGCCGCCGCCAGCCAATACGTTATTCTCGGAGCCGGGCTCGACAGTTTCGCGCAACGCAGCCCGGAAATCGCTTCCCGCTTAAAAATATTCGAGGTCGACCGGCCCGGCCCCCAGGCCTGGAAGCGCCAGCGGCTGATCGAACTGGGTTTTGGTATCCCGGCATGGCTGCGGCTCGTCCCGGTCGATTTCGAAGCGGGCGATTCATGGTGGGACAGGCTTTTGGCGGCCGGGTTCGACGTACGCAGGCCTGCGATCGTTTCGTCCACCGGCGTCAGCATGTATCTCACCCGGGATGCGATCGCAGCCACGCTGCGCCAGGTCGCAGCTCTCGCACCTGGCTCTGCGCTGGCGATGACGTTCCTGCTGCCGCTGGACCTCGCAGACCCGGAAGTGCGTCCGGCGTTCGAGATGGCGGTAAAGGGCGCGCGCGCCAGCGGAACCCCCTTCCTCAGCTTTTTCACGCCGGCGGAGATGATGGACCTGGCCCGCGAATGCGGCTTCAAAGAAGCTCATCACATATCGGGGGATGCTCTCGCGCAGCGCTATTTCGCGGACAGGACAGACGGCCTTCGCCCGCCCAGCAACGCAGAGGAACTGCTTGTGGCGCGGACCTAAACACGCGCGGCCCAGGTTGAAGCGCGGCGCTTACCATTTTGGCGGGGCGTGGCCCGGCCATCTGCGCAACATCGGAGAGGATACGTGGACAGCAGGGCAAGCCCGGCGGAAGCGATCTTCGACCGTTTCGGTGTATCGGGAGCATGGTCCAGCTTGCATGCCTGACCGCCCGCCCCTCTCGTGCTAGCATCGGCAAAAGCGTGGTGTCTGCCGAGGAGGAAGCGATGCGCGGGGTTGTATTCACGGGCGACCGGCAGCTTGAGCTGATGAATTTCCCCGACCCCACCCCCGGCCCGGGCGAGGTCGTGCTCGAAATGAAAGCCTCCGGCATGTGCGGCAGCGACCTGCACCAATACCGCCGTCCGAAAACCGGCGGGTCGAGCGGCGGCCTCGCGGTCAGCAGCGAGCCGGTGATCGGCGGGCACGAACCCTGCGGTGTCATCGCCGCGATCGGGCCGGGCGTCGCTCCGGCGCAGGCCAGGATCGGCCAGCGCGTCATGGTGCATCATTACAAAGGCTGCACCGTGTGCAACCATTGCCGCTCCGGCTGGTCACAGCTCTGCCAGGAAGAGGCGGTGCTGGTTTATGGCAACAACGCGCATGGCGGACACGCCAAATATTTGAAGGTGCCGGCCTTTACGCTGGTGCCGCTGCTTGACGAATTGTCGTTCACCACCGGCGCGGCGATTTCCTGCGGTACCGGCACGGCCTATGGCGCTCTGCGCCGCATCCGGCTTTCCGGCAACGACACGATCGCGATTTTCGGGCAAGGCCCGGTCGGGCTGTCCGCGACGCAGTTGGCGAGCGCAATGGGCGCGCGCGTCATCGCGCTCGATGTCAGCCCCGAGCGGCTCGAACGCGCCAAGGAGTTCGGCGCCGACGAGGTCGTGAACCCGCGCTCCAACGATCCGGTCGGCGCGATCAAGGAGTTGACCCACGGCTACGGCGCCGACTTCACTCTCGACACGTCGAGCCAGCCGGAAGGCCGCATCGCCGCAGTCCGCGCCACCAAGGTGTGGGGCACGACCTGTTTCGTCGGCGAGCGCAATGACGTAACGATCGATGTCAGCCCCGACATGTTGCGCAAGCAACTGACCATCGTCGCATCCTGGACCTTCTCGCAGATGGGCCAGGCCGAATGCGCGCAGTTCGTCGTCGACCGCAAGATCGACGTCGAGCACCTGTTTACGCATCGCTGGCAACTCGACCAGGCCGACGAAGCCTACAAATTGTTCGATACGCAGACGACCGGCAAAGGCGTCTTTCTGATGTGACGCAGTTCTGGCGCCGCCCGAGAGCGCGACCGAGCTCAGTCGGCCACTTCCGGGCGCAAGGCAAACAGCAGGAGCGAGCGACCGGTGGCCATGTAATCAGCCCCGGCGGCAAAGCTTGCCTCCTCGCCGTCGTTGGTGTCGATCAGCAATTCCCATGCGCCGCCGCCGGGAATTTCCGGCAGAGTGAAGTCGACGACATCGTGATAGGCGTTAAGCACCAATAAGAGCGTCGCGTCTTCGCCGCGACGGCGAATGCCGGTCGGCTGTGCGCGGCCGTCAAGCACGACACCGAAACAGCGGGCGTTGCCGTCATTCCAGTTCTCTTCCGTCATCTCGATGCCGGCCGGGTTGAGCCAGGTGATCTCCTTCAGTCCAAGTTCTTCGTTGTAGGCGCCGTCCAGGAAGCGACCGCGGCGCAGGATCGGGTATTGCCGGCGCAAGGTCGTCAGCTTTTGCACGAATGCGATCAGCGCCTCGCCGCGCTCGGCGATATCCCAGTCGACCCAGCTGATTTCGTTGTCCTGGCAATAGGCGTTGTTGTTGCCGTTTTGTGTGCGGGCAAACTCGTCCCCGGCCAGCAGCATCGGGGTTCCCTGGCTCAACAACAATGTCGCCAGCAGGTTCTTGATCTGGCGCAGCCGCAGCCCTTCGATTTCCGGGTCGTCGGTAGGCCCCTCGGCGCCGCAATTCCACGAGCGGTTGTCCGAACTGCCGTCATTATTGTCTTCGCCGTTCGCCTCGTTGTGTTTCTCGTTGTAGGTGACGAGGTCGGCCAGCGTGAACCCGTCATGCGCGGTGATGAAATTGACCCCGGCCCAGGGTTTGCGGCCGCGGTGATCAAAACAGTCGCCCGATCCGGTCAGCCGCGGCGCCAGTGCCGCCGGGGTGACTTCGCCGCGCCAGAAATCGCGCACGGTGTCACGGAATTTGTCATTCCATTCCATCCAGCGTGGCGGGAAGCCACCGACCTGATAGCCGCCGGGGCCGCAATCCCAAGGCTCCGCGATCAGCTTGACGGTATCCAGCACCGGGTCCTGGCAGCAGGATTTGAGAAAGCCGCTTTGCGTGTCAAAGCCATCGGGTTCGCGCGCCAGGATGGTTCCCAGATCAAAGCGGAAGCCGTCGACATGGGTTTCGGTGGCCCAATAGCGCAAGCTGTCGGTGACCATTTGGATGACCCGGATATGGCTGAGGTTCAGCGTATTTCCGGTGCCGGTATCATTGATGTAATAACGCGGCGTATCGGGCAGCAGCCGGTAATACGATGCATTGTCGATCCCTTTGAACGACAAGGTCGGTCCAAGTTCGTTACCTTCAGCCGTATGATTGTAGACCACATCCAGAATGACCTCTAGCCCGGCATCGTGCAGACAAGCCACCATTTCCTTGAATTCGCGCAATGTCTGCTCGCGCTCGTGGGCGTAACGCGGGTCCGGCGCGAAAAACCCGATCGAATTGTAGCCCCAGTAATTCGTCAGGTCTTTTTCCAGCAGATGGCTGTCGTTGATAAAAGTGTGAACCGGCAGCAACTCGACCGATGTAACTCCAAGCGATTTGATGTGTTCGATAACCGGACGCGCGGCCAACCCCTTGTAGGTGCCACGGTGCGCTTCGCAGATTTCGGGGTGCAGCTTGGTAAAGCCTCGCACATGAGTTTCGTAGATGATCGTATGATCACGCGGCACGGCGTGGCGCGTGCCGGTGCCTCGCCAATCGAAATTGGGATCGACGACAACGGATTTCGGCATAAACGGCGCGCTGTCGCGTTCGTCAAAGGTGGTGTCGTCGCCGGTTTCCATCTGATAGCCGAAAACCGCCGGGTCCCATGTCAATTCGCCAAAGTGCCCGCGTGCATAAGGGTCGAGCAGCAATTTGTTCGGGTTGAAACGATGGCCGGCAGCCGGTTCGTAGGGTCCGTGCACCCGGTATCCGTAGATTGAGCCGGGCCCGATTTCGGGAACATAGCCGTGCCAGATTTCATCGGTGAATTCGGGAAGGTCGAAACGCGCGATTTCCTGCTCGCCGGCATCGTCGAACAGGCAGATTTCGACCCGCGTCGCATGCGCCGAGAACAGCGCGAAATTCGTCCCTTTGCCGTCCCATGTGGCGCCAAGCGGATAGGGCAGACCTTCACGAATGCGTCGATCGGCAATCGGCACGGCAATCTCTCCACAAACGCTGCAACGTATCGGGTCAACCAACCGATGATCGATCCGACGATTCAAACGCCGGGAGAGTTGGGTTCGATCCGCCGCGCACCGCGGCACTTATGCGCTTGTTATTGCTAGTCCGATGTTGCCGCCACCCATAAGATGCCGGCAACTCGGCGGCGAGCCTCACCGAAGCCGGGCCCGCTCGATACAGTTCGCGTGCGGCGCGAGGATTTGGAGAGGATTATGATCTCAAGTGATACCGGTGTAATCGCCGACCTGGTCAGGCACCACGAAGGCGACATCCTGCGACAGTGGCTTGATCTCCAAAAGCGAGGCGGGACTTTGCAAACCGGCCGCATTGGCGAGGCCGAACTGACAACGCAAAGCGGCGAATTTCTGCAGCTGTTGCGCGACGGTTTCGAGAGCGACACCGCCGACGCCGGTCACGCGGCATTCGCGCCGGCCCGCGAAACCCTCGCGGCCATATCGCGATCACGCGCGATGCAGGGGTTTTCGCCGCGCGAAACCGCCACCTTCATATTTTCGCTGAAACAACCCTTGGTCGAGGCGTTAAACCGCGACAATTCGTTGTCAGCAACGGCAGCCGCGCGCCTGATGTGGATCGTGACATCAATGCTCGATCAGTTTGGGCTTATCACTTTCGAAAATTTTCAGCGCGCCCGCGAAGAACTGATTTCGCGCCAGACCCGCGAAATCTCCGAGTTGTCGACGCCGGTCGTCAAATTGTGGGACGGCATCCTGGCGCTGCCGATCATCGGGACGCTCGACAGCGAGCGCACTCAAATCGTGATGGAAAACCTGCTGCAATCAATCGTCGACCAGGGCGCGGAGATCGCGATCATCGACATTACCGGCGTGCCCACGGTCGACACGTTGACGGCGCAGCATCTGCTGAAAACGGTGGCAGCAGCCCGGCTGATGGGCGCCGACTGCATCATCAGCGGCATCAGGCCGCAAATTGCCCAGACGATCGTGCATCTCGGGGTTGAACTCAATGTGGTGACCAAGGCGACCCTGGCGGATGCCTTTACAATCGCGCTGCGCCGCACCGGCCGGGCGGTAACGAAGGTCAAGGCGGCGCGGACCGAACAGCGACGACAACCGGATGAGCAGGACGATTGACGATGGACCGGATCCCGATCCTCAAGCTTGAGGAGTCGCTGCTGGTTACGATCCAGGTCGATATGCACGACCGTCTGGCGACCGCGCTCGAAGAGGATTTAACCAACAAGCTGGTGTCGACGCGCGCCCGCGGCGTGTTGATCGACATTTCGGCGTTGGAGATCGTCGACAGCTTTATCGGGCGGATGCTCGACAACATCGCCGCCGTGGCGCGAATTCTCGATGCCGAAACTGTTGTCGTCGGCATGCGCCCCGCGGTCGCCATCACCCTGGTCGAACTCGGCTTGTCGCTGTCCGGCGTGCGCACCGCTCTCAACGTCGATCGCGGCATGGCCTTGATCAAGCGCCGATTGGCGGAGGAGGCCGATGCCGACGACGAAGACTGAGCGGGTCGGCATCCGCGAGTCGGATGACGTCGTCCGGGTTCGTCAGCACACCCGCACATGTGCGGTCGAAGCCGGACTCGGCCTCGTCGACCAGACCAAGATCGTGACCGCCGCGAGCGAACTGGCTCGCAACACGCTTGATTACGCCGGCGGCGGCGACGTCACCATCGAGGTGATCCACGAGGGCATCCGGTGTGGTGTACGCCTGATTTTTGAAGACCAGGGGCCTGGAATTGCCGATGTCAACGCGGCACTGAAAGATGGCTTTACAACCGGTCGCGGCATGGGGCTGGGCCTCGGCGGAGCGCGCCGGCTGTCGAACGAGTTTTCGATAGACTCGCAGGTCGGCGTCGGCACAAAGGTCATGATAACCAGGTGGAAGCCGTCCGCATGATCTCCGTCCCCGTTACCGAAACCAGCCAAGTTGGCGAGGCGCGCCGCGCCGCGGCACAAATCGCCAAGCAGCAGGGTTTCGGCGACGCGGATATCGGGCGCGTCGCGCTTGTCGTAACCGAACTCGCGAGCAACCTTGTCAAGCACGGCGGCGGCGGAGAAATCCTTGCGGGCTGGTCGGGAAATGGGGGCAGCGTCGGCATCGACATCCTGGCGCTCGACCACGGCCACGGCATTGCCGATATCGGCGCCTCGCTCGCCGACGGCTATTCGAGCTCCGGCACTCGCGGCCAAGGGCTGGGCGCGGTGCGGCGCCTGTCGCAGATTTTCGACATCCTCTCATGGCCGCAGCTTGGCACGGCGATATTGGCGCGAATCGAACCCGGCCAGCCTCAGCCAGCACGAGCGCCGCCGCAAACGCCGCCGCAGGCCGCATGGATCGGTGCCGTGGATGTCGCGAAAAGCGGCGAGGATGTATCCGGCGATGCGTGGAGTGCGGTCCACACCAACGATAGCTGGACGGTCCTGGTCGCCGACGGGCTGGGGCATGGACCGATCGCAGCGGAAGCTTCGGCGGCGGCGGTGCGGATATTCAGTCAAATATCCACGCAACCCCTGCCGGCCTTGCTCGACGATCTGCACGCGGGATTGCGCGCAACGCGCGGCGCCGCAATATCAGCCGCCCGCTTTGATGGCGCCGCCGGCAAGGTGATATTCGCAGGAATCGGCAACGTCGCCGGGGTTCTGTTCACCAATGGCGAAGCACGGCGCATGGTATCGATGCCGGGCACCGTTGGCTACGTCGCCCGCAAGATCCAGGCATTCGAATATCCGTTCCGAAGTGGGCTGATGATTCTGCATTCCGATGGTTTGAGTACGAACTGGACACTCGCACGTTATCCCGGAGTGAGCGCTGCTCATCCGACGCTGATTGCCGCAGTACTGTACCGTGATTTCGGCCGGCGGCGTGACGATGCGACGGTCGTCGTCGGCAAGTGGCCTTCGTCGTAGAGGCAAAACCGTGGCGATGCGAGGTGGCAGTGACAGAATGGTGACGTGGCCGATAATCGTCCTGCCTATCGAGAGCGAGGCAGATGTCGTGCTGGTGCGCCAGCTCGCCCGACGCCTTGCGGAACTCGCCGGGTTCGAGCGCCAGGCGCAAACCCGTATCGCGACCGCCGTCTCGGAAATCGCCCGGAATGCCTTCGGCTATGCCGGTTCAGGCCGGGCGGAATTTGCCATCGAGAATTCTGCCGCGGGTCAAGACAGCGCGAGCCAGCGGTTTCGCATTCGCGTCAGCGACAAAGGCCCGGGTATTGCCGATTTGCAGTCGATCCTGGACGGCCGCTATCGCTCGCCGACCGGCATGGGCCTCGGGCTTGTCGGCGCCCGTCGGCTGATGGAGCATTTTCGCATCGAATCCGAGGCGGGGCGCGGCACCCTGGTCGAATTGGCGCAGAGCTTGCCGGCGCGTCTCGCACGCCTCACTCAGGCTCGAGTATTGGAAGTCGTCACGATCCTTGCGGCCGAAAGCTCAAAAAATTCGCTCGACGCGCTGCGTGAACAAAACCAGGAACTGATGCAAATCGTTGACGATTTGCGAGAGCGCGACGAGGAAGGCAAAAGGCTCAACCAGGAACTGAGCGACACCAATCGTGGCGTTGTGGCGTTGTATGCGGAGCTTGACGAGCGAGCCGAGCAGTTGCGTCAGGCGAGCGAGCTGAAATCGCGCTTTCTGTCAAATATGAGTCATGAATTCCGCACGCCGCTTAATTCAGTACTGGCCCTCTCGCGTCTGCTGCTCGACCGCATCGACGGCGATCTGACCCCCGAGCAGGAGCGCCAGGTCGGCTTCATCCGCCGCTCCGCCGACGATTTGCTGGAACTCGTGAACGACCTGCTTGATCTGGCGAAGGTCGAAGCCGGTAAGGTCGACGTCAACTCAATCACGTTCACCGTGCAGGAGCTGTTCAGCACGCTGCGCGGGTCGTTGCGACCGCTGCTGGCGAGCCCGCACATCGATCTGGTCTTCGACGTAGCGCCCGATATGCCGAGCCTGACGACCGATGAGGCGAAGGTCGCGCAGATTCTGCGCAACCTGATTTCCAACGCACTCAAATTCACGGAAAAAGGCGAGGTGGTGGTGACTGCCCGCCATCGCGACAATGGCGCGACTGCCATCTTTTCGGTGCGCGATACCGGCATCGGCATACCGGCGGAAGAGCAGCAGCGCATCTTCGAAGAGTTTTCGCAGATCGACAATCCGCTTGGCAAAAAGGTCAAGGGGACCGGCCTCGGCCTGCCGCTATCGCGCTCCCTGGCCGGTCTTCTCGATGGGCGGATCGGCCTCGAAAGCGCACCCGGACAGGGGTCGGTGTTTACCCTGACGATCCCGTCGTCGCTCGACAGCGTGCCGCCGCCGCCGACCCCTCTGGCAGCTCCCGACCCAGGCCGTAAACGCGTCCTGGTGGTCGATGACGATGAAACGTTCCGCTATGTCATCAAACAGATCATCAGTAACGACCCGCAATACGAAGTCGTCGAGGCAAATGACGGCGACATCGGGCTGCGCCGGGCGCGAGACGATCGGCCGGACGTGATCGTCCTTGACCTGCAAATGCCGAACATGGACGGGTTCACCGCGCTCGCCGAGTTACGAGCAGATCAGCGCACCCGCGGCATCCCGGTCATCGTGGCGACATCGCTGGCGGTCAGCCCGGCGCTCAGCGCACGCCTGCCAGCCGGAACGCGCCTTCTGTCCAAAAGCATGATTTCGCGGGAAAACGTGTGGCACTCGCTGCACGAGGCGACCGGCGGCAACCAGACATGATGGAAGCGGCACAGGGCGTCTGCATTCTCAATGTCGATGATACCGACGCCGCCCGCTATGTGAAATCGCGTGACTTGCGCCGCGCAGGTTTTGACATCACCGAGGCCCGCAACGGCACCGAGGCGTTGCGCCTGATCGAACAATATCATCCGCCGGTCGTTCTGCTCGATGTGCATCTGCCCGACATCAGCGGTATCGAAGTCTGCCGTTTCGTCAAACGCCGATGGCCCGAGATCATGGTGCTGATGACCTCGGCGACCTTTACCACCTCGTTCGACCGCACGATGGGCCTCGATGCCGGTGCGGATTCTTACCTGGTACAGCCCTCAGAGCCTCTTGAACTGGCCGCAGCGATCAATGCGTTGCTGCGACTGCGTCGATCGGAAGACAAATTGCGCGAGCTGAACCGGACGCTGGAGGAACGTGTCGAAGCGCGTGTCGTCGAATTGGCGGAAGCGAACGCCCGGCTGGTCACCGAAATCGAACAGCGCGAAAAGGCCGAAACCGCCCTCGTGCAGTCCCAGAAAATGGAAGCTGTCGGGCAGCTTACCGGCGGTTTGGCGCATGATTTCAACAATCTGCTGACCGCCGTCATCGGCAGTCTCGACCTGATCAAGCTGCGCAGCCCCGACGCGCAGATCCAGCGGCTGGCAGACCGCGCCTACAAGGCAGCCGATCGCGGCTCGAAACTGACGGCGAAGCTGCTCAGTTTTTCGCGAACCCACCGGTTGAGCGCCGAACCGGTCGACGTCAACACGCTGATCAGCGGCATGCGTGAACTGCTCAACCAGTCGCTGGGCGCCAGCGTCAGCATCGAGATGGTTCTCGACCCCCTATTGCCGGTGGCGATGGCCGACACCAACCAGCTTGAACTGGCGATCCTCAACCTGTCGATCAACGCGCGCGACGCGATGCCGGATGGCGGCATCGTCAAGATCACCACCGGGCTGTCGCGCGATCCCGGCGCTATCACCGTCGAGGTGGCAGACACCGGAAGCGGCATGTCGCCCGATGTTCTGGCCCGCGCCTTCGATCCGTTCTTTACGACCAAACCGATCGGCAAGGGCACCGGGCTGGGATTGTCGCAGGTCTATGGCATCGCTCGCCAGTCGGGCGGCGACGTGACGCTGGCGAGCGAAGTCGGCAAAGGCACCACCGTCACGCTGCGCCTGCCGCGCGCCACCGACAGCGCCGTGGCGCGGCACCAGGTAGCGGATTCCTCCATCGAATCGGCGAATTCAGAAAGAATACTGGTCGTCGACGATGATGAGGACGTGCGTGAATTCATAGCCGGTTACCTGCCCGAACTTGGCTACGAAGTGCAGGCGGCCTCGCACGGCGACGCAGCACTGACGATCCTTGAAAAATTCACGCCGAATTTGCTGATTGTGGATTTTGCGATGCCGGGGATGAGCGGTGCCGAACTGGCCGTCGCGGTACGACAGCGGTACCGGCGGATGCGCATTCTGTTCCTCAGTGGCTTTGCCGATGCCGCGGCACTCGACGCCGCGGTCGGAACCTCGCCGTTTCTGCGCAAGCCGTTCCGCCCCTCCGAACTCGCCGCTGCGGTGCGCGCCGCGCTCGACGCCCGTCTGCGCGAATAAACGTCTGCACAAATAACCCACCCGGCCGCTTCCGGCCGCCCGGTTCTGTCGCTAAAAGCATGTCGGAAACTGACAGGAGTTGCGCGACATGGCTGAGCCGCATGGACCTTTGCAGGGCGTCAGGGTCGTCGCCTGTTCGACCGCGCAGGCGGGCACGGTGCCCTATATGCTGATGGCCGATCTTGGCGCGGAAGTCATCAAGATCGAAGTCCCGGAAATCGGCGACAACTCGCGCGGTTCGACGGTGCTGCCGGGTATGCCCAGCACCTATTTCGAAACCAATAATCGCGGCGTCAAAAGCGTCACGCTGAACCTGAAAACGCCGGAAGCCCGCGACATCCTGCGCAAGCTGGTCGCGACCGCCGACATGTTCGGGCAGAATTTCCGCCCCGGCGCCGCCGAGAAAAACGGCTTCGGTTATGACGAGCTGCGCAAGGCCAACCCGAAATTGGTCTATGTGTCGGTATCGGGTTACGGGCCGAAAGGGCCGCATGCCGACCTGCCCGGCACCGACTCGATGGCGCAGGCTCTCGGCGGCATCACCGAGGCATACTCGACCCCGGGCCAGCCGCTGCGTACCGGCATCGTTTCGGTGGCCGATGAAACCTGCGCGATCCTCGCTTTTGGCGGCGCGCTGGCGGCATTGACCTATGCACGCACCACCGGCATCGGCCAGAAGGTCGATTGCTCGCTGCTCGGCGGCCAGATCCGCCTGATGGGATGGACGCTGACAACCGCGATGTGGCGCGACAGCGACCCCGTGACCGGTCAGGCCCGCGTTACTGGGACCCCCGAGCGGCCGGGGATCAGCGCCAGCTTTAACGACCGCGACGGCAAGCCGCTGGTGTTTCAGCTCAACAGCGAGCGCCACTGGCGGGCCGCAATGACAGCGCTCGGCTTTTACGAAACACTCGAAAACGCAGGCTTCGGCGCACTCGGCGTCATCGTCGCGTCAGACGAACGGCGCACGACGTTGCTGAAAACGCTCGACGACTTATTTGCGAGCGGGCCGCGCGACGATTGGGTGGCGCGGTTGCGCGGCGCGGATATCGTGTCGGCGCCGATCAACACGCTGCTCGAGGCCTCCAACGACCCCGACGTGCTGGCCAACGGCTATGTCAGGGAGATCGCCTATCCCGAGCACGGCAAGACGCTGAAGGTCCACGGCTCACCATGGCACTTTTCAGAAACCCCCGCGCAGATCGGCGTCGCACCCAAGCTCGGCGCCGATAACGACGCGGTGCTGGCCGAGCTTGGCTATACCGGCGAGCAGATCGCCGGTTTGCGCGAACGCAAAATCATCTGAGCGCCAGGTTATTGCTGTAATCCACGACCCGTTGCCGCCGAGCGAGGCAGAAATCATATACTGTGACGCGGTTGCGGCGGCATATCCCGTGCTCGCGTCGCAGGCAAGACCACGCTAGAATTAGGCTTCGCCGCGGGATGAGGAGATCCGCCGTGACCCGATGGTTTGGCGCGTTGTTTCTAGTCGTCGCGACGGCTGCTCCGGCCTTGGCGCAGGAGGAGCAGATCGCGCAGGTCAACACCGCAAGCGGCACGATTGCTGTCGAGCGGGCGGGGCAGCGTCTGCCGCTCAAGATCGGCGACCAGATCTACCGCAAAGACATCATCGAGACCGGCACAGACAGCAGCGTCGGCATTACCTTCACCGATAACAGCGTCATCTCGGCCGGTCCTGACAGCCGCCTCGTCCTCGAGCAATTTCACTTTGATTCTAACAATTACCGCGGCGACATGCTGGCCAAGCTGCAAAAGGGCACGCTGACCGCGGTGTCGGGGGACATTGCGCACAGTTCGCCGGGAGCCATGAAGATCGAAACGCCAACGGCAATCCTCGGTGTCCGCGGCACCACCTTTGCGGTTGAAGCTCATTAACAGTTTCGCTAACAGGTTGAGGCCAATTTCCGATTGCCGGCTCGCCAGGGGGAATGGCGAGCCTTGCAACGCGGCAATCCGGCAACGCGGCAATCGGGGGATACGAGGATTCGCTTCGCGGGCATCAGAGGGGTCGCGGGCTTCAGATGGGCGCTGGCGATCACTGGCTTCGCGCTTGGTGTCGCGACGCCGACGCTCGCTCCTGCCCAACAGGTTGCGCCCAGCCGGGTAACCCCGGAAACCCTCCAGCCGCAAGCGCCCTCGACGCCGCAGATCACGCTGCCTGCGGCAGCGGGTCTGACGCCGCCGGCCAACGCCGACAAGCTCTTTGTCCGCGTCGGACGGGTCGACGTTACCGGCACGTTCCCTGGGTTCGAGGACAAAACCGCCGCATTGCTGTCGCCGCTCAATGGCAGCCGGGTCACCGTTGCGCATCTTTACGATGTCGCCAACGACCTCGAGCACGCGTACGCCCAGGCCGGCTATTTTCTCGCGCGCATCGTGATCCCGCCGCAAGGCCTGAGCGATGGCGGAACCCTGCATCTGACGGTAATCGACGGCGTCATCGAAAAGATCGACGCCAATTCCGTGCCGGAACGCCAGCGGCCGCTGGTCGAGGCTCGCCTCGCCCCGATCATCGGATTGCATCATGTGACGCTCGACGATATCGAGCGCCGGCTGCTGATCGTCTCCGACCTTCCGGGGCTGCAGGTGCGCAGCACGCTGTCGCCCGGCAGCAATACCGGCGGCACGCTACTGGTGCTGCAGGGATCACAGACTTACGCCAGCGGCACGCTCGGCTTCGACAATCACCTGCCGGAATCGCTGGGAACCTGGGCGCTCAATGCCTCGGTTGCGCTGAACAACGTTCTCGGCTGGGGCGAACAGAGCTACCTGTCGATCGCCTCGAGTCCTGATCTCGGTCCGGCGCGGCTGCGGGTGCTCGGCGGCGGATTTGCCCTGCCGCTCGGTACTGACGGGCTGACGATCAACCCGGAATACACCAAATCGCTCGCCCGCCCGATCCCGGTGGCGGGATCACCCGCGACACAAGGAGATTTCGAGCGCTTCGCAGTGCGCGCGAATTATCCGGTAATACGCAGCCGCGACGAAAACCTCTCGCTGCAAGGCAGCCTCGAATGGAATAACGAGCAGCTACGGCCGATCGGTTTTTCCGCCCGGTTTTACGATGACGAATACGCGGTCGGGCGGCTGCGCGCGGTCTACACCACGTCGCTCGATCCCGAGACGCCGGTGCAGGTGACGGGAACGTTGTCGCGCGGACTCGGCGGCCGCAACGCCACCGACGAGCTGCCGCTGTCGCGGCAAGGCGCCGGCCCCTCGTTCACCTCGGCCCAACTGGTCGCCAGCCTGCAGCATCCGCTGCCGGCATCGCTGTTCCTATCGATCACCGGGCGAGCGCAGACCAGCTTCAACAACCCGTTGATGCTGGCCGAACAGTTTGCCCTCGACGGCGGCAGCGCGTTGTCCGCCTTTGCCGACGGCTCGTTCAGCGTCGACCAGGGCGCGACCTTGCGGATCGAGATCAGCCGGCCGCTATCGCTGCCGGTCGGCGACCGGGCGATCGGCCTGTCACCTTATGTATTCGGCGCCGGCGGCTGGGGCGAACTGGTGACGCCGACCGCGGTCGAGCAGCGCGATATCGGCGCCGGAGCGGTCGGTATCGGCGTGCGCACCGATGCGAGCGTGCCGGGCTGGGCCGGCGGGACGCTGGTCTTCGAATTTGCCCACAAGTTTTCGGATGTGCGAACAATCCCCGATGGGTATCGTGCGAACCTGTCGGTCAATCTGAGGTTTTAGGGTTTGCGGTTCAAGCATCTCCTCACGGCCTCGATCCTTGCCGCTTTCGCCACAGGCGCGACCGCGCCGGTATCCGCCTTGGCGCAAAACGTGCTTCCGAGCGGTGGCAAAGTAGTCGCCGGCAGCGTGGCGATCGGCGCACCGGTCGGCAGCACGCAAACCATCACGCAATCGTCAAACCGCGCCGTCGTCAACTGGAACTCGTTTTCGATCGGCCAGCCGAATACGGTCAATTTCGCCCAGCCCGGCAGTTCGGCGGCGATCCTCAACCGGGTCACCGGTGCCACGACTTCGACGCTGGCCGGGCACCTCAACGCCAACGGGCAGGTCTATCTCGTCAACCCGAACGGCATCGCGATCACCAAAAGCGGCGCGGTGAATGTCGGCGGCGGCTTTGTCGCCTCGACGCTCGACATTGCCAACGGTGACTTCCTGGCCGGCCATCTGGCGTTTTCCGGCAAGGGCGCTTCAGCGCCGGTCAGCAATGCCGGCACGATCACCATCGGCAGGAACGGATTTACCGCGCTGATCGGCGGCTCGGCGGCAAATTCGGGCACCATCCGGGTGCCTCTCGGCAAGGTCGGCCTCGGCTCCGGCGAACAGGCGACGCTCGACCTTAACGGAGATGGTTTTCTGCAGGTGGCCGCGCCGACCGGCGCGAAAACCGCACAGGGTCAGGCACTGGTCAGCAACTCCGGCAAGATCGTCGCCCCGGGCGGCACCGTCGAATTAAAGGCCGCGACCGTCGCGACGGCGATCCGCGACGCGGTCAACATGTCGGGAATTATCTCGGCAAATTCGGTGTCGGGCCGCAACGGCAGCGTCATGCTCGGCGGCGGACCGGGCGGCAATGTCGCGGTCACCGGCGCACTCGACGTTTCGGCGCCGGCCTCAAATCATGCGGCCTCGGGCAGCGGCGTTGGCGGTTCGGTCAAAATCGGCGGCGCGCACATCAATCTCGGCAACACCGCCCGCATCGATGCGCGCGGCCCCAAAGGCGGCGGCACCGTTTCGATCGGCGGCGGCCCGCGCCCTCTCCCCCCGGCGAATGCCGACCTGCTGCTGCACGACGCGCTGACGGCCAACGTGTCGGCCGGTGCCGTGATCGACGCCAGCGCCACCCGCCGCGGCAACGGCGGCGGCGTCACGCTGTGGTCCGATACGACGACGGTTTTTGCCGGCACGATCCGCGCCAATGGCGGCTCGCAGGGCGGTAATGGCGGCACCATCGAAACATCGAGCCGTGGCCAATTGACCATCGTGCCGTCTGCCTCGGCCCGCGCTGCCGCGCCGGGAGGCAAATCCGGCACCTGGGTGATCGACCCGAGCAACCTGATTATTGACGGCAACGCCGCGACGGCAATCGGCAATGCGCTGAACGCCGGCACCAACGTCGTCGAGCAAACGACCGCGACCACGACCGGCGGCTTCGGCACGGCGGCGCCCGGCACCGGTGATATCGACGTCAATGCCGCGATCGCCTGGGGCACGGCGAGCACGCTGACGCTGACGGCCTACAACAGCATCAATGTCAACGCCGCGATTACGATTGGCGGCGCGGGCCACCTGTCGCTCCTCAGCAACAATGCCGCCGCCAACAATACCGCGACGATCACGGTCAACGCGCCGATCACGATCAACAGCAACGGCGCGCTCGATTTCACCACCACCGGCAACAGCGCCGGCCTGGTCTTTGGCATGGGCCAGGGCAACGCCCAGTTTACCGGGGGCGCCAATGCCGGGGCCGGCCTGACGATCAACAGCACGTCATATACGTTGCTGTACGATACCGGGGCGACCGCCACCGGCGTGCAAAGCATGAACAATTCGTCGGGTGCGTTCGCGCTGGCGACACCGCTGACCAATGCCACGATGTTCACGGCGCCGCCTGTCGCAATATTCCAGGGCACGTTCAACGGCCTCGGCAATACGATCTCGAACCTGACGATCACCGACGGCGTCAACGATGCTCGCGTCGGCTTGTTTGGGCAGCTCGGGGGCAGTTCCAGCATCGCCAATATCGGGCTGATCGGCGGATCGGTGACGGGTCCCGCTGGGTTTCAGTCGCAAATTGGCGCCTTGGCCGGGCAGAACAGCGGCACCGTCAGCAACGCCTACGCGACCGCGACAATATCCGGATCGGGCGGCAGCCGGGTCGGCGGGCTGATCGGTGAGAACAATGGCACCATCATCGGTTCCTATGCCACCGGCACGGTCAGCAGTCCCAACGGCGCTGCAATCGGCGGATTGGTTGGCACCAATAACGGCACGATCGCCAGTTCCTACGCCACCGGGACTGCGAGCGGCGGTATATCCGCCGATATCGGCGGGCTGGTCGGACATAATAACGGCGCGATCCGCAACAGCTATGCTACCGGCATCGTCATCGGTGATGCCTTTGCCGATCTTGGCGGGCTGGTCGGCGACAATGACGGTTCGATCCTCAACGCCTACGCGACCGGCGCGATCAACGGCACCGCCCACGCGTCCGCCGGCGGTCTGGTCGGCGACAATGACGGCTCGATCATCAACGCCTTTGCGACCGGCAAGATCGCGGGCGGATCAGGCGCCGTTATCGGCGGGCTGGTCGGCGACAATTCGTCCGGCACGATCGTCAACGGGTTCTGGGATACGACGACCAGCGACATCGCAGCAGGCACCGGCCAGACCAACAACATGTCGGCAGCGCCGGTCGGCGAGACTACCGCCGGCCTTGCCTCCGCATCCGTCCTGGCGACGCTCAACGGAATGGGCACCGTGTGGGCCAACATCAACAACCAGACGACACCCTACCTGCTGTCGAATGCGGGGCCGGTCTATGTCGCGGCCGACACCAGCCCGCTGCTCTACAACCTCGTCTTTACGCCGGCGCAGCTACAGGCGATCAACAACAACCCGACCGGCAATTACGCACTCGCCAACGATCTCGATATGAGCGGCATGTCGGGCTTTGTGCCGCTCGGCTCGACCATCCCATTTGCCGGGACGTTCAACGGCCTCGACAATGTCATTGCCAATCTGACGGTGAGCACGACCGGCGGTCCGACCGGCTTGTTCGGGCAGATCGCGCTGGGGGCGACGGTCAAGAACATCGGACTGATCGACAGCATTGTCGGCAGCAGCGGCAGCGGCGATGTCGGCGGGCTGGTCGGCTTTAACAACGGCGGCGCCATCAGTGAGGCTTATGCGACAGGAACCGCCACGGGGGCGACCGGCAGCGATGTCGGCGGGCTGGTCGGCTTTAATGCGCTCAACGCCACCATCAGCAACGCCTACGCGACCGGTGCCGTCATTGGCAACGGCAGCCTCAATATCGGCGGACTGGCCGGGCTTAACGCCGGCACGATCAGCAATGCGTACGCCATCGCCTCGGTCGATGGCGTCAATGGCACCAATATCGGCGGCCTTGTCGGGGCAACCCTCGCCGGCAGCACGATCACCAATGTCTATGCCGCCGGAGCAGTCAACGGCACCGGCTCCACGAGCGTCGGCGGCCTGATCGGGCAGAACCAGGGGATGCTGACCACCGGCTACTGGAACGAAGATCGCGCCGGGATGCTGACGGGGGTCGGCACCGGCACGGCCACGGGCGCCACCGGCCTGTCCGGCGACGCCGTCGTTACCGCCACGTCCTACGCCGGCTTCGCCTTTACCACGACACCGGGCCTCGCCGATAACTGGGTCATCGTTGATACCAACGGCAGCCTGAACAATGCCGGCGGCGCGGCCGGTGGCACGATGCCGCTGCTTGCCTTCGAAGGTTCCGGCACGATCCACAACGCGCATCAGCTTCAGCTGATGGCGATGAATGCCGGCACGGATTACACGCTGGCGCGAAATATCGATGCGACGGCGACCGGTTCGAGCACGAGCGCGGCAAGCGGCACAGATGTCTGGGGACGAGGCGGCTTTATTCCGGTGGGCAACGGTATCGTCGGACAGTTCGCCGGCACTTTCGACGGCGGCGGCAAGACGATCACCAATCTGACGATCAACACCAGCCAGTTCTACGCCGGGCTGTTCGGGCAAAGCAGTGGCGTCATCCGCAATGTCGGGCTGACCGGCGGCTCGGTCGTCGACAGCGACATGACTGCCGGCGACGCAATCGGTGGCCTCGTCGGTTACAATGACGGCAAGATCAGCGGCGCCTTTTCGGGCGCCACGGTCAGTGGCGGCCGCGATACGGGCGGTCTGGTCGGCTTCAACGCCGGCGGCTCGATCACCGATTCCTATGCGGTCGGGGCGGTTTCGGCGCCCAACAATTCGCGGGTCGGCGGCCTTGTCGGGCTGAATTTCGGCGGCGACATTTCCAATACCTACGCCACCGGTGTGGTCAACGGCAGCGGTGCTTTTGTCGGCGGTCTGGTTGGCGACAACCCCGGCACCGTCACCACATCGTATTGGGATATCGGCACAAGCGGCCAGATCGGCTCGTCCGGCGGCACCGGCATGACAACAGCGCAATTGCAGGCGGCGTTGCCGACAGGTTTTACATCGCCGGTCTGGAACATCATCGCCGGCGTCAGCTACCCCTATCTCGCTTATCAGTTTCCGAACGGGACGCCGCAAATCGTCTCCGGGACTCTCTATACCGGCACGACCGCCGGCAGCCCCCCGGCGGGGCCGGAGGTCACCGTTTCGGCGCTGAGCAATGGTAATGCGGTTAATTCGGCGCTGACCGGCGGCGCCGTGGCGACCGGTGGCAACGGCTATTTCTATTACCTGCTGAACCCCGGAACGATCGCCCCGTCCGGCAGTGTCCTGCTGTACAGCAACAGCATCGTCGGCAGCGGCGCCGCCTTTGTCGATCAAATCGCCGACGGTAACGCGCGCGACACCGCGATCTACGGCAATACACTGCATATCGTAACACCCGGCGGCAATTCGTCGACGATCAACGCCAGCCTGCTCGCCGCGGCGGGCGGCAACAGCACGGCGATCACGATCCTGGGCACGCTCCCGAACCTGACGATCGATGCAGCGCACGACCTGACGATTGATCAGCCGCTGGCATTTCAGAACGGCGCGGTGACCTTGAATTCCGGCGGCGCGATCATGCAAACGCCGGCCGGTGCGATCCTCGCCGCTCGGCTGACGGGCCGCTCGGTCGGTGGGGCGTCACTGGATGCCGCCAACGCGATCGGCACCTTCGGATCGTGGAGCGATATCGGCAACGGGTCGCAGGGCATCAGCCTTACCGACAACACCGCGCTGACGGTCAACGGCACAGTCAGTTCAGCCAGCGGCCCGATCACCCTCGCGACGACCACCGGAGACCTGACTATAGCCGGCAATCTGGCCGCAGACGGCAGCACCATCAGCCTGCGCTCGGCCGGCGGCATTGTCGAGACAACCGGGCTGCTCGATCCGGTTGCGCTGCTGCTGTCGTCGGTCAATTCCGTAACGATGACCGGAGCCAACGACGTCAATCTGCTGGCGGCGACGCTCACCGGCCCGAACGCCAGCCTGACCTTCAACAGCATCGCACCCAGCCTGACGATCGGCACGGTCAACGGCGTAACCGGGGTCACCACCAACAACGGTGCGGTGACGCTGTCGGCATCGGCCGGGAGCATGACGCTGGACCGATCGATCAATGCCGGCAGCGGCATGGTCAAGGCGGCGGCGCTCGGTGACCTGACGATCGACGCCGGCGCCTCGGTGACCGGCGGCTCCGTCATCCTCGCCACCAAGGGCAACTTCACCAACGCCGCCGGGGTCGGCGCAATATCTGTCAGCCCCAGCGTCCAGCCGGTCGGCCCCGGCATGATACCCGTCGGACTCGGCGGTCACTGGCTGGTCTATTCGACCGATCCGAGCCTCGACAACGACGGCGGGCTGACCCCGGAGTTCATCCAGTACAACGCGACTTATGCCCTCGATACGCAAACCGGGACCGCGCCGGCCGCACCCGGCAACGGGTTTCTTTACAGTCTCACCCCATCGCTGACCGTCATCGGAATCAGCAAGATTTACGACGGAACGACCGCGCTCCCAACCGCGCCCGGCGCCTATTCCACGAGCGGCGCGATTACCGGCGATATCGTGCAGCTGAACATCACCGGCGCTTCTGGCGGCTATGCGAGTTCGGATGTTGGCAACGGCATCAATGTGTCGCTGACCGGAGCTACCGTAAATGCGACACGCGGCGGCATTCCAGTGTTCGGCTATCAGCCTCAAACCGTCAGCAACGAGCCGATCGGCACAATCTCTCCGGCCGGGCTGCTGATCACCGCGTCGGACCAGTCAAAGACCTACGGTGAGACCCTGGCGCTCGGTACCACAGGCTTTACGGCGCAAGGACTGGTCGGTGGCGATTTTGTCACCGGGGTCACCCTGGCCAGCGCCGGCTCTCCGGGCGCCGCCGGGGTCGGGCAGTACGCGATAAACGCGAGCAACCCGACCGGCCACGGCCTCGGCAACTACACGATCGGCTTCGCTGACGGCGAGTTGACGGTAAATCCGGCCGCGCTGCTGATTACCGCATCGAACCAGTCGAAAACCTATGGCCAAAATCTCGCTCTCGGCATCTCCGCTTTTACGACGCAAGGGCTGGTCAACGGCGACACGGTCACCGGCGTCGCCCTGAACAGCGCCGGCGCCCCGGCCTCAGCGGGGGTCGCGCAATACGCAATCACCGCGAGCAACCCGACCGGCAACGGCCTCTCCAACTACACGATCGGCTTTGCCGACGGCAGGCTTACGGTCAATCCTGCCGCGTTGCTGATCACTGCGTCGAACCAGGCGAAAACCTATGGGCAGAATTTCGATCTCGGCACGACCGATTTTACCGCCCTGGGACTGGTCAACGGCGACACGGTCACCGGCGTTACGCTAAACAGCGCGGGCGCAGCGGCGGCCGCTGGGATTGGGCAATACGCAATCGGCGCGAGCAACCCGACCGGCAACGGTCTTGGCAACTACACGATCAGCGTCGCCAACGGCAAACTGACGGTGAACCCTGCCGCTTTGCTGATCACTGCGTCGGATCAGGCGAAAACCTACGGACAGAACCTCGCCCTCGGCACCACCGGCTTTACGACCCAGGGGCTGGTCGATGGCGATATGGTCACCGGCGTCACCCTGAACAGCGCCGGCGCTCCGGCCTCTGCCAGCGTCGGACAATATGCGATTACTGCAACCAACCCCGCCGGCAACGGTCTCGCCAACTACACGATCAGCGTCGCTGACGGCAAGCTGACGGTGAACCCGGCGACACTGCTGATTGCCGCCGCAAACCAGTCGAAGACTTACGGACAGACCCTCTCGCTCGGGACCACAGATTTCACGACCCAGGGGCTGGTCAACGGTGACACGGTGACCGGAATCATGTTGAAAAGCGCCGGGACGCCGGCGACCGCCGGAGTCGGGCAATACGCAATCGGCGCGAACGACCCGACCGGCAGCGGTCTCGCCAATTACACGATCAGCTTTGCCGACGGCAGCCTCACCGTAAATCCAGCCGCTCTGCTGATTACCACACTGAATCAGTCGAAGACCTACGGCCAGAATTTATCCCTCGGCATGACCGGTTTTACCGCCCAGGGGCTGGTCAACGGCGACACGGTAACAGCCGTTACCTTAAACAGCGCCGGTGCCCCCGCTCCCGCAGGTGTCGGCCAATACGCAATCGGCGCAAGCAACCCGACCGGCAGCAACATCGCCAACTACGCGGTCACCGTTACCCAGGGCACGCTGACGGTAAATCCCGCGGCATTGCTGATCACCGCAACGGACGAATCGAAAACCTACGGGCAAGATCAGGCTTTCGGTGCCACCGACTTTGCCGCTCAAGGCCTGGTCAACGGCGATCGGGTGACCGGCGTCACGCTGAGCAGCACCGGTGCGTCGGCCGGCGCCGGGGTCGGGCAATACGCCATCGTCGCGAGCGACCCCACCGGCGGCGGCCTCGCCAATTACACGATCAGCGTTGCCGACGGCAAGCTCACGGTAAATCCTGCCGCGCTGCTGATCACCGCAACCAACCGGTCGAAGACGTACGGGCAAAACCTGCCGCTCGGCAGCACGGATTTCGCGGCGCAGGGTCTCGTCAACGGCGATCGGGTGAACGGCGTCACCCTGACCAGCGCCGGAGCATCGGCTGCCGCCGGCGTGGCGGCCTCGCCCTATTCGATCGTCGCCAGCAACCCGAGCGGGAGCGGCCTCGCGAACTACACGATCGGCTTTGCCGACGGCCGGCTGACGATCGAGCCGGCACCGCTGACGGTCACGGCGGATAATCAGGTTCGTGCGGCCGGGATCGCCAACCCACCGTTGACCTTCGCTGTCACTGGTGGCGAGTTATTCAACGGCGACGCACTGTCCGGTGCTTTGGCGACCGCAGCGACCGCAAGCAGCGCCGCCGGCGCCTATCCGATCACCGAGGGGTCACTGTCGGCGAGCGCCAATTACCGGCTTGGCTTTGTCGACGGGGTGCTGACCGTACAGCCAGGCTCGATTCCCATCCCGACGCCGCCCCCCCTTCCGCCCCCTTCGCCCGCACTACCGGCGCCGGCGACGACCGTGGCCGCGTTGACGACCTTGGCGAACCTGGTGACGCCCGCGACTGTCGAGCAGGCGGCGGAAGCCGCACAAACGGGAAGCCAGAAGGCCAATTCGCCCGAAAGCCTGGCGCTGGCAGCCCTGTCGAATTTCCGCGCCGCGGCCTGTAGTGGTTCGAATGCCCTGCCGCCTGCCCTGTTCGTCGTGTTGCCGAGTGCGACCGGCAAGGCAATCGGCGGCATTGTGGTCAGCAATGGTGCGGCCGAAACAGTCCTCGACCAGTCATTCGCCGCGGCCGAGTTGCACGGCGGCACCCTCGCACCGTGCCAGGTGTCGCGGACTGCGGTCGACACGACATTCCATCAGGCGATTGCGGCGCGCCCGGTGCTGCCGCGGCATTTCCTGTTGTATTTCGCTCCCAACAGCGACCGCCTGACCCCGCAATCAATGGCGCAATATCGCGAGGCGCTCAGCGATGTGACACAGCGCCGGGCCTATCAGATCGAAGTCGTCGGCTTTACCGACAGCACCGGCGCGCAGGCGGATGACCAGAAATCTTCGCTGGCGCAGGCCGAAACGGTCCGCCGCTTGCTGGCTCGCGACCGTCTCGACCCGCGCAAGATTTCGATCGCCGGCCGCGGCAAGCTCAACCCGCTGATCCCGACCGCCGACCAGGTTCGCGAGCCGCGCAATCGCCGTGTCGAAATCTGGGTCCGGTAGCCGACCCCACTGCCTTCTCGCTGCTATGCCGCCGGTGCCAGCCGGATCGCGAGCAAGGTGATGTCGTCGGCCTGCTCGGCGTCACCGACGAAACGGCCCACAGCATCAAAGCACGCGTCGACCACAGCCTGAGCCGGGGTCGGCGATGCGGCCTGCAACGCCTCGGTAACCCGGCCAAGCGAGTAAAGTTCGCCCGCCGCATCCTGCGCTTCGGTCAGCCCATCGGTGAACAGCAACAGCGTCGCGCCCGGTGCCAGGCGGTCGCGGTCGACCGGGTAGGGATAATCGTCGAGCACCCCGAGCGGCGGCCCGCCATCGGTGTTGAGCTGCCGCAGCCCGGCAGGATCGCGCACCAGAAACGGCGAATCGTGCCCGGCGCTGGCGAAGACGATATCGCCGGTATCGGTATCAAGGATCCCGGCAAACGCGGTGACGAACATGCCCTCATCCGCCTCCCCCAGTTCCATGCTGGCCTCCGCCGTTCTGGCATTGGCTTCACTCATCACCCGATCGAGGTTGCAGGCATAGCGCTGCACCGCGGCGCGGACGATCTGCAGCGTCATTTCCATGAACAGCGCGGCCGGCACCCCTTTGCCCGACACGTCGGCAATAATGAAAAATAAATGAGTAGGGTCGATCAGCCGGAAATCGAAGAAGTCGCCGCCAACCGCCCGCGCGGGCTCGATGCGGGCAAAGAGATCGATATCGCGGCGATCCGGAAATGCCGGAAAGCGGTGCGGCAGCAGCCCCAGCTGCAGATGCCGCGCCGTGGCAAGCTCGCCGTCGCTGCGCGCCGTCAACTCGCGCTGGCGATCGAGTTCGCCAGCAAGACGGCGCCGCGTCGCATAGGCCGCGCGCAGATGCCCGACCAGCATGCCGCCGGAAACCAGAAGCGTGACGACCGCGGGGTAAACCCCGTCGATCAGCCAACCAGCAAAACGAAACAGCGCAAACTCGCCGACCACCAGTCCGGCGGTAATGCCCAGCGCCGCCGCGGCCGCCAGCCGCGGGCTGTCGGCGCGGACCAGCCCGATCACCGCCAGGCCAGCCGCAAGCGTAATCCCGAGTTCGATCCAAAACGCAAAGGCCGGGCGGCGCAGCAATGAACTCCCGAGGATGGCTTCGATCAGTTCGGCGTGCAGTGCGATCCCCTCCTGCAAACCCACCGGGGTGAATTTGCGGTCGATCAGCCCCAAGCCGGTCACCCCCAGCAAGACGATCTGGCCGTTGAACTGGCGCACGTCGAAATCGGAGCCGAGCACTGTCGCGGCAGAGATATAGCGGGCGCGCGGCTCGCCGAAATGCAGGTAGGCGCGGCCATGCGCGTCGGTCGGCATGGTCAATGGACCAAGTTCGACACTCTCGATCCCAAACGCGCCGGTCTTGACCGCAATCGACGGGATGCCGGCGGCGACGCTGATAACGCCGAGACCGAATGTCGGGATCAATTCGCTGTTCACGAGCGTCAGCAACGGGATGGCGCGAACCACGCCGTCATTATCGGGCTGGCTCGTCAGCGCGCCCTCGCCGCGCGCGGTTCTGCTGATTTCGGGCAGGGTCCGCACGATCGACGTAAAGGACCGCAGGTACGGTCGCGGGTCGCTGCCGATCTGACGCACCAGCGTCACGCTGTGGGGCGCCGCAGTGCCACGCCCTGCCCCATCAACCGGCGCCGCGCCCAGAATGGCCGGTACGTCAGCCAGCGCCTGGCCCAGCTGGTCGTCGCTCGACGGCAGGCTCGCCAGCCCTTCGGCGAGCGGCTGCGGCAGATCGGGGAGGGTTCGCGCCAGCCGCGGCGGCGAGTACCCGTCAGCTTCGGGAAACAGGATATCGACACCAAGCGCCGCAGGTTTGCCAGCAGCGATACGCCGGACCAGATTGGCCAGCACCGCACGCGGCCACGGCCATTGTCCCTCGCGTTTCAGGCTGTCTTCATCGATCGCGATGACCTGCACCACCGTAGAGCCGGCAGGCAGCGGCCACACAAGCTGCATGGCGTCAAAGCCGCGGTCGCGGACCGCCTGCAGCATCGCGACATCGGCAAGTTGCGGCAGGACCGCAAGCGTCAGGACTGCCAGCGCGATGCCGCGTCCGGGGGCGCGCCACCACAACAGCAACGCCTGCACTTGCGACGACAGGCGGCCGGCTGCCCGTATTCGGCGCGCTCTGCTATCGGCGGTGCTTGTTCCGCCGTGGTTATCCGGCGGCGATGCGCTTACCGCGGCCTCCCAGCTTAAGCCGCCGGAATGTCCCAGGACTTCACGGCATCATCGACCGAAGCGAAAATCGGCACGACGTGCTGAAACCGCGCGATGCTGAAGATCTCCTGGATCACCGGCTGTAATGCTGCGACGGCAAGCCGGCCCTCCTTTTTTTGCCGCATCGCGGTCATCAGCACGCGAAAGCCGGCGCTCGAAATATAATCGACGCCACTGAAATCGACGATAACGCCAGCACCCACCTGAGAAAGAGCTTCCAGCACCTTCGCCTGGAATTCGGGGCTGGTCGCCCCGTCAATTCGGCCGCGCGGCTGCAATATCTGTATGCCGCCGCGCTGCGATTCATCGATGATCACAGACGATTTCCCTTGCGAATACGGCGGCCACACTAGGTCCGCGCCGCCACGAGGCGCAAGCGGTTATCTGGCGGAACGCCGTGCGGCAAACCCTCAAAACTGACCCTTCTTCAAACGATAAATATCGGGATTGCGCGGATCGAGGACGTAGGACAGCGAAAGCGCCGTCTCGATAATCTTTGGCGCCTTGCCGGTGCGCGCGGCGGTCTCCGTCGCGCTGGCCAGCCGCAGGATCGTCGTGTGCTTGTCGGCATCCTCACCTTCGAACACGAGGATCGAACCGTCATTCATCTTGATGTTGCTGGCGACGGTTGCCGGGTCATAACCCGAATCCAGAAATAGCTGCCGCAGCTGATTGGCTGCCGCGACGATCTTTTCCGCGGATGCCTGCGGATCGACCGCGGTGCCCCACAAGATATTGACCTGGATAAGTTTTTTCGAGCTGTATCCGAAAATATAGGAAACGCGGGCGGGTCCCGCACCCTCCAGCAGATCGGCAACGGTGACGCTCAACACCTCGGTGCGTTCGGCAAGGTTTTCGCCGCCTTTGGCCTTATCCGCCGCGATATTGAAATCCTTCTGAATGGCGGCTTTTACCTGCGCCGCATTCATGCCCCATTGCGCCGAACGAAACCCGTCGATGTACACGCGCTCGCCGGAAACCGTGGGCGATGCAGCCGACGGTGCCGCCGCCTGAGCCAATGCAAGCTGCGGCGCAAGCACGAAACCGATCAGCAACGCCGTGAAATTCAACCGCGACATCAACCCCATCCCAGCCGCGCGCCCTGCCTCCCGCGCACAATTCGTGCACGGTGGATTCAGGGGTCGTTTCAGGAGCATTGATTAAACCGAGCACTCGCGGCGAGCAACGGCAGGGCTCGCTTAGAGGGATAGAGGACCACGGCATGGCGTGCGGCTGCCGCGCTTCGACACGGCCGACAGCTTAGAACTCGGCTTGGAGCTCGGCCGTTTCGTCCGGCTCGGTACTGGCCGCCTCGAAACGCTCAGATAGCCCGGCAGCCAAAGCTGCCGGATGTCCTCTGCCACGGCTGGGCAATGACGGGATCAGCAGGAATTGTCGCTGCCGCCGCCGTAATCGTCGCTGGAATCCCCACCGCCGCCATAATCGTCGCTGGAATCCCCGCCGCCGCTAGAGTCGCTGCCGGCGCCGTAATCAGGGCCACCACCGGCATAGCCGGCGCCACCGCCGCCGGAATAATCGCTGCCGCCGCCATAATCACCGCTGCCGCCACCGCCCGACGGGCCGCCGTCGCCGTAGTAATTGTTGATGACGGTCTCACCAAGACCCGGGCTCGCACCGCCACCGCCCGAAAGGCTGTTGGCGTAGCCGTGCCCGAACATCGAGGAAATGCCTTCAAACAGTAGCGCGCCGCCGGCCACGCCGGCCGCGGTCGCGGCCGCCGAGCGCAGAAACCCGCCGCCGCCCATCGCACCGCCGAGACCTCCCAACATCCCGCCTGCCCCGGCGCCGGCTTGCGCGTAGCCCGGTCCAGGCTGGGCATAGCCCGGTTGCGGCGCATATCCCGGCTGCTGCCCATAACCCGGTTGCGGCGGGTAGCCCGGCTGGCCATAACCCGGCTGGGGATAGCCTTGCCCCGGAGGCGCGACTTGCGGGGTGCGTGCCCACGGACCGGCATTTGGTACATTCGCCGGTGGCGCCGGCGGGGGATTGTCGCGCTGCCCGAAAAGACCGCCGAGAAAGCTGGTGGCCGGCTTCGGCGCCGACGCTTCGGCAACCTGCCGCTCAAGTTCGGCGATGCGATCCTGGGCGCTGTGCAGGCTGAGGTCCTGGATCAGCACCGTCTGCACCAGAAAATACGGCGCATCCGGCTGCTCGGCCATCGCCTGGCGGATCGCCCGCTCGGCGTCCGGGTCTTTGGCCTGGCCGGCGGTGCCCTTCAGCCGCGCCAGCAATGTCGTAATCAGGTCGCTTTCCTGGGGGGTCATCGACGCCTTCCAGATTTGCTGCGGAGGCTTCCCATGAGGCCGCCGGCGCTGTTGCCAACAGCGCATCGCGCTAGATGTGGGGCGCGGCCAGCCCCGGTCAATGCGGCGGCTCCGCGGTATCGGTGCCGCAGTCAGGCCGCCGCCTTGGTTCCCATCTCGAGGAATTTACGGCGGCGCTGGGTGCGCAGGCCGTCACCGTCAAACCCGCCATCGACATCGGAAAGCGGCCGCAATGCGGTATCGAGCGCGCTTCCGAGGAGAGTTATCGCCTCTGCCGGCACCCGATGGGCGCCGCCCAATGGCTCCGGCACGATGTCGTCGATCACCCCGAGCCGCAGCAAATCCTGTGCGGTCAGCTTCAAGGCTTCGGCTGCGTCCTGGGCATGCGCCGCGTCGCGCCACAAAATAGAGGCGCAGCCTTCCGGTGAAATAACGCTGTAGATCGCGTGCTCCAGCATCAGCACGGCGTTGCCGGCGGCCAGCGCAATGGCACCGCCGGAGCCGCCTTCGCCGATGATCGTCGCGATGACCGGCACGCGAAGATCAAGGCAGGTTTCGATCGCGCTGGCGATCGCCTCGCTCTGGCCGCGCGCCTCGGCATCGACTCCGGGATAAGCCCCGGCGGTATCGACAAAGGTCAGCAGCGGCAGCCGAAAGCGCTCGGCCAGCCGCATCAGCCGGCGTGCCTTGCGATATCCCTCAGGCCGCGCCATACCGAAATTGTGTTTAACGCGGGCGTCGGTGTCGGCACCCTTTTCGGTGCCGATCACCATGACGCTGCGGCCGTGGAACCGGCCGACGCCGCCGATAATCGCCTCGTCCTCGGCAAAGGTGCGGTCGCCGGCCAGCGGCTCGAACTCGCCGATCAGCGCCGCGATGTAGTCGCGGCAATGCGGCCGCTCGGGATGCCGCGCCACCTGCACCTTCTGCCACGGGCTCAGCTTGGCGTAGCTCTGGCGCAACAGGCGCGTCGCCTGGGTTTCAAGGCGCCCGACCTCCTCGGCGATATTGAGCCCGTTATCGGCCGACAGGTGGCGCAGTTCTTCGATCTTGGTCTCAAGCTCGGCGATCGGTCGTTCAAAATCGAGAAAATGGCGCATCCGCGATCAGCCGCAGCGTCCCTGTTTAATGGCGGTGCCGCCGGTACGATGGCAATGCCGGGGCGGCGGCACTGTCGGCAGGCGGCTTCCGCTTGTCAACGCCCGCCGCGTTTACCCGGCGCTCGCCACTTCAAGCCGGGGAAGCACGCAAAATCGCCATCGCAGGTGATCCATTCGCAATCCCATTCGATTGCGAGGGCGGCAAACCACGCGTCGCTGACGCGCGGCCCGTGAGTTCCGGTCTCGACGCACAGACTGTGGAAAATATCCCAATGCCGCCCGCCCGGCTCGACGATCTGGCAATGTCGCTGTTCGAGAAGATCGTCGCAAAACCCGAACGCTTCGTCGATATGGCTCGGCGTCCGGAACGCGCGCGGGTTGGTCGTGATCCGGACCAACGCGCTCAGCGCCAATGGCGACAGGCCGAACGGTTCGTAGCCCGAAACGACATCCACGAGCCATGCCCGGCACATCTCATGCTGCGGCAGGTCCGAGCGAAACGCGTAAATCAGCACATTGACATCCGGCAGGATCACTGGCGGCGCCTGCTCCGCCTCAGATAATCCAGGTCCTCGGCTTCCTGCAGCTCGGCGGTATCGGAGAGGTCGACGCCTGGCATCGTTCCGCCGGTCGCGGCGCTGACACGCGGCAGGCGCGGACTCGCGTTATCAGCTTGCCTATTTTCGCACACGACCCAGCGCAGGCCCTCTTCCATCAAGGAGGTCAGCGTGCGCCCCTCCGCCGCGGCCTTGCGCCGGGCACGGTTGAGCAGTTCATCCGGCAGGCGGACCGTGGTGCGTTCGGTCATCACAGTGACATATCGGCATATTATGCGTATGTCAATATGTCACGATATGTTATGCGCTCCGCCAGACAATCCGCGAATTGACAGCATTCCCGCCCATCCTCATACTCCGCCGCTTTCCTGCTCGGTGCTCCGGGGGTGCGGCTCAGCCGGCCCGCCGCGGCGAGGAGAGTAGCGATGATGCGCGGTCCCGGCGGCTTCGGCCGGCGCTGGCAAGAGATGCGACGGGCCGCCCCCGCTGGGGAGCGACGCCTCGGCGAGCGACGACGACGACGATAACTCGCGTCGCCGATCCGTCTCATTTCGCCACATTCATCGCACAGGAGAGTTTCCGTGATTACACCCGTAATGCCGACCTATGGTCGGTGGGACGTCGCCGTTGACCGGGGCGAAGGCTCCTATCTCTACGCCACCGATGGCCGCAAATTTCTCGACCTGACCAGCGGCATCGCCGTGACCTCGCTTGGCCATTGCCACCCGCATGTCATCGAGGCGATTACCAAACAGGCCGGCCAGTTGTGGCATTCGTCCAACCTGTTCCGCATTCCGGGGCAGGAACGGTTGGCCGAGCGACTGGTCGCCAACAGCTTTGCCGATACCGCCTTCTTCAACAATTCGGGCGCCGAGGCGTGCGAGATGTCGCTGAAGGTCGCGCGGAAATACCAGAGCGAAACCGGCCACCCCGAGCGCTACCGGATCATCGGCTGCAACGGCTCGTTCCACGGCCGCAGCTTTGCGACTCTGGCGGCGGCTGGCGCCGAAGCCTACCTCAAGGGCTTTGGCCCGGTGATGGACGGGTTCGACCACGTCGCGTGGGACAACCTCAACGAGATGCGCGCCGCCATCACCAACGAAACTGCGGCGATCATCGTCGAGCCGGTGCAGGGTGAAGGTGGCGTGCGGGCGCCATCGCCGGATTTCCTGCGGGGTTTGCGGGCGATCTGCGACGAGTTCGGCCTGCTGCTGATCTACGACGAGGTGCAATGCGGCCTCGGGCGCACCGGCAAGCTGTTCGCGCATCAATGGTCGGGCGTGACCCCCGACATCATGGCAGTAGCGAAGGCGCTGGGTAACGGCTTCCCGATCGGCGCCTGTCTTGCCACCGAAAAGGCGGCGGCGGGCATGGTCGCCGGGTCGCACGGCTCGACCTTCGGCGGCAACCCGATGGCAGTCGCGGCGGCCAACGCCGTGCTCGACGTGATGCTGGCGCCCGGTTTCTTCGACAAGGTCAATGCCAACGTCCGATATCTGTGGAGCAAGCTCGAAGCGCTCGCTGCGAAATACCCGAAATTGTTCGAACGGGTGCGCGGCTCGGGCATGCTGGCCGGCATCCGCTGCGTCGTCCCGCCCGGCGATATCGTTACGAAGGCGCGTGAGAAGGGCCTGCTGGTGCTGACCGCTGGCGACAATGTGCTGCGCATCCTGCCGCCGCTGACTGTCAGCCAGGCCGAGATTGACGAGGCCGTCGGCATCCTCGACAAGGTCGCCAGCGAGTGGCCCGCCGCATGAGAGCGGTCGCGGGGCGGGCTGCGCTTGGCGGCGCTACGCTGGTCGGCGACGGCAGCGAGCCGGAGTCGCCACGGCATTTTCTCGACATCGACCAGTTCGAGACGCCGGTGCTGCGCAGCATGATCGATCTTGGTATTGCCTTCAAAAACGGGCGGCGCGACCGCCCGCTCGACGGCAAGACCTTGGCGATGATCTTCGAGAAACCGTCGACCCGCACGCGCGTCTCGTTCGAAGTGGCGATGCGCCAGCTCGGCGGCGACACGATCATCCTCGGTACGGCCGACAGCCAGCTCGGTCGCGGCGAGACGATCGCCGACACCGCACGGGTGCTGTCGCGCTATGTCGACGCAATCATGATCCGTACCAATCAGGCGCAAAAGCTCGTTGACCTCGCGCGTTACGCGACCGTGCCGGTGATCAACGGACTGACCGATGCGACGCATCCCTGCCAGATCATGGCCGACGTGATGACCTTGCAAGAGCGCAAAGGGCCGGTCGCCAATACGGTCGTGGCGTGGAGCGGCGACGGCAATAATGTCGCCGCGAGCTGGATCCACGCAGCCGTCCGGTTCGGCTTCGAGCTGCGCCTCGCCTGCCCCGCGGAATTGCCGCCGGAACAGGCCTTTCTCGACTGGGCGCAGCGCGAGGGCGGCCGGGTACGCCTGACCACCAGCCCGGAAGAAGCGGTCGCCGGCGCCGATTGCGTTGTCACCGACACCTGGGTGTCGATGGGCGTCGAAGCCAACGTCAATCGGCACAACCTGCTGGCGCCGTACCGGGTCGACGAACGCCTGATGGCGCAGGCCAGCCCCGGCGCGATCTTTATGCACTGCCTGCCGGCAAAGCGTGGCGAGGAAGTGACGGCGGCAGTCATCGACGGCCCGCAATCCGTCGTCTGGGACGAAGCGGAAAACCGCCTGCACGCACAAAAAGGCATCCTCGCCTGGTGCCTCGGCTGACCGCCGCCTAAATTTCGCCGCCCCGCTCGTTCGGTCTCGGGTTTATAAAGACGGCCGGCATCCGTTGGCCGGGGTAGCGGCCGTGCGTGGTCCTAGCGGCCGGATGCCAATGCCACCCGCAACGGAGTTTGTGGATTTGCCAGACGACCAAACGGCCGACGCGCCCTCCCATATGCCTCCTCGCAAAGACGATCTGGTACAGCCGTTTCAGCTCGACCCGTTTGCCTTGCGCGGTCGGCTGGTGCGCCTCGGACCGAGCATCGAGCGGATTCTGTCACAGCACGATTATCCCGAACCGGTCGCCGAAATCCTCGGCGAGGCGATCACGCTGGCCGTGCTGCTCGCCGGCGCGCTCAAATATGACGGCATCTTTACGCTGCAAACCAAAAGCGATGGGCCGATCCGGCTGATCGTCGCCGATGTCTCGACCGAAGGCGCGGTGCGCGGCTATGCGCAATACAACCGCGAGCGCCTCGACACGGCAGTCGCGCAGGCGCCGGCACGCAACGGCGCCAGCCCCTCTGTGCCGGATCTGATGGGCACCGGCTACATCGCCTTCACCGTCGACCAGGGCGACCATACCGAGCGCTATCAAGGCATCGTCGAACTGGCCGGCGCCACCCTCGCCGAGTGCGCCCAGCATTATTTCCGCCAGTCGGAGCAGATTCAGGCGGGCCTCAAGCTGGCGGTCGCGCGCAGCGGTCCCGAAGGCGGGTGGCGCGCCGGCGGGCTGATGCTGCAGCGCGTCCCGCCCGAAGGCGGCTACACCGTCATCGCCGACGACGTCGAGGACGGCTGGCGCCGCGCAATGGTGCTGATGAGCACCGCCACACCGGCCGAATTGGTCGATCCCGCACTGTCGCCGCATCGGCTGCTGTTCCGCCTGTTTCACGACGAAGGCGTGCGGGTCTACGACACGCACCCGGTCGAAGCGCGCTGCCGATGCTCACGCGAGCGCATCGCCGGTATTCTGCGCTCCTTCCCGCAGCAGGACATCGACGAGATGCGCCAGGACAAGGTCACCACCGTGACCTGCGAATTCTGCAACACCCGCTACGATTTCGCGCCCGACGAATTCAGCCCACGCGCCGTGGCCTAGATTTTCAATGAAACTGAGTCTTCTGCCGCAGCGGATCGGACACCTCACCAGCTTCGCTGCCGCCCTGCTGTTGCTCGCCATCGGCGCCACGAACACCGCGCTCGCCCAGAAATCAGGCGGCATCCTGCGCGTCTACCACCGCGACAGCCCCGCCAGTATGTCGATCCACGAAGAGGCGACGTGGTCGACGATTGCGCCGATGAGTGCTGTCTTCAACAACCTCGTGATCTACGATCAGCACATCAAACAGAACAGTCTCGCGACGATCCGCCCGGAACTGGCCGAAAGCTGGTCGTGGAGCGAGGACGGCAAGGATTTGACGTTCAAATTACGCCACGGCGTCAAGTGGCACGACGGCAAGCCGTTTACCGCCGCCGACGTCAAATGCACCTGGGACCTGCTGACCGGCAAGGGGCCGGAAAAGCTGCGGCTCAACCCGCGTGCGACCTGGTATCTGAACCTCGACTCGGTCACCACCAACGGCGACGACGAGGCAGTCTTTCACATGAAGCGGCCGCAGCCGGCGTTTATCGCGCTGCTCGCCTCGGGGGATTCGCCGGTTTACCCGTGCCATGTTCCGGCGCACGAAATGCGCCTGCATCCGATTGGCACCGGGCCGTTCAAATTCGTCGAGTACAAGCCCAACGAGACGCTGAAGCTGGCGCGCAACCCGGATTACTGGAAACCGGGCCTGCCCTATCTCGACGGCATCGAATACACGATCATTCCGAACCGCTCGACGGCGCTGCTCGGATTTGTCGCCGGCAAGTTCGACATGACGTTTCCGTATGAGATCACGATCCCCTTGCTAAAGGACATCAAGAGCCAGGCGCCGAACGTGATCTGCGATACCGAGCCGCTCAATGTCGCGGTCACGCTGGCGATCGTGCGCAAGCCGCCATTCGACAATCTCGATGTGCGCCGCGCCGTCGCCATGGCCCTCGACCGACAGGCGTTTATCAACATTCTCGGCGAAGGCCAGGGCGACATCAGCGGCATCATGCAGCCGCCGCCGGAAGGGTTATGGGGCATCCCGCTCGACCAGTTGCGCCCCTTGCCGGGTTACGGCACCGATGTCGAAAAAAGCCGGTCGGAAGCGCGCGAGATCATGAAAAAGCTCGGCTATGGGCCGGACAACCCGCTCAAAACAAAAGTATCGACGCGCAATATCGCGGGCTACCGCGACCCGGCGACGATCCTGATCGACCAGCTCAAATCGGTCTATATCGACGCCGAACTCGACACGGTCGAAACCGCGAACTGGACACCGAAGCTGACACGCAAGGACTACACACTGGCAATCAGCCTGTCGGGCAGCGCCGTCGACGACCCGGACCAGATTTTTTACGAAAGCTACGTCTGCAAATCGCCACGCAATTACACGGGCTATTGCAACCCCGAGGTCGAGGCGCTGATCGACCAGCAATCGATGCAGGCCGACCCGGAAAAGCGCAAAGCCATCGTATGGGACATCGAGCGCCGGATCGCGGCCGACGTGGCGCGGCCGGTCATCTTCCATGCCCGCGCCGCAACCTGCTGGCAGCCTTATGTCAAGAACATCACGCAGATGTCGAATAGCGTCTACAATAGCTGGCGCCTCGAAGACGCCTGGCTCGACAAATAAACCTGCTCCACGATTCTTGGAGAGGGGAAACACTCATTTTCCCGCATGTTCAGCTATGAGTTAGTAACAATAATATTCAACTGAGAACTATCGGATGAAGACTTGATGAACTTCATCTCTTGCGATAATCGTACAGTCGACGTCGCTCCAAGGCAATTCGTCGATTAACGGCGTATGCGACCGCTTTCTACCAGGACGCGCGGATGAAATGGACTAATTGGTCGATTAGCAAAGGACCCGGCGATTTTCTTCCGATCATCATCGGGGGCCTAATCATGCTGATGACGGTGCCGCCGTTTGTCATGGTGTTATGGGTGCCCGATCGTAACTCCGGTATTATCGGGACGCCGCTGCTGGTCATCCTCGGCATCGGGGCGGTGATCGGCGCCGCCTTTATCGTGCTGGGCATACGCCTCTGCTCCTACCCCGGCTCGCTGCTGTATCAGCTATCGCACGGCCGGGTGTTCTGGAAATAAGCTGGCGCAAGGATTTGGCGAGGCTATTCTGCGTCAGGCTGTTTCGACGGATGCGCGTCGGCAAAGGCGGGAATTGCCATGCAGCTATCGTAAACCCGCATGACCCGGGGATAGGCACTGAGGTCGCCGCCAAAGGTTTTGGCCGGCGTCACCTGTGTGATCAGCCCGATATCAGCGATCGTCGGGGTATCGCCGTGACAGAAACGGCCGCTTTCCGGGTGTGCGGCAAGCAACCCTTCCATTGCGGCAAGACCAGCCCCAACCCAGTGGCGGATCCAGCCCATCAGTTGATCCTGGCTGAGGCCAAGGTCATCAATCAGATAATGGCGGATGCGCGGCACGACCAGCGGATGCGCGTCGGCGATGTTGATCAATGCCAGCCCGCGTACCCAGGCGCGCGACGCGGCATCGGCCGGCAGGATCGGCGGCTGCGGGTGTTTCTCCTCGAGATATTCGAGAATCGCCAGTGATTGGAATAATTTGGTATCGCCGTCGATCACGGTCGGCACCACCATCTGTGGGTTGACCGCGCGATAATCCGTGGTGAACTGGTCGCCTTTTTCCAAATGCAGATAGGTATCGTCGTGCGCAATGCCTTTGAGGTTCATTGCGATGCGAACACGGAAACTCGCCTGCGAGCGGTAATGGGTATAAAATTTCACCTTAGCCTCCCCTGTAACGCCTTTGCGCATCATCCCGCTTTCAGCAGGCGCCGCGCCATCAACACAGCGTGAGCCGTGCTGACGGGACGACCCAAGACCGAACGGTAGAATGCCATGCTCGACGCCTCTCTCGACACGCCGCCGCAGCCGACCCGGCTCGCCGATTACCAGCCGCCGGCGTTTCTCGTCGATACGGTCGACCTCGTTTTCGATCTCGATCCGGGCGACACCAGGGTGTCCTCCCGCCTGAGCCTGCGGCGCAACCCCGAGGCCGTCGACACGACAGCGCCGCTGCACCTCGATGGCGACGAACTCGATCTAGTGGCGATCGCGCTCGATGGCCGGCCGCTCGCCGCCGGCGAATACCGGCGCGAGGCGGACGGCACGCTGGTGCTGCCCGATATGCCCGGTCAGTTTCGCCTCGATATCGAGACGCGCATCGCACCGGAGCGCAACACCGCGCTGCACGGGCTTTACATTTCCGGTGGCAATTTCTGCACCCAGTGCGAACCGGAGGGTTTCCGCCGCATCACCTATTTCCCCGACCGGCCGGATGTCATGGCGCGTTACAGCGTGACGCTGCGCGCCGACAAGGCACGCTTTCCGGTGCTGCTGTCGAACGGCAACCCGGCCGAGCATGGGGAGCTGACCGATGGCCGCCACTGGGCCACGTGGATCGACCCGCACCCCAAGCCGTCCTATCTGTTTGCGCTGGTCGCCGGCGACCTCGTCGCGGTGAAGGACCGCTTTACGACACGTTCCGGCAGAAACGTGGCTCTGGCGATCTGGGTGCGCCGCGGCGATGAAGACAAATGCGCGCATGCGATGGAGTCGCTGAAAAAGGCGATGCGCTGGGACGAGGATGTGTTCGGCCTCGAATACGATCTTGATGTGTTCAACATCGTCGCGGTCAGCGACTTCAACATGGGAGCGATGGAGAACAAGGGGCTCAACGTCTTCAATACCCGCTATGTGCTGGCCAAGCCCGATACCGCGACCGACACTGATTATCAGGGCATCGAATCCGTTATCGCCCACGAATATTTCCACAACTGGACCGGCAACCGCGTAACCTGCCGCGACTGGTTCCAGTTGTCGCTGAAGGAAGGGCTGACGGTATTTCGCGATCAGCTGTTCTCGGCCGACCAGGGCAGCCCGGCGGTTTGCCGTATCGGCAATATCCGTTCTCTGCGTGCCGCACAATTTCCTGAAGATGCCGGACCGCTGGCGCATCCGGTACAACCACAGAGCTATCTGCGGATCGATAATTTCTACACCCCGACGGTCTACAACAAGGGCGCGGAAATCATCCGCATGATGCACACGCTGCTCGGGGCGGAAGGGTTCCGCCGCGGCATGGACCGCTATGTCAGGCACAACGACAACCATGCCGCGACGATCGGTGATTTCGTCGCGGCGATGCAGGAAGGCGGCGGCGTCGACCTCAGCGAATTCAGCCGCTGGTACGCGCAGGCCGGCACGCCGGAAATTACCGTCGAAGACCGTTATGACCCGGCTACTCGTCGCTATGAATTGAGCGTCGCACAGCGCGTGCCACCAACCCCGGGCCAGCCCGACAAACAGCCGATGCCGATCCCGCTGGCGATCGGGCTGCTCGGCCCCAACGGCGACGAAATGCCGACGCAACTCGACGGCGACGCGGTTTCCCGCACCGGCACCCGCGTCCTGGTGCCCGACACCGAACGCGCGGTGTTTCGCTTTGTCGATGTCGCGGCGCCGCCGGTGCCCTCGCTGCTGCGCAATTTCTCGGCGCCCGTCAAATTGCAGGGCGTGCCGCTCGACCGGCTCAAATTTCTGGCGATCCACGATACCGATCCGGTTGCCCGCTGGGATGCCGGACAGCAGGCGGCGATCCGCATCCTGCTCGACCGTGTCGAGTCCTGCCGGAACGGCCACGCCATGCCGCCGCTCGACGCCGATCTCATCGCAGCGATGCGCCAGACGCTGGCGGACGCAGACCGCGACCCGGCCTTTGCCGCTGAAGCCCTGACCCTGCCGAGCGAAGCGACATTGGCGGACGCGATGGCGGTCGTCGCCGTCGAGGCCATCCACGATGTCCGTGAAGACAGCCGCGCGGTGCTCGGCCGCGCCTTGTCCACGGCCTTGGCCGATACCTACCGGCGCCTGTCCGATCCCGGTCCTTATCGTGCCGACGGGCCGTCGATCGCACGGCGGGCCTTGCGCAACGTGTCCCTTGCCTATCTCGCAGCCGCCGATCGTGCGGCAGGCGCGCAGCTCGCCAAAGCGCAGTTTGACGCCGGCGACAACATGACCGACGTGCTGGCGGCATTGACCGTGCTGATTGACATCGATTGCCTCGAGCGGGCGGCGGCACTCGACGCGTTCTATCAACGCTGGAGCGATGATCTGTTGGTCATCGACAAATGGTTTGCGCTGCAGGCGCGCTCGTCCCTCCCCGGCACGCTTGCGGCGGTGCGGGCATTGACCGAGCACCCGGCGTTCACCCGCAGCAATCCGAACCGCGTGCGCGCCGTCGTGGGGACCTTTTCACAAGGCAATCCCTTGCATTTCCACGCCGCGAGCGGCGACGGTTACGCGTTTCTGGCCGATGAGGTTCTGGCGCTCGATCAGACCAACCCGACCACGGCGGCAAGACTGGTACAGCCGCTCGGGCAATGGCGGCGTCACGAGGCGGGCCGCCAGACGCAGATGCGCAACCAGCTCGACCGCATTCTCGCTGCCTCGGGGCTCAGCCCCAATACGTTCGAAATGGTGGCGAAAAGTCTGGAGCAAGATCGTAGCGCGTGATGGTATAGTCAGGTTCGGTTTCAGTGGCGGGAAACTTTGCGCATACGTCAGACGGGAATATCTGCTGCCGCAATTCAATCGATCGTTTTGTTTGTTTGAGCGATATTTGAGGTATTAAAGGGCAAACCATTGGTAGCGAACTGGAATAACGCGACTTCTATGTGATAGATTCAGATTGTCGTGAACCGTGAGCAGAGCCGTCTCAAACAATGCTGCTTGGCCGGGGGCAACATGCGCCGATCACCCGACGCCACCGAGAACCCGCCGCATGCCGGGTCGGCTGACGCTCCACTGCTGATCGGCTACAGCCGCGAATTACTGCCGTACCGCACAGCCAAACGCGACCGCCGCACGCCGGCGCCGCCCGAACCCAGCCCTTATTTAATGATGAAGCCACGCATTCTGCGCGATGTCTGCCGCGCAATGGAAAAGGACGATTCGGGCCGCGCCTGCCCGCAATGCTGTGTCCGCGATTTATGCGAAAAGCAGGTACGGTCAGCCTCCGGCGGGTGACTCGCCGTCATCTCCGCCCGCCCGTCAAATCCGCCCGCCGTCAGATCCGACCATGGCAATGCTTGAATTTTTTGCCCGACCCGCACGGGCAGGCAGCATTGCGTGGCGTGCCAGCCCACGGTGCGCGCGGCGCTGACACCCGGTCGCCGAGGCGCTCGTCCATATCACTGTCGCTCGGGTGGGCGCCGCCAAAATTACTGCCATTGCGCCGTGGCCGATTGCGGTTGCCACCCGCGCCACGCGATTGCGGAGCGAACACGGCATCGGCCTCGTCGAGCGCCACTTCCGCCATCGCCATCTCGCGTGACGCCGGCATCGGGTCGCCATAGGAATATTCGACAAACGGCGCTGGTCCCGGCTCCGGGGGCGGCGGCGGAGCGACGCGCAATTCGACATGGCTGAGGACCGATGTCACCTGCTCGCGCAACTCAACGAGCATGCCTTCGAACAGTTCGAACGCTTCGCGCTTGTATTCGTTGAGCGGGTCGCGCTGTGCATAGGCCCGCAAATTGATCGCCTGCCGCAAATGATCGAGCGATAGCAGATGGTCTTTCCAGGTCTGGTCGAGCAGTTGCAGCAGCAGGCTCTTTTCGGCCATCCGCATCAGTTCGGGACCGCTATTAGCGGCCTTTTCCGCCATTTTGCGATCGGCCGCAGCGATGATCCGTTCCCCGATCGCGTCGCCGTCGAGCCCTTCTTCCTTGGCCCATTCCGCCAGCGGCAGATCAAGCGCCAACAGCCGCAGGCAATCGGCATGCAGGCCGTCCGTGTCCCATTGTTCCGGCAGCGAGTTTTCCGGAATGTTGCGCGAGACAGCGGCGTCGATCGTATCGTTGCGCATGTCGGCAACGGTCGCGGCGAGGTCCTCGGCACTCATGATCTCGCGGCGCTGGTCATAAATGACCTTGCGCTGGTCGTTCATCACATCGTCGTATTTGAGCAGTTGCTTGCGAATGTCGTAGTTGCGCGCCTCGACCTTTTGCTGGGCCTTGGCGAGCGCCTTGTTGACCCACGGATGGATGATCGCCTCGCCTTCCTTGAGGCCGAGCCGCGACAGCATCGATTCCATCCGCTCGGAGCCGAAGATGCGCATCAGATCGTCTTCGAGCGAGACAAAGAATTTCGAAGCGCCGGGATCGCCCTGGCGCCCGGAGCGGCCGCGTAGCTGATTGTCGATGCGGCGGCTTTCATGCCGCTCGCTGCCGACGACAAAAAGGCCGCCGCCTTCGCGGACGACGCCGCGCGCCGCCTCGATCTCGGCGCGGATCCCGTCGGCGCGTCCTGCCCGTCCGACCAAATCCTCATTGGCTGCAAGATCGGCCTTGAGCTGCATGTCGAGATTGCCGCCGAGCTGAATATCGGTGCCGCGGCCGGCCATATTGGTCGCGATCGTTACGGCGCCGGGCTGGCCGGCCTGTGCGATGATAAAGGCTTCCTGCTCGTGATAGCGCGCGTTCAGCACATGGTGCGGGATCTTGCGCTGGTTGAACAATGCCGACAGCGCCTCGGATTTTTCGATGCTGACGGTGCCGACCAGCACCGGCTGCTGCCGCTTGCGGCACTCGGCCACCTGTTCCGCGATCGCGTCGAATTTTTCGCGCGTCGAGCGATAGACCTCGTCGTCGCTGTCGGCGCGCGCCACCGGCACATTGGTCGGCACCTCGATCACGTCGAGTTTGTAGATGTCGCCAAATTCTTCCGACTCGGTCATCGCCGTGCCGGTCATGCCGGCCAGCTTCGGGTACATGCGGAAATAATTCTGGAACGTGATCGAGGCGAGAGTCTGGTTTTCGTTCTGGACCGTGACGCCTTCCTTGGCTTCGAGCGCCTGATGCAGCCCTTCGGAATAGCGCCGCCCTTCCATCATGCGGCCGGTAAATTCGTCGATGATGATGATCTTGTCGTCTTTGGCGATGTAGTCGGTGTCGAGGGCAAACAGCTTGTGCGCCCGCAACGCCTGATTGACGTGGTGTACCAGCGACACGTTGTGGATGTCGTAGAGGGTGCCTCCTTCCATCAAGCCGCTGTCGCGCAGCAGCCCTTCCATTTTCTCGACGCCGTCCTCGGTCAGCGTCACGGTCTTCTGCTTTTCGTCCTTCTCATAATCCTCCGGCGCGAGCGCGGGGATCAGCTTGTTGACCTGGATGTACAGGTCGGAATTGTCTTCGGTCGGACCGGAAATAATCAGCGGCGTGCGCGCTTCGTCGATCAGGATCGAATCGACCTCGTCAACGATCGCATAATTGAACGGCCGCTGGACCATGTCCTCGAGCCGGAATTTCATGTTGTCGCGCAGATAATCAAAACCGAGTTCGTTGTTGGTGCCGTATGTCACGTCGCACTGATAGGCCTGCTGGCGCTGGTAATCGTCGAGGTCGTGGACGATGCAGCCGACGCTCATGCCGAGAAAGCGATAAACCTGCCCCATCCATTCGGCGTCGCGCTGTGCCAGATAATCGTTGACCGTCACGACATGCACGCCGTTGCCGGTCAATGCGTTGAGATAGACCGGCAGGGTCGAGACCAGGGTCTTGCCTTCGCCGGTTTTCATCTCGGCGATCATGCCGCGATGCAGGACGATGCCGCCCATCATCTGCACGTCGAAATGGCGTTGCCCGAGAGTGCGCTTCGCCGCCTCACGCACAGTGGCGAAGGCGTCGACCAGCAGATCGTCGAGTTCAGTACCGTCGGCGAGGCGCTGGCGGAATTCGATGGTGCGGGCGCGCAACCCATCGTCGGAGAGCTTTTCGAGTTCCGGCTCGATCTCGTTGATCTGCGCCACCAGCGAACCCAGGCTCTTGATGTAGCGGTCATTGGCGGAGCCGAACAGCCGCCGGGCTAAGGCGCCAAGCATGGGAACCTCGGACAGGGAGAAGAATGGACAGAAAAAGAGCGCACGGCGACTAGGCACACATAGGCGGGTGGCGTCAGGGTGTCAATTCACACAGGCCCATTCGGTTCCCGCGCGATCGCCTGCTTGACTGGTTCGGCGGCTTGTTCCTGCGCGTTTGATGTGCAACATCAGCGCCCGCCGCGTCCCGCTCTATAAACGCCCTCAGACGCGCCCTGGAGACATGGACCAATGGCCGCAGTATCGCCCCTCGCCCCCGAACGGTTCCCCGAGATGTCGCCAATCGCCGGCGTACGCCTCGCCGCTTATGCCGCAGGCATCCGCTATGCCGGCCGCAACGACATGATGGTCGCCGAACTGGCGCCGGGGACGACGATTGCCGGTGTCTTTACCAAATCGCTAACCTTTGGCCCGCCGGTCGGCTGGTGCCGCGAATCATTGCCGGGCGGCAAGGTCCGCGCGATCGTCGTCAATTCCGGCAACGCCAATGTGTTTACCGGGCGCAGCGGGCGAACCGCGGTCGAAATGACCGCGGCGGCGGCGGCAAAGCTGTTTTCCTGCGCCCCGAACGAGGTCTTCATTTCCTCCACCGGTGTTATCGGCGAGCCGCCGCCGGCCGAGAAAATCGTCGATGCGCTGCCCCATATCGCCGGACAACTCGCGACCGAAGCCTGGGAGCCGGCGGCGCGCGCGATCATGACGACCGACACGTTCCCAAAAGGCGCCACTGCGACCGCGACGATCGACGGCACGACGGTGCGCCTTAACGGGTTCTGCAAAGGCTCGGGCATGATCGCGCCCGACATGGCGACCATGCTCGGTTATGTGTTCACCGACGCGGCGTTACCGGCACCCGTGCTGCAGGCATTGTTGTCGGCGGCGACCCAGCGCTCGTTCAACTCGATCACCGTCGACGGCGATACCTCGACCAGCGACACGGTGCTGCTGTGCGCGACGCAGCAGGCCGGCAATACCGCGGTGAGCAGCGCCACCGACCCGCGGCTGCGCGATTTCCGCCGGGCGCTCGACCGGGTGATGATCGACCTGGCGCAGCAGATCGCGCGCGACGGCGAAGGCGCCGAGAAATTCGTCACGATCGACGTGACCGGCGCCGCCAGCACACGGGCAGCGCGACGCATCGGCCTCGCAATCGGCAACTCGCCCTTGGTCAAGACCGCGCTTGCAGCCGGTGACGCGAATTGGGGACGCATTGTCATGGCCGTCGGCAAGGCTGGCGAGAAGGCCGACCGCGATCGGCTCGCAATCTCGGTCGGCGGCGTCAAGATCGCCGCGGAAGGCGGGCCGGTGCCGGGTTACGACGAAGCCCCAGTCACCGAACATATGAAAGGCCGCAACATCCGTATCGGCGTCGATATCGGCATCGGCCGTGGCCGCGCCACAGTGTGGACCTGCGATCTGACGCATGGCTACGTTGACATCAACGGCAGCTACCGCAGCTAGATGATACACCAACTTGATCCTGCCAGTTTCCCGGGTCGGAACACCTGCGCCGGGATGGCATGTTGCATGACGTTAAAAGCGAAAGCGGCGGCAACCGGCTGCGGTCGCCATTCTAAACTGTCGTCGTTTCGCGGGTTTCCTGGTGCCACACCAACAGGCGCCGGCGCAGCATCGTCATGCCTTTGACAAGGCACAGCCCGGCAATCGCGATCTCGACGATGCCGGCAAAGACACCCGGCGAATCGGCAAAACGCGAGGCCGCGATCATCGCGCCGCCAAGCCCTTGGCCGCCCATCAGCATCTCGGTGACGACCGTCACGATCATTGAAACCGGCAAGGCCACCTGCAGGCCGGTCAAGATTTGGGGCATTGCGGCGGGCAGGATAATCTCGCGCAGCAACTGCCGTTCACTGGCGCCGAGGCTGCGCGCCGACCACAAAAGCTGCCGGTCGACACCTTCGGCTGCCGCCATTGTCGCGATGATGACCGGAAAAATCGCGTTGAACACGGCCATCGAAATCTTCGAAACATCGTAAAGCCCGAGCCACAGCATAAAGATCGGCAAAAACGCAATCTTCGGCATCGGAAACCCGACCGACACGATCGGATCGAAAAACCATCGAACCAGCGGCCGCCGCGTCATCAGGATGCCGAGCGCAATGCCGCCGACGCCGGCAATCGCAAATCCGGTCAACGAGCGGTAGAGCGTCAGGCCGAGATTGACCACCAGATCGCCGGACGCGGCGTCCTGCCAGACGCGCTCCAGCACCGCGGATAGCGGCGGCAGCAGAAAGGCGGTGACGATGCCGCTGCGCGACGCCGTCTCCCAGGCGATCACCAAAACGATCAGCGGCGCCAACGCCACCAGTCGCCGACCCACGGCGGCCGCGGCAAGATCGAAACCAGGCCTGGAGGATGCTGGCCGCAACAGGAGCGGCGCGTCGAGATCGCTGCTCATTCGCGCCATGCCAGCATGCGCCGCATCGCCATCAGATACAGCCGGTCGGCGGCAAACCCCAGCGTCGCCACGGTCAGCACCACGGCAAACATAGCGTCGTAGGCGCCCCCATCACCGAGCCAGCCGATCATGTAGCCCAGGCCTTGGCGGGCGACGATCAATTCCGAACTGACCAGCAGCACAAAAGACAATGCCAGCGCGGTGCGTACGCCGCTCATCAGTTCCGGCAGCGCGCTCGGCAGCACCACTTCCCATAATACCCGGGCGCGGCTTGCGCCGAGGCTACGGGCCGACCAGATCAGCACCTCATCGGTGCCGCGCGCGCCATTGAACGCGCTCAGCGTGACCGGCAGCAGACAACCGACAAAGATCAGCGTGACTTTCGACGCATCGCCAAACCCGAGCCACAGCACGATGACCGGGATCAGCGCCGATTTCGGCATGGGATAGAAAAACTGCACGATCGGATTGACCGCGAGGCGCACCGGCTTGTACCAGGCCATCAGGATGCCGATCAGGCTGCCGCCGATCACCGCGAGCAGCAATCCCGCGGCGCCGCGGGAAATGGACGCGACGCCGTTGCTCCACAGATCGCCACCAGCGGCAAGGCCGACCCAGGCTTTCCCGACGCTGTCGAGCGGCGGCAAGGCTGCCGCCGGCACCAGCCCGGCGCGGGTCACGCCCTCCCACGCCACCGCCAGCAGCAAGAGCGGCAGGTAGCGCGAGATCGATGATGCGACGCTGTTCATGGCCTCACCCGCCGGCACCGCGTTGCGCTTTTATCGCTTCGCCACGCACCAGGTTCCACACATGATCGACCATTTCGAGAAATTGCGGCGTGCGCTGCAGGTTCGGGTCTGCGCGGTCGAAGCGCGCCTCGACGATTTCCTTGATGTGACCGGGCCGAGCCGACATCACCGCGATCCGCTCGGCGAGAAACACTGCCTCCTGCACGTCATGCGTGACAAAAACGACGGTCTTGCGTGATTGCTGCCAGATGCGCGCGAGTTCCGCCTGCATCAGACTGCGGGTCTGTGCGTCGAGCGCGCCGAACGGCTCGTCCATCAGCAGGATGCGCGGGTCGATGGCGAGGGTGCGGGCGATCGCGGCGCGTTGTTTCATGCCACCCGAAAGCTGCGAGGGGTAGCTGTCCTCGAAACCGGACAACCCGACCAGATCGATGAACTGGCGGGCGCGCTGGTCACGGGCGTCACGCGGCAGATGCTGTTTTTCCAGGCCGTAAAGGACGTTTTGCAGCACCGTCTTCCAGGGAAACAGCGCGAAATGCTGAAATACGACACCGCGGTCGGGGCCGGGGCCGGTCACCGGCTGGTCCTCGACCAGCACCGCACCGCTTTCGATGGGCATAAACCCCCCGATCAGGTACAGCAGGGTGCTCTTGCCGCAGCCACTCGGGCCCAGCAGCGCGACAAATTCCCGGTCGCGCACGGCAAGCGACACATTGTCGAGCGCCAACACCGGGCGCCCGCGTGCCGGCCGATAGACATGGCTGACGCGGTCGATGACGATATGCGCAGCGTCGGTCAAGATGGGCCGCTTTCCTGTGATACTCGCCTGTGATATTCGGGCAAAAAGCCGTGATCGATGTGATCACTTGCCGTCGATACGGGCCTTGGCTTCCTCGATCAGCGATAAATCGACGTATTTCGGGGCGATTTCGACCCGTTTCGGCAAGACGCCGAGTTCGACGCTTTCATCGATTTCCTTTTGCGCCAGCGCGATTTCGGGCCGCGCATCGGGCGACCGGTAGAAATCGGCTTTGGTAAAGGCGTAGGCCAGATTGTCCGCCGGCAGCTTTGTGACGTCAGCGGCCAACGCAATAGCGTCGTCATGGTTTGCCGGATCGAGGAACCAACGCACCGCGCGGATATGATCCTCAAAAAAATCGACCATCACCGGCCGGTGCGCCGCGATAAAATCGGCGCGCATCGCCCACATCACCGCTTCGCTCGGGCCGACAGCGTCGCGCGCGGTGAACAGCACCTTGTACTTGTCGTTGCCGATAAAGCCTTTGGCGAATTGCGGCAGTACACCGATCATATCGACCTTGCCGCCTTCCAGCATCGCCGGCATCGTCGCGAAATTGGTCTCGACGGTGGTGAAGTCGCTGTCCTTGATGCCGTGGCGGTGAAACATCGTGCGCATCGCTGAATCGCTGGCAGAGCCGATCGTGTTGGTAGCGATGCGGTGGCCTTTTACGTCTTCGATCTTCTTGATCGGGCCGTCTGCCTTGACGACGTAATACTGGCTGAAATAGCCCTCGTGGCCGTCCTGCAGCACATCGGCGACGACGCGCGCGTCGAGATGCGCATTGGTGATCGACAGTGCGAGCGCACTTGCCGCCTGTGAAGCCACCTCCAACTCGTTGATCGCCTGCGCCTGGATTTGCGGCGTTGTGCCGTTAAAACGGATCGCCTGCATCGTGTAGCTCTTGCCGAGGTGTTTGAAGACCTCGGGGTGCTTTTTTCCCAGCGCCTCGACCAGCGGCGCGAGATGTCCCGGCGTCTGCACCCAGCCAACCCGAATCTGCAGCGGGTCGGCCTGCGCCGCCGTTATCGTCGCAAGCATTCCAATGCCGATCAGCCCTGTGCCGATCAGCAGGGCGACCGCCATCGCCCGCCAGTTACGCCTCATCCCTGCCCTGCCCGCTTGTTCATAACCTGCCAGGGTGCACTCTAGCAGAGTGAGGCGGGTTTTGGACCTTTCGCGGGGCCTCGACCCGCCTTGCATAACTCTCCGGCTAATTGGCCGCAGCCTGCACCGACAGGCCGAGCGCCTTTTCAACGCGCGGCTTGACCTCGGCGATCATCAACTCCATCGAGCGCATCGCGGCGGCATGCGGCGTCGCCCCGACCTTGAACGAAAAGCACACATGCTCCGGGTGTGTCGCGCGGATCTCCGCGGCGAGCTTTTCCGCCACGGTTTCGATATCGCCAATCAACAGATCGTCGCGGATCTGTTCAAGCGACGGCTCGTCGGGAAACGGCCGGTCGACCAGCACCGTCCCTTGCATGACCTCCTGCCGCCGCCGCAGGCTCGAGGCCAGTCGCGTCTGGTAGCGCGCGTTCTCGGCAAAGCGCAGCCCTTCATCCTTGCTGTCGGTGATGTGGCAGAAGCGATTGACGGTGATGTGTGCGTTGGCGAGCGGGACGTTCTCGGCCTCGAAAGCGCCCTTGATAGTCGCATATTGCTCGGCGAGCAGTGCCGCGCCGCCGACCCGGCCGGATGACAGCACGCGGTAACCGTGCCGCGCCGCCGCCCGGAACATCGCATCGGTATGTCCCGCGACATAAATCGGCAGCGGTTTTTGCACCGGGCGCGCCGGAATGTGGGTTTCCGGCATCTGGTAGTGTTTGCCGTCATAGGTGAAAAAGTCGCGGCTGAACGCGAGATCGAGGATGTCGCAGAACTCCTCGGTCATTTCGAGGTTCTTCTGAAGATCGACACCGAAGCGCTGGAATTCATAGGGCTGATAGCCGGCGCCGACACCCAGCATCAGGCGGCCGTTCGATAGCGCATCGGCCGTTGCGATCTCGGCGGCGAGGCGCGCCGGGTTGTACAGCGGCAGCACCAGCACCGCCGTACCGAGCCTGATGTTTTTGGTGATCCCGGCACAGTGCGACACCATCATCAACGGCGATGCGCACAGGCAGTAATTCGAAAAATGGTGCTCGGCGAACCACGCGATGGTGTAGCCGAGTTCGTCGGCACGGCGGGTCTGCTCGGCCACTTCGGTAAATACCTGCGCGGTCGGCTTATCCGCCTCACGCGCGCCCATCAGATTGAAGATGCCGAATTCCATCGTGCCGCCTCCGTCGCAATCCCAGGGTGCCACGGTGGCCGCTGTCAGGCGGCAGCGTCAAGGCCCAGTTCCGTGTCGCTTCCCGTCGCTTGCGGCGCCGCACCAAGTCAGCGCTTGGCGACAGCCCGCTGCAGCAACTGGATAACCGCCGGCCGGTGGCTTTCCTGAGCCCAGCCGATCGAGTCCCGCCCGGTGAAATCGGTCTTGCGGACATTGGCACCTTTGGCGAGAAGCGCCTGCACGATCTCGGCATAGCCGTGGCTTGCCGCGACCATCAGCGGCGTCATCCCATTCCTGTTTTCGGGATCGACCGGCGCCCCGGCATCCAGCAGCAATTCGGCCATATCGGGGTGATCGCGGTCGGTCGCGTAGTGCAGCGGCGTATTCCCGAGCTTGTCCTTCACATTGAGATGCGCACCGCTTTTGATCAGGATCGCGGCGATCTGCATGTTGCCGTTGGTCGCCGCAACCAGCAGGCCGGTGCGCCCGTCATCGTCGAGTTCATTGGGGTCGTTGCCGGCGGCGATCAACTGCCGCACCTTATAGGCGTCGTTTTGCGCCGTAGCGCGCGCGACATTGTCCCAGTACGACCCGAACAGGCTGAGTTCGGCGCGCGCACCGACCACGGAAAAAACCAGCACCAGCACAACACCGCCAAAAAGCCGGGCTGAGCGAGCGATCATGCCGTCCTCCGCGCTTCCGTCTTTCAGGAACCACCCTGATCCAGCATCGATCCTATTACAAATTATGTTCCGATTGAACGAGATAGAGGCTTGGCCGGGGGGAAAAATCCCGCGCACGCTCAGCTTATAAGAACGCCGGTCAACTGGTACAGCGTTCCGATTAAGTCTGCCGGCCAGACGAGGCTGACCGGCGCGCTGACCAGGGCTTCGTCAAGCGAGGGGTCGATGCCCGCTGGCAGGTCGAACGCCATGTGATGTCCGAAATGCGCCAGCACGCCGGCCACATAGAGGCCCAGCACCCATTTCATCTGAAACGGCACGCGCCACGGAGCCGGCGACGCCCCGGCAAAGGCGAACACCCGCCGTCCGATTTTCGGCAAGCCCGGCGGACCGATCATGATCTCACCCAGGTATCAGGTTAGCGACTGCATTTCACCATAGGCAGCGAGCTTGCGCTACATCCCCGACGCATTTCCCCGGGTCGTGCCTGACGCGTGTATCGAGCCTGTCGCGGATCGCGGCATAGTTACTTCTGCACCCTGGACTTGGCGCCCGATGCGGGATCAAACTGTGTACCGTCAAAACCCCCGCCGCAACCACCAATCTGCGCAGGAACCGAATGGCCAGAATCGTATGATTGAACCGCTGCAGCCACGGCGGGTGATCGAAGCCGATGGCCGCGCCGCCGATATTTTTACGTTGCCGAGCGACGAAACCAGCCTCGAAGCGATGTTGCGCGACCTCTTCGAGCAGCATTGGGACGCCATTACATTCGGTCCGATCATCCAGGGCGCCGCCTGGGAAATCCGTGCACCGCACGCACCAACCTACGTCGGAATGCTCGACGGCTACCTGACGATCGCGTTCGGCGTCACCCATTTTCACCTCTGCATTGGCCGGACGCGCGGCCCGCGCCACGATCCGACACCCGATGCACTGGCGCGGCACCGCCAGACCGCGCGCGCCGAGCTTTACCGCATGCTCAACGACAAAGGTGCCCCGATCTCGTGGGGCCTACGCTTGTTCAACGGCGAGAACGAACAGCAGATCACGCTGCTATTGCCCAACCCGTTGCTGTCGCCGGAAGACAAGCCGCTCAGGGAACCGGACTGGTCGCGTCTCGCTTTGTGGGACGCGTTGCGCCAGCGCTGGGCCGGCGCGACAGCGCCCGACCCGTTCGATCGCACGGCCGAGCGGTTTACCCATTAAGACCGAGCGGTTTACCCATTAAGATTCGACAGGAGGAAGATTCGATGTTTTTTGGCTCGAGCAGCAGCGTCGCCCAACGCAGCCCTGCCGTAATCCCGCTTCTGATGATTGCCGCAGCCGCAATCGGCAGCGGCGCCTTTGCCTGCGTCACCCCGTTTCCGGCATTCGCGCTGGCCGCCGCCTTTTTGTTGCAGCCGCGCACCGCCCTGGTGACGGTGGTTGCGGTTTGGCTGGCGAACCAGGCGGTCGGCTTTACCTTTCTCAACTACCCCTGGGACGCCTCGACCATGCTGTGGGGCGTGGCGATCGGCATCGCGGCGGTGCTAGCTTTGCTCGCCGGCCAGGCCGCGTTGCGCCGTGTGCCGGGCCATGTCCTACGAGCGCTGGCCGCCTCCGGCATCGTCGCGTTTGCCGCGTATGAAATTGCCCTGCTGCTGGTGGCGCTGGTACTCGGCGGGACCGCCAGCTTCACCCCATCGATCATCGGGGAATTTGCCCTGCTGAACACCGCCTGGGCGGCCGGTCTTATCGGCGTCGCCGAGGCCTTGCAGCTTGCCGGTGTGCTGGAGTTGCGGCAAGGCACAATCTCGCCGGCATAGGCCAGGCAGGCAGCGTATTGCCGCACCCCGACGCGTCCGGCAACGAGGCCGGCGCAGCAGTGCCTGCGATCGGTCTCGCGCGCATCTTCTGGGCGTTTTTCCGCCTGGGGTGCACCAGCTTCGGCGGCGGCACCGCCGGCTGGCTGTATCGCGAAATGGTGCTGCGGCGCGGCTGGATCGACGATCAGGCGTTTCTCGCGACGATGGCGCTGGGGCAGGTCCTGCCGGGCGCCAACGGCGTCAAGATGACGGTGCTGATCGGCCAGCGGCTGCGCGGCGGAGCCGGCGCCGCCGTGGCGTTTCTCGGCCTGCTGTCGGGGCCGTTCGCAATTATCCTGGCGATCGGCACGGTCTATGCGGGGCTGAGCGGCGAACGGCTGCTGCATCAGATGCTCGACGGCGTCGCCGCCGCGGTCATCGGGCTGACCCTTGCGACCGGGTTGCGCAGCCTTTCGCAAAGCGCCTTCGAGCCGGCAAGCCTGACGATCGCAGCGGCAACCGTCGGCGGTGTCGGCATTATGCGCTGGCCGATGTTGTGGGTGATCGTCGGTCTGGCGCCGGTCAGCATCGCGCTCGCCCTGCGCAACGCGCACCGGTCCTAAGCACAACGATGCGCGACGGCTTTGGCGAAACACTGCTGGCGCTCGGCGCGGTATTCGCGCCGCTGTCGCTGCTGTCGTTCGGCGGCAGCAACTCCGTCATCGCCGATATCGCACAGCAATCGATCGCGGTGCATCACTGGACCAGCGACCGCGAATTCGCCGATCTGTTCGCATTGTCGCGCGCCGCACCAGGGCCGGGATCGATGCTGGCGGCGCTGATCGGGTGGAAGGTCGCAGGGCTGGCCGGCGCGCTGATCGCCAGCGCGGCGCTTTATCTTCCGGGTGCGGTGCTGGTGTACGGCGCCGCACGGATGTGGAGCCGATGGCGGGGCTCCCCGTGGCACACCGCGATCGAGCGCGGGCTCGCGCCGATCGCGGCTGGGCTGTTTCTGTCGGGCGGCATCGCCGTGCTGCGCACCGAGCCCGGCGGCTGGCCGGTCTGGGTAGCGGCCGGCCTGACCACGGTGGCGCTGCTGCGCTGGCCGCGCCTTCACCCTGTGCCACTATTGCTCGGCGGCGCGGCGCTGTTCGGCCTTCTCGCGGTGGTATAGTCCGCGCGGGATAGCGGAGAGGTGGAGGCCGACGATGAGCACGACGCAACCTGAGGGATTACCCGCCGGCGGACTGCCTGAAGAGTTCCTCGCCGGCCTCGCGCGCAACTCCCCAGACGCCATCGTCTACGCCGATGCGCAAGGACATATCCGGTTCTGGAACCAGGCAGCGACCCGGATCTTCGGCTTTCCCGAAAGCGAGGCGCTCGGCGCGACGCTCGACCTGATCATCCCGGAGCGCCTGCGCCCGCGCCACTGGCAGGGCTATAACGAGGTGATGCAGGGGCGCGAAAGCCGTTACGCCGAAGGCGCCTTGCTGGCGGTGCCGGCAATGCACCGCGACGGGCGGCAGATTTCGGTCGAGTTCACCATCCTTGGGCTTACTGACGCGTCCGGCGCGACGCTGGGGATCGCCGCGTTTTTGCGCGATGCGACGGCGCGGTTCGAAGAAACGCGCGCGCTGCGGCGCGAACTGGCGGCGCTGAAGGCCCAAGCCGCCGCTCCAGGCGAGACGCCGGCGCCGTGAAACAGCCGGTCACGATCAACCCGCAGGACCTGGATTTCGCCGCGTTGATCCGCGAGGGCGACACGGTCGGCTGGGCCGAGGCAACGGCCGAGCCGGTATTTCTGACCCGGCTGTTGAATGAGCAGGCACCGCGCTGCCCCGCCTTCCGGCTGTTCTTCCCGTTGACTTTTGCCAGCGATTTTGCCGCGGGTCATCCCAATGTCACGGTGACGGCGTTTGGCGGCGGAGGTGCCGGCCGGCGCTTTTTCGCGAGGGGCGCCGACAATGTCATCCCGGCCAACATTTCCAGCCTGTGCGACCTGATCGCGGCTGGCAGGCCGCGCATCGACATCACCCTGTTGCAGGTGACCGGCCCCGACGCCGCCGGTAATTACAACGCCGGGCTCGGCATCGAATGCCTGCGCGAAGCGATGCAAGGGGCGCGGCTCGTCATCGCGCAAATCAATCCGAACCTGCCGTGGACGTTCGGCGAAACGCTGGTCGAGCCGGGCCTGATCGACATCCTGGTGCCGGCGCCGCATCCGGTGCTGGAATTGCCGGCGCGTGCGATCGGCGCGATCGAGCGCCAAGTCGCCGCGCACGTTGCGAGCCTCGTCCCCGATCGCGCGACGATTGAACTCGGCATCGGCCTGATTCCCGAAGCCGTGACGGTGGCGCTTGCCGGCAAACACGGCCTCGGCATCCATTCCGGCGCGATCGGCGACGGCGTCGCCAATCTGATGGCGGCGGGGATCGTCGACAACCGGCACAAGGAAATCGACCCCGGAATCACGGTGAGCCTGATGCTGATGGGCACGCAGCGGCTCTACAGCTTTGCCGACCGCAACCCGCTGATCCAGATCCGCTCGCCGCGCTACACCCACGACGCCGTGGTGCTCGGCAATTTCCGGCGGTTTGTCGCGATCAACTCGGCGCTGGAAGTCGATTTGACCGGACAGGTCAACGCCGAAACCGCGCAAGGCCGGCATATCGGCCTGACCGGCGGCCAGATGGATTTCGTGCGCGCCGCCAACCGCGCGCCGGAAGGACGGTCGATCATTGCGTTGCAATCGGCGACCCGCGACGGACGGCATTCGCGCATCGTCGCACGGCTCGCCGATGCCGTGGTCACGACGCCGCGTGCCGACGCCGATTGCGTCGTCACCGAACACGGCATCGCCGACCTCAAAGGCTGCACCCTCGCCGAACGCGCCCGAGCAATGATTGCGATCGCCGATCCGGCGTTCCGCCCCGAACTGGAACGAGCCGGCGAACGGCTGCTCTGACTGGTCAGCCGCCGGCCTGGGTCTTGGCCCAGCTATCGCGTAGGCCGATCGTGCGGTTGTAAACGGGACATCCCGGTTCCGAGTCGCGGTCGCGGCAGAAATAGCCGAGGCGTTCGAATTGCACCGCGGTCTCGAAATTGTCGCCGGCCAGCGCCGGTTCGAGGCGAACGCCGGTCAATATGTCGAGCGAATTGGGATTGAGGTCGGCCATCAGATCGCCATCAGCGCCGGGATCAGGGCGGGTAAACAGCGGATTATACAGGCGGATTTCCGCCGGCAGCGAATGCGCCGCCGAAACCCAGTGGATCGTGCCGCGCACTTTGCGCCCGTCTGGAGCGTTGCCGCCGCGAGTCGCCGGATCGTAGGTGCAGCGCAGTTCGACGACCTCGCCGGCAGCATTTTTCACCACCTCGCGGCAGGTGATAAAATAGGCATAGCGCAACCGTACTTCGCGCCCCGGCCCCAGGCGGTAGAAATTCTTTGGCGGATTTTCCATGAAATCGTCGCGTTCGACGTAGATTTCACGCCCGAATGCGATAGGCCGGGTGCCGGCGGCGGCGTCTTCCGGGTTGTTGATCGCTTCGAGTTCTTCGGTCTGCCCCTCCGGATAATTCTCGATCACGATTTTCAACGGATGCAGGACCGCAAGGCGACGCGGCGCGGCGTGGTTCAGCACATCGCGCACTGCATGCTCGAACATCGCGATATCGACGACGCTGTTGGCCCGAGCGACGCCGACCCGCTTGACGAACTCGCGCAACGCCGCGGCCGGCACGCCGCGACGGCGCAGCCCGGCGAGGGTCGGCATGCGCGGATCGTCCCAGCCGGACACATGCCCGTCATCGACCAGCGTCTTCAGAAACCGCTTTGACATCACGGTGTAAGCGAGATTGAGGCGGGCAAACTCATACTGGTGCGGCCGCGACGGCCCATACTTTTCCTGAATTGGCAGGTGTTCGAGCAGCCAGTCGTAAAGCGGCCGATGATCCTCGAATTCGAGAGTGCAGATCGAATGGGTGACGCCCTCGATCGCATCCGACTGGCCGTGTGCATAGTCGTAGGTCGGATAGATGCACCACGCGGTGCCGGTGCGTGGGTGCGATGCGTGCAGGATGCGGTAAAGCGCCGGATCGCGCAGGTTCATGTTGCCCGACGCCATGTCGATCCTGGCGCGCAACACCCGGGCACCATTGGGGAACTCGCCGGCCCGCATGCGGCGGAACAGGTCGAGATTTTCGGCGATGCTGCGTTCCCGGTAAGGCGAGTTGCGGCCGGGTTCAGTCAAGGTGCCGCGGGCGGCGCGCATTTCCGCCGGTGTCTGGTCGTCGACATAGGCGAGGCCTTTCTCGATCAGGTATTCGGCCCAGAGATAAAGCTGCTCGAAATAATCCGAGGCGTGGTGCAGGTGGCTGCCCCAATCGAAACCGAGCCAGCGCACGTCGCGCTGAATCGCGTCGATATATTCCTGCTCTTCCTTGGTCGGGTTGGTGTCGTCAAACCGCAGATGGCAGCGCCCGCCGAATTCCTCCGCCACGCCAAAATTGAGGCAGATCGACTTGGCGTGCCCAATATGCAGATATCCGTTCGGCTCTGGTGGAAACCGCGTCACCACGCCGGCATTGCGCCCCGCCGCGAGATCGGCCGCGATGATGTCACGAATAAAATCGCGCCCGGCTTCGCTCGCCGCTGGGGCATCGACCACACTCATTCCTGCGCGCTCCGTTCTTCTCTGCCTGCGGCTACCAGTTCTCAGATTTAGATAGTGGCGGCCGTCACCCAGCGCCACGCGTCAGCGCTGCGGCTTCTTCCTTCAAGGCGCGGCGGAACAGCTTGCCGGTTTCGGTCACCGGCAGGGCGGCGCGGATTTCGATGCGGTCCGGCACCTTGTAGCTCGATGCAAGATTGCGGCAATGCGTGCGCAGGTCATCCGCGCGTAAGGTCGCGGCCGGCTTGGGCACAACAAAGGCGACGATCGCTTCGCCGCGCTCGCCCGCGGCCGCGCCGACCACCGCCGTCTGCGCGACACCGGGGTGCCGCAGCAGCAGGCTTTCCACTTCGGCCGGCGACACGTTGATGCCGGCGCGCTTGATGATGTCGGCGTCGCGCGCGACGAAGTGGAAGCCGCCGGCATCGTCGACAAACCCGAGATCGCCGGTACGGAAATAACCGTCGGCGGTAAATGCGATGGCGTTGTGCTCGGCGCTGCCGCCGCCGTAACCGGGCGTGACATAACCCGACACTTGCAGCGCGCCCGTTGTCCCGTCCGGCAGCACGGCGCCGTTGTCCGAATCGACGATGCGCAGCGTGACGCCCGGCAACGGCGGCCCCTGCCCCGCCATGCGGCGGGCGAGCGGCCATTCGCACGGCGTGACGCAGCAATTTCCATAGGTCTCGGTCGAGCCGTATATATTGCAAATGCCGGCGGCGCCGAGGTCTTCGGCAGCGATGCGCACCTCCTCCGGCGACCCGATCATCAGCCCGGTGCGCAGGTTTGCCAGCCGCTCCCGGCAAAACGCCGGATGCCGCAGCACCGCGCCGGTAATGCTCGGCAGGGTGTACGCCGCGGTGCAGCGATGGCGTTCAGCCAAGTCGAGCCACCCGCCGGCGTCGAACCGCTCTTGCAGCACCAGCGTCGCGCCATGCGACAGCGTGGCCGGCAGCGCGTTGCATGCGCCATATGCCCAGAACAGCGGCGGCGCCAGCAACACCCGGTCATCCGGCGCCAAGCCCATGCGCTCGCCGATGTTGAAGCCGTTTTCGATGATGTCGGCATGCCGCAGCCGCACCGCCTTTGGCCGCGCGCTGGAGCCGGAAGTGTAGAGGATTAGTGCATCATCGCCGGGCGTCGCTCCCTCGCCCGGAGCGGGTGCGGCAAGTGGCGCGGCAGCCGCCCGGAACTCATCATAGGAGACCCACCCCGGTCTGACGTCATGGCCGAGCAATACGATCAGGCGTAGCCTTGCCGCGTCCGGCGCGGCGCTGGCGAGTGCCGTCGCAAAATCTTCACCGTTGAAACGATCGACCGCAATCAGCGCCTCGATCGCGGAATCGGCCAGCAGATAGGCAAGTTCACCCGGTTTCGACCAGGTGCTGAACGGCACCGCCACCGCGCCCGCCGCCGCGGCGCCAAAGCAGGCTTCCAGCCATTCGAGCCGGTTGTTGATGAGGATACCGACCCGCCCGCCGCGCGCGATACCCTGCATCCGCAGCGCCGCACCGATCCGCGCAGCACCGTCGGCAAGTTCACGATAGCTGGCGGTCCGCTCGCCGCAGATCACCGCGGCGTTGCCGGGAAAGCGCCCGGCCTGTTCACACAGCAAATCGAACAGGGTGCGGCTGTAAGGCGCTCTCATCTGCCTATCTATTCACCTTGCCACTCTGTCGCGTTTCGTCCTGCGAAGGCGCTCACATAAAGGATTGCGGGTTATTTCCGGCATGTCGCTACTGCTCAACATTCTCTGGCTCGTGCTCGGCGGCTTGCCTGCGGCGTTCGCGTGGCTAATCGCGGCCGGCATCATGGCCATCACGATTATCGGCCTGCCCTGGTGCTTTGCCGCATTGCGGATCGCAGGCTACACGCTGCTGCCGTTCGGGCAGCAGATGGTGTCACGCCCCGATGCCGGTGTCTTAAGCACGCTCGGCAACATCGTCTGGTTCATCCTTGCCGGCTGGTGGCTGGCGTTCGGCCATCTGCTGCTGGCGCTCGGTCTGGCAATCACGATCATCGGACTGCCGTTTGCCTGGGCCCACCTTAAGCTGGCGGGCGCCAGTCTGTTTCCGCTCGGCAAGGAGATCGTACCGCGGCCGTGAGCAGCGGCGCCTACACCGCCTTCTTCGCGTGCAGCGCGGCGATCGCCGCGGCGTCATAGCCGTATTCGCGCAATACCTCATCGGTATGCTCGCCCTGGTCCGGCGTATAGCGCAGGCGCTCCGGCTGCGGAAAGGCGCCCATGTGGATCGGCTGGCCGACAATGTCGAACGTGCCGATCTTCGGATGATCGACCGGGCGGCGGATGCCGAGATGCTGCACCTGCGGATCGGCGAACACCTGGTCGATCGTGTTGATCGGGCCGCACGGCACCCCGGCCTTGTTCAGTTCGCTGATCCAGAAGGCTGAGGGCTTGCTGCGCACGACATCGTTGAGATGCGCAATCAGCGCCTGCCGGTTTTTGGCGCGCAACGGCACGGTTGCGAAATCAGGGTTCGACGACAGGTCCTTATCGCCTGACACTTCGCAGAATTTCTTCCACAGGCTGTCACCTGAGGCGGCGATGTTGATGTAGCCGTCGGCGGTTTGGAACATGCCGGTGCCTGGCGAGGTCGGATGGAAATTACCTTCCTGCTTCGCTACTTCGCCCTTCATCGTGTAACGCGACGCCTGGAAGTCGAGCATGAAAATCTGTGCTTCGAGCAGCGAGGTATGCACCCACTGCCCCTGGCCGGTGCGCTCGCGCGCCAGCAGCGCCAGAGTGATGCCGTTGGCCAGCAGGATGCCGGCGGAAGTGTCGTTGATCGCGATGCCGACGCGGATCGGTCCCTGGCCCGGCAGGCCGGTGATCGACATGAGGCCCCCCATGCCCTGCGCAATCTGGTCGACGCCGGGGCGGCCTTCATACGGGCCGTCCTGGCCAAACCCGGAAATGCTGCCATAGACAATGCGCGGATTGACCTTTTTGACCGATTCATAATCGACGCCAAGACGGAATTTGACGGTCGATTTGTAATTCTCGACGATGACATCGGCTTTTTTTGCCATCGTCATAAAGACTTCGAGACCTTCCTTTGATTTCAGGTTGAGGGTGATCGACCGCTTGTTGCGGTGCAGGTTCTGAAAATCGGGGCCGTCGCGTCGGCTGCCGGTGGCGTCGGTCTGCTCGCCCGGCGGCTCGATCTTGATGACGTCGGCGCCCCAATCGGCGAGTTGGCGTACCGCGGTCGGGCCGGCACGGTGGGCGGTCAGGTCAAGAACAACAAAGCCGTTGAGCGGCAAGGCAGGTGTAGTCATCTCGGCTTTCTCCCGCGGCGAATGCAATGGCCCATGCTATCGGCTTCGCGCTTCCGGCGCTATGTTCGCCAGCATACCCAGCGAAAGGCCCAGTGATGCCCCCTGCCACGTCTCCCGCCACGCCCCCTGCCACGCCACGCCATTTCGGCGTGCTGATCCCCTCGACGAATACGACGGTCGAGACCGAGTTCAGCCATCTGCTGCCCGCCAACATCCTGCAAGCGCATTACGGGCGGGTGATGTCTCGCAGCCCCGACAAGTCGCCGTTCCAGCCGCCGCTCGATGCCGATGTCGAATACCAGTCCAAGATGCTCGGCACCGCCAGGGTTGAACTGATCATCCTGCTGCAAAGCTCGGCGAGCCTGTTCGAAGATGATTTCGACGAGAAGACGGTCGCCCGCATCGAGGCGGCATCCGGCGTGCCGGGCATTACCTCGGCGATGTCGGTCGGCGCAGCCGCGCGCGCACTCGGCACGACGAATGTCGCGCTGGTGTCGCCCTATTCGGAGCCCGTCAATGCCAGCGCCCGCCGCTATTTCGAAGGCCGCTACGGGCTGAAGATCGTCGCGCTGGAAGGATTTGCCGCCACCGATTCCTATGCGATCGGCAATCTCGGGCCGGAAAACGCGCGGGATGCGTTTGCGCGCATCAATCGGCCGGAAATCCAGGCATTTCTGGTTCCGGGCGGCAATTTCCCGACAATGGCGTCGATCCCCGGCTGGGAGCGCGAGTTCGGCAAACCGGTGATCACCACCAACCAGGCGGCGCTCTGGGCGATGATGCGCAAGATCGGCTGCACCGACCGCCTCCCCGGCCTCGGCCGCTTGTTGGAGCAGATGCCCACGGGCTGATGTCGGTGTTCGGCGCAAAAGCGCTCGAATAGAATAAAAGGCGTCATCCCGGCGCAGGCCGGGACAACGGGTTATCGTGATTGAAACGGGAGAGAAAGCGACGCCATGCTGTCGGCGCCGTGGCCATCCGAGAGGCGGAGATTCCTGTCGGAAGTCGATGGCAGGGCCGTATTCGACAACAACGCCGGCGAAAATCCGCTAGCCGTCAAGCATCGGAGTCGGAGGGCGTTGATCCGGCCGGCGCTTGGTGAAGACGCGGTCGGCGGTGCGGCCGACCAGCTGGGTCATCGCCGCGTCGAAGCCACCGGCTACGACGCCGCCGACCACGGGGACAAATTTGCCCAGGCGCGCCGCACCGCTGCCGGCAACGGCAAGCAATTTTGTGTGCGCGCCATGCCCGAGCTTTTTGAACACGACCGGCGATACCCAGCCAACCGCGTCCCGGGTCACGCGAGTGCCCAGCCTGACCCCGGCATCCTTCAGCGTGTCAGCGGCTTTGGAACCGGTGAGGCAGGCCAGCACCAAGGCGCGCACATCGTTGCTGTGCAGATCGTGGCCGCGCAGATGTGCGATCGCCGCAACGAGCCGCACTTGAATGAAAAGCGCGCTCGCGAGATTGGCCGGGATCGCCACCGGCAGCGCGACAAAGCCGCCGCACCCGGTCACAAAGCCGGCGGCCCCGGCGATGCCGGTCTGCCGCGCGATCAACGCAGCGACCGCCGCATCGGCGGTCTCATACCGTGCGGCGTAGTCCGCGGCCAGTTCCTGCGCACCTTCGAGTCCGGGAAAACCGTTGACCGCCTTGGCATAGACCCAATCGAACCCTTGCTGGAGCGCGGCGACAATTGTTTCCCGGTTGGCGCCGCCACGCTTTACTTTCGTGCGGCGCGGCGGGCGCTCGATAATCTGGGGTAAAAGCTGCATCACCCTTATGTGGCGCCGCCACCTCTGACCGCAATCATTTACCGGAACATACCCGCCTGCATCGCCATCTGGCATACGCAGGCGGCCCCGACGGAGCCCGGCATGGGCAACGTTGTCCATGCTTCGGCATTATCTAAAAATCAAGGATGATGGAGACAGCATCAAACGCGGCGTCTATTTGCGAGGGAAAGACCGGCCGGCGATTGCGCGGTGATCAAATGGCTTGGCATGCACCATGATAGCGCGGATGATTCGCTAGTCTTTGCCGCGTGGGACGAACCTTCGACGATGCCGCAATCTCCGACAACGGACGACGGTTCCGGCAGCGAGCCAATCGTCCCGCGCGATTCCCAGGATGTCGTCAATGCCATCAATCAGCGGATTTTTGACACCTCGCTTGACCTGATCCTGGTTGTCGACCGTCGCGGCACGTTTATCCGGGTCAGCCCCAGCGCACAAACCATCATCGGCTACAGCCCCGGCGAACTGATCGGCCACAACGCGCGCGGCATCCTCTACCCGCCCGATCTCGACAACACGCGCAACGAAATGCGGCTGGCGAGAGCCGGGCGGGTGATGCGCAATTTCGAATGCCGTTACCTCCACAAAGACGGGCACATCGTGCCGCTGTCCTGGATGGGGGTATGGTCGGAGCCGGAAGAGCGGCATTTCTTTATAGGCCGCGACATCACCGAGCGCCACGCTGCCGATCTGCGCCTGCGCCAGGCGCAGCGTATGGATGCGATCGGCCAGTTGACCGGCGGCATGGCGCACGATTTCAACAATCTGCTCGGTATCATCATCGGCAATCTCGACCTGTTGCGGCTGACCGGGTCGCTGCCCGCCGAGAATGACGAGCTGGTCGGCGAAGCCTTGAGCGCCGCCGTCCGCGGCGCCGATTTGACACGACGCCTGCTGGCCTTTGCGCGGCGCCAGCCATTGCAGCCCGAGCGCATCGACATCAACGACATGGTATCGAACATTGTCGGGCTGCTTGGCCGCACCCTCGGCGAGCATATTCCCATCAGCGTCAACCTCACCAACAACGTCTGGCCGATTGTCGTCGACCCGGCACAGCTGGAGGCAAGCCTCGTCAATCTCGCGACCAATGCACGCGACGCGATGCCGCGCGGCGGGCGCTTGATGATCACCACGGAAAACCACGCGCTCGACGCCGAGTACGTCGAGGCGTATGCCGATCTGGCCGCCGGCGATTATGTGGTGGTCGGAGTCAGCGACACCGGCACCGGCATCCCGCCCGAGGTGATGTCACGGGTATTCGAGCCGTTTTTCACCACCAAGGAACAGGGCAAGGGTACCGGCCTCGGTCTCAGCATGGTGTTCGGGTTTGCCAAGCAATCGGGCGGCCACATCAACGTCTACAGCGAGCTTGGCAAAGGTACGACGTTCCGCATCTACCTGCCGCGCGACCTGACCGGTGTGGAGGTGGCACCACGGCCGCCTGCCGCCTTGCCGGCTGCTGGCGGTAATGAATCGGTGCTGGTCGTCGACGACAACGAGGCAATTCGGCGTGTTGTCAGGCGGCAGTTGACGGCGCTGGGCTATCGCGTGATCGAGGCCGACACTGCCGCCGCGGCGCTCCGACAGCTCGCCGCCGAAGAAATCACCTTGCTGTTCACGGATGTCATCATGCCCGGCAACATGGACGGGATCGAGCTGGCTCGCACCGCGATGGAGCGCTGGCCCGGCCTGCGCGTCATCCTGACCTCCGGTTTCCCGGAGGCGCGGCTCAGCGGCACGGTCGAGCCGATCGCCGGTATACGCCTCCTCAGCAAACCGTATCGCCGCGATGACCTTGCCCGCACCGTGCGCGACATCCTCGACCGCCCATCGGCAGAGGCCTGACGGCCGGCGCCGCGGTTTTTTCGCGCGGGCCATCCGATTACGGCATCGCGTTGATGCGGGCGCTCCCCGATCTCGCGTAAGATCGTGAAAATCATGGAGAAGGCGCCGATGCTGTTTACCTGCAGACCGGAAGGAACACAGATCCCGGGTCGATTTCCCGGCCCGATGCGCGCACGCGGCAAGTGGTTCACGATCGACATCCACTGCCACCTGCTGACCGCAAAGGCCGAGGAGATGATCGCCGGCGCCGGGCTCAGCATGGACTGGCAGCCGCGGCACCAATTCGCCAATGAGCTCACCCGCGAGACCAATCGCGAACAAGCGCGGCGCAATCGCGTGCAGTTTACCGATATCCCGACCCGGCTCGCCGACATGGACCGCATGGGGATCGACATCCAGGCGATCACTCCATCGCCGGCGCAGACCTTTTACAGCGTGCCGGCCGATCTCGGCATTGAAACGGCACGGGTCATCAACGACAACATCGCCGACATCGTCGGGAAACACCCCGATCGCTTTGTCGGCCTCGGCACCGTGCCGTTCCAGGCGCCGGAGCTGGCGGTCGCCGAACTCGAACGGCTGCATAAATCATTGGGGCTGCGCGGCATCGAAATCGCGACCAACGTCGCCGGCGCCGATCTGTCGGAGCCGCGTTTCCGCCCGATCTTCGCACGGGCCGAAGAACTGGGCCTGACCCTGTTCATGCACCCGACCGGCTTCCCCGAGGCAAGCCGCTTCCGCGACCATTACTTCACCAACATCATCGGCAACCCGCTCGATACGACGGTTGCCGTGCATCACCTGATCTTCGGCGGCGTGCTGCACGACCACCCGAACCTCAAACTGGTGCTGTCGCATGGCGGCGGTTTTCTGCCGGCCTATTCCGGGCGCATCGACCACGGCGCCTCGGCGCGGCCGGATTGCTGCGAGCATCTGCGGCACATGCCGACGACGTATCTGAAGCGGCTGTATTTCGATACGATCGTCTACACTCACAACCAGCTTCAGTATCTGGTCGAGCAATACGGCGCCGACCATCTGCTGATGGGCACGGACTATCCCGCCGATATGGGTGAGATCGACCCTATCGGCTTTATCGAAGGCGCCAAAAGTCTCGATGACACCGAACGCCGCGCCATCCTCGGCCGCAACGCCGCCCGGCTGCTGAACATCGAGATACCGGCGGCCGTGGGATAAGTCGTGCGGGGCCGCCCTCAACTGCGAGCGGCCCCGCGGCCCCTCCCGGGAACCGCGGATGACGAAAACAGAAATCGACGCGGTGACCGGGCCGGTATTTGACGAAGCGTTCCGTGCGCAACTTGTCGAGCTGTTCCGCTGGCGGCGTGATGTGCGGCACTTTCGGCCGGAACCGCTGCCAGACGGCACGCTGGAACGTTTACTGGAAATCGCTGACCTGGCGCCATCGGTCGGGCTGAGTCAGCCGTGGCGGTTCGTCATTGTCGACGATCCCCGGCGCCGCGCCGCCGTGCGCGCGAATTTCGCGACGTGCAATGCCCAGGCACTCAGCCGCCAGCATGTCGACCGCACGGCGCACTATGCGCAACTGAAGCTCGCCGGTCTCGATGAAGCGCCGTGCCATCTCGCCGTCTTTGCGGAACCCGAGCCGCGTCAGGGGCACGGCCTGGGGCGGGACACGATGCCCGAGACCACGGCCTATTCGGCCGTCATGGCGGTGCACACGCTGTGGCTCGCGGCACGGGCGGTAAAACTCGGGGTCGGCTGGGTGTCGATCCTCGACCCGAAGGCAATTACGGCCGCGTTGGAGATGCCGGCAGACTGGACGTTCATCGGTTATTTCTGCGTGGGCTATCCGCTGGCCGAGGACGATATCCCGGAACTGGAACGACTCGATTGGGAAACCCGCAGGTCGCCTGCCGTGATCCGGCGCTGACTATTCCGCCGCCGCTTCGATCAGCAGTGCGCGAAACCAGCCTTGCGCCGGTTCGCTGGCGGCGCGGCGGTGCCAGGCCATCGAGACAGTCATCGCAAGATCAAGCGGCAGCGGCCTGATCGTTATATCCGGGCTGGCGGCGATCTGCCGGGCGGCGCGCTGCGGCACCGTGGCGATCAGGTCGGAAGCGCTGAGCGCCGCCGGCAAGGCCAGATAGGTCGCGACCAGCAGCGACACCCGCCGCCGCAGGCCGAAATCAACCAGGAAACGATCGATCGCGCCGCTGGTCTGGCCGCGCGGCGACACCAGGATATGGCGTTGCGCAGCGTAAGTTTCGATCGACAGCGACGCATCCGCCAATAAATGGCCGCGCCGCATCACGACGACAAACGGATCGCGCAGCAACACCTGCGACTCGATCGGCGCGGGCAATGTTCGCAGATGCGCCACCGCAACATCGATCGTGCCGCGTTCGAGTTGCTCCGCAGCGTCGGCGCCGTTGAGCGGCAGCAGTCGCAATGTCGCGTGCGGCGCCCGTTCGGCAAGCGCCGCGGCAAGCCGGCCGACCAGCGCGATCTCGGCGTACTCCGCCATACCGGCGGTAAACATACCGGTGCTTTTCACCGGATCGAAGCCGATCCCCAGGTTCAATGCCGCCTCGATGCGCTCGATCGCCGCCGATACCAGCGAGGCCACCTCCCGGGCTCTCGCGGTCGGCTCCATTCCGGCCTGGGTGCGGACAAACAGATCGTCGGCGAACAGATCGCGCAGGCGTGACAGCGCATGGCTCATCGCCGGCTGCGACAGCCCGATATGGGCCGCCGCGCGGGTCACCGCGCGCTGGGTCATCAGCGCGTCAAAGGCTTTCAACAGATTGAGGTCGACCGCTCGAATATCCATGCAGTGCATGGTTAGCATATCAATAATCGATTGGGTAGATATGTCGCAGACTGCTATATCCCGGTCACGTCACAAACGGGAGATATGACCCATGCAGGAAGCAGCACCCCGCCTCAGCCATGTCGGGCTGTATGTCCACGATGTTCAGAAGATGATCGATTTCTACACCAATGTGCTCGGCTTCGTCGTCAGCGACGGGGCGGAAGACGGCCGCATCACCTTCCTGTCGCGCAACCCCAGCGACCATCATCAGGTCGTCCTGGTGCGCGGCCGCGCCACCGATGCCGAAGTGCCGATGGTACAGCAGGTATCGTTCAACATCGGCACCCTGCCCGCGGTGCAGCGCGCGTTTCGCAAAATCCGCGATGCCGGTTGCGAGGGCATCAGCCCGATCTGCCACGGCAACGCCTGGTCGGTTTATTTCCAGGACCCCGAAGGCAACCGTATCGAGATGTTCTGCGACACGCCGTGGTATGTGCCGCAGCCGCTCGGCTTCCAGATCGACCTCGACAAGCCCGAGGACCAGTTGTTCGCCGAAACCGAGGCTTACTGCCGCGCACGCGAAGGCTTCAAGCCGATGGAAGAATGGCGCGCCGACATCTCGAAGAAGATCGCGGCGAAATTGGAAGCGCAGGACGCCTAATCAAACGAAGGGAGGATTTTTGATGAGTGAGAACAAGGGCTATCACGCCCACATCTATTACAACGCCGACACCAAGCCGCTTGCCGGAAAGCTGCGCGACACGATCAAGGACAAGTTCGCCGTCGAAATCGGCAGCCTCAGCGACGAGCCGCGTGGGCCGCATCCGATCTCGCAGTTTGTCGCGATTTTCGAGACGCCGGAGTTCCAGAACATCGTGCCCTGGCTGATGCTGAACCGCGAAGGCCTCGACGTGCTGGTGCATCCGCTAACCGAAAGCTCGTATGACGATCACAGCAAGAACGCGCTGTGGCTCGGCACGCCGGTGCCGATGAAGCTCGACATCCTGCGCCCGAAATACAGCGAGGGCCTGCTGCCGGCGGCGCAGCGCGCGTGAAGACGCTTTAACGCAATCGGCGCAAAGGAGACGCAAAGGGCGCGAAGGCGTAACGCGATCCATTGCGTCCTTTGCGAGTCCCTGGCGTCGTTTGCGTAACGATTTGTCCTGCGCGATTGCGGCGATCTGTACAGGGAGGTCTGCATGGCTGAGATTCTCGGGGTCGGATGTACGCACCGGCCGCTGATGCTGCGGCGGAACGAGGACTGGACCGGGATGATGCGAGCCTCGCTCGACGACCCGGACATGCCGGCCGCGATGAAAAACCCGGCCAACTGGCCGGCCCCATTGCGCGAGGAACTTGGGAATGATTGGGGAGCCGCGTCGGCAGCGCGGGCGCGTGAAGTCTACCGCGCGCACTTCGCCGAGGCGCGCCGCGCGCTTGACGAGTTCAAGCCCGACCTGATTGTCATGTGGGGCGACGACCAGTACGAGAACTTCAAGGAAGACATCGTCCCACCCTTCGCCGTGCTGGCTTATGAGGACCGGGATATCCAGCCCTGGGCGCATCGCCGGTCGCCGGACAATCCGTGGAACGAACCCAAGGACAAAAGCTTTCGCATGCGCGGCCACAAGGAGGCCGGGAAATACCTCGCCACCCGGTTGATCGAACAGGGCATCGACGCGGCCTATGCCTATAAGCCGCTGCACCATCCGATGGGCCACGCGTTTGAGAACACGGTGCTGCTGCTCGATGACGAGCGGCGCGGCTTTGATTACCCCCTGGTGCAGTTTTCGGTGAATTGCTACGGGCGGCGCGTTAACGCGGCGCGCGGGCTGCGCCTGCCGTTGGCGATGAAAGACAATATCCGCGATCTCGACCCGCCCTCGCCCAACCCGCATCGCTGCATGCAGGTCGGCGCCGCGACGGCGCAGATCATGGCCGACAGCCCGTGGCGCGTTGCGCTGATGGCGTCGTCTTCCTGGTCGCATTCCTTTCTGACCGAAAAGAACTGGCAATTATGGCCGGATGTCGCCGCCGACCGGGCGCTCTATGACGCGCTCGAAACCGGCGATTACGCCAAGTGGCACGGCTACAAGACCGACCAGATCGAGGAATCGGGGCAGCACGAGGTGCTGAACTGGTTCTGCCTGCTCGGCGCGATGGAAGCGCTCGGCCGCAAACCGGACAAAGCGAGCTTTATCGAAACCTGGGCCTTTGTCTCGCCGGTCGTCTTTGCTTATTACCCGGCCTGACCGGTCCTCGCCGGGCTTACCGGTAATCCGGCTTGCGCTTTGCCAGAAACGCGGCGACGCCCTCGGCGAAATGTTCGCTGTGGCGGACGCGCTCGCCGAGTTCCTGCTCCAGCGCCTCGCGGCTGCGCGCGTAATCGGCGATGCCGCTGCTGATCTGCTGGCGAACCGCCTGAACAGCGGTCGGGCTGTTGGCGGCGATCGCGCGCGCCGTGTCGAAGGCCCACGGCATCAGCGCATCGCGCTCGACCACCCGGTTGACCAGGTTGAGTTGCGCCGCGGTCGCGGCATCGATCAGCCGGCCGGTCAGCAGCAAATCCATCGCATGCACGTGGCCGATCTGCTGGCTTAATTTTATCGTTGCGCCACCGAACGGATAGATCGACCAACGGACCTCCGGCAAACCGAACCGCGCCTCGGGTGCGGCGGCGCGGATATCGGTCGACAGCAACAGTTCGACGCCGCCGGCAATGCAGTCGCCGTTGACCGCGGCGACAATCGGTTTTGCAAACGGCGTGTCCTTTAACAGCGCGCGGTTGATGACAGCCGCGCTTTCGGCGCTGGCGGTCAGGTCGCCGGCAAGATCGGCGCCGGACGAAAACGCTTTTTCCCCGGCGCCGGTCAGCACGATGCAGCGGCACGCCGCATCGCGCTCGAGCCGGTCCCACAATTCCGCCAGATCGGCCATCATCGCGCGCGTCATCGCGTTGCGGCGCGGCTCGTTGGCGATCGTCACCAGCGCGATGTGCCGCTCGTGCCTGTCGACCCGAATTTCCATGTCGCCCTCCCTGCCGCCACAAAGCGGCGCCTCGCGTCAAAAGCGCTGCGTCAGCCCGGCCAGGACCGCACGCCGCGGGCCATATTGCGGCGCCCCGACGCCGACTCCGGTGCCGTCGCGGATTTCGTATTTCTGGTCGAGCACATTGATTACGTCGAGCCGCAGTTCCAACCCCTTGAAGATGCCGGTGTCGATCTTCTGCACGACGCTCAGGTTGACCTGCTGGTAATCCGGCAGCGACGCCCCATTCGGCACGGTGTCGGTGCTGGCCCGCAGCCCGCTGCCGAACACGACACTGGCCGAGACCCGCGTCTTTGTCGGGAACGTATAGGCGACACCCGCCGACGCCGTATAGGTCTGGTCGTGGTCGAGATGGATGTAATGGTTGGCGATATAGGCCAATTCGTCGGGCGAGAAATTGAACTGGCCGGAAATGATGTCTTCGCCCATCGCCCGCCCGACGGCGAAATTGCCGTAAAGCGACCATTGGTCGATATCATAGCTGGTTGTCAGCTCGATCCCCTCGGCATAGCCGCGCGCATAGTTGAATGGTGTCAGGACGACCGGCGCGCCGAACTGGCCCTCATCGATCAGGTTCTTGGCGATCTTGTAATACGCATCGACCCCGATTTTGAGGCCCGGCAGAACGATCTGCGACGCGCCAACATCGAAATAATGGTCGCGTTCGGCTTTGACGGGGCTGTCGGCGGTAACGGCAGGCGCTGCGGTCGTGTTTTGGAACAAGGCCAGCGTCGTCGGCGCCACCAGCTCGAACGGGGGCGGCGTGAAATAGCGCGAATATCCGGCGTGCAGCGTCGTCTGCTCAGTTGGCTGCCACACGACATTGATCCGCGGGCTGAGCTGCTGTTCATGGGTGTACTGATCGACGAGATCGAAGCGGGCGCCGAAATTGACCGTCACATCCGGTGTGATCTTCCATTCGTCCTGGAGATACAACCCGTAAAGCCAGCCGGTCTTGCCGCCGGAATCGGCAATCGACAGCGGCTGGTCGGATAGCGGCGTGCCGTCCGGCCCGGTCTCCAGCACCAGCGAGTTGGTCTGCGCAATCGAGCGCTCGCCTTGCAGCAGAAACCCGGCGCGCAGCGTGTGGTCGGGCGACAGGCGGTAGCTGCCGTCGCCTTGCGTCCCGGTGGCGATGCTGCGGCGGTAGGCATTCTGCGCGATGCCGTTGAACAGCAGGTCGCCGACCGGGTCCGGCGAAAAATAAACGCTGCTGTAGCGGGTGAACGCCGATAGCTGAAAATCGAGCGCATCGATCTTCTTTTGCAACGCGGCGATCCCGTAATGGGTGATTTCGCGCTGATTTTCGTTGAGCAATGACGAGTTGAAATCGCTCGCGCCGCTGACGGTCAGCCCCAGCCCCGGAACCTGCCCCGGATTGTTCGGGATCTGCAGTTCGCTGCGCGACGTGCCGGCGATCGCGGTCAGCCGGGTCGTCGGGTCGATGATACCCGAGAGATAGGCAAACCCGTGCCCTTGTTCGGTGCGGTCGTGGATCGGGTTGTAGCCGCTGGTCGGGTTTTCGATGCCGATATTGTCGCGCAGGAAATCGCCGGTCACAAAAAAATCGACCTGCCCGACCCGGCCGCCCCATTCGAGGCTTGGCTGCAGCCAGCCATGCGAGCCGCCATACATCGACAGCGCGCCGCCGGGTTCGATCGCGCCGGTCTTGGTCTGGATATCGACAATGCCGGCGGTGCGGAAACCGTATTGTGCCGGCAGTGCGCCGGTGATCAGCGACACCGAATCGGCGAGGCGGGTTTCGAGCGCCTGGCCGAAGACGTTGATCCCCTCCGGCAGCAGCACGCCATTCAGCCGGTATTGCAGGTTCGCGTGGTCGCCGCGGACGTGAAGCTGGCCGAACGAATCCTGGGCGACACCCGGCGCCTGCAACAGCAATTCGTTGAGAGACTGGTTGTCCCCCTGCGGCTGGCTCTCGATGGTAGAGCGGGTGAAGTCGTAGGTACTGGCGCCGAGGCTCGGCTCGATCTGGCTGCGTGCGATATCGAGTTCCTTTGCAACGACATCGAGTTCGGGAAGCAGCACGGTTCCGTCGGCACCGGCAGCGGGAGCCGGCGATGCCTGGGCGAATGCCGGCGACGGCAGATAGGCGAGTGCGGCCAGAGCCCATACGGCAACGCCGTACCGGCCCCGGAAACGGGGGCTTGGCATGAAACACCTCGAAAATCAGCAGAAAGCGCCGCGCGATGGCGGCGATGCGGATCAGCTTGAGAGGGAGAGGCTCAAGCTTCGAGGTGGCGCGCGCGCCTGGAATGCCCGCTCGGCCAGCCGGGCAGCGAGAACGACAACCGGCAGCGGCAGCGACGACGCCGTCGCGACCGGCATCGGTACAGCGGCAAAATCCACCGGTGACGCGCCGACATGGTGCAGCGCGGCGCAGATATCGCAATCATCCTCGGCCGATACCGGCGAGAGCGGTGCCGCCCCCTTGGTGGACGCGACCGATTGCGTGGCGTGCGACGACAGTGGCAGCGGATGGTGGTGCCAGCCAAACAGCAGCGCCTGGAACAGGACGGCAAAGACGCCGAGCACCGCGATCCGGCGCCGCAACGCCAACGCGCGCAGCCCTTTCACGCCGGTCCTGCTAGATGCCCTGCAATGCCGTCGCATCGCGTCCCAATCCCCCACAGGCGCATGATGGCCGGCAGTGGCGGCGCATGCAATGGCACGCACGCTGCGCTTTTAGGTGCCGGCAGCGTCACGCGCCGCTACAACCGCCCTGCCCCATCAGGTTCGGAAAGGTCGTACGATGGCCAATGCGTTGAAGGACAAGATCGCGAGCGGCGGGCTGGCGGCGCTGATGTCGGCGCACAACCCGCTTTCGGCGCGGCTGGCCGAAGAGGCCGGTTTCGACGGCATCTGGGCCAGCGGCTTTGAATTGTCGGCGGCCTACGGCGTACCGGACGCGAGCCTCCTGTCACTGACCCAGCATCTCGACATGACGCGTGCGATCATCGAGCAAGTCGGGCTGCCGATGGTCGCCGATATCGATACCGGCTACGGCAACGCCATTAATGTCGGGCATGTCGTCGGCGGCTATGCGCGCGCCGGATCGGCTGCCATTGTGATCGAGGACAAGACGTTCCCCAAAGACACCAGCCTCCTTGCCGGCGGCCGGCAGGAACTGGTCCGCATTGCCGAGTTCCAGGGCAAGATCGAGGCGGCCAAGGCAGCCGGGGCGGCCCACGACCTGCTCGTCATCGCGCGCACCGAGGCGCTGATCGCCGATCTCGGCATCGAGGAAGCACTGAAGCGGGGTGCGGCTTATGCCGAGGCCGGCGCCGATCTGCTGCTGGTCCACTCAAAGCGGAAGACCCCGGATGAGATCGTCGCATTCACCGAACGCTGGCCCGGCACGATCCCGTTGACAATCGTGCCCACCGCCTATCCCGATCTGACCGAAGCCAAAATCCGTGCGCTCGGTAAGATCGCGATCGTGATCTACGCCAATCACGCGGTGCGCGCGGCCGTCACCGCGATGCGCGAGGTGTTTGCCGCGATCCGCCGCGACGGCGGCATCCATCAAGTCGACAAACGCATCGTGTCGGTCGAGGAGATTTTCGACTTGCAGCGCGTCCCGGCGATGAAGGCGGCGGAAAAGAAATACCTGCGCTGATGCCGATCAGGCGCCGGCGGGCATCCAGGCGGCGGCGAAGCGGTGGACTTCGTCGAATGAAGCCGGGATGTCGATGGGGCACAGCGTCGCGAGCTTCGCCAGAGACAACTCGTAGGTCACGGTCGGGGCTTGTGGATCAAAGGATGCCGCCGACCCGATCGCATGATGCAGTTCACCGAGGCGCACGGTGCCGCTTCCGCCGAGGTTGACGATCTGCCGGTGCGTCGTTGCGGCAAGGCGCATCACGATCTCGGCGGCATGGTCGGTGTGGATGAATTGCAGCGCGGAATCGGGCGACAGCCAGATTTTTGCACCGGCCAGAATATCGAACACGGCATTCTTGCGCAGGCCGGGACCGACAAAGCCGCCGGCCCGAATGATCAGCCAGTTCGGATGCGTGCCGATGACCAGCCGCTCGGCGAGGTATTTGTGCAGTCCGTAGCGACTGACTTTGGCGAGATCGGGCTGGCCCTCTTCGCACGTCGTCCCCGGCCGCGACGGATCGTCGTAAACATCACCACTCGATATCAGCACATACATTCCAGCGCGAAACGTCGACAGCGACGCCGCGACCGAGCGCACCGACCGGTCGAAATCGTTCAACGGCTCGCGATCGGCAAGGTATTTGCGCGAACTGCCGTTGGCGTTGACCAGGACATCGCACCTCCTGCCGGCGAATTCGTCGTGATTCCCGTGGGTTATGACCTGGTGTTCAAGCCCGTTCTGACGGCAGTAGCGAACAAAAGCGGAGCCGACAAACCCTTCGCCGCCGATGATGTAGATCACAGGCGCAGGCCGTCGCCGCGATCGGCGTAATTCCTTGCGAACCAGCCGATCGTCGCCGCGAGCCCGTCATGCAGCGGTGTCGGGCATGACAGACCCAGCGCGTGCAGACGTTCGACCGCGAATATCTTGACCATCTGGCCATCCGGCTTTGTCGTGTCCCACACGATATCGCCGGTAAAGCCGACATGCCCGGCGATCGTCATCGCCAGTTCACGGATCGACACCGCCACTCCCGAGGCGATGTTGACCGGCCCCGGCTCAGGGAAATCCTCGATAAAAAACGGGATCGTCGCGGCGACATCACCGGCATGGACGAAATCGCGTTGCGGCCGGCCACTGCCCCACATCACGACCTGGCCGGCACCGGCCAGCATCGCCTCGTGATAGCGCCGGATCATCGCCGGCACGACATGGCTATTGAGCCGGTCGAAATTGTCGTACTCGCCATACATGTTGCCCGGCACCACAACCGTCGCATCGAGCCCATACTGCGTGCGGTAGCTGTGCGCCGCGACGGTACCCATCATCTTCGCCGTCGAATAACCCGCGCTTTCAGCCTGCGGGTAGCCGCACCACAACTGCGCCTCGTCGATCGGGCTTGTCGCCGCCGCCGGGTAAGAGCAGCCGCCGATCGGGTAGACCAGCTTGCGCACGCCGTGTCGCGAAGCTGCGTCGAACAGGTGCGCGGTCAATATCGTGTTGCGGTAATAGAAATCAGCCGGGTAGGCCTTATTGGCACCGATCCCACCGGAATAGGTCGCGTAATGCACGATAGTGTCAGGCTTTGCGTCGCGCAGCAGCCGGTCGACCGCGTTGCGATCCATCAAATCGGCGTCGCGCGACGAGACACTGACGACATTCTCGGGGCCATAGCGCCGCTCCAGCACCGGCCGCGTGTGCCGGCCGAGAAACCCCGTGGCGCCGGTCAGCAGAACGCGCATGTCAGGAATTGGCGAAGCGGGCGTTGCTCAGCATCGCGTAACCCTTGACCAGTTCGCGAATGCCGCGCTCGATCGACCAGTCGGGCGTCCAGCCGGTCGCCTCGATCTTAGCGTTCGACACGATGTAATCGCGCTTGTCCGGGTCCTCGCCGATCGGCGCCTCGATGTAAACAAAGTGCGGCACCTGCTCCTTGATCCTGGCACAGAGTTCGAGCTTTGACAGATTGGCGTCGGACAGCCCGACATTGTACGGCTGGTTATTCATCGCGGGGTAATTGGCCAGCGTATGCAGAAAGGCTTTGGCGACATCGCGAATGTGGATGTAATTCCGCTTGAAGTGGCCCTCGAACACGATCAGCGCGCGATCGGTCAGGGCACGATAGGTAAAATCGTTGACCAGCAGGTCGAGCCGCATGCGTGGCGACATGCCGAACACGGTCGCCAGCCGTAATGTCACGCCGTTGCCGCTTTCGAGGATCGCGCGTTCGGCCTCGACCTTGGTGCGGCCGTACAACGACACCGGGCGCAGCGGCGACTGCTCGGTGCAGAACTGGCCCTGTTCGCCGATGCCGTAGCCGGAATTGGACGTGGCGAACACCAGTCGCTGGTTGCGGCTCAGCATGCCGACCAGGCTGACCACCGCCTCGCGATTGATCGACACGGCATTGACCGGGTCGCGGGCGCAGAGCGGCGCTCCGACCAGCGCGGCCAGCGGGATCACGATATCCGCCTTGGCAATCAGCCGGCGCAGCAGCGCGGCGTCCCGTGCATCGCCTTTGACCGGCGAGAAATTATCAAACCGGCAGCAATCGGCCAGCGCCGCGTCACCCTCGGGAAAGCGGTCGAGCAGCGTCACCTCGTACCCGGCTGCCAGCAGCACCGGGAGCATGACCGAACCGATATACCCGGCACCCCCGGTCACCAGAACACGCTCGCGCATCAACCGCGTTTCCCTCAACCACCCGCAGACGGCTCGCTAGACCCACCCGGCGTTTCCACCGAGGCCCGGCACTCTATGCGGTCAGTATATTACCGGCGATTGAACGCGCGAAAGGATACCGCCGCAACGCCGCTGCTCAACGCCTGCGTTCCGCACGCGAGGGCAATCTGCAATGATGCGTTTGCCGAAATGCGGGCGCGACGGGAGAACGGATGGGACAAACAGTATGGCGGTGGCGACGTTCGGCCGCGACAGCCGCCATCATCGTCGCCTGCCTCCTGATTGCCGGCGGATTGTCTTGTCCGGCCGTCGCTTACACTGCTGTGGGGGACCGGCTGTTTCCTGCCACGCTGCAGTTGCCGCAGATCGCGCCCGGCGACGAGTTCTATATCAACGGCCAGACGCTGCCGCGGGCCGGGCGGGCCGGTACGCCAAACCACGCCAGCAATTTCACCGGCACCTATGTGAAATCGATCACCGATCGTCTCGGGATCGTGCTTGATGAAGCCTATACGCGGCTCGATCAGAGCGGCGGCGGCGCGTCGTATGGCTGGCAGAACCTCGATACCGAGCTGAAATACCGTGCCTTCGACAGCCAGCCGCACGAATTTCTGGTGAGTCTCGGGGTCGATCGTGAGTTTGGCGATACCGGGGCAAGAGGCGTCGGTGCTTTCAAATCCGGCGCGACGACGCCGCGGGTCTATTTCGGCAAAGGCCTCGGTGATCTCGATATCGGTTATGGGCGGGCGTTGGCGGTGGCGGGGTTTGCCGGATATCAGTTTGCCGATACCAAGCCGCGCCCCGATCTGGCGGTGGGCGGGCTGGTCGTCGAATACTCGATCCCCTACCTGCAATCCAAGATCGCGGCGCTCGACCTGCCGCCGCTGGTCCGCGGCTTGACCCCGATGACCGAGTTTCAATTTTCCACGCCCAGCGGTCAGAGCTTTGGCGCGCGCACGACCGCGTTGATCGCCCCGGGCCTCAGTTATGCCGGCGAGGGCTGGGAACTGGCGGTGGAAGGCCTGGTGCCGCTGAGCCGGGCAACCGGACGCGGCATCGGGGTGACGGCGCAGTTTCATCTGTCGCTCGACTTTGTCGCGGCCGAGACAATCGGGCATCCGCTGTTCTTCAACCCCTGATGTCTTTCAATCCGAGAGGAGGAACCTGACATTGCCAGCCCTCGGCATACGGCTTTCTCCGTTGGGAAGCCGCCAGATATTGCTGGCGGTGATGTTTCTCGTGACCGTCGGCGGGGGCCGGGCCTGGGCCGATCAAGCCGGGGCGGTAATCGGGCTGGTCGGCGCCTGCATGGTCGAGAGCGGCGGCAAAACCGGACCGCTCGCCCTCGGGCAGGCCGTGCAGGTCGGCGACACCGTCGCGGTGCCAGCCGACGGCAAGCTGCGGCTGCGGATGAGCGACGGCTCGGTTATTACCGCCGCGCCGGGCACGAAGGTGACGGTCACGGCGTACTCCGCCGATGCCGCCGGCAAGCGCCAGGACGCGCAGCTTTCCCTGACGCAGGGCCTGTTGCGCGCGGTGGTCGCGCCGGTCGCCAACCCGGCCCGGTTCGAGGTCGATACGGCGGTCGGCACGGCGGCAGTGCGATCGACGGACTGGTTTGTCGAAACATCCGACACGGCGATGCAGGTCGATGTGCTCCGCGGTGCGGTCGAGCTGACCAGCGCTGCCACTAAGCACAACGTAACCGTGACACCCTATCGCAGCAGCCGGGTCGAAAACGGCAAGGACCCGTCGCCGCCGAGCATGCTGCAAGGCACTGCGCTGAATGCGCTGATCGGGCGGACGCGGATCGCCGAACCGACGAAACACCGACCGGCACCGCCGCACCAACCAAAACGGTCCGAACGGCGATCGGATGGCAGCCGTTCCGGCGAGCGGAGTCGAGATAATTCGGGCGATGCTTCGGATTATGGTGCCGTTGGGGCGGCGCCCTACCAAGGCGGCCCAGCGTATCCACCACCCTCGCCGCCGCCATATTACGGGCAAGGCGGATATGGCGCGCCACCGGTCTATGGCGGGCCTGGCCCCGGTGGCTATGGCGGGCCTGGAGGCTATGGTGGGCCTAGAGGCTATGGTGGGCCTGGAGGTTACGGCAGACCCGGTGGATATGGCGGTCGCGGCGGATACGGCAACCCTGGAGGCTATGGCGGGCCTGGCGGTTACGGCGGCCCGGGTGGGTACAACGGCGGCGGATCAACCGGCGCCGGCACGCGTGGCAGGTGAATGAGATGACAAATGCTGGAGTGATGCGCCGCGGTATTGTCGGCCTGTTGGCCGGTGCGCTCTTGCTGCTGTTCGGAAACGTCGCCGCCACCGCCGCCCCGGCCGGGACAATCGTCGGGGTGAACGGCGCCTGCTTTGTCGTGAGCGCGGGCGCCCGCACGGTCGTGAGACTTGGGCAGCCGGTTCAAATCGGCGACACGGTGGAGGTGCCGGCGAACGGCAAGCTGAAATTGCGACTGATCGACGGCTCGGTCGTCTCGGTCGCGTCCGGCTCGCGCATGAGCGTCGCCGCCTTGTCGACCGATGGCGCCGGGCAGCGCCAGGACGCGAGACTGACCCTCGCCGAGGGGCTCCTGCGGGCGGTCGTCGCCCCGGTACAGCATCCGTCGAGGTTTGAGGTCAATACGGCGGTCGGCACCGCATCGGTTCGCTCGACCGACTGGTTTGTCGAAGCGACCGGCGGCGCGATGCAGGTCGGGGTTTTGACCGGCAGCGTGGTGATGACCAGCGCGGCGACGCGGCGCAGCGAAATCATCCCGGCCCGATGGGGTGCACGTCTTGAAGCCGGCCGTGATCCGGTGCCGCCACGAACCTGGAGCGAGGCCGAATTCCAATCGGTAATCGGTCGCACCGACGTGAAATAGACGGAAGAGAGGTCAGCCCGATAATGCGCTGGCGAGGCAGGGCATGGCCACGCGGCTTGCGCGAAGGGGCGCTTGCCGTGGTCGTAGCGCTCGGTGTGCAGTTGAGCCTGACCGTGGCCGACCCGACGCTGATCCGCGGCCTCGAAACCGCCTCGCTCGATCTTCGCTTTCGCTTACGCGGAAGCATGCCGGAGGCGGCGCACACCGCCGTCATACTGGTGGACGATCGCAGCCTTGCCGCTCTCGGGCGGCCGCCGCTGACCCGCCGGTTATACGCCAAGGCCGTGCAGCTGCTCGATCAGGCCGGTGTCAAGATCATTGCCTTCGACCTGTTATTCGCCGAACCGGAGCAGCCGCTGTCGAACGAGGCGCGCGCCGCTATTCGCGACGCCGCGGCGCTGCCGCAGATTGCCGATACGGCCGAGCGCCGGCTTCTCGCTCACCTCGCCGATGACGACCCCGACGCCGATCTGGCAGCCGCTTTAAAGAAAAGCGGCAAGGCACTGCTGCCGCTCGCCTTTGCCTTTCAAGGCAAAGAGGGCGAAGAGCCGGACGTTCTGGCGAGCCAGACGTATCAGAAGCTCGACCCGAGCATCAACGAACCGGTGTTTCCGCTACAACCGAAAGCGGCCGTCCTGCCGGTATCGCCGCTAGCGGAGGCCGCCGCCGGGCTGGGGCACGTCAATATCGCGTTCGATCGCGACGGCGCGCCGCGCTACGATTATGTGGCCTTGCCGTTCAGCGGCGATTTTGTCGCCTCGCTGCCGGTGCGGGCGGCGGCGGCTTACCTCGGTTTGCAATGGCCCGATGTCGGGCTGCAGCTCGGCGACGGCATCCGCCTCGGCGACCAATTCGTCCCTACCGATCCGGCCATGCGGCTGGTCGTCGATTACCGTGGCCCGCGCGGCGCGATCCCGACTTTTTCGTTTGTCGATCTGATCGAAGGCAAGGTGCCAGCCGAGCGGTTGAAGGGCCGCATCGTCTTTATCGGTGCGTCGTTTATCGGCAGCTCCGACGCCTATGAGGGGCCGTTCGGCAGCACCCAGATACCCGGCACTGAGCGCCTCGCCACAATCGCCGAAATGCTGTTATCGCATCATTTTATCCGGGAAAACCCGCCACCGTGGCCGGAAATCGGGATTGGTGTCGTCGCCGTGCTGGCCTTGGCGACGGGGCTGGCCGGCGCCCTGCTGCCGACCCGGCTGGTGGCACTTGGCGGTTTGGCGCCGATCGCCGTGTGCCTGGGCGGCGCGCAATTCGCCTTTCTGCAAGGGTTATGGTTGCCGCTGGTCGCACCGGTCGCGGCGCTGATGGCCGCCTCAGCCTCGGTCATGCTGTTCCGCTACGGCTTTGTCGATCAGCAGCGGCGGCGCATTCAGATCGCATTCCGGCATTACCTCACCCCCGATCAGGTCGATGTGCTGGCGGCGCATCCGGAACGGCTGCAGCTCGGCGGCGAGACCCGCATGATCAGCGTGATGTTTTCCGACATCCGGGGCTTCACCTCGATATCGGAGCAGTTCAAGTCCAACCCGCAAGGCCTCAGCCGGCTGATCAACCAGGGCTTTCTGAGCCCGATGACGCGGCTGATCATGGGCCGGCGCGGCACGATCGACAAATACATGGGCGATTGCATCATGGCATTCTGGAATGCGCCGCTCGACGACGCGCAGCATGCCGACCATGCCTGCGAGAGCGCACTCGCGATGCTGACCGAACTCGACCAGATCAATCGCCGGCTCGAGGTGGAGGCCGCCGCCGACAACCGGGTGTTCCACCCGATCCATATCGGGGTCGGCATCAACACCGGCGAGTGCGTCGTCGGCAACATGGGTTCCGACGAACGGTTCGCCTATACGGCGATGGGCGACGCGGTAAACCTCGCCTCTCGCCTTGAAGGCCAGAGCAAGACCTATGGGCTGCCGCTGGTCATCGGCGAAGCGACGCGCGACGCGGCGCCGGGCTGGGCGGCGCTCGAACTCGACCTGATTGCGGTCAAAGGCAAGGCCGAGGCGGTGCGCATCTTTACCGTGCTCGGCGACGCAACCGTCGCCGCCAGCCCGGAATTTATCATGCTGAACGAACGGCATGCGGCGATGCTCACCTGCTACCGCAGCCAGAATTGGCAGGGTGGCCGGGCCGCGCTGGCGCAATGCCGCGCCTGCGGCGAGACGCGGCTCACCGAGCTTTATGACCTTTACGCGGAACGTTTCGACTATTTCGCCGCCAATCCGCCGGCCGCGGATTGGGATGGAGTGTTCGTCGCGCTGTCGAAATAGAGCAGCTTCGCCCCCGGCAAGGCACTTGAGTGCGGCAGCGGCATTGACGACGATCCCGGCGCGACATCAGCGGACACGAGGGAGCGGGATGGCAAAGCGACACAGCGTGCGGGTGGGATGCGGCGCCGGCACCTCCGACGACCGGCTGGAACCGGCACTCGAACTGGCCGAACGCGGCGGCATCGACTACCTCGTTTTCGAGTGCCTCGCCGAGCGCACGATTGCGCGCGAAAACCTGGCGCGCAGCCGCGATCCCGAGCTTGGCTACGCCCCCAGCCTGCACGACCGGATGCCGCTGGTATTGCCGGCCTGCGTCGCCAACGACATCCGCATTGTCAGCAATATGGGGGCGGCCAACCCGGCGAGCGCGGCCCGTGCTGTGCGCCGTGAAGCCCGCGATCTCGGCCTGCGCGACATCTCGTGCAGCGTCGTGGTCGGCGACGATGTCAGCGAAGTCGTCAAGCGCATGCCGGAGCTGCCGCTGATGGAAACCGGCGAGCCGCTCGAAACCCTGCTGCCGCGCATGGTGTCAGCCAACGCCTATCTCGGCGCCGATCTGGTCAAGGCTGCGCTCGACACCGGCGCCGATGTGGTGATGACCGGGCGGGTCGCCGACCCCTCGCTGTTTGTCGGCACGATCATGCACGAATTCGGCTGGGATTATCAGGATTGGCCGCGCCTCGCCGCCGGCACCGTGGCGGGGCATCTGCTTGAATGTTCCGGCTCGGTGACCGGCGGCTGCTTTGCCTGGCCCGGCAAGAAGGATGTCGAGGGGCTTGCCAGCCTTGGCTTTCCCTATGCCGATGTCAGCGATGACGGCAGTGTGCATATCGGCAAGCCCGAAGGCTCGGGAGGACGCGTCGATGTGATGACCTGCACCGAGCAGCTGATCTATGAAATGCACGACCCGGCCAATTACATCACCCCCGATTGCGTGCTCGACATTACCGAGGTCCGGCTGTCGCAGGCCGGCGAGAACCGGGTCAAGGTCGAAGGCATGCGCGCCAAGCCGCGCACCGCCACCTACAAGGTTACGGTCGGCTATTTCGATGGCTGGATCGGCGAAGGCGAAGTCTCCTATGCCGGCCCCGATGCGGTGGCGCGGGCTCGCCTCGCCGGCGAAATCGTCCGCGACCGACTCAAGATGCGCGGCTTTTCGTACGACGATTTCCGCATCGACCTGATCGGCATGTCGAGCCTGCATGGCCGTCTCGACGACCGCCCGGTGCCTTACGAGGTGCGGTTGCGGGTTGCCGGCCGTGCCCAGGACCGCAAGGCGGCGCATGCCGTCGGGTTCGAGGTGCGCACCCTGCATGTCAACGGGCCGGGCAGCGCCGGCGGCGGCATGGACCCCAAGGTGCGCCAGGTGCTGGCGGTCAAATCGGTGCTGCTGCCGCGACGCTACGTCAACCCGCAGATTCTGGTCGAAGGAGAAGTGGCATGAGCCAGACCTCGCAACAGCCGCGGCGCGTCTACGACCTCGCGCATTGCCGCGCCGGCGACAAAGGCAACACCTCAAACATCTCGGTCATCGCCTATGACGAGCAATCCTATCCGTTCCTGCGCAAGCACCTGACCCCGGCGCGGGTCATGCAGGCCTTCGCCCATATCGCAAAAGGGCCGGTGACCCGCTATGAATTACCCAATCTGCACGCCTTCAACTTCGTCATCGAGAATGCGCTGGGCGGCGGCGTGACGATCTCGCTGAACCAGGACGTGCACGGCAAAAGCCTCAGCACCGTCATGCTGGAGGTCGAGCTTCCCGGCGACGGGCCGGCAGGTTCCTGAAAACCGTCCTGTCCGCAAGCAAACGCCGCGGGCCGACCGAACGGCCCGCTCCTGCGCCCAGTGCCCGAGGTCTCCGCCAGTCCAGCTAGCGCCGGACGGCGGCGCGAGCTTGCGACCAGCCGTTCGGGTCGTTGAGAAAGCTCTCGACCGCCGCATACTGCCCTGGCGCAAAGCGGCCGAGACGCTCGGCAGTCTGCGCCACGTCCCACCATGTTGCGAGCGCGAGCAGGGTAATTCCCTCGGCAGACAGACTCGTCTCAATCTGCGGGAAGATGCCGTAATTGAAGATGACGAACGCATGATCGATCACGCCACCGGCCTGGCGGATCGCGCGCACAAAATTGAGCTTTGAGGTGCCTTCGCTGGCGAGGTCCTCGACCAGCAGGATGCGCGCCTCGTCCTTCAGTTGCCCTTCGATCTGGGCGTTGCGGCCGAACCCCTTGGGCTGTTTGCGGACATACAGCATCGGCAGGGACAGCCGGTCGGCAATCCAGGCGGCGAACGGAATCCCGGCCGTTTCACCACCGGCGATCGCATCGAGTGATTCGAAACCGGTATGCCGCTCGATCAGCTCGGCGGCCATGTCCATCAGCTTGCGCCGCGCCCGTGGAAACGAGATCAGCCGCCGGCAGTCTATATAAACCGGCGAGCGCAGACCCGACGTAAAGGTGAACGGGTCGTCCGGGCGGAACAGCACGGATTCGGTTTCCAGGAGAATGCGGGCGGTGATATCGGCCGCATCGGTTTCGCTGGCCGAGCGGCCAGAATGCAGAGCGTTGGACATGAATCATCTTAACGGGAAAACACCGCGGGTTGACAATCGAAGAAGATAGGAACAAAACAGGAACATTCCTGGCGGCAGTGATGTTTTTGTCCAGCATGTCTCCCGCAACCAGCCTTTCCGCTCTGCGCGAGCGCATCCGGCAGATCGAACGGCCTGCCGGTCACCGGGTGCTGCCGTTCGGAATAAAGGCGGTCGACCAGGTGCTGCCGGGCGGCGGCCTTGCGCTGGGTGCGGTGCACGAGATCATCGGATATGGCGGTGACGAGGAGGACGGCGCCGCCGCCGCCGGTTTCGCCGCCGGCATTCTCGCCCGGATAAAAAAGGGCGAAGAGCCGGGACAGGGACCCGTGCTGTGGTGCCTCAAGCAACCCGACCTTTATGGCCCTGGCCTGCTGGCGCATGGGCTCGATCCGGCGCGGCTGGTGCTGGTCGTGGCTCAGCGCGACGACGAATTGCTGTGGACGATCGAGGAAGGATTGCGCTCCGGTCCGGCCGCCGGGCTTGCCGCCGTGGTCGGCGAGATCGGGCGGTTGCCGATGGTTGCAAGCCGCCGCCTGCAACTCGCCGCAGAGCGTTCCGGCATCATCACGCTGCTGTTGCGCCGCTGGCGCAGCGGCGCCGAGGCTGCCGCCGAGCGCAACCGCCCCAGCGCGGCGCTGACCCGCTGGCGCGTCACTGCGTCGTCTTCGAAAGACCCAGGTTGGGGCGTGGGTGTCGGAGCAAGAAAAATCCGGAACATCGGCCAGCCGCGCTGGCGGGTCGAATTGTTGCGCTGTCGCGGCGGCGTGCCAGCCGCATGGATTGTGGAGGTCGCGGATGCGACGGGTCATGTATTTGTTTCTGCCGAATTGGCCGATCGACCGGTTGCGCCGGCTCCAACAATCCGCGAACACAACGAGCCGCAGCATCGGCGTACCGGCTGATCCCGGCACGGCGCCGTTCGCCACGATAGTCGCGGCCAGCGGCCGGCGCCTTCTCGCGGCGGTCAATCGGCAAGCCGCGGCAGCCGGACTGACGCCCGGCATGCCACTCGCCGATGCGTTGGCTTTTCTGCCGAATCTGGCAACCAGGGACGCCGAACCGGCTGCCGATATTGCGGCTCTGGCCCGGCTTGCCGAATGGTGCCACCGCTACAGCCCATGGACCGCCCCGGACGGCGGCAACGGCATCAAGATCGAGATCACCGGCTGCGCACACCTGTGGGGAGGCGAGGCGCAGCTTTCGAGCGATCTGGCGGAACGCCTCACGCGGCAAGGTATCGGCCATCGTGTCGCGATCGCCGGCACGCTAGGTGCCGCTTGGGCTCTCGCGCGTTTTGCTGCCGATAGCCACCAGCCGGCTTTGCCGGCGGCGGACGATGAACGCACCGCATTGGCACCGCTGCCGGTCGAGGCGTTGCGGCTCGACCCGGCCACCAGCGCCGGGTTGCACCGGGTCGGGCTTCGGCAGATCGGCGATCTTTACCTGATGCCGCGCGATGCGCTGGCGCGCCGGTTTGGCGAGGCCGTCGCTGGCCGGCTCGACCAGGCGCTCGGTGTCCTGCCGGAACCGTTGTCGCCGCTGGGCGAGGCGCCGGTGCGCCGGGTGCGCCTCAGCTTTGCCGAGCCGATCTCCGACCCGGCCGATTTCAGTCGAGCGATCGAGCGACTGGCCGACGATCTCGTAACCCGGCTGGCGCGCGAGGGCATGGGCGCCCGCCGTCTCGATCTCGCCTTCCATCGGCTCGACGGCAGGGTCGAGCATATCCGCCTCGGCACGGCGCAGCCGAGCCGCGATCCGCGCCACCTCGCGAAACTGCTCGCGATGCGGCTCGACATGGTCGAGGTCGGCGGCGCCGGCAGCAGTGACGATCCCGGAGGTGCGGTCGAAGACGTGATCCTCACCCTGTTCGCCACCGACCCGCTGCCACCCGAGCAGCCCGGTTTTACAAACGATCCTCATGCGGCGGTGGACAGCCTTGCTCCGCTGCTCGACCGCATTGCCGCAAGGCTCGGCCCCGGCGCTGTCGTTCATATCGGAACGCGGGAAAGCCACATCCCCGAACACGCCTCATTCTATGCCGCTGTCGGCGATCGCCCCGCTGCTGCTGCACCACCCGTCGAGAAACCGCCGCGCCCGGTCCGCCTGTTCACGCCGCCCGAGCCGATCGAAGCCATCTGGGAATTGCCCGACGAACCGCCGGTGCATTTCACCTGGCGCCGCTTGGCACATCGGGTCAGCCATGCCGATGGACCCGAGCGCATCGCCGAGGAATGGTGGCGCGACGGTGGCACCCTGGCCGCCGACGCCATCCGCGACTATTACCGGGTCGAGGATGCGGCAGGGCGGCGCTTCTGGCTGTTCCGCTCGGGCCTGCCGGGCGATCCGCCGCCGCGCTGGTTTGTCCACGGTCTTTTTGCCTGAGACCGTCTCGTGCCTGACCTATCGCCAAAAGCCTTCAGCAAACTCTCCCGCACAGTGGGCAGCGGCAGTGCCGGCCCACTTGGCAAGGCGAGGGAAAGAGTCACTGGCAGCGGCCCCGACGCTTCTTCTCGGCCCGCAGCCGGTTATGCAGAATTGCAGGCCGCCAGTAATTTCTCGTTTCTGCGCGGCGCTTCGCACCCTGACGAGCTGGTAGCGACCGCGGCAACGCTCGGCCATTGCGCCATCGCGATCACCGATCGCAACAGCGTCGCCGGGGTGGTGCGGGCGCATCAGGCTGCCGAGGCTGCCGGCATTCGCCTGCTCATCGGGGTTAGGCTCGCTCTGCGCGACGGAGCCGGCCTACTCGCCTACCCCGAAGATCGCGCCGCCTATAGCCGACTGACGCGCCTCTTGACCCTCGGCAAGCTTCGCGCCCCGAAAGGCCAATGCCATCTCGACTACGCCGATGTCGTGGCCCACGGCGAAGGTCAGACCATCATTGTCCTGACGCCGGAATTGGCGGTTCAGGCGGCGGCGGATTTTCCCGGCCGCGCTTATCTCGCAGCGCACCACCTCTATTGCGGTGACGATTCGCATCGCCTGGCCCGGCTCGCCGACATGGCCAAGTACGCCGGGCTGCCGCTCGTCGCGGTCAACGATGTGCTCTACCACGTCCCGGAGCGACGCCCGCTGCAGGACGTGCTGACCTGCATTCGCGAGCATTGCACGCTCGCCGAGGCCGGGTTTCGCCTCGCTGCCAATGCCGAACGTCATCTGAAGCCGCCGGCCGAAATGGCGCGGCTATTCCGCGGCTATGAGGATGCACTGGCCCGCACCGTCGAAATTGCCGAACGCTGCCGTTTCAACCTCAAGGAGTTGCGATACGAATACCCTGAAGAACCCGTCCCCGCGGGAACGACGCCGCAACAACACCTCGCCGCTCTTGCCTGGGCCGGCGCCGTCGAGCGTTTCGCCAAAGGGACGCACGATACTGCCGCCTGCGGCCTGCCTGCCGTCCCCGACAGGATCCGCGTCCAGATCGAGCACGAACTCGCACTGATCGAGCGGCTCAATTTCGCCCGCTATTTCCTGACCGTGCACGACATCGTCACCTTTGCGCGCCGCCACAACATTCTGTGCCAGGGGCGCGGCTCGGCGGCCAATTCGGTGGTGTGCTATTGCCTTGGCATCACCTCGATCCATCCCGACCAGATCGGCGCGCTGTTCGAACGTTTCATCAGCACCGCGCGTAACGAGCCACCCGATATCGATGTCGATTTCGAGCACGAACGGCGTGAGGAGGTCATTCAATATATTTATGAGAGATATGGCCGGGACAAAGCCGGTCTCGCGGCAACGGTGGTCTGCTATCGCGCCCGCGGCGCAATCCGCGAGGTCGGCAAGGTACTGGGGCTGTCGGGTGATGTCGTTGCGGCGCTTGCCGGCATGGTGTGGGGCTGGTCGAGCGACGGCATTGCCGACGAGCGGGTGCGCGAGGCCGGGCTCGACCCCGGCGACCGTATTCTGCGCCTTGCACTCGACCTCGCCTCGGCGTTGATCGGCTTTCCGCGCCACCTGTCGCAGCATGTCGGCGGCTTTGTAATCACCCGCCGTCCTTTATCGGAGCTGGTGCCGATCGAGAACGCGGCGATGAAAGAGCGCACCGTCATCGAATGGGACAAGGATGATCTCGACGCGCTCCACATCCTGAAAATCGACATTCTGGCGCTTGGTATGCTGAGCTGCGTCAGGCGGGCATTTGCGTTGATCGAGCAGCATTACGGCCGTTCCTGTACGCTTGCCACGGTCCCGGAAGAGGTGCCGGCCGTCTATCAGATGTTGAGCCGGGCAGATTCAATCGGCGTCTTTCAGGTCGAAAGCCGGGCCCAGATGACGATGTTGCCGCGACTCAAGCCCAGGACATTCTACGATCTGGTGATCGAGGTCGCGATCGTCCGCCCCGGACCGATCCAAGGCGATATGGTTCATCCCTATCTGCGCCGGCGCAACAATCTCGAAAAGGTCGAATACCCATCCGAAGAATTGAAACAGGTGTTGAAAAAAACCCTCGGCGTTCCGCTGTTTCAGGAACAGGCGATGCGAATTGCCATTGTCGGTGCCGGGTTTACCCCCGAGGAAGCCGACAAATTGCGGCGGGCGATGGCAACCTTCAAACGCAACGGCGATATTCACCGATTTCGCAAGCAATTTATCGATGGAATGATCGCCAACGACTACCCACCCGATTTCGCAACTCGCTGTTTCAGCCAGATCGAAGGATTCGGCACTTACGGGTTTCCCGAAAGCCATGCCGCGAGTTTTGCCCTGCTGGTTTATGTCTCGGCCTGGATCAAATGCTTTTATCCTGATGTCTTTGCCTGTGCCTTGTTGAACAGCCAGCCGATGGGGTTCTACGCGCCGGCCCAGATCGTCGGCGATGCCCGCAATCACGGCGTCGAGGTGCAACCGGTCGACGTCAATTTCAGCGAATGGGACTGCACCCTGGAGCCATCGACATCGCCCTCGGCGAACCAGCTCCCCAGAGAGAGCAGGGCTCTGCGCCTCGGGCTGCGGCAGATAAAGGGGTTCAGCGAGGCCGATGCCGGACGGCTCGTCGCGGCACGCCATGACGGTTATCGCGACGCGCCGGATCTGTGGCGCCGCAGCGGGCTTGACCGCGCTGCCCTTGAGCGCCTCGCGGCCGCCGATGCATTGCGTTCGCTATATCAAGATGGTGGTGGCCTCGACCGCCGCCGCGGGCTATGGGCGCTAAAGGCGCTCGGCGATCCTCCCCTGCCGCTGTTCGCGGCCACCGGGCCGCCGGCCCCCGCCGCCCTTGGCCTCACCGCGGGAGCCTGCGATGGATCCGGCACGACCGACAGCGAATCCCGCGCCGCCGCTTTGCTGCCGCAAATGCCGCTCGGCGAGCACGTCGTCGAAGATTACGCCACTGCCGGCCTCTCGTTGAAACGCCATCCGCTGGCGTTTCTAAGGGCCGAATTCAAACGCGAAGGGCTGGTCGCCGCTGCCGATCTCGCGGTCCTGACGGTCGGGCGGCGCTTTGCGATCGCCGGCCTCGTGCTGATCCGACAGCGCCCAGGCAGCGCTAATGGCGTCGTGTTTATGACCGTCGAGGATGAAACCGGAGTCGCCAACCTGATCGTGTGGCCGCCAATTCTCGAACGGTTCCGCCGTGCGGCGCTCGGCGCCACTCTGCTTTACTGTCGCGGCCGGCTGCAGCGAGAAGAGGGCGTCATCCATCTCGTCGCCGACGATTTGCGTGACATGACACCGCGACTTGGCACCTTGCGCAATCGCACGGGCGACGGTACAGCCCCCCGCGGGCAGTCGCCATTCGACGAATCACCCGTCACACGCCGCCGGCCCCTCCCCGGCTACGGTAGGCCAGGTATCATCATTCCGAGTCGCGATTTCCGCTGATTTCCGTCACGCCCATCAACCTGCTGCCGATCAGCGATGACAGCGCGCGCTGCGCGCAGGAGGTCCACCTGATTGCACCTGGAATTTACAACTCGTGCGTTAATCCCGATTGAGGTAAACTGGTTCTCAGATAGCTGCAGCGGCGCATTGTCGTCGTTAAATTCTGCCGGTGCTTTCCGAGGAATTAGTTCCTTTGAATACGGCAATCACCGCGACTTTTCTTTAGTGTTGCACAAATGACCCTACAGGATTGGCGCGATCCATTGGCTTCCAGACAAACTGTTGCATGAATGTCGCTTGCTGGAGTCTTCTGCCTCGCCGAGCCGGCTGACGGGGTTGGCGAGCTAAAAACCGGTTGCCATCGTAAAAGTGGATGGTAAACATGGTTCCAACGATGGTGGGGCAATCATCGTCACACGCGTATTTGTGGCCGGAGGTTAAGGGGATGACAAATCGCTATTTGCTAGGCGCCGGGGTCGCGCTCGCCGTGGCGCTGAGCTGGGCGGATGCACAGGCACAATGGCTGCCGATGCCCGCAGGGCCCGGGGCCTGGTATTTCGGCGGCGAAGGCGGCTGGACGAGCCTGGAAGACCAGAAGGGAAAGATCGCAGGCACATCCCTTCGCGAGAAATTTGACGACGGCTTCAATGTCGGTGCGCGCGCCGGTTATGAATGGGGCCCGTTGCGTCTCGAAGAAGAATTCCGCTTCCAGCAGAACGGCATTACCAAGCTTGGCATCGGCAACTTTAACGTGGCCGCGACCGGTGACCGGAATGCCTATGCCTTTATGACCAACGCCATCTACGACTTCAATTTCGGCTGGCCGCTGACCCCGCATCTCGGTGTCGGTATCGGTGCTGTCGAGTTGCGTGACGGCCTCGGCATCAAGGGCCTTGGACAGATTTCGCACAGCACGACCTGGGAATTCGGTTACCAGGGCATTGCGGGTGTGCGTTACAACATCAACCCGTCCCTGGCGTTCGACCTGGATTATCGCTACCTCGCGACGACGGATCCGACATTCCATACGAATTTCGGCCCGTCCTACACCTCCGGGTACAGCTCGCACAGCGTCCTGGCCAGCTTGAGTGTGCGGTTCGGTGCACCGCCGCCGCCGGTTGCGGCTCCGCCCTTGCCGCCGGCGCCGCCGCCGATCGCCAAGCGGGTGTTCCTGGTGTTCTTTGACTGGGATCGCGACACGATTACGCCGGAAGGCATGCAGATCATCCAGCAGGCTGCAGCAGCGTTCCGCGCCGGCGCCCCGGTCACGATCCAGGTTACCGGCTACACCGACCGTTCGGGCTCGCCCGGCTACAACCAGCGGCTCTCCGAGCGGCGCGCCAACAACGTCGCCAATGCAATGGCCCGGCTCGGCGTACCGCGCAGTCAGATGGCCGTCAGCGGCCGTGGCGAAAACGACAACCGCGTCCCGACCGCCGATGGCGTGCGCGAGCCGCAGAACCGCCGCGTCGAGATCGTCTTCCCGTAAGCGATCCGGCAACAGGCTAACCGGAGCCGCAAGGCTCCGGTACTTCAAACCGCCGCGCCCTGCGTGGCGGTTTTTCTTTGTGCGCTGCTTTTTCTCGGGATCGTTGCGCCGCGATCTTTCGCCGCCGGGCGCTGCGCTCTAGGATTGCGCCGATAGGTTTGTGCCGGTCACTGAGTCCAAAGGTTGTTATGTCCGCTTCTCCGCAGATGCCGCTAGCGCGCTTCAAGGTACTCGATCTGACCCGGGTCCGCGCCGGCCCGACCGCGGTACGGCAGCTGGCGGATTGGGGTGCGCAAATCATCAAGATCGAGGCGCCGCCGGGTCCCGGTGAGGGCATGGGCGGCCCGCGGCACGGACCGGATTTCCAAAACCTGCACCGCAACAAGCGCAGCCTGACGCTCGATCTCAAATCACCCGAAGGGATCGAAATCTTCCGCCGGCTGGTGCGCGACGCCGACGTGCTGGTGGAAAACTACCGCCCCGATGTCAAAACCCGCCTCGGCATCGATTATGAGACATTGCAGGCGCTCAACCCACGCCTCGTCTATGGCAGCATTTCGGGCTTTGGCCAGGACGGTCCGTATCGCGACCGCCCCGGCTTTGATCAGATCGCGCAGGGCATGGGTGGCCTCATGTCGATCACCGGCCTGCCGGGCCAGGGGCCGGTGCGGGTCGGCATCCCGATCGCCGATCTGTCGGCCGGCATTTTCTGCGCGCTCGGTATTCTGGTGGCGCTGCTCGAACGCGAGGTTTCCGGCGAAGGCCAATGGGTCGAAAGCTCGCTGCTGGCGGCGCAGATTTCGATGCTCGATTTCCAGGCGGCGCGCTGGCTGATCGCCAAGGAGGTGCCCGAGCAGGCCGGCAACGACCACCCGACAAGCATTCCGACCGGGGTGTTCCGCACCAGCGACGGCTATATCAACATCGCCTCGGCCGGTGACGAAATCTATGGCCGCCTGTGTCGCGCGCTCGACGTGCCGGAACTTGCCGACCACCCTGACTACAAGACCGGCCGGGCCCGTTCGCAGAACCGCAAGGCACTCAACGCCGCAATCGAGGACATTACCAGCGGCCGCCGCAGCGCCGAATGGATCGAGCGGCTCAACGCGGCCGGCGTGCCGACCGGGCCAATCTATAATATCGATCAGGTCTTTGCCGACCCGCAGGTGCAGCATCTCGGTATCGCACAGGCCGTCGAGCATCCGGTCCTCGGCCGCACCGAACTCGTCGGACAGCCCGTCAAATTGAGCCGCACGCCGAGCCGGCTGGTCAGCGCCAGCCCTGACCCCGGCGACCACACCGATGCGATCCTGCGCGAACTCGGCTACAGCGACGGCGACATCGCCGGGCTGCACCAGCGCAACATCGTCTGACGCGAGGCCATTCCCAATGCCGGTCATCAACCGCATCGCCGAGTTTCAGGCCGACATGGCGGAATGGCGGCATGATATCCATGCCCACCCGGAAACCGCGTTCGAGGAAACCCGCACCGCGGCGCAAGTCGCGCACCTGCTGGCATCATTCGGCATCGCGGTCGAGCGTGGCGCCGCCAAAACCGGGGTGATCGGCACCCTGACCGGCGCCGCGCCGGGGCGCCGGGCAATCGCCTTGCGCGCCGATATGGATGCGCTCCACATCCACGAGAAAAACGCCTTCGCGCACGTCTCGCGGAATGCCGGCCGCATGCATGCCTGCGGCCATGACGGGCACACCGCGATGCTGCTCGGCGCCGCGCGCTACCTCGCCGAAACCCGCAATTTCGCCGGCACGATCCATTTCATCTTTCAACCGGCCGAGGAAAACGAGGGCGGCGCTCGGCTGATGATCGAGGAAGGCGTCTTCGACCGCCATCCGGTTGAGGCGATTTACGGCATGCATAACTGGCCGGAATTGCCGGCCGGACAATTCGCGATCCGCCCCGGCCCGATGATGGCGGCGTTCGACATTTTCGAAATCACCGTAACCGGCCGCGGCGCGCATGCCGCGATGCCGCATCTCGGCATCGACCCGGTCGTCGCCGCCGCGCAGATCGTTAACGGGCTGCAGACGATCACCAGCCGCAACGTGCACCCGCTGCAAGGCGCGGTGGTCAGCGTCACGCAGATTCATGGCGGCGACACCTGGAATGTCATTCCTGACAGCGTCGTGCTGCGCGGCACCACCCGCTCGTTCGATCCGGTGGTGCGCGATGCAATCGAGCCAGCGATCCGCCGCATTGCCGAGGGCGCCGCGGCATCGCTCGGCGCGACGGTTGAAATACGCTACGAGCAGCGCTATCCGCCGACTGTCAACAGCGCGCCCGAAACCGAAATTGCCGCCGCCGCGGCGACAGGGCTGGTCGGCAGCAACAATGTCCACCGCGATCTGCTGCCGAGCATGGGGGCGGAAGATTTCGCCTGCTTTCTCAACGAAAAGCCCGGCGCCTATATCTGGATCGGCAATGGCGCGGCGCAGCCGGGAGCGATGCTGCACAACCCGCATTACGATTTTAACGACGACATCCTCGCCCTCGGCGCCAGCTATTGGGCGCGGCTGGCCGAAACGGTGCTGGAAAAAGCCACAGGGTGAGGCAAGATGGCGCAGACGCCCGCCGGCGGTCGCCGCGGGAGGAGGCGCTGAGCAGTTTAAGCAAGAGAAGTGGGGATCAGATGGAACCGATCGTTGGCAGTGGCAAATATACCTACCGGGTGCGCGAAGATTGGCAGCAACCGCCGGAATGGCTCGATGTGAAGGCCTGCGCCGTCACCGTCGACTCGCAGGACCGGGTCTATTGCTTCAATCGCAACGACGCCCACCCGGTCGTGATCTTCGATCGCGACGGCAAGTTTCTAAATTCGTGGGGCGCCGGGCTGTTCCGCTTTCCGCATGCGATCCGCATCGTCAAGGAAAACGGCAACGACATCGTGTGGATTTGTGACGAACACCACAACCAGTTCTTCAAATTCACCACTGACGGCAAATTGCTCCAGACCATCGGCAAACAGGGCGAGCGCTCCGATACCGGGATCACCGATGGCGACCTGAGTTCGACGGCGTGGAAAAAGGTCACGCATGGCGGCGGTCCGTTCAACCTGCCGACCGATATCGCGTTTGCGCCGAACGGCGACATTTTCATCACCGACGGCTATGGCAACGCCCGCGTCCACAAATTTTCGCCGGATGCGAAATACATGTACTCGTGGGGCGAACCGGGGACGGCGCCGGGGCAGTTCAACCTGCCGCACGGCGCATGGATCGACCGGCGTGGCCGCCTGTTGATCGCCGACCGCGAAAACGACCGGGTGCAGGTGTTCGACCAGGACGGCAAGCTGCTGACCGTCTGGCCGACCGAATTGATCGGCCCGGCATTCTTTTATGTCGATGACGAAGACACCGTGTACATCCCCGAACACAATGCCGGGATGATCAGCATCCTGACGCTCGACGGCGAGCGTCTGGCGCGCTGGGGTGGCCCTGAACACCGCTCATGCCACGGCATCTGGGTCGATTCACACCACGATCTCTATGTCGTCCAGCCAGGCGATTGGGGCCGGGTCCGCCGCGTCGTCAAATACGAGCGGCAATAGCTCCGGCAGGCTCGCGGCGTCGCTCACCGCTTTTCGCCCCGCGGAAAGCGGTGAGGCGCGACGAAAGCGACCCATGAGCGCGTTCAAGAACCTTCGCGTGGTCGATTTCACGACCACGATCTCCGGGCCGCATTGCACCCGATTACTGGCGGATATCGGCGCGGAAATCATCAAGATCGAGTCGCCGGACGGCGACATGATGCGCGCCCGGCCGCCCTTGCGGAACGGCGCCAGTACGACATTCGGCCAGCTCAACACCGGCAAGAAAAGTCTTGTCCTCGACCTGAAACGGCCGGAGGCGGTCGCGGTGGCGCTGCGCCTGGTCGCAACCGCCGATGTCGTGGTCGAGAATTTCCGGCCGGGCGTGATGCAGCGGTTCGGGCTGGATTATCCGGCGCTGCGGGCGGCACAGCCCGACCTGATCTACTGCGCGATCTCCGGCTACGGCCAGACCGGCCCCTCCGCCGGGCTGCCGGCTTACGCACCGGTCATCCACGCGGCCTCCGGTTTCGATCTGGCCCATCTGGCACATCAGGAAGATCCGCGCCGGCCGGATTATTGCGGCATCTTCATCGCCGACGTACTGACCGGCACCTACGCGTTCGGCGCTATCATGACCGCGCTGTATCAGCGACAGGCGACTGGCGAGGGCCAGTTGATCGACGTTTCGATGCTCGAAAGCATGTTGAGCCTGACCTTGAGCGAGATTCAGCTCGCGCAATTTCCGATCGCGCCGCCGGGCCGTCCGATTTTCGGGCCGATCGCGACCAGCGACGGATATCTCAACCTGTCGGTCGCCAGCGAACGGACTTTTCAGAGCATGGCAACCGCCTGCGAGCGGACCGACTGGATCAGCGACCAGCGGTTCGCCACCTATTCGGCACGGCGCGCCAACTGGGGGCTACTAATCGGCGAACTCGAAATCTGGTCGACGCAGCGCACCAGTCACGACGTGCAGGCGATTTTCGAGCGCCACGGCGTGCCGGCCTCGCTCTATCGCACGGTCAAAGAAGCCCTTGCCGACCCACAGCTTGCACACCGCCGCTCGCTTGCTGAGGTACGCGACCGCGGCGGCGCCTTTCAGGTGCTCAACCCACCATTCCGTCTGTCGGCGGCGATCGCAGAGTCACAGCCCTTTGTTGCTGCGCTCGGCGAGCACAGCGAGCAGATACTGCGTGACCTCGGCTACCGGCCGGGTGACATCGGCGCGCTGGTCGAGGCGGGAGTTGTCGGACTGACCGCACCCGACCCGGAGCAGCTTTGTACGGCGTCCGGCACGAAAGAATAGTTGGCCGCCGCGCAAACCGACTGACACTCCGCCGCGCTTGAATGGCAGCTCAGCAGCCGCGCGTTGGTCTCGGTGATGCACTGACACAGCCCGGCATGCGTGCTGGGCTGCAGAAACGTGCCGGTTGGCTCGTTCTTCCCCAAAACCACCGGGATGACACCCGCACTCTGAGAAGTGACCGTCACCGCGTGCAGCAACGGCGCGGCGCGCGACAGCCCGGCGGAGCCCGCAACGCACGCCGCCAGCACGCCTGCAATGACCGTGGCACGATGCCAAAAGGACCGATGGCGTAAGGGCGGCATTGCAAGGCTCCGGTTGATTAACGTCGATAGGCTAATTCGGATAGACGATCGTGCGCAGCATGATGCGCCGCTCTTCCGGATGATAGTCGCCGGCGCCTCGGTGCATCGTTGCCCGCTCGTCCCAGATCAGCAGGTCCCCGACCTGCCACGAATGATAATAGACGAACTTTTCCTGCGTTGAATGCGCCGCGAGTTCCTCAATCAATTCCCAGGCGGCGGCACGTTCCATGCCGGCAAACCCATGCGTATGCATCGGATTGACGAACAGGATCGGCCGCCCGGTCACCGGATGCGGAATGACGGCGTCGCGCCGTTGCTCGACATAATGCTTGTCGGTCATGCGTTCGTTTTCTTCGAGCGTGTACAATTTGGTGCCGGCAGGGCCATCGGTGCGACCGTGCAATCCAATGAGCCCCCCAAGGCGCTGCTTCATGCTGTCCGAAAGTCCATCGTAGGCGGCGCGCATATCGGCGAACATCGTTCCGCCTTTGCTCGCGGGCACTTCCAACGCGTGCAGCATCGCCAGCAACGGCAGTTTTTCCTCATAGGTCGAATCGGTATGCCAGTCGGTGGCACGCTTGACGCCGTACCAGTCGACTTTACCGTCGTCACCGACATTGGTCAGCCACGACACCTCCGGGTACTCCCGGTGCCGGTAATTGACCAGCGAATGCAGCCGCGGTGCGCCAAAACGCCGGCCAAACGCAGCGATGTCACGAGCATCGAGCTTCTGGTTGCGGAACACCAGAACCGGGTGTTCGGCGAAAGCGCGCTCGATCCAGGTGAACGTGTCGTCATCAAGGTGCGACAGGTCGACGCCGATCGCCTCGGTACCCAGCGTCTCGCCGAGCGGGCGCAGTTGCGGTGCAGCAGCCATGATCGATTTCCTTCTGCCGAGCCGGTCGTACCGGCGTTGCCGCCGTCCGACTGCGGCAGCCAGACGCACTATGATCTTGATTGGCCTGCCGCCGCAATCGCTCGCGCGCAACCCTGCCGAGCAGAGGGTAGCTAGCAGAGCGGAGCTGAATGAAACTCGCCGATCTTCCAAAAGGCACCCCGATCTTCCAAAAGTCACCACTGGCGGGGCGCAAGTATCGCCGGTGATTCAGCTAGGCTCTACTGGCGCACCGCTTCCCGCGCCCGCGCACTTGGCGACCTGCCGTTGCGGGGGCGTGGATATCGCGCCGGCGATGTTGCCGATCATTGCCGCTACAGGCGGTTATTTCCTTGTCGTCGTAACGGGCAAACTGGTCATCGAACATGCCGACGCAGCAATTATGAGCTGCGCCGCGGCATGTTACCGACAACATCTACGCTCCGCACCGCATGGTTACCGCACGAGGCGCCACTGTCTTTATTGTGGATTGACAGGGAACCACGCCCCAGAAAATCCTGTATCCGGCTCTATGCGGGCATTCCTGCCGGTCACCCGCGCCCGGCCATCTCCCGGTCCTGATCTGGCTAAACCCCGGTCTGGCTAAACCCCCCGGTCTGGCAAAGTCCCGGCTTGCGAAGGATACGTCATGCAGCTAGGCGAAATGCTCGTTGCACGAGGGCTGGTGAGCGAGGCCGATATCCAGACCGCGCTGGCGCGGCAGGTGAAGGAAGGCGGCCGGCTGGGCGAGAACCTCGTCGCGATGGGTCGCGTCACGGCGGCGCAGATCGCCGCGGCGATCAACAGCGCGCCGTTGATCCCGCAGACGGTGCAGGAATCCGGCATCTCGGAACGCAACCTGCTCTACCTGATGATCAAGTTCATGCATGTCGAGGCGTGCGAGACGATCCTTGAGCTTGCCAACCGTATGAAGCTACCGCGCCGACTGGTGCAGCAACTGATCGAAGACGCGATTCACCAGCGATTTATCGGCGCCACCGGGGCAACCAGCGACCTCCAGCTATCGACGCACTATGCCTTGACCGAAACTGGTCGCAATGCGGCGCGCGAGGCACTGGAGCAGAACCTGTATCTCGGACCGGCGCCGGTTTCGCTGACCGCGTATCAGGAGCAGATCGAAAAGCAGCGCATCACCAACGAGATGCTCGACGAAGAGACGCTGCGCGGCGGCTTTGCCGGCCTCGTGGTGCCCGACCAGATGTTCCGCCGGCTGCTGCCGGCGATCAACGCGGGCCGCAGCGTGCTGCTTTACGGGCCACCGGGCAACGGCAAGACGACGCTGTCGACCCGCATCTCAGCGCTGTTCAAGGATGTCGTGTACATTCCCTACGCCGTCGAGGTTGCTGGCCAGATCATCAAGGTTTTCGACGTCCAGATCCACAAGCCGGTCCAGACGGAGGCACCGGCAGCGGTGCCTATTCCCACCGGCCCCCCAGCGCTTATCGGTCTGCTGCGCGAAACCTTCGACCAGCGCTGGGCCGCCTGCTCGCGACCAGTGGTCATGGCGGGCGGCGAAATGACGCTCGACATGCTCGACCTGCAATACAACTCCGACAACCGCTTTTACGACGCACCGCTGCACGTCAAGGCGCTCAACGGCATGATGCTGATCGACGATTTCGGGCGCCAGAAATTCGCCCCGAACGACCTGCTGAACCGCTGGATCGTCCCGATGGAAAGCCAGGTCGATTTCATGAAGCTGATCAGCGGCGCGAGCTTTACGCTGCCATTTGACGTGTTGCTGATGTTCTCGACCAATCTGCAGCCGAGCGATCTGATGGACGCCGCGTTCCTCCGGCGCATTCAATACAAAATCAAACTATTCGAACCAACCCGCGACGAATATTATTCAATTTTTACCGCCGTCGCGAAATCCCGCGGGCTGGACTTCAGCGATCATGTATTTGAATACGTCGTAACTAAGCTGAATCGTTTTGGTCTGGCGTATTACCAGCCAAGGTTTATTTGTGACCACGTTCTTGAAACCTGCAAATCCTTCAGGCTGCCGCCACAGCTCACAACGGAACTGGTCGGTGAGGCGCTTGCCAACCTTTACGTCGACATCGAAGACGCGCGTGAAGCCGAGGTCGCGGCCGCATCCCACTGATCGTCGGGCGTCCTACTGCGCGACCCAGCCGCCGTCGATCGACAACGCCGCGCCGGTGATCGTCGACGCCGCGTCGCCGCACAGAAACACCGCCAAAGCAGCAATCTTGTCCGGCGTCGTATAATCGAGCATCGGCTGCTTTTCGCGCACCAGATCCTCCCGCGCCTTTTCGACCGGGACGCCCTCGGCAGTGGCGCGCGCCTCGATCTGCTGCTGCACCAGCGGTGTCAACACCCAGCCGGGGCAGATTGCGTTGCAGGTAATGCCTTGGTTGGCGGTTTCGATCGCGGTCACCTTGGTCAACCCGACGAGGCCATGCTTGGCAGTGACATAGGCAGCCTTCTCGCCGCTGGCGACCAGCCCATGCGCCGAGGCGATATTGATGATGCGCCCCCACTTCTTTGCGATCATCAGCGGCAACGCGGCTTTCGCGGCGTGAAACGCCGCCGACAGATTGATTGCAATCACCGCATCCCACCGGTCTTCCGGGAAATCGACGATCCGTGCGACATGCTGAATGCCGGCATTGTTGACGAGGATATCGACACCGCCGAACTGCCGCGCGGCATCGCCGACCATGTCGCGGATGTCCGCCGGCTTTGTCATATCGCCGGCAATGTAGGCGACACGCGTCTTGTGCCGCGCGGCGAGGCCAGAGCGCATGGTTTCAATCGCGGCGGGATCGCCAAACCCGTTCAGCACGATATTGCAGCCTTCGGCGGCGAGCGCGGTCGCGATGCCGAGCCCGATCCCGCTCGTCGAGCCGGTGACGATCGCGGTCTTTCCGTGCAGCATCGCTATTCCTCGACTCGCGGACGGAAACCTCTGGGCCGCGATCATACAGGATTCAGGTCAGTGTCGAGTCCAGGCGGAAGGTCGCGGGATGCCGTCGATAACATCGGCGTTGCCGCCGCCCAATAGTCGGCGGCGGCCACATTGCCGATCGCGCGAACGCGCGGATTGGGTATGGTTCCGGCGTTGCAGCGACAAGGAGGCAAGATGCATGGGCTGGAAGACGGGCCTTCGTCGGCTGTGTCTGGTTGCGTCATTGTGTTTTCTTGCCTTGATGCCCTTCGATACCGGACCGTCGCTGGCGGTACGGACGCGCACCCACGTTGACGCCATCGCGTTGAATTACCGGTGGCAAGAGGCCAACCTTCACCCCAGCCAGATTATCCTGCCGCCTGATCAACTCGCGGCCGAACTGGGCCAAACCGAAATCCTTGTCGTTTGCGCCACCGTGGCAACACTGCTGTGCCTCGGTCTGGTGGGCTGGGTGGTCGCTGGCTTTCAGAGGACTTAGCTCTCCGGTTCCTCTGCCGCGTCCAGCAGGGTTACGCGGCGCAACCTGACCGGCTGGGCGAAGCCTCTGATCGCTGCGGTCTCCTCGGCGTGCAGCAGGCGGTCGAGCGCTTCCGACATGCCGGGCTCAACGGCCATCGTTTCCGACATCACGATATCCCCGCCGCGGCTTTCGCTTTCGAGCCGCGCCGTCAGGTTGACCGTGCCGCCGAAATAGTCGAGCCGGTCGTTCAGCGTGACCGCGATGCACGGTCCGCAATGCAGCCCCAGCTTGACGACGATCGGGGTGTCGCGGATCCCTTTCGGCAGATCGAGTTCACGGTTGAACTCAACGATGTCATTGCGGATCGCCACCGCGGCGGCGAGCGCATCAAGTGGATCGCTGAACGCTGCCATCACCGCATCGCCGATCGTCTTGACGACGGCCCCATTGTTCAGCCTCACGGCCCGGCCCAACACTGCGAAATGTTCGCGCACCCAGGAATAGGCCTGCGCATCGCCGACCCGGTTGTATAGATCGGTCGATCCCTTGATGTCGGTGAACATCAGTGCGACGTGGCGGATTTCGACCTCGTCGCCGGGCCGCAGAACCGCGGCCGAAAACAAATCGCGGAACGCCTGCATCGTCGTGACTTCGTGCGCGGTCAGCGCATCCGTCGTCCAGCGGCGATCCTCGATGACCAGTGTGCGGTCTTTCGCCGTCGCGTTACGAACATGCAGACGCCCTTGATCGCGATTGCATCCGCAAACCGGGTCAGGGTCATCCAGGATGATTTCCGGCAGCACGCCGTCCGCGACGCGAAAATCGGCAGAGCCGCCAAGCTCCACCGTCCGCACCCGGTAATCGCCGTCGGGCAGCTTGGCATCGATGATTGCCGAACTTCCCGCGGCGATGCACTGCTGGACCTTGACGTGCTGGCTGGCCAGCGGACTGGCGATGCAGAACGTGCCGTTTTCGAGCGGGCGGATATCGTGCGCCGGATCGAACGTCACTTCGACGTTGCGCGTGAAATCGCGGTCGAACGACACGTTGCAGGAATCGCAATGGGCGCCGCGCGGCAGCTGGTCGAGCGTCGTCACCATCGCCTTGGCGCCGCGGCAGCGCGGGCAGATCAGGTCCCAGCGCAGCACCAGGACACCCTCGCGCGCGGCCGCGAGGCACGTTTCGATCGTCTCGCGCGGCGCCACCCCCCATCGCCGGGCCAGCACCCGCGGCCGCATGCGTTCGAGTTCCGAATCCGCCGCCTCGATGAGATGTCCCGCCAGACGGTCGGCAAGCCCATAACCGTGCTCGGCGAGGGTGCGCGCCCGGCTGGCCAGTCGCGCCTGGGCAACAGGCGACGGCGGCTCGGCGGGCGGCCACAACCCCTGTTCGCGGCCGGAAACCACAAACGCCGCGGCCTCCAGGAACATCTCGTTCAGCCGCCGGCCAAAACGGCGCAAAAAGCCGGCGCGAAGCACCGGAGCGACCCCCCAGAAGCGGGTCTCGATACGCAGGAAATAGCGCACCCGAGAATAAGCCGCGCCATCGCCACCCGCTGCCGGATCGATCGTCAGCTCGCTTGCCACCCGGCGCAGCGGCCCGCCGTGAAACCGCCGGTGGTGTGCAAAACGATGCGGCGCCACCCATTCGGGCACCCCCTCATCCCAGGTCGCGGTAAAGCCGCCGCGCCTGGAACTGCCCACGCGGCGTACGCTGCCATCCGACAGCGGCGTCTCCTTGACGGCGTAACGCGGCAGGCCCATCGCTTCGTTGAACCGCTCGGTGTCGGCAAGCACAGGCCACAACCGCTCCGGCGACGCGGCGAATTCCCATTCCCAAGCCTGCTCGATCACCGCCATCGCAATACTGTCCCCGGCAATGTTCCAGTCAACGTCCCCGGCAATGGCCCTTGCAGCATCAGCGTGTTTGCATCATTCGTGACGACAGTTTAATCAAGCCCAATGCCACCGAAACGCAACCCGCTCAATCTGAATGCACTCCAGCTGAAGACGCTGACGCTATTGCAGGAGTTGGCCCGAATCGCCGGCCAACCCGCGGCGGCAGAAGACGAGCCCGGCGGGCTCGCGATCAGCCAACTGCCGAACCCGCACGGCGATCATTTTCATCTGGGCGAAGCCGTTGTCGCTGCGCGCGACGCGACCGGCCTTCGCAACCCCTCGGTCTGGGTGGCGCTGGAACGCAAAGGGCTGATCCGCCCGAAATTACCGGAAGCGGTGATCCTGACGACGCTCGGCCAGGAATACGATACCGGCATGCGCGAGACGATGCTGCATCGCGCCAGCCACTGACCCTGACGCCGTTCGGGTAGTGGGCCTATCCCTCCGGTTTTTTGCCGGTATCGAGCAATACGGCGACCGGCATGTCGCGCAATAACTCGGCGACAGGCAGCCGGTCGCGATCACGATAGGAATGTCCGGTGATAACGTCGCGCCACTCACCGGCATGTGGCAACGGCAATTCGGCGCCGTCCCATTGGGCCTGCGTCGTGCCGCGATGCAGCCGATGGATCAGGCGCGGCACGGCCACCACCAGCGTGCCAGCTTCGTGTTGCCGAGCAAACGCGCAGATATGATCGGCGCTGCCGCTCTCGGCATGCAGCGGCGCGTAGTCGCCTTCCGCGAACAATGCGGGGTGGCGTTTGCGCAGACCAAGCAGGCGCTGCGTCACAAACAGCTTTTCGCGACCGTCCCGCCATGTATCAGCGAGCCTTCCGATATCGCCCCCCGGTAAGCCGTCGTCTGCGACGGCAGACAACAGGGCTTGGCGCTGGGCCCAATCCGGAGGCCGGCGATTATCGGGATCGACCAGGCTGAAATCCCACAATTCGCAACCCTGATAGATGTCGGGGATGCCGGGCACGGTCAGCTTCAACGCCAGCTGCGCCAGTGAGCCAATCGCCGACAGGCGCGCCAACGGCTCAATAAACCCGCAGAAATCGGCGAGAAACGTACTCGGCCGCGACGCGTCGAGCGTGCCGCGGACAAACCGCTCGAGAGCCGCCTCGTAATCCGCATTGGGATTGCTCCAGCCGGACTCCTCCTTGCCTTCTCGCACCGCCTTGATCATGTAGGCGGCGACCCGATCGGCGACCGCTTTGACGCCCTCCGAATCGTCCGGCATCAGCCCCGGCGGCCAGACTCCGACCAGGCTCTGGTAGAACAGGTATTCGATGTTGCGATCGGGAACCACGGCGCCGTCCACTTCGGAGCGACGCGAACGGTTAAAGCGCAGCCAGCGCGCAATATAGTGGCCCCACTCGCGGGGCATTTCCGACAGCATGGCGAGGCGGATGCGCGCGTCTTCGCCGCGTTTCGTATCGTGCGTCGCCGTTGCCACCATCGCATGCCGCCAGTCGCGGCCGCGATCACGCATCAGATGATGAAATGCCGCATCCGAGGTAGAAAACCGTCGCGGGTCGCCTCCCACCTCGTTCAGCGCCAGCAGCCGGAAATAGCGATAAAACGCGGTATCCTCCGCGGCCTTGGCCATGACCGGCCCGGTAACTTGCTGGAATTGCATCGCGACACGCAGCCGGTCCGCAGAGTCGACGCCGTCAGCCTCCCGCTCGGCGTCGCCGCTCAATACATCGTGGATAAAGTCGAAGATGCTGGTGTCGGCGGCGCGGTTGCGTTTTTTTGCCTGCGCTACGGCCCAATCGATATAGCGGCGATCGTCGTCGCCGGTGCCGCGCTCCGAAACATAGGTGCGATATACCGGGAACGACGCAACAACCTCCCGCAACGCTCCCAGCATTCCGTTCAGGGTAAAGTCGCGGGTGTGCCGGCCACGCATCGACAAATGGTGGAAGCGTGCCGCCAGCACATTCATCTCACTGGAAAGATTGACATCCATGATGCGGTACTTGCAGGCCAGCAACACGGTGTCAAAATCGTCCGTGCGGCCGATCATCCGGCGATAGAGCCGGGTCAGCGGCCGCTCGCCGTCGGGATCGATAAAAAGGCCGAGCACCTGATTGACGAAATCATAGCCGGTGGTGCCCGCGATTGGCCATGCCGGCAGCGCTTCGTAGTGCGCCAGGATCTTCTCGACGACGATGTAGAACGGCTCGGGTAACCGATCGCGCAAGGCCACGGCGTATCCGGCGGGGTCGAACAGCCCGTCGATGTGATCAATGCGCAGACCCTGCACCTCGCCGCGCTCGATCATCGCAAAGATCAATCGGTGAGCTTCCGCGAACAGCTCCGGCAGCTCCATGCGCAGAGCCGCCAGATCGTTGATGTTGAAAAAGCGGCGGTAGTTGATCTCCTCCGCCGCCACCCGCCAGTAGGCGATGCGATAGGCTTGCCGGTCGAGGAGGCCATCGAGAGCATCAAAGCTGGCGGGCTGATCGGGTTTGCCGGCAAACGAACGGGTTGCGGCCTTGATTGCGGCGGCGATCTCCGGCGTCGAAGCAGCGCGTTGTGCAAGTCGTCGCTTCAGCGACGCAGCACGCTCACGCACCTGCGGACCGTCCCATGTCTCGCTAAACTCCGCCGCCGCGCGAGCCAGGTCGGCCAGCACCGCTCCGCCGGCTGCCAGGATTGTTGCGTAGCACAGCGGCGACACCGGAAACTGGTGCTCGAAATACCAGAAATTGAAACTGCCCTCGTGCGGCGCAAAGCGCAGCACGATCTCCCCGCCTTCGAGAACCGCACCGTACTGGTCGCCGAGTACCGGCAGCAATACGCGCCCTTTCAAATCGGGGCGTACGGCATCCCAGTTGATATCGAAATAGGGCGCAAAAGATGATTTCTCACCCCACTCCAGAACGTTGAGCCACCACGGATTGTCGTGGCCGCCAATTCCCATGTGGTTCGGCACGATATCAAGAATCAGCCCGAGGCCATGCCGCTGCAAAGCCGCAACCAACTCGGCAAAATCGGCGTCGCTGCCGATTTCCGCATTGAGACGGTTGTGGTTGACGATGTCATAGCCGTGCGTCGACCCTGGACGTGCCTCCATGATCGGCGATGCGTACAGATGGCTGATCCCCAGTTCCGCGAGATAGGGGACCAGCTTTAGAGCGTCGCGAAACTTGAAGTCGCGGCTGAATTGCAGGCGGTAGGTCGCACGCGGCGGTTCCGGCGGTGCGCCGGCGGCATCATTGCTCATACAGAATTCAGTTCAGGCGAGCGATGAAGGCGAACCGCTCCCCTGTTGCCAGATTGATGCCGCCGGTGGCCATCATGGACAGGCGGGATCAGGACGGGCGGTGGAGCAGGCAGGCAACGGCATAGCCGATCGCGCCGGCCACGAGCACCGCGGTCAGCGGATTTTCTTCGACCGTGCGCGCCAGATAGTCACGCGCCATGCCGCCCTGGTTCGAGAGGGTGTCCGCCGCCGCCGTTGCCTGGTTGGCGACCTGCCGCGCGGTGTCCTGCGCCATGCCGCCGATCGATCCGGCAACTGCGCGTGTCTGTTGTACAACTCCCTTTGCCGCGTCGGCGGCATCCGAAATCTTGCCCGATACGGTGTTCTGCAAATCCTGTGCGGCTTCGCGGGCCCGCTCCGCGGTGAACTCGTCGCTCATGTCACGTCAACTCCAAGTCATGCGGCGCCTGCCGCTGTACTCGGAGAACACTTTTTCGCGAATTACGCTCCCCAGCGAGACGACCGATTTTGAAAGGCACGCTCCCGGGCCGTCCGGCGCACTCGAACCGGCACCGGCATCTGCGCGCCAGAAAGTGCCCCGCCGATCACTGCAACCACGCATGCGATCAGCGCCAGGTATTGCATTGTCATTATGGTGATCCTCAATCTTTCGGGCTACGCCCTGCGCCGGTTGCGGCCGGCGGCTTTCGATAGATCAAGGACCGCGCTGTGGAAAAGTTCCGGCGCTGGTGGATAGTGGGTCAGGCGGTCGGAGCGGCCAGCACCTCGCGCAGAAAACGGCCGCCCTGCTGCAACCCCTCGGCATCGATCGAATGGTCGATTCCGGGGCAAGCCAGCGTCTCGACCGGCACTCCGGCCGCTTGCAGCCCGGCCTCCGCTTGAGCCATCGAATCAAAGGGAACCACCGGGTCGGCAGTGCCGTGGACCAGCATCACGCGGGGCCGCGAGCGCAATTCGTCGTTGAGCAGGTCGGCCGCGATCAGCCGCCCGGAAAAGCCGAGTATCCCGGCCAGCGGCCTGGCGCGCCGCAATCCGACAAACAGCGACATCATCGTGCCTTGTGAAAAGCCGACCAGCACAGCGTCGCCGTCGGTCAGTTCGCGTTTCTGCAATTCCTCGTCGATATAGGCGTCGAGGATTGGCGCGGCGGCGCGCACCCCGGCCAACACCGACGGCGGCGAGCGGTCCTGCGCCGAGAACCATTGAAAACCGTAAGGCGCCATGTCGCACGGAAACGGTGCGTTCGGCGATACGAACTCAGCTTCGGGCAACGCCCGGCCCCAATATTGCTGCAACCCGATCAGATCGTTGCCGTCGGCGCCGAGACCGTGCAGCAGGAAGACGAGCCGGCGGGGCTTGCCGCCGTCAACCGGCGGGCGGGACGGGCCGGACAGAGCCATCATCATCGGAACAGCCTCTTTTCTGCGAAACCAGCGCATCAGTTAGAGGGCGGCGGAGCGACAGGCTCAGCGCGCCCTGGCAAAGTAGTCCTCGTACGGAATGTCATTGCTGATCAGCACGCCGCCATCGACATCGACATCGAGCGCGATGCCGGTGCACATGCGCGACGCGTCGCCCGCAAGAAACAGCACGGCATCCGCGATATCCTCGGGCTCGACCATGCGCCCGAGGGGAATCTTCCTGGCGCGCTCGGCCTTGCGCTCGGCCGAGGGTAACTGGCCGCCGCCGAATGCCGTCGCGGTCGGGCCGGGGCAGACTGCGTTGACCCTTATATGATCCGGCGCCAGCTCATAGGCGGCGTGGCGGGTGAGACCGAGCAGCCCAGCCTTCGAGGCGCTGTAATTGGCGCCACCGCCAAACGAGATGCGCCGTCCGGCGACCGAGGCGATGTTGACGATCGCGCCGCCGCCGCGCTTTTTCATGTGCGGGATCACCGCCTGGGTGCCGTGGAACGGGCCGCGCAGATTGACCGCGAGAATGCGATCCCAATCGGCGCTCGGCATCGCCGCGATCGTCTGGCGGGTGATTGTGCCGGCGGCGTTGACCAGCACGTCGATCCCGCCCGCCGCTGTCGCGATCTCACCGGCAAGGGCAGTAAAGGCTGGCCCGTCCGATACGTCGAGCGTGTGGCCGCTGGCGCCGCTGCCGATTTCGGCGGCGACGTGCCGCGCCGCCTCACCGTCGCGATCGATGACCGCCACGCGTGCTCCGGCGGCGGCGAATTTGCGGGCGCTGGCCGCGCCGATGCCGTTGCCGCCCCCGGTCACGAGAACGATTTTTCCAGCGAAATCAGATGGCATCAGGCGCGCTCCGCTCGAATTGTCCGGTTCGATCGTCCCGGCAAAATCTAAGGCGAGCCTTCCTTCTTCACCAGCGGGCATTTCGATATCGCGAGCGGACCGAACGCCTGATCCCCCGGAACGGTCGCGATCTTTTTGTAGTAATCCCAGGGGTAATGCGACTCGGCTGGCATCTTGACCTGATACAGGTTGACGTCGTGCACCATGACGCCATCGGCCCGGATGCGCCCGCCATGCGCAAAGAAATCATCGATTGGCGCGGCGCGCATCGCCGCCATCACCGCGTCGGTGTCGTCGGTTTCCGCCTGCGCTACCGCTCGCAGGTAGTGCATCGTCGAGGAATAGACACCAGCCTGCAGGCTGTTTGGCATTTTGCCGACGCGGTCGAAAAACCGCTTCGACCATTGCCGCGTCGCATCATCTGCGTCCCAGTAAAAGCTTTCGCTGACCATCATGCCCTGCGCGGTTTGCAGGCCCAGCGCATGGATGCCGTTGATCCGCATCGCCAGCGCCGCGAAGACCTGTTGCTGTCTCGGGATCATTCCGCGCGCGGCGGCCTGCTTTATCGTGTCGCCGAGGTCGGTGCCGGCATTGGCAAGACCGATGACCTGCGCTTTCGACTGCTGCGCCCGCGCCAGATACGAGGTGAAGTCGTGCGCATCGAGCGGATGCCGCGCCCGCCCCACGACGGTGCCGCCCTTTTCCATGACGATCGCTGCGGTGTTGCTTTCGAGATCGTAGCCGAAGCTTGAATCCACCGTGATAAAAAACCACGATTTGTCGCCACGCTCGATCAGTGCCGAGCCTACCGTCTGGGCAATCGCTTCGGTGTCGAAAACATAATGAATTGACGTTGCCGTGCAGGCTTCATTGGTCAGCCGCACCGCCCCCGGCGCGCTTAGCGATACGATCTTGTGGCGGGTGCCGCCGATCGCCTGGACGATCAGCGCCTCGGGCGAGCCTGACACATCCATGATCGCATCGACATGCTGGTTGGAGAACCAGTCGCGCGCGATGGCGCCGGCCCGGTCGGTGCTGTTTTCATGGTCGGCGACCATGACCTGAATTGGCGCACCCAGCACGGTGCCGCCGAAATCCTCGACCGCCATTTTCGCCGCGACGGCGCTGCCATTGCCGGTAACGTCGGAATAGGGTCCCGACAAATCGAGGATCAGGCCGATCTTGACCGCACCATCGGAAGTCTGTCCGGCGGAAGTCTGTCCCACGGAAGTCTGTCCCACGGAAGTTTGTCCGGCGGAAGTTTGTCGGGCGTCGACTGTTGCTTGCGGTTGCGCCGGGGATTGCGCAATCGCGACGCCGCGAATGCCGGCCACAAGCATCGTCGCCAACAGCGCGGTGCGCCACATCGCTCGCATCGTCATTCCGATCGGAAAAATTCGCCGTCGATCACGAGCGCAAACCCGTCCGCTGCGTCGACCGGTCATTCGCGCTCCCCAAAGTTCCATCCGCCACAATTTCACGTTTCAAGAATTTCACGTTTTAAGAATTTTTCGGGCACCAGCTTACCTTCCGGGCGCTCGCGGCGATATGGTGGGCGCCCATCCAACCGGCAACGGTTCCCGTGCCCCGATCGACGTTCCGCGTAAAAAAGTGCCCAAGTCGATCCCGGTAGGCAGCGGCGGCGCCGTCACAGCCTCGGCGACCGGGTGGCTGCGGCTGATGCTGGTCGGGCTGGGCATTTCGGTGGTGCCGCTCGATACCTCGGTCAATATCGCCTTTCCCGACATCACCCGCAGTTTCGCCATCCCGATCGCGACGATTCAATGGGTCGTCATCTGCTATGTGCTGACCCATGCCGGGCTGATGCTCGCGTTCGGGCGAGTTGGCGATATGTGGGGCCACGGCCGGGTGTTCCGCGCCGGCCTGATCTGGAGCGTCGGGGCCTTTCTGCTTTGCGGCGCAGCACCGGGCTTTGGCTGGCTGTTGTTCTGCCGATTTCTGCAGGGCATCGGCGCCGGCCTGATCATCAGTTGCGCTCCGGCCCTGGTCACCAGCCTCTATCCGGAGGCTCGCCGCAGCCATGCTTTGGGCATCTTCACGCTGATGTACGCGCTGGGTTCGGCGGCCGGGCCGCTGATTGGCGGCGCAATGGTGGCGCGTTGGGGCTGGCCCGCGGTGTTCTGGTTCCGCGCCCCGATCGCGCTGACCAGCCTGTTGCTGCTGCGCGGGCTGCCCCAAACTGTCGGCGACGGGCGGGACCGACGCTTCGACATCATTGGGGCGGTGCTGCTGGCCTTCGGACTGGCCAGCCTGCTGCTGGCGCTGAACGCGCTGCCGCGCCTGCGCACCGGCGATTATCTTGCCGCCTTTCTACTGCCGGCGGCGTGCCTCAGCCTGGTCGTCTTTGTGTGGTGGGAAGGCCACGCGGCGCAGCCGATCGTCCGCGTCGAGCTGTTCCGCCGGCTGGGCTTCGCACTGATCAACCTGGCCGGCATGCTGATGTACCTGGTGACCTTCTCGGTCATGCTGTTCACGCCGTATTTTCTGGTGCGCTACACCGATCTACCCTTGCCGCTGGCAGGCGCCGTGCTGGCGACCGGGTTTGTCGCGATGGCGGCGACGTCGCCGATGGCCGGCTTTCTGGTGGCGCGGGTCGGCGCGGGCCGCATCGCGCCTCTCGGCGCCATGAGCACCGGCGCCGGGCTGTTCCTGGTTAGCTGCTGGCAACCGGCAGTGTCGCCCTTGGTGATGGTCACGGCGCTGGCATTGCACGGCATCGGCCTCGGGCTGTTTCAGGTGTCATACATGGAGATCGTCATTGCGGCATCGCCACTGGCGCATCGCGGCGTCGCCGGCAGCTTGTCGATGCTGACCCGCACGGTCGGCGTCGTCACCGGCGCGGCCGGATTGACCCTGGGTTTCCAGATCGTCGAAGGCGTCGCGCGCAACGCCGGGGCAACCGATCCGCAAGCGTTTCTCGCGGCCTATCACGCAATGTTCCGCATCGCCGCCGGCGTCGCGGTTCTGACCGGCTGTGTCGTGGCATGGTCTGCCCGGCGCGGCGGCGAATAAATAGAGTGCGATAAAATTTTGTTGCGGCGGCGCCATTTGCCCCACAAGCAACGTTAGCCACGGCATGGCTGCTCAGGAGAAAATCATGGAAGATCATGTCTACAAGATCATCGAGATCACCGGCTCGTCACAGAAAAGCGTCGAGGATGCGATCCAGATCGCCGTCACGCGCGCCGGGCGCAGCTTGAAGAACCTGCGCTGGTTTGAGGTGCTGCAGACGCGCGGCCATATTGAAGACGGCAAGGTGCAGCATTACCAAGTCGTGCTGAAGATCGGCTTTACTGTCGACGACGCGACGATGAGTGCCTAGTTCAGAAACGCCTCGTTCGGCCGCATAGGCCCGTGGCGTGGCGCGGCTATCTGCCTTCCACGACTGGTGGTTGCGTCGGATAGCCGCGATCGGCGATCCTTGACGGCACAGACCGGAGGAAGCCCGCGCCATGTCCGTCAACGACGCCGTCAATATCGAAGATCTGCATCAGCTCGCCAAACGGCGCCTGCCAAAGATCGCTTTCGACTTCATCGAAGGCGGCGTCGAGGACGAGCGCGGCATCGACCGCAACCGCGCCGCGTTCCAGAAACACCGGCTGATGCCGCGCTATCTCGTCGACGTGTCAAAGCGCGACCAGTCGACGACGATCTTCGGCCGCAAATATTCCAGCCCGTTCGGCATCTCGCCAACCGGCACCGCGGGGCTGTTCCGTCGCGGCGCGGACATGATGCTGGCTGAAGCGGCGCGCGAGGCCAACATTCCCTACATCATGTCGGGCGGCAGCAACGATTCGATCGAGACCGCCGCCCGGATCGCACCGGAAAATAGCTGGTATCAGCTTTACGCCGCACGCGACGGCCACATTTCCGAGGATTTGATCCGCCGCGTCGCCGATGCCGGGCTGGGGGCGGTGGTACTGACCGTCGATGTGCCGGTGCGGCCGCGGCGCGAGCGCAACATCCGCAACGGCTTTGCCAATATCCGCGGCACCTGGATGAAGGCCGCGCTGAGCCTCAAGCCGGCGATTCTGATGGAGGCAATGACGCATCCCGGCTGGGTGCTTGAATACGTCAAGCATGGCGGCACGCCGAACCTCGAAAACTGGGCGCCTTACGCCAAGCCCGGCGCTACGGTTGACGAGGTCGTCGATCTGTTCGGCGCCAACACGCCGGCCCATTCCCAGACCTGGCGCGAACTCGAAAAATACCGCCGCCTGTTTCCGCGCAATCTGATGGTCAAAGGCATCATGGACCCGCGCGACGCGATCCGCTGTGCCGATATGGGCTGTGAGGGAATCATCGTGTCCAACCACGGCGCGCGGCAGCTCGATCAAGCTCCGGCTTCGCTTGACGCCCTGCCGGCGATCAAGGCGGCGGTGGGTGATCGCATGACGATCATGCTCGATAGCGGCGTGCGGCGCGGCGCCGATATTCTGATCGCGCTGTGCCTGGGAGCGCAGATGGTGACGTTCGGCCGTCCGACCCTGTACGGCGCGGTCGCCGGCGGCCTCGACGGGGTCAAAAAAGCGGTCGATATCTTCCGCAGCGAAATCGACCTGGTGATGGGCCAGATCGGCTGCCCGAGCCTCGACCAGCTGGGCCCGGATTTTCTCGCCACCGACGATTGGCGCCGCAACGCCTGACCAGTACCGAGCTTCAGCCGGCGAGCGTCGTGACGATGCGGGCCGCAGCCGCAGCGCAGCGGATGACCGCTGGCAGGTCGATCGAATGCGGCCAGCGGTCTTGCGGCAGGTGGAACAGCGGGTTGGTGCCGACCAGGGTCAGATAGCGCCCGCCGGTGCGGTGAATGTCTCGGGTTTCACCGCTCGGCACGATGTTTTTTGCGGTCGTCGCAAAAGACTGCCCCTGCCGCGACAGTTCGGCGGTTGCGAGGTCGCGCAGCGCGTCATCCGCCGACATGACCGAGAGATTGCCGCCGGCAGCGCCGATATTGGCGCCGTAATGCACCCAAAGCGCGCCGCCATCGGCAGCCGCCCGATCCCATCCCGGCCGCCGTTCGACAAAATCGTCGAGGCCGAGATGGTTGAGTTCGTGGCCGCTATTGGCGGTCAGCACAACCGGGCGCGTCATCGGCATTGCAACCAGCGCGCGCAGCGTTTCCAACCAACAGACGATGCCGCCGCCGCGCTCTGCGGTCGAGTGCCACCACGAGCTGCGCGGAGTCATCACCACCAGCGGTGGCCTGGCAAGATCGCCGCCGAGCACGGCGACGACGTTGCGGCCCTGCGCCGGAGTGCGCCGGCTATCGGCAACAAGCCGCGCTTCCGCCCCCGCCTGTGCCGCCGCCAACACGATATCGCCCGCTTCGCTGGCGATATGGATGGCGGGCGCACCGTAGGGCCGGCGGAAACTTTCGGCGTTGATCAGCCCCATGCCCGGCTGCTCGCCGACACACACCACGACAAACCCGGTCTGCTCGCCGGTACGCCGCAGCCGCTCGAATTCGCCGCTATAGACCGTGCGTGGCGATAATTCCGCTACGATGATTGGCGCTCCGCTCCCTGCCACGCCGAGCCGCCCGGTAACGCCGCCCGCGCTGGTCGGTGGCGCGTCGAAGACCGGGACGGCGGCAATCCGCTTGTCACCGATTTCGAGAAAAGTGGCGACCGGATCGAGCCGGTCGAGGGCAAATTCCTCGATAACGGCATCGGCGCCCAGCGCCCGCGCTTCCACCGCCAGCCATTCGGCGCCGGCATGGTCACCGGCGGTCGCGGTGCGGTGGGTGCCCTGCCCGTCCCAATCGGCGAGCCAACGCGCGGCGCGATCGCTTGCCGCGCTGGTGGAGGAGATCACTTCGAGAGCCATACCCGTCAGCATAGCCGACCGCAACGCCGCAGCAACCCGTCACAACTCGAGAGACGCGATCGCCAAAAGCGTCCGTACGGGATGATGTATTCGCCGGCGAAACGTATTTTCGGGATATCTTTCGGGCAGGCGCGACAGCAGAAACGCTGCGGCCTTGGGAGTGCACGATCGTGACGCCACAGAAGCGCTACATCAAACGTGAGCGGGCGCAGGCGCGGGCCTATTCGCAGGCGGTAATCACCGAAAGCGGACGCACAATCTGGCTGGCCGGCCAGGTTGCGCTCGAAGACGCGGCCGGACAATCGCTCGCCGGCGATTTCGATGGCCAGGTCCGCGAAATCTTTAACCGGCTGGGTCAGACGCTGGCGGAAGCCGGCGCTTCCCTGGCCGACATGGTGACGATGACGGTGTTCATCACCGATGCACGATACGGCGACCGCTTCACCGAATTGCGGCGCCAGATCTTTCACGACGATTTCCCGGCGAGCGCGCTTATCACCGTCGCGGCGCTTGCCAACCCGGCGATGCTGGTTGAAGTGCAGGGAGTAGCGGTCGCCGCTTGAGGCGCCAAAGCGCAGCCGGCCTCTATCGATTGCCGAACCGGCAATAACGTTGCACCGGCTGCAAAAATCGCGTTTCCCCGGCCGCTTGCGCTGAACCGATGCGCTGAACATACTCGACGAACCGCGCCGCGGGAGACGGAACGTGCAGATCGGCGAGTCGCACCTTGGCAATTACCTTATCGTGCGGCCAGTCGGGCGGCTCGACAACGGGACGAGTGCGGCGTTCCAAAGCCGGCTAGTCCGGATCCTGAGATCGGCGACGACCGACATCATCGTTGATTTTACCGGCGTCGAATACGTTTCCAGCGCCGGGTTGCGCGCCTTGATGAACGCCTCGCGCCAGAAACCCGCCGACCGGCGCATGGCGGTGGTCGCGCCTAGCACGATCGTACAGGAAATTTTTACGATCAGCCGGTTTCACGAGGTTATTCCGATTTTTGCGTCCATCGAGGCAGCAACGGCGGCATGGGAAGGCCGCGCCGCGCCGGCGAGCGCACGACGGCGCCGCTCGGGTGCTCCCGCGGTGATCCCTGTGCGGTTCTGGGGCACCCGCGGCTCGCTGCCGGCGCCGCTCAACCACAAATCCGTTCGCCAGAAGATTCGCGATGCGCTGATGGCGGCACGCGGCCACAACCTGACGACCGCGGAACAGATCGACGGATTTATCGAACACGACCTGTCGTTTTCAATTCACGGCACCTTTGGCGGCAACACCAGCTGCGTCGAGCTTGTTACGGGCGGCGACGAGTATCTGCTGTGCGACCTGGGCACAGGGGTACGCGAATTCGGCAATCATGTGCTGGCACGACACCGGCCGGGGCAACCGCATTGCTTTAATATTTTTCTGTCGCACGTTCACTGGGACCACATCATGGGGTTCCCGTTTTTCACCCCGGCCTATATTCCCGGCAATCGAATCCGCATTCACGGCTGCCACAAGACGCTGCGCGAGGCGATGGTCCGCCAGCAATCATCACCGTGTTTTCCGGTGCTGTTCGAAGCGCTTGGCGCGACGATCGAATTCGTCGAACTCGAACCAGGCGTCGAATACGAGGTCGCCGGATTTAAGGTGACGCCGATCCGGCAGTTCCACGAAGGTGAATCCTACGGTTACCGCTTCACCCGCAACGGCAAGACGATCATCTATTCGACCGATTGCGAACACAAAGCCTCAGTGCTGGACGCGTCTTACCCGTTTGTCGAATTCTTCCGCAACGCCGACCTGTTGATCTTTGATTCGATGTATTCCCTGGCCGATACCGTATCGGTGAAAGAAGACTGGGGACATTCCAGCAATATCGTAGCCGTAGAATTGGCGCAGCTCGCCGAGGTCAAGCGTTTGGTGCTCTTCCACCATGAGCCGGCCTTTGACGATTCGCGGATCGAACGGGTGTTCGCCGAAACCATCCGCTATGAAGAAATCAGCCGCGAAGACCACAAGGTCGAGGTAATCTCGGCCTATGATGGACTCGAGATCGCCATCTGACCGCGGCGTAGGGCAGAACGCGCAAACGTACTCCGTACTCATTCGTAAAAGCGAAAGCATCGATGCAAAGGATTCGTATCCTTTGCATCGACCTTTCTTAACGACGCAGGAAATCGATCAGCAGGCGGCTGACTTCTGCTGACTGTTCCTGCTGCACCCAATGACCGGCACCGTCGAGCAGGTGGCAGCCGACCATGTTGGTGCAGGCGCGTTTCTGCATCTGGTCAATCGAGCCGGGCCGCTGGTAGACGCCCCAGTCGCTTTTGCCGGAGATGAAGATCGAGGGCACATCGATCGTGCGGCCGGCGAACAACTCCAACTCGGATTCGAAATGCCCGCTGGTGCGCGAGCGATACCAGTTGAGGCCGCCTTGAAACCCGTTGCGCTGGTATTCTCCGGCATAGACCGCGAGTTCGCTATCGGGCAGCCAGCCACAGGCGGCGATCTCGGCGGCTGACGGCATTTCCTTGGCAACGCCGGTCGCCATGTCGTCGGCCAGGTCCATGATGTAGTACGTCGGCATCTTCGCCAGTTCGGTGGCGTTCCATCCGGCCAGCTCATGCGGCCGATTGGCTTTCCAGTCGGCGCTTTTGTGGTGGTAGTAGGCGCGCAGAAAATCGTGGACGCCCTGTTTGCAATGCCACATCTGCGCATTGGCGGGGCGCGTCGAATACCACCATTGGTAGTGCTTGCGCGGCCGCGGCAATGCCGCCAGCGCCTCGTGGATCGTCGGGCTCGCCGGGACCACCGGCGGCTCGCCCTCGGTATCAAACGGCAACTCGGGCGGCCCGGAAAACGGCGCGCTCATCAAGGCAAGCGAGCGGAACACGTCGGGTCGCACCAGTGCGCTCCACGCTGCGACCGATGCCCCGAAATCATGCCCGACGACCGCCGCTGCCTCGCGATAGCCCAGGGCATGTACCAGCCCCAGCGTATCGCGCACCGCATTCAGCTGCCGGAACGGCCGCAGATCGGCATCGTAATCAGCGCTCCACCCGGTGGTACGGCCGTAGCCGCGCAAATCCGGCGCGACAACGCGATAGCCCGCCGCCGCCAATGCCGGGATGACACGGCGCCAGGAATAGGCGATCTCCGGAAACCCGTGCAGCAACACCACCAGCGGCCGGCCCGGCGCTTCGTACCCGGCTTCGAGCACATGCACCCGCAAGCCGTTGATGTTATCGATGAAACGCGCACGCACTCCGGCGGGCAACACCGCAGCGTCGAGCGGGCCGATCCCGCTGACCGGCTCGAGGCCCGGGGTCACTCTGCCGCTACCGCGGTCGCGACCGGCTGCTGCGCCACCGTCGGCACCCCGTCGGTCAGCGTCGTGCGGCGCAAGTCGCGCGGATATTTTTGATCCTCATAACGCCGCGCCCGATGCGTGACGGTGCGGTTGTCCCACACCACCAGATCGCCGATCGTCCATTTGTGCGAGTAGACGAATTCGCGCTGCGTCGCGTGCTCCATCAACTCGCGCAGCAACAATAGCGCTTCCGGCGTTTCCCAGCCGATGATGCGCCCGGCGTGCGACGACAGGTACAGCGATTTGCGCCCGGTCTTGCGATGTGTCCGCACCAGCCGCTGGCGCACCGGCGCAAATGCCTGCTGCTCTTCCTCGGTGAACGGAAAGCCGAGCGCGCCCTTTGAAAAGATGCGGCTATGCTCGCACACGAGGTCCTCGACCAGCGCCTTGGTCTTAGCGTCGAGCATGTCGTAGGCGGCGCGCATATCGGCAAATTCGGTATTGCCGCCTTCCGGCGGAATGACATGCGCACACAGCATCGAATAGCGCGCCGGGATCACCTTGTAGCTGCTGTCGCTGTGCCATAGCTGGTTGCCGAGGCTGAACAGGCGCTTTCTGTCGCTGTGATCGAGGATCTGGTTGGCGCCGCCGAGGTTCGACACATCCGACAGGTTCGGACTGCCGAGCCGCGAGCCGCCGTCACGGCTGCGAATCTGCGTATAGGGCGCCTCCAAATCGCCGAATTGCTTCGTAAAGGCGATATGGTCGGGCGTTGATAACGGCGTCTCGCGGTGGAACACCAGCACCGCATAGCGGTCCATCCCCTCATCGATCGTCGCGATCTCGTCCGGGGTCAGCGGCTTGCTGATATCGACCCCTGAACACTCGGCGGCAAAAACCGGGGTCAACGGTGTAAAGCTGATGCTCATCGCGAAAATCCTCCCGCATCGAATACTGGCCAGGATGGCCCAGCGTGCTCCGGCAGGCAAGGCAGGGCGCGCATGCGCGAAAGGCAGTGCTGCGGCGCCGACACCCGCCGCATTCTGCCGACCGATCGAGAGGGTGGATTGGTTGTGAGAGAAAAGAAGAGAAAAATGCTTCGAGTTTTGCGCATTGCGGCGGCGGCGTGTGTCGCCGGCTTATGGTTGAATGCAACGGCGGTTGCCGGTGACGAACCAAAACACGGCGGCATCCTGCGCCTATTCCACCGGGACAGCCCGGCCAGTCCGTCGATCCTTGAAGAATCGAGCAATTCGGTGAACACGCCGTTTATGGCGGTGTTCAACAACCTTGTCATCTACGACCAGGACATACCGCGCAACTCGATCGATACAATCCGCCCTGACCTGGCGACCAGTTGGACGTGGAGCGGCGACAAGACGGAACTGACCTTCCGGCTGCGCGAGGGCGTCAAATGGCATGACGGCAAGCCGTTTACGTCGGCCGACGTCAAATGCACCTGGGATTTGCTGCAGGGCAAGGCCGCCACCAAGCTGCGAGTGAACCCGCGCGACGGCTGGTATCACAATTTGAAGGAAGTGGTGACCAACGGCGATTACAGCGTCACCTTTCGCATGAAGCGGCCGCAGCCGGCGATGCTGGCGCTGCTCGCCTCGGGTTATTCGGTGATCTATCCGTGCCATGTCCCGCCCGCCCAGATGCGGCAACACCCGATCGGCACCGGCCCGTTCAAGTTTGTCGAGTACAAGCCCAACCAGGATATCAAGCTGGCGCGCAACCCCGATTACTGGAAACCGGGGCTGCCTTATCTCGATGGCGTCGAGTTCACCATCATCCCCAATTCCTCGACGGCGATGCTCGCCTTTGCCGCCGGGCAGCTCGACATGACGTTCCCCTATGAAATCACGCCGCCGCTGTTAAAGGCCTACCGTGCCGCGGCGCCCAACGCAATCTGCGTCTCGACCCCGAACAACTGTGCGTCCAACCTGCTGATCAATCGCGACAAGCCGCCCTTCAACGATCCCGATATCCGCCGCGCGGTCGCTCTGGCGCTCGACCGCAAGGCCTTTATCGACATCATCTCGGACGGCAAGGGGGTGATCGGCGCCGCGATGCAACCGCCGCCGGAAGGGGTGTGGGGCATGCCGGCGGATATGCTGCGCACCCTGCCCGGCTATGATCCGGACATCGAAAAAAACCGAGCGGAAGCCCGCAAGCTGATGGAAAAGCACGGCTACGGCCCGAACAACCATCTGAAATTGATGGTATCGGCCCGCAATGTGTCACAGCACCGCGATGTCGGCGTCATCCTCGTCGACCAGCTTAAATCGATCTACATCGACGCGGATTTCGAGACGGTCGAAACCGCCAACTGGTTTCCCAAGATCGAGCGCAAGGATTACGTCATCGGCCCCAATGTCACTTGCGGCGCGATCGATGATCCAGACCAGAATTTCTACGAAAACTATGCGTGCGGCGCGATGCGCAACTTCACCCATTACTGCAACAAGGATTTGCAGGCGATGTTCGACCAGCAGTCGCAAGAAACCGATTTCGACAAGCGGCGCAAGCTGGTGTGGGAAATCGACCGGCGGCTGCAGGAAGACATCGCCCGCCCGATCATCTTTCACAACAACACCGCCACCTGCTGGCAGCCTTACGTCAAAGGCTACACGCCGATGGTCAACAGCATTTACAATAGCCCGCGCTTCGAGACGGTGTGGCTCGACAAATAGCACCACCGCCGCAAACGCCCGGGCCGGAAGGAGACCGTGCATGCTGACGATCGAACCGACCGGTGACATACTGGGCGCGACCGCGCGCGGCATCGATCTGGCGCAGCCCCTCGGCGAACGCGAGTTCGGGCAGGTGCTGCTCGCGCTCGGCCGGCACGGCGTCGTGCGGTTTCCCGATCAGCACCTCGATATGGGCGCGTTGAAGCGGTTCTCCGCGCAGTTCGGAGAAATCCAGGGACCGGCGACGCGCGATCGCGACGCCGCCAGCGAGTATCCCGAGATCGACATCCTGTCGAACCTCAAGGAAGACGGCGAGTATATCGGCAGTCCTGATGCCGGGCAGGACTGGCACACCGACATGACCTATCGCGAGGTGCCGGGGTTTGTGAACGTGCTTTACGGCCTGCGCATCCCGCAGCGCGACGGCAAGACGCTCGGCGGCACCGAATTTTCCAATATGCATGCCGCCTATGAGGCGCTTCCGAACGAGATCAAGACGCGCCTCGCCGGCATGACGGTGACGCATAATATCGCCAAGTTCTGGGAGCACATGCGGCGCGAGCACAACAGCCCGCGACCGCCGATGACCGACGAACAGCGCCGCCGGCGCCCGCCGGTCGTGCATCCGGTGTTCCTGACGCACCCGATCACCGGCCGGCAGGTACTGTACTGCAACCCCGGCTTTGCCGAGCGCATCAACGAATTGCCGGAACACGAAAGCGACGACATGCTCGACTACCTGTTCGAGCACCAGTTGCAGGCGCAGTTCCGCTACACCAACGTGTGGCGCGAAAACGACCTGCTGATCTGGGACCATCTCGGCACGATCCATCGCGCCATTGCGGATTACCGGCCCGACGAAATCCGCCTGATCCGGCGCTGCCAGGTCATGGCGACGCGCGTCTTCGATCCTGAATTTCTGCGCCCGGCCCGCGAACTCGCCGCGGCATAGACGCCCTCTCAACCCCCGCGGCAAACGAAAGTGCCGCAGCCACATGCTGCGGGGCTGTCGTTCGCGCAGGTTGAACCGCTAAGATCGCCCTCCGCCGCCGGTGCGAAAACCGGTTGCAGCGAAACCGGGAGGGAACGGCATGTTGGCGTGGCTGCGCGATTTGAACGCGAAAGAGCGCAAGACGATGCTCGCCTGTTGGGGCGGGTGGACGCTCGACGGGTTCGATTCGCAACTTTACACCTATGTCGTCCCCACGGTGATCACGCTGTGGGGCATGTCGCGCGGCGCCGCCGGCACGATCGGCACCGTGACATTGCTGACCTCGTCGGTGGGCGGCTGGCTGGCCGGTGCGCTGGCCGACCGGTTCGGGCGGGTGCGGGTGCTGCAATTCGCAATCCTGTGGTACTCGGTCTTCACCTTCTTGTGCGCCTTTGCCCAGAACTTCGAGCAGCTGTTCATCCTGCGGGCGTTCCACGGCCTCGGCTTTGGCGGCGAATGGGCCACCGGCGCCGTGCTGATGGGCGAAGTGATCCGCGACAAATACCGCGGCCGCGGCGTCGGGTTCGTGCAGACCGGAGCGGCGTTCGGGCCAGCGGGGGCGGCCCTGGCGTCGGCGGCACTGTATGGGGTATTACCCGAATCGATGGCGTGGCGCGCCCTTTTCGCGGCCGGCATCCTGCCGGCGCTGCTGGTCCTGTGGATCCGCCGCAACATCCCGGAATCAGACGCGTATCAAGCCAAACGCGCAGCCCGGGAAGTGGGGGGAGCGTCGCAGCTGTTCGCCGCCTTCCGCGGGCCCTATCTGTGGCTGACCATTAAGGTGTCGTTGATGGTGACCGGCGCTCAAGGCGGCGTCTGGGCGATTCAGTTCTGGATGCCGACCTATCTGCGCACTGTACGCCACCTGTCGGCCTCCGCTGCCGGCCTCTATGTCGCGACCCAGATGATCGGCGCGCTGATCGGCTTTCTGCTCGGCGCCTATCTGAGCGACATCATCGGCCGCAAATGGACCTTCTGCATCTCCGGCGTGGCGACGATCGCGATGATACTGATCTACATGTTCGTGCCGGTCAGCAACACGACCTTGCTGTTCCTCGGCATTCCGCTCAGCACCTCGATCCTGATGAAGTTCGCGCCGATGGGGCCGTTTATGACGGAACTGTATCCGACGGCATTGCGCGGCACCGGCCAGGGCTTTTGCTACAATGCCGGACGAGCCGTCGGCTCAATGTTTATGACCATCATCGGGTTCGCCGCGCAGCTCATGCCGCTCGGCACCGCGGTCGCGCTGTTCAGCACGATCGCCTCGGTGCTGATGCTGGTGATGCTGCTGATGCTGCCGGAAACGCATGGCCGCGCCATCGCCAACCTCGAAACCGAGCCGGCCCAGGCTGACTGATGCAAGCAGGTGAGTGACGCGAACGAACCAAGGCTAGCCGACAGGGAGCAACCGATGAAATTCGGCGTCTTCGTCAATGCACAACAGCCGCGTTCCGACGATCCGGTGCGGCGCTTCCGGGAAGCGGTCGAGCAGACGCGGTCGGCGAAAGCGGCCGGCTTCGACGCGCTGGCGGCCGGCCACCACTACCTGTCGCCGCCCTATCAGTCATTGCAGAGCCTGCCGCTCTTGTCGCGGCTCGCCGGCGAGGCCGAAGGCATGGAATTGTGCCTGTCGGTCCTGCTGCTGGCGATGCTGAACCCGGTGCAGACCGCGGAAGAGGTCGCCAGTCTCGACATCATGTCGGGCGGCAAGGTCGTATTCGGCATCGGGATCGGCTATCGCGATGTCGAATTTGAAGCCTTCAACATGACCTCGCGCGAACGGGTGCCGCGCATGCTGGAAGCGCTCGACCTGATCAAGCGCCTGTGGACCGAGGAAGTCGTCACCTTCGAAGGCAAGTTCTTTCGCGTACACAATGCGACCTGCACGATCCGGCCGGTGCAGAAGCCGCTGCCGCCGATCTGGATCGCCGCCAACGCCGATCCGGCGGTCGTGCGCACCGCCCGCCTCGGCTACTCGTGGTTCGTCAACCCGCACGCCGCGCTGCCGACCATCGAGCGGCAATGGGACCGCTACAAGCAGGCGCTCGCCGAGGCCAACCAGCCGATGCCGGCGGTCCGGCCGATCGCCCTCGAACTGCATGTCGCACCGACCCATGAGGAAGCGGTCAATACCGCCCGCCCCTATCTTGAAAGCAAATATGCGGCTTATGCCGAATGGGGCCAGGACAAGGTGCTGCCGGGCGAGGAAAGCTTCCGCATCGCCTTCGACGATCTGGCGCGCGACCGTTTCATCCTCGGCACCCCCGACGAAGTCATCGAGCAGATCGAGGAGCGCGTGAAACGCCTCGAGTCGAACTACCTGATTTTCCGGATGGGTTGGCCCGGCATGGAGGGGTCGAAAATCTTACGGGCCATCGAAATGATGGGGCAAAAGGTGCTGCCGCATTTCCACGCGAAATACGGGCGCGGCTGAGTTCCGACGCGGGCGGCGTTGCAACCGTGTTGGCCCCGCGGGCGCGGAGTCGCTATGGTGCAGGCGATGTTCGCCCACCCCTAGCGCTCCCGGAGCCGTCATGCCGATCATCCCCGAGGTGCTCGAATTCGCCGATGAACTGACGGCGATCCGCCGCGACATTCACGCTCACCCGGAAATCGGCTTTACCGAGGAACGCACCGGCGACCTCGTCGCGCAAAAGCTCGCGGAGTATGGTTGCGAGGTGCATCGCGGCCTCGCCAAGACCGGGGTTGTCGGCACCTTGCGGCGCGGCAACTCGCTGCGGGCGATCGGCTTGCGGGCCGATATGGACTGCCTGCCGATGCAGGAGCGCAACGAGTTCGCGCACCGCTCGACGCATGACGGCATGATGCATGCCTGCGGCCATGACGGTCACACGACAATGCTGCTCGGCGCCGCCCGCTACCTCTCGGCGACGCGGAACTTTGAAGGCACGGTACATTTCATCTTCCAGCCCGGCGAGGAAGGCTTTGGCGGCGGCCGGGTCATGGTGCGGGAAGGGCTGTTCGAGAAATTCCCCTGCGACGCCGTCTTTGCGATGCACAACAAGCCGGGCATCCCGATCGGCGCGATGGCGGTGCGCACCGGTGCGATGCTGGCCGCTTCCGATCGCTTCGACATCCGCGTCAAGGCCAAGGGCGGCCACGCGGCGCACCCGCATCTGAGCACCGACCCGTTCGTGATCGGCGCGCAGATCGTGATGGCGTTGCAGACGATCCCGTCGCGCAACGTCGATCCGGTGGATTCCTCGGTCATCAGCATCGGGTTTATGCGCGGCGGCTCGGCCTATAACGTTATTCCGGACGAACTGCACATCGGTGGTACCGTACGCAGCTTCACCCCCGACGTGCGCGACCTGCTCGAGCGGCGTATGGGCGAGATCGTGCGCGGCACCGCCGCGCTGAACGACGCCGAGGCGGAACTGGAGTATCGCCGCGGCTATCCGCCGACGATCAATCATGGCGCCGAAGCCGAATTTGCTGCCGAGGTCGCGGCCGAAATCTGCGGCGACGAACAGATCGACCGCAACGTCGCGCCATCGCTCGGCGGCGAGGATTTTTCCTACATGCTGCAAAAAGTGCCGGGCGCAATGCTATGGCTCGGCAACGGCCCCGGCGAGGGCGGCTGCCTGCTGCACAATGCGCGCTACGATTTCAACGACAGCGCCTTGCCGGTCGGGGTCAGCTTTTTTGCGCGGCTCGCCGAGCGGTTTCTGGCGCCACAATAAGGTTACGCCGCCACACCTTCAGGAGAACTGCCCGCGATGAGAGTGCATGTCGTCAATGTGATGCGGCCGGCCACTGGATCAGCGCAACAGACGCTGGATCGGTTCAGCGGTTTTTCGCAACAGGTCGAGGCCAAGGGCTTTACCGGGCTGTGGGTTACCGATTCGTTCGGCCGCGGCCGGCCGACCCTCGATCCGGTCGGGCTGATGACCATCATCGCCGCGGTCACCAAGAAGATCGAGATCGGCACCTGCGTGCTGCAAGTGCCGGTACGCCATCCGATCGAACTGGCGCACCGCCTCGAAGGGCTGCATGCGATTACCGGCAAGCGCCTGCAACTCGGCCTCGGCAGCGGCTCGACCAAGGCCGATTTCGACCTGGTCGGCATCGATTATGAACAGCGCTTCAAATTGCTGATGAGTTCGCTCGAACTGATGAAGCAGGCATGGCGCGGTGAACCGGTGCCGGGCGGCCAGCTAACCCCGTGGCCGGGCACCGAGGGCGGCCCGGATGTGATGCTGGGCGCGTGGCGCAACAAGCGCTGGATCATCTGTTCTGCCGAGCAATGCGCCGGCTGGATCGCCTCCGGCCTCTATTCACAACCGGAAGAACTGGCGGTCGGCATGAAGATCTACCGCGATGCCGGCGGCAAGCGGGCGGTTCTCGCCAATGTCATCATCGACCTGACCGGCAATGCCGAGAACATGCCGCTGGGCGGTCGTGCAACGGTCATGCTGACCGGCGGCGAGGCGGCAGCGCTCGACAAGCTCAGGCGCATCCGGGATGTCGGGTTTGACGACATTCTGTGCATGGTTAACGCGGAATCGCTCGACGATCTGGCGCGGCTGCGCGACGCGCTGTAGCGTCATACATTGACGGGTGCGGAGCCGCGACTTACCTCTGCCGCATGGCTCTGCTACCGATCATCACCGCTCCCGACCCACGTCTCAAGATCAAGGCGAAACCGGTCGCCGCGGTCGACGCCAAGACGCGCCGGCTGATGGACGACATGCTCGAAACGATGTACCACGCGATCGGCATCGGCCTTGCCGCACCGCAGGTCGGCGTGGCGCGCCGCATACTCGTCATCGACGTCGCGCGCGACGGTGAGCCGCCGCGGCCGATGCGCATCGCCAATCCGGAAATCCTGTGGCGCTCGGAAAATCTGCTGACCGCGAACGAGGGCTGCCTGTCATTGCCCGAGCATTACGCGGATGTTGAGCGCCCTGCCGAAATCCGCCTGCGCTATCTCGACCACGAAAACGAAATCCGCGAGATCGAGGCCAAGGGGCTGCTCGCCACCTGTTTGCAGCACGAGATCGACCACCTCGACGGCACCCTTTTCGTCGACCACATCTCGGCCCTGAAGCGCGGCATCATTTTACGCAAGCTGACAAAAATCAAACGCAGCCGCACCCTTGCCGCGGATTAGCGGCACCGCGCCGGCATCGCCGGAAGATCGCGGCCTGATCTTCATGGGAACGCCTGACTTTGCTGCCGCGATCCTCGCCGGGCTGATCGAGGCGGGACACCGCATCTGCGCTGTCTATACCCAGCCGCCGCGTCCGGCCGGGCGCGGGCACCGGTTGCAACCGTCGCCAGTACAGACGCTCGCGGAGGCACAAGGGCTGCTGGTGCGTCATCCGGTGAGTCTGCGTTCGGCCGATGTTCAGGCGGAATTTGCGGCGCTTGGCGCCGAGGCGGCCGTTGTCGCCGCCTATGGGCTGATCCTGCCACAGCCGGTGCTCGCGGCGCCACGGCTCGGGTGCCTCAATGTGCACGCCTCGCTGCTGCCGCGATGGCGCGGCGCTGCGCCGATCCAACGGGCAATCCTGGCTGGCGACGCGGAGACCGGCGTCACGATCATGCAGATGGATGAAGGGCTGGATACCGGCCCCATGTTGCTGCGCGAAGCATTGCCGATCGCTCCCGATGCGACTGCCGGCAGCCTGCACGATCGGCTCGCCGCACTCGGAGCACGGCTGATCGTGTCCGCCCTGGCGCAGATCGACGCCATCGAGCCTCAGCCGCAGCCGCTGGACGGCATCACCTACGCTGCAAAACTGCGGCGCGAGGAGGCATGGCTCGATTGGCGTCAGCCAGCCATCACCCTTGAGCGTCAGGTGCGCGCGTTCGACCCGTGGCCCGGCACATTTTTCGATGTCGCCGGTGAGCGCATCCGGGTGCTTGCTGCCGCCGTCGAACCGGCACCGGCCGCTGCGGTGCCCGGCACGATCCTCGACGAGTCTTTGTCGGTGGCGTGCGGCAGTGGCGTGCTGCACCTGTTGCGGGTGCAGCGGCCGGGGCGCACAGCGCTGACCGCGGCAGATTTTCTGCGCGGGTTTCCCCTGCCGACCGGAACCGTGTTGCCGTGCCCCGCTATCGGCTGACGATCGAGTATTGCGGCGCCGGGCTGGTCGGCTGGCAGCGGCAGCCCAATGGCCTATCGGTGCAGCAGGCGCTCGAAACCGCGATCCACCGGTTTTGCGGCGCCACCCTCACGGTCTACGGCGCCGGCCGCACCGATGCCGGGGTGCATGCGCTGGCGCAGGTCGCGCATATCGACCTGCCGCGCGATGTCGAACCCGACGTGATCCGCAACGCCGTCAATTATCACCTGCGGCCGAACGCAATCAGCGTGCTGGCGGTCGAGCCTGTGCCAGCGGCATTCAACGCGAGGCTGTCGGCGATCGAGCGGCGCTATCTCTATCGTATCCTCAACCGCCGTGCGCCACCGGCACTGGAACGCGGGCGGGTGTGGCATGTCGCGCCGCCGCTCGATATCGCGGCAATGCAGGACGGTGCCCGCCATCTTGTCGGGCATCACGATTTCTCGACATTTCGTGATTCGCTGTGCCAGGCGAAATCGCCGATCAAGACGCTCGACAGCCTCGACGTGTCGCAGCAGGGCGACGAAATCCACATCGCGGCGCGGGCACGCTCGTTTCTGCACCATCAGGTGCGCAATATGGCCGGGACGTTAAAACTGGTCGGGATCGGCAGCTGGCAGCCCGATAATGTCGCGCAGGCGTTGGCGGCGCGTGATCGGCGTGCCGGCGGCCCGACCGCGCCGGCCGAGGGGCTGGTCCTGGTCGCGGTGCGCTACCGCGCGGGTCAGTAGAGCGATTCGGCGATATAAACCAGCCCCATCGACAGCAGCGCGTCGATGATGACGATCAGCATCGCCTGGGCTGCGGTGACCGCCAGCGTGACGCGCGCGATATACCATTCGTACACCAGCTCCGCGATATAGGCACCGAGACCAGCCAGTTGCGCCGAAGATGGCGCCAACAACCCCGAGGCACCATCGAGTGCGACGAGGACCGACAGCGCCATTTGCGGAATCTGCGACCAGTTGTAGACAACCATAAACGACAGAAACCGCTCTTTCCGGCGCAGCCACTCGGTCAGCGGCAGAATGATCAGCGGAAACGCGACCCAGGCGATCAGATAGGCGATCGACTTGACGATCACGATCGTCGCGATACCGGTATCGTCCCATTCCTGCGTGGTGGTGCTGAGGATCAACAACAGCAGAAAGAACGGATAGCAGATCGCGCCGGCGCGGTATGAGCGCCAGAACCCGTCCAGCGACGCGTCGAAAAACCCCAGGCCTCGCCGATCGCCGCAGGCCAGCCGCAGAGCCCCACCAACCGCGAGCTGCACCTCGGTCCACGGCGGGATCGTCATGTGTTGGCGAAATACCGTTCGAGAAAACCCTCGTAAATCGCGCTCAGCCCTATGATATCGGCGATATCGACGCGCTCGTCGGTCTTGTGCATGGTCAGGTTGACGAGTCCAAATTCGGCGACCGGGCAATGCGCGTGAATAAAGCGTGCGTCCGACGTGCCGCCGGTCGTGCTGAGTTCCGGGGTGCGGCCGGTGACCGCGCCGATTGCGCCGGCAAGGCAATCGCTGACCGGCCCCGGCGCCACCAGAAACGATTCACCGCTGACCTCCCAGGCCAGCGTATAGCGGCCGCCGATTGCGGCGAGCTTCTCCTCGGCCCAGACCTTCAGCGTGCTGCTCGACCAGGTGTCGTTAAAGCGGATGTTGAACGTCGCGCGCGCGATGCCCGGCACGACATTGGTGGCGGGGTTGCCGATATCGATCGTCGTCACCTGCAGGCTCGATGCCTGGAAATGCTCCGTGCCGTTATCGGGCGGCTCTGCGGTTAGCGCATGCAACAGTGCAACAAGACGATGCGCCGCGTTATCGACCAGATGCGGATAGGCGACATGGCCCTGCACGCCCTCGACAACGAGGCGGCCGGTCATGCTGCCGCGGCGGCCGATCTTGATCATGTCGCCGAGGTCTTGCGCCGAAGTCGGCTCACCGACGACGCAGGCATCGAGCACCTCGCCACGCTGGCGCAACCAATCCAGCACCTTGCGGGTGCCGTTGACCGCGACGCCCTCTTCGTCGCCGGTGATCAACAGGCTGATCGAGCCGGGAAAATCCGACCCGCGCGTCGCGATAAAACGTTCCGCCGCGGCGATAAACGCGGCGATTGCGCCTTTCATGTCGACGGCGCCGCGGCCGCACAATTCGCCGTCACGCAACGCCGCTGCAAACGGGTCGAACGACCACGCCTCCTGCGGCCCGGTCGGCACCACGTCGGTATGGCCGGCAAAGCAGAGATTGGGCCGCCCCACGCCCCATCGTGCGTAGAGATTGGCGATCGGGTCGGCTGGTTGCCCTGATGGACCAGGGTCGGCGAAAATCAAGGGGTGGCAGACGAACCCAAGTCTTTCGAGGCGCGACGCAACGATACTGAGCGCGCCCTCATCTTTCGGCGTAATGCTCGGCCGGCGGATCAGTTCCGCCGCGAGCGCCACCGGATCGACCGCCCAGTTGCCGGCCGCGGTCATGGCGCCTCCGGACGACATCGCCTCGCTCAATCGCGCAGCAGCTCGTTGATCGAGGTCTTGGCGCGCGTCTGCGCGTCTACCTGCTTGACGATGACGGCGCAATAGAGGCTCGGACCGGGGTTGCCGTTCGGTAGAGGCTTGCCCGGCAACGACCCCGGCACGACGACGGAATAGGCCGGGACCCGGCCAAGATGGATTTCACCGGTGTCACGATTGACGATTTTGGTCGTCGAACTGATGAACGTGCCCATTGCCAGCACCGCCCCCTGCTCGACGATAACGCCTTCGACGACCTCACTGCGCGCACCGATAAAGCAGTCATCTTCGATAATGACCGGCTCGGCTTGCAGCGGTTCAAGCACGCCGCCGATCCCGACGCCCCCCGACAGATGGCAGTTCTTGCCGATCTGGGCGCAGGAGCCGACCGTCGCCCAGGTATCGACCATCGTGTTGGCGCCGACAAAGGCCCCGACATTGACAAAGCTCGGCATCAGCACGACGTTCGGCGCGATATAAGCCGAGCGGCGCACGATCGCGCCCGGCACGGCCCGGAATCCGGCATCGCGAAAACGATTCGACGACCAGCCGGCGAACTTGGACGGCACCTTGTCCCACCATTTGGCGGCTCCGCGATCGGGATCGACCGGGCCGCCCGGTACCTCGCTCATATCGTTGAGGCGGAACGACAGCAGCACCGCCTTTTTCAGCCATTGATGCACCTGCCAGCCGCCGTCGGATTTCTCGGCAACCCGCATCTTGCCTTCATCCATACCATCGAGCGCCGCCTCGACGGCATCGCGCCATGCGCCCTTGGTATGCGGTGAAATCGAATCGCGGGCTTCCCAGGCGGCGTCAATCGTGGCGGCGAGATCGGAATCGGTCATGGCTGCTGGTCCGGCAAGGCTCTATGCGGTTTCGGCACCATGACCGGCCCGCCCCGGCGGTGTCAACCGAGCGCAACACGATACGCGGTTCTATAAACGGCAGCCCAAATCCTGAGCGGCCGCTAGGCGTGGAGCGTGTCCCCGCCATTGGCGTCGGGATAATATTGCGGCGCCTCGCGGCGGTCGAACATGCCGTAGTCGCGCACGACGCGCACCCGCCGCAGCCTTGCCCCCTCCGCCAGCGCCACGCCCGCTTCAAAGGCTTCGGCGGCGGCGACATCCCGCCAGGAAAGCAGCAACATCACGTCGCCCGGCGTCAACACCGCGTCGAACACATCCCAGGCCACCAGACCCGCTGCGCCTGGCACAAACCCCAGCCATGCGGCGACCGCCTCCGGTTTGGCGCCCTTGACCCAGTCGGCTGGCCGCTGGCCGTCGATCAAGACAGCGGTGGTGCCAGCGCCGGTTTCGGTCTCGTCGAGTCGCTGTTCCCGAAGCACCTGCCCCGCCGGCAGCTTCGTGTCACGGGTGACCTGGCCGACCCGCAGATGATAATCCGATAATATCTCGTCGCGACCCTTCTGCTGCGTCTGATGGTGCCGCATGCTGGTGCGCCAGCGGACCACCGCTTTTTCGTCGCGCCAGCCCGACAGCGACAGAATCCACCCTTCCCGCGTCAGACTGCGATACCGGATATTGTCGACAAACCCCTCGACCTCCTCCAATTCCGGCCGAAGCATCTGCGCGTTGCCGAGATAGGTATCCCACTGCTCGGTTCGCGGGTGGACCTCGAAAATCACAGAGAACATCGTTCTCTCCTGAGACCGGCATGATTCGTTGCGGAGACGTGAACCCGCTCCCCGAGCCTTCCGATCGTAAACGAGAATTGCCGGCGACGATCCCGGCAAATAGCACGCTGCCGATGTGAGCCCGATGACCGGTCGCGATCGTTGATGCGTCCGGGAGGCACGGACATGCTGTTGGCTGCACTGCTGGCCGCGATCGCCGGTTATGTCGATGCGATCTGCTATCTGAGGCTGGGCGGTGCCTTTGCCGCGAACATGACCGGCAACCTGGTCCGCATGGGCATAACCACGGCGGAAGGGAATTGGCTCGAAGCCGCGTGGTGCGCCTCGGTGCTGGCGGCGTTTTTGGCAGGCGTGCTCCTGGCGCGGCTGGTGTTTCAGGCGCATAGCTCGCCGCGCCTCGCCTTGATGATCGAGGCCGGAATGGTTGCGACGGCCGGCACCGGCATTCTCGGCGACGTGGCGATCCCGCTGCTCGCCGCGGCGATGGCGATGCAGAACGAGGCCGTTAGCCACGGTGTCGTCGCAATCAATGTGGCCTTCATTACCGGCGACTTGCAAAAGCTTGGTGAACAGCTGGTTGCTGAAACCGTGCCGGAACAGAATCGGGCCGGCGGCAAGCGTATCATCCTGACGGTGTTGATCAGCTACGCGGCGGGTGCGGCGGTCGGCACGCTTGCGGCCCGGTGGAATGCCGCCAGCCTTTTTCTGCCAGTGGTTTGCCTCGTTGGCGCCGCCGCCTTGCGGCCCGGTCCGCGCAGGGCGGCAAGCGAGCCGCATTGACAGGCGGCCAGACGGTCGGCTACCTCGCAGCGATGTTTGGCGGGTCTGCGCACGTCAGACGATGCCGACGCCCGGTAGCCCCGACGAGGTCATGGCCTTCCCCTTGCTCGCCTCCGCCGTCCTCCTCGGCATCATCGAGGGGTTGACCGAGTTCTTGCCGATTTCATCGACCGGACACCTGATCCTCGCGGATCGGCTGCTCGGCCTCGAGGGACCGGAAAGCAAGCTCTTTGACATCGTGATCCAACTCGGCGCGATCCTCGCGGTGTGCTGGGTGTATCGCGAGCGGCTGCTGACGGCCGCTGCCGGGATGCTGAGTGAGCCGCCGGCACAGCGCTTTGTCGCCAATATCGTCATCGCTTTTCTGCCGGCCGCCGTTGCCGGCGTGTTTCTCTACCGGTTCATCAAGGACGTGCTGTTTTCGCCGTGGGTCGTGGCGGTCAGCCTGGTCGTCGGCGGCGTTCTGATCCTGGTCATCGAGCGAATGCGGCCGCGACCGCGGGTGCACGATGTCGAATCGATGTCACCGGCCACCGCCCTCGGGATCGGATGCTGCCAGATTCTGGCGATGATCCCCGGCGTATCGCGCGCCGGGGCGACGATCATGGGTGCGCTGGTATTGCGCGTCGATCGGCCGGCCGCTACCGAGTTCTCGTTTTTCCTGGCGATTCCGACGATGCTCGGCGCCACGGTTTACGACCTTTACAAAAACCGGGCGATCCTGTCGCTGGACGGGGCGGCGCTGATCGCGATCGGGTTCGTCGTAGCATTTATCGCGGCATTATTCGTCGTGCGCCGGCTCGTCGATTTCGTCAGTCAGCACGGGTTCGGCGTTTTCGCCTGGTATCGCATCGTGCTCGGCATCGTCGCGCTGATCGCCTTGGCCCTGTCAGCCTGAACGATTATCGGCCAACAGAAGCGTTCAGCGCGGCTGCTGTATAAAGCCCTTCGCCTTCATGCAAGAATCGACGATCGACCCAGCCCGGTCCCGCGTCTGGTCCTGACTGGTCTTTTCCCTGAGGCGGACGATATCGGCGTGTTGGGCGTCACTGCTGCGGGTGGCGCCGATGTCCTGATCGATATCGGCCTGGGTTTTGATTGCGGTCCCGGCTAGGTCGCGGCAATCCTGGTATTCCTGGCCAATTCCGGCCGCATCGACGCCGCTTTTACTCCAGTTGCCGGTGCCGGCGCAGCCGGCCAGCAGCAGCAGGATCGCCACCTGGCGCGGTTTCATCGCTCGCCGTCCACCTGACCGGTGCCGGCCGTTTTGCCGTCGAGCGCCGCGCGACGTTCGGCCAGCCGCGTAAGGATCGCGCGTTTTTCTGCCGGCACGGCGGTATACCAGCCGGCAATTTCCTCGATCGTGCGCGAGCACCCGCGGCAGGTTCGCGTTCGCGGGTCCATCAGGCAGATGCCGAGACAGGGCGATATCGGGTTTGCTTCGAAGATGGTCCCGGCCGGGAGGGCGGTCGGATTGGCAGGGGGCATCACGAACCTTTGGCCGGCTGCACCACATCGGCGAGCCGGGTGCGCAACAGCTTCGCGCGATCGGGCGCGATTGCAAAGACCCACTGCCTGGTTTTGGCGCTGATCGTCTTGCTTTCGGCATCGTTTTTGACAGCGTCGTTCTTGCTGGCGCCGTTCTTGCCATCGTCAAGCGCGCCGCTGGTCGTCGCGTCGATCGTCAACCAATCCGCCTTGTCATGCGAAAACAGGTGGAGTTCGATATCGAGTCCATCCGCGGTGGTGAATTTAGCGGTGCTCGCTCCACGATCGGGTACAGGCAGGTCGGCCCGTGGCTTGACGTCGTTCAGGTCAAGCCCGGCCAGCACCGCCGCCGGGCCCGCCAATACCGCATCGTCCTTGAACTTGGTATCAGCCGGCGGATCGGCGACGGCAAAGGCCCCGCCCGGCGTATCGCGCCGCAATGTCAGGATGGCCCCGTCGGGGTCGGTCAACGCCACAGAGGTGATTCGCGCCGCTGGAATATCGATAATGCGGCGGTCGAGCCAGCCTGTTGCGTCGGACGGAAGATCGAGCGAGCCGCGAGCCAGCCAGGTGCTCTGCTCGCCGGGTTTGCGGATATAGACGCCGTCGCTGCCGGTGCCCAGCCGGTCGTGGCGGGTCTTGCCGATGAGCAACTCGGCGATCGGGTTACCGAGGCGGTTCTGCAGCGTCACCTGCGTCGACTTGCCGTTGTTCGGATCGTCGAGATCGAGGCGGGCGAACAATTCCGGCCGCGTGGTTTTTGGCTCGACCAAGGTCAGGTCGGCGAGGCCGAGCAGGAGCTGCCGTATCTTGGCGGCGGCGGCCGGGTAGTTGCCTTTTTCGACGACGACCCAGCGGTTGCCGATCTGCGCGAAATCGATCTTCGTGCCGCCATGCAGCAGGCGCATCCAGGTGAGATCGCCGAGTTTTGCCGCGAGGTCGGGAAACACCTTGGTATCGGCGGCGACCGGCTCGGCAGGGCGCGGCGCGCTTGCCAGCGTATAGATCGCACCCGCCACCAGCAGCACGGTCGCCCCGAGCAGCAGCGAAAAGCCCCGGTTCCGCATGGCCGTTTCCTCCGCGCTCCGCGTCGGCGCCTATGCCGATGTCACGCGCCGGCGGCGCCAACGGCGGCGGCGCAATGCCGCCGCGACGAGCGCCACCGCCGCGACGATCACCGGCACCAGCGCGATATCACAGAATTCGAGCATCGTCTTGAGGCGCTGGATATCGCCCTGCAACGCGGCCTGCACGCCGCGCAACTCGCGCCGGATCGACAGCACGTCGGCGCGGAACTGATCAACCGTGCGGGCCTGCTCCGGCGACAGCGGGGCGTTGGAATTGTTCTGGTCACCCGCCGTCAGGTCGTGCAGCTTGGCCTGCGCCTGCTTTAGCTTTTGCTGTAACGCGTCCTGCTGCGCCGCATATTGATCGTCGGCCGCCTGCTGGATGTGCTGCACGACGACAAACGGCCGCGCCGAGCTGCCGCGGCTGCGCAACCCTACCAGATCAGCGCCGCCCGCCAGCACCTCGACCGCATTGGCGACGAAATCGGCGTTGTTGGCCGACGGCACCACGATCTGCTTGCCGAAGAAATTCTCGGTCTGGGCCCAGAACCGGTCATCGAGCATGTCGCTGTCGGCGACCACGACGACATTGATCGGCTGTACCGATTTCTTGAGATATTTCGTGGCGTCGGGGGCCGCCGCGGCCTCCTTCGGCTTTTCCGCCGCCGCGTTCGGTGCTGCCGGCGCGGCGGGTTTGGGCGGTCCGTCGGGAAACGCGCTTTCAGCCGGTCCGGTGATGCGCGCGGCCAGCGTGTAGCGGGTATTGTCGGATTTGAAATGGGTCAGCAGGCTCGCGACATCCGGCAGCCCCGCGACCTTTTCGGCCGGCAGCTTCATCGCGTCCGGCGATGTGGTGACCAGCGGCTCGAATTTGGTCGCGGCGCCGGCAACCGGTTCGAGGATGCCGGCGGTCGCCATCGTGATCTGTTTCAGATCGGCGGTGATCACGTCGTCGTGGTTGAGGTCGCCGGCCTTGAGGTTGAGCCAGGCGATGTAATCCATCGCCTGCCCGCCGGCATTGCCGCTGCCGTTCGGCACCACGACGCGCCGCGCATCGCTGCGGTCGGCGGCAACAGTATCGGGCAGCATCCGCACGCCCCACGCCTTGAACAACGGCGCGAGATCGCTATTGCTGGCGCCGCCGCCGCTCTGGTGGGCGCCGCGCGCCTGCAATTCGGAAAACGGATCGACAAAGACGATCGCCTTGCCGCCGGCCAGCACGAACTGGTCGATCGCGAACAGCGTCTTTTCCGGCAGGTTCTGCGGGTGCACCAGCAGCAGCACATCGGTGCCGGCCGGGATCGCGGCGAAATCCGGCGGCAGCGCCTCGACATCGTCGAGCTGGCGCAACTGGTCGAGAAACGCCATTGGTCGCGGCGACCGGCCCTGCAGCGCCGCCATCGGGTCGCCGTTGAGCGGCAGATCGCTGGCATAGCCGACCACGATGCGCTTCGGAAAGGCCAGCGCGTGGACCAGCTTGGTCAAATCGTATTCGAGAAAGCGCTCCCGCTCCGGCGCGAAAAACGCGATGACCTGCTGGTCGTCGGTCGAATTGGTGCCGGCGAGGCCAAAATAGACCTGCTCGCCCTGGGCGTTGAGCGGCGCGCCTTGCAGGCCGAACGCGACGGCCCGGTCTTCGGCGTCGGAGAATGGCAACGGGTCGAAGGTTTCCAGACGCACTTTACCGTGCGACGCCGCGACGTACTGGTCGAGCATTTCGCGCACCCGCTGCGCATAGGTGCCGAATGACGGCACCGACTCGCCGAGCTTGGCCGAATAATAGAGGCGCAGCGTGATCGGCTCGTCGATATGCGCCAGCGTCTGCAGGGTGCCGTTCGACAGCGTATAGAGCCGCTCGGCCGTCAGATCGAGCCGCGCGGTCAGAAAGCGGCCGGCGATGACGTTGACGGCAACCAGCATCAGCGCGATGCAGACAAGGGCGATCAGCGAACGGGTTCGCCGCGTATCGGCGCGGGCGCGGCGGCCGAACATCTCAATCGGCCTTTTTCAAATCGACGAGGATCGCGTTGGCAGCGAGAAACGCCACCATCAGTGACACGAAATACACGACATCGCGCAGGTCGATGACGCCGCGGGTGATCGCGGTGAAATGCCCGAAGATGCTGGCGCCGACGACCGCGTTTATCAGCCCCTCGGGCGCCCACCCGCGAAAGATGCCGATCACCGTCGAGGTGCCGGCGACAGTCAGCACGAATACCAGCGCCGCCGTGACGATAAACGCGATGACTTGGTTTTTGGTCGCGGCGGAAACCGCGGCGCCGATCGCAAGGATCGAGCCGGCCATCAGCCAGCTCCCGAGATAGCTCGCGAAGATGACGCCGTTATCGGGGTCCCCGAGAAAATTGACCGTCAGCCAGAACGGAAACGTCAGCATCAGCGCGACGCCGGCAAAAATCCACGCTGCGAGGAATTTGCCCAGCACCGCCTCGCCGAGCCGGATCGGCAGCGTCAGAAACAATTCGATTGTGCCGCTTTTGCGTTCCTCAGCCCATAGCCGCATCGACAGGGCCGGGATCAGCACAAGGTAGAGCCACGGGTGGAAGGTAAAAAAGGATTGCAGGTCGGCCTGGCCGCGCTCGAAGAAATTGCCGACGAAAAACGTCAGCACCCCGGCCAACACCAGAAAAATGACGATGAAGACATAGGCGAGCGGTGTCGCAAAATAGCTCGAAAGCTCGCGGTTGATGATGACGATGGTGCGCTGCACGGTGCTACGCCACCTCGGCTGGTGGGGTAGGCATAGCGGCCGGTGACGTCATACCAGGTGGCGTCGTAATCGTGCGGAACACGTCGTCGAGGCGGCCGCGCTCAACCTGGATGCCGGTCACGGTCCAGCGATGCGCCTGCGCCAACGCCGCGACCTCAGTGACAATCGGCTGGTCGCCGCGCGGAAACAGCCAGTAGCCGTCGCCCTCGCTGGTTGCCTCGACGGAAGCAACCGCGGGGAGGCTGGCGAGCACGGATGCTGCCGAATCATTGCCGCCGCCCGCGAGGCCGAGCCGCACCGCGTTGTGAAACCGCGAGCGCGCCGCCAGTTCGGCCGGGGTGCCGTCGGCCAGAATGCGCCCGCGCGCAATGATGATCGCGCGGCTGCAGATCGCCTCGACCTCTTCGAGCAGGTGGGTGGAGATGATGATCGCCTTTGAGGCGCTCATCGCCTCGATGATGCCGCGCATCTCGTGCTTCTGGTTCGGGTCGAGCCCGTCGGTCGGCTCGTCGAGGATCAGCACGGCCGGGTCGTGCAGCAGCGCCTGCGCCACCCCGACACGGCGCCGATACCCTTTTGACAGGGTCTCGATCGGCTGGCGCATGACATCGGTGATGTTGATGAGTTCCGCGATGTAACCGATGCGCTTGCGTGCGTCGGCGCCGCGATAGCCCCGGATCTGCGCGATAAAGACCAGAAATTCGGCGGTCGTCATGTCGGGATAGGCCGGGGCACCTTCCGGCAGGTAACCGATCTGCCGCTTTGCCGCCACCGGCTGCGCCAGAATGTCATGGCCGCAGATGATTGCCGTCCCCGATGTCGGCGCGAGAAAGCCGGTGATCATCTTCATCGTCGTCGATTTGCCGGCGCCATTCGGGCCGAGAAATCCCAGCACCTCGCCGACCGGCACGGCGAATGACACGTCATCGACCGCGACGAGCGGCCCGAACTGTTTGACGAGATGCGAAATTTCCAGCATGCGCCTCTTCCCGCAGCCGCTTTGTTGCCTGCTTTTTGCGCGCAAATCACCGCGACCGAACGGCGCAAGGAGAAAACGACAGTACCGTGGATGCCGCCGCGGTCAAACGGCCGCCCCGCGCGGCGTTCTCAAGCAGCCTCGCAAACTTAACTCACAACAACGTGACGTGGAATCAGCATTGCCCATTCGGCGATTGCCGCAAGGGCGCGGCCCGCGCTATCAAACCTGCGCTATCAAAACAGGCTGTTTGATTAAAAATCGGGCAGCCTGAAAAGGAGTAGCCGGTGGTGGAAACGACAGCGGCCGGGAGCGGCGCGAGGCCTCGCGATGTTGCGAGCGTCGAATCGCGAGCCTCATGGGTCGCCGCCGGCGTCACTTTGGCGCTGCTGTCGATTTCCTACGGGTCGCCGCTGCTTGCCATTGTCGGGCTGAAGCCGATCACTGCCGATCTCGGTACGACACGGCAGATGGTGGCACTGGCCAGCGCGTTGACATGGGTCGGCACCGGGCTTGGCGGCATCTTCATGGGGCAGGTTGCCGATCGCCTCGGAGTGCGGTTTACGGTGACGTTCGGCGCGGTGATGGTCGCGATCGGCCTCGTCGTGTCGTCATTCGGCAATCTCTGGACGCTGCTGATCGGCCATGCCGTGCTGGTCGGGTTTCTCGGCAACGGGTCGCTGTACCCGCCGCTGCTCGTTTATGTGAGCCGCTGGTTCGACCGGCGGCGCGGCACCGCGCTGGCGCTGATCTCGTCGGGGCAGTATGTCGCCGGCATGGCGTGGCCGACGATCTTTGAGCACGCGATCGCCGATTATGGCTGGCGTCCCACAATGGGGTGCTTTGCCGCGGTGGTGGTCATCCTCGTGCCGATCATCGCAATGTTTCTACAACAGCCCCCCGCACCGGTGGCGGCGTTCGGCTTTGCCGAGGCCGGGCGGCGGCGCGAATTGTTTGGCATGCGGCCCAATACCGTGCTGGCGCTGATCTGCATGGCCGGCTTCTGCTGCTGCATTCCGATGTCGATCCCGCAGGGTCATCTCGTGGCATTTTGCAGCGATATCGGCATCCCCGCCGCGCAAGGCGCCGCGATGCTGTCGGTGTTGCAGGGCGCGGCGTTTATGAGCCGCGTGTTCTGGGGCTGGCTGGCCGACCGCATCGGCGGGTTGCGCACGGTTCTCGCGGGCTCGGTATGTCAGGCGCTGGCAATCAGCGCCTTTATGACGACCCAGGACGAAGCCGGGCTATTTGCGATCGCCGCAGTCTATGGGCTCGGGTTCAGCGGCATCATCCCTGCCTATGTCGTCGCCATCCGCGAATACTACCCATCAAGCGAGGCGTCATGGCGGGTGCCGTGGATCCTGTTTGTCAGCATGAGCGGCATGGCGTTCGGCAGTTGGCTCGCCGGCGCGCTGTATGATCATTTCGGGTTTTACGCGCCGGCCTTTGCAACCGGGGTCGTCTTCAACCTGTTCAACCTGAGCCTGGTCGGCTTCCTGTTGTTGCGTCAGCGCGCCGCCGGCGGAGTGCGTCCGGCACTCGCGTAACCAGCGGCGAGCGACCTGCGGCTCAGACGAACAGGCGTTCTTTTTCGAGGCCCTTGTACAGGTCGGCGACGAATTCGCCATAGCCGTTCCAGATCACGGTCGGTCGGCGTTCGTCGCTGCCGAGAACCCGCTCGCTCGCCTGGCTCCAGCGCGGATGCGGTACTTGCGGGTTCACATTGGCCCAGAAGCCGTATTCGCTCGATTGCAGCGCTTCCCAGAAAGTCGACGGGCGTTTCTCGGCAAACTCGAAATGCACGATCGATTTGACCGATTTGAACCCGTATTTCCACGGCACCGCGAGGCGCAGCGGCGCGCCGTCCTGTTTTGGCACGGGCTTGCCGTACATGCCGGTGACCAGAAAGGCGAGTTCGTTGCGCGCCTCGGCCATCGTCAGCCCCTCGACATAGGGCCAGGGGTAGAAGAACTTGTTCTGCTCCGGCGCGGTTGCCGGGTCCATAAAGGTTTCCATCTTCAGGTATTTGGCGGAACCGAGCGGCTTGGCGAAATCGACCAGCTTAGCCAGGGCAAAGCCTGTCCACGGCACCTGCATGGCCCAGGCCTCGACGCAGCGGTGGCGATAGAGCCGCTCTTCGACTGGCATCTGCTTGAGCAGATCGTCGAACGAAATCGTGATCGGCTTTTCGACCAGACCGTCGATCTTGATCGTCCACGGATCGACCTTGAGCGCCTGCGCCTCGTGCCAGATCGACTTGTCGGTGCCGAATTCGTAAAAATTGTTGTAGGTGGTCGCCGCCTTTTCGTCGGTCACCGGACCGTCGATCTTGTAAAGATCGTCGCGCTTTGCCGGATAAAGCCCAGCGTTCGGCGCCGCGTCGGCCGCAAAGGCCGGGGCAATCCCAGCCATCCCGGCCAAGAGTGGGTTCGCCAGGATCGAACCGGCGGCGAGGCCCTTCAAAACCTGCCGCCGGCCGCGAAACGCCGCCTCATCGGTCGCCGCCTGCTCCGGGATTTCCCAACCGCGCCTTTTACGGATCAGCATCACGCCGTCTCCTTGCCCTAACGCGCTCGATGTGGGCGCGGCGGCAAACCCCACCAAGTCACGCTTTCGCGATCCGCCGCCATCCGCCGCCCCCGAATCACTCAGTCCAGTTTGCACTCAATCCAGGTTTACGCGGCGCATTCCGAGATCGGCGAGACAGTCGTCGAGCGGCCGCGCCGGCGCGCGCTGCACCGCGCCGTCCCGGCAGGTCGCGACAAAAGCCGCATATTCGGTGTGCGACGGAGCCTTTCCGGAGGCAAACCGCCACTCCTGCACCGAGGCCGTGGCAGCGGGTTCGCCGGCATCCGACCCGGAACAGCCGACCAGACCGAGCGCGACCAGCACGGCATAACGCAGCATCAAAACCCTCACAGCAGGTAACTGCGGCCAATTACGTCGCCGCCAATCGCGGCATCATCGTGGCGCTGTCGCGGTTCCGGCGCGGGGCCGTGACGTATTGCGCTTGTCGCCGCCGGCAACCGCGGCGCTGGCGATCGCGATAAACAGCGCGACCGCCGCCGCGACGAACACCAGCCGCGGCAGGTGATGGTCGAGCAGCAGACCGAGAAATGGCGGCGCGACGGCAGCGCCGAGGTCGAGGCCGGAATAGACGAACCCAAACACCTTACCGGTGGCGCCGGCCGGCGTCGCGCCGCGCACCAGCATGTCGCGCGCCGGGTTTGTCGCACCCATCGCCAGCCCGGCCAAACTGGCGACGGCCGTTAATGCCGCGACCGGCAGCGAGGCCAGCGCGAAGACGAGGCTCAGCAGCGCCGAGATCGCCAGGCCGAGGCCGATCACCAACTCGTGCCGGGGAAAACGGTCGGCGACGATCCCGCCGGCGACCACACCGATCGAAGCGGCCAGCAGAAAGCTTGTCAGCATCGCGTTCGCCGTCTCGATCGAAACGCCAAACGCCGCCACCGCGGCCGACGGCAGAAACGTCTGCAATCCCACCTGCGATACCGACAGCAGCGTGAAATAGGCGAAACAGAAGAGTATCGGCGGCGAGAGAAACACACGCCGCGCCTCCTCGCGGCCGGTACCGGACGGTGCGGCCGTGGTCCGGGATGCCGCCGCCGGCTCGCCACTCAACACCGCCCGCTGCGATGCAAGGTAAAGCGTCAGCAACAATCCGGCGGCGCCGAGGATCACCAGCGCGGCGCGCCAGCCGAACGCCGCGGTCAAGGCCAGCATGCTGGCCGGCGCCGCGACCCAGCCGAGATTGCCGGCCAGCCCATGCACCCCGTAGGCGCGCCCGAGACGCCCGGCATCGACGCGCGCGGTCATAATCGCGTAATCGGCCGGGTGGAACACCGAGTTGCCGAGGCCGGCGACGATCGCCAGCGGCGCCAGCCACCAGAACCCCGGCACCAGCCCGAACATCAGCACCGCGCCGGAAAACAGCGTCATCCCGGCGAGCAACACGCGCGTCGGGCCAAGCCGGTCAACCAGGATGCCGGCCGGCGTCTGCATCAGCCCGGACGCGACATAGACAAGACTGGTGACGATGCCGAGTTCGGCGTAGCCGACGCCGAATACCGCGGTCAGCAGCGGGAAGATCGGCGGCAGGACAAGCTGGTAGAAATGGCTCATCGAATGCGCCGCGCTGACGAGGCCCACCAGCTTGATATCGCCGGCAACAGACGAACCTGTGGCGGCCTCTGCGGCAATCTCGGTCATACGGCTCCTCGCGCCAACCGGCGCCATATTGGCGATGCCCGCGATTTAGGCAAGCCGCCGGCACGCTCGGCAAGACGGAGCAGCGGCCATCAAGCCAAACGGAGAAACGAACATTGGCCTGCGGTTATGGTCCTGCCGCATACTCAACACGGCCACCCACTTTCGGGTGCATCTCTTGCGGAGGCTCCGATGGGCGAAACAAGAGGCATCATTATTCCCGCGGGAGGCGGAAAGTATCACGCCTCGCCGACGCCGGGGCGCTTTTTCGACTTAAAACTGCTCGGCCGCGAGACCGCGGGCAGCATCATGATGTTCGAGGAGGCGTTGCCCGCTGGCACCGCCAGCCTCTACCACCTGCACCATGACAGCGACGAGGTCGCCTGGGTGCTTGCCGGCGAGATCACCTTCATGATCGGCACCGCAGTGACAACGGTTGGCCCCGGCGCTTGCGCGTTCATGCCGCGCAACGTAGCGCATGCCTGGAAGAACACCGGCAGCGAGACCGGACGCGTGCTCTTCCTCTACACGCCGGCTGCTGCCGGCGGCTATATCGAGGCGATGGCCGACCGCCCCGATGTCCCCATGACCGCCGCCGATCGCGAGGAACTCTGCGCTCGCTACCGCTGGGAAATCCTTGGTCCTAACCCGCTGTGACGGGTGCGAGGGGAGCGATGGAGCCGGACTGGCTGATCTGGGCGCGACAGCTTCAGGCGATTGCGCAGACCGGGCTCGCCTACGTCCGCGACCCGTTCGATGCCGAGCGCTATGAAATGATCCGCACGCTCGCGGCACAGATCATGGCCTCCTACACCAAAGCCGATCTCACGCGGATCGAGGAGTTGTTCGCCGCCGAGACCGGCTACGCCACGCCGAAGGTCGATGTCCGTGCCGCCGCGTTTCGCGACGACGGCGCGCTGCTGATGGTGCGCGAGGCCAATGACGGTCGCTGGTCGCTGCCTGGCGGCTGGGCCGACGTCAACCAGTCGGCGCACGAATCGGTGGTCCGCGAAGTGCGCGAAGAAGCCGGGTTCGACATCAGGGTGCGCAAGCTCGCGGCGGTCTTTGATCGCGCGCGGCACCCGCATGTACCGCTGCGGCCGTTCCACGTCTACAAGATGTTCTTTGTCTGCGAGATCACCGGCGGCGCCCCGCGCAGCAGTCTCGAAACCACCGAGATCGGCTTTTTCCCTGAAGGCGGCTTGCCGGCGGATATTTCGATCAGCCGCGTCGTGCCTTACCAGATCGAACGCATGTTCGCGCATCACCACGCGCCGCACCTGCCGACCGAATTCGACTGAACCCGGCTTCACATCGGCCGGCGGAGCCACTAATTTCGCTCGGGTCGTCAGTCTGACGGCGTAACATCCTCGAAAGCAGACAATGTCTTTTCTTGCCAATCGCCTTGCGCGCGTCAAACCCTCGCCGACGATGGCGATCACCGCGCTCGCCACCGAACTCAAGGCCGCCGGCCGCGACATCATCAGCCTGTCGGTCGGTGAACCCGATTTCGACACGCCGGTGAATATCCGCGAGGCGGCGATCGCCGCGATCAACAACGGCGAGACCCGCTACACCGTGTTCGACGGGCGTATCGAGCTGAAACGGGCGATCTGCGGCAAATTCAAGCGTGAGAACGGCCTCGATTACGAACCGGGTCAAGTATCGGTGTCGAGCGGCGGCAAGCAGGTGCTGTACAACGCGATGGTCGCGACGCTGAGCCCCGGCGACGAGGTCATCATCCCGGCGCCGTACTGGGTGTCGTACCCTGAGATGGTGCTGCTCGCCGACGGCAACCCCGTGCCGGTGGCCTGCTCGCAGAATAACGGCTTCAAGATGCGGCCGGAGGACCTCGACGCCGCGATCACGCCAAAAACCAAATGGCTGATCCTCAATTCGCCGTCGAACCCGACCGGCGCCGCCTATACCGAGGCCGATCTGCGCGCCGTCGCCGACGTCCTGTTGAAGCACCCGCATGTCTGGGTGATGACCGACGACATGTACGAGCATCTGATCTACGACGATTTCGTCTACAAGACGATCGCCCAGATCGAGCCGCGGCTTTACGACCGCACGCTGACCGTCAATGGCGTGTCGAAAGCCTATTGCATGACCGGCTGGCGCATCGGCTACGGGGCGGGGCCGACGCAACTGATCAAGGCGATGGGCGCGATCCAGTCGAACTCGACCGCCAACCCTTGCTCGATCAGCCAGGCCGCCGCGATCGAGGCGTTGAACGGGCCGCAGGATTTCATCGCGCCCAACGCCGCGGTGTTCAAACAGCGCCGCGACCTGATCGTCGATTATCTGAACAAGATCCCCGGCCTCTACTGCCCGCGGCCGGAAGGGGCGTTCTACGTCTATCCCTCCTGCGCCGGCCTGCTCGGCAAAAAGACGCCGAACGGCGAGACGCTGAACAACGACGAGGATGTCGCGCGCTATCTGCTGGCGGCGGAAGGCGTTGCGGTGGTGCACGGCGAGGCTTTCGGCCTGTCGCCGCATTTCCGTATTTCCTACGCGTGCTCGACCGAGATGCTGCTGGACGCCTGCCGCCGCATCGAGCGCGCCTGCAACGCGCTGTCGTAACCGCCGCTGCCTCGCCCTCCCCGTCGACGTAGGGAGGGCGAGGCACGCCGTGAAACAGTGGAATTTATGCGAGGCGCTCAGAGCGGCGCCCTGTTCCTCGTGTGGCGTCGCCGCCAGCCTATCATCATGCTCGCTTAACCGAATTCAGCCTGCCGCTTGACCTCATTCGTCGGCGGGATCGGCAATTTCGGGTGGGTCGCCGTTCCCGACGGGCAAATTTCCGTTGCCATCCGGCCGGCACGACATGATCCTGTCACACTGAACAGGCGCGGGGGCGCTTCGTCGACGCGCCACGCGGATAATCGAGTGGAGGATCGGTATGCCTAGCGCCCCACGCTGCGTTGCCCTGGTCGGACCTTATCTGTCGGGCAAAACGACGCTCCTCGAAGCGATGCTGTTCGCCAGCGGGACGACCAGCCGGCACGGCAGCGTGCGCGACGGCAACTCGGTCGGCGACCACGTCGCCGAGGCCCGCGCCCGGCAGATGTCGACCGAACTCAATGTCGCCAGCGCGACCTATCTCGGCGACCCCTGGACCATTCTCGACTGCCCCGGCTCGGTCGAACTGCTGTACGAGGCACAGCAGGCGATGCTGGTGTCGGATGTCGTCGTCGTGGTGTGCGAACCCGAGGTCGAGCGCGCCATTACGGTCAGCGCGCTGCTGCGCTTCCTGTCGCGTCACAACATCCCGCACATGCTCTACATCAACAAGCTCGACGCGGCGAATGCGCGGGTGCGCGATGTGCTTGCGGCCTTGCAATCGGTGTCCGACCGGCCGCTGGTATTGCGTCATGTGCCGTTGCGCGGTGCCGAGACCGAGGTTACCGGTTATGTCGACCTGGTCAGCGAACGCGCCTACCGCTACCGGCCCGGCCAGGCCTCCGACCTGATCCCGCTGCCCGACGATTTCTGGGACCAGGAAGCCGAAACCAAGTCGAGCCTGGTCGAAAAGCTCGCTGATTTTGACGACGCGCTGCTCGAACAGCTGCTGGAAGACGTGCAGCCGTCGAAGGAGGAAATCTACAAGCACCTGACCCAGGATTTTCAGCGCAGCCTGATCGTGCCCGTCTTCGTCGGTGCCGCCGGGCAGGATTACGGCGTCCGCCGCCTGTGGAAGGCGCTGCGCCACGAAACCCCTTCGCCGCAGGAAACGATGGAACGGCTCGGCATTCCGGAAGACGGCGAACCGTTGGCGCAGGTGTTCAAGACCTATCACCTGCCGCACACCGGCAAGCTGTCGCTGTCGCGCATCTGGCGCGGCTCAGTGGCGGAAGGCGCGACGCTGAACGGGGTACGCGTCGCCGGCGTCGTGCGGCTGCTCGGGGCGCAGCATGAAAAGGCGGCCACGACGCAACCGGGCGACATCGTCGGCTTCACTCGCATGGACGAAATCGCGACCGGCACGATCCTGACCCCGTCAGGCAGGGCCGACCCGCTGCCGCTGCCGGAAGTACCGCCACCGGTTTTCGGTCTCGCGATCCACGCCGAAAAACGCGGCGACGATGTGAAACTGTCCGGCTCGATCGCCAAGCTGATCGACGAAGACCCGACGCTCGAACTCGAGCAGAACCCGGAATCGCGCGAAATGGTTCTGTGGGGCCAGGGCGATGTGCACATCCAGATCGCGATGGACCGCATGCGCAACCGGCACAACCTGTCGGTCGTCGGGCATCATGCGACGGTGCCCTACAAGGAAACGATACGCCGCGCGACGCAGCAGCATTCGCGCTTCAAGCGGCAGAGCGGCGGGCACGGGCAGTTCGCGGATATCACAATCGATATCAAGCCGCTGCCGCGCGACTCCGGCTTCACCTTTACGGACAACGTTGTCGGCGGTGCCATTCCGCGCAACTACATTCCGGCAGTCGAGGAAGGTGTTGGCGAAGCGCTGGTACACGGCCCGCTCGGCTTTCCTGTGGTCGATCTCGCGGTCAACCTGATTACCGGCCAGTTCCACGCGGTCGACAGCTCCGACATGGCATTCAAGACCGCCGGCCGGCAGGCCCTGCAGGAGGCATTGCCGAAATGCGAGCCGATCCTCCTGGAGCCGATCGATCTGGTGGATATCTCGGTGCCCAATGGGTTTACCGCACGGGTGCAGCGGCTGGTGTCGGGGCGGCGCGGCCAGATCCTCGGCTATGACGCCAAGCCCGATTGGCCTGGCTGGGACATCGTCAAGGCGCATCTGCCGCGTAGCGAACTGCATGATCTGATCGTCGAATTGCGCTCGCTGACGCTCGGTATCGGCAGCTTTGCCCGCAAGTTCGACCATATGGCTGAACTGACCGGCAAGCCGGCCGAAAAAGTCATCGCCAGCCGCGCTCAGGAAGCGGCACAGTAATTGTATGGCAAAATTGTCGGTAAAGCTCGCCGGCCAGCCGTTATTTGATTGGGCCGGCAGCCGCGGCAAGATGCGCCAGATGGAGATGCGGCTGTCGCAGGCCGCCGCTGCCGCCAAACCCGGCCAGACCGCCGAGGAACTGGTTAAGCTTGTTGTCGGCGCGGTCTTTGCGATGCACGGCCTGTTCGCCGAAGACCATATGCGCGCACTGCAACGTGACGCGATCACCTATTACCTGCTGCACCTCGACACCAATGACTCGGCGCACCCGGGCAAGTATCGCGATCATGTAGCGCGCGGCGTCGATTTCGATTTCGATCTGACACCCGGTGCGGGAGGCTCGGTCCGCGTCGAAGTCAGCAGCAACGGTCGTCGCGTGTAGGCCCCGGCTCGCCTGTGCAGGCAGCGTTGCTTTGTTGGCGCTTTTCTTCCCGGGAGCGAGGGCTAGGCTCGCCCAAACATCTGAGGAAGTGCCATGACGCAAATCACCGTAACGCCGCTCGGCGGATCGCTCGGCGCCGAGGTATCAGGTATCGATCTGAGCAAGCCGGTCGATGCCGAGACGCGCCAGGCGCTGGCGGAGGCACTCGGCGAACATCTGGCGCTGGTGTTCCACGACCAGTCGCTGACACCGGCGCAATACCTGGCCGCCGCCGGTGCCTTCGGGCCGCCGATGCGGCAGCATTATTCGCAGCACAATATGGCGGATTATCCCGATATCGGGAGGATCACCCATCGCGACGGCCAGAAAGTGTCCGAGCGCTGGCACACCGACCATACCAACCGCGAACGCCCGCCGGCCGCCACCATTCTCTACGGCGTCGAGATTCCGACCGCCGGCGGCGGCACCAGCGTCGCCAGTATGCGCGCCGCCTATAACGCTCTCCCCGCCGAGGAACGTGCCCGGCTCGACGGGTATCGCACGGTCAACAGCCTCGACGAGCACCGCCGCGAAACCACCAAGGACGAAGATTGGGAGAAATACAGCAAGCCGATCGTTCACCCGATGGTGCGGACGCACCCGGTGCACGGTTCACGCGCCGTGTTCTTCCACATCGGCAAAGCGATGCTGATCGAAGGCATGTCGCCTGACGACAGCAAGGCCTACATGGCCGACCTGATCGACCGGATGATCGAGCCGGGCATTGTCTATAACCACGCGTGGCGCAAAGGCGATGTGCTGGTGATCGACGACCGCGCGACGATGCATCGCGCGCACGGCGACTACGACCGCAGCCAGAGCCGCGTTCTGTGGCGGATCATTGTCGAGGGCGACCGGCCGCGCTTCGCCTGACCGAGCGCGCCAAAGAACCCTGTTTGCCAAACCGGCTTGGCGGGTCAGTCACCTGCCGAGCCGGTTTATCATTATGTCCGAACCTGAAAAGAAGGCTGCCGCGCGGTAGCCTGTGGGGGGATCAGTTGTTACGCATAGGATCGCTACGCATAAGAAAATGGGCCGCCGGCTGGGGCGCCGTGCTGCTGACCGCGGCGCTTGCCTTGCCGAGCGGGTCGGCGTGGGCGCAGAAATCGGGGGGCATTCTGCGGCTTTACCATCGCGACAGCCCGGCGAGCCTGTCGATCCTGGAGGAAGGCTCGATCTCCGTCGCGGTGCCCGCAATGGGCATCTTCAACAGCCTTGTGATGTTCGACCCGAAGGTAAAGCAGAACAGCCTCAAATCGATCATTCCCGATCTCGCCGAAAGCTGGAGCTGGGACGAGGCCGGCACGACGCTGACGTTCAAACTGCGCGACGGCGTCAAATGGCATGACGGCCAGCCTTTTACCGCTGCCGACGTCAAATGCACCTGGGACCTGCTGCTCGGGAAATCAAAGAACAAATTGCGCGTCAACCCGCGCGAATCCTGGTGGCGCAACGTCGAAGACGTGACCGCGGAGGGCGACCGGCAGGCGACATTCCATCTGAAGCGGCCGCAACCATCGATCCTCGCGATGATCGCCTCGGGTTTGACCGCGGTCTATCCCTGCCATGTGACGCCGCAGCAGATGCGGCAGCATCTGATCGGCACCGGCCCGTTCAAATTCGTCGAATACAAGCCGAACCAGGATATCAAGGTTACCCGCAACCCCGATTACTGGAAACCGGGCCGGCCGTATCTCGACGGCATCGAATACACGATCATCCCCAACCGCGCGACGGCGATGCTGGCCTTCGCCGCCGGGCAGATCGACATGACATTTCCCAACGAGGTGTCGGTGCCGCTGCTGCACGACATCAAAAACCAGTTTCCGCAGGCGAATTGCGAAATCGTGCCGACCCACGACGCACCGAGCATTCTGATCAACCGCACGCCGCCCTTCGACAAACCGGAACTCCGTCGCGCGATCATGCTGACGATCGACCACAAGGCATTTGTCGACATTCTCGGCGAAGGCCAGGGCGATATCGGCACCGCCATGCTCCCTGGACCCGAAGGGCTATGGGCGATGCCGAAAGAGATGATGGACAAGCTGCCCGGCTACGGACCTGATGTCGCAAAGAACCGCGAGCAGGCGCGCGAATTGATGAAGGGGCTGGGTTACGGGCCGGACCATCACCTGCCGGTGACGATCCTTGTCAAGAACGTCCCGACCAATCGCGACCCCGGCGCCATTTTTGTCGATCAGCTCAAACAGATCTGGATCGACGCCGAACTCGAGCTGATGGAAACCGCCAGTCAGATGCCCCGCATGATGCGCGGCAATTTCACGATGGCGATCCAGTTGGTTGGCAGCGGCATCGACGATCCCGACCAGACATTTTACGAGGATTACGTCTGCGGCTCGCCTCGCAACTATACGCGGTACTGCAACAAGGACCTCGATGCGCTGATCGATCAGCAATCAAGTGAAAGCGACTTTGAAAAACGGCGCAAACTGGTCTGGGAGATCGACCGCCGGCTGCAGGAAGAGGCGGTGCATCCGATCTTTTACCACATGCGCTCGGGCACCTGCTGGCGCCCCGAGGTCAAAGGCCTCAACCTGATGGTCAACAGCCAATATAACGGCTGGCGCTTTGAGGATGTCTGGCTCGACCGCTGACGGTCGCTTTGCTGCGGCAAGACATGCCGGGCACGGATATCGGTGGCACTTTGGATGCCGTCGCCTTATGAGCATACCGCATAGCGAATGGCGGAAGCGGAGGAAACCAGATGAGCGATAAAGCCACGATGAACGGCGCCGAGTGGCTGGCGCAGGCTTTGGCCAGCACCGGCATGAGCCATGTGTTTTTTGTCGAGTCGACGATGCGGCGCACCCTGCTGGCGCTCGGCGATCACGGGGTCAAACCGATCCTGGCGCATTCCGAGAAAGCGGCGGCCTATATGGCAGACGGCTACGCCCGCGTCGCTGGCCGGCCGGGCGTGTGCATGGCGCAGTCGGTCGGCGCCGCGAATCTCGCCTCAGGGTTGCAGGATGCCTGGCTCGGCCGCAGCCCGGTCATCGCCTTTACCGGCCACAAGGAGCCGTCGTACCAGCACCGCAATTCCTACCAGGAGATCCCGCACGCGCCGCTGTTTTCGGCGGTGACCAAATTCTCCAGCCCGGTCTACACCACCCAGGAGCTACCGCGCCTGCTGCGTCACGCGTGGCGCTCGGCGCTGGCCGATACGGTACGGCCGACGCATCTCGATTTCAACGGGTTGCAAGGCGATGTCATCGAACTCGGCCAGACCTCGGCCTCGACCGAGATCGATGCCGATAAGCGGCCGATCCCGGTGCACCGCCCGGTCGCTGACGATCGCGACATCGAACGCGCGATCAATCTCGTCAAAGGCGAAAGCCGCGTGTGCATCGTCGCCGGCGACGGCGCCGCCGCTTCGGGTGCGGGCGCGGAAGTGCTGGCGCTCGCCGAGGCGCTTGCAGCGCCAGTGGCGACCTCATTGGGCGCGCGCGGCATTATCCCGACGACGCACCGCCTGGCCGCCGGCGTTGTCGGCAGCTATTCCGCGCCGCCGGCCAACCGCATCGTCCACAGCGCCGATCTCGTGCTCTATATCGGCTGCGACACCGGTGACCAGGTGACGCTGAACTGGACCGTGCCGTCGATCAATACGAAGATCGTACAGATCGACATCGACCCGACCGAAATCGGGCGCAGCTATCCGAATACGACCGGAATCGTCGGCGACCCGAAAGTTACCGTCGCCCGGCTCAACCAGATGCTCGGCCGCCCCAACCGCGACGGCGCCTTTGTCGAAGAAGCGGCGCGGATCATGGCCGATTGGCGCGAAGGCATGCGGGCCTTGTGCGAGCGCAATACCGGACCGGTCACGGTGGAGCGGCTATGCACCGAGATCACCAACGCATTGCCGGCTGACGGCATTATCGTCGCCGACACCGGCTATTCCGGCATCTGGACCGGCACGATGGTCGATTTCAACGGCGCCGGGCAGACCTATCTGCGTGCCGCAGGGTCGCTGGGCTGGGCCTTCCCGGCCTCGCTCGGCGCCAAATGCGCTGCCGGCGACCGCAAGGTCATCTGCTTTACCGGTGATGGCGGGTTCTATTACCACCTGCCCGAACTGGAATCGGCAAAGCGTTACAACATCGGCACGGTTGTCGTGGTCAACAACAACTCCGGATTCGGCCAGAACCTGACTGGCGTCAACCGCATTTCCGGCAACCGCCCCGGCCGCGGCGAGGAACTGATCCGCTTTGGCCCCACCGATTTCACCAAGGTCGCCGAGAGCCTCGGGGTGCGGGGCATCCGCGTCGAACGGCCGGAGCAGATCGGCCCGGCGCTGAAAGAGGCACTGGCCGCCAACGCACCCGTGGTTGTCGACGTGGTGACCCAGCTTGAGCCGCGTGCTCCGGAACAATGGGTGCCGCCCGCCGCGTAATCGCTGATATCTAAGCAAAGCGGGCTAAAGCAAAAGCAGGCACCCCACGCCCCGGACGGGTGCCGGCTTTTGCTGCGGCGACGCCAAACGGCTCAGGCGTCGACCGATTGGCGCGGGCTCTTTTCCTGATGCGGGACGCGATACCGCGTCAGGCTGTTGGCGAGCAGATAGGTCGCCTTGTTGGTTTCGACGTTGAACTCAGGCAGCCCGTCGCGCGGCCGGTATTGCCGCCGTGCCAGCAGGCGTTCGGCCAGTTCCAGGTGATTGCCGATATCGAAATATTCGACGGCATTCTTGTGATACTCGCCGAACTCCATAAACGTATGGGTGCGCGATGCGATGATACGGCAGCCTAGTTCCAGGGCCTGAGAAATCGGTCCAGATGACGACTGCCCGACCTCAAGATAGGGAAACACCACCGCGTCGCAAATCGCCATGCCGCCGAGAAATTCTGACTCGGCGAGCGCGCCCATAAAGTGAATGCGGGACGATAAATCCCGTGGATGCGACCCGAACAACTCGCGCAAACCCTGGTCCGCGAGCACAAGCTGCGGCGCGGTAGCTTGCGTTTCGACGCTCATCCGATCGTAAAGCGTCGTGTCCATGTAGGCATCGTTGAACAGCGACGAAATATACGGGTGGCGCGGCTGTCGCGCGGTGATCTCCTGCGGATGGGTGCCGCCGAAAATCAGCAAATGGTGGTTGTCGGGCAGGTATTGCATCGCTTGGATCGCGGTCCCGATCCCTTTGTATTCGTTGAGAAAGCCAAAGACACCAAGCAGCACCGCGTTGCTGGGCACATCGTCGAGCATCGGAAAATCCCGGCGCGACGCCGTGGCCCGCACGTTGCGGATTTCATCCGGCGAGAGATACGCAAGGGGGTGATCGAACACTTCCTTGACGCCGTAGAGATAGCGCGTGTCGTAACGGTCGCGCCGATTGTGAACGATCGCGCTGACCGGCTTCTGCGTCTGCATCCGACGCAACTGCCGGGCAAACCCATAAGACAGCAGGTGCGCTCGGCGATATTCGGCGCGGATACGGTCCGCTTCCTTAAACCTGAACGTCAGCAGCGCTTTGGCAAACGCGACACCATCAAAGCTCGGCGGCATCAGCATCGTGTGAAACGTCACCGAGAGCCGCGGCGCCGCCTCGGTCAGCCAGCGGAAGCGGCGATAGATGTCGCGGCCGTGCCGGCCCAGCGTGCCGTGCTCAAGCTGCAGGTTGACCACATCAAACTGCCGGATCGCGCGACAGATCTCCTTGATCTGCCGATCTCCCAGCTTGCGTACGCTGCCGTGCGGATTGCGCAGCAGATACTGGTTCAGGTCAAAGACGGTGATGTCGTACGCGTCTTCGAGCTGCCGCCGCAATGCTGTCGTATAGGCCGCAATGCCGCAGAATTTACTGGTGGTCGAGACGATCGCCAATCGTTCTTTGCGCGGCGGCAAGGCCACCATCTGTCCATAGCCGTCGGGTGAGCGCGTACCGGGGATATGCCCATTGCCAAAGAACGCGCCGGGAACGCGAAACAGGGGGGTGGTCATTGCGCTTTCTCGTTGCAGAGGGGATGGCGGGGGCGGTTCAAAACAGGTGATCGCGGATGGATTGCACGGCGAGACTGCCGATCGCCCACAGCGCAAACGCCAGCAGCGCCACTGTCCCGAGCGAGCGCCAGCGGCGTGGATAGAGCGCCTCCTCGGGCAGGTTCGGCGGGATGAAGCTGGCGACGAAGACATGCTGGCGATCGGCGTCGGCCCGCGCCTGATCGAGGCTTTGCAGCGCGTGCTGGTACGCCGCCTCGGCGAACTTACGTTCGCTGTCGAGTTGTTCGAACGAGCCGAGCACCCCGGACAATGTGCCGCCATGCATTTTGCCGGAACCGGTCATCTCGCTCGCGAGCGACCGACGTTGCGTTTCCAGCGACCGGATACGGGCTTTCAGCACTTTGACCGATGGCGCGTCATCGCGCATATAAGTCTTCAGCGTCGCCAGTTCGGCATTGGCGTGCACCACATCGTCACGCAGCCGGGCCGCCATCGCCCCGGTCGCGGCGGCGGTTTGCGTCGGGTCGATCAGTCCTTCGCGATCGCGAAACGCGCGGATCTCGCCGAGCACCGCCTGAAGTCGCGTCTCGGCCTGTTTTAGCTGTCGCTCGGCCTGCTGCACGGCATCGTCGCGGGCACGCATCGACAGGTCGTTGACCAGCTTTTCCGATGCGGCGACCACCGCCTGCGACAGGCGCAGCGCATCCCCTGGCGCAAAAGCGCGCACCCGCACCGTCACCGCGCCGTTGGCCGGATCGTAAAATGGGTCAACCTGGCCCTTCCAATAGCGGACAACGTCCTCGATAGGCGCGTTGGCCGGCAGGCGTGCCCACCAATCCGCTTCGGGCGGTGAAAACAGGCGCCGCAGGTCGAGCGACGGATCGATCTCGTCAATAATCGCCCGGCTGGTAATGTATTGCGCCAGGATTTGCGACTCGAACGCTGCCGGGGTGTGAGCCGTGTTGCCGCTGAACAATGACAGCGGATCGAAACGCGGTGCGTCGACGCTGTTCAAGGTAAAGCGGAACTCGGCGACGTACTGGTCGGCCGCCACAGCGAAATAATAGGCGGCGGCAATCGCGGTCGGGATTAGCACCAGCACGATAAACGACAGCGCGTGCGGCGACGCGCGGCGCTGCCGCAACACCGGCGATCCCGCCGGCACGAGAGCTCGGCGCGGAAGGCGTGCGAGAGCACCTCCGTGCGCCGCCGGCACCGGCAGCGCCGTGCTCTCAGGAAGTTCGGCGGCCACCGCCGGCGCGCGCATCAGGCTGCCGAGGCGCATGATTGCGGCTCCATCAGCACTCGACGGTATTGTTCGAACGCAGCGGCGACGCTGTCGAACAGCTCTAACCTGCCATCCGCGAGGATTGCGGCACGATCGCAATACTGGCGGATCGTATGGCTGTTATGGGTCGCCAGGATGATGTCCGAGCGGCGCAGGCGCTCGCGGAAGGCGGCGGCGCAGCGGCGCCGAAACCGCTCGTCGCCGATCTCGGTGACCTCGTCGATCAGGTACACATCGAAATCGATCGCGAGGCAGGTGCCAAAGGCGAGCCGCGCCCGCATTCCGGCAGAATAAGTCTGCACCGGCATATCGAAGTATTCGTGCAATTCGGCGAAGTCTTCGACAAAGCGAATCGTCGGCCGCACTCCTGCACCGTAAACGCGTGCGATAAACGCGACGTTTTCGCGGCCCGACAGAGCGCCGTGAAACGTGCCGCCAAAGCCCAGCGGAAACGACACTCGCGCCTGTCGTGTAATCCGGCCGCGATCGGGCATTTCCGAACCGGCGAGCAGGCGGATCAGCGTCGACTTGCCAACGCCGTTGGCGCCGAGAATGCCGAAATTATGGCCCGACGTGAAATCGATCGTCGCATCCGCCAGCACGATCTTGCGGCCGGCGCCGGTGCGATAGGCTTTGCTGACGCCGGTGAGCGCAATCACAGCGGCATGCTCAGGCGCCGGCGCAATCCGCGCTCGACGGCAAACCCGCCGACCAGGGCCAGCACCGCGACGCTCGCCAGATAGGAGCGGTCGAGCCAATGCGGCTGATAGCTGGCGAAAAATCCGGCGCGGAACCAGTCGATCGCGTGCAGCATCGGGTTCCATGCCAGCGCATCGCGCACCCAGTCCGGCATCATGCCGGGGATGTAGAAAAAGATAGAGTGGGCGGATCGAGGTGGCGCATCGTGGATCGTATCATGCTGTTTTATTTGCATTATTTACGATTTCGATGCTCACCATAGATCGCTGCGTTTCGGCGTAGCGCGTGCAAAAAAGTGTCTCAGGGGAGTCTCAAGACACACCCAAGACTCACCTACACCGGATTTTCGAAGATGAAATTTACTGACAGAAGCATCGCCGCCCTACCGTCACCGGACCGTCACCAAAAGCTGTACAGCGACGATGCGCTCGCGAGCTTCGGCGTGCGGGTATCGAAGGGCGGCGCAAAATCTTTTGTGCTTACGCTCGACAAGGACCGGCACCGCATCGTGATCGGCCGCTATCCGACCGTCTCGCTGTCGCAGGCGCGGACCAAAGCCAAAGAGATCCTTGCAAAGCGGCAGCTCGGCATAGAGGAACAGCGTTCCCCGTATTTTGCGCAGGTGCAGGACGAATTTTTGGCCGGGCGTGAAGGCAAGCTGCGCGCCACAAGCTACCGCAAAGACGTGGCGCGGCTGAAAGCATTCAAGTCATTCGAGAGAACCCGAATAGCGGATATCAAACCGCAAGACGTGCAGGACATTCTCGACAGCTTGACTGCCACCTCAACAAAGCATGAGGCGTTGGCCCGCTTCATACTCCTGATACGGTTTGCCATAAAACGACAGTATATATCGACCTGGCCTTTAGACTATCTCGAAGGCCGCCGAAAGTGCGCTGCGCGCGAACGCGTGCTCACCGATGACGAGATCAAAACCGTCCTTCAAGTCGCGAGGATATGGCGCGTTGGGGGGCATAGTTACGGAAGCATCGTTGAGCTGTTGGTCTACACAGGCCAGCGGCGGCAACAGATTGGCAGCCTTGATCGCTCTCACGTCGATTTTGAGAACGACACGATCACCTGGCCGCCGGAATTGATGAAGTCCGGGCGTCGGCATATGATACCGCTCGGCGCTCACGTGCGATCGCTGTTGGAGCCCGGCCGGAGCCTCTATTTTCCGAACAAGTACGATGCTCCATTTTCATTTGCGAGCGCGCACGATCGCGCCTTCCGCAAAGATTGCGGATTCGCCGATTGGGTCTTGCACGACATCCGAAGAACAGTCGCCACCCGCTGGCAAGAAATGGGTATCGAGATCGCGACCACTGAAAAAATGCTAAGCCATTCAATGGTTACGGGTGGATTGGTAGGCGTCTACCAAAGAAGTACATATTTGACGCAGATGCGCGAGGCTGTTCATCGCTGGGAAAATTATATAGAAGCCCTCCTATCAAAAACGGAGGGCACCGATGTCCGATAGTAATTTTGCTGATTTCATTACTCGGGAACGGGATCGGCTGAGCGCGGAACGCGCCGAGATTTTCACTCAGCAGCAGGAATTGGAGGGGAAACTTACTGCGCTGAATAATGAGATGCGCGCGATCGACGCCTACGAAACAGCGAAGAGCGGCAAGGCAGCGGCCCCTACTCGTAGGGCGAGTACCGGCCGGCAAACCCGCCGTGGCAGCAAGCGCGAGGAGCTGATAAAAATCATCGCTGAAGGCGGCGGCCTCTCTCGCGGCCAAATCTTGGAGCGCATGAATCTTAAAGGCGACAAGGCCGGCGAGATGTCCGTCTCCAACGCTCTGACCGCGCTTACCAAAGGCAACCAGGTCCGCAGAGAAAACGGGAAATATCTCGCAGCGTGAGCCACGTTGCCTATACGCAGCGAAGCTCAACATCGCTTATAGTCGCTCCCGCCTGATGGCATCCGCCGGAAGGACTTAGGCCGCAAGCCTAAGGTGCGTTGCGCAACGCCCACTCAAACTGGGATTAGCGCAATGGACGATGAGTTGTTACTCACTGGCGAGGTGTGCAAGCTAGCCAAGATCTCACGAGCAGGGCTCGGAAGATGGCGCAGAAAGCTGGGGTTCCCGATGCCGATCCACATCGGAGGGCATAATCGAACCCCGGCGCGGTATTGGAAGAGCCAGGTGCTCGCTTGGCTGGCAACACACCGGCCCTAGAACAAAAAGTCCGTACCCTCAGAGGGTCGGCAACCCGCCTGATCAGCGGGTCAACGAGAGCCCCGGTTTTTCCGGGGCTTTTTTTTCAACTAAACCACGTTGATTCTTGACAAGATACTCAACTAGCGCGTGGAATCTCCCAAAATATAGGGAGATACGCTGTGCTGAAATGGATGTTTAGCGCAGGCTGCGCGCTGATTGTGTTCCTCACAATCGTCATCCTTGGCGAACGGCATGATTGGTGGGGATCGCCTGTACCGAGGCAACCCGCTGCCGCTGTGGTGCCGTCGGCTGTTACGCCATCTATTCCATCCATAGTGGCTCCAAGCGCGAACGCGGCCCCAAGCGTCCAATCAGCTTCAGGGCCATGTAAGCCCGGATTCAAATTCCAAGACGGCATGTGCGTCTCGCCATCCAACACAGTAGATGCGAACGGACCCGACCCATATCGGCAGGTTCAGCCATGTACGCCGGGCGAAACCCGGCAGATCAAAGTGCCTCTGCCCGACGGGGACGGTTTCCGACTCGTTGATCAAACGTGCCGCACACACTCCGCAAATGGCGGCTGACTAGACTCGGAGATGAATAAAATGGACTTCCAAGTCACCCGCACAGTCATTAGCCCCCGCAGCATCAATCTCGTAGTTCAGGCTATCTATACAACTGACGAGGCCGAGGCATTGAGTGAAGCAGGCGCATGGCACTCGCCATGTGTCAAAGACATTTATGCGATCATAGGCGTGCTGCGATTGTCAAAACCCGAGGAAACCATTCGTGCTCCGACATTTCAACAACTCTCACGTCCGGGAATTCTAATACAGAATTTCTCTCCGTATTATGCTGATAGATTCGAAGCAAATTTCTTGCGCGAATATGGCAAAAAAATTCAACAAGCAATGGAGCCTTATCTGGGCGCGTTCATGCAATCCGATCACCAAAGATTGGAAGGCGACCGCGACGATCATATGGGCAGGTCTAGCGGCTCACATAACACCACCTCGCGAATTCTGAAGTGGTGAGCGATGCCTCCAAACGAACCCTATCAACGCCGTCGCTACGTACCGCCGGAATATCTGCGGCCATCCGTAACCTCGAGCCCAAATCCTGCGCAGTCCGGAGCATCGCCGTTATCCGAGCAGCCGCTTACCCCGAATACGCCATCCTACGATCATGTGCCTATCCAGCGACACTCTAGGATCGTCCTCCTCGATTTTTTGCGAGACCGCATTGCTCCGCCTACCCCACCCACTTTTCCCGATATTGAAGGCATAGACTGGCGCTTCGATGATTTCGAGCGCTCAGACGATAATGAAGTCAGGCTGTATCTCTACCTTTCACCGGAGTACGTCGGGAAGACGCAATATTTTGGCATCGAGCACGAGGTTTTTGAGAAAGAACCCGTGGCCGACGAGGTGACGCTTCAACGGATCGAAGAGACGATGCAGCACGAAATCGCCGCTGCACCAAGCCCACACTACCGAGCAGCGCTGGAGCTTGAGCACGAAGAAATGCGGCGCTGGCTTAGTGGCCAGACAATGGGCCTTACAATCGCCAATTATAGAGCGTTTCCGTTCCGCAGAAATTTTCCTGATCGGCTTCGAGCGATGCTAGGGCGGCAGAAGCTCAACAAGATCATGAGTGATCTGAAGAAAAAATTGGATGACGTGAAGCGATGAGCAAATTTGACGAGCTGAGACAAATTCACGAGCAATGGAAGAAAGACACACTTTACGGCAAACATACGCCCGAAGAAATAGATTATCTAAAGCTTGACCGGGAAAGAGAAAAACAGAGAGAACGTGACCGCGAGCGCGGGCCGACTGGACCACGGATCTCACTCGACGCGCGCTACGAAGGAATATACGTCTGCGGACGCCCCGGATCGGGTAAGACGCAGCTTCTTCAGGAGCGATTGCTTCCCGATCTCGATATAGTGGCGGCGGGCAAAGCCGCAGTGGTCGCAATCGATCCAACCGGCGATGTTGGCGGCGATAGACCATCCCTCATCCATGTTCTGACGCGGCTAAAGCGATTTGCACATGGCGGCGATCTTTACAATAGGCTGATCTACATAGATCCCCTAGACGAAGATTACTATTTACCCGTCAACCTCTTCAATTTGCGCCCTACCGACGATAATGCGCGCGCCATCAGTGCTGTTATTACGAACTATGTGCAGATCATGGACGGGCTGTTAGGCCAGCCACTCACGGGTTTCCAAGACCCAATCTTTAGATGGGCGGTGCAGGTCGCGCTCGCGTTTCCACATCCAAATTTGCAGACCCTTGTAGACGTACTCGCCCCTACCCCCGCAGGGCAACAGCCAATATACGAGGAGGTGTTCGACCGGCTCGAACCCGCAGTGCAAAACTACTTGCGCCGCTTATACGAAACACAAGGCCGCATCGCCTCGCGCGAGCAAATTCTGTCGCGCCTCGAATCTTTGAATGCCGATCCGCTTTTTCGGCAAATGTTCAACGGCAGACGAACATCGATAAACTTCCACAGGCTCATCAATGAACCCAATGTCATCGTTCTCAACTTGAGCCGCGATCTCGGTTCTATGCGTCGTCTCTATACTCGGTACTTCATGGCGCAGTTGTATAACGCAGGCGAGCGGCGCCCGGCCAATCCGCTCCCATGTTTCGTATACATCGACGAGTGCGATGAAATCGTTGACCACACCGTCGGTGATATGCTCCGAAAACTTCGCCGCAATAAAGTGGCGCTTACGCTCGCTAATCAGGAAACCGCCCGGATACCGGAAGATGCACGGGAAGCGGTCACCGGGGTCGCAGTCAAATTCATCAACGCTCGAATCGACAGCGCTCGTGAGCTGGGGGCTAATATGGGACTCTCGGATGGTGCTGGGCGCGTTGACACGTCGCTGTTGGTTAATAGGCCTGCTTTTAGTTTCGCATTCCATGCGACCGGGATGAGAGAGCCCATATCCTATAGTTTCCAGCCATTCAAGATGAACAAATTGCCGACGATGACCGAGGATGAATGGAAAGATACTCTTCGGGATATACGAGAAAGATATTACGAGCCAATCAACCAGAAGCCCGCCCCGCCTTCAGTCATTGAAGAAATCGCGGAACGCTCTCCGAGTGCGGCTATCGTAGAAATGCGCCGGACGCTTGAAAACGCCATCCGTTCGAAACTAATGTCGCTCAATCTGCCTGGTATTCCACGCAGTACAAAGATGGTCGATATGATACGCATACTTGGCGAACACCAGTGTGTCGACGATCGAACGCGAGACGTGCTGCATCGTTTGCGGCTCTTCGGCAACAAAACGGCGCACAATGATCAACCGAATCTGACGATAGAAGCCGCCATCGAATATGGCGAATCCGTTGAACGTGTGGTGAAAACGCTCAATCGTTCATCTTCGGCGCGACTAGAAGAAAAACAAGAAGACCCTAAACAGAGCAAACCCACGACAAACTGGACGAAACCAGGTAAAATTGTAGAGTAGCATCCACCCCGAGCCACGTTAGCAAATGTAAGAAATCGCGGCGGCCTGCTATGCCTACCTCATGTCAACCGGCACACTCAGAAAACCCAATTCTCGGCTCACGCGCAAACCGAAACTCACGAAGACCAACAAGGAAAAATTAGCGCGCCCTACCGCTCTCGACATCGAGACGTGGAGCAAACTCCTTATCCCCTACCCCGCCATTCGCCTAAATATGATCCAGGCGTTCATGGGCGGGCACATCAAAGCCCTTCAGCGCCACTACGACGCGCTTTCCCGCGAGCCCAACTGCTTCGTTTACCGTCATCCCCAGCAATGGGGCCACACCGATGCCCTAGCGCGCTCGACCGTGTATGGCCTCGATAAGAACGGCTACGATGCGCTCATCAAAGCCGGCCACAAGGTAGAGCACCATCCGGCACCGCACAGCCTCAAGCACGAGCTGCTGTGGTGCGAGCCGGTGCAGTCAATCCAACTCGGCGCCGAGCGTACGCCGGGCATCGAGTTTGCCAGCGGTGTCGGTATTCTCCCCGAAACCACCCGCAATCTCCCCGAGCCTTTTGCCGTGCCGGTCGTGCGGACCGTGCGCCGCGTTCAGGGCAATCGCATCATCCCTGAACGAGTGCCAGGAACCAGCGAGGCTGACGGCTTCCCGTTCGGCGTCGGGCTCGACTACCAGGGCGCGCAGCACTGGCGCTTCTTTCTCGTGCAGGCCGACGCGGACAGCGAAGGCATCGAGAGCGAAGACCAGACCAAAGCGACGGTCGGCCGCCACATGACCGACGCCATCTACATCATCGAAAACGGCATATACGAGAGCCACTTCGGCTTCCCAAACCTCTATTTCATTTTCTTCACGCCGAGCGCCGTACATTTGGAGAACTTCAAAAAGCACCTGCGCAAGCTGACGGCGGCGGAAGATAAGAAATGGCTGCGCAAGTATTTCCTCTTCCATACCTTTCCAGCAACAACCACCACATACGAGCGTCCGCCCGTACCTACCGGCCATATGCTGACCGAGAAATATGACCGCGTGGATTATCCGCAATTCAGCTTTCTCACCTTGGACCCGGATGACTTGGAGGATTGATTGGCGGAACAACTTTACTTTGATTTTTGGTATAATTTAGAAGGACTAGCACATAGGAGGAACCAGTGGCCGATAAACCCGACTACATTGTCAATGCCAAGTTTGACGCCGACGCTTCCGAGAATAAAATCCGATACGTCACTATCGGAGCCGCCTGGAACAGCTCGACCCGAGACGACCGCCCCTGTATCAACATCCAGATCAACTCGCTCCCGATCGGGAAATGGGACGGCAAATTGACTCTGTATGAGATCCGGGACTCTAATGGGTAATCGTACAGCTCTCGACATCGTGGCGGCTCGCGAGCATACGATAACGACACGCCGCACGAGAGCGCATGTCATCGTCTGCCATGACCTCAATTTTCGCGCCCGACCGCTTCTTGATCTTTTTAGCCTCGGAAACCGCGTCTCGCAGGAGGTACGAGACGCTGCGGCACGAGAACTCGCGGAGGACATCATTTCCGATGCCGATGTTCTTATTAAAGAATTGGAAGAAATAAAAGCGTTTGCTGAACGCCAACTCACCAAACTTGAGGCCGCTGAATAAAGCGGCCTTTTTCTTTTCAATGCTAGGATTCTTGGTAGTCACAGCTCATTGAAAGGAAAATGGTGATGCCTGGCGATCGGAAAATCAATTATCGCTTTATCTGCGAAAGCGTCGATGTCGAGCATATTTTTGAGTGGCTCGATATTGAAATGAGCGAAAACGAAGAGGGCACGCAATACCGCGGCCGCTGCCCACTATGCAACTGCCGTGATGATCGCACTCTTATCTATACGAAAGAAGAGCTATCGTGGTGTTGTGTAGGACGCTGTAAACCACGCCCTAACAAAAAGAAGCTCGGCGGCGACATTATCGATCTCGTAGCGCGCATCAAAGAAATCTCGAACCCAGAAGCCGCGCTTCTTATAGAAGAGGAATTCCTGGGGAACAGTAAGAGCAGTACTGCAATGCCCCGAAGGGAGCGGCATAATGTTCCAGCGTCCCGCAGAGCTACTGTTCCGGCTAAGAGGGCGCAAGAGATCCATCAAGAGCGGCAGATTGATTCACCCGCCGGGATGGATCCGTTGGACTATTTGGACCCTGCTCACGAGGACGTAGAGGCACTCGGCATGTCTGCAGAAGATGCGGAAATGATCGGCGCCGGGTACGCCAACAAAGGCGTGCTCCGGGGCTTAGTCGCCGTGCCAATCCGCGACGACCAGGGCGTGCTTTGTGGCTACGTCGGCGTCAGCGAAGGCCGCGTTGGCAAGCTGCATATTCCAAAGAAAAATGTAGTCCCATTCAACAAGAGGCGCGCATGAGCGACGACGAAGAGCCGCGCTTCCGCAATCACTACCACTGCGACGATTGCGATGAGGAGTGGGACGACGAGTGGTCGTGCATGTGCAACGATAAATGCCCCAGTTGTAACAAAGAAATTGAACCTTACAAATCAGATGATCTTTAGCGCTTCAGCGCGGCCCGTGGTTAATTCTACGGGCTTTTTCTATAATTAACCGACTTTCTATCTACAAAAAAGGGGCACTTACATCGCTACGGCGCGGCCCTGGCTTTCAGTCAGGGTTTTTTCTTGTGTATGGTATACTTTAGAATATATGCGACAATGCACAGAGTGTGGGTTTAAGAAGGGGAGGATTATCCGATATAAATACAAGATAGATTTCTGCTGGACTCATTATTTGCAAATGAACCGGCACGGCCGAATTTTATACCGCACAAAATACACCCCAAATCGTTTTATCGACCATGGGACCCATATCGGGATCGAACTTTATAGAGAAAAGACGGGCGAGGTAATCGGTGAAGCGCTTGTCGATTTAGACCAGTTGTCGCGTGTTCGTAAATATAAATGGCATGTCGCGTCTCGTCATTGTAGCTATGCCGAGACGTTCCTGAGAAAAGGCAGGTCAATTCTGCTACATCAATTCGTTATTGGCCGGAAGCCCGGATTAGACATCGACCATATCAATGGTGACGGGCTCGACTGTCGTCGTAGGAATTTACGCCACGTTTCACACTACGCAAATGTTTTGAACAGACACCGCCGCTTGAATAAAAGCGGTCACATGGGCATATCATGGCGCGCTGATCGTAATTGTTGGGTGGCTAGCATTATCAGAAACGGCAAAGATACTCATAGACATTTCAAGCGCAAAGAAGAAGCTATAGCACAACGCGAGAAATGGGAGCAGGAGGTGTTGGCGGCAGCTTAGATGGTACTATTCGTCATGGTAGAAATCCAAGGAGTTCTTTGCCATGTTGATATTACACGCGGGAGCAAATGAAATCGATTACGATGGACTGCGCCAACTCGAAACACCCGACCCGACCGCAACACACGTCCCTGTGCCCCATTTTAGGGTTGTCGATATGCTTCGGCACACCCTTGGTTTTTATGGACACACTGTCGTCAGCGAGAAGCACGGCGTGACGCCCGATGGAATGAGATATTTCGGACTTTTACAGCTCCGCAGTCCCCACACCGGCCACGTCGATTCCGTAGGTTTGCGCAATAGTCACGATCGGAGTTTTCCAATTGGCATCGGCCTCGGCGCTGTCACGCTAGTCTGTGATAATCTTTCTTTCCTCGCCTCGACGGTTATTAAGCGGAAGCACACCGTCAACGCGCGGCGCGATTTGCCTGGTTTGGTAGCCGAAGTCGTGGAACCGCTGACCGAGCAACGGGAGGCGCAGGCTCGAAAATTTGAGCATTACCGCACTACCGAGCTGAGCGACATGCAATCTGATCATTGCATCGTTCAGCTCTATAAGCAGGGGGTGATCGGGGTACAGCGGATCGCTGACGTGCTGAAAGAATACGACGAGCCCAGCTTCGACGAGTTCCGAACGGGGCCACGTAATGCGTGGAGATTATTCAATTCCACTACCTTCGCCCTTAACGGTCGGATCGCAGAAAACCCCGCCAGCACCGCACGCCTGCACCAGGTGATCGACGGCGTTTGCGAGCACATCAATTAGTGCAGATCGACCGACAACAGCACCGAAAACTCGCAAAATTGTGCACGTTCTTTCCACAGCGGTTTCCTAGTGAGGCCGCTCTTTTTTTGTTAAAATCTACTGATATGCAACTGGAGAAAGCGACCCTCGAAAGCCATATCCGCACCGAAATCGCCAAGCTCGACCCCGGCATCGGCTTCTCCGAGCCGCAGACCCTCGCGGTCATTGAGATTGTAAAAAAGATACTCGATACACGCTGAGCCACCTCGATACAAACGCGGCGTTGGTGGAACTGCCACTATGCTTCCGTTTCCAACGGAGGCAATTAGATGGCGTTCGATCCTAACGTAGCAATGAAAAAATGTCTCTACCGTTGCACCAACCCAGAATGCAACGCTGAGTGGCATAAGTGGGTGCCGGTGGAGGAGCGCAAGCTTAGGCGTTGGTGCCCCAATAAATGCGGCATCCTCGTTACACCCTACCGAACCGAAAAAAAGCAAACCACGGAACACAATGTGCGCACGTCGCGTCCGAAACCTTTGTGGTAGGAGGCCAACATGCCCGACTTCATTACCAAATGGTGGTACTTCTACTGCAATAACTGCCGCGCCGATTGGGGAACAGAAGCGACCTACAATTGGCTCGGCTTTGAACACAGCCCGCATTCCAAGTGCCGTCGCTGTGGAGACTCGGGCAAGTATGTTCGTTCGCAAAAGAGTATGAGCTACCGCTCATCGTAGTGGTGTTACACTAAAAGCGGCGCAGTTCTTTCACACTGCGTCGTTTTCTTTTTGGAGATCCCAAATGGCAAACCGTAAATGTCTCTGCGGCATCTACACGCTTGATCCACAAGACGCCTCACTTGTATTAAACTCAATACCGGCGTGCAACATGGCCTGCTTGCGCCGCGCCGAGGCCCGCGACCCTCGTGCTTCTCGTGATGTTCCTGTCGGCGAGCGCTGGTATTTCTATGAGCATAGGAATATGGAAGAGGTAATCCGCATCGAGGAAACAGACGACGGCTTCCGTATTGCCTCTTGATCTTCAATTCAGTCTCGCGTCGAAAGGGAAAACCCAGACGTGTAAAAGGGCGGCGCTACCGCTTAAAGAAGAGGAGACGTTAGAGTTTCCACAACCTAGGCGGCTCGTATTATGCGGGCCGTTTTTTATGGTAATATATACGAGGCTACTTCATCCGTCCGTGCAAACGGGCGCAGTTTTTCCCGCCTGAGCAATCGTGTGCTCAAATCGTCACTCCGGTGGCGCTGGGAAGCAAACACATGATTGTCTCGGTCGGATGGTGTGGCCAACAAGTTTTATGTCTATCGTTGAACAACGAGCGAAGAAGAGAGCATGGGAAGCGGCGAACCGAGAACGCATACGTGAGCTGCATCGTCGTAATTATCAGCGCCACGCCGCAGAATATCGCGCAGAAAATAAGTTTTATGTTGAGAAATTCCCTGAAAAGCACCGCGCGCGCAGCTTAGTATATTTGCATGTAAAGAAGGGAAAGCTCACTCGCAAACCATGCGAGGAATGTGCACTCCCGTTCGTCGAAGCGCACCACGATGACTATTCAAAGCCGCTTGATGTTCGGTGGCTGTGTGCGTCCCATCATATGCTTCTTCATGCGGCGCGACGAATTGCGGCTATATGACCGGACGGATGGAGCGGCATACAACACCAAAAACAGCCAAGCGTAGAGCATGGCAGGCAATGAGTAAATATATTCGCGCCCGCGATCCCTATTGCGTTACGTGCCCGAACCCCACCACCGACGCGGGCCATTTTCAGTACAACACAGAACGCAATCAGCAGTTGGGCGGCAATCTTCTATGGTTCGACGAAAGAAACATCAACGGCCAGTGCGCGAAATGCAACCGTTTCGCCGCAGGTATGTTGGTGCCCTATAACCTCTATCTCCAAAAGAAATACGGCCCGACTGTCACACAAGAGCTATACGATTTATGGCGGACGCCAAAAAAATGGACGCTCGAAGAAATTCTTGAACGAGAACAACACTTCAAAGATAAGCTCGCGGCGCTCTATGCCTGACCACTACCCCGCCACATGGCACCCCAACTGCGACGGATGCACTCTCATCCAAACCCTACTCCGCTACCACGGGCACATACCAAAAGAGATCGACACAGAAACCTTAAAGGCGGTGCTCCGCGATCCGGTGTATGATGACTGAATATGGACGGCGACGACCGCTATTTCCCCGAGCTCGACCCGCGCAATCTTCTGCCTTTCACGTGCCAGCTTGAGCCCGAGGATTCGGAGGTAGAGCGGCTCCCCAAGGTATTCATCGGCACGGATCAGCAAACCTATGGCGGCAGCTTTATCTGATATCCCCAGCATGCTCTCGATCGTCGCGCACCAATGATACAATCGCCAATATGACCTTCACCCCCATCCAGCAGGATAAGCACCGCAAAACTTTCATCGAGGACTGTTATCAGAAAGCCTGGGGCGCCGCCTGCCATGCAGAGTGGATCGGCAAGCAGCTCGACGACCTGACCGCGCAGTATCAGAAACTCAAGATTGACGAGACAGCGCTCGACGCTGAAATCGCTACCCTCGCCGCCGTACTGGATTCTCACACCAAAGACAACCGCGAGAAGCGTAAAGAGCTACAGCAGCGCGGCACCGCCCTCCTGAAAGCGGGCCAGGCGCTCGCCCAGAACATGCAGCAGGGCCAGAACGCCATGCAGCAGCTCTATGCCAGCGTGGAGAGCGCAATGGCGCTGGCGGCTCATGCTGAGGGGTGGAGTTGGAAGAAGGCGGAGAGTGCGCCGGCAGAGACGAACGCTGCCTGACCGCCGGCGGGTCGAGATGGGAACCACAGACGCAACGTCCGCGTTTGCAACGCAGCATAGACCTAACGGGAGATCATCATGGGTTTCGGTAGAGGCATTCTTTTTTGGATGCTTGGCATTCCGCTGCCGATTATCATTCTGTTGGCGTTGTTTTGGCATCATTGATAGCCGGACATAACCACAATTTGAAAAGCCCCGCGCACTCGTTCGGGGCTTTTCTTTTTGTGATGTCACCTTGGAATAGGTTAGAATTGACGCATGCGCATTGTGCCGGCGATTGAAGCTGAAATCAGGCGGGAAATTCGCGACGCTCGCGCGGTTGATCCACTCATTAGCCTTATGGCATTGGAGCAGCGCCTCGAAAAGAAATTCAACCGCGGCTTCTCATACAAGTACGTCGCCAAGCTTGCCGACAAAGTCGCGCGCCAGGCGCTCATCGAGGCCGACCGCACCAAGATCGAAGAGCGCCTCGCCTTTACTCGCGAGAACTACCGCGTCGTCCGCGACCGGCTCATGAAAATCATCGCATGGCAGCCCAGTGACAAGGGCAGACGGCCATATGACGAGGACGTAATCAACGCCGGTAAGACGATCGTTGGCATGGACCTCGCCATCCTCAAGGCGGAGATCGACAATGGTCTCTATCGCCGGCCGATGGACGCTATCGTGAAGGACTTTCAGTACGAGCCGCTTGAGCCGGAAACGCGCATGGTGATCATCGCAGCGTGGCAACGGGGAGGGCTGTTGCCGGCGGCGGTTATTGAGGGGATGGTGCCTGTGCAGTCGATTGCGGAATAAGAGTGGGAGTCTGGTTCGATGGTTCAGCTCCACGGTGCAGCCGTATGGCCCGACATGTCGCCCTATGTGGTCCATTTCACGCGAGAGTATGGAGGGAAGAGCGCCTACGACAATCTGCTAGGCATTTTGTCAAACCGCCGGATCGAGGCCCGGAACTCGTTCGGAATGGTAAGGCATAAAGTCCCATCCGAAGCGGTGCAGAGGTCGGTGTGTTTCAGTGAAATTCCTTTGGGATTGCTGAAACGATTGGCAGATCATCGCAATACACAATACGGAGTCGTGTTCGAAAAGCACTTCGTGATTGGTTGTGGCGGCAACCCAATCCTGTATGCCTATAAAGACGGCCCTGTTCATAGCTCGGTCCAAGCACTCGCAAACGAGATGTCTGCTAGTCCAAGTAGCCCGTTCTGGCAATTGGCTCCATTTATAGATGCGCCCGGTACGTATGGGAAAAGTAAGTATTTCTTTGAATGGGAACGCGAGTGGCGCAAGACAGGTGATTTAGGTTTTTCTGAGGGGAGTGTGTTTGCAATAATCTCCCCCGAAAATTTACACAAGCAGGCGCGTCTCTTCTTTAAAGAGGCTCGCGAGCAGAACACGGGACCTTCCTATGAGCATCATGCGTTCATTGACGCAAATTGGGATGCGGAGCGCCTGTTGAAGGAATATGGTATATAATAATTCTATATCAGCTTAGCCGTTCGAGTGTGCGCCTTCTGCTAAGCGGGCGCACGTTCGAGCGAAAGATTTATGGATCATGAACTGGCGAGGACATTGAAAAAAGCAGGATTTCCGCAGCACAATCATAGGGGTGAAGCATATGATGCCTCTTGCTGGTCAGGCCGGTGCATCCCAGCTCTCTGCTTTCCCGCCCTCTCCGAACTCATAGAGGCGTGCGGTTCTGCATTCGATCAATTAGAGCGTTCAGCGGCCAAAAAACACCCAGTCGGGCAATGGTGCGCATGGACACGTAAAATCGACGGCCCTATGCCAAAAGGATTCTGGGGATCGACGCCAGAAGAAGCTGTAGCTCGGTTGTGGCTGGCGCTTTATGCCAACGGGGCTTCAGCTTGAGCGTCTCGTAGACGACCCGGAAATCCGCCGCGCAGCAGCCAAGACCCTGAAGGGCTTCTGTCTCACATACCTGCCGCACCATTTTCCCGCCGATCTGTCCGAATTCTTCGACGAGATGGCGGCCAGTCTTCAAGACCACGACGAGCGGCGCCTTGAGATCATCGGCTTCCGCGGCTGCGCCAAGAGCACCATGGCGTCCCTGGCATTGGTCCTCTGGTCCGCGCTCGAGCACCCCGACAAATACCACTTCATCATCATGCTCGCCGACACCACGGCGCAGGCCGGCATCAATATGGCCGCTGTGCAGCACGAGTTGCGCGAGAACGACCTCATCCTGCGTGATTACGGTCATCTAAAATATCGGCGCATCGACGATCCGCGCCCCGAGCCGACGCTTGAGAGCGATGAGGACTGGCAGAAGACCAACAGCGTCTTGGACAACGGTGTGCGCATTCTCGCTCGCTCTCGCGGTCAGAAAGTGCGCGGCCTTAAGCATCGTCAGCATCGCCCATCCCTCATCATCGCCGACGACGTGGAAGACATCGACTGGGTGCGCACCCAAGAGAACCGCGACAAGAGCAATCGGTGGTTCCGCGGCACGGTATTGGGCGGCGTTGAGGAAGCGCACGGCCGCGTCGTCATCATCGGCAATTGGCTGCACACCGATGGACTCATGGCGCGCCTCAAGAACACCGGCATCTTCAAGGTGCTGGAATTCCCCTTGCTACGGGAGGGTGACGGCACCGACATCGAGCGCTGCACCTGGAAAGCCAAATACCCGACGCAGAAGGCGATCGACGACAAGCGCGCCGAGTTGGGAGACATCGGCTTCCGCCGCGAGATGCTGTTGCAGGTTGTGCCGGAAGAAGGGCAAGACGTGCTGCCGGAAGACATCACCTATTATGATGAGCCGCCCTTCGACGATGGCAACTATCTGGCCCACGGCGTGGACCTCGCCATCAGCACCAAGGAGAGCGCCGATTACACCGCGATCATCACTGGCGAGATCACCTGGACGAATAAGGTGCTGGAAATCTATATCCTGCCTAATCCTATAATGCGGCGCATGGGCTTTCACGAGACAATGGATACAATGGATAACATTCGTCATAGCTCACAGATGAGTAGCGAATGGTTCGTTGAATCGGTAGCGTATCAAGCCGCAGCTATCGAAGAGATGGAACGCCGAGCATTCGCGGTGACAGCCGTACACCCCATCAAAGATAAGCGCGCACGCCTCCGTGTGGCGGCACGTTATATCAAGAATGGAGCGGTGAAATTCCCGCGTACTGGCTGCGAACGCCTGTTGGGGCAAATCCTCGGCTTCGGATCGGAGAAATTTGATGATGGTGTCGACGGAATCGTAAATCTGATACTCGGTGTGGCGCAGGATGGTATTGAGCAGAAGGTTGTCCACTATGTTTGAACTATTTTTGACGCTCAACGTTAATTACACACCTAGATCTTTTTAGAGAGTTTGATTATGGACAAGAAAGACGAAAAGAATACGACAAACGAGTCGAAGGAATTGGTGAAAGAGGCTGTCAGCTCTGCGTCGGGCGATGAACACACGAAGGGAAAATCGGATAAGGCCAAGGAAACTTCTCAGAAGAAGTAGCCATTGCTATTTTAGTTTCAGATGAAGGGCTAGCATCAGCTGCCCTTCATTCTCTTTCCAGCAGCAATATCCCCACACCATCCACATATCATCGAAGGCGAAGTGCTAAACTAACAGCACCACTATGCCTCGCTTCACGAATTTTGTACGCGAGTTCTTCGGAGCAGAACAAAAAAACGCCGATCGCGTCAATCGCTATGAGGGTTTTCAGAGCGACGGCGCGATAGTCCTCCAAGACAGCCGCGGCACCCGCAAGGCCGAGATCCCAGCGGCAGAGACCAAGAGCGCGGTCGTCGGTGACAATCCACTCGCGATTTATAAGCCGACTGGCGCCAAGAGCGTCGATGCGGCCAAAGCGATGGCCAACTTCACCGGCTGGACGTACGCCGCGGTCAACGCTATCTCCTCAGAAGTCGCTAACATCGAATTCAGGCTGTTCCGGGTAACGGGCAACGAGCACGAGGAGCTCGACGATCACCCGCTCCTGACGCTCCTCGACGGCGTGAACGAGCAAATGACCGGCATCGAGCTGAAATACATCTCGCTTGCTCACCTGGAGCTGACCGGAAACGCCTACTGGTTCCTCGACGGCGTGAAGAGCGAAACGGGCGAGCCAACCGCCATTCACCCGCTCAATCCCGGCCGCATGCGTGTGAAGCTCGATAAGAGCGCCTTTCCATACAAGATTTCCCACTATGAATACACCTTCGACGGCAACGTATACACCTTCCAGCCGTACCAGATCGTACATATCAAGTATCCCGATCCGAACGACCCATTCGTCGGCATCGGCGTGCCACAAACTATTCCTTCATGGATCGACAGCGACAATTACGCGATGGAGTACAATCGCAAATTCTTCATCAATGGCGCTAATATCGGATTATTCCTTCAGACTGAAACGAACGTCGAAGGCAACATCGATCGCATCCGCAAAGGCTTTGCAAACCGGCATGAGGGCGTCGAGAACGCGCACAAAGTGCCGGTACTACCCAAGGGCGTGGAGCTGAAGCACACCGGCCTATCTCAGCGCGATATGGACTTCGCCAATCTCACCGATCGAACGCGCGACCGTATTCTTGCCGGCTTCCGCGTCTCAAAGACAATTCTCGGCACCGCGGAGAGTGAGACCAACCGCGCGACGGCGGAGACTGCGGACTACGTGTTCAGCAAGCGCACCATCAAACCGAAGATGCTGCTCGTGGTTTCCTACCTCAACGAATTCCTCGTGCCACGCTACGGCGACGACCTCTATCTGACCTTCATCGACCCGACACCGGACGATAAGACGGCGCGCACTGCGGAAATGCAAGCAGCAGTCGGAAGCATGCCGGTCATGACACAGAACGAAGCCCGCAAGCAGTACATGGGCCTAGGACCCATCGAAGGCGGCGATCGGCTCATGATGCCGAGCACCATGGAGCCAGCGGGTACGACCGACCAGGTGGAGGGCGAGGACGCCACGCCCCAGCTCGCCAAGACCGCCGAGGGATGGAAAACCAAAGCGACGCGCGTCCGCACCGGCGGCAAAACCGCCCACAGCGCCAGCAGCCAGATGCGCCGCGCGCTCATGTCCGCCTTCAAGAAGCAGATCGACGGCGTGCCGCAGTTTCAGGTGAAACACGTCACCGAATTGAGCCATGACGAGTATATGGAGCATTACAAGCGCTTCGATCGGCGCACGCAGGATGCGGTAGCGGAGCTGCACAAGACGTTCGAAAGCATCAACGCCAAGCAGAAGAAGGACGTACTGGAAAACTTGCCCGACGCGACCGGTGTCGAGAAGGCGATTGGCGATCTCTTTGACCTCAAGGAATGGATCGGCATCACGATCGATCTCGCCACGCCTATCCTTACGACCCTTGCGAAAGATGAAGCCGCCGCCGCGCTCGCGATGATCGGCGCGCAGCACCAGGACATCCTCGCCAACGACAGCACCCGCGAGGCCCTTGATCGCGGCATTTCCAAGATGGCCCGCAGCTACAACGAGACGACCCTTCAGCAACTCAAGGACAAGCTCGGCGAAAAGCTCACCCAGGAAGGCGGCACCAATCTCACCGAACTCACCGAAGCGGTGGACGGTGTGTACAGCTTCGCAGACGAACGTCGCGCAGGCATGATCGCGCAGACCGAAAGCTATCGCGCCTCAAATTTTGCCAACAAGGAAGCATGGCGGCAGAGCGGCGTGGTGAAGACAGTAAAATGGTACACAGCGGAAGATCAGCGCGTCTGTGAGTTTTGCGGCACTATGGAGGCTCAAGGCCCAATCCCGGTGGACGATAGTTTTGCCGATGCCGGTGACAAGATCATAGGCACGGATGGCGGCACCTACACCGCTGATTATGGCGTCGTGGACGCCCCTCCACTGCATCCTCTGTGTCGCTGTTACCTCAGGCCTGAAGAAATCTCAATCGGTTGAGATTTGAGGTATACTCACATCGAATTCGTGGACGCGTAGACTAAGAATAGAGAACATTCGGGGGAACGAGTGCCTGTTCAGGAAATTCACACCTTCCTGGTCCATCCAGGGAAAAGTTCGCGCGACCAAATCGAGATCAACGGCGCGCCGGTAGACTTGACCGGAAATATGTTCGATCTCCTGAATGCGATTTACTCGAAATCAGAAGAAGAATGCAACATCGGCATCTCATTCAGGCCCAACAATGATGGCGAGCAACAGAACGATTGTCGCGATTTATTAATCGGCTATCTCAAGAGCCCGAGCCTCGATTCGGGCCGACTGATCGCAGAGCGCTTGCGGGAAAATACGGACGGTCGCTCAGGGATGGGGCTATTGTTCTTGATCCGAGGGAAAGAAGGCGATCAGCACAAGGTCGTCTTGTCTCGTTTCCCTACCGACAGCGCGATCTATGTCGATGAGGACAAGAAGCAGCTCACCGTCGCGTTTTTAGAGCGCGTATTCATGAAAAATAAGACCTCGTATAAGGCCGTCTCGTACAGAGATCGATCGCTCGGTAGCGGCGGCTTCTGGACTGGTAAGGCGGTCGATCGGCAGAGAAGCGACCCTGCGACGCAATTATCCGACTATTGGATAGCGAATTTCCTCTTGTCCCACTTTGCGCTCAGCGGTGCCGCCGGCACCCATCGATTTGCCGTGGCACTGCGTGATGCCGTGAATAAGGCCTCAGGCGAGGTGAAGCACGAGTTGGTGGCCGCGGCGACGCTCGCCCCAAATATGGCCGGTAAACCAACGAGCATCGACGACTTCGCCGACCAATATAACCTTTCCGCCGCAGCGCGTGAAATCATTGTCGGTAGTCTAAAGAACCCAAGAACTTCCAGAGAGACTTTTACATTCGATGTCTCAGAGTTCAGAAATTTTATTGCTTATAAATCTGTCGAACTAGACAATGGCGCGATCTTAACCGCGGGCACTGAAAAATTTGATGACGTATTCACCAAAAAGGCATTAGCAAAGGCGGGAGAGATAGAATATTCGACGCACGGGAAGATCGTTGATGAAAAATTCAAAAAGCGACTTTAGCGCGCTAGAGATCGCTTACCGACAGCGATACTTAACAGTCCTGAAACACCTTGAGCTGCCGCTCCAAGAGCATGTAGCACAGTATTTAGTGGAGCAGCCTCGCATCGACCGGATCACCGCGCGAGCTAAGGGGATCGATAGCTTCCTCGCAAAATCGAAGAACAAATCCAAAAGCAAATTGAAGTACTCGCATCCCCTTGATCAGATCCAAGATCAGCTCGGCGTTCGTATCATCACGTTCTATCTCAGTGACGTCGAGCGGTTAGACGCAATCGTCCGTAGGTATTTCACGCCTATCGAATACAAGAGCCGAGTGCCTGATTCCCAGTGGGAGTTCGGTTACTTCGGTCGCCATTATGTCCTCGTCCTGCCAACAGATATCATCGACGAAGACATGAGTCCCGATATGCTGCCGGGCTTTTTTGAGTTGCAAATCAAGACCCTCTTCCAACATGCATGGTCTGAATCTGAGCATGATCTTGGGTACAAGCCCCGGGAGGCGCCGCTCACAGACGACCAGAAGCGTCGGCTCGCTTTCACATCAGCACAGGCATGGGGTGCAGACCGTATCTTTAACGAGTTATTCGACGAGCGACATTCAGAACAATCCACTTCAAACGATAATACCATGCCTGCCGAGTGATATACTTACAGGATATGAAACGCCACGTCTTTGGCATTATATTATTCGCGTCTCTATTTTTCTTTCTTCTCTTTACAGTAGCCCGCGCTGCGCCGACTGTCTGCGGCATCTCTACTGGCTGCACCGCAATGATATCCACAGCGAGCGCTACATCGTGTAACAAAGAGATATAATATACCTATATGTCAAAATATATTCCCATTAATGGGCCGGTAACAGCAGATCAGATCGGGCGCCACATATCAGTAGGACAGTACAAAGATACTCCCGACACGCTTGACGATGCCAATTACGGCGAAATACAGGTGGATGCAACTGGAAATCTTAAAAGCACGCTTGCCACCGCCCTCAGCAAATCAATCGACAGCATTGCCAGCTATCCCGGCGGGACCAGCTACACCTATCTCACCGCAAGTGGGGCCGCCGCTGCGGGCGCGGGGATTTTACAGGGCATTTTCGTCTCGTCCGCCTCTTCTACGCCGACTATTACGGTGTACGACAATACAGCGGGCTCAGGGACGACCCTCATCGGCGTCTTCACTCCCGTGGCAGGCACTATGTACCGCTTTGCAGACCCGCGATTCTCTACGGGCTGCTATATCGTGATCTCGGGAACATTAGCGTGCACCATCTTTACAGGACCAACGACCGTTTAATATGGATACCTTCACCATCACTGCCTACGACGCCGCAAAACAGGTGGTCACGGCTGACATCACGCTTGCAGCCCGCGCGAATTTCGCCGGAATTACAGTCTCAGGCTACAAGCTATCTAATCCCCCGACCGACACGGTAGCGAACGTCCAGGCCTTCTTCCGTTCATACGCCGACGCCTACATCGCAGGTGTGCAGAGCGACACAGTACGCAAGGCAGCAGTCTCTTCGGAGGTGGCGGCATTACTGAATGTAGCGACTTCCTTCTAGTATGAGCCAGCGGCTCTCAGTACGGGATTTTGGGACAGCGCTCCGTTTCGGTTCAGCCACGTCGGGTAAAGTAGGGATAACCAATAACACCGGTCAAGTGCTGGGAGCCGGTAGTGCCTCTGTTTCCCTATGGGCGAAGATTGCAAAGTTTGGGGATTTCTACTTTTTTGCTATGCCAACCACAGCGACGAACAATAGACGTTATATACGAGTTACCTTTCCTAAGACCATAGAAGTGCAAGGCGGTCTATCGGATCTAATCAGTGTCAACGCACAATCGTATTTGAATCAGTGGTGTCATATTGTTGCGGTTTTTGACACAACGAACAATATGCTATCTCTCTATATAAATGGCGAACTTGAGGCCGGCCCTACCGCATGGACACCGGGAACTGGGACCAGTGATATTAGTATCGCTAATTCGGGTTTTGGAGATAAGGCGTTTAACGGCTTGATCGATGAAGTGAAGATCTTCAACGGTATTGTCCTCTCCGCTGCCGATGTACAAAAACTCTATTACTACAATCAAGTCAGCGCTACTCCAAGCGCAGTATATCTACTGAACGAAGGCTCCGGCACCACAGCCCTGGACAGTTCCGGCAACGGCAATGACGGAGCAATTACAGGAGCTACCTATACAAGCGATGTGCCAATGAAGCCTCGCCTGTCGCTCGGCGCATCTCGCAAAGTAATCGGCGACAATATTTTGAATGTCAACCCGAATATGGAAGGCACCGGCTCCACAACGAGTGATAGCGCGTGGATCGGCGCTAATACACAGGGTTGGCATACCGCGGTTTCGGGCGGATTCGTTGATGAAGCCGAATATACGATGTTTGACGGCTACGACGTTATCCGCCTCTCCGCTACTGGTCTCGACAAGAACGGTAGCTCTGTAGACCAGGCCCTCATTGTCAATATTGACCAATACACAGGCGGCAGTTTAGCTGCAAGTGCCCTTCCCTATTTGATACCCGTGCAAGCTGGAAAGCAGTATACGCTTGCCGGTGCCCTCTATGGCGTCTCGCTTACCGATGTGAGAATGCAGATTTCCCTTGTTTACTACACTGCGGCACTACAACGCGTAACGGCAGGGCAGGATTCGATCTGTTCATCCTCAACCGCCGGTTCTTGGGTTGAAGAAAGCAAAACTGTTACCGCGCCTTCTGGGGCAGCGTATGTCATCCTATCGGCTCGAATTCTGGCTGTCACCGATCCGCTTATAAACGGAGCAGGTGAAATCTACATCCGCAAAATTTCCTTCACTGAAACCATCCCCGCCCGCGAGATGGTTAGTGGGCGCACTGCCGCCTAAATCATCTATGTACGACTGGTACTCAGAACGAGGTATGACCGAGAAGGAGTGGCGCGGCGAGCGGCGGATGATCTACCTGTGCGCCGCGCTCGTATTCGGCCTATTTGCCGCCGCTCCGTTCAGTGGCCTATGAACTGGACGCGCATACTGAGCGATTTCGATCTTCAAATCTACGCCTGTTTTCCGCTCGGCGGCGCAGTGCATCTTTAGCTATGGCCGATCCTATCGTAGAAGCAAAAATAGCCGAGGCCGCAAACGCAGCCGCGGTAGCACACGAAGCCAATGCCAGCGCGCGTGAGGCGCAGATGCACGAAACACTGGTACGGGCCTTGCGAGAGGTATTGGTGGATGGAGAGACCGAAGAACGGCCGATGCTTATCAAACGCATCCCGTTTATTTGCAACGACATTCTTTGGATAAAGAAACTCATGTGGCTGATCTTGAGTGCGAATGGCGCGGTACTCTTAGCCCTTATCGTGCTAGCCATCCAGCGATCATTTTCTTGATATCCACAGCTCGCTTGACGGGCTTTTGTGAATATCCTGTTAAACTAATCGGGAGAATAATATTTCATAAATTCATATGCCCCCACTCAAACTAAATGAAGAGATCGCAGCCGAGATCAAGGCGCGCATCAAGCAGCTTGACTTCAAAGCTGTGGAAAAGATTGGCAAAGCGGCCGACAAGAACGGCACCTTTGACGTAATCATCTCGACCGAAGTCACCGATCGTGCGGGCGAGATCGTCCGCCAAAACGGTTGGGAGCTGACCAACTACAAAAACAACCCTATCGTGCTATGGGGTCACGACTACTACTCGCTCCCGATCGGCGTCTGCACCGAGACCTATTTGACCGAATACAACGGCGTCCCGGCGCTTGGCGCAAAGGGCGTCTTTTACCCTTCCGATATCAATCCGCTCGCGCAGCAGGTGCGCAAGATGTACGAATTCGGCCTCAAGAGCGGCTTTCATGTGGGCTGCACCACATCCGTGGGCTTTATCCCTCGTGAATTTGAGCCGGACAATCGCTCGATCATCACCCGCGCCGAATTGCTCGAATTCTCCTTCGTGCCAGTGCCTGCCAACCAGGGCGTCGGTCCCGCGGAAGGCCGCGCGCTCACCTTCGAAGAAGCCAAGGAATTGGGCCTCGATATGGCCGAGCTGCGCGTCAAAGGGCTGGAATTCGTTGAGCCAGAGATCACGGCCGAAACCAAGGCAGTCGGTGACGAATGCACCACAGAGGACGGCAAGCCAGGCGTTCTCGACGCCGCGCTCGTCTGCCAGCCCACAGTGGAAAAGAGCGTCGAAGAGACCAAGCCGCTCAAAAAGAAGCTGCTTCAGTCGATTGACGAGGAGCAGACGCGCCATGTAGGTGAGATCGAAAAAGCAATCGATGTTTTCGCAGATGCTACCCCAAGCGATACCGAAGGCACCGACGAAGAGAAAGCCAAGAAAACCGCGGATGCCACGCGCGAGGCCATGAAAGACCTGCGCGACGCGGTGCGCGACGAGCACGACATGCACCGTGCCAAATCGATCGCGAGTTTGCGTGATTTCGGCGACGCCGAGAATACGACATTTGATAAGAAGCCGCACCTCAAGGCGGTACGCGATGCGCATGATGAATACGAAGCGCGCAATACAAAGCTGCTCGACGAATTTGAAGAGAAATCTATCAAAACACCGGCCGAGCGCGAGGAACACATCGACTGGCTTGCCGAGAAGATGGAAGAGAGCCAGCGCGCGCACAAGAAGGCCGTCATCAAGAGCGCAAAAGTGATGTGCAAGGCCGCCTTCGGTGAAGAAGAACAGGCCGACGAAAAAGTACTCGAAATCCTCAAGACATTCCTTGCCCCGTATGTTCCCGAACAGATGCAGACCGCCGTCTTTATGAAAGTCGGCGCCCGCATCTCTGCCGCATCGAAAGAAAAGCTGGGCGAGGCCCATCAACACATGAAAGCTGCTACCGCCATTGTCGAGGCGCTCCACGGAGCACTCGAGAATGACGATGGGGAAGAAAGCCGCAGCGTCGGCGACGCCGTGTCGCCTGCACCGGCTCCCAGAAAGCAAAGGTCGAGGTCTTCGGAGGATATCCACCAGAATGACGAGCTTAACGCTCATCTTCTCGCCAAGGATATTCTGCGGGGGATAACTACCGCAGCACAGGAAGGCCTCAAAACACTTAAACAGGCCAACCGGTAACGGCTACGGTAGATAGATTTCAAAACTATCTATGGATAAAGATAAGGTAAAAGAATTGCATGTCACCGCGTTTGACGAGGTGATGAAAGAAAAGCTCGTGCCGATGATCGGCGCGGAAGTCGCAACCCAGGTTCAGAAGACCGTTGAGACGCTTCGTATTCAACGCGAAGTGTACGGCAAGGACATGACTGGCCTTTCAGAAAAGGCCAAGAAAGACTTTGCAGAGGTCGCCAAAATGGCGGCTCGCGGAATGTTCAACGCCGAGACCAAGGCCAATGAGGCTTTGATCGAAGAGCAGGACAACCGCGGCGGTTATCTCGTATCGCGCGAAATCGCCGATGCCATCATGCGCATCGCGGCTTCAGTCGGTACGATCATGAGCCAGGCCACGAAGTGGGAAATGACCAGCGACGAACTGGCCGTCCCCAACTACACCGGATCGTTCCTCACGGGAGCGTATCTCGGTGTCGATGCCGCAGGTAGCGTGACCGGCCTCAACTTCGGTCAAGCACAGCTCATTGCAAAGAAGTGGCAGCTCGCGTTCGTAGTCGGCAACGACTTACTCGCGGATGCCTCGGTCAATGTCGCAGATTGGCTCCTCGCCCTCGGCGGTGAAGCTCTGGCGAACATGATCGACAAGCAAGGCTTCATTGGCGGTTCCAACACCGGCGATCCGTTCCTTGGCGTCCTCAACTACCCGTCTACCACGACGGTAGACGAGACTGGCACGAAAGTGACGAGCTACGTGCTTCCGAGCACGATGACGACCTTCGCCAAATTCGCAGTCATGGACGATGCTTCGGCCATGATCGGCGATATGGAAGAATCTTTGCTCGACGGCGCGGGCTTCTACATGCACCGCAGCGTTTGGGCGAAGCTTCGCACACAGAAGGACGGCAACGGCAACTACATCCTGCCTTTCGCAGGATTGGCAAAGCCGAACCCTGTCGTCGAGAATTATTCCGGAGGCGGACCTATCAAGCCTGCGGGAAGTCTCTTCGACTACCCGGTGTACACCAACCGTCACCTTCCGGCTGTCGGCGCTTCAAGCGTCAACGGCTTCTCGGATACGGCAAGCAACCCGTTCCTCGTCTTCGGCAACATGAAGGCGTTCGCCTTCGGCGACAAGGGAGAGATGCGCGTCGGTCAATTCGAATCCGGCAGCTTCGGCGGCAAGGAGATTGCATTGGCAGACCAGCGCGGCATTGTCTACAAACATCGCCACGCTTTGACGCTCACGCTTCCGCGCGCAATGGTTGTCGCAACGACTGCGGCTTCCTAGTTTGATTTCTCGATATTTAGTTGATATTCAATCTTCGGATATCAACTAAATCGAGGATTAGTTTACTCGGTAACACCTTATCGCTATGAGCGACGAATTGACCGCATTGCAGGAGACAGCTACACAGGCTCGGGCGAACGCTGACAAGCTCAAAAGCGCACTCACCGATCAAAGCTCCGCGAAGGAGCGAACTGCCGCTGAAAAATCAGAAGCAGCAGCGGTGGAGGCTGAGGCCGCATGTGCAGATGCCAAAGCGAAAGCCGATGCAGAGGCAAAAGCACAGGCCGACGCCGATGCGCAAGCTGCGGCGGATGCCAAAGCGAAAGCCGATGCAGAGGCAGCCGCTCAAACGGGCGCAGCACCCAATGCCGATGGAAGCCGAACAGGTTTCGTCAGCGGCGTGCGAGCCGGTGAGGAGTGCGTGTGCCCCGATGGGCGCAAAGGCACCGTTCACAAGTTCGACGAAGGTCTGGTTTGTATTCCAAACCACGATCAGGGCTAATTTACATACGCCACGCAGCTAGCCCCTGCGCTCGCCCGGATCGACGGCGCGATGTGGCACAAACACCAAATCCTATGCGTTTAAATCCTTACGACAACGTGTTGATCCAGCCATCAACAGTGAGCTCGGTCGCGATTGAATCGTTGACCGGCAGCTCAGCCGTAAACGGCGATTCGATCGACACCGCAAAGGTGTTCGACGCTGACTCGATCATGGTGCACGTTCGCACCGAGATTGCGTCGGGTTCTCCGACCGCAGCGACGGTTGCGTGGAAATTGCAGGAATCTGCCGACAATTCCACCTTCGCTGACGCGCTGGATAATACCGGCACGGTGATCGGCGCGTCGTTGACTACCAAGACGGTCGCCAATGATAGCTACGCTCGCGTGGAGGGCATCATGCTCAACCGCAAGCGCTACCTTCGCATCGTGCTCACGCCGGCCTACACGTCCGGCACGAGCCCTGCGACGCTCACCTACGCCGAGTACATCGGCGTTGCCGGAAACGGCCAGGTCAGCGCCGGTCGTGCCGCCAGCAATACATAGTTGCGCACTCGCTTTTCAGTTGTCCGATTGTTCGGATGACTGGAGCGACGAGGGCACAACCTCGATACGATGAGAATCACCAACGAAATATTATCGGGAGACGCGAATAATTGGACGCTCGCCCGCACGCCAGTACCGAACAGCGTGACCATCTATGGCGGCGGCATTCGTCTCACACCCGGCATAGGCCAGGATTATTCTATTGCCGGGATTTCCGTCACTACCGTAAACCCGTATTCGGCGGGCCAGGTGCTTGCCGATTACGACGTGCTGGACGGCACAAATATCGTCTCCGGCATTAGCGATCAGCTATCGCCCTTTGCCCTCACGACGCTGCAACGGGTGAAAGACCTCCTCTTCGACCCGAACCTCACCATTTCGCTTACCGGCGCGTCCCTATCCGCCAGTTCCACCAACGTCACGGGATTGAGCGTCCCGGCCGGCAAAAGCATCAAAGTCGGGCAGATCATCATGGGCACCGGCATTCCGAACGGCACGACGATCGCTGCCATCGTCAGCCCGACACAGATCACGCTCTCCCAGGCCTCGACGCAGGACAACACCGGCCAGACGCTCATCGTGATCGATCAGACGACCGCCTATGACGCCGTGCTTGTGCGTTTGATCAATTGGGCGACGAATTACATCGGCAACGAGTGCGGCCGACCCAGTGGCTTCGTGCAGCAATCCTACGTCAATGACATCTACTCGATTGACAGCGCGGGGCAGAATTTCCTCTTGCTGCGCAACACGCCGGTGTTTTCGCTCTCGAGCTTTCAGTGGAGAGCGGGAACGCCGAGCAACCCGAGCTGGACCGACTTCCTTGCCGATGAATACGAGCTGGTGGACCCGCGCACCGATCCGATCAGCGGCACCGTTTGGTATCCCTCCGGCGAAATCCGCGTCTATGGCGCGCTGCCGCGCATCAACAGCAACATGATCCGCGTCAGCTATGTCGCCGGATATCCGGTGGATTGGAGCAATCCCGAGAACCATACGACGCACTGGCTGCCGGGCGATCTCACCAATGTCTGCGAAAATCTTGTGGTGCGCCGCTACCTGCGTCGAACCAACGGCGGCAAGAGCAGCATTTCGGTGGAAGGATCGACGACCTCATTCCGCAATGAACTCGACGCCGAAGATCTCGACGTGATCGGCCAGTACCGGCAGGTCACCTTTTAACGTATGGATTTTCAGGTTCAGATCGTCGGCCTCAACCAGCTCACCGCCAAGCTCGCCCAGGCACCCCAGATTGCCGCGCCGATTTTGCAGCGCGCGCTTACCGCCTCGCAGGCGATCCTCGCCAAATACACTACCAAAGGCATCGTGCCGTGGCGTACCGGATTTCTCGTGCAGAGCTTCCGCGCCGAGGTGACGACCGGCATGCTGCGATGGTTTCCAACCGCCAGTTATGCGCCGTATGTGGAATTTGGCACCAAGCCGCACGTCATTCTGCCGAAGGATAAGAAGGCGCTCTACTGGCCTGGCGCTTCGCATCCGGTAGCGCGCGTCAATCATCCGGGCACGAAACCCAACCCATTTCTCGAAAGAATTATCAGCACCGCGCAGCCGGACATCGACGCCATGTTCGTCGGCGCGCTCGAACAGATCACCCAGGCAATCGCCCAATAATCTATGGCCACCAGTGACCAATTAGCCAAGCCGATCAAAACGCAGATATTAGTGAACCTACAGGCGCTCAAAGACGCCGGCCGCATCAATTCATTCTATTCAATCGATCTTAAATCCAATCCCTTGGAAATGGGGCCGACCGACGGCTACCCGTTTGCCATCGTCGGCATGCCACGCATCGCTGCCGACTTCGAAGATTCAGCGACGAACATCCGCACCTATCGCTTTGACGTGCTCTTCGTGCTCGATCCTGCGACACTTACCCATCCCGATACCGACGTGGAGGATTTGATCGACGCGGTGCTCAACCAGTTCGACACCAATTTCACGCTCGCGGGGGCAGCACAGGCAGCGGTACTCCCCGCTACGATAGAGGGAAGTCCGGTATCCACAGGGGACCATACCCTTCTCGTTTTCGTGCTATCCTTATCAGCAAGAACAATATATTCAATATGAGCTTCAAAGCCCCACAAGACAAAATGATGAAAGCGCCGCCAAGTCAAAAAGGCTTTCACTTTGCGAGCGATGGGTTGCATGAGGCGATGTTTATAGAAGCCGCCTCGATTGAAGAGGCAGAAACGCTCTATCACAAGACCAAGAAACTGCTTGGCGTTGGTGGAACTGACGAAACCGTCCCCGAGCAATCCACAGCGCCCGCCGCGGAGGCGCCTCAAGAAAAGCCGCTATAATAATCACAATCATTTATGTCACAAAAAGGTATTGGACGTTTGGTGCAAATCGGGATGAAGAAAGAAGCATCTCGCGGCGTTGCTGAGACCAGCGCGACATATTGGACGCCGTGGATGGATTTGACGCTCGACGAAAAGAAAGAATTTGCGGTAGACGATCAAACCTACGGCATCGTGGAAGACAGTACTAACCTTACACAGGTGAAGAAGTGGTCCGAGGGTAGTCTGTCGGGCAACATAGCTGACACGACCTTCGGCCTCGTCCTCTATGGCATGTTCGGCGGTTATGCCGTCTCAGGATCTAACCCGTACACGCACTCATTCACAGTCGGGCAGAACGCGCAGCACAAAAGCTTGACCTTCTTCCTGCACGATCCGCTTGCGGCCGTCGATTACAGCTACGCCAATGGCGTCATTGGCAAGCTGGATATCACGGCGGAGCTGAAGAAATTTGTTTCGTTCAACGCCTCGCTAATGGCGCAAAGCGGCGCGTCGCAGAGCACCTTCACCCCATCCACGACTACGGAAAACCGCTTCGTCCCGCAACACCTCGCGGCGAAGTTCGCACTCGATTATGGCGGCTTGCAAGGCACCAAGACAGCGACCGGCACGTGCTCGACAAGCGCCCACGTCACCAGCCTCTCGATCAGCACGAGCACCTTGCGCGTCGGTATGACGGTGACCGGGAGCAATATCCCGGTTGGGGCGACCATAGCCGCAATCGTGTCAGCCAGCGCTTTCGATCTCTCAGTCGCTTCGAGCGGCTCGGCAACCTCCTACACGTTTGGACCCGCCGTTATCGCGCTCAAGAGCGCCAAGGTGTCGATCAACAGCAACATCGAGGCCCAGGAAGTGCTCGGCAACCTCGCACCCGCCGATTTCCTCAACAAAGAATTCAGCGTCGAAGGAACCCTCGAAGCTATCTGGCAGAATGAAAGCGATTTTAAGACCCAATTCATGGGGCCGACGCCACTCGCGATCCGTTTGGATTTTCTTAACTCTGACGTTTCGAGCAACCCCGAGCTCTATATCGACATGCCAAAATGCACCATCCAGGAGCTTGGTCGTCCTTTCAAAGTAAAAGATTTGATCTATCAAAGTATCAAGTTTAAGGCCGTATATAGTATTACAGACACATTGCTTGCAAAAATGGTACTCATCAACGCGATCACGACGTACTAGCTATCCCCGACCGTTTCCTTGACAACCACAGACGGCAGCGCTTTACTACCACTCATATGATACTTTTCAAGATAATTATCGCGTTTGCAGGGTTTCTCGTATTCGGCCCATTTTGGTTGCCGTTCTTTGTATACATACTCTATTTGGCGTTCAAGCCTAAAACAATGCCTTCGACGCCTATCAAATCTTTCCGATTTCACCGATAGATATGATCGACCGCGAAACTCGAGAAATTCTCACGCCGCGCGGGCACACGCTTAAGGTCTATACCTACATCACCGGCAAAGAAGCGCGTGCTCTTCGCGCACCGTATCTCCGACAGGCTGACGAGCTGCCAAAAAGTGTCATCGACGAAAAAGGCCTCCGCGCGTCGATTTACGAAACAGTTGAAAATCTCGCGTTAAAAACCATCGTCGTGACGTTCGATGGAAAACACGATGGTCTAGACGATTTCGATCTTCTTGAGACCTTGCTTACCCTCCCTGCCAGCGAATTCAAATTCATCACGACGGCTATCAATGAGATAATCGGCGACGGCGAAAACGAGGAAAAAAAAACGAATTAGAGCGAGCCGTTCACAACGCCCACCGCGGCCTTCCTGCCGATCTCTCGGAAGAGAATATGGCCGTCATTATATGCGACCGGATGCGATGGACGTATCAGCAGTATCTCGAACAACCCACGCACTTTATTCAGGCGCTCGTCTGGTTATGGGATGCGCGTGGTAAAATCAAATAATGGCCTCGAATGACACCGTGCTTTCAATAGTCGTCAAACTCATCGACGATGCGAGCGCGGCCATGCAGAGCATGAGCACCCGCATGTCCTCCGCGGTGTCTGGCACCTCAACCTCTCTTGAGCAGCTCACCAAGACCGGCGGCACTGCGAAACAATGGCAGGATGCCTACACCGCCTCAGCGACGGATTTTATCAACCAGCAGGAAAAGGTGACCAGTGCCACGGAAGAAGTCACCGACACTACAGAAAAGTCCGGCAAGTCCTTTTCGGGAATGGTCAGTACGATGCTCGAATATACGGTCGCATGGCAGGGTGTTGCGGCCCTGGAGAACATCGTCGAAGGTTTTTTTGACAGCGCAATCAAGAACGCATTGGACGACGAGGACGCGATGGCGCAGCTCAAAGTCAGCGTCGATAACGCCGGGTTATCTTTTAATGTTCTAGGGCCTCAAATTGAGGCGGTTGCACAGCAGCACGTGGTGCTTGGCTTCCAGGTTTCCGAGACTGAGCAAAGCATGGGAAAACTCATCTTGTCTACCGGCAACTATAACGACGCTCTCAAACTAAATCAGCTCGCGATGGACTTGGCGCGCAGCAAGCAGATTGATTTAAACAGCGCCACGCAACTCGTTGAGCAGGTGATGGCCGGAAACACCCGCGCCTTGAAAGAATATGGTATCTCTCTCGATAGCGCCGCGACCTCTGCGCAGGCACTCGATATGCTACAGCAGCAGGTACAAGGTTCAGCCGAAGCTGCCGCCGATACGAGTTCGGGCAAATGGCGAGCAGTTCAAACGGAATGGCAAGAGCTGGAAGGAGAAATCGGCGCCAAATTGATGCCGATTTTAGACAACCTCTTTAACACCTTTGAGCAAGATATGCCGCAAATTAAAGCGGTGGCCGAAGTTGTAATTGGGGGCATCACCGTGGCTGTCGAAGCTCTGGCCGGAGATATCGAATTGGTCGTGAAATATATCGATACTGTGGTTTCCGCCGCTCGCGACCTGGGAGCATTCCTCGGAAATGGCACCCAGGGAGTGATTGACATGGCAAAGGCCGATAATGAGGCCGCGCTCCAGGCATCGGGGCTTACAGACCAAAATCAGAAACTCGTGGATGCCTATAACAAGCTGCACACGAGTTCGCAAATAAGCATCGATGATATTCGCGCCGGAACCGTCAGTAGCACGGTATTAAAAGAGGCAGCGAAAGACCTGACGGCGCAGACAGCGGCGACCGGCTCGGGCTTTTCCGATATCGCCAACAGGATCGAGGGTGCCAATACCGCTATGGTATCCCATGCCGATGCCGTGGCGAAGCTTGGCGATACCTACGATCAAATGCGGCAGACCGCGATCATGGATCTCGCAGATTTGGCCGACTCATTCCAATCAAAAATGGCGACGATCGAGCAGAGCATTTCTCAGACCGAACAGAAGATCACCGACCTCACCAACAGCTACAACCAATCCCAGGCGGACGACACGGCGAAAGTCGCAGATGCAATCGTCGCGTCGGAGAATAAAATTAGCGATCTCAAGAAACAGCTTGCCGCCGCCACCACCACATCGCAAAAGCAAAGCCTTCAGGACCAGTTGACCGCAGAGCAAAAGAATTACGATAGTTCCGCCTCATTCCGCCAAGCGCATACTTCCGAAATGAACACTGCCGAAGCGCGCGCGTCGGAAACTGACTTGCAACGAACAATCGACGACTACAATCAGCGAGAGCAGCTCGCGCAGACCGAATACGACGCCAAACTCGAAATGCTCGACCAAGAAGAGAGAGATCAAGAGAAAGCGGCGAAGGACGAAATCAAATTAACGCAAGAGAAAGTGAAATCGATCGGGCAAGCTATGCAGCTCGGGCAACAACAATTTATTGCACTCTCGAACGAGCGTGTTAGCCTGACCACGAAAGAAGTAGATGCCGAGATAGATCAGTTCCAGCGCCTTGGCGCAGCGATCGGGCAGATCAAATCGGCAAACCCTACCTCTATTTCGAAAGTCGCACTCCCGAAATTCGCGTCCGGCGGTATCGTAACCAGTCCCACCATCGGCCTCATCGGCGAAGCGGGACCGGAAGCCATTATCCCGCTGTCTGGAATGTCGAGCGGAAGCGATTTGGCGTCGCTGGGTCCTCGCGATGCTGCGGGCGGCATCACCGTCAACATCATGGGCGGCTACTATCTCGATCAGCAGGCCTCCCGCGACTTCGCCGATATGATCGCCAAGACGCTCAACCAGCAGCTCCGCCTCCGCAGCGTCTAAGGTATGTCGGTACAGCTCAAGGTAAATTCCGTAGACGCATCGAGTTCGGTCGATTGGCTCAGCATCAATCTCAATCTCGTGCTCACCAAGGAAGTCTCGACGCTCAACTTTGATGTTTTGAAGACGCCGAGCGCTACCATTCCGGCGGTCGGCGATCAGATCGATGCCTACGACGATAGCGGGCACATCTTCGGCGGCACGGTCACAGAAACCGAGCTGAAGATCGACGGCGGCATTCTGGCGCGCTACAGCATTACGGCGGTCGATTGGAGCTACCAATTTGACTCCAAGAACGTCGTACAGACCTACACCGACATGGATCCTGGCGCGATCGTGCAGGACATAATCGAAAATTTCACCACAGGCTTTACCGATACCAACGTGCAGCTCGCCGGTTTCAATATTCCTTCGGTTAAATTCAACTACCAGCCCCCAACAAAGTGCATCCAAAAGATCGCGGCGCTTATCGGCTGGGATTGGTACATTGACGCCGACAAGGATGTGCATTTCTTCCTCGGCGACATCGCCGATGGAGGCGGCGATGGCACGACGGCGCCTTTTAATCTCGACGACACCTCAGGCAACCTCGATTGGCCCTCGATCGATTACTTGGTCAACGCGCAGAACCTCAAAAACAGCGTTTTTGTCATCGGCGCCACATACAAGAAAACCTACGATGCGACGAGCGCTATCGACGTGTACAAATCCGTCGCCGGCCAGACAACCTACTCGCTCGTCTATCCCTACGACCCCGACACGATGACCGTCACGCTTGACGACGTTTCGCAGACGGTCGGCACCTACGGCAAGGACGATCCCGTGGGCTTCGACGTGCTGTATTCGAATACCAGCGGCACGCGGCCCTTCATCGCTTTCACCACCGATCCTGGCGACGGACACACCCTTAAAATCTTCGGCGACGCAGAAGTGCCGATCCTCGGCTACGCCAACGATACAGCCTCGATTGCCGCCTATGGCGAGTTCCAGGACACGATCGTAGACAAGCAGATCACCACGGTGACTGAGGCGCAGCAGCGCGCGCTCGCCGAAATCCTTCAGTACGGCAACCCGATCAACGACCTGAAGTTCAACACCCTCAAAACCGGCCTCATGATCGGGCAGGCGATCACGCTCAACTCGACCATCCTCGGCCTCAATGTGACGCTCACCATCCAGCGCATGCGCGCAATCGGCTACTCACCGACGCAGCTCAAATACCAGGTAGAAGCGATCGGCGGCGATAAAGTCGGCTTTGTTGATCTCATGGCCGTGCTCTTGGAGCAGGAGCTCAATCAGAACTCCGTAGATGATACGACCATTTTGCAAGTGCTCTTGCGTATCGCAGAAACAGTACCGATTTCGGATGACACACCAGCGATTTCAACTTCGACCGGGCCATATACGTGGGATAACTTCGATTGGAATTTCGGAACATGGTCGTGATATTATATTTGTATGAACATTGAGGTTCGGGAAGGACTTGCACCAAAAGGGCGCGTAACAATTCGAGGATACCGTGCCGGAGCGATCGATAAAGTTCGGCCGCTCGCCGCGGAATTTATGCGGTGGCAGCGAAAACTTCCTTTCGTTTCTGGACAAAGCCTCAAACAAGCGCAAGCGTCTCTCGTTACCTTGAAACGACGCATCGACCTGATCTTCGACGAGTATAGTCTCGGCATAGAGAGCACGAACCACAACCTCATCATGACCGGCTCACTCACCGGGCGCGATCTTTTGGTGCAGTACCTCATTGGTGGCACAATCTACACCGGAGGCCTGAACTACGTGGCGCTGGGCACCGGCAACACAGCACCAGCCGCGAGCGACACGCAGCTCACCGCGGAAGTCGCGCGCGTACCGCCCGCACTCATTACCCCCGTCAATCATAATCAGATCGAGCTTCAGTGCTTCTTTCCGGACGCCAATCTCGCAAACGGCACATACCATGAGACAGGCTCTTTTATAAATGCCAGCGCGACAGCAAACAGCGGGCAAATTTTTAATCATGCGTTGCTCGGCGCTGCGTACACGAAATCAAATGGCGTCGATACTACTCTTCAGTTTGATATAATGCTCATATAATTTATGGCGATAACGAGCGGACAGACAGCGGATGCGAGCGATTTTATAAATTCATCATCGGGCGCTAGTGATAGCGGCAAGGTGCCGAAGCTCGATACCGATGGAGTGTTGGACAAAACATTCTTCAACCTGACGATGGCGTTCGGGGACGGTTCGGATGGCACAGTGACCATCTCATCGCCCACGACGCTCACCAGAGACATGTTCTACGACACGCTTACCGTAAACAGCACGCTGACGACCAACGGCTTCAGAATATTCGTAAAAAATACAATAAGCGGCACCGGGACGATTACCTATCCCACTCCCAACGCTGGAGGCGATGCGAACCCAAGCACAAACGCTGGGGGCGTCGGTGCCGATGGCTTTTCAGGCGCGACACTTGGCACCCTTCTAAATACACCCGGTAGTGGCGGGGGACCGGGAGGATCGCAAAATAATGGTAGTGGTGCTGCGGGCGGATCAGGGGGCAATGGCCTCGCCGGGAACACTGGAAGCGGTGGAACCGGTGCTGGTGGTTCAGGCGGCCATGGGGGCGGAGGCGGCGGCGGAGGCGCAAGCGGCGGGATTGTACTCATTGTTGCCCGCATATGGGCTGGCACATTTACTATTCAGGCAATTGGCGGTAATGGCGGCGTGGGTGGTGCCGGCTCAAGTTCGACGAGCGGTAGCGGCGACGGCGCATCGGGTGGTGCGGCGGCTAATTATCGTATCGGTACAGCCAGCAACACCGGCACAGCTGGTGGAAATGGCTCAGCAACATTTCCTGACGTCGCCGGTGTCGGCGGTGCGGGAGCCACTGGCGTCGGATCGTCGGCAACGCTCGGCCAGGCATTCGGGACCGACTATTTCACGACCGTCAATTTGATCGAAATCAATCAAGGGCTCGTTTTCAAATTCAAAAATATCTGTGGCGCTTGTGGCGGCTCAGGCGGCGGTCGTGGGCATACTGGAAGTGGCGGAGGTTCCGGAGGTAATGGCGGCCATGGCGGTATCGCCATTGTCGTCTATTTGAGCAAAACATGGACGGGCTCATATGTATTGACGGGAGGCACGGGAGGAACCGGCGGCACAGCGTCGGGATCAGCGAGCAACGGCGCGAATGGTGCAGACGGCATAACCGGAAGCCACTATGAGCTGCCCGTCAGCACCTTCCTCTAATACAAAGTGGAAAACACCCCAAGTGCATTTTGAGCCTGCTACAATAGTGGTATATGCCTGTTGAGCAAAAACTAGGTACAGGTGCGCTTCCCTCACCAGCCGATTATCGAGATACAATTGCTATTGCTTCCATAGCTCCCGCCGCGACTATTTCACTGCCGTCCACTTTTAACACGCCGCTTGGGTCCGTACTCATGCAGAGCCAGCAACCGGCCTGCGTCAGCCACAGCATCGTCTATCTCATCCGGCTCTACTGGTATCGGAAGACTGGCAAATGGATCGATTTCTCGCCGCGCTTTCTCGATATCCTCTCTGCCGAGCCCGATATCCCGCTTGATGGCGGCCGACGACCGCGCACCGTGCTCAAGATTGCCGCGTCGATAGGCTGCGCCACGACCGCGACACTCCCGAACGACGTAAACCTATCGATTGCGCAATACCGCGATCCTGCCGCCATTACCGATGCAGCTCGAGCCGAAGCCGCGCAATACAAAATTCCTGGTTATATCCGCGTGCAGATCGATCAGACATCGACGCGCATCGGCATCTTCATTCACGGCGCGATCTCGACGCTCTTCACCATCGGTGACGAACTATGGATGCCCGATTGGGCTGATAAAGATATCGACCCTTTGCGCACACCGACGCAGATCGTGAGCGGTCACCAGATGACACCGCACGGCTGGGATAACTCGACGCTCAATCGGCTCCGGAACTCTTGGAGCACCGGATGGGCCAACGGCGGCGACGCGGACTATGCGCCTGCCTCCTGGCTGCCGTACACGATCGAGCAGTGGGCAGTTGCCGATATTCCGACCGACGTTGCCGATTTCCTGAAGCAGCTCCCGAAATCAGCAGACTTTCATTACCAGTGGACAAAAAACCTTCATCAAGGCGACGAAAACGATGATGTGCGTATGGCACAAATCGCGCTCTTGATCCTCGGCTATATGCCGCCCTTCACGCCCGACGAATGGGGCGTCTACGGTCCCAAAACCGCCGCTGCTGTACTCGCTTTTCAATCCGCGAGCGGCATCAGCCCTGTATCGCCAGCCGATATCGGCCCTCTTACCCGCGCCAAACTAAATGCGGCGTTCACGCTATAAGAATATGAAACTCCCTACTCAGATTCTCACCGGCCTACAAAATGTGGTTTCGGGCATCCAAACGTATATTTCACAAATCCAGACAGCCTCTCAGTCGCAATACGCGCTCGCACAAACAGCGTCACAGCCGCAAGCGACCATATCAGCGCCTCAGCCCGCTCAAGTCGCTCCTAGCCCTAATCCTGACGATCTGGAGCGACCTTGGGTGAGCGGACCCGTTGCCCGGCATAACGTGCGCGCGATATGCGACCTAGAGGGCCTTACTCTTGCTCAAAAAGAAGATGTTACCGCCTGCGTTTACGTCGAGAGCCAATTCACCCTCAACGCCACGCATCTCAACTATGCTGTAGACGAGGTTACAGGACACCGTTATTTAGCATCCACAGACTACGGTATCGTGCAGGTGAATGACTACTGGCACATCGGCCCCGGCAAAGACTTCCCTTCCGCCGAATACGTGCTAAACAATCCCGAAGCTTGCGTCCGCTGGATGTGCCGATATTACAAAATCCACGGCAATCTCAACGCATGGGTTTCGTGGACATCAGGCGCTTACAAAGCATATCTCGGAAAAGTCTAGGTCGAATACTTATCACTTATCAAATAGGCTAAAAATCACTTACGTTTAAGTTATGAACCAAACAATTTACCGCCACATAATTTCATTCGCCACGACGTTCTTGGCAACTTTCGTCACCGTCTTCGGCGCCCTCTTGCTCGCCGGGTTGCCGGATCATCCGACGACGGCAATTGTCGCCGGCTTGGCGCTCTCCGCGGTGCGCGCGGCGTTTAAGGCAGCGTTTGAAGGCGCGGGGCTTTCGGGAGACACTATAAACAGTTAATGCCCTCTGCCTGCTAAGCGTTCAGCTGCAACCTTCTAATCAGTTAAACGGTATAGTCGCCGCCGCCAGTCGCTTTTGCAAGTCCTCAACGACACCTTTTAGTTCATTTATTTCGATCAGTGCCGAAGCATATTTAATTCTTAGTTCCAATCTCTCTTCCATAGCGGCCCGAATATTTTCTTGCATACGTCGAAACGATTCCACGCTCATGCGGGTTATCCTTGTTTGAACCTCCCTGTTCGCTACGAACGTTACTCACAATCTATCGCGCCGGCAATCTTAATTTTTTTGCCGCCAGTTTTCCCCAACCGCACTTTTACATTCGGCTTCACTCATGCTTCACTTACTGTATGGTAAAGATTAAGGTACAGTTAGAGTGCCAGAGCTACGGAGACATCCGTAATTCCGGCGCCTTAATCGGCACCATCACTTAAACCGCTCGCAAGAGCGGTTTTTGTGTTGTTCGATTGCTCATCGACAGAGGAAACCGTGTGTTTAAGGGGCGACACGTTATAATTAAAACGCCTCTTTTGAAACGAGATGATTGGAAATATGCGGGCGTGGCGGAATAAGGTAGACGCACGACCTCGTCGAAAGATGAAAGAGTGAGCCTTGAACAAGCTCATGCGAGGTGACTATACGAGTAAGTGCTTTAGGAGCTTGGTGTTCCCTTGATCCGAAAAGTGACTCGTCAAATCCTCGCCGCCCGCATATTTCCAATCATCAAAAGCCCACAGGGGTACAGATGCGAAAGGGCGGGAAATGAGACAACCGGCTCACCGCCCCATCTGATCTGTATCTCTGTGAAAATGTGGTTTGAGGAGTTGGGTACATGCGGGCTGCTTTGCTCGCAAAGGAGTTCCAATCCTCGCGACGAACAATGCAACGTCGCGTGCCTGCCCCTTCAAATCAACGGCTCAGACGCACTCACGGCCCTTAAAAGAGAAAGGCTCGGCGTTCCCGACCCTCTGTCTGTATAGTTTCCTTGCCACCTCTTCCTCAGTTTCTGGGGATCAGAGGTAGCCGGTTATGAGTGCGCGCTCAACGCTCGTAAAATACAGTTGGATCCCCGTTTCCGACCGGTGCATGCACGATCGCACGAACTTGCTCGGCCGGCCCTTGCTTGAATAGGATCTGTCCATAGAGTTTTTCAGCAGCTTCCTTTTCCGTTCGCGCTTGGACGTTTTGATCATCATCGTCCCATTTACCATCGCGGAACAGCTTCACTTTATAGTTCGTCATTTTAAACCTTAAATCTGCGGAATATACATATGGCTATGCCGCCGGGTAACCGCAATGCGGCATAGCAGAAGCCGCCCGATCCCGAGCGGCTCCGCGCGCACCTGCGCTTGGTACGCCTTCCGGCGTGGGCTCGCGCCCCACAGATACGCCCTCATCGTAGCACAGCCTCCGACTGCTATATGCCCTCACGGTGTTTCCTCGGGGTATTTCCTACGTATCGTCTCTAGTCGCTACATTACGTCCCTACAGAACCGCGCCGACAAACGGCGCGGAAACACTTGCATTTCCGTCCTTCGCGTACCCGGCTTCCAGCCGTGATCGCATTAGTTTGGTTGGTCAGTATATCAGTATCATGGCAGTGGCCGTTCCCGTCGGGATCATGCAGGAGCACCAGTGCAGGGCAATCCTCCGGATGGGGGACGCCGTCTGGGTCGGCGAGGTGGTGGGTGTCTGCCGTCTTCAAGGAGCAAGCCAGCAGAAAAAGGACACTTGCTTCGCGCGTCCTTTTAGCCTGGCTCGTCCTTGAAGACGGCCACGGCTGTCTCATAGATGTCCGTAAGCAGTTTGCAGTTCCAACACAAACTCCCGCGATCACGGCTGTCGCCGGATACACTCAGGACGGCCAGTTGACAATACATCAGTAGTGATGCATGTCGTGTTAAACATATTGACAATACATACAATAGGAATACAATGTTCGTATTAGCATTAAGCAATAATGTATGGGTAAATACAACGTAAGCATCACTGTTCTCATCGGCGATAACGAAGAAGCGAAAGCATCTGTTGAGGTAGAAGCATCATCAGCAGAAGAAGCAGTAGCTTGGGTCAAGCAGTACATCAATATCAAATATGAGGGATTGTTGAAGTAGTTTGACAGAGCTTTGGGAAGATGGCGGAATATAGGCCGCCTCCCCAAGGTTCGATTGTTGGTGAGCGTTGGATGATTGGTCTGGCTAGCGTTGGTAAGGGGTGCGGGGAGAGGGATTATCAAATCAATAAACCGAGTATATGAACAATGAAGTACATTTCAGTCACAACACGGACGAGTGGGCTACACCGCATGATTTCTTCGACAAAACCGCAGCGGAGTTCGGGGGCTTCGACTTAGATGTATGCGCGACTGACGACAACCATAAATGTGAGCAGTATTACACCATCGATAACAGCGGGCTCGACAATCCGTGGGCCGCGAAGAATTGGTGCAACCCGCCGTATTCAGCAATAAAAGCGTGGGTGCTGAAGGCTCGCCGCGAGCAGCTCAGGGGCAATATGACGGCGATGCTCATACCAGCCCGCACAGATACGGTTATCTTCCATGAAAGCATCTATAATCAGTCAAATGTCGAGGTGCGATTTATAAAGGGGCGTCTGAAATTCGGTGAGGCCAAAAACTCCGCGCCATTCCCTTCGATGCTCGTCATCTTTAAGCCTTTATGAAAATACTATTTCCTATTGCCCTTTTTGTTCTCGACCTCGCAGCAGCGTGCGTGTACGGCGCTTACCATGACTGGCGGCACATGGTCTATTGGCTTGCCGCCGCGACGTTGACCGCGTGCGTCACATTCTGATTTACTAATTCACAATACGTACTATGGAACAGAGGGAGATTAGATACAGGGCTTGGGACGGAAGCAAATACGATATTGGTTCGGATGGATCAGTGTGGAGTAATGACTTTAACAACAGCGGGATGCGTAAATCACTTAAGCTCTACAAAGACCGCGATGGTTACCATGTAGTGTGGCTTACGATAGGTGGAGCGAGACGTATCCACGCCGTTCGGAAACTCGTTGCGCTGACCTTCTTGGGCGAACGACCACCTAAGATGCAAATCAACCACAAGAACGGTATCCGCAACGACGACCGCGAAGACAACCTGGAATACCTAACATCCCGCGAGAACACGCTTCATGGATGGGCACGGGGACGCAAACATTCCAAGAAGCAACTATTAGCAAGTTCTAAAGCAATGACTGCGGCCAATATGCGCCGCTGGCACCCAGAACAATATGCAGCTTAAATTCCGCGCTTATGATGCGCTCTATAGCAAGATGATGTACTCGGAAAAGCTAAGTGAGTTCTTCCATGCCGTCGAGCAACGACCCGAAGAACAGCGTCCGCCCGTCATGGCTTGGACAGGCCTCAAGGATAAGAACAGGCGGGAGATTTATTTCGGCGACATTTACGATGGGCTGGACAATTTCAGTAACCCCGTGAATGGCGAGATTGAGTTTTGCACCGAACACGGTGGCGCATCACCTTTCTGCGACTATGACAGCGACTGCAATGACGGCATTAAGCCAGAAAGGATTGTAGTCATCGGCGACATTTACCAGAATAGCGATCTTCTTAAATAATATGCGCTATATGATCCGATGCAGTGAAACAGGTAAAAACAGGGAGATCACAGAGCGAGAAGTGCGCGATCTCATTATCAATGACTTCCGGCACGATATAGCGGTGATATCGGAGTACACCGACGAAGAAATTGCGAAACAAGTGAACGAAACGGACATCGACTACTTCTTCCATAACGATGCCTATGAGAGCAATGACTTTACGATAAAGCGGCACTAATGCCTCTCTGTCGCTGTGGACATTCTGCGTCCGATCACGAATGGCACCGCGCTACCATGAAAGGCTGGTGCAGGAGGAGGAAAGAATGCGGGCGGGGCGTGGAGGTGGGGTGTAGAGGGTATAAACCGTTTACTAAGAGCAGGCGGCCGGTCAGTAGGGTGATCGGACGACTGATTTATAAAAATAAGAAACGAGTATGATCAAACGACAACTATTCCTTGAAACCAGCCAAGACACAATGCTGGATAAGATATCCAAACCGCGCACCCGCGTTACCAAGGGCGAGCATGTGCGGCGCGCGCTCGATGCATATTTGTCTCAGCCATTGATACAGGAGGCATTGCGGCAGTACGAAGCCTCAGAGGCGTTGGTGGAATTGCCAGGGAAGCCGGAGACTTTAGGAGATTTACGGAAGAATGTATGAGCGACGAAATAAAAACAGCGGCGGATGTGCTGCATCGGATTAATGATATTGCGGCCACATACGCCGCATTAGAGATCGCCGGCCATATCCCGCTCGGCGCCATCACTGAGAATATGAACTGGGAAGAAATCAAATTGCTGTTCGTCTCCGCCATGCATCAGGCTGTGGAGGCGGTGATTGTGGAGGAGCGATGCTGCCCGGAATGTGAGTGCCCGGAGAGTTGCTACTTTGAAGGCCCAAATCACGTTCTAAATCAATGCCACTGGCCGGAGCATAAATGCCATGACGCCCGCCAAGAGCAACTTAAAAGGATGGAGCGGTTTTTCGGGGAGGCGTTAGGAGACTCAGAGACACGCGTATGAAATTTCAGATCTTCGGCTTTGAAATTGAGTTGCGACGCCAAGAGCGGCTGAGCGAATGCGAATGGTGTGGAAGAGCACCGCGTCGCGCTTGCTGCTTTATAAGCTATTGCGAGAACGGCTATCGCCTATGACCTCCCCTCACTTCTGCCTGTACGCCAAGCTCGGCCAGTGCCGCCCCAGCCACAGCACCGCCATCCTTCTAGGACTTGGAGTCGCCGTCGTGATCGTGGTGGAGGTTGCGGCAGTATTATTGGTTTAATTAGATGCGACTATGAAAGCAAAAACAAAGACAGTGAAAGCGTGGGCTGTTACGAATCTCGGCGGCACTAATCTTGTGTGGCACGCTTACGGCCCTTTAAGAAATATGGGGCTTCCTATTTTCTTGGACAAGAAAAACGCGGTGCGTGAGAAAATGCGACTAGATGCCGAAAAGCCGTCGCCTAATAGCGAGCTGTTTGAACGCCGTGTCATTCGATGCACAATCAACTACGAGATAAAGAAGCGCTGATCTTGTCCCTATGACCCCCGAACAACACAGAGACAAAATCATTGCGGCGTTCCGAGAGAAATTCACAGAGAGCGCTGCCGGTGGCTTTTTGAAGAAAGAGAAAGATTGGTCCACTTACGGAAATATGTTGATGGCTGATGCCCTTGAGGACTTCCTCACCCGTGCTCTACAAGAGACATGGGAGGCGGGCGCGATGGATCATGATGCTAAATGGCATCCACTCAACGATAAGAACGAGATGATTAATTTGCACGGATACAAAGAGGGCTTCCTCGCAGGAATACAGCGGGCGAAAGAGTTGGTGTCCCATACGAAACCGGCGGGTATTTTCAGTCGCACATGGATGGAGGGATTTACGACTTGCAGCACTGCGATCCTTATCGTCCTTGAGATCGAAGCCGAGCAGACCGGCATTTCCACCAACGAGACTGTTAAACTGTAGCGTAGGCTCCTTTTTACGCGGCGGGTAATCTTTAGGCACCCTCCACCACAAGGCGATACCTATTCGTTTTACTCGCCCATGAAGAACCAGTTATTTGTCGGCATCTCAAGAGAGGTCCCCATACAAAAAGGCGGCTTTCTTCTCATTGAAGACGAACCGCGCGCGGCCTCACAAGTCCGAATATTCGACCCGAACATTCACTCTTTCAACATCCTCGAAGGCTTGAACTACCGGAGAAAGTGCGACATCGTAGAGACCATCGACGCTCTCTTTACACGCGGCGAAAGCACCCTCACGAAAGATACCGGCCTCGACTTCATCGCCGACGCACTCGATGGCGCGACTTCGCTCGAAACGCTGATAGAGCCGCCGGATAAAAAATCAACGACCGGACATATTTGGGCATACGGGAAAATCAACCGGCTCATGCGCTCGCCCGTGCTCCGCAAGATGCTCTGCAACGAGACGAACTTTTCATTCAATCCACGCTCGAAGATCATCGCCCGCGTCAACCGCGCAGAACTCGGGTCATTTGATGCCTTGGCAGTTGGCCTCTTTCTCATCAATCAGTATCGCGGCCAAATCATCATCTCCGACTTTGGTTTTTATGCCCGCGAGATGCACGCTACCCTCTTGCACGAGCACCGTCTGATAGCAGGTGTTAACTTCCTCGACGAGCTGCCGCCGAAGCTCCGAAGTCTCGCCCTCCTCGCTGACATCATCCCGAGTGGCGCACGCTTCGACGACGCCGAGGAACTAGCGCACGCCAGAGGCCACCAGCGGGGCACAGTCGCTTTTAATGACTACAGGGACGCCGGTATGCGGGTACGTCCTCTTCCGCCGCCACAGCGCACTACAGCGCGTCTGGAGCGCACGCGGAAATTCGCCGCGAAGGAGCGGAAGCAGGTAGCGGCAGGAGCGCAGAAACCCCGCCGGAAATTTGAGGGTGGCACCACCTGGAGCGCGCCGGATGCGAGGGGATGGTAGGCACCTCACAGCGTCTCGAAATTTGCCCACAATTTTCGTGGATAAGTGGGTGGAAAACCGTGGATAGACGCGCTTCGAGCTCTGAAATACTTGGTTACCGAAGTGGCTGCCTAAATTTGAGGCACTTCATTAAGACATTGAAAACTAGTGTCAAGGACTATTTTGGGGGGCGTTTGATTGACACGATTTGTTACAATCCCGCCCCGCAAGCCTTCTATCCGGCGGCAAATAGAACTGTAGATAAAGATAAGACTTACACCGGATGCCATGCGCGCCAGACCAGCGCCAAATTACGAGCCCTTAGCGGAATCCCCCTACGCAAATTCCACTGAATATGACGCTCGTCTTGCGATCTCCGCCTCAAGACCAACGATCATCTGTGCGACCAAATCCCGCCGCGGATGGCTCTCGGGACGCCGAGCGGCGCGGTCGATAAGATCGGAGAGCGCCTCTTCTACCGATCGTATCGGCCCTTCAATAGCTCGCATAGAGAAACCCGCTGATAGTCGTTGGTGGAGTGGAATTGAAAAGAAAAGTGGCGCGGCGCCAGAGCACCGCGCCGAAGTTGCGGAAGAAACGGAGAGACATGGAGTTCCCTCAGCGCATCAACGCTCGACAGCGGTAATCGTCTCCATCAAAGCAGCGGCTGGCCGAATTTAAGCCGATGCCTTTTCCGACGTGATTAGCGCCGCACGAAATTAAGCGTTCTGTAGGAATTCGCCACGCTCATACTCGCGGAAATTGCGGGCGCGGATAGCTTTGTTGACCTCGACGAGTGATACACCACGATCTTCGGCAAAGTTCTTGCTCGATAAGTCGCCAATCTTCTGTAAATACTTCATGTCGTTAAAGTCGTCCTCGTTCAATAGTCATACGCCCGCAAATTCATCGAGTAAGTCAAGCAGCGTCTTGCCTTCCTTGGCAGCGCGTATCCGCAGCTTCTTATGTGCGCGCCGCCGTATGCGGGTGTTTATCGTTTTTTCGGCTTTCTTGTTGTCCATAGAAAGAGATTAGTTCTAATATCGGAACTATACCATGGGCGTTTGCGTGCTTGCCCGCACTTATCCACACCACCCGTGTTGCGTGCTTGCACGCGCATGTTATTCTTACTGGCAGATGAAGGAGAGCGGCACCGCTGACTAAGCCAGCGCTTCGACCCGCCGCCTCTTTCATTGCTCGTTGACATAAAGCATTCAGGTTCCTACGGGGGAAAGCAGAAACGGCAAAAATCCGATAGAGCCGTCACCGCGCACGGATTTCCCCGCAGGAACATGAATGATAGTTGTGAGCGTAAACCGTGGGCTTCCAAAGAGCCGATGTGCAGGAAGCATCTGGCCCGGCATAAATAAATCGCGGCTGATGAGGGTATAACGGACCCGAAACACGCAAGTGTACCGCGGAGTGGCCCCTGCCGGGGAATAACTGGCCACCAGTCGGCTCACGGTTTACGCTCACAACATCATAGCGAACAAGCACGCCCCGGAGCAGCGGAGTGCGACTTGTTGCAATCGTGGTGCGTTTGGAGGGGGATGCAGCTTCGCGCCCAAACGCTGTGCCTAAAGCGCTTTAGGAAATGAAAGGGAACAAGGTATGACCGCTCATTGATGTCTTACAACTGCGTTCACGGCTTCCCCTCCCAGCGCATCACACAAATTAAAAGCCTTGCGCGTTTTCTGCTGGTCACTTACAAGGCGGCCAGCACAGAGCGATAAACAAATTATTCCTATGAAAAACATCATCATTAACGCATCAATTACCGGCGCCATCTTCATTATGTGGGTCGCAGTCTTTGCGGTCGCATTCAAATAATATGCTCGGAACAAAAAACAAGATAGTTATCAATTCGATCTTCGGTTCAGTGATCTGGGAAAGCTCTAAGGAGACTGTCAAAGAGGCATTAGAAGACGCGAACCTCAAAGGCGCGTACCTCGAAGGCGCGTACCTCAAAGGCGCGAACCTCAAAGGCGCGAACCTCAAAGGCGCGTACCTCAAAGGCGCGTACCTCAAAGGCGCGTACCTCGAAGGCGCGTACCTCGAAGGCGCGAACCTCAAAGGCGCGTACCTCGAAGGCGCGAACCTCAAAGGCGCGAACCTCGAAGACGCGTACCTCGAAGGCGCGAACCTCAAAGGCGCGAACCTGAGAGGAGCTAAGAACGCTCCACAGAGCTATGTCAATCTTTGCTCACGCGATATTCTCTTTATCTTGGAGAGCTTAAAATCAGAAGTGCCCTTTCTCCGCAAAGCTCTTGTCGAAGGCCACGTGAATGGCACGCAGTACGAGGGTGAATGCGCATGTTTGATCGGGACACTCGCGAAGGCTGATGGCGGTCTACGAAAGGTCTGCTCCGCAATACCGTTTTATGATCGCGGCCTCCACAATCCTGGCGAGCAGTGGTTCTGGAATA